>CAWKGI010000019.1:0-128514 GCA_963849125.1 uncultured Actinomycetes bacterium | reverse complement strand
TGATCGACTTCGCCTTCAGGGCGGGCCCGGTCAAAGCACCAGGCGCGGTGCCCGCGGTCTACACGAACACGAACTACATCACCCTCGGTCAGATCGCGCAGGCGGTCACGGGGGAGACGCTCCCGGAACTGATGCGCACGCGCCTGCTCGAGCCGCTCGCGCTGAAGAAGACCCTCTACCCCGCGGATCACGAACACGTCGTTGCCGAGCCCATCGACGAGGGGCTACGTTGGCCCCCAGGGCGCCGAGGAGTCGGGCGTCGAGCCCAACACCGACGTGACCGGCTGGTCTGCGTCCTGGGGCGGCACGGCGGGGATCATGATGTCGACGATCGACGACGTCGGCCGCTGGGCGGCGACCCGCTTCGGCTCCGCGTTCCTGCCCGCGAAGCTCCGGACGCAGCGTGCGGCGGTCGCGGTGCCCCTGAACGCGGGGGGCACCTATGGCCTCGGGCTCCAGCGCTTCGGCGAGTGGGAGGGCCACTTCGGCGGCATCCAGGCTGGACCACGATGGCCTTCCGCAGCACGAAGACGGGCGCGATCGTCGTCGCCTCGGTCAACGGCTGCTGCGGGCCGCAGTCCGCCCTGATGGCGACGTTCCTCATCAACGGCCTGTACTCGGGGACATTCCCGCTGGAGTAGCCGTCCGGGCCTGTACCCCTGCACGACCCTGGCGCGCAGAACGTGGCGGGGAGGGCTACGGCGATCACCGGGCTCTCCCCACCGAACCATCGATCTCCCCGCGAGAACTTCGGAGGTAGAACCGTGAACTCGAGAACCCTGGTCCCCGTCGTGCTCACGCTGCTCGCCGCCGCCTGCGCTGCGGCTGTGCTTTCCGCTCCAGCCACGGCAGCCCCGGACACGATCTACTGCGTCAACGGCGTCTCCACGACATTGCCGACGACCGTCACCGCATCGAGCGTCACCGGGATCCCGCAGTCGTTCGCACTGTCGTTCGACGAGTCGCAGGCGACCACCGCGATCACGCTGCACGGAGGCACGGCGTACGCTGGCTACCGGGGCGCGCCGATCAACAACTGGTACGTCTTCTTTGCGCCCTTCGCGCCCGGCGCCTTCGAGGCGGGCTACACGCAGATCCAGGTCTCGCTCGGGGCGTGCACGACGGGCGGGGCCACGACAGTCGTCCCGGCCGTCGCGCACGTCGGCGTGTGTAAGCTGCTCCCACGCGCCGACGGCACCACAGGGCTGTTCCAACAGATCAGCGTCGCGGAGTGGAACGACCCCGGCGGGAGGTACTTCGACGCGCCTGCGGCGAGCTGGGTTGACGGCCTCGGCCTGACCTGCGACGACGCGGTCGGGCTCGGCTACACGCCGCCGGCACCAGGGTCGCCTGGGCGGGAGCATCCCCGCTCACGACCCCAGCGGAGTGCGCGCCTCCGGTTTCAACAACATCTACCCCCACTTCACGCGGTAGACCAACGTGACGCACTCGACCTGTGGTACGGCAGGGCACGTCTCCGACCCGCTCGCGGTGCGTTACGTCGCCGCGAGGCACGCCGTCGGAGGATCGACGATCGCCGTGCGGGCCGTCGCGCTGGCTCAACGTCCGAACCGTGCATCACGTGTACGCCCCGCCAACGGGTTACCGGGGCGTGGCATCCAGTCGGGAGGCATGGATGCTGGTGATCGCGGGGTTCGAGAGCCAGATCGCGGCACGTGCGGCGCTCGCGTCCATCGCCCGCGCGGCGAGCGAGAGCGGCGCCACGTTGGGCGGTGCTGCACTTGCGAGGCTGGGCTTCGAGGATGCGATCCACGTCGACCGGGTCAGCGGCCTCAACCTGCCCGGGCACGTCCTCAGGGCGCTCGATGACGTCGTCGCCGGAGAGCCTGGTCATCCGACGCTCTCCCTCGGAGAGACGGCGCTCGTGGTGGCGCTCGACTCGGTGCAGGAGCCCGATCGGCTCGCCTCCGCGGTCGATCGGGCACTCGGCGCCGACCACGCGGCGCTCTGGCTGACGCACGGCGTAGCCGCCTGCAACAGGTCGAGGCGTGGTCGTCAGACCCGTCCGATCGAGTCGCAGGGCTCGGTCGGGCGCGCGTCGATGATGGTGGTGGCACCGCCTTGCAGCTGCCGCACCGCCGAGCGGGCCGTGGCCCGAGACTCGCACGGGTCGCTGCCGCCGCGGCTCCCGGGCTCGGATCGCTCGGCCGCAGTCACGCGCGAGCACAAAGGTGACGCGAGCAGACGCGCGGCCCGGCACACTGTGAGCGTGTCGCGCAAAGCGCCTGAGGCGGTTACCCACGACGGTGTGCCTAGCTCGGCGACGGGGTCGTCGAACGGCCGCGCGTTGCAGCCCACCTGGCGGCATGCCTCGACCGCTTCGGCCTGATCCGGGTACACGGGCCGCCCGGGGCAGGGAAGACGACGGCGGTCGCGCAGGTCGTCGCGGCCTTGCCCGGTCCCGTTGCCTGGCTGACGCTCAGCGAGTGGCACCGGGCGCCCGGACGCCTGCTCGACGCCCGACCGCCTCACTCGAAGCGGCTCTCCCCCGCCTGCACGTCGGCGCTCACGGCATGCGGAGTGGTCAACCCGAGCTCTCCTTGCCGCGACCGACCTCGCCGTTGCGGCGGATCGTGCGGGCGGCGTGGTGCTCGTTCTCGACGACTGCCACCACCTGGCGGACGCGAGCGACTCTCTAGCACTGGTCGGTTCTCTCGCGCATGGAGAGCTGGTGCGAATCGTGCTCGTCGGAAGGGAACCGTCGCACTTCCCGGGGTGGGGGTCGAAGCTCACCATCCGGAGACCTACGTCGGCGAGGACGTCCTGCGGGCCGACCTCGCCGAGGCGACGACGATCCTCGCGGCCCGCGGGTCCACGACAGACCCGCTCAGCGCGCTCGCCGCAACCGGCGGGTGGGTCGCCGGCCTCGTGTTCGAGTCGTGGCAAGCGGACGGGGCGGTCGGCGTAGACGCGCTGGGCGCGTACTTCGCGACGGAAGTTCGGCCCATGATCGGCGAGTCGCTGTTCACCGTGCTGGTCGAAACCTCGATCTTCGAGACCGTCACCGAGAAGCGCCTGGCACTTCTCGGTCACGTCGATCGCCTGGCGACGCTCTCCGCGCTCCGCCGGCTCCCCGTGCCCGCGATCTGGTCCACGACGGAGCGTCGATGCGGGTGCACCCGCGTGTCGCGTGAGCTCCTCCGCACCGAGCTGGAGCGCTGGCCCGTCGAGCAGGTCCCAGGCCCTGAAGGTCGCCGCGGCAACGGTGCTCGAGCGGGAAGGGGGAGGTCGAATCGCAGTCGAGCTCCTCGTCGCATCAGGGGCAATCGACGAGGCACGGCTGCTGCTTCCCCGCGTGATCGTCGCGATCGCGGAGCGTGGGGACGTCCACGTCGCGGAGCGCCTCCTCGAGGCGTGCGAGCTCACCCTCGGCCCTGACGCAGACCCTGCGATCCACCTCGCTGCACTCATGGTCAGCTCGGCCCGCCAGAATGCGGCGGAAGCGAACCGGCGCGTCCTCGACGGTGGCGCTGGGACGATCCCGAGTGGCTCCGCGCGCTCCTCGAGGCAGAGCCAAGGATCGCACCTTTCGGCTGCATCGCTCTCACGGCCGTGATGCGGTTGGAGGACGCCATGCGATTGCTCGACCTCACCCGCCCGGCCGCTCGCGTGACACGATTCGGCTCGTCTATCCGTCCTGACGAACGACGACCCCGACGCGGTACCGCCTCCACTCCTCGGCGACGCGCTCGATCCGATCATCGCGAGAGGGTATTGGTTCCGAGGGCGGCTGCTGGAGCTGCACGACGGGATGGACGAACACCTCGCCGGCACAGCTGGCGTCCCGGACTTCGTGCGCATGCGCGGCCCGAAGCTGATCGAGGTGGGCGGCCTTGGCGCGTTGCTCGCGGACTTCACGCACGCCGTCGAACACCGTGACTTGGAGGAGACCCGCCGCGCGATCGCGGCGCTCTCGACGCGCCCTTCCCCGCTCTGGGAGGTGATGTGCCGGGCGGAGGCCGCCGTTCGTGTCGCGCGAGACCCGTCGCGGGTCGCGCGCGCGCTCGCGAGGTTCCACGAGTTCCCCGTCGCCCGTTTGCACTTCTACCGCGAGGTCATGCAGGTGTGGGAGGGCGGCGGCCTGCTCCTCGCGGAGCGTGACGCGGCGGCAGCTCCGGTCCTGAGGGGCGCAGTGGCGAGCATGCGTCGCGGGGATCGCCGGCTGGAGCTCTCGACGGCGCTCGTCTATCTCGCCGAGGCCGAATGGCGGCTCGGGAACGAGGACGCGGCCGACGCCGCGACTGAGGAGGCGTACCGCGTTGCGTCCGAGCAGGGCAGCCTTCGCCGGTTGATGCTCGCACTGTCCGACTTCCCAGCCGTGGTGTCGAGGCGGATCGACGCCGAGCCCGCGGCTGACAGCCCCTGGCATTTGCTCGGGCGCGGGCTTACAGTCGGCGTCACCTCGGTCTCCCGCGCCCAGATCGACGCCGGTGCGGTGCGTCTGCGGCAGTTCGGGGAGCCGGCCCTCGTCCATCACGGGGTCGCAAGACGCCCGCGGCTCCGGAAGAGCCTCGAGCTGCTCTCGTTCCTCGCGTCGCGACCGGTGTGGGAGGGCGACGCGCGTCGAGGTGCTGACCGCTCTCTGGAACGGGCGCGACGACGGACCGACCCGGTCGTACGTGCGCCAGGCGCTTCGTCATCTCCGGGACGTATTGCCCGAGGGCGTCGTCGTCGAGAGCCGCGGTGACGCGCTCTCTCTCGAAGGCCCCGTTATCCGAGTCCGGCGAGGTCGAGGTGCTGCTGTCCGAGGCGGCGAAGCAATTCGGCGACCCACGGAGAGGCATCCTTCTCGAGCTGCGCGGCGAGATCCTCACGCGAGGCACCTTCCTCGCAGGGTCCCACGACGTCATCTGGGTGGACGATCGTCGGGAGAGCCTGCGGGCGACGCTCGCGGACGTGCGCCTCGACCTGGCCGACCTCTCGCTGCAGAGCGAGACCTACGTCGAGGCGCTCCGCATCCTCGGCGAGGCGCTCGCCGCCGACCCGTTGCTCGAGCGTGGCTGGCGGATCAAGATGCGCACGCTCGCGATGCTCGGTGACGCCGACGGCGTGCTCGGCGCCTACCGAGCGTGTCGTGAGGCGCTCGGCGTGATCGATCTCGAGCCGTCACGAGCCACCGTCGAGCTCGCTCGCACCCTGCGCAGCTGACGGCGCCGCAGCTTCGCCGTTCACGCATCGTTCACGTACCTGCGGCCATCCTCCACCGACCCTCGAGCAGGTCGTCCCGTGTGGACGCGGGACGGGCGGCCATAGCCGCCGTCGACATCGACAGAGAGGCAGGTATCCCGTGGACACGCAGACACTGGTGATCTGGATCGTGATGGCGGTGGTCGGATTCGGCGTCCTCTTCAAGATGGCGCAGTCGCGCGGACGGAACCCCGTGCTGTGGCGTGTTCGGCGCCGTGACCCTCGTCATCGCGCTCATCGCCATCCTCATCGCGGGGAAGTCGGACGACGCGTAAGGAGCCCGAACGCAGGTGCTGCGAGTTCATGCCTGCTGCTGCCGAACCGATCGGCGGAGCCAGGTGATCTGAACAGCTTGAGCAAAACGAGCCTCGCAGCGCGAGTTCGTTCGTCCCGGGCGTTCACGACGGGTTCACGGACGTGCTCGAACATTCCAAGCCCTTCGAGTACCACCAACCCAGGAGGCAGTGTGCTCGCGTTCTCCCCTCGTCCGTCGCCCTCGATGGTCGTCGCATGTGTTGCCCTGCTCATCGCCCTGAGCGGGACCGGCGTCGCCGCCGTCAGCGCGCTCGCGCCGAACAGCGTCGGCACCGCGCAGATCAAGGCCAACGCCGTCACCACGGCAAAGATCAAGAACAGCGCAGTGACCGGCGCAAAGCTCGCCGGCAACGCGGTCACGAGTCCAAGGTGCTCGACAAGTCGCTCACGGCGAACGACTTTGCCGACGGTCAGATCCCGGCCGGTCCTGGGTGTCCGGCTGGTCCGGCTGGGGCGCCCGGGGTATCCGGCTACCAGATGTGGACGGTGCAGTCGCCGATCGACTCGAACCCGACGAAGCAGCTCACGGCGTCCTGCCCGAGCGGCAAGAAGGTCCTCGGCGGCGGCTCGCAGGTGAGTGGCGACGGCAAGCAGTACGTCGCCGATAACGGTGCCTATCCTGCGGCGAACGGCAGCTGGTTCACAGGTGAGGGACAGGGTCATCCCCACGCCTCGACCTGGTTCCTCGAGGTGTACGCGATCTGCGCGACGGTCTCGTATCGATCCGCGGGCCGGGCTGGGGTGTCGCCGCTCGATCCCGGCGGCACCTTCGGCTTGCCGGAGGTCGGCAACGCCCGGATACATCGACAAAGACTGGAGGTCGTCATCAACGCCGATCGCGCCACAGCGGGCGCTGGTCTGGCACGACGGCATCACGACCCCGCTTCCACCGCTGCGACCCGGGCTGCACACCTGGGCCGTGGCGATCAACAACCACGGCCAGGTGGTCGGCTCGCCGAAACAAAGCCCGGCAACTGGCACGCCGTCCTCTGGACCTGGCAGCGCCCGCCAATTGAGCGACCGCACCTGCAGCCAGACGTTCTCCTACCGCGGCGGTAGGTGCGGTTCGGACTTCTGAAGATGGCGACCAATGCGTCCAGGTGTGCGCGGCGGCGGAGATCCTCCTTGCGCAAGGAGCTTGTCTCAGGCGAGCGGTTGATCCGAGCGGTCGACGTCGCCGCTAGGACGACGGCGGGCTGCTGAGACGCAGGTAGCCGCGCTCCGCGAGGCTGATCAGGACGTCCAGTTCGTGTGGTGGGAGCTCCGCGAGCTTCTCCGTGTCGACGGTCATCTGCTGGGCCTCGAGTCCGACGTCGAGGTCGATCGAGACGACGGGCTTGCCCCAGCCGCGGTCCGCGATCAGCCGTGCTGCCTCCAGCCGGTCACGGGTGCGCTGGCGGGGGTTGTGCATCACCTCGAGAAGGAAGACTGCGATCTGTTCGCCGTCGTCCCCGACTATCTCGCGGACGCGACGGGCGAGGCCGCGGGGCCGGCCACCGGGGTTGGCGCTCTGGCCCGGAAGGAAGCCCTTCCGGTGACGCCCTCCCGGTCGCGTTGCTCGACCGTTGTTCTCCACGATGGTCATGTCACAAGTGTTGCGAAAGATGAGGACGCGCCGCTGGGTGCGAGGTGGGCTTGTCATGTCGGTACTAGCGTGACGGATTGGTGTGGGGCGCTACTGATGTCTCGGCGCTGAGGGGGATAGAGGCTTTGCGTACGCGGCGAAATGGTTGCCGCTGCTGTGGTTGTAAGAAGTCGAGGGAGGCGCTCTGATGAGCACTCGGGCCGGCGAGGAGATGCTCCGACCGGCACGACGACCGCGTACCTGGCCGGGGATGAGTTGGTGTTGGAGGACTTTCGTGAGCGTGATCCTGATGTGGTTGCGCTGGTGCGGGAGTCTGAGGACGCGGAGTCTGCGGTGCATCGGTGTCTCGCGATGGGTGCGCGTGCGTTGCGGATGGCGGGGGCGACGCTGGACACACAACACGTGGAGCACCGGTTTGATGCGATGGCGAGTGAGTTGGAGCGGAGCGTGGACTTGTTCGCGCACCGGATCGAGGAGTCTGCGGAGGAGTTGCTGGGTGAGGAAGACGGTGACCTCCGGTGGGCGTTGGGGGAGTGGCTGGCCGAGGTGGAACACTCGCTCGGGGCAGCGTTCGACGAGAACTCGAAGACCAGCGTGATCGCGAAGCTCGAGCGGGTGCTGGAAGACGCGCGCGATACACAGGTGGCGTCTATGCGCAGACTGCTCGACCCCGACGCCGACGAGAGCCCGATCGCCCGTTGGCGGTACGAGATCGTCACGACCCTTGAGAAGCAGTTGGCCGGCGTCACCGCTTCCTTGGAGGCGTTGCGTCAGCAGCTCGACCTCAAGGCCGTGCAGCAGGAAGCGATGGAGAAGACCGCGGTAAAGGGCTTCGCGTTCGAAGAGACTGTGCTCGCAGCGCTGCAAGGGATTTGCCAGCCACTACAGGACGTACCTGCCTATGTGGGTGATCTCACCGGCGATCGCGCCAACAAGGTCGGTGACATCCTCGTGGCGCTGGACGCGACGTTGGTACGTGGCCGCGAAGCCGCCTACGTGGTGGAGTGCAAGGACAAGAAGCTCTCGCTCAAGAAGGCGCTTGACGAGCTTGACGAGGCGATCGAGAACCGTCGCGCCGACGCCGGGGTCATGGTCTTCGCGCAGGCCGACCAGTCGCCTTGCACCGAGCCGTTCCACTGGTACGACCACAAGGCGATCGTTGTGCTCGACAAGAACACTGCCGATCCTTCAGCGTTGCGTCTCGCCTGTCTGTGGGCGCGCTGGGTCGCCTGTCGCGAGGATCGTGAGGCTGCAGACGGACTTGACACTGCACGCCTCACGGACCTCATCGACGACGCCCGCCGTTCGCTTAAGACGATCGCCACCGTTCGTGGCTGCAACACCAAGGCGAAGCACGCTCTCGACGATGCGAGCGGCCACCTCGACACGCTCGACGCAGACCTGCAGCGTGTCCTCAACGAGCTCGCACTCCACCTCAGCGCAAAGGAACACACGTGATGGGCCTTTTCAACCGTCTCCGATCCCGGGCCGCCAACGAACGCGCCCAGACCATCCGCGCGAACCACTATCCAGGCGACGAACCACTCGAGGTTGTCGGTGAATCCCACCACCAAGAAGCCCTTTGGTCGATCGTCGGTGGACGACGCAGCACGCCGGTTCAGCACAACACCGTGGCGCTTCTCCAGCCCGAACCTGACAACCGGTACGACCCGAACGCGATCAGAGTCCTGGTCGACGGTCGCCCTGTCGGCCATCTCGCCCGAGAGGATGCCGCTGCCTACAGCACCGGCCTCCGGCATCTCATGCAGAGCTCAAGCACCGGCATCGTGGCGCTCGACGCGACCATCGCTGGTGGAGGGCAGCGCGGGGACGGTCTTGGGTATCCGGGGTCTCTCTCGAACACAACCCCGCGGACTTCGGCATCGAGCACGGTGCAAGAAGACCCCGCTCCACAGAGCCGCGCCGGAGGAGCCGAGTCAACGTTGCCCCGTCCCTGCGGTCGGGAGTGGCCGACTACGCGCTCCATGACGCACTGGGCGAGGGTGCGCCTCCCGGCGGCCGCGTACCTGCAGTTGCTGCTGCAGGTACTGGGAGATGGCGCGCTGAGTGTCGGCGAAGGCGAGGCTCTGAGGGCGTGTGCGCGCGAGTACAGGCTGAGTGCCGACGACCTCCAGGCTGTCCACCGTGGCCTACTCGTCGCAGTCGCGCGGCAGGCGATCGAGGATGACGTGGTGGCCCGCGGCGAACGGGAGGAGCTACGCCAAGTCGCTCGGATGCTTGATCTACCCGATGCAACGGTTAGCGCAGCGCTAACGACGCCCGAGAGCGGAGACAGGCAGCGCTCAGTGAAGACCTGCCACCGCTACCCGACGACTGGGCACTCGGAGAGCCGCTGCGCGTCGGCGATCGCATCGCCATCACCGGCTGCGAAGCCTTCGGCCGCAGCGCGCTCGAGGAGCGCACACGAGCCCGCGGCGTCATCGTGACGGGGGTGTCAGCAGTAAGACTGCCCTACTGGTGTCTGACGGCACGATCAACGGCACCAAGGCACAAGCAGCACGCAGGTTGGGCACCAGGGTCGTGGAGCCAGCCCACTTCGAACGGTTGCTGGAGCACTTGCAGCCAGCAGCGTCTCGGTCCGCGACCCACTGTCGGCCACTCAAGCGCCCGACCCGCGCCCTCATCAGGCGGCAGACCAGACCCCCTGCTCGTCCGGCAGTGGGCCAGAGCCAACGGCATCACCGTCGGCGAGCGCGGCCGACTCAGCGAAGACGTCATAGACGCATACGCAAGCGCCCACACCCCCGCCTGAGACATTGGAGGAGCGCATCCCGCGGTCATCTCGGCAGCCCACGGAACCGCACCCTCCCTGACCGGCCCGAACTGGCCCGGGCTCTACCGTCAACGGTAGAGCCAGTCAGTCCCAGAGCCGAGAGCGCCGCCCCGATTCGATAACCGAAAAACCGCAACACACCGTGGGCGGGTGCGCGCCGAGCCGGAGGGGGTGGGGGGGGTGATCGGTGGGCAGGCCGTGTATCACCGGTGTATCACCACGTGCTCAGAGCTGGCGATTCCTGACACGCCCGAGCGTCGTGCTCGATGCGGCGCAATCCCACTATTCATGAGCAAACCCCGCATCTCTACGGGGTTTGCGGTCCTTCCACGATGAGTAGCCCTAAGGCCCATACGGGATTCGAACCCGTGCCGCCGCCGTGAGAGGGCGGTGTCCTAGGCCACTAGACGAATGGGCCGTGCGACGGGGGATTGTAGCGAAGGATCCCCGCGCCTCTCGCGGAACGGCAGGGTCCTGCGCCGGCCCGAGCCGGGCCGCCAGCGGGGCGGCTCGGGGTATCGTCGCGCGATGGTCGACCCGCGCTTCGTGCCGCTCGCGTTCGAGCGGCTGCCCGAGGACGAGATGCGCCGCCGTGCGCACGCTTCCTCGAGCGAGCGCGGCAGAGGCGCACGGTCCGGGACTTCTCCACGGAGCCCGTGCCCTGGGAGGTCGTCGAGGCCGCGATCGCGGCGGCGGCGACGGCGCCCTCCGGCGCGAACCAGCAGCCGTGGACGTTCGTCGCCGTCACCGACCCGGAGCTCAAGCAGCGGATCCGCGACGCCGCCGAGGAGGAGGAGCGGCGGAGCTACGACGGCCGGATGTCACCCGAGTGGCTCGCCGCGCTCGAGCCGCTCGGCACCGACTGGCGCAAGCCGCACCTGACGGACGCGCCGGTCGTGCTCGTCGTGTTCGAGCAGGCCTACGGCCTCGCGCCCGAGGGAGCCAAGGTCAAGCACTACTACGTCAGGGAGTCCGTCGGGATCGCCGTCGGGCCTCCTGCTCGCCGCGCTGAACGACGCAGGGCTCGCGACGCTCACGCACACGCCGAGCCCGATGGGCTTCCTGCGCGAGGTGCTCGACCGGCCCGAGAACGAGCGGCCGTTCGTCGTGATCCCCGTCGGGTACCCGGCGGCCGCGGCGACCGTTCCCGACATCGGGAAGAAGCCGCTCGACGAGGTGCTCGTGCGTCGCTAGACGGTCGGAGCGGGGGCGTCGGTCTCGCGCGCGTCGATCCGCTCCTCGAGGCGGCGACGGATCTCCTCGCCGGTTGCGAGCAGCTCGTCGTAGCGTCTGCGGCGCGGCGGGAGGGCGATCACGCGCACCGACTCGTCGCGCTCGCCGTGACAGCGCGCGTAGGCCGCGGCCTCGTCGAGAGGCCTCAGACGCTCGCGCTTCCGCCGGAACGGCACGCCCGCAGTCCTACCACGTGGGCGCATCGGCGGGAACCCGGCCGCTCGACCGGGTTCCCGCAGTTTGCGCGAGAAAGCGGCGCGTCAGCGCCAGGGCTTGCACGACCACGGGCTCCAGTCGCGACCGGAGGCGACGAAGTACCGGTGTGCGGCCCTCGCCTGCTCGAGCGCGCTGTCGCCGTGACCGAAGAGCCGTCGCTCGTTCGACCCCATCTGGAAGAGACCGAGGTACTGGCCGTTCTGTGCGGTCGTCTGATAGCCCGACTCGCACCGGGAGACCGCGAGCGCCTCCTGGCAGTGCGGTCCGAACACGTGACAGATGGCCACGCGCGGGGAGCTCGCCAGCGAGGCGAGCCGACGCGCCGTGGCCTTGCGGGCGGCGAGCGCGGCGCGGGCGCGGTCGGCCTTCGCTCGCGTCTCGGCGAGGCGCTGGCGGGCGCTCGTCAGCCGGCGCTTCGCCTCGCCCTCGAACCGCGGGTCGCTGAGAAGCCAGCGGTGCGCATCGAAGAACCGCACGACCGACTCGTCCTTCTTGATCGTCTTGACGTGGCGCGCGAGGCGCGTCTCGAGGTCACCGGAGCCGCTCGCCTGGGCGGCGACGGGGGTGACGCACAGCACGAGGGCGCAGACGCCCGTGATCAGGGCCTTCAGGATCGAACCTCCATCTCGGGGACAGGGGCACGGCGCAGGTGTTCCGGTATGGCCGCAGGCCGCAGAGCCGACGGTGCGCCGTTCGTGTCTCGCTGCGCGCCACCGTAGCCGACGTCCTCGACGGCGCCGCTCGATCCCTTACGAAACGCTCACACTCGTTTTGCAGGCATTTCCCGCTCGCCGCGGCACGATTCCGCGCAGCGGCTAGGCTCGGAGGCGGTGCTCGATCTGACCCGACCCGGGTGGAGACGGCAGCTCACGCTCGGCGTGATCGCGATCCACCGCACGATCTACCGCGTGAGCGGCGGGAGGCTCCTCGGCCGCATGGCGGGCATGCCGGTGCTGCTCCTGACGACGACCGGGCGGCGCACCGGGCGGTCGCGGACGACTCCGCTGACCTACCTGCGCGACGGCGACGATCTCGTCCTCGTCGCCTCTGCAGGAGGCTCGGATCGAGCCCCCGCGTGGTCGCTCAACCTCGACGCCGGCCCTGACGTCGTCGTCCGGTACGGCCCGCACGAGGAGCGGCGGCGCGCACGGCGGGCGAGCGCCGAGGAGCGCGATCGGCTCTGGCCCGAGATCACCGCGACCTATCAGGGATACGCGCGCTACCAGGCGCGCACCGCGCGGGAGATCCCGGTGTACCTCCTCGAGCCGCACGGGCCGTAGAACGGACGAGGCCCTCGCTCGTGCGAGGGCCTCGAAGGCTGCGGGACAGGGACTCGAACCCCAACTTCCGGAGCCAGAATCCGGCGTCCTACCATTAGACGATCCCGCAGGGCTCGGCGGATTGTAGCCGGATCGTGCAGAGCCATCACGGCTCGCGCCGTGCAGCGCCGTCGGGCCTGCGAGCGCGTGGCGGCGCGAGCTCAGAGATCGAGGCGATACTCGCGGACGAGGCGCTGCTCGGCGTCGGACTCCACGCGGGCGACGACCTCGACGTGGCGCTCGAGCCCCGACCCGCGCAGCTTCGCCTTGAGCAATCCGTCGACCTGGAAGAGGCCCGACGAGTTGTTCATCAGGATCTCGATCCGCACCGGACGTTCCTCGCCGTCGCCGATCCGCACCTCGTCGATCGCGGCGGCCGACAGCGAGTGCATCGAGACGTGCCCGGCCTCGAACGGGATCCGCGAGCGACCCTTCGCCATGTCCAGCGCGTCCGCCACGCGCAGGATCCCCGCCTCGAGCGCCAGCGGCTGCCCGTCCGCGCGGTGGCTCGTGATCGCCTGCAGCACCTCCGAGACGACGACGGTGCGCTCCGGCTCCTCGTAGATCCCGGCGAGGATCTCGCGCAGCTTCGGCTCGGCGAGGAAGAGGCTCCAGTCCTCGTGGCCCTTGCGGTGCACCGACATCCCGACGCAATGGGTGAGGGCGGAGAGGACGACGACGACCTCGGCATCCTCTGGCGTCATCCCGAAGTCGCGGACGATGGAGGGCTCGATGTCGTGCTTCACCAGCTGGCGGAGGAGCTTGAGCGCGATGTTGGCGACGATCTGGACGTGCACCCACGAGTGGTCGTTGATCTCGAGACGCACGACGGCGTTCACGTTCGAGACGTGCCACCAGGCCTTCAGCTGGGGATCCGCGTTCGCCTGGTCGAGCACCTTGCGCAGCGGCCGGTTCCCGCGGGTCGGAACCGTGATGCGCATCCCGGCGATCGCTTCGGCCGGGGTGAGCCGGGTGTCCCGCAGCGCCTCGTCGGAGACCGGGCCGGCGACGTCGGACGGCGTGACCTCGGGCTCGTCCGTCACGGCGTCGGTCTGAGGCGAGGCACGGGCTCCGCCACCGGCTCGCGCGCCTCGCGGAGGCGGAGGAACGCGAGCGTGAGCGCGATCGCCGAGAAGGGCTGCACGACCGCGTTCGCGATCGTCTGCCCGAGCGCGATCTCGATGAACTGCGGGAAGGCGGAGAAGGCGGCCTGCAACAACGACGAGGCGATCCCACCGATGATCCCGACGATCAGGATCAGCGCGAAGATCGTCCAGGAGGTGCCCTGCACGAGCTGGTTCGATCGCCCGAGGCTCGCCTTGACCGCGCGCCGCTCGAGCACGACGGCCGGTGCGACGAGCGACCAGCGCACCGCAAGGATGATCCCGGGGACGACCAGCAGGATCACGCCGCCGATGATGCCGAGCGCTGCGAGGAGGCTCGCGAGCAGGAGGGTGCCGATGAACGGCTTCGCCCTCGCGAACGCCTCGCCGACCGTGGTGTCGAGCGTGCCGTCGCGTGCGTCGACGACCACGTGGACGAGTGCGCCCGTCAGCCACATCCCGCCGACGATCGTCGCGACGAACGCAAGCGTCCCGGTGAACGCGATGCCGGCGCCGGAGTCGCCGTCGACCGCCTCGAGCAGGAGCGCGTAGAGCACGTTGATGACCGCGAAGACGATGAGGGCGATCACGAAGAACCGCACGAAGAAGCGCGTGTAGAGCGTCCACGTCTCGTCGAGCACGGCACCGAGCACGGGCCGATCCTACGTGATCGGGTCGACCGGGCCCGTGATCCGCTCGAGCTCGCGCCTGACGTGCGTGAGCGCCTTGCCCAGGCGGGCATGGTTGGCCGCGGTCGTTGAGCCAGCCGCTCGCCCCCGACGGATGCGGCAACGGGATCGCGATCGCGTCACCGAGCTGGTAGCTCTTCCCGACCGCGTCGGTGAGTCGCTCGACGCCGAGGAGGCGCCTCGCGGCGAGCCCGCCGACGGTGACGACGAGGTCGGGCCGGAGCAGACGGAGCTCCTCCCCGGCCCAGCCGTCGCAGAGGTCCTGCTCGTGCCGCGTCGCGAGGCGGTCGCCGCGTCCGGAGGGCGACGGCCCCGGGAAGCAGCGCGTCACCGAGGCGCAGTAGAAGGTGGCGAAGAAGGCACGTCTCGTCGAGCTCGAGCCAACGCCGGAGCGTGCGCCCCGCACGGCCCTGCCACGGCAGCCCGACGCCCTCCTCGACCCTGCCCGGCGCGAGGCCGAACAGGTAGGCCCGTTGGCCGGCTCGCCCCGCGAACACCGGAGCCGGGTCGATCGGGAGACCCGCGTCCGCGCAGAGCCGACACGCTGCGTTCGCGTGCTGGAGCGCCGAGATCGAGTCGTAGCGGGGCACGGCTCTACAGTACGCCCGTGCTCCCGCTCGAGTCCGTCCCGAACGTCTCCGAAGGCCGAGACGCGGCCGTGGTCGCCGCGATCGGCGCGGCCTACGCGGCCGACGGTGCCCGACTGCTCGACACGCACACCGACGCCGACCACAACCGGTCGGTGCACACGCTGCTCGCGGCGACGCCGCGACGACGCACGGACTCGTCGACGCGCTCGTCGCCGGGCATCGCCGCGGCCCGCGAGCTCGTCGACCTGCGTGCGCCATGACGGCATCCACCCGCGAATCGGGGCCGCCGACGTCGTGCCGCTCGTGCCTCTGGTGCCGGGCGACATGCCGCGCGCCCGGCTCGGCCGCGCTCGCGCTCGGTCGTCGCGTCGGGGAAGAGCTCGGTCTGCCGGTGTTCCTCTACGGCGAGGTCGGGCGCGGCCGCCGGCCCTGCTTTCTTCCGTCGCGGTGGGCCGGCAGAGCTGCAGGCACGTGTCGACCGAGGTGAGCTCGCCCCCGACTTCGGCCCTGCAAGGCTCGACCCGGGCGGCCGGCGGCGTCTGGTGGGCGCGCGCGCTCCGCTCGCGGCGTTCAATCTCGTGCTCGACATCGCCGACGTCGCCGTCGCGCGTGAGGTCGCGGTCGCGGTTCGCGCCTCGGGTGGGGGGATGGCCGGTGTGCAGGCGATCGGGCTGCTGCTCCCCTCGACGGGTCGCACCCAGGTATCGATGAACGTGATCGACCTCGACGCGGCACCACTGCACGAGGTCGTGGCCCGGGTGCGGCTCGAGGCCGCAGCGCGTGGCGCCGCGGTGATCGAAGGCGAGCTCGTGGGGCTGTTCCTCGCGCGCGTGGTCACGGCTGCGGCTCGCGCAGCCGGGGTGGACGACGTCGACATCGAAGGGCTGCCCGGACCGGCCGCGCTCGCCGCCGCAGCCGATGCGTTCGCGCTGACGTCGCTCGCCCCGGATCGCATCGTCGAGCGGCATCTCGTGTAGGCGAGGCCGGCCACGGTCTGCGCGCGCGTGCGTCTGCGCCGCGGCGCCGTTCCGCCACGGCGTCTCGACGTCCCGACGGCGAGCGCCATCGCGGCGTCACGAAGTCGACACGAAGACGCCACACCTACGTCACCGCATCGGGGCTAGCGTTCCCAGAGGGGGCTCGCGTCCCCCAAGGGGCCTTACCGTCCGCGGGGAGGCTGGGTGCGCTCGCGCTCGGTCGGAGGCGCTCGGCCTCGTCTCGCCGGTGCCTGCGCGGCGGGCCGTCGTAGACTCCGCATCCGTGGACGAGCCACTCCTGCTCACCGGCGACGATCTCGTGCTGGACGACGTCTGGGACGTCGCGGTCGGTCGGGCGCCGGGTCGCCCTCGCCGAGCGTGGCCGGGAGCGGATCGTCGCCGCGCGCACATTCCTCGAGGAGAACGCGGGCGAGCACACCTACGGCGTCAACACCGGCTTCGGCCGGTTCGTCTCGGAGACGATCGCGCCCGAGCAGACGGCCGAGCTGCAGCTGCGTCTGCTGCGCAGCCACGCGTGCGGCGTGGGGGAGCCCTATCCGGACGAGATCGTCCGCGCCGCGCTGCTCCTTCGCGCGAACACCCTCGCGAAGGGCTACTCGGGCGCGCGGTTGGAGACGGTGCAGCTGCTCGTCGACGTGCTCAACGCCGGCATCGTCCCGCACGTCCCTGCTCGCGGGTCGGTCGGAGCGAGCGGCGACCTGGCCCCGCTCGCGCATCTCGCGCTACCGCTCGTCGGCGAGGGCGAGGCGACGCTGGACGGACGTCGGACGTCGGGCGCCGAGGCGCTCGCGGCTGCGGGGCTGACGCCGGTGACGCTCGCGGCGAAGGAAGGTCTCTCACTGATCAACGGGACGCAGTTCATGACCGCGACCGCAGCCCTGCTCCTCGTCCGCGCCCGCAGGCTCGCGGCCACCGCCGACATCGCCTGCGCGATGTCGCTCGAGGCGCTCCAGGGGTCGCCGACGAGCTTCCACCCGGCGATCCACGCCGCGCGTCCGCTCCCGGGACAGCTCGCGAGCGCCGAGAACCTGCGGCGGCTCCTCGCCGGCTCGGCGATCGTGGAGTCGCACCGCTGGTGCGACAAGGTGCAGGACGCCTACTCGCTGCGCTGCGCTCCCCAGGTGCACGGCGCGAGCCGCGACCTGATCGAGCACGTGGCGCGAACGGTCTCGGTGGAGGTGAACGCCGCGACCGATAACCCGCTCGTCCTGCTCGCCGAGGGCGAGATCGTCTCGAACGGGAACTTCCACGGCCAGCCGATCGCGATGGGGCTCGACTGCCTCGCCATCGCCTGCGCCGAGCTCGGGTCGATCAGCGAACGCCGGACGGAACGGCTCGTCAACCCGTCGCTCTCGGGCGGGCTGCCGCCGTTCCTCGTCGCGCGGGAGGAGGGGCTGAACTCGGGGTTCATGATCCTGCAGTACGTCGCGGCGGCGCTCGTCTCCGAGAGCAAGTCGTTGAGCCATCCCGCCTCGGTCGACTCGATCCCGACGAGCGCGGGGCAGGAGGATCACGTGTCCATGGGGAACGCCGCCGGGCTGAAGGCCTGGCAGGTCGTCGCCAACGCCGAGCGGGTGCTCGCGATCGAGCTGCTCGCAGGCGCCCAGGCCGTCGAGTTCCTCGCGCCTCTCGAGCCCGGGATGGGCGTCCGTGCCGCCCACGACCACGTGCGGACGCTCTCCGCGCGTGTGCGCGAGGATCGCCAGCTGTCGGGCGACATCGAGCGCGCGGCTGACGCCGTGCGGGAAGGCGGCTCTCGTCGCTGCGGTCGAGGCGGTCGTCGGTAGGCTCGCCTGAGATGTCGCTGTCGCCGAAGCTCGAGGGCCGTGGCGGCCCGATCCCCGACCATCCCTACCGGGACTCGGTGCTCTTCCACGGCGTCCTGGCGCTCGTGATCGTCGTGCTCTCCGCCTTCTCGAGCCAGGGGGTCGCGCGCGGCCTGGTGATCGGTGTCGGCTACTTCGCCGCGGCGACCGCGTGGTCGTGGTGGCGCTTCCACTCCCGCCTCAAGGCGCAGGCGAAGGCGCGGGCCGAGGAGGCCGAAGGCGGGACCGGCGGGTGAGCGCGGAGCTGGTCGAGCGGCTCGTCGGCGACCTCTCGGCGATCAGGGCGCCACGTGGGAGCGAGCTCAACGCGCGCTCGTGGCAGACCGAGGCGCCGCTGCGGATGCTGCTCAACAACCTCGACCCCGAGGTCGCCGAGCATCCCCAGGAGCTCGTCGTGTACGGCGGATCCGGACGAGCTGCACGCTCCCATGACGCGCTGCGGGCGATCGTCACGACGCTGCTCCGGCTTCGCGACGACGAGACGCTGCTCGTCCAGTCGGGCAAGCCGGTCGGCGTGTTCCGCACCCATGAGGCCGCTCCGCGCGTCCTGATCGCGAACTCCCTCCTCGTCCCTCGCTGGGCGAGCTGGGACGAGTTCCGGCGGCTCGAGGCCGAGGGGCTGACCATGTTCGGCCAGATGACCGCCGGCTCGTGGATCTACATCGGCACCCAGGGGATCCTCCAGGGCACGTACCAGACCTTCGCGGCGGCGGGTGAGGTGCACTTCGGCAGCGCCGACCTGACAGGGCGCACGATCCTCACCGCAGGGCTGGGAGGGATGGGGGGCGCGCAGCCGCTCGCCGCGACGATGGCCGGCGCGGCGATCCTCTGCATCGAGGTCGACCAGCGCTCGATCGACCGCCGGCTTGCGACGCGCTACGTCGACGAGCAGGCCCCGACGCTCGACGAGGGCGTCGCCCGCGTACAGCTGGCCGCGGCCGAGGGCAGGCCGCTGTCCGTCGCCGTCCTCGCCAACGCGGCCGACGCCTTCCCGGAGCTCGTCGCCCGCGGCGTCCACTTCGACCTCGTCACCGACCAGACCGCCGCGCACGACCCGCTCACCGGCTACGTCCCCGCCGAGGTGCCCATCGAGGAGGCGGCGGCCCTCCGGGCGAGCGATCCCGAGCGCTACCTGAGGCTCGCATCGCAGTCGATCGCGACCCACGTGCGCGCGATGCTGGACTTCCAGCGGGCCGGGAGCCACGTCTTCGACTACGGCAACAACCTCCGGGGTGAGGCCGAGAAGGCGGGCGTCACGGACGCCTTCGCGTACCCGGGGTTCGTCCCTGCCTACGTCCGGCCGCTGTTCTGCCGCGGGATCGGCCCGTTCCGCTGGGCGGTGCTCTCCGGTGACCCGGCCGACATCGACGCGATCGACCGTGAGCTCGCCTGCGCTCTTCCCCGACGACGTGCTCCTGCAGAACTGGCTGCGGCTCGCGCCGGAGAAGGTCGCGTTCCAGGGGCTCCCCGCGCGGATCTGCTGGCTCGGGTACGGCGATCGGGCCCGCGCGGGCCGTCGCGATCAACGAGCTCGTCCGCAGCGGCGCCGTCTCCGCACCGGTCGTGATCGGGCGCGACCACCTCGACTCCGGCTCGGTCGCCTCCCCGTACCGCGAGACGGAGGCGATGCGTGACGGCTCCGACGCGATCGCCGACTGGCCCATCCTCAACGCGCTCCTCAACACCGCGGCCGGCGCGACGTGGGTGAGCGTCCACCATGGCGGCGGCGTCGGGATCGGGAACTCGATCCACGCGGGGATGGTCGTGCTCGCCGACGGCACCGACGCCGCCGCCGAGAAGCTCGAGCGCGTGCTCACCGCCGACCCGGGCACGGGTGTGATGCGTCACGCCGATGCGGGCTACGAGATCGCCGTCGACGCCGCGACGTCTCGCGGCCTCGACCTCCCCGGCATCACGACCTAGCCCGGGCGCCGTCGGCCGCCGCTCGGGCCGACCGGACACGTCCGTCGGGAAGAGCTCGGGTGTCAGACACCGGAGGTCTGTCAAGGCCGATCGCGCCGAATGCGTGCCGATCCGTCCACGGGGAGATCCCGATCGACTACGCTCGCCGCCGTGACGCGCCTCCTGATCCGCGACCTCGCGCAGCTCGCGACCCCGGCCGGCGCCGGCGGCCCCGCTCCGAGGGTCGGGGCTGCGAGACGTTCACGTCGTCGAGGATGCCTTCGTGCTCTGCGCGGACGGACGCGTCGAGGCGACCGGGCCGATGCGCGACCTGCCGTCCCTCACGGGCGAGGTCGAGGAGATCGACGGGCGCGGCCTCTCCGCGATCCCGGGTCTCGTCGACTGCCACACGCATCCGGCCTTCGGTGGCGACCGCGCGCACGAGTTCGCGCTGCGTGCAGGTGGCGCGACCTACGAGGAGCTGCTCGCCGCCGGCGGCGGGATCCTCTCGACCACGCGAGCCACGCGCGCGGCAGGGCCGGAAGGGCTGCGCGAGGCCGTCGAGCGCCACCGCGGCTGGATGCGCGCCCACGGGACGACGACGTTCGAGGGCAAGTCCGGCTACGGGCTCGACCACGACACCGAGCTCGCCCAGCTCGAGGCGGTCCGCGACGCCGGCGGGGTGCCGACCTGGCTCGGGGCCCACGCAGTCCCGCCCGAGCATCCCGATGCGGACTCGTACGTCGACTGGGCGATCGCCGAGGTCCTGCCGGAGGCCGCGCAGGTCGCGGAGGCCGCCGACGTCTTCGTCGAACGGGGCACGTTCGACGTCGAGCAGTCACGGCGCTATCTCACCGCCTGTCGGGACGCAGGGCTCGCGCTGCGCCTCCACGGCGACCAGCTCTCCGAGATGGGGGCGGTGCCGCTCGCGATCGAGCTCGGGGCGCGCTCCGTCGATCACCTCGAGGCGACCGGCCCCGACGGGGTCGCGGCGCTGGGGCGGAGCGACGTGGCGGCGGTGCTCCTGCCGGTCGCCGCGCTGTTCCTGGGGAAGCGCATGCCCCCTGCGCGCGCGCTCGCCGACGCGGGCGCGATCGTCGTGCTCGCGACCGACTTCAACCCCGGGAGCGCCTTCTGCGAGAGCCTTCCGCTCGTCTGCACCCTTGCCTGCACCCAGCTCGGCCTGTCGCCGGAGGAGGCGCTCGCGGCCTGCACGGTCAACGCGGCCCACGTGCTCGACCGCGCCGATCGGATCGGGCGGATCGCGCCGGGCTTCGACGCCGACGTCGTCCTGCTCGACGCGACGGACTGGCGGCATCTCGCCTACCACCTTGCGGGCGACCTCGTCCACACGGTGGTCGAGCGCGGGGCCGTCGCGTGGTCGCGGGCATAATCGGGGCATGGCAACCCAGAAGCAGCGCCGCCGTCGCGCCAAGGAGAAGCGCCACGAGTACGACCTCGTCGAGATCGACGCGGAGGGGAACGAGACGGTGCTCTCCGCCTCCGAGCTCAAGGAGAGCCGAGCCGAAGAAGGCCAAGGACGCACCGAAGAAGCAGCCCAGGCGTGGCCGTGCCCCCGAGCCACCGTCGTGGCGGCGGGTGGCGAAGCGCGGCGCGCTCTTCGGGCCTGTCTTCTTCGCGGTCGTCTACATCCTGGGCGGGGGAAAGGTCACGTTCCTCGGCGCCCTGCTGAACACGTTCTTCCTGATGGTCGTGTTCATCCCGTTCAGCTACTTCATGGACCACATGGTCTGGCGGTCGTACGTGAAGCGCAACCCGAGCGCAGCGAAGCGCTGAGCGTGTCCGTCGCGATCGACCGCCTCGAGCTCGGGCCTATCGGGACGAACTGCTACGTCGTCCGGGCCTCGCGCGACCGCACGGGAGGCGCTCGTCGTCGACCCGAGCGGCGACGTGGACGAGATCCTCGGTCTGCTCGAGAGCGCACGGCGCAGTCTGCGTCGCGATCCTCGTCACGCACGGCCACTGGGATCACCTCGTCGGCGTCGCCGACCTGGCGGAGGCGACCGGCGCCCCCGTGCATATGGCCGAGGCCGAGTGGTTCCTGCTCGAAGAGCCGGAGGCCTTCACACCGCCCGGAGTGGACGTTCGGCCGTGGGTGCCCGAGGTCGGGCTGACGGGCGACGAGACGTTGGAGCTCGCGGGCATGTCGCTCGAGGTCACCCCGGTGCCGGGGCACTCGCCGGCGCATGTCGCGTACGCCGTCGGGGGCGAGCTGCTCTCGGGGGACGTCCTCTTCGCCGGAAGCGTCGGCCGCACCGACTTCCCGGGAAGCGACTGGCCGACCCTGCTCGCCTCGATCCGCCGACTGCTCGACCGGTATCCCGCCGAGACGAGGGTATGGCCCGGTCACGGGCCGCAGACGACGCTGGGCGAGGAGCTCGCCACGAACCCGTTCCTCGCACCGCTGCGCGCGTCGGCCGGAACCGGGGGACGCGACCTGATGGCCGGGAAGATCGAGCGTCCACGCGGCACGCACGACGTCATCCCCGCCGGGATGCCGGTCTGGCAGCGGATCATCGGCGAGGTCGAGCGGCTCTGCGGCCTCTACGGCTACCGCAAGATCCTCACGCCCGGTGTTCGAGGACACGGCGCTCTTCTCCCGGACGTCGGGCGTCCGGCTCGGACGTCGTGCAGAAGGAGATGTACACGTTCACCGACCGCTCCGACCGCTCGCTCACGCTGCGCCCTGAAGGCACCGCCCCGATCTGTCGCGCCTACGTCGAGCACGGGATGCACCGGGAGCCGCAGCCGCAGAAGCTCTTCACGATCGCGCCGATGTACCGCTACGGCGCGCCCGGGAAGGGCCGCTACCGCGAGCACTGGCAGGCCTCCGTCGAGGCGATCGGGTCCGACGACCCCTCGATCGACGCCGAGCTCATCCAGCTCTACGACACGCTGCTGGGGATGCTCGGCGTGAGCGACTACCACCTCGAGCTCAACTCGATCGGCTGCCGCGGCTGCCGACCCGCATACCTCCAGGCGCTCGGAGCGTGGCTCGAGGCGAACGCGACCCGGCTCGACGACGCCACGCGCGAGAAGGTCGCCACGAGCCCGCTGCGCGTCTTCGACAACTACCTCGCGAAGCCGGAGCACGTCCGCGCGGCGCTCGACGAGGCGCCGAAGATCGGCGAGTCGCTGTGCGAGGACTGCGTCAGCCGCTTCGCTGTGGTCAGGGCCGACCTCGACGCGACCGGCGTCGCCTACCGCCTCGTGCCCACGCTCGTCCGTGGCCTCGACTACTACTCGCGCACCACCTGGGAGTTCATCGGCCCGATGGAGAACGAGAACTCGACGATCTCCGGCGGCGGGCGCTACGACTATCTCGTCGAGGAGATCGGCGGCCCTGCGACGCCCGGGGTCGGGTTCGGTGCAGGCCTCGAGCGGCTGCAGCTAGCGATGGAGGAGGCGGGAGTGGGTGTCGAGCCGCCACGGATCGACGTCTTCCTCGTGTTGGACGACGGCGCGCCGCGGCAGGAGGTCGCACGCTGGCTGGCGGCGCTGCGTCGGGCGGGCATCGCGGCCGACACGGACTACGCAGGGCGCTCGCTCAAGGGACAGCTCACGCAGGCGGGCCGGCTCGGCGCGTCGCGGATCGTCGTCGTGGGAGCCGAGTCCGCCGTGCTGCGGAAGCAGGGCGCGACCGACGAACCGCTCGCCCATGACGCGATCGTCTCTAGGCTGACGGCATGACGCTCTCCGACGACCGACGCGGGCCAGGCGAGTCCCGCCCCGAGAGGCGGCACGCATGAGCTGGCGCGACGCGATGTGCGGCGATCCCGCGCCCCGACCACGTCGGGAGGACGCTCACGCTCGCCGGCTGGGCCGCGCGCCGTCGCGACCACGGTGGCCTCGTCTTCGTCGACCTGCGCGACCGCACCGGCGTGACGCAGCTCGTGATCAACCCCGAGCGCGCCCCTGCAGCGGCAGAGCTCGCGAAGGAGATCCGCAACGAGTTCGTGCTCCAGGCGAAGGGCGCGATCGTCGCGCGCAGCCCCGAGACCGTGAACCCGAAGATGCCGACGGGCGCGGTCGAGCTCCAGGTCGACGAGCTCACGATCGTCTCGCGCTCGACGCCGCTCCCGTTCCAGCTCGACGAGGAGAACGTCGACGAGACCCTGCGGCTGCGCTACCGCTGGCTCGACCTGCGGCGCGACAAGCTGCAGCGCAACCTCGGGCTGCGGGCGAAGATGGTCGGGATCATCCGGCGCAGCATGGAGTCCGCCGGGTTCCTCGACATCCAGACGCCGATCCTCTACAAGTCGACGCCGGAGGGCGCCCGCGACTTCGTCGTGCCGAGCCGCCTGCACAAGGGCCGGTTCTTCGCGCTCCCGCAGAGCCCGCAGACCCTCAAGCAGCTGACGATGATCGCCGGGTTCGACCGCTACTACCAGATCGCGATCTGCTTCCGGGACGAGGATCTGCGCGCCGATCGCGTCCAGGAGCTCACCCAGCTCGACGTCGAGATGAGCTTCCCCGACCGCGAGGAGCTGTTCGCGCTGATGGAGGAGATGTTCGCGGCGATCTGGCGCGAGTGCCGCGGGGTCGAGATCGAGACGCCGTGGCCGCGCATGACGTATGCCGAGGCCGACCGGCGCTTCGGCTCCGACAAGCCCGACACCCGGTTCGGGCTGGAGCTCGAGGACGCGACGGAGCTGACGCGTGAGTCGGCGTTCGGGGTGTTCGCGGGTGCCGAGGCCGTCCGCTTCCTCCGCGTGCCGCGCACCTACTCGCGCGCCGAGGTCGGCGTCCTCGAGGAGCTCGCCAAGGAGCGCGGCGCGAAGGGCCTCGCCTACCTGATGCGCGACGAGGAGTCGGGGGAGCTCCGCTCTCCGATCGCCAAGTTCCTCTCCGAGGCCGAGATCGAGGCGCTCGCGGTGCAGCCGGGCGAGACCCTGCTGTTCGCCGCCGACGGCTGGGAGGCGACCTCCCGCGTGCTCGGCCATCTCCGCCTCCACCTCGGCCGCGAGCTCGGGCTGATCGACGACGACGTCTTCACGTTCCTCTGGGTCACCGACTTCCCGATGTTCGAGCGCGACGAGGAGGAAGGCCGCTGGAAGGCGGTGCACCACCCGTTCACGCGCCCGACGGACGACTGGAAGGAGACCTTCCACGAGCGGCCCGGCGAGGCGCTCGCATACGCCTACGACATCATCGTCAACGGCAACGAGCTGGGCGGCGGCTCGTTCCGGATCCACGAGCCCGACATCCAGGCGAAGGTGTTCGACCTGCTCGCGCTCACGCCGGAGCAGCAGCGCTCGCAGTTCGGGTTCCTGCTCGACGCGCTGGCGATGGGAGCCCCGCCGCACGGCGGGATCGCGCTCGGGATCGACCGCATGACGATGGTGCTCGCAGGCGAGCCGAACCTCCGCGACGTGATCGCGTTCCCGAAGAACCAGGCGGGTCTCGATCCGATGTCCGGCTCGCCGTCGGCGATCACCGACGCCCAGCTCGCGGAGCTCGGGATCGCGGTCGTCCGGGAGGAGGAGCAGGCCTGAGCGCGGTCGTCGCGCAGCGACTGCTCGCGCTTGCGCCGCGGTCGCGCTCCTCGCGGGGCTCGTCGCGGTCGCAGTCGTCGAGCGACGCGACAGCGCAGCGGCGGCGACGACGGTCGGTGCGCAGGCTCCGGGCCCGAGGGCTGGTACGTCGCGCTCGCCGCGCCACGGCCTCCGGCCGGGGATGCCGAGCGCACGACCTGCGACCTCGTCCTCACGGCCGACTCGCTCGGGGTGACCCACCCGGTGCTTGCCCTGCGGCGCGAAGATCCTCGTCCGCTACCGCGGCGAGACCGTGCTCACCGAGGTGATCGACAACGACCTCACCTCGAGCGGCCGCCAGCTCGAGCTGACCGACGCGCTCGCCCGCCTCGTGGGCCTCGACGGCACGCAGCCGGTCGAGTGGCGCTACGCCACCCCGTGAGCGGCGCGATCGCCACCCGCCCAGTGGCATGCAGATGGGCCACGTGGCCCCGAGCCCGGAAAAGCGAACCCGCTTTCCCAGGTGGGTGCCCCGCCGGGCGTCGGCAACGCCTATCCCGGACGAAGGCTCCCTTCGTGTGATCGTTGGTTCACGTCGAGAGCCCGGGGCCACGTGGCCCACGGCCATCGTACTCGCCCGGGGGCGGTGAGGGGAAGGGTGGCCGTCACCGGTCTCGACCACGTGCAGGTCGCCGCGCCCGTCGGGTGCGAAGACGCTCGCGCGCGCGTTCTACGGCGCCCTGCTCGGTCTGCCCGAGCTCGAGAAGCCCGAGCGGCTGCGGGCTCGAGGCGGTGTCTGGTTCCGGCTGGGATCGGCGAACGAGCTCCACGTCGGCGTCGCCGAGCCGTTCACGCCCGCCACCAAAGCCCATCCCGGGCTCACGGTCGCCGACGAGGCAGCGCTGCGGATGCTCGCCGACACGCTCGCCGCAGCAGGGCACGCGGTCGAGTGGGCCGATCCGGCCGAGATCCCCGGGCGCGCCCGCTTCCACGTCGCCGACCCGTGGGGCAACCGGCTCGAGCTGCTCGCGCCTCTCGACCTGGGCTCGACGGGGCACGGAGCTTACAGCGCGACCCGCCGGTCACGCGACGGCGTCGACGCCCTCGCCCGCGCCGGGCTCTCTGGGCGCAGCACGTCCGGGCGGTAGCCTGACGCGATGGAGCGGGTCGAGCTGATCGGAGACAGCGCGCGGGGAGAGGAGTACGCGCTCGCGCGGCTGACCGTCGTCGACGGCGTGATCGTCGCCGCTGACACGCCGGGCATGGCGCGTGAGCTCGCGGGCCTGACGCTGCTCGAGGCGGCGGCGTCCCCGGCGCCACGCTCGCCGCCGACGCGGTCGCCAACGCGATCGGAGAGGCGATCGTCGAAGCCGCCGACGCCAGGGCCGCATCGCGGTCGCGATGAGCGGCGGGGTCGACTCCGCTGTCGCGCTGCTGCGCGCGCTGCCCGAAGCGGTCGGCGTCACGCTCCGGCTCTGGTCGGATCCTGCCGGTCGCTCGGCGGAGCGCGTCTGCTGCTCGCCTGACGCGGTGATCGCCGCGCGGGAGGCCTGTCACGCGCTCGGCGTCCCACACGTGACGCTCGACCTCCGCGAGACGTTCCGTCGAACCGTCGTCGACCCGTTCGTGCGGGCCTACGAGGCGGGCACCACGCCGAACCCCTGCGTCGCATGCAACGGGCGGTTCCGGTTCGACGAGCTCGTCGCATTCGCACGTCGCGTCGGGGCGGGCGTCCTCTGGACGGGGCACTACGCCCGGCTGGTCGAACGAGACGGGCTGCGGCTGGTCGCGCGGGGCGCCGACCCGGCGAAGGACCAGAGCTACATGCTCGGGACGATCGACCCTGCCCTGCTCGCGTACGTCGCCTTCCCGCTCGGCGACGAGACGAAGGACGCAGTCAGGGCCGAGGCGCGCGCTGCGGGTCTCGCGGCGGCCGGGCGGTCGGAGTCACAGGAGGCGTGCTTCCTCGCGGGAGACGACTACCGCGCGTTCCTCGAGCGTCACGGCGTCGAGCGGTCGCCTGGCCCGGTCCTCGACCTCGACGGCAACGAGGTCGGGCGGCACGAGGGCCTCTGGCGGTACACGCCCGGACAGCGCCGGGGGATCGGCGTCTCCGCGGCCGAGCCGCTGTATGCGGTTCGCGCGGATGCCTCACGCAACGCCCTGGTCGTAGGCCCGCGCCGCGCGCTCGCCGCGCGACACGTCGAGGTCGACGGCCGCCTGCACGTTCCGCTCGAGCGGGTCGAGGCCAAGCTCCGGTACCGGTCTGCCTCCGTGCCCGCTCGCGTCGTTCCACGCTCCGGCGGTTTCTCCCTCGAGCTGGAGCATCCGGTCGACGCCGTCGCGCCCGGTCAGGTCGCGGTGCTCTACGACGACGACGTGATCGTCGGTTCGGGCGAGATCGTCTCCGCGACCGGGTAGGATCTCAGACGATGACCCTCGCGTTCTCCGCTAGTGACGCCGCGTACTGGGGACTTGCCGCGTTCCTCGTGCTGCTTGGCATCGGCTCGGCCTTCGCGCTGTTCAAGCTCGGAGGGATGTTCGACCGCGTGTCCTCGTTCATCTCGGGAACCGAGCGCGACCTGCTGCCCGTGATCGTGAAGAGCGGCGGAACGGTGGATCGGGTCAACTACCAGCTCGACAAGCTCGACACCGTGACCGACAGCGCGGTGGGGATGGCAGACAGCGCCGACACCGCGGTGCGCGCCGTCTCGACCGCCGTCTCCAAGCCGGTCGAGAAGGTCTCGGGTCTTGCCGCGGGCGTCGCGCACGGGTTCTCGTCCTTCCGCAAGAACCGCAACGCGTCGTCGGCGTTCGACGATGCCAAGGCTGCCGCGCGTCAGCGCGAGAGCGACCTGGCGTCCGACCTACGCGGCACGCAGACAGAAGGCACGGTTCCGAAGCCGGACCCCGTGCCGCCGCCGACGCCGCAGCCGAAGCCGGATCCCTGGCCGAAGCCGGATCCGACGCCGAAGCCCGATCCGGCTCCGATCCCGCCGGACGAGCCTCCCGCAGCCGCGTAGGTCGTTCCGCCTCCCGTCCGGCAAACGTCGTCGGACGCGACCGAACCTGCGGCGTCTCCTACTGGCGTGGCTCGCGCTCGGCCCGCCGGACGCGGGGTAGACGCGGTGTAAGACACTCGAGGTCTGTCAAGGCTGACCTGTTACGGGACCGTGCCGGTTAACTCCGACGGACGGCGCCGTTGCTCGCTCCGCGTTGTGGAGCGTTCGCCACGATCGAGTAGCGCCCGGCTACAGGTGTCCGACACCGGGTCACACCGGGTCAGACCGGGTGAACGGCAAGCCGCCTCTGGCCGGTTGGGGCACCGGTACGATCGGCCGATGCGGACGACGGCCGAGCTGCGAGAAGGGTTCCTCTCCTTCTTCGAGGAGCGTGGACACATGCGCTTCCCGTCCTGGTCGCTGATCCCGCCGCCGGAGGACCCGTCCACGCTCTTCATCTCCGCAGGCATGCAGCCGCTCAAGCCCTACTTCTCGGGCGCGAAGCAGCCGCCCGCGCCGCGATTCACCACGGTGCAGAAGGTGCTGCGCGCCGGCGGCAAGGACTCCGACCTCGACGAGGTCGGCCTCACGGCCCGGCACGCCTCGATGTTCGAGATGCTCGGGAACTTCTCGTTCGGGGACTACTTCAAGGACGGCGCGATCGACCTCGCGTGGGAGTTCGTCACCGAGCACATGAGGCTCGATCCGGAACGGATCTGGCCGACCGTCTTCGCCGGCGATCCCGAGCTCGGGCTCGGGGAGGACGACGTCGCCGTCGCAGGCTGGATGCGCATCGGGATCCCACGGGAGCGGATCGTCGCGCTCCCTCGCTCCGAGAACTTCTGGGGCCCGGCCGGCGAGACCGGCCCGTGCGGCCCGTGCTCCGAGCTGAACTACGACCGTGGCGAGGAGCACGGCTGCGGCGAGCCCGACTGCGCGCCGGGCTGCGAGCGGTGCGAGCGTTTCCTCGAGTTCTGGAACCTCGTGTTCATGGAGTACGACCTGCACGCAGACGGGTCGCTGACGCCGCTTCCCAAGCAGAACATCGACACGGGCCTCGGGCTGGAGCGGGGAGCGATGCTGCTCCAGGAGGCCGACTCGATCTTCGACACCGACGGGTTCCGGTTGATCATGGACTGGATCGAGCAGGAGTCCGGCGTCGGCTACGCCACCAGCCCCGTCGCGACCAAGGCCCATCGCGTGCTCTGCGATCACGGGCGAGGGATGACGTTTCTCGCGGCCGAGGGGATCGTTCCGGGCAACGAGGGGCGCGGCTACGTGCTGCGCCGGCTTATCCGACGCGCAGTCGTCCAGGCGCGCCGCATCGGGCTCGGCGAGGTCTACCGGCTGCCCTCGGTGATCGTCGAGCAGGTCGGCCCGTGGTACCCCGAGGTCGTCGAGAACGCCGCGCGCATCGAGGAGGTCGTGAGGGTCGAGGAGGAGCGCTTCCGCGAGACGCTGGAGCGCGGGTCGAAGGTGTTCGAGGAGCTCTCCGCGGACAGCGCGATCTCGGGCGAGGACGCGTTCACGCTCGCCGCGACCTACGGCTTCCCCATCGAGCTGACAGTGGAGCTCGCGGAGGAGCGCGGCCAGGTCGTCGATGTGGACGGCTACCGCTCGGCGATGGCCGAGCACCGCGAGATCTCGCGTGCCGGCGGCGAGAGTGGCCTTCAGCGCGCCGCCGACTTCGCGCGCGACGCAGGCTTCACCACCGACTTCCTCGGGTATGACCGCACCGAGGTGCTCACCCAGATCGGCGCGCTCGAGGAGGTCGGCGACGGCACGCTGCTCGTGAAGCTGCGCGAGTCGCCGTTCTATCCGGCGGGCGGCGGGCAGGTAACGGATCAGGGCTGGATCGAGCGCGACGGGGACGCGACGGTGCGCGCGGACATCGTCGAGGCGTATCGCTTCGACGGCGATCAGGCGCTCCTCGTGCGCGGCGAGGGCCTCGCGGTCGGCGATCGCGTCCGCGCCGTCGTGCCCTGGGCCGTCCGGTTTCCGACCATGGCGAACCACACCGCGACGCACCTTCTCCAGCAGGCGCTTCGCGACGTCCTCGGGGAGCATGTCAAGCAGGCCGGCTCCGCCGTGCGACCCGACAAGCTGCGGTTCGACTTCACGCACGGCGCCCAGCTCACCGCCGACGAGCGCGACCGGGTCGAGCAGGCCGTCAACGGGTGGATCTTCGAGAACCACCCCGTGCACACGTTCGAGACCACGCAGGACGAGGCGCGCAACCTCGGCGCGATGATGCTGTTCGGGGAGAAGTACGGTGAGGTCGTTCGTGTCGTCGACGTCGAGGACACGTCGACAGAGCTCTGCGGCGGCACGCATGTCCGGACCACCGCCGAGATCGGTGCGTTCGCGATCCTGAGCGAGGGCTCGGTCGGAGGCGGCGCACGCCGGATCGAGGCGGTCACCTCGGGCGAGGCGTACGCGGTGCTCCATGCCCGGGTGAAGGAGGCGGAGGCGCTCCGCGGCCAGCTCGAGGAGCTGCGGAAGGAGCTGAAGCGCAAGCCGCAGGCGGTCGTCCCGCAGTCCGACGTCGAGGCGTCGGTCGAGCCGGTGGACGGTGTCAACGTGATCGTGCAGTCCGTCGACGGCCTGGAGGGCGACGCGCTCCTCGATCTCTCCGATCGCCTCAAGGCGCGACACACACCGGCGTTCGTCGTGCTCGGCTCAGCGACCGGAGATGGAAAGGTCAGCCTCGTCGCGAACGCCGACGCCGACGTCGCCGAGCGGATCAGCGCGGTCGACGTGATCCGCGGGGCCGCGCCGATCGTGGGCGGCGGCGGGGGCGGGCGGCCGACCATGGCACGCGCCGGCGGCAAGGACCCCGAGCGGCTCGCGGACGCGCTCGACGAGGCGCGCCGTCTCGTCGTCGAAGCCCTCTCCTGACGCCGGTGAAGGCGCTCGCGCTCGACTTCGGCAGGGCACGGACCGGGGTCGCCGTCTCGGATGCGACAGGGATGATCGCGCGTCCCGTCTGCGTCGTCGAGCGGGCAGCCGAGCCGGCCGGGCTCGACCGGCTGGTCGAGCTCGTGGACGAGCACGCACCGGGGGTCGTCGTCGTGGGCATGCCGCTGACGCTCCGCGGGGCGGTGGGGGAGCAGGCGGTCGCGACCGAGACCTTCGTCGCCGACCTGCGCGCCCGGCTCGCGATCCCGGTCGAGACATGGGACGAGCGGTTCACGACGACGCTGGCCCAGCAGACCGCGTCTCGCGCGCCCGAGGATGCGCTGGCCGCAGCTCACCTGCTGCAGAGCTGGCTCGATCGGCAGGGCTCGTGAGCCGTCTCCTGGCGCTCGGCGCGGTGGTCGTCGTCGTCGCGGTCGCAGGCTTCGCCGGGGCGGCCTGGCTCACGGGAGGCGATGACCCGCCGCCACCGCCGCCGCCCACGGTGGAGACGCTGAAGCGGCTCCGAGTGATCTTTCCCGAGGGCTTCACGAACGAGGAGATGGCCGACCGCGTCGGCGCCGTCCGTCAGATCGCGATCGAGAAGCGAGGGGTGATCCCCCTCCTCACCCGCGCCGGCTACGTCCAGGCGATCGATCGCGCAGTGCCGCCGCCGCGGTTCCGCAAGGACGCGAAGACCGGCTCGATGGAGGGCTTCCTGTTCCCGGCGCTCTACGAGTTCACGCAGGCGACGCCTGCGTCGAAGCTCGTCGCCGACCAGCTGAAGACGTTCCGGGAGCGGTTCGCGACCGTGAACCTGTCCTACGCCCGCTCGAAGAACCTGACGCCGTACGACGTGCTGATCATCGCCTCGATGATCGAGAAGGAGACGGCCGTGGCGTCGGAGCGGCGGCTCGTCTCCGCGGTGATCTACAACCGCCTGCGGAACGGGATGCCTCTCGGGATCGACGCGACGCTCCGCTACGGCTTCAAGATCCCCGGCACGGAGTCGCTCACGAAGAAGGCGATCGAGACCGACTCGCCCTACAACACGCGCATCCGCACCGGCCTGCCGCCGACGCCGATCGCGAATCCGGGGCTCGCGTCGATCAGGGCCGCCGCCGACCCGGCCCGAGGCGTCGACTACCTCTACTACGTCCGCAAGCCGAAGTCGCTGAAGCACTACTTCACCTCCAGCGAGTCCGACTTCCTGCGCAAGGTCTGCGAGTACGGATACGCCTGCAGCTGAGAGCCTCGCCCCTCAGCCCCAGGCACGGGTCTGTCCCCGGAAGGCGACTGACCCCCTCACGCTCCCGTCCGGACCCTTCCCCGCCAGGGGCGCCTGCGTCAGCGCTCGTCGCGCTCGGACGCGAGCCCGGCGAGCGAAACCAGCACGAGGTACGCGACCGCGAGCGCCCCGGCGAGCCCTGCGAGCAGCACGAGGCCCGGAAGCGAGCCGGACGGATCGGCCAGCCGGTCGCCGACTACACCGAAGATGCTCCACGGCCGAGCGAGCGCGTCCCAGCTGTTGAACCGGTAGATCCGCCCGAGCACGATCCCGCCGCTGCAGAGCACGAAGAGCGGCGGCAGCATCAGCCAGCTCCAGGTCATCCCGACCGTCCGGGCGACGACCGTCTGCACGAGCAGCAGCGATCCGAGCCCCAGCGCCAGGCCGGTGCCCGCGAACGAGGCGACGAGCGCGGCATCGAACCAGATCGGCGCGCCGCCGATCTCGCCGACGTGCAGGAAGTCCGTGGCGATGTACGGCGCGTTCGGGAGGAAGAGCAGCCAGAGTGCGGCCAGCGCGAGCTGGAGGTTCCTTCCGCGGCCGCGGCGCATGCCGTCGTAGAGGCCGAGCGCGAGGAGGAACGGGATCCACGCGAGGACGAGGTTCCAGGCGAGGAAGCGGTAGTCGGTCGTCCCGGTCGAGTGCACGCGGATGAGCAGCATCGCCGCGCACACCCCCGAGGCGAGGACGAGCGAGAAGAAGGTCGCAATTCGGCGATCGCTCAGGCTCGACATGGATGAATGGTAGATGGAGGGCTCTGGCCATCTCCGTCGCGAGCGCGTGAGTCGGCCGGAGGTGGGGGCGCCGCCGAAGCCACGCCGCGGGCTGCGCGAGCCCCGAGCGTGCAGACCGCTCATGGCGCATCGCCTGTTGGAGGCAGCTCGATGGGAGGGTGAGGCTCGAGCCACGGCTCGGGGTGTGTGAGCCGCGACGGTGGCAGCGCGCGGATGCCCTCGTGCTTCGTGCCGAAGGGCCGGGGCCAGGTGGTCGAGGCGAGCAGGGCCGGCACCGGCGTCAGTCGTGTCCAGAGCGGCAAAGCGGCCGGGGCACCAACCCCGACTGCTACATGAGGGCCGTCGCCTGGCTTCGCTGCCCCGATGCGACGTGAGGCGTGGCTTCAGCTACGCCCCTCACGACACTGCGAGCCCGTCCCAGCGGCGATACTCCAACCCATGCCGAGCTGGTACCGCGACCCCAACGCACCGGCGCCGAACCGCCCACGCAAGGTTGGCGTCTGCTTCATCGTGGAGCTCGACGGAGGCGTGCTCGTCGACCGGCGCAGCGACGACGGGGCGCTTGCGTTCACGGGAGGCACGCTCGAGGATCACGAGTCCGTGCTGGAAGGCCTCGCGCGCGAGCTCCGCGAGGAGACGGGTCTCGAGGTGGCCGACACCCGCTTCATCGGATTCTTCTCCGACCCGACCCGGATGATCGGCTACGCGGACGGGTCGATCTGGCCGGTTCTCTCGTTCGCCTTCGCGGTGACGCCGCAGCCCGGGGACGTGCCTCGCCTCAGCGACGAGTCGCTCGAGCTGCGGGTCGTCTCGCGGGAGGAGCTCGCGGCGCTCGATCTCGCGCCGGCACACCGTCCGATCCGCGACGCCTACCTCGACTTCGACGGCACGGTCGTGGTCGCATGATGGAGATCCACGGCACCACGACGCTCGTCGGCCTGCTCGGCTGGCCGACCTCGCACTCGCTGTCTCCACCGATGCAGAACGCCGGCTTTGCCGCGCTCGGGCTCGACTGGGCCTACGTGCCGCTGCCGACTCATCCGGACGACCTCGCGCGTGCGGTCAGGGGGATCGCCGCCGCCGGGTTCGCGGGCGCGAACGTGACGATCCCGCACAAGCAGGCCGTGGTCGACCTGTGCGACGAGGTCGACCCGGTCGCCGCCCGGGCCGCGTCCGTCAACACGCTCGTGTTCCGCGACGGCCGGATCCTCGGGTTCTCGACCGATGGCGACGCGGTCACGTCCCAGATCGACGCGACGGATCGGCGCGCACTCGTCCTCGGGAAGGGCGGCGCGGCGATCGCGGTGGTGGAGGCGCTCGAGCGAGCCGGGGCGGAGGTGACGGCGGTCAGCCGTCGCGACGCCGCCTGGCCGCCATCATCCGAGGGCTTCGACGTGCTCGTCAACGCGACGCCCCTGAAGGAGGAGCTCGTCGTCGCTCCGCGGGCCGGTCAGCAGGTCGTCGACCTCGCGTATCTCGCCGACGGTCGTCCCACCTCTCTGGTTGCCGCTGCGCAGGAGCTGGGCTGTCACCCCTGCGTCGACGGCCTGGACGTCTTGCTCGCCCAGGGCGCCGCCGCGTTCGAGCTGTGGACGGGCCTCGCGGCCCCCCTCGTTGCGATGCGAGCGGCGCTCCGGGGTCAGTAGCGTCCGCGGAGCTCGAGCGTGATCACGCTGGCGCAGGAGAGGACGGGGGTGCCGCTGACTGGCTAACGGGTAGTGCCGCCGTTGCCTCCCGCGTTAGGGTGCGCTGCTCGTGGGCGCGATCGACACACGTACTGAGCTTGGGGCGAGGGCGGAGCAGCGCCTGCGCGAAGAACGGACGATCTGGATGTGCACGGTCGGTCGCAACGGCGCGCCTATGGTGCGTCCGGCATGGTTCCTCTGGGACGGTGAGCAGTTCGTCATGTACAGCGAGCCTGACGCTGCCAAGGTGCGCCACATCGAGGCGAACCCTCGCGTCAGCCTCCATCTCGACCCCGACGAGTGGGGCGAGAACGTGGTGATCGTGACCGGCCGTGCGCGCGTTGCGCCTGAGCAGCCTCGTGCCGATGAGAACGAGGCGTTCGTCGAGAAGTACGCCTGGGGGTTTGATCGCTTCGGCTTCAGCCCGGCCGAGTACGGCAGGGACTACTCGACGCCGATCGTCGTCGAGTTCGAGCGCCTCCGCACGTACTACTAGGCGCAGGAGGCTTCAGCCTCACCCGCACGTCGCCGTCGGGTCACATTCCCGAACGCTGGCCCAGAAGACCGTCGGGTCTCGCGGCGTTCCCTGGCGCCTACCCAGGCGCTGGGCGCCGCAGCCCGGAAAGCCCATCCACGAGCCGATCAACGTCGTCTCGATGGTTGTAGAGATGAATGGCGAAGCGGAGGTTGCCGTCGCGGGTCGAGCAGACGATGCCGCGACGGCTCAGCTGCTCGACAACGGCGTACGGGTCCAAGTCGGCGAGGGGCACCGCGACGATCGTGCTGCGATTCGCCTCCGGCAGGTCGACCGGGTGCCATCCGATCTCGGTGAGCGATGACCTGAGCGTCTCCTCCAGCTCCCGGTTCCGGTCGTAGACGCTCTGCGCCCCGAACTGATTGAAGGCTGCCAGCGCCGCCTCGTCGCCGACCGCCGCGAGCCAGCTGATCGAGTTGTCGAAGCGGGATGCCGTGGGCGACAAGTCCATCTCCGTCAGACCCGTCTCTCTGCTCCTCTGCCTTGCAACCGCGTTGCCGTTCGTCGCCGCGTCGATCGCCGTGGCCCACGAGGGCGGCTCGGGTCCCCTCGCGACGACGGCAGTAATCGGCGCCTTCATGGGCATCTGCCTCGGCCCGTGGGGTGTGATCAAGATCGTCAGACCCGTCTCTCTGCTCCTCTGCCTTGCAACCGCGTTGCCGTTCGCCCTGCTCGCCTGCTTCATCGCCCCGATCCTGGACTGAGAGACGAGTAGACCGGACCGCAGGTTCATGTGACATTCCCGAACGCTGGCGCAGCCGTGTGGCCTCCCGCGTCGGCACGCGTGTGGCCGAACAAGCGAACGTCCTAGTGCGACGGTGCGGGCGGCCGGACGCTTCCGGCGATCACGACGAGGTCTCGGTGGATCCAGGAGACCTCGGGATCGATGCCCGCCGCGCGAAGCCACTCCAGCTGCTCGTCGAGCCTGCTCGGGAAGTCGACCTCGGGATCGATCTCCGTGACCACGTACGACGGGTCGACCGGCTCCACGACATCGGCGAGGACGAAGCGTCCTCCTGGTGCGAGGTTCCGAGAGACGCGCCGGAAGAGATCCGCCTTGTCCGAGCCTCGGAGGTGATGAACCGCGAGGCACGACACGACGAGGTCGAACGGCCCCTCCGGGAGGGGATCCTCGAGCCGACCCTCGTGTAGGGTGACTCGGTCGACGGGCAGGCTCTCGCGCGCGACCTTGACCATCCCAGGACTCGCGTCGACACCCACGAGCTGCGCGTCCGGGTGCCTCTCGAGCACGCGCCGAGCCGTCTCACCAGTCCCGAACCCGAGCTCGAGAACCGATGTCGCGCCCGTGCCAGTCGCCGCGGCGACCTCTTCTTCCATGCGGTCGTACCCAGGTACGGCCACGCGCATCATCGCCAAGTAGCTCTCCACCGTGAAGGTGCGCTCTGCCATTCGTAGGCGGACTATAGGCCCCAGGCCCGGCAGTGGAACAGCGGCGCCTTCTCTGGCAACATTCCCTAACGCTGGCGCAGCCGAATGGGCTGTCGCTTGGTCGGTGGCGAGGGAAGGAATGACAGGCTCCGGTGTACGATCCGGTGCCGTGTCCGAACCACCGCGCGAAGATCCGTCGGCTCCGGCGCTCGGGAATGTACGGGTGGTCGAGTTCGAGCCACGCTGGAGGAGCGACTTCGCACGGCTGAACATCGAGTGGATCGAGCGTTGGTTCTCGGTCGAGCCCGCCGACCGAGAACTGCTCGATGACCCTGAAGGCCACGTCCTCGCCAGCGGTGGCCAGGTGCTGTTCGCACTCGACGAGAGTGAGCGTGCGGTCGGCACGGTTGCCCTGGTGCGGCTCGAGGACGGACGAGTCGAGCTCACGAAGATGGCCGTAGAACCAGCGGTTCGCGGCTTGGGCGTTGGTCGGCTGCTGATGGCTGCTGCACTCGAGTCCTTCCAGCGGATGCGCAGTCCGACCTTGTTTCTCGAGACGAACACGAAGCTCACGGCGGCGATAAAGCTCTACGAGAGCGTCGGCTTCTGCCACCAACCAACACTGCGCCCTGACTCCCACCATGATCGCGCGGACGTCTACATGGTGTGGGCCCCGGCTACATCTGGCCACGCCTGAACCTTAGGCAGCTCGGACGACATCTCCGAACGCAGGCGCATGCGAGTGACTTCGAGGTCGAGACTCTCGGCGAGCCGTCGCGTTGCGCGGCGGGATGTTTCGGAGGAGACTTGGCGTCGTGAAGCCCTCTGAGGAGATCCGGCGGATCGTCGAGCGATGGATGCAAGCGATATCGGAGCGCGATTCCGAGTCGAGCCTTGAGCGGGTTTCGGACCTTCCGGGCGCGCTGATGATCGGAACCGACCCGGAGGAGTGGTTCCGTGGGGCGGAGGTTCGTGCGATCTGGGCGCGCCAGCTCGAAGAGCTGGACTCGTTCTCCGTCGCCGGGACCGAGATCGAAGCTTGGGAAGAAGGAACGGTCGGCTGGGCGAGCGTCAAAGAGAAGATCAGCTGGGACGATCAGGAGGCGGAGGCGCGCGCCACATATGTCTTTCATCTCGAGCGCGGCGAATGGAAAGCGGTGCAGATCCACTGGTCAATGCCGAGAGGGAACGTCGATCTCTTCGGCAGGGAACTCACGGTTAGCCTCGATGCACTTGAGCGAGCGATCGAGCGCGAGCGACCAGATCTCTTTGCCACGCTCGCGGTCGACGGGACGGTGACAATCGTCTTCACAGACATCGTCGACTCAACCGTTCTCACCTCGCGCCTTGGGGACCATGCTTGGCGCGAAGTCCTCCGACGGCACGACACGGTCATCCGTGACGTTACGGAACACCACGGCGGCACGGTCGTCGAGACGCAGGGTGACGGCTCGATGCTTGCGTTCTCCAGCGCACGACGCGCCGTCGCGTGCGCGCAGGCCCTTCAGCGCGACATGTCAGTGGCGTTCACCGATGGCTCTCCACCGATCCGGATCAGAATCGGCGTTCACACGGGCGATGCGATCCAGGAAGCAGACCGCTTCTTCGGCACCACCGTCCATTACGCAGCACGCGTGACAAGCCAGGCGCTCGGCGGTGAGGTGCTCGTCTCGAACCTGGTTCGAGAGCTAGTAGCGAACTCCGGAGTCCAGTTCACCGAGAGCCGCGAGGTCGAGCTCAAGGGGCTCGGCGGGGCACACCGGCTCTTCGCAGTCGCCCTCGACGAGCAATAGCCGAAACGCATCACTCCTCGAGCGAGATTCCCGCACACTGGGCCGGGCGAGCGCCGCGTCTCGGCGGCTGTTGTCGGGAGGGCGGGGTGACATGCGTGAAACGGGTAGCGTCAGAGAGCGCCCATGGATGCGGGGGAAGCGGAGGGAAGACCGGATATGAAGCACATTGCACTCGGCCAGCTCGACGTGTCCCGGCTCGGCCTGGGTTGCATGGGGATGTCCGCCTTCTACACCGGAGCCGGCATCGATGACGCGGAGTCGATCCGTACGATCCACCGCGCCCTCGATCTCGGCATCACCTTGATCGACACGGCCGAGATCTACGGCCCGTACGTGAACGAGGAGCTCGTCGGGCGCGCGATCGCGGGCCGCCGCGACCGGGTCGTGCTCGCGACCAAGTTCGGAGTCATCTCCCACTGCGACGGTGGCGCCTACCAGCGAGACAGCACGCCGGCGAACATCCGCATGGCCGTCGAGGGATCGCTCAAGCGGCTCGGCACCGATCACATCGACCTGTACTTCCAGCACCGCGTCGATCCGAACACGCCGATCGAAGAAACGGTCGGCACCCTGAGTGAGCTGGTCGAGGAGGGCACGATCGGACGGATCGGGCTGTCCGAGGCAGCGCCCGAGACCATCCGCCGCGCCCACGCCGTCCACCCGGTCGCTGCGTTGCAGACCGAGTACTCGCTGTGGACGCGCGATCCGGAGGCGGAGATCCTGCCTTTGGTGCGTGAGCTTGGGATCGGTTTCGTCGCCTACTCGCCGCTCGGCCGTGGCTTTCTGACCGGTCGGCCTCCGTTCGCGGGAGCAGCTCGACACCAACGACTTCCGCGCCGACAACCCACGCTTTGCCGAGGGCAACTTCGAGCACAACCTGCGGATCGTCGACGAGGTCGAGGCAATCGCGAAGGAGGCTGGCGCGACACCCGCCCAGGTCGCGCTCGCCTGGCTCCTCGCCCAAGGAGACGACATCGCCGCGATCCCCGGTACCAAGCGCGTCGCACGGCTCGAGGAGAACGCAGCCGCTGACAACCTCGAGCTGACCGCCGACCAGCTCGCGCGCCTCGCAGCCATCGAACCGCCGATCGGCGACCGGTACACCGACATGACCACGGTCAACCGGTGACGGGCGACGGCTCGGGCGTCGTTCCTGAGCGCCGGCGCACGGGCGTGCCTTGTCGCTCGAGGGCGAGCCGGATCACGACCTCACCGTCCTCGATGTCACCGGTCTCGATGAATCCGTTCCGGCGATGGGTACCTGCGCCACCATCGGAACTGGGGATGTAGCTCGACAGGAGCACGCGCCCGGCTGCGTGCGCACGTGGTTCGCGACAGGGTCGAGCGCACGCCGATCGTAGCCTTGAGCCTGGTGGGCGGCATCGATCGCCAATCGCCGCGAACGCGCCGCTTTCCCCGACCGCTGCATAGGATCGCCGGATGACCGAGCGCGAGGCCGACGGTCTGCTGCGGGCGCATTTCGACCGGCATGCGGCCGAGTACGACGATTGGTGGCTCGGCACCGGCGCGTTCGCCGCGCGCGAGCGACCCGGGTGGTCCGCGGAGGTCGAGCAGCTCGTCGCCGTGGTGCAGGCGCTGTCAGCCGTGCGGGTGCTGGACGTCGCCTGCGGCACCGGGTATCTCACCCGCCATCTTCGCGGCGACGTCGTGGCGCTCGACCAGAGCCCTCGAATGGTCGAGATCGCCGCGGCGCGTCTGCCGCACGCCCGGGTGCTCGAAGGGGATATCGCACCGTTGCCGTTCGCCGACTGCTCCTTCGACAGAGTCTTCACCAGCCACTTCCTCCACCACCTCTCGCCCGACCGCCGCGTTGCGTTCCTCGCGGAGGCGCGTCGCGTCGGGCGCGAGCTCGTCGTCGTCGAGGACGTGCGCGACTCCGACGCGTCCGCGAGGGAGTCGCATGAGGGCCCCCTCGACGACGGGTCACCCCAGCGCATGCACCGGCACGCGTTCACGGCGCGCCGCGCTCGTCGCCGAGCTCGACGGCGGTCAGGTGCTCCACGAAGGGCGCTGGTTCGTTGTCGTCGTGAGCTGACGGCTCGGTGCGCCGGGTACGGCGCCGGCGGACCGGCCATCGACTTCGGGATCGTGGAGCGCGAGCGCGCGGCGGCGGACTGCACCCATGGCATTCCCACCCAGCGCGGTTGACGCTCGTCGGCTCCGCTCCGTACGAGCGTCAGTCGAGCGGGAGCGCCATCACGATGTCTCGCTGCTCGTCTGTCCCGAGCATGAAGGTGTGACTGCCGACCGCGCGGAACCCGCCCTTCTCGTAGAAGGCGATGGCGCGCGGGTTTCGCTCCCAGACCCCGAGCCAGAGCACGTCTGCTCTCCAGGCGCGGGCCTGGGTGACGCACTGCTCCATGAGGCGACGACCCACTCCGCCACCATGGAGCGCGCGGTCGACGTAGATCCGCTCGATCTCGACCGGGAGGGAGCCGACGACACCGTCGCCGACGGACCTGCGCCGGATGAGCGCGAACCCGACCGGCTCGCGACCGTCGATCTCGGCGATCCACGCAGCGCGGTCGGGATCGGCCAGCTCTTCGCGTTGCCGCGCGGGGGTGAACGCCGTCGTCACGTACCGGCGCATGTCCTCCACGGAGTTGTCGGCTCCGAACGTCTGCTCGAAGAGCGTCCGTCCGAGCGCCGCCAGCGAAGGCGCGTCACCGACCGAGGCGACGCGAACATCTACCGGCTCCGCCGCTCTTTCGCTCCGCGCCGACATCACGTGATCGACGCTAGAGCAACCCCGGACCTGTGGCGGAGCCCTCACCAGACCTGCCTCGGACGTCGTCATCGCAGCATCGGCGATCTGCGCCTCGTGCCGCGTACGATCTCGGCGTGGACGACGCTCTCGCACCGCCCGAACCAGAGGGAGCGGCCGGACAGGGATCGCGATCCCGCGTCACCGGAAGTCAGAGCCGGCCGGGAGTCGCGACGCCGGCACTCCTCGCGGGCGGCAACCCGCAGATCGCGAAGGCCGACGGTGACGCGCCGGTGCAGGCGTACATCGCGGCGATGCCGGGCTGGAAGCGCGACGTGGGGGAGCGGCTCGACGCGCTCGTCGTGCGCACCGTGCCCGACGTGCGCAAGGCCGTGAGGTGGAACTCGCCGTTCTACGGCATCGAGGGCCAGGGCTGGTTCCTCAGCTTCCACTGCTTCACGCGGTACGTGAAGGTCACGTTCTTCCGAGGCACGTCGCTGCGTCCGCCGCCACCCGGCGAGTCGAAGACGCCGGACACGCGCTACCTCGACGTCCACGAGGACGACCAGCTCGACGAGGAGCTCGTGGCGAGCTGGATCAGGCAGGCGTCGGAGCTGCCCGGCTGGGCTCCGTAGCCTCGGGCGATCTCGCGCCGGACACGAGAGCTCGTCGATGCAATCGCAGCGCCTGATCGACACGGAAGAGGCGGAGGTTCCGCTGCTCCTTGCTCGGCAGGGCGGCGGCCACGTCGCCAACCGGAACGACCTCCGGCCGGTCGACCTCGTACGTCTGCCCTTCGGTGACGAGCGTCGCGGAGCCCGCGGCGAGCACGTTCTTCACCCAGCTGGAGCCCGTCCCGTAGGGGAGCGCGATCACGAACCCCTCGTCGGTGGGGAACGGCCCGACCGGGGTCTCGTAGACCTGGCCCGTCCGTCGTCCGACGTGGCGGATGACGCCGGCGTACGCCCCCGGGGTGCCCGCCGTCTTCATCTGCGCCGGGTTCACGAACCGGCGGTTGAACCGCTTCACCGCCCCCAGCACCACCGGGGACTTGGCCCGCATCCCCAGCACGAAGGCGAGGAGCACGAGAACGAGCCCTGCGACCAGAGCGCCCACCACGATCACGAGCCACTGGAGCATCCAATCCTCCGCCATCGATTCTGCCGACGCTCGAGCCCGGGCACATCGGCGCGTCCGCTGACCCATCCTGCGTGGGACTACCCATCGTCTGTGCCCAGACGCCCGTCGCGGGTCTTGCGGCGCTCAGCCGTGGATGGCAGCAGACTGCGGCGTCGTCCGAGCGGGCTCGAGCACGGCGAGCGCCGCTGCTGCGATCCACGCCGCGAGGACGATGACGCCGCCGCCTGACTCGAAGAGGAGCATGCCGACGAGCGTCGCCACGGGGATCGCTGCGAGCAGCCTGCGGCTGCCCCGGCCGGTCGCCGCGACCGCGACCGCGAATACGATGAGGCCGAGCATCGTGACCACGGCTCCGGCGATGAAGAGCCAGAACGCGAACCCAAGCTGCAGCCCGTCCTCCAGCACGTTGCCAAGGCCCGCGAGCGCAGCGCCTGCCGCCGAGACGAGCGCTGAGCGGTGCACGAGGCGCCCTCCGCCGATCGATCGCGCCAGCAGTGGAAGCCCGAGCGCGAGAGCGAACCACGCTGCGCTGAACGAGAGCACCGCGAACCAGTCGGAAGCGGTCTCCGGATCCATGAACTCGGGATCCGTGAACGACTGCAGAGAGCGAACGCACCAGGTGATCCCGACAACGGCGAAGAGGGCGGCGCGCCACATCCGAGCGAGTATAGGAAGATATGAGACCGCATACAACCGACGGCGCCGCTCCCACGGCCGCGGCGGAACCGAACCTCCTGCTCGTCGGAGGCGTGGCGGTGAGCTCTCGGGTGCGATGGAGGGCCATGGTCGTCTCGTCTCCGGCATCCCGCCGTGATAGGACTGCCGGATGGCCGAGACCCTGCTCTTCCACCACGCGCAGGGGCGGACACCGGGGATCACCGCGTTCGCAGACGACCTTCGCGCAGCGGGGCACACGGTGCACGTCCCGGATCTCTACGACGGAAGGACGTTCGCGACGGTCGACGAGGGCGTCGGTCACGCCAAGCAGATCGGCTTCGGCACGATCCTCGAGCGGGGCCGGCTCGCCGCGGAGGGCCTGCCGAACAGGCTCGTGTACGCCGGGTTCTCGCTCGGCGTGATGCCGGCCCAGCTGCTGGCCCAGACGCGTCCCGGGGCGCGCGGGGGCGCTGCTCTTCAGCGCCGCCCTGCCGGCGTCCGAGTTCGGGGGCTCGTGGCCGCAGGGAGTGCCGCTCCAGATCCACATGATGGAGGACGACGAGTGGGCGCTCGAGGACATCCCCGCCGCCCGCGAGCTCGTCGAGACGGCCGAGGGCGCAGAGCTCTTCCTCTACCCGGGCGATCGGCATCTGTTCGCCGACAGCAGCCTGCCCGACTACGACGAGAGCGCCGCGAAGCTGCTCGAGCAACGCGTGCTCGCCTTTCTGCAGCACGTCTCCTAGCGGCGACGGCGTCGCAAGCGGCCCGGCGTTGTTGCCGGCCCGCCACCGGGTGGTTGCGAGGTCTCGCTCGTCCCGCGCCGCTCGCAGCGCGATGTGTCAGCATCGGGGTGTCGGACGACATCAACACACGAAGCAGAAGGAGCCAACCATGTCGGAGCCTGCATCCGAATCACCGATCCTCGATCTCCTCATGACGATGAACCTGGCGGGCATCGAGGCGTCGAGCCTCGACGCGCAGTCGCTCATGCTGGTGCGGATGGCCGCGCTCGTCGCCGTCGACGCGCCGCCCGTCTCGTACATGCTCAACCTGCGGATGGCCGGCGAGGTCGATCTCGACGCCGAGACCGTCGAGGGGATGCTCGCCGCGATCGCGCCGATCGTCGGCATCGCCCGCATCGCCTCGGCGGCGAGCAAGATCGTCCGCGCGCTCGGGATCGAGCTCAGCCTCGCGGAGCTCGAGCAGGCCTGAGCCTCGGGTGAGGCAGCGCCGCCCTCCGGCCCGACCGCAGGGACGGCGCACCGAGCCTCGTGCGCCGCCGCACGAGAGCTGACGATCGACGCCCTGCGGACGCCTGACGTCCCGAGCAGGGCCGACCGGCGTCTGCCCGGGCCCGATCCGCACGCCCGCTGCCGCTAGCTCGCGATCTCCCAGATGTGCCTGCCGGGATCGCGGAAGCTCGCCGTGCGGATGCCCCAGGGTCCGTCCATCGGTCCGTTGAGCAGCTCGACGCCGCTCCCCTGCAGTCGCTTGCACGTCGCGTCGACGTCCTCGACGGCGAGCGTGAGCTGGAAGCGGGCGCCCGCGCCAGGTGCTGCGACCGGGGCGGGTGCGATCAGATCGAGCGCCTCGCTCGCCCGCAGCAGGTTGACGAGTGTCTCGCCGAACCGGAACACGGCCGAGTCGTCGTCCTCGTAGAAGACGGGAAGGTCGAACACGTCCTGATAGAAGCGCCTCGCGCCCTCCAGGTCCTCCACGAGCAGCGTGATGGCTCCGATCGCGCCGGGCCAGGCTGACTCCGGAGTGTGCTCGTCTGTCGTCATGTCGTGATCGTGCATCAGCGGATCCGGTGTTGGTGCGGTGCCGCTCGGGGAGCTGGGACGTGAGACGCGTGATCCTCCATTTCCTACGCTCCGTCCTTCGCTGCTTGTCGCGAGCGGCGTGCTGTGGCTTGGCTCACTCGGGGTCGGTGACCGGTCGACCATCGGGTGGTGCCGTATCGTTCGTCGGCGAGGCTGATCTCGACGTCGTCCGGGAGCTCCATCGACCTGTACTGGCTGCCGCTCGGGGCGGGCGGTCACTCGGTGCGGCTGAACGGGCGCGTGTACGAGGCCCTCGCCGCGCGGCTCGAGCGTCGACCCGCGTGCGACCTCTACCACTCCGCGCTGACGGTGACGGTGCCCGAGGCGAGGTTCGTCGTCGAGCAGACGCCTGCGAGCGGCCGTCGCCCGGCAGGAGCGGGGCGTCGTTGCCGAAGGGGCGGTCGGCAGCCGCCGGGCAGGTCGCTTCCGTCTCTTCCGCTACGAGGTTCGCCGCTGGCAGAACGGCGTCATCCCCGACGTCGCGGAGGCGGTCGAGAGCCCGCGCCGCCTGAGCGACGATCCGGAGCGGGCGCGGCTGCTCCTCGATCTCGTGCCTACTGTCCCCACGCCCGTGTGGGGCCGGGACGAGCTCCGCACCGGGGAGATGTGGAACTCGAACTCGATCATCGCGTGGCTGATCGCCCGCAGCGGCCTCCCTGTGGAGTCGATCCGGCCGCCGGCCGGCGGCCGGGCTCCCGGTTGGGACGCGGGTATCGCAGTGGCGCGGCGCCTCGAGACCGCCGGCCTGCGCGCTCGACCTCGGGCGCACACCGATGGAGGCAGCTGACGAAGCTCGCGCGCACCGGGGCCGGAGCGACCGCGGACGGGGCCTCCTCGCGCATCGGGGCGCGCACGGACGCGGTGGTTGGGGGATACTCGATCGTGATGCGAACGCGCTCGCGATCCAACTGTCCGGCTCGGGGCCTGCCACGATCGGTTCCGCGCCCGTGGTGACGCTCGTCGTCTTCCACCACGTGCGCGACTTCGACGGCTGGCGGTCCGTCTTCGACGAGCACGAGGCCGTCCGCCGGGGCCACGGCGCGCTCGAGCACCGGGTCTATCGCGGCGTCGACGACCCGCTCCGGGTGATCGTGCACAACGACTTCCCGGACGAGGACGCTGCGCGTGCGCTCATGGCGGATCCGTCCCTGCCGGCCGCGATGGAGCGGGCAGGGGTGACCGACGAGCCGTGGCTCGGGCTGATCGAGCAGCTCGAGCAGAAGCGCTACACAGATGGGAGGGCTGCGGTGACGGCCGCGGTGCATCATCGTGTCCGCGACTACGAGGTCTGGAAGCAGGTCTTCGACGACCACGAGGACGTCCGCCGGCGGCACGGCCAGCTCGAGCACCGCCTCTACCACGCCCTGGGTGACCCGCTCCAGCTCGTCGTCCACAACGACTTCCCCGACATGGCGGCTGCCGAGGCGTTCCTGGGCGATCCGAGCCTCCCCGACGCGATGGCGCGCGCAGGCGTCGCGGGCGAGCCGGGCATCGGGTTCATCACACTGGCCGAGCGGAAGGCGTACGCATCGGACGGCCGATCGTGACCCGCATGCCGGCGGCATCAGAGGCGGCGAGCAGCGCCGCCGCAAGCTTCTGCCGAACCCGGCCCTTCTTGCTCGTCGGCTCCTGCGGGGTCGTCTCGCTGATCGCTCCGGCGACCGGCCCGTACATGTAGAGGTTGTCCGCGAAGACGAGCTTTGCTCCCGTCCCCGCAGCTGCGGCGACGATGCCGGCGTTCAGCGCGGGGAACTCCTCCGCCCACCTGTTGTAGCGTGGCTGCGCGCAGTGGTAGACGACCGCGGCGTCCGCACACGCACGGCTCGCGCCGTCCTGCGTTGTCAGGTCGGCCGCGACCGTCTCGACGCCGTCGGGCACGCGGGCGCGTCCGTCCCGGCTCACCGCCCTGACCGGCAGGCCGCGCGCGGCGAGCGCGTTGACGACGGCGTTGCCGATCCCGCCGGCTGCGCCCAGCACGACGGAGAGGCCCGTCATGGCCTGTTCTCGATCACGACGGTGACACTATCGAGGGGCGGTCTCCCGGCGCGGACGGCTGTCCGTTGGATGCTCGCTCCCCCGCCGCAGGTCAGCCAAAGGTCACCGAACGCCCGGCACCCACGCGCTCACTCGGGAGCGTGTGCGAGCGCCGATGGCGTCCGGCAGCCCACGATCGCCGGCGCCTCGTGCACGAGCTCGTCGTTCTCGAGCGCCTCGACCATGAACAGCGCGAAGTCGACGCGGCGCGTCTTGTTGCTCTCGAGGACGGGGTCGCCCACGTGCCGGCTCCACACGGGCAGGCCCTGGCTCTCGCCCTCCTCGAGGTCGCTCCCGCGGACGACCGTCCACCGCGTGTCGCTCGCGAACACCCGATCGCACGCCTCGACCTGGTCGTCGAGGTCGGCGACGCGCGCGAGCCGCGCGAGCGGGCCGAAGACCTTCACGATCGCCTTGAGCTTCCTCGAGTACACGTCCTTGCCGTCGCGCGTGATGTGCCACCCACACGAGAACACGAGGCGCGCGCCCGGTCGCGCGAGGTCGAGGACCGCCTGGGCGGTGCCCGTCGCGTAGTGGTGCACCCCCCACGGGACGAGCACGACGAGCACCCCGTCGCACCCCTCGACGGCACGCCCGATGACCTCGCGGTCGTCCGTCGCTCCCGGAACCACCGTGATGCGTCCCGTCGAACGGCGCGAGCTTCTCGACGCTCTGCTCGCGGCACACGCCGACGACCTCGTAGCCGCGATCCAGCGCGTGCTGGACCATGTAGCGCCCGAGCTTCCCGGAGGCGCCGACGATGCAGACCCTCACCGGGCACCCTCGGGAGCGCGACGGTCAACGGCGGTTGGGACCGTGAGCGCGCTAGGCACGACCGCACGCCGTCCAGGCATGCGCGGTGAGCACGAACGGCGCGTCCGGCAGGGAGGAGCGGCAGTGCTCCCGCAGCCGCGCCTGCCGCTCCGCGTCGAGCCCGGCGACGTACGAGCCGGCCGGTCCGACGCCGAGGGTGAACGGCTCCCACCACTCCTCGAAGGTCGGGTGCTCGACGCTCACGGAGACGGTCGTCTCCTCGACCGCCGACAGCCCGGCGCCGACGAACAGCCGCTCCAGGTCTCCCTGGCTCGAGCCGGTCAGCCGCGACTCGCCCGCGACGTCGGGGTCGAGCTCACGCGCCGCGTCCCACAGCGGGCTCAGGGGGCCACGACCACCTGTGTGATCCCACACGCACGCGACGACCGCGCCGCCGCCTCGCGTGACGCGCCGCATCTCGGCGACGCCGGTGACGGGGTCGGACATGAAGTTGACGACGAGCTGTGCGAGCGTCGCGTCGAACGACGCATCCGGGAAGGGCAGCTGCTCGGCCGTCGCATGGCGAACGTCGACGTCCGGCTGGCGTACCCGGGCGGCCTCGACGAACGGCTCGGAGGGATCCACGGCCGAGACGGCCTGCGGCCCGACCCGCGCGACCAGCTCGGCGGTGAGCGCACCGGGGCCGCAGCCGACGTCGAGCACCCGCTGCCCGGCGACGATGCCGGCCAGATCGGCGAGCTGCGCCGAGAGCAACACCGAGTATCTCCCCATGAAGCGGTCGTACGCGTCCGCGGGGACGGAGAAGCTCATGGCGGGACTGTACGCGTCGTCGGCTGCAGCGCCGCCTCGCGCGACCGCGACGCTCGCCACGCGCGAGAGCTTCGCATCCCCGGCGTCGTCGGGCGTCGCGAGGCTTCGCGTGCCTCAGGGGCACGGTCTGGATGCGGCCCTGCACGCTCCGGGTCGGAACCGCCCCCGCCGCACTCCCGATGAACATCGAGCCTCTAACGTTCGACGCCTGACCTCCGAACGGCTATCCGACGACCGCGCCGCGCCGTACCTCGAGCACCTCGGCGTCGTCGCCACGCGCGGCGAGGTCGACGCGGCGACGCTGGCTGCGCTCCAGCGCGCGCACGTGACCCGGGTGCCGTACGAGAACGTCGACCTCTATCGCGGACGGCCACCGGGGATCGATCCGCTCGCGTCGGTCGAGCGGATCCTCGCAGGGCGCGGGGGGTACTGCTACCACCTGAACGGCGCCTTCGCCTCGCTGCTCGAGTGGCTCGGCGCGGACGTCACCCGCCACGTCTCCGGCGTGCAGGGGAGCGCGGCGACCGCCGCGCCCGGCCCGAACGCCAACCACCTGGGCATCACCGTCCGCACGCCCGACGGGGCGGAGTGGTTCGTCGACGCCGGCCTCGGCGACGGCCCGCTCGAGCCGCTGCCTCTCGTCTTCGGGGTGCACGAGCAGGGCGGGTTCTCGTACGGGCTCGGGCCGTCCGCCTTCGACCCCGAGGGCTGGCGCTTCGAGCACGATCCGCGTGGCGCGTTCGTGGGGGCCGACTTCGCCCGGGCACCCGCCGACGACGGCGCAGTTCGCTGGAGATGCATCGCGAGCTCTCGACCTCGCCGACGTCGGGGTTCGTCCGCGTGCTCACGATCCTGCGCCGGACGGAAGGCGGGGTCGAGATCCTTCGCGGCTGCGTCCGCTCGTCCGTCATGGCCGAGGGGCGGGTCGACGAGGACGTCGACACGGCCGGCGAGTGGTGGGAGATCGTGATCGACGACCTCGGCCTCGCGTACGCCGACCTGTCTGCGGAGGAGCGGAACGCCGTCTGGGCGCGCGTCCGAGCGGGACACGAGGAGTGGGACGCCGCCGGCCGTCCGTAGGCGTCGCCGGACCGGCGCCTTGGTAGGAGCCGGGCTTGCCCGGCCCGCCTCCAGGTAGCGCGAACCCACCGGCGATGCCCCTCTTCGGATGGCTCTCGGGCTCGCGGCGTCTAGGATCGGGCCATGCCGCTCGGTCTCGTCACCGCGGGGGAGTCGCACGGCCCGGCGCTCGTCGCGGTCGTCACCGGCCTGCCCGCGGGCCTGCGGCTCGACCGTGCCGCGATCGACGCCGACCTGAAGCGCCGGCAGCAGGGCTACGGCCGCAGCCCGCGCCAGCAGCTCGAGACCGACGTCGTCGACGTCCTCACCGGGCTGCGTCACGCGCGAACGCTCGGCACGCCGTTGACGCTCGTCGTCTGGAACCGCGACCACAAGAACTGGCTCTGGGGGATGTCCCCCTGGGAGACCGAGGGCGAGCCGGCCGGCAAGGGCGTCAAGCCGGTGACGCTGCCGCGGCCCGGTCACGCCGACCTCGCGGGCGTGCTCAAGTACGACCACGACGACGTGCGCAACTCGCTCGAGCGGGCGAGCGCGCGCCACACCGCGACGCACGTCGCGGCCGGGCGCCGTCGCGAAGGCGCTGCTCGCCGAGCTCGGGATCTCGGTGCACGGGCGCGCCGTCGAGATCGGCGGGGCGACGGGCGACGACGGGATGCGCGAGGCGACCGACGTCGCCCGCAAGGCGCAGGACACGCTCGGCGGCATCGTCGAGGTCGTCGCCGACGGCTGTCCTCCCGGGCTCGGCTCGTACGCGGAGAAGGCCGACCGCCTCGACGCCCGGCTTGCGTTCGCGCTGATGGGGATCCAGGCGGTCAAGGGCGTCGAGATCGGCGACGGGTTCGCGCTCGCGCGCGTTCCGGGCTCGGAGGCCCACGACGAGCTCGAGCCGGGCATCGTCCGCCGCTCGAACCGCGCCGGCGGGATCGAGGCGGGGATCACCAACGGGGAGCAGGTGGTCGTGCGGGCCGCGATGAAGCCGCTGCCGACGCTGATGAAGCCGCTCGACTCCGTCGACCTCGCGACCGGAGAGCCTGCGCAGGCGCTCGTGGAGCGCTCGGACGTCCAGGCCGTCGAGGCGCTCGCCGTCGTCGCGGAGGCGGCCGTCGCCTGGGAGCTCGCCCGCGTCGCGCTGGACAAGTTCGGCGGCGACGCGATCGCCGACACCGTGGCCGCGCACCGCGCCTACCTCGCGCGCATCGCCGACCGATGGCAGCCCCGATAGCCCCCCGCAACGCGCTCGGGCGTCATCTGGCGCTCGCCGGGATGATGGGCTCGGGGAAGACGACCGTCGGCCGTGTCGTGGCCGAGCGCACGGGCCGGCCGTTCGTCGACCTCGACGTCGAGATCGAGGCGCGCACCGGGTCGTCGATCGTCGAGCTCTTCGCCGCGAGAGGCGAGGCGGGCTTTCGCGAGGTCGAGGAGCAGGTGGCGCACGAGGTGCTCGGGCGCGAGCGAGCCCGTCGTGGTCGCGCTCGGCGGCGGCGCCGTGCTCTCCGCGGCGACGAGGGCCGAGCTCGCGGCGCGCGCCTTCACCGTGCTGCTCGACGTCGACAGCGAGACCGCATGGGGGAGGGTCGCGGGCTCCGACAGGCCTCTCGCAACGCGGCCCGAGGAGTTCCATGCGTTGCACCGCGAGCGTCAGCCGCACTACGAGGAGGTCGCGAACGCGCATGCCCACGAGCCCGACGGCGTCGTGCTCGCCGCCGCCGGCGTGCACGTCGAGCTCTGCGCGATCGACCTGCTCGAGGAGCTCGTCCCCGGCGACGGCGCCGTCGAGCTCGTCGCCGACGCGCACGTCGCGGGCATCCACGGCGTCCGCGCGCAGCTCGCGCTCGGCGCGCGCGACGCCGCCCAGCACGAGGTTCCCGCGGGAGAGGCGGCGAAGTCCTCGGCCTCGCTGGAGCGCCTCTGGAGCCTCCTGCGGATCGGCCGGGACGGGTCGATCGTCGCCCTCGGGGGCGGCTGCACGACCGACGTCGTCGGCTTCGCGGCGGCCACCTACATGCGCGGCGTCGACTGGACGGCCGTGCCGACCTCGCTGGTCGGCCAGGTCGACGCGGCGATCGGCGGGAAGACCGCGATCGACCTCCCGGGCGCGAAGAACGTCGTCGGCGCGTTCCACTGGCCCGCGGCGGTCGTGATCGACCCCTCGTTGCTCGAGACGCTCCCCGACGAGGAGCGCCTGAACGGGATGGCCGAGGTCGTGAAGACGGGTCTGCTCGTCGGCGAACCCCTCTGGGAGCTGCCGGAGCCCGAGATGGTGCGGCGCTGCGCGGCGGTGAAGTCGGCGATCTGTCTCGACGACCCGCACGACCGCGGGCGCCGCAACGTGCTGAACCTCGGGCACACGTTCGCGCATGCGCTCGAGGCGGCCGCGGGGTACCGGCTCGCGCATGGTCGCGCCGTCGCGCTCGGGCTGCTCGCGGCGCTGCGCCTCTCGGGGCGGCCCGACGAGGCTGGGACGGTGGAGCGGGTGCTCTCGCCCGAGCCGGTCGCCGTCGACCGCGACCTTGCCTGGGCGGCGCTCGCCCGCGACAAGAAGGCCCGCGGCGGCGCGCCGCGGCTCGTGCTGCTCGATGCACCCGGCCGGCCGCGCTGGGGGGTCGAGGTGGCGGAGGCCGAGGTGCGCGCCGCCCTCGACGCACTCATCGCGTAGAGTCGGCGCCGTGCGAATCGACGTCCTCAACGGGGTGAACCTCGACCAGCTCGGCCGCCGCAACCCCGCGGTCTACGGCTCCGATTCGCTGCAGGACCTCGAGACGACGATCTACGGCTGGGCCCGCGAGCTGTGCGCTGCACGTCCGCTGCCGCCAGACGAACCACGAGGGCGAGTACGTCGGATTCCTCCACGCGGCGCTCGACAACGCCGACGGGATCATCGTCAACCCCGGCGCGTGGACGCACTACAGCTGGGCGATCCGCGATGCGCTCGAGCCGTTCGCGGGCGTCGTGGTCGAGGTGCATCTCTCGGACGTCGATCACCGTGAGGAGTGGCGGCGGGTGAGCGTCCTCGAGGGGCTGGCGACCCACAGGATCGTGGGGAAGGGGTTCGAGGGCTACCGCGAGGCCCTGGAGCTGATGCGCGCGGCAAACGACGGATGAACGGCAGCCGGATCGAACGCCTGGCCGCCGGGCTCGAGGGGCCGCTGCTCGTGACGAAGCCTGCGAACGTCCGCTACCTGAGCGGCCTCGTGGACAGCTCGAACGCGGCGCTCCTGGTCGATCCAGCCGGCGACGCGACGCTCTACACCGACTTCCGCTACGCCGACGCGGCGCGGGCGCTGCCCGAGCGTCTCGTTCGTGCAGACGAAGCGGGCTGTGACGACGTCCCTCGCCGAGCTGCTCGCGGGAAGGTCGATCGCCGCGGATCCCGATCACCTCAGCCACACCGCGTGGGAGGCCCTGCGTCTCGGCGGCGTCGAGGTCGCGCCTCTCTCGGGCCGGGTCGAGGCGCTGCGGGCGGTGAAGGACGAGAGCGAGCTCGCGGCGATCCGTCGCGCCGCCGAGCTGTCCGACCTCGTCTACGCCGAGCTGGCGGAGGAGCGGTTCGTCGGCCGCACCGAGCGGGAGCTCGCCTGGCAGATCGACCGGCGGTTCCGCGAGCTCGGTGCCGAAGGCAGCGCCTTCGACACGATGGTGGGTGCCGGGGAGATGGGGGCACGCCCGCATGGGGAGCCGCGCGACGTGCCGATCCCCGCCGGGACGATGGTGATCGTCGACACGGGCTGCGTGGTGGACGGGTACCGCTCGGACTGCACGCGGACGTTCCTCACGGGAGAGGACGAGCGTCTTGCCGGCCTCTACGCGCTGTGCCTGCAGGCCCAGCTGGACGGGCTCGCCGCCGTGCGACCGGGCGCCGCGGGGAAGGACGTCGACGCAGCGTCACGCGTCGCTATCGCCGAGGCCGGCCTCGCCGAGAGGTACGGGCACGGACTCGGGCACGGCGTCGGCATCGAGATCCACGAGGGCCCGACGTTGCGGCCGGAGTCGGCCGACGTGCTTGCCGAGGGCAACGTCGTCACCGTCGAGCCCGGGATCTACCTCGACGGCGATGTCGGGGTGCAGGATCGAGGACCTCGTCCTCGTCACGACCGACGGGTGCGAGCGGCTCACGACGTTCACCAAGGATCTGATCGTCGTCTCGTAGGGGAGGGGCTTGCCCCTCCCGTCGGTGGCGGATCGGTGGTGGGTGCGGGCCTGGCGAGCCCGGCCCCTACGGTGGCGAGGAGGGGTCGTTGTTGGTTGGCGGTGGAGGGTGTCGGGATGTGCGTAGGGGAGGGGCTTGCCCCTCCCGCCGCGGGCGGGTCCGGGCCGGTGGTGGGTGCACGCGGGCGAGTCCGACCCTACGGCGCGTCGAGCTCGGCGCCGAGGAAGCTCGCCAGCGAGGTCAGCGCCTCGGGCGCCCGGGAGGTGTCGCCCCAGGCCCCGACCACCCGGAGGACGCCGGCGCTGCGGTCGAGCACCGGCTCGACGCGACCCACGAGCTCGTCCCCGACGAGCAGCGGCAGGACGTAGTACCCGTACTCGCGCTTCGCCGCAGGCACGTACATCTCGAGCCGATAGCGGAACCCCCAGAGCGCCTCCGCGCGGTCGCGGTCGTGGATCAGCCGGTCGAAGGGCGAGAGCAGCGTCGCCCGGTCGGGCACGGGACGCGCGTCGCGGCGCATCGGGGTGCGCGAGCCAGCGCTCGCCCTCGAGGCGCACGCCCTCCGCGCGTCGTCGTTGCTCGGCGTAGGCGTGCTCGGCTTCCCTGACGGTCATCGAATCGCTCGGCGGGTAGACGCGCTCGGCGAGATCCCACAGGCGCTGTCGGCCCCGGCGACCGGCGACGGCGATCTCGCCGCGCAGGTGGAGCGACTCCAGCATCAGCCCGACCCGGCGGGAGCCGTACCAGCGGTGGTCCTCGGGCTCGCCCTTGGCGTGATCGGCGAGCTCGCGCCCCGGGAGCGGCCCGCGCCGCTCGAGCTCGCGGAGGACGTACCGCCGGAACCGGGGGTTCTCGGCGACGAACTCGCGCACCCAGCGCTCGTGCGAGTAGCGCGTCGACGTCCGCCAGCGCCGGATGAGGCCACGGACGAGCGGCAGTGACTCCACCGGCCAGACGAAGGCGTGCCACTCGAAGAGCGCCCGCTCGTCCCAGAGCAGACGGTCGAGCTCGGCCCGGTCGTGCTGTCCGAGCCTGCTCCAGAGGACGAGCTCCTGCGGCGTCGCCACCTTCGCGATCGGGTCGAGCTGGAGGAAGCCGAGCCCGCGAACGGTGTCGTGGACGCTCGTCGCCGCGCCGTCGAGCAGCTGAGCGCGGATCGCGATCCGGCGTGCGTCGGCAGGCGAGACCTCGACGCCCGCGAGCGCCTTTCCACGCGGTGGGCGAGCGACGGCCATGCCGCATCCAACCACGCCCGCCGCTACCGGGCAGGTACCCTGCTCGCCGTCGTGGCAGACATCGTCGACACCAACCGCTTCAAGAACGGGATGCACATCGAGCACAAGGGCTCGGTGTGGCGGATCGTCGAGTTCCAGCACGTGAAGCCGGGCAAGGGCGGCGCGTTCGTGCGGACGAAGCTCAAGAACCTCGACTCGGGCGCGGTCGTCGACGAGACGTTCCGGGCCGGCGAGAAGTTCGCGCGCGTCCACACCGAGGTGCGGAACGTCCAGTTCCTCTACGACGACGGCTCCGAGGCGCACTTCATGGACGAGGAGACGTTCGAGCAGTTCGGCCTGCCGACGCCGAGCGTCGCCGACGAGCTCGCGTACATGCTCCCGTCCTCGACCGTGCAGATCCTCCAGGTGAACGGCAAGCCGTCGGGGCTGCAGATGCCCTCGTCGGTCGAGCTCGCGGTCGCCGAGACCGAGCCGGGCGTCAAGGGCGACACGGTCTCGAACGTGACGAAGCCGGCGACGCTCGAGACGGGCGCCGTCGTGCAGGTGCCGCTCTTCGTGAACGTGGGCGACCGCGTCAAGGTCGACCCCCGCGACGCGCGCTACATCTCCCGGGCCTGACGCCGCCGCACAGCGGAGCCGGTGGGGCGAGGCTGGAGCCACGCCCCTGTGATCGACGACGCTGGGCGTAGGGACGGCGCGTGGGCGTGAGGCGTGGCTTCAGCCTCGCCCCCTCCTGCCGAGCGTGATTACGCTGGAGCAGGGTTGCCCTACGTGTCAGTCCACCAGTCGCGCCGTCCGTCGACGTCGGCGCGCGGGTCCTCTCCGAGGTTGGGCGCGCCGATGACGAGGAGCTCGAGGCCCTGCGGGCCGGCCTCGTAGCCGCGCCACGTGCCAGGCGGGACGCGCACCGCGTCCCATTCCTCGAGCTCGACGATCTCGTCGTCGACCTTCATCCGCCCACCTCCGCGCAACACGACGTACACCTCTTCCTGCGTCACGTGCGTGTGACCGTACGGAAAGCGATAGCCGGGCGGGACGCGCTGGTAGCTCAGACTGGACTGCTCGAGCTCGAGTGGCTTGGTCGCCGCGCGGAACTCCAGATCGGGCGCGCCGTTGAACAGCGAGCCGATGTCCTCCAGATCCTCCTTGATGTTCCTGAGCGTGAACGCCACGGCGCGATCCTATTGCACCACCCACAGCACGCCGCTGCGTTCGATGACTGCGCTGCCGGCCGCGGGTCGACAGCACGCGGACACCACTCCGGCTCATGCGACTTCCCGAACGCCGGCGCAGGCACGGGGCGCTGCGACGACACGCGGTCGACGATCGGAGCAGGTAGTTCCGCAGGGCGTCCTGGTGCCAAGGGACCCGGCGTTATAGGGTGCCGCCACCGTTCTGGAACCGACAAGGAGACGCTCATGAGCTCGGCCGAGAAGACCTACGAAGGGCAGTGCTACTGCGGGGCCGTCAAGCTCGTCGTTACCGGCGACGCCGCCGGCGCCGGCTACTGCCACTGCAAGGCGTGCCGGAGCTGGTCGGCAGGCCCGGTCAACGCGTTCACTCTCTGGCCGACCGACGCGGTCGAGATCACCCAGGGGGAGGAGCTGATCGGCGAGTACAACGCGAACGAGCGAAGCTACCGCCAGTGGTGCACGAAGTGCGGAGGGCATCTGCTGACGCGCCATCCGCTGTGGGGCCTCGTGGACGTCTACGCGGCGACGATCCCGACGTTCCCGTTCGAGCCCGGCGTCCACGTCAACTACGAGTCCACGGTGCTGCCGATGCACGACGGGCTGCCGAAGCTCAAGGACTTCCCGTCCGAGCTCGGCGGGTCGGGCGAGGCTCTTCCCGAGTAGCAGGCGCGTATGACGGCAGGAGGCACCGGTGCGCCGGTGCCTCCTGCCGAGGCGTCCGGGCAGGCTTGGGTGCCCGCCCCGCTCAGCAGATGCGAGGCAAGGGGTCGCCGACCATCACGTCGACGATGCGGCTGCCGCCGAGGGCGGTGTCGAGGAGGACGAGCGCGTCCGGGTCGTCCTCGACCACGCCGATCAGCGCCGCCTCGGCCCCGAGTGGATGCGAGCGCAGCGCGGCGAGCGCCGTGTCGGCGATCGCGGGGTCGAGCACTGCGACGAGCTTGCCCTCGTTTGCGACGTAGAGCGGGTCGATCCCGAGCACCTCGCACGCGCCGCGCACCTCGCGACGCAGCGGGATCGCGTCCTCGCGCAGGCGCAACGACAGGCCCGCGCCCGCGGTCAGCTCGTTCAGCGCGGTCGCGAGCCCGCCGCGGGTGGGGTCGCGCATCCAGCGCAGCCCGGGGCCGAGGGCGGTGAGCGACGCCGCCAGCTCGTGCACCGGGGCCGTGTCGCTGCGGAGGTCGGACTCGAGCGCGAGGTCGCCGCGTGCGACGAGGACGGCCATCCCGTGATCCCCAAGGGAGCCCGAGAGCAGCACGCGGTCGCCCGGGCGCACGCGGGACGGCGAGAGCCCGAGGCCGTCCGCGAGCTCGCCGACCCCCGCGGTCGTGACGTACAGCCCGTCGGCCTTCCCGCGCTCTACCACCTTCGTGTCTCCCGCGACGACTGCGACGCCCGATGCGCGCGCCGCCTCGGCCATCGAGTGGACGATCGTCCGCAGCTCCGCCACCGGGAAGCCCTCCTCGATCACGAACGCGGCCGTGAGCCAGCGCGGGGTCGCGCCCGCCACGGCCAGGTCGTTGACCGTCCCGTGCACCGCGAGCGCGCCGATGTCGCCGCCGGGAAAGGTGAGCGGGCGGACGACGTAGGCGTCCGTCGTCAGCGCCAGGCGTTCCGCGCCGGGGAGGATCGCGCTGTCGGAGAGCGGCTCCAGCGCCTCGTTCGCGAACGCCTCGGCGAAGAGCGCCTCGACGAGGTCGCGGGTCGCCTTCCCGCCTGCGCCGTGGGCGAGGGTGATGCGCTCGTCCCGCAGGACGGCGCGGCGTCTAGGCACCGGCGGGGAGCTCCACCGGCTGCGGTCGGCGGCGACGCCCGTACGCGTAGAACGCCGCGCACGCTCCCTCGCTCGAGACCATGCAGGTACCGAGCGGCTTCTCAGGGGTGCACGCCGTCCCGAACACGCCGCACTCCCAGGGCTTCAGTCGTCCCGTGAGCACCTCGCCGCAGCGGCAGGCCTTCGGATCCTCGAGGCGGCGGCCGGGCACGGTGAACAGGCGCTCCGCGTCCCAGGCCGCGTAGCACTCCCGCAGGCGCAGCGCGCTGCGCGGAAGGGCGCCGAGGCCGCGCCACTCGAAGTCCTCGCGCACCTCCATCGTCTCGGCGATCGCCTCGAGGGCGCGCGGGTTCCCCTGTGGCAGCACCGCTCGGGTGTACTGGTTCTCGACCTCGCAACGCCCCTCCGTGCGCTGGCGGAGGATCATCGCGATCGCGAGCAGGAGGTCGAGCGGCTCGAAGGCGGTGACGACGACCGGGCGTCCGTAGTCCCGGGCGACCCAGTCGTAGGCCTCGGTTCCGATCACGCTCGAGACGTGCCCCGGGCCGATGAAGGCGTCGACCGCGAGGCCCGGCGTCTCGAGGATCGCGCGCAGCGGCGGCTCGATCAGGACGTGGTTGCAGAAGACCGAGAAGTTCCCGACGCCCTCGGCGCGCGCGCGCCGCAGCGTGATCGCGGTCGCAGGTGCGGTGGTCTCGAAGCCGATCGCGAGGAAGCAGACGTGGCGGTCGGGCTCCTTGCGCGCGAGCGCGAGCGCGTCGAGGGGCGAGTAGACCATCCGCACGTCCGCGCCTCGCGCCTTCGCCTCGAGCAGCGAGCCGTCACCGCCAGGGACGCGCATCATGTCGCCGAAGGTCGCCAGCGTGACGCCGTCGGTCTCGGCGAGCGCGATCGCGTCGTCGACCCGGCCGAGCGGGATCACGCACACCGGACAGCCGGGGCCGTGGACGAGCTCGATCTCCGACGGGAGGAGGTCCTCGAGGCCGTGGCGGTAGATCGCGTGCGTGTGCCCGCCGCAGATCTCCATGATCCGCACCGCCTGTCCGGGCTCGACGAGGTCGGCGATCTCGGCTGCAAGGGCGCGGGCCGCCTCGGGGTCGCGCAGCTCGTCGACGTACCTCACGGCGCAACCTCCAGCCGGGCGAGCGCGATGCCCGCATGGCACAGGAGCAGCTCGTCGACGGCGGCGTCGGGAACGAGGTCGAGCGCGACGCGCTCCTCCCCGCCGGAGGGGAGCGCGACCATGGCCTCCGCGCCGTCGACCGCGGTCACCCGCGCGGCGACCGCCTCGTCGGAGCAGGTGAGGCAGCGCTCCGACGTCACGTGACCGTGCCCGCGCGGAGCTCGTCGAGCTCGCGTTGGTGGTCGATCGCCTCGCGCAGGAGCGCCAGCGTGGTGGCGGCCTCGTCCTCGTCGATCCGGGCGAGGGCGAAGCCGACGTGGACGAGCACCCAGTCGCCCGGCTCGATCGGGCGGGCCGGCTCGTCGACGAGCGCAACGCTCACCTCGCGCCGGACGCCGGAGATGTCGACCCGTGCGAGCCCGCCGTCGCGGTCGACGACCTCGAGCACCTGTCCGGGGATCCCTAGGCACATGTCGACATCCTCGCGGCAGCGACCGCCGCCTGTCCAACGGAGATGCCAGCGTCGTTCGGCGGCACGCGCTGGTGCTCGAGCACGCGGCGCCCATCGTCGCGCAGGTGCCTGCCCACCGCGTCCAGTAGCCGCAGGTTCTGGAACGAGCCTCCGGAGAGAACGACGGTCGTCGTGTCGGCCGCCGCGAGGCACGCCCGCGCGACGGCGAGCGCGAGGCCCTCGTGGAACGCCGCGGCGATCTCGTCTCGTGGTCGTCCCGCCGCGAGGTCGTCTGCGACGGCCAGGAGGAGGTCGGTGCTGCGGATCGTGTCGCCGGTGACGTCGCACGGATACGGCGCTGCGCGTGTCTCGCCGGCGAGGTGCTCCAGCTCGATCGCCGCCTGCCCCTCGTACGAGACCCGCTCGCGCACGCCGAGGAGCGCCGCGGCGGCATCGCAGAGCCGGCCAGCGCCCGTCGAGGCCGGCGCGTTCACCCGGAGCGACGCCCGGACGGTCGCCCATGCCTCCCAGGGGACGGCCCGGCCCGCCTGCTCCAGAACGGCAGCAGCGACGCGCCACGGCTCGCGCACGGCGGCGTCGCCGCCGGGGAGCAGCAGCGGCTCGAGGTGCGCGAGCCGCTCGGAGGTCGAGAGGTCGACAGAGAGGATCTCGCCGCCCCAGATCGTCCCGTCCGACCCGAGGCCCGTCCCGTCGAGGACGATCGCGAGCGCCGGGCCCGTCTCGCCGTGCTCGGCGAGGCAGGCTGCCGCGTGCGCGTGGTGGTGCTGGACGTCCACGACCGGCAGGCCCCGGTCGCGGGCCCAGCGGGTCGAGAGGTAGTCGGGGTGCAGATCGCACGCGATCGCCTCCGGCTCGACGCCGAGCATCGACGTGTAGAGCGCGAGGTCCGCCCGGAAGGCGCGGTAGGCGGCCTCGGAGTCGAGGTCACCGAGGTGGGGTGAGACGAACGCCTCGGTGCCTCGCACGACGCAGAACGTGCTCTTCAGCTGCGCGCCGACCGCCACCAGCGGGACGGGCGGGGCGACCGGGAGCTCGATCGGCTCGGGGACGAGCCCCCGAGACCGCCTGATCGGGAACCGCGCGCGCAGCACGGAGTCCTCGCAGCGCCGGTGGATCGGGCGGTCGTGCGCGAGGATCAGGTCGGCGATCTCGCCCAGCCGCCGACGCGCGTCGTCGTCCTCGATCGCGATCGGCTCGTCCGTGAGGTTGCCGCTCGTCAGCACGAGCGGCTCCCCGACGTCGTGCAGGAGGAGGTGGTGCAGGGGCGTGTAGGGGAGCATCAGCCCGACGAGCGGTGAGCCGGGGGCGATGCCCTCGGCGAGCGGCGAATCGTCGCGACGGCGTGCCAGGACGATCGGCCGCGCGGGCGAGGCCAGCAACGCGCTCTCCTCGTCCGTCAGGACGGCGAGGAGCGAGGGATCGCCCGTTAGCACGGCGAGAGGCTTCTCCTCGCGGTGCTTGCGTGCCCGCAGCCGCGTGACCGCGCCCGGATCGCCCGCGAGGCAGGCGAGGTGGTAGCCGCCGAGGCCCTTCACCGCGACGATTCCGCCGTCGCGCAGGACGGCGACCGCGTCCTCGAGCGGCATCGAGAGCCGCGGGCCGCAGACCGGGCAGGCGATCGGCTCGGCATGGAACCTGCGGTCGGTCGCATCCTCGTACTCGGCGCGGCACGCAGGGCAGAGAGGGAAGCCTGCCATCGTCGTGCGCGGCCGGTCGTAGGGCACCGAGGTGACGATGGTGAACCGGGGGCCGCACTGGGTGCAGTTGACGAAGGGGTACCGGTAGCGCCTGTCCGAGGGGTCGAAGAGCTCGCGCAGGCAGTCGTCGCACGTCGCCACGTCGGGTGGGATCAGCGCGGTCGCGCCGGTGGCGACGCTCTCGACGATGCGGAAGCCCTCGGCGGACGGCGGGCCGCCCGTGGCGGGGGTCTCCGTCGTGACCGCCGCGATGCGCGCCAGTGGAGGCGCCTCGGCGACGAGCTCGGCCGCGAACGCGTCCAGAGCCGACGCATCTCCCTCGACGTCGATCACCACGCCGTCGCCGTCGTTCAGCACGGTTCCCGTGAGGCCGTGCAGGGTCGCGAGCCGGTGGACGTGCGGGCGGAAGCCGACCCCCTGCACGACGCCGCGCACGCGGAGCCGTCGCCGGGCGGGAGGCAGCTGCACCGTCATCCCGGGAGACTGCCCGCGCGAAGTCCGCAGGGCAACGGTGCCGCACCGCCGGCGACGTGCGGGAAACCCGAACGGCTCCGACGTCGGGTACGGATGCACTGCCCTCCTCGCATCGGGACGATGGAGGTGAACGTGAGCGCCGTCGCCACCCACGCACGCATCCTGGAGCTCGGAGGCCTCGACGCCCTGCTCGGGACGCTCGCCGAACAGGGATTCCGCGTGATCGGCCCGACCGTGCGAGACGGCGTGATCGTCCTCGACGAGATCGACGGGGTCGACGATCTGCCGCGCGGCTGGACGGAGGAGCAGGAGGCCGCGAGGTATCGCCTCGTCCGCCGCGACGACGATGCGCTCTTCGGGTTCGCCACGACCCCGCACGCCTGGAAGCGCTGGCTGCACCCGGCCCGCGTGCGCCTCTGGAGCGCGCGCTCGGAGGACGGGACGATCGCGTTCGAGGAGGAACCGGCCCCCGACCGGCCGCTCGCGCTCGTCGGCGTCCGCGCGTGCGATCTCCACGCGATCGGGATCCAGGATCGCGTGTTCCTCGGCGGGCGATATCCCGAGCGCGACTACGGAGCGCGGCGCGAGGGCGCGTTCATCGTCGCCGTCGACTGCGGTGAGCCTGGCGGGACGTGCTTCTGCACGTCGATGGGCACCGGGCCGCGCGTCGGAGACGGCGCGGACGTCGTGCTGACCGAGCTGCCCGGAGAGCCGACGAGGCTCGTCGCGCGCGCGGGCACCGAGCGTGGGGCCGCGCTGCTCGCGGGCCTGCCCGGGACCGACGCGACCGACGACGACCTCCAGGCCGCGGCACGCGTCACCGACGAGGCGGCGGGCCGGATGGGGCGGACGGTCGAGGCGGGCGACGTCCACGACCTCCTCCTGCGCAACCTCGACCACCCTCGCTTCGCCGACGTCGCAGAGCGCTGCCTCAGCTGCGCGAACTGCACGCTCGCGTGCCCGACCTGCTTCTGCTCGTCGGTCGACGACGTCACCACGCTCGACGGCGCGGCGGAGGCCTGGCGGCAGTGGGACTCGTGCTTCTCCGTCGACTACTCGTACATCCACGGCGGGAGCGTGCGACCGAGCCCACGCGCCCGCTACCGCCAATGGCTCACTCACAAGTTCGCGACATGGATCGACCAGTTCGGCACCTCCGGCTGCGTCGGCTGCGGACGGTGCATCACGTGGTGCCCCGTCGGCATCGACGTGACCAGGGAGCTGGCGGCGATCAAGGAGACGGACGGGGAGGTGGACGGTGCATACGCTCGCTGAGCTCCTGGGAGGGATCCCGGTGTTCGAGGGGTTGGACGACGAGACGCTCGCGCTGATCGCGGGCTGCGCCCGCAACGAGGCGTTCCCGGAGGGGAGGGTGATCGTGGCCGAGGGCGACCCGGCGGACACGTTCATGCTCGTCCGCCGAGGACGGGTGGCGCTCGAGCTGCACGCGCCCGGTCGTGGGCCGCTCGTGATCGAGACGGTCGAGCCGGGAGAGGTCGTCGGCTGGTCGTGGCTCTTCCCGCCGTACCAGTGGCATCTGGGGATGCGCGCTGCGGAGGACGTGGGCGCGATCTCGTTCGACGGCGTCTGCCTCCGCGGGAAGATCGAGTCGGATCACGAGCTGGGCTACGAGCTGATGCAGCGATTCGCGCGGCTCGCGATCGACCGGCTGGAGCGAACGCAGCTGCGGCTGCTGGACGTGTATGGAAGCAGCGACAACTAGCCTCGCCCCGCCTCGGGGCGCCATGACCCCGGTGCCCTACCGGGTCGTCGAGCGCAGCGCCGAGACGGCCGACACGTGGACGCTCGAGCTCGAGCCCCTCGGTGAGTCGATCCGGCCGCGCCCGGGCCAGTTCAACATGCTCTACGCGCCGGGCGTGGGGGAGGTGCCGATCTCCACGAGCGGCAACCCTGTCCGGATGAGCGGGCTGACGCACACGATCCGCTCCGTCGGAGCCGTCACGGCCCGGCTGTGCGCGAGCGAGCCGGGCACGGTGATCGGAGTGCGTGGCCCCTTCGGGACGACGTGGCCCCTCGACGAGGCCGTCGGCGGCGACCTCGTGATCATCGCCGGCGGCATCGGCCTGGCCCCCTTGCGCCCGGCGCTGTACGACGTCCTCTCGCGGCGCGACGACTTCGCGTCCGTGACCCTCCTCGTCGGAGCGAGGACGCCAGGCGACCTGCTCTACCCGCGCGAGCTCGAGGAGTGGCGCGGGCGGTTCGACCTCGACGTCGGCGTGACGGTCGACGCAGCAGGGGCGACGTGGCGGGGGAAGGTGGGGGTCGTCACGACCCTCGTCCCGCGGGCGGCGTTCGACCCCGAGCGCACGGTCGCCTTCGTCTGCGGCCCGGAGATCATGATGACCTACGCCGCCCGGGCGCTCCGCGACCGCGGCCTGGCGCGGGAGCGCATCTGGGTCTCCATGGAGCGGAACATGCACTGCGGCCTCGGGCACTGCGGGCACTGCCAGCTCGGCCCGTGCCTCATCTGCCGGGACGGCGCCGTGTTCCGGCTGGACCACGTCGAGCGGCTGATGGAGGTGCGAGAGCTGTGAGCGAGGCGACCGCGAGACCCAAGCTCGCCGTGTGGAAGTTCTCGTCGTGCGACGGGTGCCAGCTCAGCCTCCTCGACTGCGAGGACGAGCTCCTGGCGCTCGCAGGCGCGGTCGAGATCGCCTACTTCCCCGAGGCGACGAGCGCCGAGGTCGAGGGCCCGTACGACGTCTCCCTCGTCGAGGGGTCGGTCACCACGCCCCACGACGTCGAGCGCATCGTCTCGATCCGGCGTCAGTCGCGGCTTCTCGTCACGATCGGCGCCTGCGCGACGTCGGGTGGCGTCCAGGCGCTGCGGAACCTCGTCGACGTGAAGGAGTGGATCCCCGTCGTCTACGCCTCGCCCGAGTTCATCTCCACGCTTGCCGAGTCGACCCCGATCGCCGATCACGTGCCCGTCGATCTCGAGCTCCGCGGCTGCCCGATCTCGAAGACGCAGCTCGTCGAGACGCTCCTGGCGCTGCTGGCCGGCCGTCCGCCGAACCTCCCCTCGACCAGCGTGTGCGTCGAGTGCAAGTCGCGTGGGACGCCGTGCGTGATGGTCGCCAAGGGAACGCCGTGCCTCGGCCCCGTCACCCACGGAGGCTGCGGCGCGCTCTGCCCCGCGTACGATCGCGGGTGCTATGGCTGCTTCGGTCCGATGGAGTCGCCGAACGTGGCGGCGCTCGCCGAGCAGTGGCGCGCGCTCGGCGCCGACGACGGCATGATCGTGCGGAGCCTGCGAACCTTCAACGCGAACGCCCCGGCGTTCAGGGAGGCGAGTGAGACCCTTGAGCGAGCCTGAGACCGGCGCCGAGACACGCGAGATCCGAACCGACTACCTCGCCCGCGTCGAGGGCGAGGGCGCGATGAAGGTCACGGTGCGCGGCGACCGCGTCGAGGACGTGGAGTTCCGGATCTTCGAGCCGCCGCGGTTCTTCGAGGCGCTCCTGCGTGGACGGCAGTTCACCGAGGCCCCCGACATCACCGCGCGGATCTGCGGGATCTGCCCGATCGCGTACATCGCCAGCTCGTGCAACGCGATGGAGGCGCTCTGCGGCGTCGAGCTCCCCGACGACCTGCGCAGCCTGCGCAGGCTGGTGTACTGCGGCGAGTGGATCGAGAGCCACGTGCTCCACACCGCGATGCTGCACGCGCCCGACTTCCTCGGATACGACGGCGCCGTCGAGCTCGCGCGCGACCGGCGCGATCTCGTCGAGATGGCCCTGCGCCTGAAGAAGGCGGGCAACGAGGTGATGCGCGTCGTCGGTGGCCGCGAGGTGCACCCGATCAACCTTCGGGTCGGCGGCTTCTACCGCGCGCCGACGAAGCGCGAGCTCGCGACGCTCGTCCCGGAGCTCGAGTGGGCGCGTGAGGCCTCGCTCGACCTCGTGCGCTGGGTCTCGTCCTTCGACTTCCCCGACTACGACGCCGACTACTGCTTCGTCTCGTTGCGTCAGCCGGGCGAGTATCCGATCGAGCGTGGCCGGATCGTCTCGAGCGGCGGGCTGGACATCGCGGTCGACGAGTACGAGGAGCACTTCACCGAGTCGCACGTCGAGCGCTCCAATGCGCTCCACTCGACGCTCGCCGGCGTCGGCAGCTACCTCGTCGGCCCGCTGGCGCGGTACGCGCTCAACTACGACGAGCTCTCCGACGTCGCGAAGGAGGCGGCACGCGAAGCGGGTCTCGGGCAGGTCGTCACGAACCCGTTCCGCAGCATCGTCGTCCGCGCCGTCGAGACGGTGTACGCCGCCGACGAGGCGTTGCGACTGATCGCGGCGTACGAGGAGCCCGAGCGGCCGTTCGTCCCGCTCGAGCCCCGCGCGGGAACCGGCCACGGGTGCACGGAGGCGCCGCGCGGGATCTGCTGGCACCGGTACGAGGTCGACGCCGACGGCGCCATCCTCGACGCGAAGATCGTCCCTCCGACCTCGCAGAACCAGAAGCGGATCGAGGAGGACCTCGTCGGCGTCGTTGGTCGCTCGCTCGACCTCTCCGACGACGAGCTCGGGCATCGCTGCGAGCAGGCGATCCGCAACTACGACCCGTGCATCTCCTGCGCGACCCACTTCCTGGACTTCCGGATCGAGCGTCTGTGAGATCGGCTGTCGCCGTGCTCGGATCCCGCTACCGGGGCGACGACGCCGTGGGCCCGCTCGTCGGCGACCGCCTGGCCGAGCACGGGCTCGCGGTGCTCGACTGCGGCGACGAGCCGACCCGCCTCATCGAGCAGATCGACGGGCTCGACCTCCTCGTCGTGGTCGATGCCGTTCGCTCCAGCGCGTGCGTGGGGACGATCCATCGCGTGGGCGCAGACGACGGGAGGCTTCCGCGCGACCCGGGTCTCGCCTCGACGCACGCCCTTGCCGTGACCGACGCGCTCGCGCTCGCCGAGGTGCTCGGACGCGCGCCGAACCGGGTCGTGCTGGTCGGGATCGAGGGCCGTGCCTTCGGCATGGGCGACCCTGTGACGCCGGCGGTGGAGGACGCGCTCGACGAGGCCGTCGCCACCGTCCTGCGCACGCTCGACGATCGGGAGGCGTGATGCACGAGAAGGCCCTGATGGACGACCTCATGAGGAAGATCCTGGCGGTCGCCGAGGCGGAGGGCGGTGCGCGCGTCACCCGCGTGACCGTGTGGCTCGGCGCGCTCTCCCACTTCACGCCGGAGCACTTCGCGGAGCACTTCGAGGACGCGAGCATGGGGACGCTCGCCGAGGGCGCCGAGGTCGTGGCCGAGCTCGACGACGATCCCGCGGATCCGCGGGCGCAAGGGGTCGTGCTCGAGAGCGTCGCGGTCGCCTCCGACACGGGCTAGCCCGTCTCCAGCGCGGACGACCGGCGGGCCTACCGCCGCGCACGGTAAGTTCCCACCCGTGCCGCAGCTCGTCGACACGACGATCCGGCTGCTCTCGCAGGAGCCGCTCGTCGGCCGCGTCCCGACCGGAGAGGTCCTCCGCATCGCCGAGATCCTCGACGGTGCCGGCCTCGCCTGCCTCGAGGTCTCCGGTGGCGGCGTCTTCGACACCGCCGTCCGGCGCGGCCTCGAGAGCCCGTGGGAGCGGATCCGCGCGCTCGACGCGCGCACCACCACGCCCCTCGGCATCGCCCTCCGCGGCCGGTTCCTCGTCGGCTCGCGCCCCGTCTCGGACGACATCGTCCAGCGGTTCGTCTCGTGCGCGGCAGACAACGGCATCGACGTCTTCCGGCTCCACGACCCGCTCAACGACGTCATGAACCTGCGGGAGGCCGCTGCCGCAGTCGTCGCCGCGGGCAAGACGTTCCACGCGGGGCTGGTCTACAGCCGCGGGCGCAGCGGCGAGATCGACGCCCTCGTCGAGGCGGCCAAGCGCCTGCCCGAGCTCGGCGCGACGCGGATCGTCCTCAACGACCCGACCGACGCGCTGCTCCCGCACCTGACCGAGGAGCTCGTCCAGCGGATCGGCGAGGCGACGAGCCTCCCGGTCGGGCTGTACGTGCAGGGCGCCGCAGGAACAGGGCTGGTGAACGCGATCGTCGCCACCCGCGTCGGCGCCGATCTTGTCGCGACCGCAGTGTATCCCCTCGCCCTCACCCTGCACCGCGTCGCCGGCGAGTCCCTCGTGGAGGCGCTGCACGGCCTCGGGCGCGAGACGGGTGTCTCGATCGAGCGCCTCTGGCAGGCGTCCGACGTGATCGACGAGCACATCGGAGACGAGCCGGTGGCCCCGGTCGCACCACGAATCGCGGTCCGCGCCGCCGAGTACGACCTGCCGGCAGGTCTCGTCGCCGCGCTCGACGTCCACCTCCGGGCCAACGGCGCGGGCGACCGGCTCCTCGACACCCTCACCGAGGTCGGGGTCGTGAGGGCCGAGGCCGGGTGGCCGCCGCTCGCCGCACCGATCGGGCAGATCCTCGCATCCCAGGCGCTCCTCAACGTCCTCTCCGCGCGCCGGTACGGCTCGGTGCTCGACGAGTTCCGGCTGCTGGTGGAGGGCGCATACGGGGCGACCCCGGCGCCCGTGGACGAGACCGTGCAGCGGGCCGTAGCGCTGCTCGGCGTCGACACCCCCGCGCTCGAGGACGACCCACCGAGTGCCGAGGACGTCCTCGAGGCCGCCGAGGGCCTCGCCTCGTCCGAGGAGGATCTCGTGCTGCTCGCGATGTTCGGCGAGGAGGCCGAGACGCTGCTGCGCACCATCAGGCAGCGCCACTCCCGCGAGGCGTCGCTGCTCGCAGGCGACGTCGACGCACAGCGCGCCGAGCGGATCCGCGAGCTCGTCAAGATCGTCCAGGAGTCGGGCGTCGGGGAGATCGAGATCGAGGACGAGGGGATGCGGGTCTCGGTGCGCCGCGCCGACGAGCCACAGACCTTTGCGCAGCCCGTCGCAGCGACGCCGGCGGAGGACGACGTGACGGCAGCTCCTGTGCCGCGTGCCGCCGCGACCGCGGTTCGCGTCGAGTCGCCGATGGTCGGGGTGTTCTACCGCGCGCCCCAGCCCGGTGCGCCGCCGTTCGTCGAGGTCGGCGACGTCGTGATGGCCGGGCAGACCCTGTGCCTGCTCGAGGCGATGAAGCTCTTCAACGAGCTCAAGGCGGACGTCGACGGGCGGGTCAGGGCGATCCACGCGGAGACCGGCCAGCCCGTCGAGTTCGGGTCGCTGCTCTTCGAGCTCGACCCGGTCGACGAGCCGCCGGCGGTCTAGACGCCGTGTTCAACCGGGTCCTCGTCGCGAACCGGGGCGAGATCGCCGTCCGCGTGATCCGCGCGCTGCACGAGCTCGGCGTCGAGGCGGTCGCGATCTACTCGACCGCCGATCGCGACGCGCTGCACGTCCGGCTCGCCGACCACGCCGTCTGCATCGGCCCGCCCGCGGCCAACGAGAGCTACCTCCGGATACCCAACGTGGTCGCGGCCGCCGAGACCACGGCGTGCGAGGCCGTCCACCCGGGCTACGGGTTCCTCGCCGAGAACAGCGCGTTCGCGCGCGCCTGCGAGGAGAACGACCTCGTGTTCGTCGGGCCGTCGCCCGACGTGATGGACAGGCTCGGCGACAAGGCGCAGGCGAAGGACGAGATGCGTGCCGCCGGCGTTCCGCTCGTCCCGGGAACCGAGGGCACCGCGTCGCTCGAGGAGATCCGCGTGGCCGCGGCGGAGATCGGCTTTCCCGTCCTGCTCAAGGCGGCGGCGGGAGGGGGCGGCAAGGGCATGCGCCTCGTCGGCGCGGCCGACGAGCTCGAGGCCGCGTTCGGCGCAGCCTCCTCCGAGGCCGAGGCCGCTTTCGCCGACGGCTCGCTCTACCTCGAGAAGGCCGTCAGCCCGGCCCGGCACGTCGAGGTGCAGGTGCTGTGCGACGGCCACGGCGGGGTGCTCACGCTCGGCGAGCGCGAGTGCTCGATCCAGCGCCGCCACCAGAAGCTCGTCGAGGAGTCGCCCTCCGTCGCGCTGACCCCGGAGACGCGTGAGGCGATGGAGGCCGCGGTCGAGCGCGCGTGCCGGCAGGTGGGCTACCGCAACGCCGGGACGTTCGAGTTCATCCTCGGCTCCGAGGGAGAGCCGTACTTCATCGAGGTCAACTGCCGCCTCCAGGTCGAGCACCCCGTGAGCGAGGCCGTGACCGGGATCGACATCGTGCGTGAGCAGCTCCGCGTCGCGGCCGGAGAGCGTCTGGCGCTCACCGGCCGCGCTCCGCGTCAGGGACATGCGATCGAGATCCGGATCAACGCCGAGGATCCTGCGCACGGGTTCCGGCCGGCGCCCGGCCTCGTGGAGCGCTTCCGTCCGCCGCTCGGCCCGGGCGTGCGGGTGGACACGGCCATCGCAGACGGCGCGGTGATCCCGCCGTTCTACGACTCGATGATCGCCAAGGTCATCGTCCACGATGCCGACCGGCCCGCCGCGATCGCCCGTGCGATCCGCGCGCTGGAGGAGCTCGAGGTGGTCGGGATCCCGACCACGCGCGACGTGGCGCTCGACGTGCTTCGCTCGGCGGGCTTCACGTCGGGGGCGTACTCGACCGGGTACCTTGAGGAGATGGCCCTGGCCTTCCCCTCGCTGCGCTCCGCATGAGCAAGCCGCTCGTCCTCGGCGGCCCGCACGGTCGCGTCGAGATCACCGTGGACGCCCTCGAGTCGCTCGTCGTCGGCGCCGTCGCCGAGGTGGAGGGCGTCGCGCTGGCTCGAGGACGGCGGGCCGTCGACCTCGACACCTCCGGCGATCGGCTCGGTGCCTCGATCGCGCTGACGGTCGCTGCCGGCCAGGTGATGCCCGAGGCCGGCGAGCGCGCGCAGCGCGCCGTCGCGGACTCCCTGCGGGGGACGACCGGCATGTCCGCCACGGTGGACGTCACCGTGGTCGGTGTCGACGCGTGAGCGCTGCGCTCAGCCGCCGCAGGGCACGCCGCCAGGCGCTCTTCCTGCTCTACCAGTGGGATCTCACCGGGCACCCTCTGACGTCGCTGTTCGAGGGGGAGCCCGACCCGTTCGCCGTCGAGCTGGCGGAGGCCGTCGCCGCACATGCCGAGGAGCTCGACACGAGGATCACGGAGGCATCGACCGGCTGGCCGGCCGATCGGCTGGGTACGCTCGAGCGCAACATCATGCGGATCGGGGTGCACGAGCTCGAGGAGGGGACGGTGCCGGCGGAGGTGGCGATCAACGAGGCGGTGGTGCTCGCGAAGCGCTACGCGACCGACGAGGCGGCAGGCCTCGTCAACGGGATTCTCGCCCGTGTCCACCGAGAGGCGGTCGCGTCGTGAGCGCCGCGAACGAGTCGCTGCAGCGCGCCGAGGAGCTGCTCGAGCGCCTGCGCGTGCGGGTGGACGGCCTGGAGGCGGCGTCGCAGGCTGGCGGCGACGTCGATGCAGCGGTGGACGGGCTGGTCGAGATCGCGGAGATCGCGAAGCAGATCGAGGCCGAGATCCAGCGTGCCCGCCAGGCCGCCGATGCAGGGGCCTGACGAGCTTCGCGACCTCGTCGAGCGCGGGCTCGGCGATCTCCGGCTCTCACCGTCGCTCTCGGGTCTCGAGACGGCGATGCGGTACGCGCTCGACGGCGGCGGCAAGCGGATCCGACCGGTGCTCTGCCTCGCCACCGCCGAGGCCGCCGGAGCGCCTCCGTCCGAGGCGCTCCCGGCCGCGGTCGCGCTCGAGCTCGTCCACACGTTCTCGCTCGTCCACGACGACCTGCCGGCGATGGACGACGACGACGAGCGGCGGGGTCGCCCGAGCGCGCACGTGGCCCACGGGGAAGGGGTCGCGCTCCTCGCCGGCGACGCGCTCCTCACCGAGGCGCTGCGCCTCGCCCTCGCGTACGACGAGCCAGAGATCGCCCGGGAGCTCGCGGACGCGACGCTCGGGATGATCGGCGGGCAGTTCCTCGACATCACCGGTGCCGACGCCGACCTCGCAGAGCTCCACCGCCTCAAGACCGGGCGGCTGTTCGCGGCAGCCGTGGGACTGGGGCTCTGGGTCGCGGGCCTCGATCCGGTCGAGCAGGAGCCCTGGCGCGCCTTCGGTGAGGAGCTCGGACTGCTCTTCCAGGTCGTCGACGACGTCCTCGACGGTGACGGCTACGTCGCGCGGCTCGGCGAGTCGGGGGCGAGATCGCTGGCCGCCGAGGCTGCCGAACGCGCCCGGGAGCGGCTCGAGGCGCTCGAGGCCGAGACCAGCGTGCTCCGCGAGCTCGTCGACGGCCTCGCCGTGCGCACCGCCTGACCGAGCCACGTCCGGCCGGCGACCGAGGGTGAGACGAGGCACACGCCGGCGCGCGGCCGGGGCAGGACGCGGACAGGTGGCCAATAGAGTCCCGGGATGAAGAAGCGGCTCGACGTGATGCTGGTCGAGCGCGGCCTCGCAGAGAGCCGCGCGCAGGCGCAGGCGCTCGTCCTCGCCGGCCTCGTCCCCGGGTTCGACAAGCCGGGCCATCAGGTGGCCGACGACGTCGAGCTCGTCGTCGAGCGGCCGCCGCGGTTCGTCTCGCGCGGCGGGGAGAAGCTCGCGACCGCTCTCGACGCCTTCGGGGTCGACCCTTCCGGGCTGGACTGCCTCGACATCGGGGCGTCGACGGGCGGGTTCACCGACTGCCTGCTCCAGCGGGGGGCAGCCCGTGTGATCGCGCTCGACGTCGGGTACGGCCAGCTCCATCCCCGGCTGCGCGCGGACGGTCGGGTCGTCGTCCTCGAGCGCACCAACGCACGGCACCTCGCTTCGCTCCCGTTCGCACCGCAGCTCGTGACCTGCGACGTCTCGTTCATCTCCGCGCTCTCCGTCGTGCCTCCCGCGCTGCGTCTCGCGGCGCCCGGCTTTCAGGCGCTCGTCCTCGTGAAGCCGCAGTTCGAGGCGGGGAGGGCCGATGTCCCGAAGGGCGTCGTGCGCGACCCCGAGGTGCGTCGTCGCGTCCTGCAGGACGTGTGCGCCAGGGCGTCGGAGTGGGGCGCGCGCGTCGCGGGGATCGTAGACTCGGGCCACCCCGGCCCGAAGGGCAATCGGGAGTTCGTCGTGCACCTGATCGCGAGCGAGGAGGCTCTCCCCAACGATGACGTCACCCGCTGGATCGATGCCGCCGTCGGCTGAGCGGCGCGTGCGACGGGTGGTGCTCCTCACCCACGGTCGCGCCGACCAGGTCGGCGACGGGGTGGAGCGCGTCCTCGCGGTCGCCCGCGCCGCGGGGGTCGAGGTCGTCGTGGACGCCGAGGAGGCCGCGAAGCACGGCCTCGCTCCGCACGACGGCGAGACCACGGCCGATCTCGCGCTCGTCCTCGGAGGCGACGGCACCATGTTGCGGGCGCTGCAGCGGTTCCTCGGCACCGGCACGCCGGTGCTCGGCGTCAACTTCGGGCGGGTGGGCTTCCTCTGCGCGATCGGTCCGGACGACATCGAGGTCGGCGTCGCGCGGGCGTTCGCGGGCGACTTCCACGCCGTCGAGCTCCCGACGCTGACCGTCGAGTCGGGAGGCGAGACCCACGTCGCGGTCAACGACGTCGTCGTGACGAGCGCGCAGCTCGGGAGGATGGTCGAGCTCGAGTGGGCGGTGGGCGGCGAAGACCTCGGCCGGATCTCGTGCGACGGCCTCATCTGCTCGACCCCGTCGGGCTCGACCGCGTACAACCTCTCGAACGGTGGGCCCGTGTTGATGTGGGGCATCGACGCGAGCGCGGTCACGTTCGTCGCCCCGCACTCGCTGCACGCGCGGCCGCTCGTCGTTCCTCGCGGCCGGGAGCTCGTCGTCGAGAACCGCACTGCCGATGTGCCGGTGAGCGTGCTCGTCGACGGGCATGGCGTCGGCGACCGGGGAGCGCATGAGCGGATCGTCGTGTCGCTCGGCCCCGAGCGGTCGCTGCTCGCGACCCTTCCAGAGGTCACGTTCGTCAGCCGGTACCGCACGACCTTCGCGACGTAGCGGCTGCCAAGGATCGCTCCCGGGTTCCGGCGCGGGCCGGGAGGCCCGCCCGGCACTACGATCTCTCCGTGCTACGCCGTCTGCGGATCGAGAACCTGGCCCTCATCCGTGCTGCGGAGCTGGAGCTCGGGCCGGGCCTCGTCGCCCTGACGGGCGAGACCGGTGCGGGGAAGACGATCTTCGCGCAGGCGATCGGCCTCCTGCTCGGTGCGCGTGGCGACGCGTCGTACGTGGGGCCGGCGGCGTCCGAGGCCTATGTCGAGGCCGAGCTCGAGGTTCCGGAGGCGTTGTTCGAGGACGAGGCGCTGGTGGCCCTCGCGGAGCTACGGCCGGAGGACGACCCGGGGCTCGTGCTCGCACGGCGCGTGTTCGCGGACGGTCGCACCCGTGCGTACGCGTGGGGGCGGACGATCGACCGGGACGACCTCGCGGCCGCCACCGAGCGACTGATCGCGATGTCCGGGCAGTTCGAGCAGCGCCGACTGGCGCGTCCCTCGTTCCAGCTCGATCAGCTCGACGCGTTCGTCGGTGCCGAGCAGCTCGACCGACGGCGACGAGCTCCGGGTCGCCTGGCGGGGGCTCGCAGCTGCTCGCCGCGACCTCGAGGAGCTCGAGCGCGACGCCGGCTCTGCGCGGTCGTGGCTCGCGGAGCTCGGGGCGCTCGTCGAGGACACCGAGGGTCTCGAGCCGGGTGAGGAGGACGCTTTGCGCGCCGAGCGCGAGCGCACGCGGCACGTCGCCGAGCTTGCGGAGGGCGCCGGTGCTGCTGCGCGGGCGATCGACCCCGAGGACGGCGACGGCGCGGCATCGCTCGCCGTAGCCGCCGAGCGCTCGCTCGCGCCGCTCGAGCGTCTCGCCCCCGAGCTTGCGGAGAGCGGCGCGGAGCTGCGTGACCTCGCCGTCCGCCTCTCGGAGGTTGCCCACGACCTGCACGGGTTCGTCGCCTCGCTCGAGGTCGACCCGGCCCGGGTCGAGACGGTGGAGGCGCGGCTCGACCACATCGCCGGCGTCCGACGTCGGCATGTGGCTGCCACGCTCGACGAGCTGCTCGAGCGCCGCGAGGAGGCCCGCCTGCGAGCTGGCGCGCGTCGCGGACGGCGGCGACCCCGCCGAGCGGCGCGCGGGCGGCGGTCGCCGCGGAGTCCCTCTACGACGGGCGTCGCGCTCGCGGCGAGCGCAGGCGCGGACCGGCGCCGCGCTCCGGTTCGCCGCCGCGGTGGCCGAGAGCTCCGGGGCGTCGGGATGGGCGAGGGCGACTTCCATGTCGAGCTCCGCGAGCGAGAGGCCGCCCCGACCGGCCGCGACGAGGCGGTGTTCCTCGTGCGCCCGAACCGAGGGCTTCCGTTCGGGCCCGTCGCCGAGACCGCCTCCGGCGGCGAGCTCTCCCGCGTCGCGCTCGCGCTGGCGGCGGTGGCGGGGGCGAGACGCTCGTGTTCGACGAGATCGACGCCGGCATCGGCGGCGTGACGGCGCATCGGGTGGCCGAGGTGCTCCGACGGCTCGCCGAGCGCGCGCAGGTGCTCACGATCACGCACCTGCCGCAGATCGCGAGCGTCGCCGACCAGCACCTCCGGGTCGAGAAGATCCCCGGCGACCCGACCCACACGCGCATCGACCTGCTCGACGAGAAGAGCGTCGTGCCGAGCTCGAGCGCATGCTCGGCGGCGAGGCGTTCGTGAGCTCGGTCACCGGGCGAGCCCGAACGATGAGCGCGGGAGTGAGTGGGCGCGCGCGGCTCGGGCGGCGGACGAAGGACCTCGTCAAGCGCCTCGGCGCCGACGACGTCGCGATCCTGGATCACGCCGACCTCGACAGGGTCTCCGCCGAGGAGCTCGTCGAGAGCGGCGTGCGCGCCGTCGTGAACGTCTCGCCTTCGACGACCGGGCGGTTCCCCAATCCGGGGCCGCTCGAGCTCGTGCGGGCGGGCGTGCCGCTCGTCGACGTGCCAGGCGCCGATCTCTTCGCGGCTCTCTCCGACGGGGACCCGTGCGCATCGTCGGCGGACAGGTCTGGCGTCACGACGCGCTGCTCGCCGAGGGTGTGGCTCATGACGAGCGCGGTCTCGAGGCGGCACTCGTCGCGCAGCGGGAGCGCGTCGCAGGAGCGCTGCAGGACTTCGCCGACAACACGCTCAGTCACCTGCGCTCGGAGGCGTCGGCGCTGGCCGACGGGATCGAGTTCCCCCCGCTGCGCACGCGGTTCCGCGACCGGCACGCGCTCGTGATCGCACGAGGTCCCGGATACCGCAGCGACCTGCGCATGGTGAGGCCCTACATCAGGGACTTCCGACCCGTCCTCGTCGCGGTCGACGGCGGGGCGGACGCGCTCCTCGAGGCCGGGCTCCGTCCCGACGTGATCGTCGGCGACTTCGACTCGGTCACGGACGACGCCTTGCGCTCGGGTGCCGAGCTCGTGGTCCACGGGTACGCGGACGGCCGCGCCCCGGGCGCCGACCGCCTCGAGCGCCTCGGGCTCGACCACGTGGTCATCGCCGCCCCGGGCATCTCCGAGGACGTGGCGCTGGAGCTCGCGCATACGAAGGGCGCCGAGCTGATCGTCGCCGTCGGAACGCACTTCGACCTCGTCGAGTTCCTCGAGCGCAACCGGGAGGGAATGGCCTCGACGTTCGTCACGCGGCTCCGGGTCGGTGGGTCGCTGGTCGACGCGAAGGGCGTGTCGCGGCTCGTCAGCCGCAAGGTGGACGCGCTGGCCCCTCGTCCTGTTCGCCCTTGTCGGGGTGTTGGCCGTGGTCGCGGCTGTTCTCGTCTCGCCGGCCCTGCGGAACGTGATCGAGTCGCTCACACGGTCGATCGGTGACGCGATCGGTCTCTGACCCCGACCCGCGATCCGTCTGCGCTCACCCTCTGCCACACTGCGACCGTGTTCGACTTCCGCTACCACGTCGCCTCGCTCGCCGCGGTGTTCGTCGCGATCGTGCTGGGGATCCTCGTCGGCGTCGGGCTCTCGGGGCGCGGCTTCGTCAACGACGCGGAGCGCAAGAACCTCGAAGGGCAGATCGCGGATCTGCAGGATCAGCGCGACGCCGCGATCGACGTGCTCGGGGAGGCCGAGCGCGGCGGCCAGGCCTTCGAGGAGTACACGAACGACACATACCTGGCGCTCGTCCGGAGCAGGCTGCGCGAGGCGGCGGTCGGCACGCTCGTCGTCGGCTCCGTCGACCAGGGGATCTCGGGCTCTCGTCGACAAGGCCGTCCGCGACGCGGGCGGCTCCGCCACGCGCCTCCGGTCGCTGGCCGTGCCGCTCGACGGCGAGGCGCTCGACCAGGCACTGCGCACCAGGCCCGCAACTCCGTCGCTTCGCCGGCCCGGATCGGCGCGAGAGCCTCGGACGGGCGCTCGGCCGCGAGTTCGTGCGCGGAGGCTCGACGCCGCTGTGGGACGCCGTCAGCGAGGTCATCGTCGGCGAGCAGGCGGGGCCGCTGCGCCCGACGATCGACGGCGTCGTCGTGACGCGAACCGCGCCGCCGCAGTCCGGCGAGACGAAGGACTTCCTCTCGGGTCTCTACCGCGGCCTCGCGCGATCGGGCGCGCCGGGCATCGGGGTCGACTCCACCTCGGCCGACCCGGCCGGGGCTCCTGCGTTCCGTCGCGCCGGGCTCTCGACCGTCGACTCGATCGAGCGGTCGAACGGTCGCGTCGCACTCGTGCTCCTCCTGGCCGGCAGCAAGCCGGGGAGCTACGGGCTCGGCCCGAACGCCCTCGACGGCGTGCTCCCCCCGGTGCCGGTGGTGCCCGGGCGCGCCGGATGAGCGCTGCGCTCACCGTCCTCGTCGCCGCACGCGACGAGGAGGAGCGGATCGGCGAGACGGTCGCAGCGCTCCGAGACGTGTTTCCCGGTGCCACGGTGGTCGTCGCCGACGACGGATCACGCGACGCGACTGCCTCGCGGGCGGAGGCGGCGGGAGCGATCGTCGTCCGGCTCGACCGGCGCGGGAAGGGCCAGGCGCTCACGCGCGGTGAAGCCGCCTGTCCCGCGGGGCCGCTGCTCCTCTGCGACGCCGACCTTCGCGGCGATCTGCGCCCCCTCGTCGCCGCAGCCTCCGGGTCGGACGTGACGATCGCGGCGTTCGCCCGGCGCTCGAGCGACGGTCTCGGCGTCGCGAAGCGCGTCGCGCGGGCCGCCGTCTCCGTGCTCGGCGGGGTCGAGCTGCGAGAGCCTCTGTCCGGGCAGCGCGTCCTCTCCGAGCAGGCGCGTGCCGTGGTCTTCCCCGTCGCTGCCGGGTTCGGGGTGGAGACGCGGATGACGATCGACGCCGCCCGAGCCGGGCTTTCGGTGCAGGAGGTCGAGCTCGAGCTCGAGCACCGCTCGACGGGTCGGGATCTCGCCGGGTTCGCACATCGCGGCCGTCAGCTGGTGGACATCCTGCTCGCCTGTGGCCCGCAGGCCGTCAGCTTCCGTGGCCTGCGCCTGCCCCTCGTCGGGACTGCGGTCGGCATCGCAGTGCCGGCCGTGCTGCCCGTCTCCCTGGTGGGGCTCGCCGACGACCTCTGGAGCGGACCGGAGCGGGGCTTCCGCGCGCATCTGCGGGCGGGGGTGACGACGGGCACGCTCAAGCTCGTCGCGATTCCCGTGTTCGGCGTCCTGAAGACCCGTTCGCTCTCGGGAGGCCTGCTCGTCGGGCTCTCCGCGAACCTGCTGAACCAGCTCGACACCCGTCCGGGACGAGCGCTCAAGGCCTTCGGTCTCGGGTCGCTGGCCCTCGGCTTGAGGCCTCGCCGTGCCGTAGCGTTGGCCGTCCTGCTCGCCCCATACGATCTCCGCGAGATGACGATGCTCGGAGACGCCGGATCGAACGCCCTCGGGGCCGTGCTAGGTTTGGAGTCCGTGGGGCGACTTTCGGGCCGAGCAAGGATGGGCGTCATCGCCGGTCTCGCCACCCTCACGATCATCGGAGAGCGACGTTCGCTCGGCGGCCTGATCGAGCGCACCCCCGTGCTCGGCGCGCTCGACCGCCTCGGACGGCGCCCGTGAGCGACCGCTCCACGAAGTACGTGTTCGTCACCGGCGGCGTCGTCTCGGCGCTCGGGAAGGGCATCGTCGCTGCCTCGCTCGGCAGGCTGCTGAAGTCCCGCGGCCTCCGCGTCCAGGCGCAGAAGTTCGACCCGTACCTGAACGTCGATCCCGGCACGATGAGCCCGTTCCAGCACGGCGAGGTCTTCGTGACCGAGGACGGTGCCGAGACGGATCTCGACCTCGGGCACTACGAACGGTTCATCGACGAGAACCTCTCGCGCAACGCAAGCCACTCCGCGGGCGCCGTGTGGGACGCGGTCCTCCGCAAGGAGCGCAAGGGCGAGTTCCTCGGTGCGACCGTCCAGGTGATCCCGCACATCACGAACGAGATCAAGTCGAGGATCCGTCGCGGAGCGCAGGCCGATCCCGCCGACGTCGTCATCTCCGAGATCGGCGGCACGGTCGGCGACATCGAGTCGCTGCCGTTCCTCGAGGCGATCCGCCAGTTCCGCCGTGAGGTGGGGCCGGAGAACGTCGCGTACATCCACGTCACCCTCGTCCCGTTCATCGAGGCTGCCGGCGAGCTCAAGACGAAGCCGACCCAGCACTCCGTGAACGAGCTCCGCCGGATCGGCATCCACCCCGACATCGTCGTCTGCCGGTCCCGCGACCCGCTCTCGGACGAGATCCGCGAGAAGATCGCCCTGTTCGCCGACGTCGACGCCCGCGCCGTGATCGGGTCGCCGGACGTCTCCGACGTGTACCTGATCCCGGAGCTGATGATGCGCGAAGGTCTCGACGCGCTCGTCTGCGAGCGGCTGGGGCTCGACTGCCCGCCGGCCGAGCTTGGAGAGTGGAAGGACCTCACCGACCGCATCGAGGAGCAGCGCGAGGACGTCGAGATCGCGATGGTCGGCAAGTACGTGAAGCTTCACGACGCGTATCTCTCCGTGCACGAGGCGCTCAAGCACGCAGGGGTGCACCAGGGCGCGAAGGTGCGCGTCCGCTGGGTCGATGCGGAGCACATGTCGTACGAAGAGGCCCTCCGCGAGCTGGAGCAGGTCGACGGCGTCCTCGTTCCCGGCGGTTTCGGCTCGCGGGGATGGGAGGGCAAGCTCCTCGCCTGCCAGGTCGCACGCGAGGAGGGCATCCCGTACCTGGGGATCTGCCTCGGGATGCAGGTCGCCGTGTCGGAGTTCGCGCGCAACGTCTGCGGGCTCGAAGGCGCCAACTCGACCGAGATGGATCCCGAGACGCCGTACCCCGTGATCGACCTGCTGCCCGAGCAGAAGGGGATCGAGGATCTCGGCGGCACGATGCGGCTCGGCGCGCAGGCGATCGAGCTCGCGGAGGGAACGCGTGCACGGGAGATCTACGGCGAGTCGACGGTGCACGAGCGCCACCGGCACCGGTACGAGGTCAACAACCAGTGGCGCGAGCAGCTCGTCGTCCACGGCCTCGTCGTCTCGGGGACGTTCCAGGAGGGGCGCCTCGTCGAGATCGTCGAGCTCCCGGATCATCCGTGGTTCGTCGCAAGCCAGTTCCACCCCGAGTTCAAGTCGCGTCCGACGCGTCCGGCCCCGCTCTTCCGCGAGTTCGTCGGTGCAGCGCTCGTGCGCGCGCGCGACCGGGCGGGCATCACGGCCGCGAGCTGACGGGAGGTCTCGTCCGTGCTCGACCTCTTCCTCGAGCTCTGCGCGATCCCGAGCCCTTCCGGGCGCGAGCGCATCGTCACCGATCGCGTCCTGCGCGAGCTCGCTGCCCTCGGGCTGGCGTGGGACGAGGACGACACGGGCCGAGCTTCGGTGCGGACGCGGGCAACGTCCTCGTCCGAATCCCGGCGACGATCGAGGATGGCACGCCGATCTTCCTCTGTGCCCACCTCGACACCGTCCCGCCGGACGGCCCGCTCGAGCCGGTGGTGGCGGACGGGGTCGTCCGGAACGCCGGCGGGACCATCCTCGGCGCCGACAACAAGGCAGCGGTCGTGGCGATGCTCGAGGCCGTCCGGCGGATCCGCGCAGACGGACTGCCGCACGCCGGGATCGAGCTCCTGCTCACCCAGAGTGAGGAGATCGGACTCCTCGGGGCGTACGCCTTCGACCACACCAGGCTCCAGGCCCGCCTCGGCTACGTCTACGACCAGGCCGCCCCGATCGGCGAGATCATCCTGGGCGCTCCGTCGGCCTGTGCGCTCGAGGCGCGCTTCCACGGCCGCGCGGCGCACGCCGGGATGCACGCCGAGGACGGGCGCTCCGCCATCGCAGCGGCAGCGCGGGCGATCGCCGATCTCCGGCTCGGGCAGATCGACGAGATGACGACGGCGAACGTCGGCCGGATCGACGGCGGGACCGCCCGGAACATCGTGCCGGAGTGGTGCACCGTCACCGCCGAGGCGCGCTCGAGGAACGAATCGACCCTCGCGTCCCTCGTCCAGGAGATGCTCGACGCGTTCGCGTTCGCCGCCTCCACGTCCGACTGCACCATCGAGACGACCGTGTCCACCCAGTACCGCGCGTACGCGTTCGACGAGGGCGACGCGGTCGTCGGACTCGCCGTCGAGGGCCTCCGACGCGCGGGGATCGACCACTCGTTCGCCTTCTCGGGGGGCGCAGCCGACGCGAACGTGTTCAACGAGCGAGGGCTGCCGTGCGTCAACCTCGCAAACGGCATGATCGACATCCACACGCCGGACGAGCACATCCTCGTCGACGATCTCGAGCGCATGGTCGAGGTCACGCTCGGGATCGTCGCCGCGGCGCGGGAGACCTGATGCCGATCACGTTGCGCTGGGGGACGGTCTCCGCGGTCGTCGAGCGACACGACGCCCTCGTCCGGCTCGAGGTCGACGGGGAGCCGTGCATCTGCTACCCGCGGCTCACGGGCCTCGTGGAAGAGGGCGACATGGTGCTGGTCAACGACCAGGCGCGGACGCTCGGCCTCGGCTCGGGCGGCTTTGACGTCGTCGCGGTGAACCTCACGCGGGGGCTCCGTCTGCCCGCGCAGGAGGGGGCCCATGTGATGGCGTGGCCGTACGCGCCCGGGCAGCAGGCGGTCCGCTTCGCGGAGGAGGATGCGGGGTCGCTGCCCGACGGACTGAACGGCCGGCCGGTCGTCTGCTGCGGCCTCCACAGCCAGGTCGCTCCGGTATGCGCCGCGCTCGCCGGCCGGAGGGTCGCGTACATCCAGGTCGGCGGCGGCGCGCTCCCGGTCTCGCTCTCCGACACGCTTCGCGCGCTCCGCGCACGGCAGCTGGTCGAGATGACGATCGCGGTCTCACCGTGCGTCGACGCCGACCTGCAGTGCGTCACGACCGCGTCCGCGCTGCTCGTCGCCGCCTCCCGTGGCGCAGAGGCTGTCGTCGTCGGGATCGGACCCGGCATCGTCGGAACGGCGTCGACGTACGGCCACGGCGGGCTCGCAGTGGCGGATGCCGCGAACGTGGCTTGCGCCCTCGGGGGCAGCGTGGTCGTGGCGCCCCGCGTGTCGCACGGTGACCCTCGCGAGCGTCATCGCGGCGTGTCGCACCACACGCGCGCCGCGCTCTCGCTCTGCCTTGGGGACGTGACCGTGGCTTGGCCGGCCGGGCTCGAGCTCCCCGAGGAGCTCACGGTCGAGGAGGTCGGGGTGGACGGGTGGCAGGAGAGCTGCGCCGGCCTCCCGCTTCACCACATGGGTCGAGGCGCCGAGGACGATCCCTGGTTCTTCGCGTCGGCATACGCCGCTGGCGCGGCCGCAGCCCGTCTCCTCTGACACGCGTGGGCCGTGCCCGTCTCCTGGCTCTGCCTGGCGTCGCATCGCGACGCGCCCGCACGGGTCGCCGGGGCGCCTGTCCGTCGTGCCGACGGAGGGAGTGCGATATCGTCTCGCCGCCATGCGCATCGGAGTCGCCAGGGAGATCAAGCCGAGGGAGTATCGTGTCGCGCTCACGCCGGCTGGCGCGCTCGAGCTCGTCGAGCGCGGTCACGAGGTGGTCGTCGAGTCCGGCGCGGGCCTCGGCTCGGGCTTCACGGACGAGGCGTATACGGCGGTCGGTGCCCGGCTTGCCCCGGTCGACGACGTCTGGGCCTCGGCCGAGCTCCTGCTCAAGGTGAAGGAGCCGATCGCCGAGGAGTATCCCCGGCTGCGCGAGGGGCTGACGCTCTTCACGTACCTCCACATCGCCGCGGACGCGCCGCTGACGCACGCGCTCGTCGACTCGGGGATCACGGCGATCGCCTACGAGACCGTCGAGACGGCTGACCGCCGGCTGCCGCTGCTCGCCCCGATGAGCGAGGTCGCCGGCCGGCTCGCGCCGCAGATGGGCGCGTGGAGCCTCGAGAAGGCGCACGGCGGCCGGGGGATCCTCCTCGGTGGCGTCCCGGGGGTGCCTCCGGCGACCGTCGTCGTGCTCGGTGGAGGCGTCGTCGGGCTGAACGCGTCGATCATCGCGCTCGGGATGCAAGCCCACGTGTGGGTGCTCGACAAGTCCGTCGACCGGATGCGCGAGCTCGAGATCGCGCTCGACGGCCGCGTCACGCTCGCGATGTCGAACCGGCTCCAGATCGAGGAGTGCATCGCCGAGGCGGACATGGTGATCGGCGCCGTCCTCGTGCCGGGTGCCCTGGCGCCCAAGCTCGTCTCACGGGAGATGCTCGGGCTGATGAAGCCCGGCGCAGTTCTGGTCGACGTCGCGATCGACCAGGGCGGCTGCTTCGAGACGTCGCATGCGACCACCCACGACGACCCGATCTTCGAGGTGGATGGGATCGTCCACTACTGCGTCGCGAACATGCCCGGTGCCGTGCCGATCACCTCGACGAAGGCGCTCACGAACGTGACCCTGCCGTACGTGGAGGCGCTCGCCGGAAAGGGCGTCGCGCAGGCGATCGCCGGCGATCCGGCGCTCGCGATGGGAGTCAACGTCGCAGCGGGAAGGGTCACGTACGAGGCCGTTGCGCAGGCGCACGGGCTCGACTTCGTGCCGCTCGACGACGTCGCCTCGGCGCTTCTCTGAGTCGGGCCTGCCTACCGGGCCTGGTCGCTCGGCGCGTTGCGCGGCGGGCCGAGCGCCCGACGGCCCCTCGTTGCTAGGGCTGCGCGGCCTTCCGGGCGCGCCGCTGCTCCCTGGCGCTCTCGGAAGGGGAGATCTTGACGACGAGCCACGTGACGCCCATCGAGATGCCGAGGATCGCGACGATGTACACGATGAGCAGGAGGATGCTGACGACGTCTTCCACGACCCGGGTAGGATAGCCCCCGATGGCTCGCGCGTGCGTCATCGTGCTCGACGCGGTGGGGGCCGGTGCCCTCCCGGATGCGGCCGACTACGGGGACGAAGGGTCCGACACCCTCGGCAACGTCGCACGCGCCGTCGGTGGGCTCGACCTCCCCAACCTGGAGCAGCTCGGGCTCGGCAACGTCGCCGACCTCGAGGGCTGCCCGCCGCTCGCGCACGCACAGGCGGTCGCCGGTCGGCTGGTCGAGCGATCGAAGGGCAAGGACACGACGACGGGGCACTGGGAGCTGATGGGGGTCGTCACGCCGGTTGCGTTCCCGACGTACCCGTTCGGGTTTCCGGACGATGTGATCGACCCGTTCATGAACCGCACGGGTCGTGGGGTGCTGTGCAACCGCCCTGCGTCGGGCACCGAGGTGATCCAGGAGTTCGGCGACGAGCACGTCGCGACGGGGAAGTGGATCGTCTACACGTCCGCGGACTCCGTGTTCCAGATCGCGGCGCACGAGGAGGTCGTGCCACTCGAGGAGCTGTACGACGCGTGCCGTGTAGCGCGCGAGATCCTCACCGGGAAGCACGCCGTCGGCCGGGTCATCGCCCGGCCGTTCCTCGGCACGTCCCACGAGTACGAGCGGACGACCAACCGCCATGACTTCTCGCTCGAGCCGCGCCGGCCCAACTGGCTGAGCACGATCAGGGACGCGGGTCACACGACCTACGGCGTCGGGAAGATCTCCGACATCTTCGCCGCCTGCGACATCGACGAGTCGTTCCCCACGAAGTCGAACGTCGACGGGATCAACCGCACGATCGAGCTGCTCGAGAACCTCGACGACGGGTTCGTGTTCGTGAACCTCGTCGAGACCGACGCGCTGTGGGGACATCGCAACGATCCGGTCAACTTCCACCGCTGCCTCCAGGACTTCGACCGGCGGCTGCCGGACATCCTCGACGCACTGCGCGATGACGACCTGCTGATCATCACCTCCGACCACGGCTGCGACCCGACGACGCCGTCGACAGACCACTCCCGGGAGCATGCGCTGCTCCTCGCCTACGCCGTCGGGCACAACGCAAACGGGCGTGTCCACGAGAACGGCGAGTTCGGCGACGTGGGCGCCACGGTCGGGGCCTGGCTCGGGGCGAAGCACCCCGGCAAGGCGTCGCCCGGCCGGCCCGATCGTCGAGCGGTGAGCCTGCACGACCCCGACCTCGTCCGGCGCGAGTACGCGTCCGAGGCGGGGCTCGAGGCGCGCCGCTCGATCTACGAGAACGCGGAGGGCGAGGACGCACGTGAGGTGACGTTCCGCGCGATCGCCGACGGCCACCCCGAGCGGGTGCTCGAGGTCGGGCCCGGCCCCGGCGAGCTGAGCGCGCGCATCGCCAGCGAGCTCGGAGCCGAGGTGGTCGCGGTGGACGTCTCCGAGCGGATGGTGGAGCTCGCGCGAGAGCGCGGGGTCGACGCTCGTGTCGGCGACGTCCAGGCCCTGCCTTTCGAGGACGCGTCGTTCGACACGGTCGTGGCCGCGTGGATGCTGTACCACGTGCCGGATCTCGACCGTGGGCTCTCCGAGATCGCGCGGGTGCTCGAGCCGGGCGGACGGCTCGTCGCCGTCACGAACTCCGAGCTGCACCTCGACGAGGCTCGCGCCCATGCCGGAGTGTCGATGGTGGGCCGACTCCCGTTCAACCGGGACAACGGCCGCGAGATCCTCCTCCGCCACTTCGACGCGGTCGAGCGGATCGACGTGGACGGCTGGGTCACCTTCCCCGACGGCGAGGCGATCCGCCGCTACGTCGGCTCGATGATCACGGAGGCGGCGAAGGCGGACGCCGTCCCCGACTGACCTTGGGCCCGTGCGCGCCGGCACCCGCGTCACCGTCTTCGTCGCCACGAGCTGAGCCCCGCCGGCATGGCAGCGTGCGGCAACGACCCCTGTAACACCGCGTTAGGACGCGAGGCGGCCGACCTGCACCCATCGCCGGGCACCGAGCTAGCCACCGGTGTTGCTTGCCCGCCGTGGGCACGCGTCCACGGTGGGGTCGGCTCGGGCGACGTGCTGCGTCTGTTAGAAGTGCTGCCGTGATCCGCCCCGCCGACCTCATCGAGCACAAGCGCAACGGCGGCGAGCACGACCTCGATCAGCTCGCCGAGCTGATCCTCGCCTACGCGCGCGACGAGGTGCCCGACTACCAGATGGCCGCATGGTGCATGGCCGTCTTCTTCCGAGGGCTCACGCGGTGCCGAGACCCACGCGCTCACCGACGCGATGGTGCGCTCGGGGGAGACGCTCGACCTCGGCCCGCTGCTCGGCCGCAAGGTCGTCGACAAGCACTCGACGGGCGGGGTGGGGGACAAGACGTCGATCGCGGTCGGCCCGATCGTCGCGGCGTGCGGGGTGCCCTTCGGAAAGATGAGCGGCCGCGGGCTCGGGCACACCGGCGGCACCCTCGACAAGCTCGAGGCGATCCCGGGCTACCGGGTCGAGCTCTCGATCGACGAGCTCGTCGCCCAGGTTCGCGAGGTCGGCATGGCGATCGTCGGCCAGTCCGCGAACCTCGTCCCCGCCGACAAGAAGCTCTACGCGCTTCGCGACGTGACCGCGACCGTCGACATCACCTCGTTGATCGCAAGCTCGATCATGTCGAAGAAGATCGCCGCCGGCGCGCAGGCGATCGTGCTCGACGTGAAGGTGGGCGACGGGGCGTTCATGAAGTCGCTCGACGAGGCGCGGGCGCTCGCAGGAGTGATGCTCGAGATCGGGCACCGAGCCGGGCGTGAGGTCGTCTGCCTGCTCACCGACATGGATCAGCCGCTCGGCCGGGCCGTCGGGAACGCGCTGGAGATCCGCGAGGCGGCCGAGACGGTGCGCGGCGACGGGCCCGGGGACTTCACCGAGCTCGTCCTCGACGCCTGCGCACGCCTGCTCGCGCTCTCCGATCTCGGGATCGACGTCGTGGAAGGCCGTCGCCGGGCGGAGGCCGCGGTCGCCGACGGCTCGGCGTACGCCGTCTACGAGCGCTGGATCCGCGCGCAGGGCGGCGAGCCGTCGCTCGAGGCGCTGGAGGAGGCGCCGGTGCGACGCGCGGTCGTCGCGCCGCGCGACGGCGTCGTCACGGGGCTCGGGGCGCTCGCGATCGGTCATGCCGCGCTCGATCTCGGTGCCGGCCGCCGGACGAAGGAGGACACGATCGACCACGCCGTCGGCGTGCTCTGCTTCGCCAAGCGAGGCGACGTGGTGCTCGAGGGTGACGACCTCGCCGAGGTGCACGCGCGCGACGATGCATCGGCCGAGGCGGCGGCGGCCGCCGTGCTCGCCGCGTACGCCCTCGGGGACGAGACGCCGCCGGAGACGGGGATCCTGCTCGACGTCGTGGCCTGACCTGCCCCGTACGATTGGCGCGTGCCGGAGCTCCCAGAGGTCGAGACCGTCCGGCGTGCGCTCGCGCCGGTGCTGGAGGGCGCGACGATCGTCAGGGCCGAGATCCTCGACGCCCGGCTGACGCGTCCGGTGGATCCCGTCGACCGTCGCGACGGAGCTGACGGGCGAGAGGGTCGTCGCGCTCGGCAGGCGGGGCAAGTACATGCTCTGGCGGATGGCGAGCGGGCGGACGCTCGTGGTGCACCTGCGCATGACGGGCTCGCTCCGTCACGCCCCGGCGGGTGAGCTGCCGGAGGATCCCCACCGGCGGGCGCTGCTCGTGCTCGACGACGGAGTGGAGGTCGCCTATCGGGACGTCCGCCGGTTCGGGACCTGGGAGCTGCTCGAGCCCGGGGAGGAGGAGGCGTACCTCGGGCGGCGGGTCGGCCCCGAGCCGCTCGGCCCTCGGTTCGATGCGGCGTCGCTGGCGACACGCCCTCGAGGGTCGCACCGCGCCCGTCAAGGCTGTGCTCCTCGACCAGCGACGGATCGCGGGCGTCGGGAACATCTACGCCGACGAGGCGCTCTGGCGGGCGCGCGTCCACCCGCCGCCGTGCGGGAGGCTCGCTCGATCCGGACGAGGTGCGCCGGCTGCACCGGGCGATCCGCGCGGTCCTCCGGCGGGGCATCGAGCTCCAGGGCTCGACGCTCCGTGACTACTCGACTGCCGGACGGGGAGGGTGGCGGCATGCAGGACGAGTTCAGGGTCTACGGGCGGGCGGGCGAGCCGTGCGAGCGATGCGGGACGCCGATCGAGCGCGACGTCGTCGCCGGTCGAGGCACCTGGTCGTGCCCGACCTGTCAGCCGCACCCCTGAGCTCTTCAGCGGCGCGAGCCGACGAAGGCACGGCAGCACCGCGGATTCCGGCGACGCTCGTGGAGTCGCTCGACGGGCACCCGAACGAGAGGTGTCCGACACCGATGTGGATCGATCGGCACATCTCGCACCGAACGGACGGGCGTCGGTGAGAAGACCGGCACACACCCGGCACGAAGCCCCTTGACAGGGCGCCGGTGTCGGACACCGTTTCGCGCTTCGCGGACGTGTCCGTCAGGCCGCGAGGGGTGCGAGGACGCCGCGGCGGTCGAGCGCGACGAGCTCGTCGTAGCCGCCGATCGACGTGTCGTCGATCATCACGAGCGGAACCGTCCAGCGCGCTCCGAGGTCGAACACCTTCTGCCGGAAGGCCGGGTCGTCGTCGAGTGGCACCTCGAGGAACTCGATGCCTCGTGCCTCGAGGAGACGCCGTGCACGGACGCAGTAGCCGCACCACGCGACCGTGTAGAGGGTGATCTCGGACACCGGAGTAGGAGAACGCTCGAGAGGGGTGCGCGTATTCCGGATCGTCACCGCTCCGCAACCGTCCGAAGACCCGACCGGATCCGTGCGGGGAGGCCCTCGCCGAGCGCACGCGACCGCTGACGGGCCTCGTACACTCACGACGTGGCTCGCCCGTCCACCACCGAGGCGGTCGTCCTCCGCTCGTTCGCCTTCGGGGAGGCCGATCGCGTGCTCCACCTCTACACCGCCAACGCGGGACGGACAGGGGCCGTCGCGAAGGGCGTTCGCCGGACCAAGAGCCGGTTCGGCGGAAGGCTCGAGCCGCTCTCGCATGTCGAGCTCGTCCTGCACCGCGGGCGGGGCGAGCTGCACACCGTCACCGGGGCGAGCCTCGTCCGCTCCCACGACAGGATCCGCTCGGATCACTGGCGGGTCCAGGTGGCGATGATCGGCGTCGAGGCGATGTTGCGCCTGTTCACGGAGGAGGAGCAGAACGACCGCGCGTTCCTGGCTCTGACGCGCTTCCTCGACGCGCTCGACGAGACGGACCAGCTGGGCTCGGGGCGCCCGGGGCTCGAGCCCGTCGTCCTCAGCTTCCAGCTGAAGCTCCTCTGGCTCTCCGGCCTCCTCCCGCACCTCGGCGCGTGCGTGGAGTGCGGCGCCGAGGAAGGGCTCGTCGGCTACGCCCCGGCAGGTGGAGGCGCGGTGTGCGCCGGCTGCGACGTCGGGTCGGTCGTGCTCTCGCCCGAGGGCCTGCGCGGCATCGCAGCGCTGCTGGGTGCCCCGATCGGCGACGCGCGTGCCCAGGCGCTCGGCGACCGCGCCGCCCGTGAGGCGCTCGCCGTCGTGACCGCCGCCTACGAGCACCATGGCGGGTTCAGGCTCCGGACGATGAGCGCCTGACTCGGCGCTCGAGTCCGAACGAAGTCGCGTGCCGCCGAGGCGCTGCGCGGCACGCCGCTTCCTCCCCGGTCGCGCCACGAGCGGTGTCGTCGGCGCTGCCTGCGTTCTCGGATCGACACGCGCGCGGCGCGTCCCTGTGACGAGCCGGTCCTTCCGCTGCGAGCTCTCAGCGGAGGTCGAAGGGGACGACCGGCGCCCCGTCGGCGAGCACGCCGAGCGAGCTCAGCGCCACGCGGTAGTACCCGTCGCGAACCGGGACGACGTCCGCTGCGTCGAGCCTCACGGGTCGCTCGTCCGTCTCGCCGCGGGAGAGCGCGAACGCGTCGATGGCCTCGCCCCCGACGAGCAGTGACCAGGCGTCGTCGAGGCCGAGTCGCACGACCGCGTCGACCTCCTCCGGATGGAGCCGCAGCGCGCCGAGCGGCACGTCGACGATCGCGGCGTAGGACTCCTGCACCTCGTTGTCGGTCGTGCCCCGGGCGAACCGCCGTCCGAGCCGGACGAGCTGCTCCGGGGAGAGCGAGAGGCCGAGCTCCTCCTCCGACTCCCTCAGCGTCTCCCGGACCGACTCCCCGGCCCGCACGTGCCCACCGACCGCGACGTCGAGACGGCCGGGCCACGTGTCCTTGGTCGCCGATCGACGCTGCAGCACGAGCGCGGGAGCTTCGTACGCCGTCGAGAGCACCCAGACGTGGATCGCGGCATGCCAGTCGCCGTCGCGATGGACGTCACCGCGCCGCTTGCGCAGCTCCGACGGGGACGCCGTCCTGGTCGAGGACGTCGAACTCCTCGTCCTGGGGATCCGTGGTCCGGGGCGGGCTCAGAACCGCTCGAGCACGCCGTGGAGCGCGCCCTCGGAGATCAGCTGATCCTTGAGCTCGTTGCGTCCGGGCTGCACTTCCCGACGGACGGTTCCGTCCGGATCGATGCGGTACTGCCCGACCCAGTCGAGCCGGGGCGAGTAGACGTGGATCGAGACGGCCGGAGCTCCCTCGAGATGCTGCACGCGATGGATGTACGACGGCCCACCGCGACGTGACGAGCCCGCCTCGAGGCGCCGCTCGACCGGAGGCATCCCGAAGCACATCTGATCCTCTCGCACGGCTCCCTGAGCGACGCACACGCCGACCGACGAGATGTAATGGTCGTGGAACCCGGTGGCGTGTCCCTCGTTCCACGAGAGGACCCACGCGTCCATCCGGTCGTCCTCGTAGAGCAGCTCGTACCGGCGTCGGTCGGGGTCGTCATGGGCCAGGGGCCCCCACACGTCGGGTCGTGCGGCGAGGTCGCAGGCGATGCTCTCGAGCTCGTCCGGCTCGAGGATCCCGTCGCGCGTGACGAACTCGTCGAACGAGGCGAGGGCCGGAGTGAACAGCGGGGAGGCGAGTGCCATCGATCTCAATCGTACTCCACGCAGCGGAGGCTGTGACGAACTTTGTCCAATCTATGTCCATATATCTGTTCGTCCGGGCGACACACGGACGCGCGGCCGTCAGCGACGGAGGCGCCGCGGTTGCGGCAGCGCCTCACGGTTCCGCACGAGCCACACGGCGATCACCGAGAACAGCGCGAGCAGGCCCCCCATCACCCACACGTCCGCGAGGTTGAAGGCGATCACGGCCCTGCCCTCGGTCACGATGATCGGATTCGGCACCTCGAGGTCGTTCCAGGCTGCCGAGAGCGCGTTCCCGAGCACGCCGCCGGCGAGGATCCCCGCGGCGGGCGGGACGAGCGCTCGAGGGCACGCGCAGCAGACCCATGACGCACGCGAGGACGACGACGCAGAGCAGCAGCCAGGCGTAGGAGCGCTCGTGCCAGGCCCAGCTCGGCGTCGGCCGCATCACCTTGAGCACGAGGTCGGCTGCCGCGAGCGGGAGTGCGACGGCGAGGACGACGGCGACGCGCATACGCTGACGACGGTACCGGACCGTCCTCGACCGCCGCCGTGCCCGCGCTGCACGAGTCGACGCCTCAGTCGTGTCCCGCGCTCAGGCGCGGGGTGGAGGCGCCCACTCGGCGGCGAGCCTGTCGTGCAGCGCTTCGCGGACACGGGCGATCGAGACCCGCTCCTGGGAGAGCGAGTCGCGGTCGCGGATCGTGACGGTCTCGTCCTCGAGGGTCTGATCGTCGATCGTGACCGCATACGGCGTGCCGATCTCGTCCTGACGCCGGTAGCGCCTCCCGATCTGACCGCTGTCGTCGTGCTCGGCCACCATCACCCGACGCAGCTCGGCGTGGAGCGCCTTCGCCTTCGACGCCATCTCGTCGTTGCGCGGGATCAGCGGGAGGACGGCTGCCTTCACGGGAGCGATCTCCGGGTGCAGCCGGAGGACGGTGCGCTCGCGCTCACCCACGACCTCCTCGTCGTAGGCGTCGCAGAGGAAGGCGAGGACGCTGCGGTTGAGACCCGCGGCGGGCTCGACCACGGCGGGTGTGAAGCGCTCCCCGCTCGCCGAGTCGACCCACTCGAGCTTCGTGCCCGACGCCTCCGTGTGCGCGGTCAGGTCGAACTGCCCGCGGTTGGCGATGCCCTCGAGCTCCGACCAGCCGATCGGGAAGAGGTACTCGATGTCGCTCGTGCCGCTCGAGTAGTGCGACAGCTCGTCTGCGTCGTGCGGCCGCACCCGGAGCGACTCCGGACGGATGCCGTAGCGCGTGTACCACGCGAAGCGCTCGTCGATCCAGTAGCGGTACCACTGGTCGGCCTCGTCCGGCGGGACGAAGAACTCCATCTCCATCTGCTCGAACTCGAGGGTGCGGAAGATGAAGTTCCCGGGCGTGATCTCGTTGCGGAACGACTTGCCCACCTGCGCGATCCCGAAGGGCGGCTTCCGCCGGGCGAGCTGGGCGACGTTCTTGAAGTTGATGAAGATCCCCTGCGCGGTCTCGGGTCGCAGGAAGACCGTCTTGCCCGTCTCCTCGACGGGGCCGACGCGCGTCTCGAACATCAGGTTGAACTGGCGTGCCTCCGTCAGGGCGCAGTCGCTCGTCTCGCCCGGATGCTTGCTCGGCCGCTGGCCGCACTGGCTCTCGGCCAGGTGATCCGCGCGAAAGCGCTTCTTGCAGTGCTTGCAGTCGACGAGCGGGTCGGTGAAGCCGCCGACGTGGCCGGACGCCTCCCAGACCTGCGGGTGGAGGATGATCGCGGAGTCCAGCGCGACGATGTCGTCGCGCTCCTGCACCATCGCCTCGAGCCAGCGGGCCTTGACGTTCTCCTTGAGGAGCACGCCGTAGTGGCCGTAGTCGTAGGACGAGCCGAGGCCGCCGTAGATCTCCGACGACGGGAACACGAAGCCGCGCCGGCGGCAGAGCGAGACGATCTTGTCCATCGAGACGTCCACGGGCCGTGAAACCTACCTTCGGCCCTCCTGCAGGACCCGCGGTACTGTCAGCCCGTGGCAGGGAAGGGCACTCCGGCGATCGCCGCCGCCGAGCGGGCCGGCATCGCGTTCACCGTCCACGAGTACGCCCACGACCCGAGGGCCCCGTCGTACGGGCTGGAGGCGGTGGAGAAGCTCGGGCTCGACCCCGCGTGCGTGTTCAAGACGCTCGTCGCAGACGTCGACGGGACGCTCACCGTCGCGGTCGTCCCGGTCGAGGAGCAGCTCGACCTGCGCGCGCTCGGCAAGCGCGCCGCGATGGCGGACGTGAAGGCGGCGGAGCGCGCCACAGGCTACGTCGCGGGAGGGATCAGCCCGCTCGGCCAGCGAAAGCGCCTGGCGACCGTCGTCGACGAGAGCGCGCTCCTCCACCCGACGATCCACGTCAGCGCAGGGCGCCGGGGCCTCGAGCTCGAGCTCGCCCCGGCTGACCTCGTCGCGCTCACGGGCGCGCGTGTCGCCGCGATCGCTCGCGCCTGAGCGCGCGACGCACGACCGCGGTCGGGCCGGTAGCGTCGGACGATGGTCACCCTCTTCCAGATCACCGGCTCGTGCAGCTTCGCGGTACGCGCTGCGCTCGAGGAAGGCGGGATCCCCTACCGCGCCGTCGACGTCCATCCCAGGCGGCGGGACGAGACGCCGGAGCTGGCCGAGGCGAACCCGCTCGAGCGCGTCGCGACGATCCGGGACGGGGACACCGCCGTGTACGAGACCGGCGCGATCCTGCTCTACCTCGTCGAGCGGTTCCCCGAGGCTGCGCTCGGCCCGCTCCCGGGGGAGCCCGGCCGCGGCGATCTCTTCCGCTGGGTGACGTGGCTCGCCGACACGCTGCACCCGATCTGGTGGCCGCTCCAGATCCCCGGGCACCTGACGGCCGACCTGGCCGGCGCGCCCGGCATCACGGCGAAGGGGCGCGAGCGCGTCGCGTCGGCAGGCGACTACCTCGAGGTCGAGCTGGAGGGCGGGGAGTGGTGCCTCGGTGACCGGTTCTCGGTCGCCGACGTCTACCTCTACATGCTCACGGGCTGGCAGCACTACAACGAGGACGGGACGACGCTCGGGGGCTCGAACCTTCGGGCGCACTACGAGCGCGTCGGCGCCCGCCCCTCGATCGCCCGCACCCGGGCGCTCGACGACCTCGACGAGCGGCTGCTGCGCCTGCACCCCGAGCTGCGGGGCGGCAAGCCGATCTAGCGGCTCCCGGCTCGAAGGCTCCAGGCCGCGGGCGCGCTTCGTCTAGCCTCCGCGCGATGTCCATGGGCGCAGCGGTCGAGCTCCACATCGTCTCCGACTCGACCGGGGAGACCGCCGCGAAGCTCGTCCTCGCGCTCGAGGCGCAGTTCCCCGACCAGGTGTTCGAGGAGATCCGGCACCCGCGGGTCGAGTCCGTCGAGGACCTGGCGCTGGCAGTGGACCGTGCACGCGGACGACCCGCGGTGATGGTCTACACGCTCGTCGAGCCCGGGCTCCGCGAGTCGATGCGGCAGCTGTGCCGGCGGGCCCGCGTGCACTACTGCGACCTGCTCGGGCATCCGATCGACTCGATCTCGCGCGTCGCCGGCGTCGCAGCGCGGATGGAGCCGGGCGCGCGCCCCCCGCTCGATCAGACGTACTTCAAGCGGATCGAGGCGATGGAGTTCGCCGTGAAGTACGACGACGGGGTCGGCGGCGGGCTCGACGAGGCCGACATCGTGCTCGTGGGCGTCTCCCGCACGTCCAAGACGCCGCTCTCGATCTACCTCGGCTACCTCGGGCACAAGGCGGCGAACGTCCCGATCGTCCGCGGCGTCGATCCGCCGCGCCTCCTGTTCGAGCTCGACCGCGCGAAGATCGTCGGGCTCACGATCGACGCCGAGCGGCTCGCGGAGATCCGCGGCGAGCGCGTCCGCTCGATGGGCGCGCCGCGGCGGCGGTACGCCGACCTCGAGGCGGTGTTCGAGGAGCTCGAGACGGCGTCCCGCGTGCACCGGCGCCTGCGCTGCCCCGTGATCGACGTCTCCGACCTCTCGGTCGAGGAGACCGCGATCCGCGTCGTGAAGCTCGTCGCCGACCGCCAGCGACACGCACCCGGCCGATGAGCCGTCCGCAACGCGAAGTACGGGTGGCTGACGGTGGGCATCCGCCGCGATCTCTCCGAGAAGGGCTGGGTCCCGCTCCGCTTCTGGGCGCTCTGGGGCGTCGGGCATGGGGATCGCGCTGGTCGTCTTCTACGTGCTGCTCACGCCGATCTGGATCGGCCTGCGCGTCGTAGCGTGGCTCAGCGACCGGCGTCCGGGCCCGCGCCGCTGACCCGCGGACCCTCGCGCGTCCCGCGCGATGACGCGATGGACGCGAGCAGGGCCTCGACGTCCGCCTCCGACTGCACAGCCGCACGGTCGGGTACGGCGCGAGCCGCGTCGGGTAGGTAGCGTCGCCGCCGCCCGACGTTGCGCAACGTGAAGGGCAGCAGCGCGTCCCGTCCCCACACGACGTTCCGGAACGTCTCGCGGTTGCCGTTCCAGAGCTCCGTCGCCGCTCGACCCGCGCCTCGACGTGCGCCGTAGCAGGCGAGGAAGCCAGATCGCGGACGGGCAGGTCGAGCCACACGACGAGCTCGGCCCGCGCGAGACCACGAGGTCGCCCGAGCTTGCCCATGTACCCGCCGTCGATCACCCACGCCTCCCGCGCGACGATCGGCTCGACGCCGTCGCGGAACGCCTCGGCGGTCGGCTCGCTCCACCCCGGACCGTGGTGCAGCGCGTCGAGCTCGACGTGAGGGACGCCGAGGAGGTCCGCGAGGCTGCGGGCGAGGGTCGTCTTGCCCGATCCGCTTGCCGTCGCGACGACCGAGACCCTGCGGCGGAGCCGGCGGCCGCGCCGAGCACGTCGTGAATCCGTCATCCGGCGATTCTCGCAGGCGAAGTCTGCGGATATTCCGCAACGGGGTCATGGCAGATGCCACTGAGACGCCGCCTGCGCGTGTGTGCGAGGATCGCACCGTGCGCTACGTCTACAGCTTCGACGAGGACGCCCCCGGCGGGCGTGAGCTGCTCGGCGGCAAGGGGGTCGGCCTCGCGGAGATGACCGCGTTCGGCGTGCCTGTCCCCGGCGGCTTCTCGATCACGACCGACGCCTGCCGCGCGTACATGGCGGCCGGTGGCGCCGTCCCGGAAGGGCTCGACGAGGAGGTCGACGAGCACATCGAGCGGCTCGAGGCCGCGACCGGGCATGCGCTTCGGCGATCCGGAGCGCCCGCTGCTCGTCTCGGTGCGCTCCGGCGCGGCGATCTCGATGCCCGGGATGATGGACACGATCCTCAACCTCGGCCTCGGCGACGTCGCCGTCCGGGGCCTCGCGGCGAGCACCGGCAACCCGCGCTTCGCGTTCGACTCGTATCGGCGGCTGATCCAGATGTACGGCGAGGTCGTCGACGGCGTCGAGCCGCATCTCTTCGAGGACGCGCTCTCCGCCGTGAAGGCCGAGCGCGGCGTGTCGCTCGACCTCGATCTCACGGCCGACGACCTCCAAGGGCTCGTGGACACGTTCAAGGCGATCTACGAGCGCGAGGTCGGCGAGCCCTTCCCGCAGGACGCGCGCGACCAGCTGCGTCGCGCCTACCGCGCAGTGTTCGACTCGTGGGACACGCCGCGCGCCCGCGTCTACCGGCGCACGTACGACATCCCCGACAGCATCGGCACGGCGTGCAACGTCATGCAGATGGTGTTCGGGAACAAGGGCGAGCGCTCGAGCACGGGCGTGTGCTTCACGCGCGACCCGTCCACGGGCGAGCGCGTCCTCTACGGCGAGTTCCTCCTCAACGCGCAGGGAGAGGACGTCGTCGCCGGGATCCGGACGCCGGAGCCGATGGCGAAGATGGAGGAGGTCCTCCCCGAGGCGTACGCCCAGCTCTGCGAGACGCTGGAGCGGCTCGAGCTCCACTACCGCGAGATGCAGGACATCGAGTTCACGGTCGAGGAGGGCACGCTCTACCTGCTGCAGACCCGCACCGGCAAGCGCACGGCGAAGGCCTCGCTGCGCATCGCCGCCGAGATGGTGGAGGAGGGGCTCATCTCCCGCGAGGAGGCCGTCGCGCGGATCGATCCCGCTCAGCTCGACCAGCTCCTGCACCCGATGATCGACCCGACCGCCGAGGTCGAGGTCGTCGCCACCGGGCTGAACGCCTCACCGGGCGCCGCCTCCGGGCGCGATCGTGCTCGACGCCGACACCGCAGAGGAGCGCGGGAAGGCCGGGGAGGCGGTCGTGCTCGTCCGCTGGGAGACCACCCCGGACGACATCCACGGCCTCGTCCACGCGCGCGGCGTGCTGACCGCGCACGGCGGGATGACGTCGCACGCCGCCGTCGTCGCCCGCGGGATGGGCAAGCCGTGCGTCGCCGGGTGCGAGGGGCTCGAGATCGACGTCGACGCCCGCACGCTGCGGATCGGCGACCACGAGCTCCGTGAGGGCGACCCGATCACGATCGACGGCGGCACCGGCCGGGTGATCGTCGGCGCCGTCCGCCTCGTGCCGCCGGCGATCGACGAGAACTTCGGCACGATCCTCGACTGGGCCGACGGCATGCGACGCCTGCGGGTCAGGGCCAACGCCGACACGCCGGAGGACGCCGTCAAGGCACGCGAGTTCGGCGCCGAGGGCATCGGCCTCTGCCGCACCGAGCACATGTTCATGGCGCAGGAGCGGCTGCCGATCGTCCAGGAGATGATCCTCGCGCCCGGCGAGCCCGAGCGGCGCGTGGCGCTGGACAAGCTGCTTCCGATGCAGCAGGCCGACTTCGAGGGGATCTTCGAGGCGATGGCCGGGCTCCCGGTCACGATCCGGCTCCTCGACCCGCCGCTGCACGAGTTCCTGCCGTCCCTGGAGGAGGCGACCTCCGACGAGATGCGCCGCCGGATCGAGCAGCTCCACGAGTCGAATCCGATGCTGGGGACGCGCGGGTGCCGGCTCGGTCTGCAGTGGCCGGAGATCTACGAGATGCAGGTGCGCGCGATCGTCCGGGCCGCCCGCGCCGTGGAGGAGCGCACCGGCGAGGCCCCGCTCGTCGAGATCATGCACCCGCTCGTCGGCTTCGGCGAGGAGCTGCATCGGCTCCGCCAGCTCACCGAGCGGGTCGCGGCCGAGGAGCCCTCGGTCGAGTATCGCTGCGGCACGATGATCGAGCTCCCGCGCGCGTGCGTGCGGGCCGACGAGATCGCGGAGCTCGCCGACTTCTGCTCCTTCGGCACGAACGACCTCACCCAGACCGCGCTCGGCTTCTCGCGCGACGACGCCGAGGGGAAGTTCCTGACGCACTACCTGGAGACCGGCATCCTCGAGCGCAACCCGTTCGAGGTGCTCGACCAGGAAGGCGTCGGAGAGCTGATGCGGATCGCCGTCGATCGCGCCCGTGGCGTGAAGCCCGACCTGAAGATGGGGATCTGCGGCGAGCACGGCGGAGAGCCTCGCTCGGTCGCCTTCTGCCATACGCTCGGCCTCGACTACGTGAGCTGCTCGCCCTACCGGGTGCCGCTCGCCCGCCTTGCCGCCGCGCAGGCGGCGCTGGCGGACGCCGGCGTCACGAACGTCGCCGTCGGCGGCTGACGGCTCCTCGCGGCTAGAGGCCGTAGCCGCGCACGCGCGCGACGGCCACCGCGATCGCGACGACCCCGACGCCTATCGCCGCGAGTGGGCCGAGCCACCGCCGGCGGTTGTACCGGAAGTGCGCGAGGGCGTACGTCGCGGCGATGCCGCCGATCAGGCCGCCGAGATGCCCGCCCTTCGAGATGCCCGCGATGGCAAAGGTCAGCATCAGGTTGACTGCGATCAGGCCCAGCGCCTGCCCTGCAAGTGAGCCGGTCGCCATGTACTCGATGATCAGGAACGCACCCATGATCCCGAAGATCGCGCCGGAGGCACCGACCGTCACGGCGAACGCGCTCGAGGAGACGAGCGCCCCCGCCGAGCCGGCGATGCCCGCCACGAAGTAGACGATCAGGAAGCGTCCGGTCCCGAGCGCCTGCTCCACGATCGAGCCGAGCCAGTAGAGCGCGAGCATGTTGAACGCGAGGTGGAGGACGCTGGCGTGGAGGAACATCGCGCTGACGAGCCGGTACCACTCGCCATTCACCGCGATCGCCGCGCCCTGGAGCGCGCCCCGGTCGAAGAGCTCTCCGCCGGGCTGGCTCAGGCCGCCGCCCTGCGCGACCGTGATCAGGTAGACGACGACGTTGATCGCGACGAGGAAGACCGTCGCGGGAGCGGCGAGCCCCTTCACGGTCGCCCGCGCCTGCTGCACCGTCTGCTGCGGCGAGGAGCGGGCTGCGCCTACCCCGGCATGGTCGGGGCACTTGATCCCGACCGGCGCGAAGGTCATGCACTCCTCGCAGATGGGTCGGCCGCACTCCGAGCACGAGACGAGCGTCTCGCGATCGGGATGGCGATAGCAGCGGGGCGTTTCGCTCACCGGCGGCTAGCGTACCGACGTGCGCGTTCACGTCGCCTTCACGCCCGACGAGCAGGCAGCCGCGCCGACCGGCGTCGTGATCGACGCGATCCGTGCGACCTCGACGATCTGCCAGGCGCTGGACTCGGGGTACGAGCGCATCCTGTGCGCCGCCGAGGTCGACGATGCGCGCGCGCTCGCCGCTGCCGACGTGACGCTCGGCGGCGAGCGGCTCGGGGTCCTGATCGACGGCTTCGACCTCGGCAACTCGCCGAGGGAGTACCTCGAGGTGCGAACGCCGGTGCTCGCGATGTCAACGACGAACGGCACGCGCGCGATCGTGACGGCGGCCGAGCGCTGTGAGCGCGTGATCGTCGCGAGCCTGCTCAACGTCGAGCCGTGGTCGAGGCCGTGACGGCGCACGGCGACGAGGTCGCGATCTTCTGCGCCGGGGTCAAGGGCCAGCCGTGCATCGACGACACCTACGTCGCCGGCCGCATCGCCGAGCGGCTCGGGTGGGAGCGGACGGACGCCGCCGAGACCGCGGTGCGGCTCGTGCGCTCGTACGCCACGGCCGAGGAGGCCTTCCGCGCGTCTCGCTCCGGACGCAACCTGATCAACCACGGCCCCGAGCTCGAGGCCGACATCCCGTGGGTCGCCCGCGAGGACGTGCTCGGCGTCGTTCCCGCGTCTCGTGGGGATGCACGGCGTCGCAGTCCGCCGAGATTGCGGCTCGGACACGTCCGGATGCAGCCCCGCCCGCAGCGGTCGACGTCCGCCGACGACTCCGAGGTCGGGGAGACCGGGCTGATCCGCCCTCCGTTGCGGCGCGCAGCCCCACCCCACGCCGCGATACTCGGGGGGTGCCGACCGCCGTCGTCCTCTTCACCCGCGACCTGCGGGTCCACGACAACCCGGCGCTCCATGCGGCGTGCGCGACGCACGATGCCGTCGTGCCGCTGTTCGTCGAGGACGTCACGCTCCGGGCGACGCGGTTCGGGGCGGCAGCGGCCCGTCGGGCGTTCCTCGACGAGTGCGTCGCGGACCTCGACGACTCGCTGCGCGAGCGGGGCGGCGCCCTGGTCGTCCGCCGCGGCGACGTCGTGGCCGAGACGGCGGCGCTGGCGCGCGAGGTGGGTGCGACGACGGTCTTCGCGAGCGCGGACGTCACCCCGTACGCGCGGCGTCGCGAGGAACGGCTCGCCGCCGAGCTGCGGCTCGAGCTCGTCAACGGCAGCGCGATCGTGCCGCCGGGCGAGGTCGCTCCGGCGGGAGGGCGACTTCTTCCAGGTGTTCTCGCCCTACCACCGTGCCTGGTCGCAGGTGCCCTTCGGCGACCCGCTGCCGGCACCGTCGGTGGTACGTCTTCCGGAGTCCCTGGGGACGCCGCCGCCGCGGAGCGCGCCGCCGTCACAGCGGTCTCGCACGGGGGGGAGAGCGCGAGGCGATCGCGGCCGCGCGGCGCTGGCTGCGCGACGGGCTCGCACGCTACGGCGAGGGGGGCCACGACGACCTCGCGATCGAAGGCACCTCCAGGCTCTCGCCGTACCTGCACTTCGGGTGCATCTCGGCGCGGTCGCTCGCCGTGCGGGCGGCGTCGCTCCCCGGTGGCGAGCCGTTCGTGCGCCAGCTCTGCTGGCGGGACTTCTACGCGCAGCTGGTGTGGGCCCGCCCGGACAGCCTCACGGCCGACTTCCGCCCGCGTGGCGACGTCTGGGTCGACGACCCGGAGGGGCTCGCGCGCTGGCAGGAGGGGATGACGGGGTTCCCGCTCGTCGACGCCGGGATGCGCCAGCTCGCAGCCGAGGGCTGGATGCACAATCGTGCCCGGATGGTCGTCGCCTCGTTCCTCGTCAAGGACCTCGGGATCGACTGGCGGGAGGGCGCCGCGCACTTCTTCGATCTGCTGCTCGACGGCGACGCGGCGCAGAACGTCGGCAACTGGCAGTGGGTCGCGGGAACCGGGGTGGACTCCCGCCCGAACCGGGTCTACAACCCGACCCGGCAGCGGGAGAAGCTCGATCCGGACGGGGTCTACGTGCGTCGCTACGTCCCCGAGCTGGCCGACGTGCCGACGCGCCACCTCGACGAGCCGGGTCTGCTCGCTCCGGGCTATCCGGCGCCGATCGTCGACCACGCCGACGCGGTCGCCGCGTTCCGGGCGCGCAGAGGTCTCTGAGCCGATCCCCTATCGTGCGGCCATGCCCGTCGATCGCGACAGCCGCGAGGGCCGCGCCGCATCCTTCGGCTCGGTCGCCGACGCGTACGAACGCGCGCGTCCCGGGTACCCCGACGACGCAGTGCGCTGGCTCGCGGGCGCGGCACCTCGCGACGTGCTCGACCTCGGCGCGGGCACCGGGAAGCTGACGCGCTCGCTGGCCGCGCTCGGCCATCGCGTCACGGCGGTCGAGCCCTCGCAGGAGATGCTCGCGCAGCTCGCGTCGCGGCGCTTCCCGCGCGTCGCGCCCTCGAGGGCACGGCGGAGCAGATCCCGCTCGACGACGACTCGGCCGACGTCGTCACGGTCGCCCAGGCGTTCCACTGGTTCGACCACGATCCTGCGCTGCGCGAGATCGCACGCGTGCTGCGGCCGGGTGGTGCGCTCGCCCTCGTGTGGAACACGCGCAGCGAGGAGGATCTCTGGGTCGGGGACCTCGACGAGGTGATCGCGGGGCGCGGTGAGCTCGACGATCAGGCGGCCGTCCACGCGCCGCTCGTGGCGAGCGGGCTCTTCGGGCCGGTCGAGACGGCGACGTTCGGCTTCCGGCAGCGCCTCGGTCGCGACGCGCTGCGGGAGCTCGTGCTCTCGCGCAGCTACTGCGCGGTGATGAGCGAAGAGGAGCGGCGTCCCGTGCTCGAGCAGGTCGACGTGCTATTCGACGGGCACGCCGTGGACGGGGAGATCGAGCTGCCGTACAGGACGGAGTGCTTCCGGGCGCTCAGGCTCTGACGCGCTCCTCGACGAGCTCGTAGAGCCGGCCGTCCGGCGGGCGGAAGTGCGTGTAGCGCCAGCGGTCGTTCTCGTGGATCCCGTCCGTCTCGACCCCTGCGGCGTGGAGGAGTCCGATCATCGCCTCGAGGTCGTCGACGAGCAGCCCGACAGTCCGCTCCAGCGGCTCACCCGGGTCTGCGCCCACGACCGCGAGCGCAGCGCCTGCCGCCGAGGTCGAAGACGGCGGCGTCGATGCCCTCGACCGACATCGGGCGCAGCTGGAGCACATCCTCGACGAAGCGCTGCATCGCGTCCGGGGCGTCGGTGTGGGTGCCCACGAAGGCGACCCCACGGGTCCCGGTCGCGTCCTGCGCGGCGGCGGGGTCGCGACCGTGCCCGCGGCCGTCGAGGCGGATCGTCCAGGGTCGACCGCATCGAGCACGAGGTGCGTCCCGCTCCACGGGTCGGCTGCGAGGATCGCGCGGACGGCGTGCTCGGAGGGCGCCTCGACGGCGAGGATCACCCGCCGCTCATCGGCGAGCGGGCCGCCGAGGACGACGACGCCGTCGTCCACGAGCGCGTCCAGGTACGTCGCGTGCGCCTCCCAGCCGAGCTGCTCCTCCACCGGGCGGGCAGGATCCCAGGCGGGGCCCGCACGGCTGAGCTGGACGAGGAACATCGACGGAAGTGTGGCACGAATCCGTTCTTGACGATCGAACACACGTTCGATAGCATGGCTCTCCCATGATCGCGTGCCTCGTCATCCCGGGATTCACGCTTCGCGCAGCGTTGCGCGCCCGGCCGAGGCTCGAGGCGGTTCCCGCTGCGCTCTCACCCGAGCCGGGACGGGAGCCGCTGATCGGCCCCGTCACGGCCGCCGCGGAGGCGGCAGGGGTGACGCCGGGGATGCGGCTCGGCGAGGCGCTCGCGACCTGCCCGGAGCTGGTGCTCGTCGAGCAGGATCCCGCGGCGGTCGAGTTCGAGTGGGAAGGGGTGCTGCGGCGCCTCGAGGATGCAGGGTTCTCCGTCGAGCCGGTCGAGCTCGGCACCGTGGTCTTCGCGACCGACGGTGTCGAGCGGCTCTACGGTGGGGTGGAGGCGGCGCTCCGCAAGGCGCTCGCCTCCGTCGGGCCTGCCTGGGACCCGCGCGCAGGCGCGGGAGAGCGACGCTTCACCGCCTTCGCGGCGGCCAGCGTCGCCCGCCCGGGACAGGCGGTGATCGTCGAGGGGAAGGGAGAGGCGTTCCTCGAGCCGCTCCCGCTCTCGCTCCTGCCGCTGGAGGCGGGACGGTACGCGGAGCTCGAAGGGCTCGGCGTCCGTCGCCTCGGCGACCTCGCCCGGCTTCCGGGCGATGCCGTCGCAGAGAGGCTGGGGCCGGAGGGAGCGCGGGCGTGGAGTCTGGCACGGGGGAGGGAGCGCTCCCTCGACGGGTCGAATCCGGCCCGGGTGCACGGACGATCTCCCGCGTCGGAGCTGGTCGAGACGCTCTCCTTCCCCGAGGCGATCGCGAACGAGCTCACGCTCAGACGGGCGTTCGGCGCGCTGCTCGACAGGCTGCTCGCGCGGCCCGAGCGGACAGGCCGACCGCTCCGGAAGGTCGCGATCGGCGCCCGGCTCGTGGGTGGGGGGTCGTGGCGCCGCACCGTCACCCTGCGCGAGGCGACGGCCGAGCGGAGCCGCCTCCGCGCCGCGCTCGGCTCCAGGCTCCTGGAGGTGCCAGCGCCGGTGCTGGAGCTGCGGCTCGAGGCGGTGCAGCTGGCCGAGCACACGGGACAGCAGCTCGCGCTCGTGGCGCCCGAGGGGGAGGAGGCGGACGCGCGCCTGCGCGAAGGGCTGCGGCAGGTGCGCGCGAGTGCCGGGAGCGGGGCCATCTGCGCGGTGGTCGAGGTCGCGCCGTGGTCGCGCATCCCGGAGACACGGGCGCTGGTGGTGCCGCGTGAGATCTGAGGGTCGGGCGTGCGTCAGACGCGGGCGGGGTTGCGCCGAGGGACGCGGGCGGGGCAAGCCCCGCCCCTACTAGGCATGTCGATATCGGTCGGTGGAGGCTCGTGGACGAGCAAGGGCCACGCGTACGCCCGCGCGGCGGCAGGGAGGCTGAACGTCCCGCGTCCCGCGCTCGTCGAGACGCTCCCGGACGGCACGCCGCGAACGGTGAACCGCGAGGCGGTCACGCTCGTGCGGGAGGAGTGGCGGGTGGTCGACCGGTGGTGGACGGACGAGCCGGTGAGCCGGCGCTACTTCGAGGTCGTGGTCGAGTCGGGGCGGAACGTGTGCGTGTACCGCGACGGGGAGCGGCGATGCTGGTTCACGCAGAGGGCCTGAAGGCGTCCAGCTGCGCCGGACACCAGATGACCCCACGGCCGGGTCGAGGACGCAGTGGGGTCTGGGGTCGCGCAGCGAGCCCTGACCCCGTGTGCGGCATGGCGTCGGGGCGGGTGGCAGGACTGATGGGGTCAGGCTTCCGGCTGTGCCGGACGCCAGACCCCGCGTCGTGGTCGGGGTGCGTGTGCGTGTGACATGCGTGGGGTCTGGGGTCGCGGAGCGAGCTCTGACCCCTTCCGACTGCCCGGGCTCAGGCCGAGCGTGGGGGAGGCGGGATCGCGTGATCCTGCGTGACCGCCTCCGCCGCGAGCGGCTCCCACTCGTCGGCCTGCTCCGGTGGCACCACGACCCACTGGCGGAAGTGCTCCCCGCGGCCAGAGGGGTCGAACAGGTGCGCGCCCGGCACGGCGAGCGCGCGCGCGTGGGTCACGGCGTCCGTGAGCTTGAAGACCATCCCGGTGCGCGAGAGACCGAAGATCACACGACCGCCGCGCTTCACGCACGGCATCCCGAACACCCGCGAGGCCCGGCACTCCGGGTGCCATGCCGTGATCGCGTCGACGATGTCGTCGTAGCGCTCCTGCGGGGTCACTGCTCAGCCGGTCGGGAGGGTCTCGAGCGAGCGTACGAGGAAGGCCTCCCAGCGAGTCGCGCCCGCCGCCGGCACGTGCACCCACTCGCGCATCACGCGTCCCATCCCGGGGTCGAACAGCCCCGCGCCGTCGAGCTCGAGCGCCGTCGCACGGTCGGTCTCCTCGACGAGCTTCACGGCGATCCCACCGTCGGTCCACAGGCAGGCGGCCATCTTCCCGTTCCGCTTCAGGCAGGGGCGCCCGAACATCATCCCCGGCCCGGTGCCGTCGTAGCGGGTGGAGAGCGCGTCGACGAGGTCGTCCCAGCGCGCGCGTTCGTCTACGGCCATCTCGATCTCCTTCCGGGGCGCCGTCGGGTATGAGCGTCCCATACGTCGAGCTGCACTGCCACTCCGCGTACTCCTTCCTCGACGGCGCGTCGCAGCCGGAGGAGCTCGTGCTCCGGGCCGCGGAGCTCGGGTATCCGGCGCTCGCCCTCACAGACCACGACGGCGTCTACGGGTCGCTCGAGTTCGCGCACGCCGCGAAGGCGCTCGGCGTCCGGCCGATCACCGGGGCGGAGATCACGCTCGGCGGAGTCGGCCCGGGTGCGGGAGGGCCGGGCAGCGGTGGCGAGCCGACCGATCCCGGCACGGGCACCGCCCACATCACGCTGCTCGTCGAGTCGGGGCGGGGCTACGCGAACCTCTGCCGCCTGCTCACCGCAGCTCACGCCGGGACACGTCCTCCCGGGAAGGAGCACCGCGTGCTGCTCGCACCGGCGGTCGCAGTCGAGACGGTGGCGGAGCTGAGCGAGGGCTCGTGTGCCTGTCGGGTTGCGCGCGAGACGGGCTGGCCCTTCGCGACCCCGACGCGACGGCGCGGCTCGCGGCGGCGTTCGGACGCGATCGCTTCTACGTCGAGCTCCAGCGGCCGTTCGAGCGAGGCGACAGCCGGCGTCACGCGGCCCTGCTCGCGCTGGCAGGGCGTCTCGGCGTGGCCACCGTCGCCACGGGCAACGTCCACGCGCACGTCGCCCGGCGCACGCTCCTGCAGGACACCCTGGTCGCGATCCGCTCGAACACCTCGCTCGACGGCAGCGAGCGTGAGCGTCGAGGAAATCGGGAGTCCGTGCTGCGCGCGCCCGCGGAGATGGTCGAGCGGTTCGCCGGGATCGACCCGGCAGCGGTCACCGCGCTCGGTCGAGATCGCCGAGCGGCTGACGTTCGACCTGACGAAGGAGCTCGGCTACCGCTACCCCGACTTCGCCGACGGCCCCGACCCTGCGATCGCGCAGCTCTCCGCGATCTGTGCCCATGCCTTCGACGCGCGCTACGGCGCAAGTGACACCGTGTTACGAGCAGAGGCCCGGGCGCGTCTCGAGAGCGAGCTCGGGCTGATCGAGGAGCTCGGCCTGGCCGGGTTCTTCCTGCTGCACCACGAGGTGCTCGAGATCGCGCGGCGCTGTGCGCTGGAGGTGCGTGGGCGAGGGACGCCGCGCTCGTTCCTGCCGCCCGGGCGCGGACGAGGGAGCTCCGTCGGCTCGATCGTCTGCTACCTGACCGGGCTCTCGCACGTCGACCCGGTGGCGAACGACCTCTCGCTCGGGCGCTTCCTCAACCGGGAGATCGTGTCGGTGCCCGACATCGACCTCGACTTCCCCCGGGACATCCGCGAGCGGCTGATCGTCGCGGTCACCGAGCGCTACGGGCGGGAGCACGCAGCCCTCGTGGCGAGCTTCTCGACGTATCGCTCGCGCGGCGCCATCCGGGACGTCGGGAAGGCGCTCGGCCTGCCGCACGCCGATCTCGAGCGGCTCGCCCGGATCACCGACGGCTGGAGCCCGGAGAAGGTCGCCGAGGAGGTCGCCGGCCTTCCCGACGCCGACCGCAAGCTCGTCTCCCGTCGCTGGCGGGCGTTCCAGTTCCTGACGGGGGAGATCGCCGGCCTGCCCCGGCACGTCTCGCAGCATCCGGGCGGGATGGTGATCTCGAGCAGGCCGCTGGTCGATCTCGTCCCCGTGCAGCCCGCGGCGATGGCCGGGCGGCAGCTCTGCCAGTGGGACAAGGACTCATGCGCCGACGCCGGCTTCCTCAAGATCGACCTGCTCGGCCTGGGGATGCTCTCCTGCGTCGAGGAGTGCGTCGACCGGGTCGCACGCTTGCAGGGCGAGGTGATCGACCTCTCCCGGATCCCGCTCGACGACCCTGCGGTGTTCGCCGAGATCCAGGCGGCCGACACGGTCGGCGTCTTCCAGATCGAGAGCCGCGCGCAGATGCAGAGCCTGCTGCGGACCCGCCCCGAGAACCTCGACGACCTCACCGTGCAGGTCGCGCTCGTCCGGCCGGGGCCGATCCAGGGGAAGGCGGTGCATCCCTACATCGAGCACCGGCGGCGGCTCCGGGAGGACCCCTCGTTCGTCTTCCCGGTCGCCCACGAGTCGCTGCGCGAGCCGCTCGCAGCGACGCTCGGCGTGGTCGTCTTCCAGGACCAGGTGCTCGACGTCGCGACGGCCCTGGCGGGCTTCAGCGTGGGGGAGGCGGAGGCGCTGCGCCGCGCCATGAGCCGCAAGCGCAGCCGGGCCGCGCTCGAGGCGCACCGGGTGCGCTTCGTCGAAGGGGCGATCGCACGCGGCGTTGCCGAGGAGACCGCGAGCGACGTGTACGACACCCTCGTCGGGTTCTCCGGCTTCGGGTTCCCCAAGTCTCACGCTGCCGCGTTCGGCCTGCTCGCCTACCAGTCGGCCTGGCTGCGACATCATCATCCGGCGGCGTTCCTCTGCGCCTTGCTCAACGAGCAGCCGATGGGCTTCTACCCGCCGGCGAGCCTCGTGCGCGACGCCCAGCGGCGGGGTGTGGAGGTGCGGCCGCCCGACATCGGCCGCAGCGAGGCCGGGTGCTCGTTGGAGTGCGGCGCCGACGCCTCGGCGCCAGGGTCTGTCTCCGAACGGGGACCGACCCTTTCCGTCGTCGGCGACGGCGAGGGAGGTGCAGGTCGCGGCGCTGCCCTCGCAGTTCGGGTCGGCCTTGCGTACGTGCAGTCGGTCGGCGAGGTCGACGCCGAGGCGCTCGTCGCGGAGCGCGGCGAGCGCGGCCCCTACCGTGACGTGGGCGACCTCGCCCGACGCGCGCCCGTCTCGCGGGACGCGCTCGAGGCGCTCGTGCGGGGAGGCGCCTGTGACGGGCTCGGCCGGCGGCGCGATCTGCTCTGGGAGCTCGGCCTGGTGCGCAGACCGGTCAGCGTCGAGGGCACCCGCGGTGAGGCAAAGCAGCTCCCGCTCGCGCTCGAGTCGACTGCGCAGGCGCCCGAGCTCCCCGACCTGACCCGGTGGGAGCGGATGCTCGCCGACTACCGGGAGACCGGGCTGTCGGTGGGCACCCATCCGCTCACGCTGCTCCGCCCGCACCTGCCGCAGGGCGTCCACACGAGCGTGACGCTGGAGGACGCCGTGCATGGGTCGACCGTGGCGTTCGCCGGGCTCGCGATCGCGCGGCAGCGGCCGTCGACCGCGAAGGGGATCGTGTTCATGCTGCTCGAGGACGAGCACGGGCACGTGAACCTCGTCGTCCCGCCCGACGTCTACGAGCGGCACCGGGGGATCGTGCGCTCCGAGCCGCTGCTGCTCGCCCGCGGCCGCTTCGAGCGGATCGAGCGGAACCGCAACGTCCTCGTCACCGAGCTCGAGAGCCTCTCCCCGTTGGCGCGGCAGGTCGCCGGAAGGGAGGCGGTCGCAGCACTGCCCCGAGCTCACCACTTCGGGCACCGCTAGCGCGGTGCGTCAGCCCGAGGTCGGGGTGTGGCGCTCGAACGTGGACTCGAGGTAGCGCGCCGCGACGCGGAACCCGATCCGCTCGTACGCGGTGCGCGCCGGGTTGTTGTCCTCGCGCACGTTGAGCGCGATCGTCGCGCAGCCGTCCTCGCGGAGCAGCACGCAGAGCCCTGCGCAGACGGCCGTGGCCAGCCCGCGCCCTCTCCACGACGGGTGCGTGGCCACGTCGCCGACGACGGCGACGCCGAGCGGGGGAGCGTGCACGTGGACTCCGGCGACCGCGACGAGGTGCCCGTCGACCCGGAGGCCGACGTATCGGCCCGTCTCGAGCCGGCGCGCGTCGAACCACGAGGTGGGGTAGGCGGCCGCGTACAGCCCGAGCGCCTCCTCGAGCGCGTCCGGCCCCAGGACGTCGACCCCGGTCGCACGGGCGCGGGCGGCGTCGTCGTCGACCAGCGCCATCCGGACGTGAGGAGACGGGCCGCGGGTCACCTGGAAGCGCTGCCGGAGCGACTGCGTCGCGACCTCTCCGGCGTGGCACTCGAACCGCGCCGGCAGCCGGTCGGACACGCGCTCCAGGAGCGTCGCCATCTGCGGCTCCGGCTCCTCCGCCATCGCGATCACGGTCGGCGGGTCGTGCTCCGCGTAGATCAGCGCGACCTGTGCAAGGCGGCCGGCGTCCTCGAGCCCGAACCACCGCGTGTGCGGCCAGAAGAAGTCGTCGAGGTCACCCAGGGCGTAGGCGTGGAGTGCAGGGTCGCGGGAGAGGAACGCGGCGAGGCCTTCACGATCGCGCAGCTCGACGGCCTCCACGCAGCGAGGCTAGCCGACCGCGTCGCCGGCGACCCGGCGGACCTCGTCGAGCGTCGTCACGCCGGCTAGGCAGAGACGCATCCCGTCGTCGCGCAGGGTGAACATCCCCTCGTCGACGGCGGCAGCCTGGATCTCACGCACGGGAGCGCCGACCAGGCTGGCGATCCTGTCCGTCATCGTCAGCACCTCGAACAGTCCGACCCGTCCGCGATAGCCGGTCTCGCCACATGCCACGCAGCCCCTCGGACGGTGGAGGACGACCTCGCCCCACGACGGCGGCACCCGCAGCTCCTCGGTCTCCGCCTGCGTTGGCGAGTACGGCTCGGCGCACTTCTCGCAGAGGCGACGGGCGAGCCGCTGGGCGGCGAAGCAGTTGATCGCCGTCGTGATGATCCCGCGGTCGACTTCCATGTCGACGAGACGCTGGATGGCCGCAGCAGAGGTCTGCGCATGCACGGTCGTGAGCACGAGGTGGCCCGTCATCGCGGCACGAAACGCGATCTGCGCGGTCTCCTCGTCACGGATCTCACCCACGAGGATGATGTCGGGGTCCGACCGCAGGATGGTGCGAAGCCCGTTCGCGAACGTCAGCCCGGCACGGACGTTGACCTCGATCTGGTCGAGGCCGGGAGCACGGTACTCGACCGGGTCCTCGAGCGTGACGATCGACACCTCGGGTCGGTTGAGCTCCTGGAGCGCTGCGTAGAGCGTCGTCGTCTTGCCCGATCCGGTCGGGCCGACGACGACGACGGAGCCGAACGGCTGCGAGATCGCATGTCGGAGCGCTTCCTCGCTGCGCGGCCACATGCCGAGCATCGAGAGGGACGTCGGGGCCTCGCCCTGCGCGAGGATCCGGAGGGTGGTCTTCTCTCCGTGGGTCGTCGGCAGCACCGCGACGCGGACGTCGACCGTCTCCCCTCCACGCTTCACCGAGACGCGGCCGTCCTGTGGTGCACGGCGCTCTGCGATGTCGAGCCCACCCATGATCTTCAGCCGGCTCGTGATCGCCTGGGCCTGGGTGCCGGTGATGGAGGCGATCTCACGCATCACCCCGTCCACGCGCGCGCGGACGCTCATGCGCTTGCCCTGGGGTGTGAAGTGGATGTCGGATGCACCGATGTCGAGCGCCTTCGCGATCGTCCGGTTGACGAACACCACGGCCGGCGACTCGTGGTCGTCGTCGATCGCCGTCGAGTCCTCGAGCATCTCGGGTGCTGCGTCGTCGACCGAGACGAGCTCGATCACCGCACCGTCGTAGAGCCGCGCGATGGCCATCTCGATCTGGTCGGCGGGCGCGACGGCGGCCCGTACGGGCACGCCGAGGGCGAGCCGGAGCTCGTCGGAGAACACGACATTGGTCGGATCCGAGACGGCAACGAGCACGGCTCCGTCCCCCTGAACCCGGACGGGGATGGCGTGGTAGCGCTTCGCGAGCTTCTCCGGGAGCAGACCGACCGCTTCCGCGTCGATCGTCGTCGGCCCGATCTCCAGGAACGGGAGCTCGTGCTGCTCCGCGAGCACCGCGGCGACCTGGGACTGCGTCGCCGCGCCCTGCTCGACCAGGATCTCGCCGAGCCGACGCTTGGGGTTCAGTCGCTTCTGCTCGAGCGCAGCGTCGAGCTGCGTCGGGGTGATCGCCCCGTCGCGGACGAGCAGCGCACCGAGCGCAGGCCAGGGTGTCTGGGCGGCCTCCACGCTCGCTGTATCGGCACCTGCCGTCCCTTGCATGAGGGACGCGCGGACGACGCCCGATCGACGCTCCCGGCGCGCATCGCAGCCCTCGGAAGGGTGGTTCTCGATGCCGGAAGGGTGCGTCTGCGCCCTCGCCGAACGCGCCAGCCGCCAGGCGCCCCGCCGAGAGGACGTCGCCGGCGGCGGCGGGTCGGCATCATCCGCGCATGCGAGCGGTCGTCCAGCGGGTCTCGCACGCTGCCGTGAGGGTCGCCGACGAGACCGTCGGAGAGGTCGGCCCGGGCCTGCTCGTCCTGGTCGGCGTCGCCGACGGGGACGACGAGGCGGCCGCGGCTCGTCTGGCCGGCAAGGTCGCGCGATTGAGGATCTTCGCGGACGAGGCGGGTCGATTCGACCGCTCGGTGGTCGACGTCGGCGGCGAGGTCCTCGTGGTGAGCCAGTTCACGCTCATCGCTGACACCGGTAAGGGCAACCGCCCCAGCTTCACCGGCGCCGCGGCAGCCGTGCGCGCGGAGCCCCTCGTTGCGCACGTCGCGAAGGTCGTCCGGGGTCATGGGATCCGCGTGGCCGAGGGCCGGTTCGGCGCCCGAATGGCGGTCGAGCTCGTGAACGACGGGCCGGCCACGATCGTGCTCGACGTCTGAACGAGCCCACGATCGATCGCGTCCGGCCGGTCGATCAGCGGGGGGCCCGGCGCCTCTGCCGACCGGGGCCACCGAGGTCCGCGGATGCACGGATGCGTCGCCGGGACGCTGCTAGAATCGACTCACCACATTTCACCGTTCGGCGAGATGGGGCGCGAGCAGCGCCCCTTTTGTTTCTCTCAGGGGGCAGTTTCATGGCGGGCGACACGTACACGAAGGAGCGGGAGCTGACGGCGGCGATCGTGCCGACCGTCGAGTCCGCCCTGCCCGACGTCGAGGTGCTCGCGGTCGAGCTGCTCTCCCCGAGCCGGTTCTGCGTCTACGTCGACCGGCCCACCGGGGTCGTCGACTTCGAGCTCTGCGCGGCGGTGACGCGCCTGCTCGACGGCTATCGCGCCGACTGGACGGTCGACGTCTCGTCTCCCGGTCCCACACGGCCGCTGCGGCGGCCCCAGCACTTCGCGGCCTACACGGGCCGTACCGTCACCATCCGCACCGCCTCCGCGGTGGCAGGCAAGACGCGGTTTCGCGGCGCTGTCGTCGCTGCGGATCCGGGCACGGTGGTCGTCGACGTCGACGGCCAGGCACTCACGATCCCGGTCGACGCGATCGTCCGGGGCAACCTGATCGACGAGGACGGGTAGGTCATGAGCCAGGAGATCATCGAAGGAATCAAGACGATCGAGAAGGAGAAGGGCATCGAGGAGGGGCAGCTGGTCGCGGCCCTCGAGGACGCCCTGCTCGCCGCGTACAAGAAGATGCCGGGTGCTGCGCGCCACGCCGAGGTCGTCCTCGACGACGAGGGTGAGTTCCGCGTGTTCGCGATCGAGATCCCGGGCGACCTCGAGGAGCGGCTGCTCGACGAGTCCATGGAGCGGCGGATCGAGGAGCTCGAGGCCCTCGAGGCCGAGACGGGCGAGAAGCAGCACACCCTCATCGACATGGATGAGCTCGAGATCGACTGGGAGCAGGTGCCGGACGAGGTGATGGCGCGGACGGACGTGACGCCGCACGACTTCGGCCGGATCGCCGGGATGACCGCCAAGCAGGTCTTCCAGCAGCGGATCCGTGAGGCCGAGCGCGCGATGATGTTCGAGGAGTACGTCGATCGCCAGAGCGAGGTCGTGACCGGCATCGTCCAGCAGGCCGGCGACCGCAACAACGTGCTCGTCGACCTCGGCCGCGTCGAGGCGCTGCTGCCGCGCTCCGAGCAGGTCGACGGGGAGCGGTACGAGCAGGGCTCGAGGATCAAGGCTGTGATCATCGAGGTGCGCTCCGGGACGAAGGGCCCTCAGGTCATCCTCTCGCGGCGGGCACCACAGCTGATCGAGACCCTCTTCGAGCTCGAGGTTCCGGAGATCGCAGACGGGCTCGTCGAGATCCGCGGGGTCGCACGCGAGCCGGGGTACCGCTCGAAGATCGCCGTCGAGTCGCACGCGCAGGGCGTCGACCCCGTCGGTGCGTGCGTCGGCCCGCGTGGCTCGCGCGTCCGCATGGTCGTGTCCGAGCTGCGGGGCGAGAAGATCGACATCATCCCGTGGAACACGGAACCGGCCCGGTTCGTGGCGAAGGCGCTGTCACCCGCTCGGGTACGTGAGGTCTACATCGACGACGAGACCCGTGAGGCGACGGTCGTCGTCCCCGACGACCAGCTCGCGCTCGCGATCGGGAAGGACGGCCTCAACGCGCGGCTGGCAGCGCGGCTCACCGGCTGGAAGGTCGACATCAAGTCCGACAGCGAGTTCGCCCAGTCGGAAGCCGAGGCGGCCTTCGCCGGCGACGATGACGGCGCAGAGTTCTCCGGGCGCTGCGCCGCACTGCTCTCCAACGGCAAGCGCTGCCCGAACTCCGCGCTGCCCGGCTCGCTGTACTGCGGCGTTCCGGCCCACCAGGCGCTTCACGGAACGGAGCCCCCGGTCGCCGTGGTCGTCGTAGACGACGAGGTCGAGGTCGAGGTCGAGGTGGTCTGCTGCTGTCGACGTCGAGGAGACCGCGGTCGTCGAGGTCGAGGTCGAAACGGCGGAGGACCCTGCCGGGATCGCGACGCCTGACGACGCCCCCACGGAGACCGAGGTCGAGGCAGAGGCGACGGAGGACGACGTCCAGGCATGAGTGATCCCGTGCGGACGTGCGTGGGCTGCGGCCGCCGCGCTGCCCAGTCCACGCTCGTTCGCGTCGCAGCCGTCGACGGACGCGTCGAGCCAGGGAGGCGTCTGACGGGCCGAGGCGCATACGTTTGCCGCTCACGATCCTGCTTCGCGCTGGCACGGCGTCGGCGGGCGTTCGCGCGGTCGCTCCGCTCGCCGGTGACGGTGCCGGCAGAGCTGGAATCCCACTTCACCGACGCCGACTACACTGGAGCCCTGAATGGCTGACGGACCGAACAAGCCGAACCGCCCGATCAGGCCCCGTGGAGGGGCCGGAGGCCGCCGCAGGCGCGTCGTGATCGAGGGCGGGGCGGCGCGTGGCCGCGACGGCCGCCAGGCGCGCGATCGCTCGGCCCCGCCGCGCACGCAGCAGCCGGTCGCGCCCCCGACAGGGCCTGTGACCGTCGAGTCCGGCGTGACCGTCAAGGACCTCTCCCAGGCTCTCGGCGTGTCGATGCCGCAGATCATCAAGATCCTCATGAACCTCGGGCAGATGCGGACTGCGACCCAGTCGCTCTCCGACGAGGAGGTCATGCTCATCGCCGGCGAGGTCGAGCGCGAGGTCGTGATCAAGCACGCCGCTGACGACGACGACGAGCCGGAGGTCGTGGACGACCGCGAGGAGGACCTCGCGGCGCGGCCGCCGGTGGTCACGATCATGGGCCACGTCGACCACGGCAAGACCACGCTGCTCGATGCGATCCGCTCCACCGCCGTGGTCACCACCGAGGCCGGAGGCATCACCCAGCACATCGGCGCCTACCAGGCAGACGTCGACGGACGCAAGGTCACCTTCCTCGACACACCGGGGCACGAGGCGTTCACCGCCATGCGCGCCCGTGGCGCGAAGGTGACGGACATCGCGGTGCTCGTCGTCGCCGCGGACGACGGCGTGATGCCGCAGACACGCGAGTCGATCTCGCACGCCCGCGCCGCCGACGTGCCGATCGTCGTCGCGGTGAACAAGATCGACGTCCCCGACGCCAACGCCGACAAGGTCAAGAGCGAGCTGGCCGCCGAGGGCCTGCAGCCCGAGGAGTGGGGCGGGTCGACGCAGTTCTCCGAGGTGTCCGCGAAGCAGAAGACGAACCTCGACGACCTCCTCGACCGCATCCTGCTCGTCGCCGACGCGGAGCTCGACCTGCGCGCGAACCCGAAGGCGGCCGCCTCCGGGCCGATCGTCGAGTCGCGTCTCGACATCGGGCGCGGCCCGGTCGCCACGATGCTGGTTCAGCGTGGCACGCTCCGTGTCGGTGACGCGATCGTCGCGGGTGACGCTGCCGGCAAGGTGCGCGCGCTCTACGACTATCGCGGCGAGAAGGTCAAGGAAGCCGGCCCGGGCGATCCAGTGGAGATCCTGGGCTTCGATCGCCCGCCTCCCGCCGGCGAGCTGTGCCGCGTCGTCGAGCATGAGCGCCAGGCGAAGGACCTCGCCGAGAAGCGCGCCGAGCGCCTCCGCCGCGAGCAGCTCGCGCAGCGCTCCAAGCGCAGCGTCTCGCTCGAGTCGCTCTTCGAGCAGATGCAGGAAGGCGCCGTCCAGGAGCTGAACATCGTCCTCAAGGGCGACGTGCAGGGATCGGTCGAGGCGCTCGTCGGCGAGCTCGCGAAGATCCAGCACCCGGAGGTGCGCGTCAACGTGATCCACACGGGCGTCGGTGGCATCACCGAGAACGACGTCAACCTCGCGTCGGCGTCGAACGCGCTCGTCATCGGCTTCAACGTCCGGCCGAGCGCCGAGGCGAAGCATCTCGCCGACCGCGAGGGCGTCGACATCCGCACCTACCGCGTGATCTACAAGCTCACCGAGGACATCGAGCATGCGCTCGTCGGGATGCTCTCGCCCGTCACGACCGAGGAGGTCCTCGGCGAGGCCGAGGTTCGAGCCCTGTTCAAGGCTTCGCGGGTCGGGACGATCGCGGGCTGCATGGTCACGACAGGGATCGTGCGCCGCAACGCCCGGGTCAGACTCGTCCGCGACGGCACCGTCATCCACGAGACCGCGATCGCCCAGCTCAAGCGGTTCAAGGAGGACGCGCGTGAGGTCAGCGAGGGCTTCGAGTGCGGCATCCTGCTCGAGGGCTTCAACGATCTCAAGGAGGGCGACGTGCTCGAGGTCTTCGAGACTCGCGAGGTCGAGCGCACCGACCTCGACACCCCGCCCGGCTCGTAGCCGTCACCCCCGCCCGGCGGGCGAGACGTCTGCCGGCGTTGGGTGGGCGACCTGCGCGCCTCAGTCGGACAGGAGCGACCAGGGATCGGGCGGGTCGACCGACGTCACCCGGTCGCCACCTGCGCTCTTCGCCCCCAGGAGCGCTCGCTCGGCCGAGGCGAGGACGTCGTTCGCCGTGTCGCCGTCGAGCGGGAAGGACGAGATGCCCACGCTCACGGTCACCGGGTCGGTCGCGCCCGGGGGCGTCAGCTCGCGGGCGAGCCGACAGAGGCCTTCACCCAGCTCTACGGCGACCTCGGCCGCGGTGTCGGGCAGCAGGACGACGAACTCGTCTCCTCCGAAGCGCGCCACCAGGTCGCTCGAGCGGAGCCGGGCGCGCAGCACGGCGGCGAGTGACTGGATGACGCCGTCCCCGGTCTCGATTCCGAGCCGGTCGTTGATGGAGGAGATGCCGTCCAGGTCGATCCGCAGCACCGAGATCGACTGCGCCTGGCGTCGAGCGAGCGCGACCATCCGCTCGGCTCCGTCCTCGGCGGCCCGCCGGTTCGGGAGCCCGGTCAGCCCGTCGGTGTGAGCGTAGGCCGACGCGAGGTCGAATGCTCGGAGCGCCGCGATCGCGGGCCCTGCGATCGCGGCGACGTCGTCGAGCGTCTCCGGCGCGTCGTCGGTGAGCCGCTCGCCGGCCGCGAGCACCGCCCCGACGACCGCTCCTGCCGCAGTGAGTGGGGAGCAGGCCGTGTCGGCGTCGAGCGACCCGCAGAGCTCGCAGGCAAGCAGCGGGCTCTCGCCCCGGCGCCGCTGGTGTGGCCGCCCGAGTCGCACCGTGAGGCACGCGTTGCCCGGACTTGCCGCCAGCGAGGGCGCCGTCGGCGCGTTCTCGTCGTCGTGGATCTCGGCGCGTCCGCGCTCGGGGCCGCAGGCGATCAGCAGCACCGTCTCGGCGGAGCAGGACTCCTCGACGAACCGGCGTACGACGGTCGACGCCCGGCGCTCGTCCGGCGCGGCACCGAGGGCGCGCGCGAGCAGGCCGAGCGGGCTCGCCCGCCGATCACGACTCCTGTCACCCCACCGCATCGGTCGCAGCATGGTCGTCTGGCGCTCCCCTGTCAGTCCCTCGAACGAGGGCACATGCTCGAGCCGTTTCGTCTACCGTCCGGCCGATGGCCTCGGGCTACGTCGGCATCCTCTCGGTCGAGCTTCGCTTCCCGGAAGCGCACTCGCTGAAGGAGAAGCGCATGCACCTGCGCTCCGTGAAGGAGCAGCTCCCGCGACGCACGGGCGCGTCGATCGCCGAGGTCGACCACCACGACGTCTGGCAGCGCTCGCGGTTGACGTTGTCGTGCGTCGCCCGCGAGGCCGGCGAGGCGGAGCGGCTCCTCGACGAGGCGGAGCGCTGGCTCGCGGGACAGGCATTCGAGCTCGCCGCGAGCGAGCGTGCGCTCGTCACGCTCGACGACCTCGAGGCTGTGCTCACATGAGTGGACGCATGCGGAAGGTGGACGAGGGCATGCGCCAGGTGCTCTCCGAGGCGATCCCGTCGTTGAAGGACCCGCGCATCGGCTTCGTCACCGTGACGGCCGTCGAGACGACGAACGACCTCGACCACGCCAAGGTCTGGGTCAGCGTCTACGGGGGAGCGAAGCAGCGTGCCGCGACGTTCAAGGCGCTGGAGGGCGCGTCGGGGGTGCTCCAGGCGAAGGTCGGGCGGGAGCTCCAGCTGCGCCGGACGCCCAAGCTGACGTTCGTCTACGATCGCTCGGTCGAGCACGGCGTCCAGATGACGAAGCTGATCGACGAGCTCACGCCGGACGACGAGGCCGATGATGCACCCGACTGACATGGAGCTCGTCGTCGACGCGCTCCGCGCGCATGAGCGCTTCCTCGTCACCACCCACGAGAACCCGGACGGCGACGCTCTCGGTTCGCTGCTCGGGCTTCACCTCGCTCTGGTGGAGCTCGGCAAGGACAGCGTGATGGTGCTCGGTGAGCAGCCGCTGCCCGCCGAGTACAGGTTCCTCGGGCTCGAGGAGCACGGTCTCGTGCACGCGCGGCCCGCGGATGCGGACTCGCGGATCCTCGTGGCGGTCGACTGCGCCCAGGAGAGCCGCATCGCAGCGAAGGATCTCCTGCCACACGCGGCGAGCATCGTCAACATCGACCATCACCACGACAACACCCGGTTCGGGGGCGTCGACCTGATCGTCCCGGATGCGTCGTCGACCGGGGAGATCCTCGCCGACGTCCTGCACGCGCTGGGCGTCACGGCGACGCCTGCGATCGCGGAGGCCCTCTACACGGCGCTCGTCACGGACACGGGGCGCTTCCAGTACTCGAACACCACGCCGAAGGCGCTCCGGCTCGCGGCCGAGCTGATCGAGGCGGGTGCGGACGTCACGCGCGTGTTCCAGGGCGTCTACGAGTCGCTCGAGTTCGCGAAGGTCAAGCTCCTCGGCAGCGCGCTTCGCCACGCCACGATCCACGAGGGCGGGCGGGTCGTGATCGCTCATCTCACCCGGGACGACTTCGCCGAGGCCGGTGCCGAGGAGCCGTTCTCCGAGGGCGTGATCGACCATCTCCGCGCGGTCGAGGGCACGGAGCTCGCCGCGCTCATCCGGGAGCTCCCACCCGCCGGTGAGGCATGCAAGGTCTCCCTCCGTGCGTCGATCGACACACTCGACGTCTCGGCGATCGCGCGGCAGTCGGGCGGCGGTGGTCACAGGCAGGCGGCGGGCTTCACGAGCGAGTTGGGCGTCGAGGGCGTTCGGACGTTCGTGCTCGACGCGTACCGGCAAGCCTCCGCCGCACGCTGATGGGTATCCCGAAGGCGCTCGAGCCGACGGGGATCGTTCTCGTCGACAAGCCGGCCGGGCCGTCGTCGTTCGCGATCGGTCGCAGAGGTGCGGAGGCGCACCGGCGCGAGGACGGGCCACAGCGGGACGCTCGACCCGTTCGCGACCGGGCTGCTGATCCTCCTCTCGGGTCGTGCGACCAGTCACCAGGACCGGTTCATGCGACTCGACAAGCGCTACGTGACGGACGTCGACCTCCGGTGCACCACGAGCACGGGCGACCCGGAGGGCGAGCCCGGCGACGAGCACGAGCCACTCGCCGGGGCCGCGCTCGAGCGTCGTCTCGGCGAGCTGCGCGGCGACGTGGAGCTCGCGATCCCCGCGGCCTCTGCGGTCAAGATCGACGGCAAGCGCGCGTACCGTCTGCATCGGGAGGGGGTCGCCGTCGAGATGCCGCTGCGCGTGATGCGGGTGCACTCGCTCGAGCTCGTGGAGGTCTCTGCCGGGATCGCCCGACTCGAGCTGCACGTCGGGTCGGGCACCTACGTCAGGGCGATCGCCGAGGCGCTCGGTGGGCACTGCGTCACGCTTCGCCGCACGGCGATCGGCCCGTTCGACGTGGCGGAGGCCGACCCGCTCCGCGTCGTCCCGCTCGAGGAGGCGCTCGGCCGTCTCGAGCCGGCGAGGGGAGACGAGGCGGCGTGAAGCTCGCCCACTCGCCCTCCCAGGTCGAACGCCAGCCGCGAGCGGTCGCGATCGGCACGTTCGACGGCGTCCATCGCGGGCACCGTGCGATCGTGGGAGCGGCAGTCGAGACGGGGCTCGCGCCGACCGTGATCACGTTCGATCCGCATCCCGCGCGTGGCGCTCGGCAACCACGTCGAGCTCATCTCGACGCTCGAGCGTCGACTCGAGCTGCTCGGCGAGACAGGAGCGGAGACGGTGCTCGTGGCGTCGTTCACGCCCGAGCTGATGCGGCTGGAGCCAGAGGAGTTCGTCGCGTCGTACCTGCACGCGATCGGCGCCGAGGCCGTGGTGGTCGGAGAGGACTTCCGGTTCGGCAGACGCCGTCGGGGTGATGCTGCGCTCCTGCGCGAGCTCGGGCTCGAGGTGGTGCCGGTGCCACACGTCGAGGGCGTCTCGTCGACCGCGATCCGGGCGGCAGTGCACGAGGGTCGAGATGGGACTGGCGGCCGAGATGCTCGGCCGCCCCTACGAGGTCGACGGGATCGTCGTGCCCGGGGACCAACGCGGAAGCGAGCTCGGCTACCCGACCGCGAACATCGCGCTCGACGCCCAGCTCCTCTGCCCGGCCCACGGGGTGTACGCCGGCGCGGCGCTCGGCCACCGCGCGGCGCTTTCGATCGGAACGAACCCGCACTACGGCGGCACCGAGCGGCGGATCGAGCCGTACCTGCTCGACTTCGAGGCCGACCTCTACGGGACGCGGCTCGTGGTCGAGGTGTGGGAGAAGCTGCGAGACCAGGCGACCTTCGAGAGCGAGCAGGCGCTGATCGACCAGATCGCTCGCGACGTCGAGGCGACCCGCGCGGCCGTCAGGCCCGCCTGACGGCGACGAGCACGTCCCTGGGGCGCCGCCCCGTCGCCGTCACATCGTCGCTCAGGCCCCTTCGGCGTCGGCCACAGGCGTGAACGCGACCACGGCCGCGTCGGCGGCGTCGAGCTGGTCGTCCGTCGGGTGGGTCGGCAGCGACAGCGGGCCGGACGCGCGTGGGAAGCGTCCGAGGTAGGCGCGCAGCGCTGTGCGGCGCACGTCCGGATCGGTCAGCAGCCGACCCTCCACCGCCCGTCGCTCCCGCCGGACGACCAGCGTCGCCCGGCGCGAAGGGCGAAACGTGCGCCACCACTGCTTGCGCGCGGGTGCGACCGCGAGCACCACGACGCGCCCGTCGTCGGTCGCGGCGCCCATCACCGGGATCCGGTACCGGGTGCCGGTCCTCGGGCCGGTGTACTCGAGCAGGACGAGGCTGCGGCTGAGCAGGGCGTGGGCCGGCGACCCGAGGATCGCGCGCACGATCGGGTTGCCGAGACGCAGGAGGCGCAGCGGCGGGGCCACGTCCCGATCATGCCCTGCGACGGCCGGCGCGCGCGGCGCTCTCGCGGCACCGGCGCCGCCGCGACGCACCGCCAGCGTGAGCGCCGGGGCCGGCGGCGGAATCAGCGTCGCCCGCGAGGCGCATGCAACAGCGCGGGCCGCAGGGTGCCTTGTAACACGGTGTTACAAGCGGATGGCGGCTGCTACGCTTGCCCCCGACCGCACTCTCGGCCGGCCGTGTCCTTCCTTCACGCCGCGCGGGGAATGCGGAGTCCACATCACGAGAGGAGACACATGGCTCTCGCCAAGGAAGTCAAGCAGGAGCTCATCGAGAAGCACGGCGCCAACGGCCAGGACACGGGCTCGACCGAGGTCCAGATCGCGATGCTCACGCAGCGCATCAACGACCTCACCGAGCACCTCCGGACGCACCCGAAGGATCACTACTCCCGTCGGGGCCTCCTCAAGCTCGTCGGTCGCCGCCGCCGCTTCCTCGACTACCTCCAGCGGAAGGACCTCGAGGGCTATCGCGCCCTCATCAAGGAGCTCGGGCTCCGCCGCTAGGCGGACGACCCGGGTCCTGGTCGGGACGGAGGGTGGACGTTTGATCGAGCCCCGGACGCCGAGCGTCTCGAGGCTGGCTCAAACCTCCACCTTCCGCCACATCGGAAGAGTGAAGGGACAGGAAAAGAGATGAGCACCATCAGCACCGGGCGTCACGCCTCGGTGTCCGTGGAGATCGGTGGTCGCGAGATCACGTTCGAGACGGGCAAGCTCGCCAAGCAGGCCGACGGCGCCGTCGTCGTCCGCAGCGGCGACACCATGATCCTCGCAACGGCCGTCGGCCGCACGGAGTCGCGCCCGGACGCGGACTTCTTCCCGCTGACCGTCGACGTCGAGGAGCGGATGTACGCGGCCGGGAAGATCCCGGGCGGCTTCTTCAAGCGCGAGGGCCGCGCCACCGAGCGCGCCACGCTCACCGCACGGATGATCGACCGCCCGATCCGGCCGCTCTGGCCGAAGGGCTTCAAGAACGAGGTGCAGGTCATCTGCACCGTCCTCTCGGCCGACATGGTCGTCCCGCACGACATCCTCGCCATCAACGGCGCCTCCGCGGCGCTCGCGATCTCGCCGTTGCCGTTTCTCGGCCCGGTGGGCGCGGTTCGCGTCGCCCTCATCGACGGCGAGCTGGAGGTCAACCCGACCTTCCAGGAGTCCGACGAGGGCGCGACGCTCGACCTGATCGTGGTCGGCACGCGCGACGCGCTGACGATGATCGAGGCCGGGGCCGACCAGGTTCCCGAGGACACGATGCTGGCTGCGTTCGAGCTCGCGCATCGCGAGATCGTGCGCATCGTCGACGTGATCGACGACCTGGCCCGCCAGGTCGGCAAGCCGAAGTGGATCGACGTCGAGCTGAATGCCGAGCTCGAGGCAACCCACGGGCACGCCGTGTGGGAGCGGATCCAGTCGGTGGGCGTCCGCGAGGCCGGGTCGGTCGTGGACGAGCTGCTCGCAGCGGCCGCCCCGACGATCACCATGGACTCGACCGAGGAGGACATCCTCCGCGAGCTCCAGGTCCGCAACGGGCTGAAGATGCTGCTCGAGAAGCAGCGGCTCGCGGCCGTCGAAGGCCCCGTTCGCGAGCAGTTCGAGGACGCGCTGCGGTCGTTGACCGACGCAGAGGGCGACTCGAAGGAGCTCAAGAGCCGCAAGCGGGACATCCTCCTCGCGAAGATCCAGGACGAGGTCGTGCTCCCGTTCCCCGGTGGCGACGACGAGGGCAAGGACGCGCTCACGCGCAGCACCCTGAAGAAGGCCTCGGACGCGATCTACAAGGATCTCGTCCGCAAGAAGATCGCCGTCGACAAGCGGCGCCCGGACGGCCGCGGCACGGAGGAGATCCGCCAGATCTCGACCGAGGTCACCGTCTCACCGCGCACCCACGGCTCGGCGCTCTTCACCCGCGGCCAGACGCAGATCCTCACGCTCTGCACGCTCGGCACCGCCAAGGAGCAGCAGCGCATCGACGACCTCTCCACGGAGCAGGAGCGTCGCTACATCCACCACTACAACTTCCCGCCGTACTCGGTGGGGGAGACCGGCTTCATGCGCGGCCCGAAGCGCCGCGACATCGGGCACGGCGCCCTCGCGCAGCGCGCGCTGGAGGCCGTGATCCCGTCGGCCGAGGAGTTCCCGTACACGATCCGCCTCGTCTCGGAGACGCTCGAGTCGAACGGCTCGTCGTCGATGGGATCGGTCTGCGGCTCGACGATGTCGCTGATGGACGCGGGCGTGCCGATCAAGGCACCGGTCTCGGGCATCGCGATGGGCCTCGTCAAGGAGGGCGACGACTACGTCATCCTGACCGACATCCAGGGCGCCGAGGATCATCTCGGTGACATGGACTTCAAGGTTGCCGGCACCGCCGAGGGCATCACCGCCCTGCAGATGGACATCAAGATCACCGGCGTCACGCAGGAGATCATGCGCAACGCGCTCGAGCAGGCCAAGCGGGCGCGGCAGTTCATCCTCGACAAGATGGCCGAGACGATCACCATCCCGCGTGAGGAGCTCGCCGCGCACGCGCCGCGGATCTCGTCGATCCAGATCAACCCGGACTTCATCGGGATGGTCATCGGCAAGGGCGGCGAGACGATTCGCTCGCTCGAGGCGGACTACGACGTGCAGATCGACATCGAGGAGGACGGGACGATCCTCGTCTACGCGACGGAGGGGACGAACGCAGATGCGTGCATCTCCGCCATCGCGGCGATGACCAAGGAGCCCGAGATCGGCGACACGTACACGGGGAAGGTCGTCAAGACGACCGACTTCGGTGCGTTCGTCGAGCTCAAGAAGGGCACCGACGGCCTGCTCCACGTGTCGAACGTGGGCCCGGGCAGGGTCGCCCACATCGAGGACGTGATCGCCCGTGGCGACATCCTCGACGTGGTCGTGCAGGAGGTCGACAAGGAGCGGGGCCGGATCGGCCTGAAGCTCGTCGCCAAGCACGAGGACGGCAAGCTCGTCCAGCCGGAGGAGCTGATCGAGCGCGCGAAGGACGCCCCGCCGCGTGAGCCCCGCCCGCCGCGTGACGACCGCGGTGGTCGCGATCGCGGCCGGCGCCGCGACTAGGCAGCTCGAGCGGAGGGCGGGGGAGACCCCGCCCTCCGCCGTCTCCGACCCGATCGGGCCGCGCTAGGGTCACGCAGGTGGAGGCGCTCCGGGTCGTTCGCGCTCGAGACCGCGCATCCCTGGTCGCCGGGCTTCGGGTCGCTCTGGGGGTCGCGGCGTTCGCGGTCGCGTCCGTACGTGTCCAGGGAGATCGCGCGGCGCTCGGTCTCGCGCTCGGCGCCCTCGGGTTCGGGCTCCTGGGAACGGCGCGTCAGCTCGAGCTCGGTCGGACGACGCTGGAGGACGGGCTCCCTCCTCGCGCCGTCGTCGTCGCTCCGATCCACGGCGCCCTCGATGCGCTCCTTCCGAGCTCGCTCGGCGTCTTTGCTCTTGCGCTCGCTGCCGCGGCGTTCGAGCCGCTCATCGCCCCCGTGCTCGCGGGGATCCTGATCGGGATGGCGATCGCGACGGGAGCCGGCGTCGCGCAGCTCGCCAGCGCCGAGCGGCTGCGCCACACGCGCATCTACCGGACCGTCGACCAGCCGGTCAGGGCGTTCACCGTCGGCCCGGAGCCGCCACGGTGACGGCGCGCGTAGGATCTGTCGCGCATGGCAGCACCTGAGGTCACCACGCTCCCTGGCGGGGAGCGCATCGTGAGCGAGCGTCTTCCCGGCGTGCGCTCCGTCGCGATCGGTGTGTGGATCGGCGTCGGATCTCGCGACGAGCCGACCAACCGCGCGGGCGTGTCGCACTTCATCGAGCACCTTCTCTTCAAGGGGTCGGAGCGCTACAGCGCTCGGACGATCGCCGAGCTGTTCGACGAGATGGGGGGCGAGCTGAACGCTGCGACGTCGCGCGAGACGACGGTCGTGTACACGCGCGTCGCCGACGCTCATCTCGAGCGGGCACTCGATGCGATCGTCGACATGGTCTTCGCCCCCGAGTTCGACGACCTCGACAGCGAGCGCGAGGTCGTTCTCGAGGAGATCGCGATGGTCGACGACAACCCTCACGAGCTCGTCCACGACCTCGCCGCCGACGCGGTGTTCGGCGGGCATCCACTCGGGCGCCCTGTGATCGGCACCGCGGACGTGATCGAGGGCGTGAGCCAACGAGCGCTGCGCAGCTTCCACGGCGGTGCCTACGTCGGGCGCAACGTCGTCGTCTCCGCTGCAGGAAACGTGCGCCACGAGCGGCTCGTGGAGCTGCTCGCCGGACGGCGCCCGGCGAGCTCGGGAGCGATCCGCTCGAGGCGGCCCCTCGTGCGCCGGCTGCCCGCGCCAGGGCTCTCGTTCCTCAAGCGGCCGACCGAGCAGTACCACGTCGTGCTCGCCGGGCCCGGCATCGCGCGTGACGACCCGCGTCGGTTCGCGGGAACGCTGCTCGACACGATCCTCGGCGGCTCGTCCTCCTCACGGCTCTTCCAGGAGGTCAGGGAGAAGCGCGGGATGGCCTACAGCGTGTACTCGTTCGCCTCGCAGTACCAGGAGACCGGGCAGATCGGGGTCTACGTCGGCACGCGCGAGGAGAACCTTCGCGAGTGCATGGCCGTGATCGCGGCCGAGCTGGCTGACGTCGCTGCGGGGAACCTCCGGGACGGCGAGCTCGAGCGCGCCAAGGAGAACATCGCCGGGCGGATCCTCCTCGCGCAGGAGAGCACCTCCAACCGGATGACGCGGCTCGGGAGGGCGTTCATCACGGACGTCGAGCTGCTCACGCTGCGCGAGACGCTGCGACGGGTGAACGCGGTCACCGCGGCCGAGGTCGCGTCGCTCGCCGCGGAGCTGCTCGATCCCGAGGCGCTCTCGGCGGCGGCGATCGGACCACGAGAGTCGAAGGTGAAGGCTGCGCTTGCGCTCGTCGCCCCGCGGGCGGTCGCCGCGTGAGGATCGCGTTCTACGGCCTCCACGGGAAGGTCGGAACAGCTGTCGCGCCGGGGCTCGTCGAGGCAGGTCACGCCGTGGTCGACGCCCGCGAGGACGGGCCGGAGGGATGCGATGTCGCCCTCGACTTCACGCGCCCCGAGGCCGTAGCCGGCAACGTCGAAGCCTGTCTCGTGGCGCGCGTGCCCGTCGTGATCGGGACGACGGGGTTCGACGCCGCTGCGGTCGATTCGGCGGCTCGGGCCGCCGGCGTCCCGTGCTTCTTCGCGCCCAACTTCGCGATCGGCGCCGTTCTGATGATGCAGTTCGCCGAGGAGGCCGTCCGGTCGCTCCCGCGTGCGGCGATCGTCGAGCTGCACCACGAGACGAAGCGGGACGCGCCGTCGGGGACGGCACGGGCGACCGCGGAGCGCATGGGCGGGGACGTCGAGATCCATTCGATCCGACTGCCCGGTCTCGTCGCCCACCAGGAGGTGATCCTCGGCGGGATCGGCGAGACGCTGACGATCCGTCACGACACGAGCTCGCGCGAGGCGTTCACACCCGGGATCCTGCTGGCGGTCGAGGCGGTCTCGGGTCTCGAGCCCGGTCTCACGATCGGGCTCGAGACCCTTCTCTGAGCGCTTAGTGGCGCTCCCGGAGGGCGGCGAGCAGCTCCTGGTGGCGCCGCTCCTCGTCGGAGATCGTCTCCTCCTCCTGCTTGGCCGTGCGGGCCTTGATCGCGTTCATCGGCTTGACGACGAACAGGAACACCGCCGCCGCGACCGCGACGAACGTGATCACCGACGTGATGAAGGCTCCGTAGCGAAAGACCGCGTCGTTGATCGTGAACGTGAGACCGCTGAAGTCCGGCTTTCCGATGATCATCGCGATGATCGGCATGATCAGGTCGTTGACGAGCGAGTTCACCACCGCTGCGAACGCAACGCCCATCACGAAGGCAACCGCCAGGTCGACGATGTTGCCCTTCATCAGGAAGTCCTTGAACTCCTTGATCATCGCTGTCTCCTCTCGGTGGGCTGCACGCCGGCCGAAGCGGGGTCCGCGGGGCCGGCGACTGCCTTGACCATACTCCTGCGCGAGGCGATGAACAGCGCAACGAGGGAGGTGGCGCCATGCTCTCCGTCGCCATCGGGGATCTGACGGACGAGCGGGTCGACGCGATCGTGAATGCTGCGAACCCGAGCCTCGCGGCAGGGGCGGGCTGTGCGGCGCGATCTGGCGCGCAGGGGGAAAGGAGATCTTCGACGAGTGCGCAAGGCTCGGCGGTTGTGCCACGGGCGACGCGAAAGCGACCGGTGCGGGTCGCCTTCCTGCCCGATACGTCGTCCACGCGGTCGGGCCCGTCTGGCACGGCGGTGAGCGAGGCGAGCCGGAGCTGCTCGCCTCGGCGTACCGCAGGGCGCTCGAGGTCGCCGCGGAGCTCGGCTGCCGAACCGTAGGGCTGCCGGCGCTCTCGACCGGGATCTACGGCTACCCCGTCGAGCTCGCAGCGCCCGTCGCCGTGACCGCGACGCACGAGGTGCTCCAACGTCTCCCGGTGCTCGAGGACGTGCGCTTCGTCCTCGCGGACGAGCGGGCACGGGAGGCGTTCGCAGCCGCCGTCTCCGCCGCGCTGCCATCCTCCGACGGGCGAGAGCGCGCTGCTCGGCCGACCCTCCCTCCGGGAGCGCCCTAGAATGCCCCCAATGCTCGGTGAGGTGCTGACCGCGATCGTGACGCCCTTCAAGGATGACGGCACCGTCGACCTCGAGGCGTTCCGTGCGCTCGCACGACACCTTGTCGACCACGGCTCCGACGGGCTCGTCGTGACCGGGACGACGGGGGAGAGCCCGACGCTCACCGACGACGAGCGCTTCGCCCTCTACGAGGCCGCCGTCGACGAGGTCGGCGACAGGGCGACCGTCGTCGCCGGCACCGGCACCTACGACACGCGTCACTCGATGCACCTGACCGAGCGGGCGCATGAGATCGGCGTCGACGGCTTCCTGGTGGTGACGCCGTACTACTCGAAGCCGCCGCAGCGGGGGATCGTCGCTCACTTCGAGGCAGTCGCCGCGGTGACGGATCGGCCGGTCATCGTCTACAACATCCCGACGCGGGTCGTCGTCAACATCGAGTCTGCGACCATCGAGCGGCTCGCCCAGATCGAGAACGTCCGCGCCGTGAAGCAGGCTGCCCAACCCGTCGACGAGGAGGCGCAGGCCCGTGCGATCGTCGCGTCGGGGCTCGACCTCTACGCCGGTGACGACGATCTCATCCTTCCGTTCCTCCGGCTGGGCGGCGTCGGCGGGATCTGCGTGCACACGCACGTTGTCGGCCCGCGGGCGCGCGAGCTCGTCGCC
>CAWKGI010000018.1:0-124977 GCA_963849125.1 uncultured Actinomycetes bacterium | reverse complement strand
CGTGGGTGTGCACGCAGATCCCGCCGACGCCTCCCAGTCGGGAGGAACGGAAGGATGAGATCGTCGTCACCCGCGTAGAGGTCGAGCCCCGACGTGATTGCTCGCGCGAGCCTGCTACTTTCTCCGTCGACGGGCTGGGGCGGCTTGCTTCACCGCCCGGACGTTCTCGATCTCGGCGAGCCGCTCGATCGTCGCCGACTCGATGTTGACGACGACCCTCGTCGGGGATGTTGTAGACGACGACCGGACGATCCGACTCTCGCCGCCGCGACCTCCTGCAAGCGGCCGCGACGATCCCACGCTGCGGCCTGCTGGAGAAGACGGCTAGCTCACGACGAGGAACCCGTCGACCCCGATCTGGTGGGCACGCTCGGTGAGGTGCACCGAGTGTCGCGTGTCGTACGTGCCGGGCGCCGGCGATCACGGTCGCCCTGTCGCCCCATCCTCGACCCCCGTCCTCCGTAGAGGGTGAAGCGCTCGTCGTCGGTGAAGCGTCCGGCTCTCCCCCGTCGTCCCCGTCACCACGAACAGCCGTCGGAGCCCTGCTGGTTGACCAGGTGTCGGGCGACACCCGGAACGCGTCCAGGTCGACGGCACCGTCGTCCCCAACGGCGTCACGATCGCGGTCAGCACCTCGCCCAGCATCGGCCTATTCTAGGCCGCTCGGGAAGCCGCGGTGAGCAGCAGCGGCACCCGCGTTCCCGGTTCGGGCCACCCCCCCCCCCCCATCGTCGGACTCCTCCTCCGTCGCTCCGCCTCCCCTGGTCTTTCCCGCCAGGAGTACGGTGAAGGCAGGGCGCCGGCCCGGCGCGCCCGCTTCGGGTGGCGGACCGTTCCGAGAGGAGGAGCCGATGAAGGGCAACATCGTCGACCTGGCGGTTGCCTTCGTGATGGGCGTTGCGTTCGGCAGGAGCCTCGTGAACTCGCTCGTCAATGGACCTGATCATGCCGATCATCGCCATGATCATCGGCAAGCCGGACTTCAACGGCCTCACGTTCACGATCAACGACGCGGTCTTCCGCTACGCGCCTTCATCTCGTCGGTGGTCACGTTCGTCGTGGTCGCCGCGGCTGTCTTCCTGTTCGTCGTCAAGAAGCTGGATGAACCAGGTCAAGGCCCGCACCGCCAAGCAGGAAGAGGAGATCTCCTCTTCCTGCTTGGCGGTGCGGGCCTTGATCGCGTTCATCGGCTTGACGACGAACAGGAAGACGGCCGCAGCGACCGCGACGAACGTGATCACCGACGTGATGAAGGCGCCGTAGCGGAAGACCGCGTCGTTGATCGTGAACGTGAGGCCGCTGAAGTCCGGCTTGCCGATGATCATCGCGATGATCGGCATGATCAGGTCGTTGACGAGCGAGTTCACGACCGCTGCGAACGCAACGCCCATCACGAAGGCAACCGCCAGGTCGACGATGTTGCCCTTCATCAGGAAGTCCTTGAACTCCTTGATCATCGGCCCTCCTCTCGGAACGCTCCGCCACCCGAAGCGGGTGCGCCGGGCCGGCGCCTGCGTTCACCCTACTCCTGGCGGAGGCCATGGGGAGCGAAGCGACGGAGGAATCCGACGATCGTCGTATGCGCGTCGGCGTCCCGAACCGGGAACGCGGTGCCGCTCGGCCCACCGCGACCTTCCGAGCGGCCTAGAATAGGCCGATGCTGGGCGAGGTGCTGACCGCGATCGTGACGCCCTTCGGGGACGACGGTGCCGTCGACCTGGACGCGTTCCGGGTGCTCGCCCGACACCTGGTCGACCACGGCTCCGACGGTCTCGTGGTGACGGGGACGACGGGGGAGAGCCCGACGCTCACCGACGACGAGCGCTTCGCCCTCTACGAGGCGGCGGTCGACGAGGTGGGCGACAGGGCGACCGTGATCGCCGGCACCGGCACGTACGACACGCGACACTCGGTGCACCTCACCGAGCGTGCCCACCAGATCGGGGTCGACGGCTTCCTCGTGGTGACGCCGTACTACTCCAAGCCGCCGCAGCGTGGGATCGTCGCGCACTTCGAGGCGGTCGCGGCGGCGACGGATCGTCCGGTCGTCGTCTACAACATCCCGACGAGGGTCGTCGTCAACATCGAGTCGGCGACGATCGAGCGGCTCGCCGAGATCGAGAACGTCCGGGCGGTGAAGCAAGCCGCCCAGCCCGTCGACGAGGAGGCGCAGGCTCGCGCGATCATCGCGTCGGGGCTCGACCTCTACGCGGGTGACGACGATCTCATCCTTCCGTTCCTCCGACTGGGAGGCGTCGGCGGGATCTGCGTGCACACCCACGTCGTCGGCCCACGGGTGCGCGAGCTCGTGACCGCCTTCCGCGAGGGAGACGTCGCTCGCGCCGAGGCGCTCGACGCCGAGCTGCGCCCCGCCATCGAGCTGCTCCGCGTCGTGACGAACCCCATCGCGATCAAGCACGCGCTCTCGCTGCTCGGGCTCGTCGTCGGATCGCGTCCGGCTTCCGCTCGTGCCGGTGACCGCCTCGGAGAGCGACGCCGTGCGCGGCTGCCTCGAGCGGCTCGGTCTGCTCGCGCCTGCGGCGGCATAGCCTCGGCGCGAGAGTCCGGGACCGAAGGTCCCAACCCGGGGTCTACGTCGTCGCGATCCGCTCGTCGAGGCGGCCGACGTCTCCAGCCAGGCCGGTCTCGGCCCAGGCGCCCGGCCGGGGGCCGCTCGGCTCACGCGCGCAGCGTCGATCGTTGCGGTCGCCTGTCCGGCGGCGGCTCGGAGCACGAGCGTCCTTGCCTGCGTGGGAGGGGCACCGGCGGACCCGAGCGCCCGCGGCCCGTACACTGCGCTGCGTGAGCGACGCACTCCGCATCATCCCGCTCGGCGGGCTCGGCGAGGTCGGGAAGAACATGACCGTCTACGAGCTCGGCGACGACATCATCCTGATGGACGCAGGCCTCGCGTTCCCGCGCGACGAGCACCTCGGCGTCGATCTCGTGCTGCCCGACTTCTCGTACCTCTACGACCGTCACGTGCGCGCGATCGTCCTCACCCACGGGCACGAGGATCACGTCGGGGCGCTGCCGTACGTCCTCCGCGAGGTCGAGGTCGACGAGATCGTGGCCACGCGGCTCACGCTCGCCCTGATCAAGTCGAAGCTCGACGAGCACAAGCTCGGCTCGTCGACGACCCTCACCGAGGCCGACCCGGAGGGCGAGCCCATGCGCCTCGGCGGGTTCTCCGTCTCGTTCGTGCGCATGGCCCACTCGATCCCGGACGCTGTCGCGGTCGTCCTCGAGACGTCCGCCGGTCGCGTCCTGCACACGGGCGACTGGAAGCTCGACCACACCCCCGTCGACGGGCTCAAGACCGACGTCGGGCCGCCTCGCGGAGCTCGGCACCCTCGGCGTCGACCTGCTCCTCGGCGACTCCACGAACGCCGAGCGGCCGGGCATGACGGGCAGCGAGCGCCTCGTCGGCGAGGCGTTCCGCCAGATCATCCCGTTGCGAACCGGCCGGATCGTGCTGGCGTCCTTCGCCTCGAACATCCATCGTGTGCAGCAGGCCGCCGAGGTGGCGATCGAGAACGGTCGGAAGGTGGCGATCGTCGGCCGGTCGATGCGGAAGAACGTCAACATCGCCCGGAGCCTCGGGTATGTCGACATCCCCGACGACGCGATCGTCTCGCCCAAGGAGGCGATGGACCTCCCGCCGGACGAGGTGCTGGTGGTCTGCACGGGGAGCCAGGGTGAGCCGATGTCCGCGCTCACGAGGATCGCGTACGGCGACCACCAGAACGTCACGGTCGAGCGCGGGGACACCGTCATCATCTCGGCGAAGCCGGTTCCCGGGAACGAGCTTCGCGTCCACGACTCGATCAACCGGCTCGCGCGGGCAGGCGCGGAGGTGCTCCACCAGGAGATCGCGACGGTGCACGTCTCCGGGCACGCCTGCTCCGAGGAGCTGCGAACGCTGCTCTCGCTCGTCCGCCCGAAGGCGGTGATGCCGATCCACGGCGAGTACCGGATGCTCGCCGCCCACGCGGATCTCGCACGCGACGCGGGTGTGGCAGAGGAGGGGATCGTGATCGCCGAGAACGGCTCGGTGGTCGAGCTGACGCGCTCGGGCGTGCGGATCGTCGACCAGATCGAGGCCGGTGTCACCTTCGTCGACGGTCTCGGGGTCGGCGACGTCGAGGACGTCGCGCTGCGCGATCGCAGGCGGCTGTCGGAGGACGGCGTCCTGATCATCGTGACGACGGTCGCGCTCTCCGACGGTGGAGAGATCGCGCCACCCGAGGTGATCGCCCGGGGCGTCGCCGAGGACGACGTCCTCATCGACGACCTCAGGGACGAGGCCGACCGGATCGCGCTCGAGCTCGCCGCCAGCGGCATCACGGAGATCAAGCTCCTGCAGGAGCACATCCACGACGGGATCGGGCAGTTCATCTACGACCGCACGCGGCGTCGCCCGATGATCCTCCCTGTCGTGATCGAGGTCTGATCGCCGTGGAGGGCTGGTCGGACGTGATCGCCCTTCACGGGCGGACACCGACGACGACGCGGCGCCTGATCGAGCAGCTCCGGGCCTGCGAGGCCTCGGCGCTCGCGTTCTGCCGGCTCCTGGAGCGCTGGAATCGCGGCGATGCGACGCCCGCGACGGCGGGCCAGCGGGAGGCGGCGCTGCGCCACGCGGCCGACCGGGTCGAGACGGCGCTCGCCGGGCTGGAGCGGCCGCTGAGCGCGTACCTCGCCGAGCTCGAGCCCGACGCACGTGGAGGGACGGTCGTGGTACGGGGGCCCTGGCGCGGGTGAGCTCGTCGAATGGCGCCCTGTGCTCGTCAGGCTGGCGTCCATGCGTGCCCGAACCGCGTCGCCGCCGTCTACCTCGAGCTTGCAGTGCTCGTCCGTGCGCTGGAGGGGCTCTCCGACGCGGCGCGGATGGAGACGTCGCCCGACCGCTCGTCGCTCTGGGCGGGGCTCTTCGACCTCCGCGACACGCTGCTCTCGTCGACGGTCGACGACCTCCGCGCACTGGCCGCCTGAGCTACCGTCCCGAGCGGCCAACGTTCGGGAGGCTCGACCGTGTGTCTGACACGCCGCCGAGCCTGGTGACGGATGTGCGACCTCTCGTCAACAAGGCGGCACGCGCGATCCCGAGCGACCTCGGGGACTCGGGCGCGTGCCGCTGTGGAGAAACCGGTGCGGTCTCGACCCCTCCGGGCTTGACATCGCGTCAGTGTCTTACACCGAGGCGAAGGACTCCCGTCGTGGCCTGCCTCAGGTGGACGATGGCCGCACAGGCTCGGCGATGAGAAGATCGCTGCATGGGACCGCAGATCACCGTCGTCGGCTCGGTCAACCTCGACCTCGTCGTGCGCCTCGAGCGTCTCCCCGCGCCCGGCGAGACCGTCGGCGGCGGCTCGCTCGGACGCATCCCCGGCGGCAAGGGCGCGAACCAAGCGGTCGCCTGCGCGCTCCTCGGTGCCGACGTGACGATGATCGCCGCGATCGGCACCGACCCGTTCGCCGACGAGGCGCTCGCCGGCCTGCGCGCGGCCGGCGTCGCCCTCGACGCTGCACGTGAGCGACGAGCCGACGGGGGTCGCCCTCATCCAGGTCGACCGGACGGGAGAGACCACGATCGCCGTCGTGCCCGGCGCGAACGGCACGCTCGGCTCGGTCGAGCTGCCCGACCACGACGCCGTCCTCTGCCAGCTGGAGGTGCCCGACGAGGCCGTGCTGTCGGCGTGGGAGGGGTGTACCGGCCTCTTCTGCCTGAACGCTGCTCCCGCGCGCTCGATTGCGATCGACGCCGATCTGACCGTCGTGAACCGGTTCGAGCTCGAGAGCCTCTCGCGGCGCGACGGGCTCGTCGCCCTGACCCTCGGGGCCGAGGGCGCGGTGCTCCTCGACGACGGCGAGGAAGTCGCGCGGGCCGAGCCGCCGACGGTCGACGCAGTGGACGGAACCGCCGCAGGTGACGCGTTCACGGCCGCGCTCCTCGTCTCGCTGCTCGAAGGGCGGCCCGAGCAGGAGTCGCTCGAGCGCGCGTGCGCGGCTGGAGCGATCGCAGCGTCACGACCGGGGGCGCAGCCGTCGCTCCCGACCGCTGCCGAGATCGACGCGATCCTCGAGCGGTAGGGTGCCCCACATGTCGCCGATCCCCGTCATCCTCGACTGCGACCCCGGACACGACGACGCGATTGCGCTGCTCCTCGCGCTTGCGAGCGACGAGATCGAGCTGCTCGGCGTCACCACGACGTTCGGGAACCAGACGCTCGAGAAGACCACGGCGAACGCGCTGCGGGTGCTCGAGCTGGTCGGTCGCGGTGACGTTCCTGTCGCGGCCGGCGCCGCGCGCCCGTCGGCGCGCGACGAGGCCATCGTCGCCGCGCACGTGCACGGCGACAGCGGCCTCGACGGCCCGGCGCTGCCGCCCGCCCGTGGTGAGGCCGTCGCGCAGGACGCCGTCTCCTTCATCGCAGCCGCGATCGCCACCGCGGCACGCCCCGTGACGCTCGTCCCGACCGGGCCGCTCACGAACATCGGCGCGTACCTCGAAGCCCACGGGACGGACGGCATCGAGCGCGTCGTCTTCATGGGCGGGGCGATCGCCGAAGGCAACATGACACCGGCGGCCGAGTTCAACATCTGGGCGGATCCGGAGGCTGCGCAGGCTGTGCTCCACAGCGGTCTCGACGTCACCATGATCGGGCTGGACGTGACCCACCGTGCCGTGACCACGGCCGAGCTGCAGCGGCGCTTCCGGGAGACGGGCAGGGTCGGAGTCTTCGTCTCCGAGCTCGTGGACTTCTTCTCCGTGTACCACCGCGAGACCTACGGCTGGGAGGGCGCGCCGATCCACGACGCCGTCGCCCTCGCCCAGGTGCTCCGTCCGGAGCTCGTCGAGACGCGCCTGCGCAACGTCGAGGTGGAGGTGGCCTCCGAGCTGTGTCGCGGGCGCACCGTCGTCGACCTGTGGCGGCGCACGGAGCGGGAGCCGAACGTCCATGTCGGCGTCGACCTCGACACCGACGCCTTCTTCGAGCTCCTGCTGGAGCGGATCGCGAGGCTCGGTTAGCGTGAGCGACATGACCGACCATATCAGCGTCTTCGTCGAGGTGCCCTCGGGCTCCCGGAACAAGTACGAGGTCGATGCCGAGACGGGGCACATCGTGCTCGACCGGCGTCTGTTCACCTCGATGAGCTACCCGGCCGACTACGGCTTCGTCGAGGGCACGCTGGGCGAGGACGGCGATCCGCTGGATGCGCTCTGCCTCGTGGGCGAGCCGACGTTCCCCGGGTGTCGCATCCGTGCGCGGGTGGTGGGCGTCTTCCACATGACGGACGAGAAGGGGCCGGACGAGAAGATCCTCTGCGTGCCCTTGCGCGATCCTGCCTGGATGCGGCTCCACGACGTGCACGACATCCCGCCGGAGCTGCGGAACGAGATCGAGCACTTCTTCCAGGTCTACAAGGATCTCGAGGAGAAGAAGACCGAGACCCGTGGGTTCGGCAACCGGGCGGAGGCGGAGACGATCATCGCCGCCTCCCGGGCGCGCGCGGCAGAGTGAGACCTCGGGCGCGGCCTCAGATCGCGCGACCGCAGCGCAGTCCGAGCCACACGGCGACCAGTCCGACCGCGAGCGACCCGACCGAGTTGAGAATCGCGACCCCGGGCTGCCCGCCGTCGAGCAGCCGATACGTGTCGAGCGAGAGGGTCGAGAACGTCGTGTACGCGCCGAGAAAGCCGGTCACGACGGCGAGCCTGAGCCAGGTCGTCGTCCTCGAAGCGCGGCTCCATCGCCTCGACGGCGAACCCGATCAGGAACGCGCCGGTGATGTTGACGACGAAGATGCCCCACGGGAAGAGGCCGCCCTCGCGGCGGCCGATCAGCTCGTCCAGCCCGTAGCGGGCGAGCGCGCCGAGCGCTCCGCCGATCGCGATGCCGATGATCCCGGGCACGCGGCGCAGGATACGCCGTCCCCGCGCCGAAGCGGGGGATCCAATGGCGAAGTCCACCAAGCGGGCGCCGCGCGCGCGCGCGAAGCCGCAGTCCCGCGCCGCTCCGCGCACCCGCGCGAAGGCCCCGGCGCGCCCGCGTCCCCAGCACACCCACCCCGAGCTGTGGGGGCTCGGCCTCGATCGCGGTCGGCCTCGTGCTCGCCGTGCTGCTCTGGCTCGGGTGGGAGGGCGGCGCGATCGGCGACCGCGTCGGCGGCTGGCTCGACGCCCTGCTCGGCGTCGCCGCGCTCCTGCTGCCCGTCGTCCTCGTCGGCCTCGGCGGCCTGATGCTCGTCCGGAGCGCCCTCGTCGATCTCCGCCCGTTCAGGACGGGTCTCGCCGTCGCGTGCGCTCGGCCTGCTCGTCACCCTCGGCGCCAGCTCACGGCGGCTGGGTCGGCGGGCTCGCCGGCGGAGCGCTCGCCGCTGTGATCGGGGGCACCGCCTCGGCGATCGTCGGCGTGACCCTGCTCCTCGGCGGCCTGCTGCTCCTCTCGGGCGCGTCGGCAGGGGCGCTCCTGCGACGCTCGGGTCACGCGGTGCGGACGGCGTCCGTCGCGGCAGGATCCGCGGCCCGTCGCACGCTCGACGGTCTCGAGTGGGACGACACGGCCGAGACGGAGGAGCCCGCTCCCACGCGCACCCGCGCACGCGCGACGGCGCCGGTGGACGGCGTCGAGGCCTACCCCGACGTCGTCGCTTCGGGGTCGGCCGAGCCGGCGTCGCTCGTCCCGCCGCTCGTCGACCAGGTCGAGCACCACACCTCCGACGAGCCGACGGCCGAGGAGGTCCTGACGGGGTTCGACGCGCCGTCGCACACGAGCGGCTACCGCCTTCCCGACCGCAGCGTCCTGAACCAGAGTCCGCCGGCGCGCTCGGACGGAGCCGACGCCAGCGCCCGCACCGCCCAGCTCCTCGTCGAGACGCTCGCGCACTTCGGCGTCGAGGCGCAGATCGTGGGGACGATCGCCGGCCCGCGCGTCGTGCGCTACGAGCTCCAGCTCGCGCCGGGCACGAAGGTCTCCAAGGTCGCCGGGCTCAAGGACGACCTCTCGTACGCGCTCGCGACCACGGAGATCCGGATCCTCGCGCCGATCCCCGGGAAGCAGGCGGTCGGGGTCGAGGTCCCGAACCTCTCGCCGCGCCTCGTGACGCTCGGCGACATCTACGACGACCTGCCGGGGAGCGCGAGCCCGCTGGCCGTCTGGCTCGGCAAGGACATCTCCGGCAACGCGGTGTGGACGGACCTCGCGCGGATGCCGCACCTCCTGATCGCCGGCACGACCGGCTCGGGCAAGTCGGGCTGCATCAACACGCTGCTGACGTCGATCCTGCTGCGCGCCACGCCCGACGAGGTGCGGATGATCCTGATCGACCCGAAGCGCATCGAGCTCAACTACTACGAGTCGATCCCGCACCTCCTCACGCCGGTCGTCTCGAACCCGAAGGAGGCCTCCGCCGTCCTTCACAACGTCGTCGCCGAGATGGAGCGCCGCTACGAGCGGCTCTCGATCATCCGGGCCCGCAACCTGCCCGAGGCAAACCGGACGTTCCGGGCGCGCGGGGAGGACCCGCTGCCGTACCTGCTCGTCGTGATCGACGAGCTCGCCGACCTGATGATGGTCTCGCCCCAGGCCGTGGAGGACGCGATCATCCGGCTCGCGCAGAAGTCGCGCGCGGTCGGCATCCACCTCGTGCTCGCGACGCAGCGGCCGTCCGTGGACGTGATCACCGGGATGATCAAGGCGAACGTCCCGAGCCGCATCGCCTTCGCGGTCTCGAGCCAGACCGACTCCCGCGTCATCCTCGACGGCTCCGGCGCCGAGAGCCTGCTCGGCCAGGGCGACATGCTCTTCAAGCCGCTCGGCACGTCGCGCCTCCAGCGCGTGCAGGGCGCGTACGTCGCCGAGGAGGAGATCGCGCTGATCGTCGACCAGTGCCGCGCCCAGCGCGGCCAGCAGCTCGACGAGACCCTCCTGGAGATGCCCGAGAGCGCGCCCTCCGAGGACGGCGACGACGACCACGACTTCGACCCGGACGAGGATCCGCTGCTCGACAAGGCGATCGAGATCGTCGTGCAGACGCAGACGGCCTCGGTCTCGCTGCTCCAGCGGCGCCTGCGGGTCGGCTACACCCGGGCCGGGCGGCTGATCGACATGCTCGAGCGGCGGGGGATCATCTCCGGCTACGAGGGCTCGAAGCCGAGGCGCGTGCTGCTCGAAGAGGCTGATCTGTCGCGCGTCGTCGCGGACTGAGCCCTCCGTCCCAACAACGCGTTACCATCGCCGTCTAACCAGTTGGTACCGATCCGTCAAGTGACGATCTCAGGAGGATGGAGTGAAAACGAGAAAGACTAGGGCGCTGCTCGTCGGCGGCCTCGCAGTGGTGTGCGTCGCGGCGCTCGCGAGCGTCGGGTTCGCCGCCTCGGGCAAGAAGGCTGCGGCCGGAGACACGTGCCTCGTCACCGACACGGGTGGCCTGAACGACAAGGGCTTCAACGCGTCGGCCTACAAGGGCCTGCTCAAGGCGCAGAAGGATCTCGGCATCAAGGGCCGCGTGGTCACCTCGACCACTGCAGCGGACTACATCCCGAACCTCCTGTCGTGCGTGCAGAGCGGCGCCGACCTCACGATCGGCGTCGGGTTCCTGATGGCGGATGCCATCAACACCGTCGCGGCGAAGTTCCCGGGCAGCAAGTTCGCGATCATCGACTACTCGTTCAGCGACCTGCCGAGCAAGCCGGCCAACACGCGCGGGATCCTCTTCCGCGAGCAGGAGGCCGGGTACCTCGCAGGCTGGCTCGCCATCAAGGAGCTCACGGCGCAGAAGAAGCCGCTCGTGATCAGCGCGGTCGGTGGGCTCAAGATCCCGCCGGTCGACAAGTTCATCGCCGGCTACCAGGCGGGGGCGAAGGCCGCGAGCCCGAAGGCGAAGGTCATCTACGGCTACTCGCAGAACTTCGTCGACCAGGGCAAGTGCAAGGAGCTCGCGCTCAACCAGATCGCGCAGGGCGCCCAGGCCGTCTTCCAGGTGGCCGGCGGCTGTGGCCTCGGAGCGCTCTCGGCGGCCCAGGACAAGGGCGTCTGGGGCATCGGGGTCGACAACGACCAGGCCTTCCTCGGCGCGCACATGCTCACGAGCGCCGTGAAGCGCGTCGACGTCGGGTGTGTTCCGGCACGATCAAGCAGGCCAAGGACGGCACGTTCAAGGGCTACGGCAACACGATCTTCTCGGTCCGCGCCGGCGGCGTCGGCCTGGGCACGATCTCGCCGAAGGTCTCCGAAGGCGATCATCGCCCAGGAGAAGGTCCTCGAGCAGAAGATCCGCACCGGCAAGGTGAAGGGCATCCCGACTTCGCCGTCCTGAGCCTCGGCAGCAGTCGTCGAGCTGGAGGGAAGGGCAGGCCGCAGGGCCTGCCCTCCTCGTTCTCTGGCGATTCCTCGTCGCACCGTCGGATGTGCCACCGCTCGCCGCCCGGAACCGTAGAATCGGCGCTCGATGGAAGCGTCCACGGCCACGTCGCGCGACACGGTGCTCGAGATGCGGCACATCACGAAGCGCTTCCCGGGCGTTCTCGCGAACGACGACGTCGAGCTTCGACCTCCAGCGGGGCGAGGTTCACGCCCTGCTCGGCGAGAACGGCGCCGGCAAGTCGACGCTGATGAACATCCTCTACGGGCTCTACCACCCGGACGAGGGCGAGATCGAGATCGGCGGCAAGCCGGTCAGGCTCGGCTCGCCGAACGCGGCGATCGAGCGCGGGCGTCGGCATGGTGCACCAGCACTTCATGCTCATCCCCGTGATGACCGTGGCCGAGAACATCGTGCTCGCGGCGGAGCCGACGCACGCCGGCGTGATGCTCGACCTCGGCGAGGCCAACGAGCGCGTGCGCGAGATCTCGCGACCGGTTCGGCCTCGCGGTCGACCCGAAGGCGCGCGATCGAGGACGTGACGGTGGGGCAGCAGCAGCGGGTCGAGATCCTGAAGGCGCTCTACCGCAACGCCGACATCCTCATCCTCGACGAGCCGACGGCCGTGCTGACGCCCCAGGAGGCGAGCGAGCTGTTCGAGATCGTCCGCAGCCTCACCGCCCAGGGCAAGTCGATCGTCTTCATCAGCCACAAGCTGAACGAGGTGACTCGAGATCGCCGACCGGATCACCGTGCTCCGGCGCGGGAAGCAGATCGAGACGCTCCCTGCCGCAGGGCGCGACCGAGGCAGGGCCTCGCCCGACTGATGGTCGGGCGCGAGGTGCTGCTGCGCGTCGAGAAGGGGCCGTCGCACGCCCGGCGAGCCGCTCCTCGACGTCGAGCGACCTCACCGTCGTTCGACGATCGCGGGATCAAGAAGGTGCCCGGACTCTCGCTCCAGGTGCGCGCGGGCGAGATCGTCGGGATCGCCGGCATCGACGGGAACGGGCAGACCGAGCTGATCGACGCGATGTCCGGCCTCCGGAAGATCGCGTCCGGCACGGTCAGCCTGAAGGGCGACGACGTGACCGACCACGACGCGCGCGGGCACTTCAAGGCGGGTCTCGGGCACATTCCCGAGGACCGGCAGCGCCGCGGGCTGGTGCTCGAGTTCTCGATCGCGGAGAACCTCGCCCTCCACGACTACCGCGACGAGCCCGACTCGCGGTTCGGCTGGCTGTTCCGAAGCGGCTGATCCAGCGCGGCGCGCGCCTGGTCGAGGAGTACGACGTCCGTGGTGGGGGCTCGCAGACACGCGCCGGGGGCCTCTCCGGCGGCAACCAGCAGAAGGTCGTGCTCGCGCGCGAGATCGATCGCGAACCCGCAGGTGCTGATCGCGGCGCAGCCGACGCGCGGTCTCGACGTCGGCGCGATCGAGTTCGTCCACCGTCGTCTCGTCGAGGAGCGCGACGAGGGCAGGGCGATCCTGCTCGTCTCGCTCGAGCTCGAGGAGATCCTCTCGCTCTCCGACCGGATCCTCGTGATGTACGAGGGTGAGATCGTCGGCGAGTTCCCGCCGACCGCGACCGAGGAGGAGCTCGGGATCGCGATGACCGGCGGCGCGCGTGGGGAGGTGGCGGCGTGAGCGACGTGGACGACGACGTCGGCGGCACATCCGCCGACCCGTCCGGTCTCGGCCCGCAGGTACGCCAGTCCTGGCTCGAGCGCTACAACGTCGCGCAGAAGGCCGGCGGCATGCTCGCGCCGGTCCTCACCGCCGCCCTGGCGTTCATCGTCGGCGGCCTCGTCGTCCTCGTGACGACGGGGAAGAACCCGCTCACGACGTATCGAGGCGATCTTCGAGGGCGCCGGCTTCAACTGGTTCCTCCCGTGGGTGAACGGGCAGGACGCGCGACGTTCGCCGCCCTCAACCTGCAGCAGACGCTGATCGTCACGACGACCCTCATCCTCACCGGGCTCGCCGTGGCGTTCGCGTTCCGCTGCGGGCTGTTCAACATCGGAGGGCAAGGCCAGTACATCGTCGGCGCGGTGTTCGCCGTCTGGCTCGGCTCGTCGTTCGAGGGGATGAACTCGCTGCTCCACATCATCCTCGCCGCGGTCGCCGGCGCAGCGTGCGGCGCGATCTGGGCCGGCATCGCAGGCTTCCTCAAGGCGACCGTGGGCGCCCACGAGGTGATCTCCACGATCATGCTCAACTGGATCGCGATCTGGGTCGGCGGTCTTCCTGTTCGGCCTCGGCGGGCCGCTCCAGAACGACACGCAGGAGTTCGTCCCCATCTCGAACGACATCGCCGACGGTGCGAAGCTGCCGGTGTTCTGGGGAGACCCGCTCCTGCAGGGGCTCCACGTCGGGTTCTTCGTGGCGATCGGGGCGCTGGTCGTGTACTGGCTGATCCTCAACCGCACGACGCTCGGCTACGGCGTGAAGGCGGTCGGCTTCAACCCCGAGGCCGCGCGCTACGGAGGCATCAGCGTCTCGAAGAACTACTTCCTGGCGATGGCCATCTCGGGCGTCCTTCGCGGGGATGGCAGGCGCCGTCGACATCCTCGGCTGGCAGTTCCGGCTGGGGACGGGCGACGTCCAGAACACGACGATCGCGTTCGTCGGCATCGCCGTCGCGCTGCTCGGGAGGAACACGGCGATCGGGATCTTCCTCGCCGCGCTCCTGTTCGGCGGCCTGCTCACGGGGACCGCCGTGCGGAACCTCGACCCGTCGATCTTCGAGCCGACCCTGGCGTCGAACCTCACGCTCCTGATCCAGGGTCTCGTCGTCCTGTTCGTCGGCGCCGACGTGATCGTCCTCTGGCTGATGGCCGTGTCCGCAGGAGCAAGCCGGCATGACGTCGGTCGCGCTTCCCGTCGCGGCACGGCTGCCGAGAGGCCTTCGGGCCGTCTCCTGGATCGGCGTGTTCCTCGGGCTCCTCGGTGCGTGGATCGCGCTCCCGCCGATCTCGGCACGCTCGTGGGCATGGAGCCTCGTCGTCTGCCTGATCGCGGTGATGCTCGGGATCGGCGTCGTGATCCGAGGCGAGCGGCGGTTCGGAGGGTACGCGATCGCCGCGGGCGTCCTGGGCTTCGTGCTGGCGTACATGGCGACGCTCTCGGGGATCGGGAAGCTCGAGACGGTGGTCGTCTGGTCGGCCCTGTTCGCGTCGATGCTGCGGTTCGCCACGCCGCTTGCTGTTCGCCGCGATCGGCGGCATGTTCAGCGAGCGCTCCGGCGTCACGAACATCGGGCTCGAGGGGATGATGCTGATCGGGGCGTTCTTCGGCATCCTCGGCGCCGACAAGCTCGGGACGTGGTGGCTCGGCCTGCTCGCCGCGATCGTCGCGGGCGGCGCTCACGGCCCTGCTCCACGCCGTCCTCTCGATCCACCTCCGCGCCGACCAGATCATCGGTGGAACGGCGATCAACTTCCTCGCGCTCGGCCTGACCGGATACCTGTACATCGACATCTACGGGCAGGAGGGGACGCCGACCGACATCCCCGGGATCCCGGCAGTCGACCTCGGCTTCATCAGCGGCGTCCCCTTCTTCGGGGAGGTCTTCTCCGACCTGAACCTGATGATCTGGGTGGCGCTGATCCTCATCCCGGTGTCGTGGGTCGTCCTCTTCAAGACGCCGCTCGGGCTGCGGATCCGCGCGGTGCGGCGAGCACCCGAAGGCGGCCGACACGGTCGGCATCTCCGTCTACGGCATCCGCTACGGGGCGGTCGTCCTCTCCGGGATGCTCGCCGCGCTCGGGGGCGCCTACCTCTCGATCGGGTTCCTCAACTCGTTCGGCGAGAACATGACCGCCGGACGCGGGTTCATCGCGCTCGCCGCGGTGATCTTCGGCAACTGGCGTCCGTTCGGCGCGGCGGCGGCGTGCCTGCTGTTCGGGTTCTCGAGCGCCCTCGCCCAGCGCCTGCCGGAATACTCCGAGTCGGCGGCCGTGCTGTTCCAGGCGCTGCCGTACGTCCTCACGTTGATCGCCGTCGCGGGTGTCATCGGTCGCTCGATCCCGCCTGCAGCCGTTGGCCGTCCGTACCGCAAGCAGTGACGTGAGCGGCGGCCGTTCCTCCGCGGGCGCGTGGTCGCTCTTCGTCGGTGTGCTGTCCGTGGCGACGCTGCCGGTCGCTGTCGCCGCAACCCGGTACTCCGGCTCGTACGACCTCCTTCACGCGGGCTTCGCGATCCCGGTCGGCATCGCCCTCGGGATCGGAGCGATCGTGCTCGCGCGCCGTGCCCGTCGCCGCGCATCTCTCGAGGTCAGTCGCACCCCACCCGGGGGAGGGCACGGGCAGGGCGGATCCTCGGGATCCTCGGCGTGGCCATGGCGGCCTCCGCGACCGTGTCGCTCGCCGTGTACGGGATCCTGACGTACCTCGGCGATCGCTGAGCAGCGCCCCGGGCCCGTCCTGCGCGGACAGCCGGTAGGCTTCTCGGCCCATGTTCGACATCGGCTCGAGCCTCCGTGAGGCGCGCACCCGGCAGGGACTCGACTTCGAGGAGATGGAGTCGCGAACGAAGGTGCGCGCGAAGTACCTCCGCTACCTCGAGGACGAGCGGTTCGAGCAGCTGCCGGGGCACACGTACACGAAGGGGTTCCTTCGGGTGTATGCAGACTCCCTGGGGCTCGACGGCGATCTCTACGTCGACGAGTACAACTCGCGCTACGTCGGCGGCGAGGACGACCTGGCACGGCTCCCGAGGGCTCGACCGGCCGACACGCGACGGGATCGCGGACGGGGGCGAGGGCGAGGGCGAGGCTAGCGAGTCGCGGACGGTCATCGTCGCGCTGGCTGCGATCCTCGTGCTCACGGCTCTCGTCATCGCGGCCTGGCGGTTCGGCGGCGACGAGGCGCCGCGCGTCCAGGGCGTCAACGCCGCTGCCGGCAAGACGGAGACGGTGACGCAACAGCGGATCAAGCTCGTGATCAAGGCCGTCCGCGGAGCGACCTTCATGGAGGTTCGGGCAGGCGCCGAGCAGGGTGCGCCGCTCTACACGGGCACGCTCGAGCGGGGGCAGACGCAACGGTTCACCAAGAAGGCGCTCTACGTGTCGGTCGCCCGGCCGAGGAACGTCATCCTGCGGGTGAACGGCGAGCCGATGCGGCTTCCGCCGAGCGGCCGATTGACGATCGCGGCTGCGACCACCGTCAAGTGAGCCGCCCCCGCGCGGTCGCGGTCGTGACGGGGAGCGAGCTCGTCCGCGGGGAGCGGACGGATCGCAACGGCCCGTTCTACATGAGTCAGGCACTCGCCCTCGGGCTCAGCCCGGGACGGATCCTCGTGGTCGGAGACGATCCGGGCGAGCTGGAGGCGGCACTCCGGACGGGGCTGGACGCCGACGTCTGCTTCGTCTCGGGTGGGCTCGGCCCGACCCATGACGACCGCACCGTCGAGCTCGTGGCGCGGGTCGCGGGTGTGGGCCTCGTCGTGGACGCTGCGCTCGAGCAGCAGATCGAGACCGTGTCACGGGGATTCGCCGAACGACTGGGGCGTCCGTACCACGACTTCTCCTCGGGCGTGACCAAGCAGGCGACGGTTCCCGAGGGCGCGACGGTGCTCGGCATCGCCGGCACTGCTCCCGGGCTCGTCGTGGAGGCGGGGGAGACCGTGTTCGTCGTCCTTCCGGGACCGCCCGCCGAGCTGCAGCGCCTCTGGCCGCGCGCTCTGGAGGCGGCGCCGCTCCGTCGGGTGATCGAGCGGGCGGTCGTCCCGAGCCGCCGTGTCCTGCGCTTCTTCGGGGCGAGCGAGTCGGCGCTCGCGCGCGCGCTCGCAGAGGCCGGGGGAGACGGTGACGGCGTCGAGGTGACCATCTGCGCACGGGACTTCGAGCTGTACGTGGACGTTCTGGTCGAGCCGGGAGCCGACGAGCGCGCCGACGGCCTCCTCGAGCGGATGACGGAGCCGGTGTCCCGGTACCTCTTCAGCACCGAGGAGCGAGGCATCGAGGAGATCGTGCTCGACCTATGCCGCGCGCGCGGCCTGACCCTCGGCACCGCGGAGTCGTGCACCGGCGGGATGGTCGTCCGCCCGTCTGACCGACGTCTCCGGGTCGAGTGACGTGATGGTCGGCGGAGTCGTCGCCTACGCCAACGAGGTGAAGCGTGCCCAGCTCGGAGTGGATGATGCCCTCCTCTCCACCTTCGGTGCCGTCTCGGCGGAGGTCGCGCAGGCCATGGCGGAGGGGGCAAGGGCACGGCTCGGGGTGGACGTCGCCGTCGCGGTCACAGGCGTCGCCGGCCCCACCGGAGGAACGCGCCGACAAGCCGGTCGGGCTGGTGCATATCCATGCCGTCGCACCCGACGCAAGCCGTGCGCTGCGCCTCGAGCTCCCCGGTGACCGGCGCACCGTGCGGGCCCGGGCGACGGTCGCGGCGCTGCATCTCGTTCGACGGGTTCTGACACAGAGCGGGCACGAAGACGCGTGAGCCCCGGCGGTAGCGTCGATCCCGATGCACCGCTTCGACTCTTCGTCGCGCTCGAGCTGCCCCCGCCCGCGAGGAGCTGGATCGACGGCTGGGCGAAGGCCCAGTCTCACACGGGGCCGTCGCGTCGCGGCCGCCGACCTCCATGTCACGCTGGCCTTCCTCGGCTCCCGCCCGGGGAAGGATGTCGAGACCGTCGCGGGGGCATTGCGCGAGGCCGTCACCGGGTGCCCCGTCGGCGCGCTCGAGGTGCGCGGGTGGCGTGGCACAGGACGGGTCGGGATGCTCGTGCTCGCCGATCCGAGTGGCGGCGCAACCCGGCTCCAGCAGGCCCTCTGCGACCGACTCGTCGCACGCGGTGTGCCGGTCGAGCCGAGAAAGCGCTGGCTGCCGCACGTCACGGTCTCGCGCGGCGACCTGTCCAGAGTGCGTCCCCGTGACGTGCCGGTCGGTCGAACACTCGTTCCGTCCGACGCTGCTGCTTACCTATCTCACCTGCACCGAAACGGCGCGCGGTACGAGGCGCTCGTGCGGGTGCCGCTCGAATCGATGACCCGAGGAGGATGAAGGAATGAACCGCGAGGAAGCACTCGACGTCGCGCTCGGCCAGATCGAGCGGCAGTTCGGCAAAGGATCGGTCATGCGGATGAGCGACGCAGCGCAGGTCGCCGTGGGGGCGATCTCCACCGGAGCGCTTTCGCTCGACCTCGGCCTGGGGATCGGCGGGCTTCCGCGCGGGCGCGTCGTCGAGATCTTCGGCCCCGAGTCCTCGGGCAAGACGACCCTCGTCTACCACGTCATCGCCGAGGCCCAGCGTCGCGGCGGCATCTGCGCGTTCATCGACGCCGAGCACGCGATGGATCCACAGTACGCGAGCCGCATCGGGGTGAACATCGACGAGCTCCTCGTCTCGCAGCCCGACACGGGCGAGCAGGCGCTCGAGATCGCCGAGCTCCTCATCCGCTCGGGTGCGATCGACGTGGTCGCCGTCGACTCCGTCGCAGCGCTCACCCCGAAGGCGGAGATCGAGGGGGAGATGGGCGACAGCCATGTGGGCCTGCAGGCCCGGCTCATGAGCCAGGCCCTCCGCAAGCTGGCCGGCACGCTGAACCGCACCGACACCATCTGCATCTTCACGAACCAGCTCCGCGAGAAGATCGGCGTCATGTTCGGATCGCCGGAGACGACTCCGGGCGGTCGGGCGCTCAAGTTCTACGCGTCGGTCAGGCTCGACATCCGCCGCATCGAGACGCTGAAGGACGGACAGGAGGCGTTCGGCAACCGTGTCCGCGTCAAGATCGTCAAGAACAAGGTCGCCCCGCCGTTCAAGCAGGCCGAGTTCGACGTGATCTACGGCCAGGGCATCTCCTGGGAGGGGACGGTCCTCGACGTCGGGCTCGAGAAGAAGATCGTCTCGAAGTCGGGCTCGTACTTCAGCTTCGGTGATGAGCGGCTCGGCCAGGGTCGGCAGAACGCCACGGCGTACCTGGCGGAGAACCCCGACGTCGTCCAGCAGATCCTGCAGCGCATCCAGGCGGAGGCCGGCCCTGATCAGGTCGTCTCTGCGCGCCTTCTGCCCCAGGGCGATGCGGCAGCGAAGGACGTCATCCCGATCGAAGAGGAGCTCGCCGAGCCCGTCCCGGCCGAGGTCTAGCACCCCGCCGCCAGGGTGCGCAGTGACGGGCAGGGTCGTCACCGCGGTGCGCGATCGCGGGGCCCGCGGCGTCGAGGTTCACCTCGACGGGGCCCCGTGGCGGATCGTCCCGTTGGAGTGCGCCGTCGAGGCTCGCCTCGGGATTGGCGTGCGCCTCGACCGTGAGCGGGCCCGGGACCTCAACCGCTCGCTCGCGCAGGCGTCGAGGCGTTGCCGTCGCGGTGCGCGCCCTTCGCCACGCGGACCACACGGAGGCGACGCTCGACGCCCGACTCGCGGAGAGGGGCATCTCCGAGCCCGATCGCAGGGCGACACTGGATGTCCTTCAGGCAGCAGGACTCGTCGACGACGAGCGTGTTGCCGCCACGCGGGCCGATCTGCTCGCGCGCCGGGGCTTCGGTGACGCGGCCGTGCGCCACGATCTCGAGTCGCGTGGGATCGATCCCGAGACCGTCGGTGCAGTGCTCCACGCCCTGGAGCCCGAGCACCTCCGGGCGGCCCGTGTCGTCGCAGAACGCGGCCGATCGCCGCGAACGGCACGGTTGCTGGCATCACGAGGGTTCTCCGACGAGATCGTCGAGAGCGTGATTGCGGCAGGGGAGGACGAGGGGTTAGGATGAGCGAGCAGCACCCGAGCATCACCACGACACGGAAGTCCCGAAACCGCTGAACCTGTGACCTTCTCGACGACCACCGACCTTCGCGCACCGTTGCGGCCTGAGGCCGCGACGTTGGAGGACGACCGGGCCTAAGGAGCCATCGCAGCACGTGCGGTCCGGGACGGCCCTCGAGGTGCGTGTCCGGGTGTGAGCAGCCGCGGAGCCGAGGCTTCGCGGACAACCCAGTCCACTCCCAGGAGCGGCCATGCTCACGGTCATCGCGGTGCTCGTCGGTCTCGTCGTCGGGGGGATCGCTGTGGCCTTGTGGCTGCGGACGTCGAGCTCCTCTGCGCTCCGGCGAGCCGAGGTCGACCGTGCACGGATCGTGGCCGATGCCGAGCGCGAGGCCGAGACAGTGCGGCGCGAGGCCCAGGTGGAGGCGCGCGAGCAGGCGGTGCGCTTGCGGTCGGACGTCGAGCGGGAAGTCGGCGACCGCCGGCTCGAGATCGCGAAGGTCGAGGAGCGCATCACGCAGCGTGAGTCCGAGCTCGATGCGCGCCTGACGGAGATCGAGCGGCGCGAGCAGGGTGTGGGAGACCGTGAGGTGCATCTCAAGCAGCTCCAGGACGAGCTGAAGGCGGCCCGTGGCGATGCCGTCCGCGAGCTGGAGCGGATCTCAGGGCTCACCGCCGGAGAGGCGAAGCAGCAGCTCCTGGAGCGCTCGCAGGACGTGGTGAGGCACGAGCTCGCTCGCTCCGTCCGCCAGATCGACGAGGAGGCTCGCACCGACGCCCGCAGACGGGCACGTGCGCTCGTCGCCGACGCGCTGCAGCGCGTCGCCGCCAGTCACACTGCCGAGACGACCGTCACGGTCGTCGAGCTTGCGAGCGACGACATGAAGGGACGGATCATCGGCCGTGAGGGTCGGAACATCCGCTCGCTCGAGCACCTCACCGGGGTCGACTTCATCATCGACGACACGCCACACGCGGTCGTGCTGTCGTCGTTCGACGGGATCCGGCGGGAAATCGCAAAGGTGACCCTCGAGAAGCTGATCGAGGACGGTCGAATCCATCCCGCTCGGATCGAGGAGATGTACTACCAGTCTAAGGCGGAGCTCGAAGAGCAGATCCGGCTGGCCGGGGAGCAGGCCGTCTTCGAGGCGAACTGCGGCGACGTCCACGAGGAGCTCGTCCGGATCCTCGGGCGGCTGAAGTACCGCACGAGCTACGGGCAGAACGTGCTGCGCCACACGCTCGAGGTCGTGCACCTCGCCGGGATGATGGCGGCGGAGCTGCAGGCGGGCGTGAAGACGGCCAAGCGTGCCGCGCTGTTCCACGACATCGGCAAGGCGATGACGCACGAGATGGAGGGTTCGCACGCTCTCGTCTCGGCGCAGCTCGCCCGTCGCTACGGCGAGACCGACGGAGTCGTCCATGCGATCGAGGCGCACCACTACGAGGTGCAGCCGCAAACGGTCGAGGCGGTGCTGGTGATCGCGGCGGACGCGATCTCGGCGTCCCGCCCCGGAGCGCGGGGGGAGAGCCTGGAGCACTACATCAAGCGCCTTGAGTCGCTCGAGCAGATCGCGATGGCGAAGCCCGGTGTCCAGAAGGCGTACGCCCTTCAGGCAGGCCGTGAGATCCGCGTGATCGTCGAGCCGGCGGAGGTCGACGACGACGGCACGGCGCTCTTGTCGTACGAGATCGCGAGGGAGATCGAGGATCAGCTTGAATACCCAGGGCAGGTGAAGGTGATCGTCATCAGGGAGTCACGAGCCGTGGAGGTCGCGCGATGAGCGTTGCGCAGTTTGGGATCCTGGGAACGGCGGTCGGTGTGGTGCTGTACACGCTGATCGTCTCCAGCGCCCTCTGGGTCCGTAAGCACGAGGGCTAGGCGCGTCCTGCGGCCCGCGCCGGGTCGCACACGGGCCACGCCTCGGTGGGGCGCCGGGTAGCCAGGGCTACACTGGCGCGACGATGCGCAGGTACCACCTCACCACCTTCGGGTGCCAGATGAACGCCCACGACTCGGAGCGGATCAAGGGGATGCTCGAGTCCCTCGGGCTCGGGGAGACCCTCGATCCCGGTGCGGCCGACGTCGTCGTCTTCAACACCTGCACGATTCGCGAGAAGCCCGACACGAAGCTCGCGTCGTATCTCGGACAGGCCGCGGCCCGCAAGCGCGAGCAGCCCGACATGGTGATCGCGGTCGGCGGTTGCTACGCCGAGGCCCAGCGCGAGCGGATCTTCGACCTCTACCCGTTCGTCGACGTGGCCTTCGGGCCGGGCTCCATCCCGCATCTCGCCGAATGGGTCGGCGCGGGTGGACACGGGGTCGACCGGGGCCGCTTCGGAACCCATGATCACTTCGCGGGGCACCTCCCGCAGCACCGGGAGCGCCACCACCAGGCCTGGGTGCAGGTCTCGATGGGCTGCAACTCGAGGTGCTCGTACTGCATCGTGCCGGCCGTCCGCGGCCGCGAGCAGAGCCGGCGTCCGGGGGACATCGTCGCCGAGGTGACGCGCCTCGCACGTCGAGGGCGTGCGTGAGATCACGCTCCTTGGTCAGAACGTGAACTCCTGGGGGCGCGATCTCGCTCCCGAGCTCCTCACCGAGTTCGGCGAGCTGCTGCGGGCGTGTGACGCGGTCGACGGCATCGAGCGCATCAGGTTCACGAGCCCGCACCCGAAGGACTTCCGCGCTCCGGTCATCGCCGCGATCGCGGAGTGCGACGCGGTGTGCGAGCACGTGCATCTGCCGCTCCAGTCCGGCTCGTCCCGCATCCTCAAGGCGATGCGGCGCACGTACGACCGCGACCGGTACCTGACGCTGGTCGAGCGGCTGCGCGACGCGATCCCCGATCTCGCGCTCGGGACGGACATCATCGTCGGGTTCCCGGGTGAGACGGAGGACGACTTCGCCGAGACCCTGGCCGTGGTGGAGGAGGTGCGCTTCGACAGCGCCTTCACCTTCGTCTACTCGCCGCGCCATGGAACCGACGCGGCCGTGATGGCCGACCAGGTTCACGACGAGGTCAAGGTCGAGCGGATGGAGCGGCTCGTCGAGGTCGTCCAGCGGATCGCGGCGGAGCGCAACCGCGAGCGCATCGGTCGCGTCGAGGAGGTGCTCGTCGAGGGGCCGAGCCGCACGGATGCCTCTGTGTTGCGCGGCCGCACCCGTCGGAACACCACAGTCAACTTCGCGGGGAAGGCTCGAAGCGGGTGACCTCGTCGACGTCCTCGTCGAGGGGGCGACGTCTACGACGTTGCGCGGGGTGCTCGCGTCTGCCGTCCGGGCGTGAGCCTGTGGATCGGTCGGTGCGGATCCGGCGCGAGCCCGTGACCCACCTGCGCGCCGTCCGCCGTTAGGCTCGATGGCGTGGGGAGGAGGTCGGTGGCCCAGAACGTGGTCGGTTCGGACAGGTCCCGCCCTGCCTGGCGGTGGTGGCGGCGGCGCTGCCTGACCGCGTGAGCGTCGAGGGTCGCACGGAGGTCGTCGCGCTCTACGGCCCGACTGCATCGGGCAAGTCGGCTGTCGCCGAGGCGCTCGCCGACGCGCTGGGGACGGAGGTCGTCTCGGCCGACGCGATGCAGGTGTACCGCGGCGTCCCCATCCTGACGAACCAGCCGCTGCGCCCCACGCGCCTCGTCGGGATCCGTGACCTCGGAGAGAGGATGAGCGTGGTGGAGTACGGGGCGCTCGCGCATGCGGCGATCGACGAGCTCGTCGGGGCGCACGGCCGTGTCGTCGTGACCGGCGGGACAGGGCTCTACCTTCGCTCGGCACTCGCCGATCTCGACGTCCCCCCGGCACCGCGGCCCGGCGCGCGAGAGCGATTCGACGCGCTCTACGGCTCACTGGGCGCCGAGGCCGCCCACTCGCTCCTTCGGTCGCGCGACCCTGCGGCGGCCGACGCCGTGCATCCGAACGACCGTCGCCGCGTCGTGCGAGCGCTCGAGCTGGCCGAGATGGGCGCGTCGCTCGCCCCGGCGACGTCGAGGCTCTGGAGCCGGGAGACACGCCGCCCGACTCTCGTCGTCGGGATCGACGTCGAGCCCGACGCGCTCGCCGAGCGGATCCGCGCGAGGACGGCCACGATGATCGCGCGTGGTGCCGCCGCCGAGGCTGCCGCCGCCTCGGCGACAGCGGTGTCCGCGACCGCCCGGCACGTGATCGGGCTCGAGGAGCTGCAGCGGCTTCCCGAGGCAGACGCTCTCGAGGCGATCGTCCTCCGGACCCGGCGGTATGCGGCCTATCAGCGCAAATGGCTACGGAGGCTGGCTCCACCGCTGGTGCTCGACGGCCTATCCGGTGTCGCCGAGAACGCCGCGCGCATTCTCGAGGAGCTCGAGCGCGACCGCCGCTGAGCGACGGCTCCGCGCGAGGGGCCGGGAGCGATCGCGGATGCCGACTACACTCGGCGGGTCGACGTCTGGAGGCCTCAGGTGCGGTTCGAGAAGTGGCACGCGCTCGGAAACGCTTACCTCGTCGTCGAGCGCGACGACGCGAGCCCGCTCGACGCCGACCGTGTCTCTCACCTCTGTGATGAGTCCCGCGGGATCGGGTCGCACGGGATCGTCGAGGTCGTCCACCGAGACCATGGGGCAGCCGAGGTCGTCATCTGGAACCCTGACGGGTCGGTCGCCGAGATGTCGGGCAACGGTGTCCGGATCGCGGCGCGCTGGCTCGCAGAGCTCTCCGGGTTGCACGAGGTTGTCGTGACGACGGCCGGCCGAGCCGTGCACGCGCGCATGCTCGGCGGTGTGGACGCGGAGATCGATGTGGGGGAAGTCATCGTGGGCCAGCCGGAGACGATCGTCGCCGCTTCGCGGACGGTCGACGTGACGACCGCGTCGGTCGGGAATCCTCACGCAGTCGTGAGGCTCGACTCCGCGACACGCGCCGATCTCCTCGAGCTCGGACCCGGCGATCGAGACCCACGAGCGCTTCCCCCGGAGGACGAACGTCCAGCTCGTCGAGCCCGTGGGGCCGAACGAGCTGCGCGTGCTCGTCTGGGAGCGGGGCGCGGGGGAGACCCCGTCGTCCGGTTCGTCGGCGACGGCCGCAGCTGCGGTGGCGGTCGCGCGTGAGTGGTGCTTCAGCCCCGTGACCGTTCATCTCCCCGGCGGTGACCTCGTCGTCACGCTCGGCGGCGGGCACGCGTCGCTGCTAGGCCCGGCCGAGGAGATCTGCACGGGCGAGACGCGCCTTTGAGAACCGGTCAGGCCTGAGCGAGTTCGACGAGCCGGCCGTTCCGGGTCGCGCAGGTAGGCGGAGCGTCCCCAGGGATAGTCGCGCGGCCCGAGCGGAAGCGCCACGCCTTGGTCGATGAGGTGCTCGCACGCGCTGCCCGGATCGGCCACCGCACGAGCGACGTGATCCTCGCTCGGTGGGCCGTCGGGGAGCGCGGCCGACCGCTCGTGCAACAGCACCCGGGCATCGCCGGCGGTGAAGATCGAGCCGCCCGGTCACTCCGACTGGGGCCGCGAGCCGAGCAGACGACCGTAGAGCTCGGTGCCGGCCAGGACGTCGTCGGTGAAGAGCGAGAGCTCGACGATCCGGTTCACGTTGCGATCTCGAACTCGCGGAGCACATCGTTGAGGGACGTCTTCAGATCCGTCGACGCGCTCCGCTCACCGACGATCAGGGCGCACTGGAGGCCGTAGCTGCCGGCCGGATAGTCCTTCTGGCGAACGCCCGGGAGCACGACCTTCCGTGGGGGCACCGTGCCGCGGTACTCGCGCGGCTCCGGGCCGGTGACGTCGATGATCGGGATCGACGACGAGAGCACCACGTTCGGAGCGATCACCGCGCCTGCGCCGATCCTGACGCCCTCGACGATCACCGCGCGGGAGCCGATGAACGCGCCGTCCTCGACGATCACGGGTGCAGCCTGTGGAGGCTCCAGCACGCCTCCGATGCCGACGCCGCCTGCGAGGTGCACGTCGGCGCCGATCTGCGCGCACGAGCCGACCGTCGCCCAGGTGTCGACCATCGTCCGGGGCCCGACCCAGGCGCCGATGTTGACGTATCCCGGCATCAGAACCGCGCCCTCCGAGAGAAACGCCCCGTACCGAGCCACGCCGGGAGGCACGACCCGAACGCCGCGCTCTGCGTAGTCCGACTTGACGGGGATCTTGTCCAGGAAGGTGAGCCCACCGACCTCCATCGGCTCGACCTTCCGCAGCCGGAAGTAGAGGAGGATCGCCATCTTCGCCCACTCGTTGACGACCCAGCCGTCCGCCGTGGGCTCTGCGACGCGGAGCTCACCGCGATCGAGCGCCGCGACAGCGGCCTCGACCGCCTCTGCGTCCATCACGCCTGACGTCCACGCGGCCTCGATCCTCTCCTGCAGCTCCATCGGCCCCATCATGCTCGATCGCCGGGCGGAGCGGTCGCAGTCAGGCCGCGTTGGCGCCGAGCAGCTCGTCGAGCAGCGCCACGGCCCGTAGGCACTCGTCCTCGGTCGGAACGAGCGCGAACCGCACGTAGCCCTCGCCGGAGCGGCCCAGATACGACCCGGGGGCGACGATGACGCCCGCCTCGAGGAGGCGGTCCGCGAACGACTCCGACGTCTCGCCCCCGGGGACGGCGACCCAGAGGTACATCGTGGTCGCGCCGCCCGCGTCGCGCAGCCCGACGCGAGTGAACAGGTCGAGGAACAACGCACGCTTGCGCGCGTACGCGCTCCGTGCACGCTCGACGTGGGCCTCGTCACCCCAGGCGACGACCGAGGCCCGCTGAACGAACTCCTGCGGCGCGGTGCCCACGTTCGGGCGATACCGCTTGAGGGCGTCCACGAGGATCGGGTCACCGGCGACGAAGCCCGAGCGGAAGCCGGTCATGGACGAGCGCTTCGAGAGCGTGTTGAACGCCACCACCGACGTCCAGTCGTCGAGCTCGAGCGCCGACGGGGGCGGCGTGTCGAACCAGAGCTCGGTGTAGGCCTCGTCGGAGGCGAGGACGAAGTCGAACCGCCGAGCGAGCTCTGCCGCCTTCGCCAGGAAGGCGAGCGGGGCGACGGCTCCCGTGGGGTTGTTCGGCGAGTTGAGCCACAGCACGGCGGTGCGTCGCCACGTCTCGTCCGGAACGGCGTCGAGGTCGGGGAGGAAGCCGTTGCGCTCGAGGAGAGGGAGCTCGACGACGCGGGCGCCGACGTACTCGGCGCCCCGGACGGGGACGGGATAGCCGGGCTCGGTCGCGACCACCGTGTCACGTCCGCCGGGCAGGTCGAGCACCACCTGGGCGAAGGAGAAGATCGCCTCCTTCGAGCCCAACGTCGGGATCACCTGGGTGTCGGGGTCGAGGTTCGCGCCGAACCGCCGTCCGACCCAGCCGGCGATCGCCTCCCGCAGCTCGGGCAGGCCAGGAGCAGCGGGGTAGCCCATGCGCTCCCGTACCCCGTCCTTCAGCGCCTGGAGGATCATGGGGTCCGTGGGCTCCCGGGGATCGCCCATCCCGAAGTCGATCACCTCGAGCCCCGCGGCGCGACGCTGTGCCGCGGCCTGGTTCAACCGGACGAACGGGTAGGTCGCCTGAGCTTGGAGAACGGGGGAGAGGGCCATGGTCAGTGTGAGAGGAAGCGTCGGAGGGTCTCGTAGCAGTGGACGAGCGCATCGACGGAGACCCGCTCGTCTCGACGGTGCGCGTACGCGGGGTCGCCCGGCCCGAAGTTGACCGCGTCGATCCCGCGCGTGGTGAAGTCGGCGACGTTCGTCCAGGCCTGCTTCGGCTCGATCGCGGTCGCACCGTCCGCGAGCAGGCGACGGACGAGCGGGTGGTCGGAGACGACCCGCCCGGGCGGCGAGTTCCCCGTGACCTCGATCGCGGCCTCGGCCGGAAGGAGCGAGCGCAGCAGCGCGACCGCCTCCTCCGGTGTGCGGTCGGGCGGATAGCGGAGGTTCACGGTCGCGACGGCCGTGTCGGGGATGACGTTGTCGGCGATCCCCGACTGGAGGCGTGTGAGCGTGACGGTCTCGTAGAACGGCAGCCCACCGACGAGGGCTTCGCGTCGCTCGAGCGTCGAGATCCCCCCGAGGCCGAGCACTGCGTGCTCGAGCGCGTTCTCCGCCAGCCAGGGGCGGGCGGCGTGGCCCAGAGACGCCGGTGAAGGTCACCTGCGCGGTGAGCGTCCCGACGCAGCCGGCGTGGATCGCGCCGGCCGTCGGCTCGAGGAGCACGGCGAGCGTCGCCTCGTGGACGAGCGCATCGTGCTCGAAGAGCTCGGGCAGCGGGTTGAACGACGGAGGCAGCTCCTCCTTGCCGAAGAGGAGCAGTCCGACGTCGACGGATCCCGTGGGCTCGCCTGCGAGGTCACGGACGAGCTCGAGGGCGACTGCGACCCCACCCTTCATGTCCGCAGCCCCGAGGCCGTGCACCCACCCGTCCTCGATGCGGCCCGGGATGTTCTCCTGCGCGGGAACGGTGTCGTAGTGCCCCGCGAGCACGACGAGCGGCGCCCCCGGACGTCGTGTCGTCGTCCAGAGCGCCGCGTCCTCGGAGACGAACGACGGCGTCATGGCCCGAGGGACGAGAGCTCGGAGGTGCGTCCGCACAGCCGCCTCGGACAGGCTCTCGGAGGGGATGTCGACGAGCTCGAGCGTGCGCGCCGCCAGCCTGTCCGCCAGGGTGGACACCCGGCCAGCCTACCGGGCATGATTGCGGTCAGTGACGTCGACGAGACCGGATCCGCAGCCGGGCGACGGGCCCGAGCTCGGGCTCGTGCTCGCCGTGCTCCCGAAGGGCGTCGACGGCGAGGACGAGCTCGCCGAGATCCGCGAGCTCGCGCGCACCGCGCTCGTCGAGCCCATCGCCGAGATCGTGCAGCATCGCGCGCACCCGGATCCCCGGACGTACGTGGGCAAGGGGAAGCTCATCGAGGTCAAGGAGGCGTTCGCCGAGAGCGGCGCGGACGTCCTCCTCGTCGACGGCGAGCTCGACCCGACCCAGCAGCGTGAGCTCGAGAACGCTCTCCAGGCCCGCGTCGTCGACAGAACCCAGCTGATCCTCGACATCTTCGCGCAGCACGCCGTCTCGGCCGAGGGCAAGCTCCAGGTCGAGCTCGCACAGCTCGAGTACAACCTGCCGCGCATGCGCGGGATGTGGCAGCACCTCGAGCGCCTCGGCGGGGGACGCGGGACGGTTGGCGCCGGCGTGGGGACGCGCGGCCCCGGCGAGACGCAGCTCGAGAGCGACCGCCGCATGGCTCGACGCCGCATCTCCCAGCTCCGTCGTCGCCTCGACGGGCTCCAGGCGCAGCGATCCGTGCGGCGCAAGGAGCGCAAGCGCTCGGAGACGCCGACGGTCGCTCTCGGCCGGATACACGAACGTCGGGAAGTCGACCCTGCTGAACGCCCTGACGGGGGCGCATGTGTCCGTGGAGAACCGCCTCTTCGAGACCCTCGATCCGACGACCCGCGGGTTCGAGCACGACGGGAAGCGGTACCTGGTCACCGACACCGTCGGCTTCATCCGGCGCCTCCCGACGCAGCTCGTGGAAGGGTTCCGCTCGACGCTCGAGGAGACGCTCGTCGCCGACCTCGTGCTCCACGTCGCCGACGCGTCGCTGCCGCACGAGCAGCTGCAAGGGCAGGTCAGGTCGGTGGAAGGCGTGCTCGCCGAGATCGGCGCCGGTGATCTCCCCGTCGAGCTCGTGCTGAACAAGGTCGACCGCCTCGACGTGCTCGCGCGTCGCAGGGTGGCGAACCGGTTCCCGGACGCGCTCCAGGTCTCCGCGTCGACCGGTGAGGGTCTGGAGGCGCTGAAGGAGCGCATCTCGGAGCTCTTCGCCGAGCGGTTCGAGGACGTCCGGCTGCTCGTCCCGTACGACGAGGGGGCCGCGCTGTCGGCGCTCTACGCGCTCGGTGCGCCCATCGCCGAGCGCCGCGACACGGACGAGGGTGTGTGGATCACGGCGCGCCTGCCCCGCCGCGAGGCCCGGAGGTTCGCCCGATACCTCGTCGTCGACGACATCCCACCGGGCTCCGTCTCGCACGCGTGACCCGGATCGCGTTCCAGCGGCTGCGACCGGAGGCGGTGTCGCCGAGCCGTGCCTATCCCGGTGATGCCGGTCTCGACCTCGCGTCCGCGGAGCATCTCACCATCGCACCGGGCGCGCGCGCCGTGGTCGGAACCGGTATCGCCGTCGCGATCCCCGAGGGCCACGCAGGACTCGTGCTGCCGCGCTCGGGCCTCGCTGCGAGGCACGGTCTCGGGAAGGTCAACTCGCCCGGCCTCATCGACTCGGGCTATCGCGGCGAGGTCAAGGTGATCCTCCTCAACACCGATCGGGAGACCCCGGTCGTGATCGAGCCCGGCATGCGGATCGCTCAGCTCGTCGTGGTCGCGCTCCCCGAGCTGGAGCTGCACGAGGTCGACCGGCTGCCGGAGAGCGAGCGCGGCGAAGGCGGCCTGGGGTCGTCGGGCCACTGATGCGTCCCGAGCCACGGATCAGGGTCTCCGCCATCCTCCGCTGGCAGGACGGGATCCTGCTGTGTCGCCACGAGAAGCGGGGCGAGGAGCACTGGCTGCTGCCCGGTGGCGGGGTCCGCAGCGGCGAGACCCTGCTGCAGGCACTCCACCGTGAGCTGGAGGAGGAGACGGGGATCGTCCAGCGGGGCGACGAGATCCCGCTGGAGGGGCCGGTCGCGATCGTGGAGTCGATCTCACCCGAGCGGAGCCTCTGGTCGAAGCACGTCGTCCACGTCGTGTTCGCCGGCGACCTCGACGGGTCGCTGGTCGAACGTCTCCTCCCGTGATGCGGCTGTCGACGGGCATCGGGTCGTGAGGCTCTCCGAGCTCGACGACGTGAACCTGCACCCGCCGATCGGACGGTTCCTGCGGCTCTGGCAGCCCGGTGACCCGTGCGTCTACCTGGGCTCGGTGTGGGCTCGCTGACGTCGCGCGAGCTCTGCCGTGGGAAGGCCTGGTCAACGCACGCGATCTCGGCGGGCTGCCGCTGCGGGGCGGAGGCTCGACGCGTCCGGGCCGCGTCGTCCGCTCCGACAACGTCCGGCACCTGACCACGCCCCGGCTGGGCCCAGCTGCGTCGAGCACGGGGTCAGGACGATCGTCGACCTGCGCTTCGCCGGCGAGCGCTCCGCGCGATCCGCCGGTCCCTGACGGGATCGCGGTCGAGCACGTCTCCCTCTTCGGGGCGCACGACCCCGCGGAGGCGGCACGCGTCGACGCGCTCGTGCGCGCGGCGCCGGATGCGGCTGCTGCGACGGCAGCGCTGTACGTCGACACGCTCGCGACCTGCGCCGAGAACGTCGCGGCGGCGGTCGACGCGATCGCGGGAGCGGGGGAGGGCGGCGTGGTCGTGCACTGCTTCGTCGGCAAGGACAGGACGGGCATCGTCGTCGCGATGCTCCTGGAGCTCGCAGGACGTCGAGCGCGACGCCGTCGTCGCCGACTACGCGTTGACCGAGGGCAGGGTCGGATCCGCTCGTCGACGACTGGATCGCGGACGCCGACGACCCCGCCGACCGGGAGATGCGCAGACGGATCAGCGCAGCCCCGTCCACGGCGATGGCGGCGACGCTCGACGCGCTCGACGAGCTGCACGGGGGCGCCCATCGCGTACCTTCGCCGGGCGGGGGTCGCCGAGGATCTCCCTCGAGCGGATCAGACGCCGACTGATCGCATAGCTCGAGGAGCCAGATGCGCCGAGAGCCGGATCGGCCCCCGTACGGCGTCGCCCGGCGTCCCGTCAGCATCGAGCCGGCGCCAGTGGCACGGGCGGCATGCGGTCCGACGACTCCGCTCGTAGGAACCGCCCCCGCGGCCTCGCGCCCATCCGGCCTTCCTCAGCTAGCGGGCGGGTCGGCCACCCCGAGCGCTGCGCGCGGCCGGCCGAGACGGCCTGCGCGGCACGCTCGAGCTCATCGGGCAGGGAGGAGAGCCGCTCGGGCTCCGTCCCGGTCGCGTGCGCGATCGCCCACGAGAGCAGGGTGTCGGCGAGCTCGGGGTTGCGAGGGAGCAGCGGCCCGTGGAGGTAGGTGCCGACGGCGCGCCCCACGACGCAGCCCTCGAAGCCTGACTCACCGTCGTTTCCGTAGCCTGCCACGACGCGTCCGAGCGGCCGCGCATCCGGGATCGAGCAACGTTCGGCCTGCGTGGTTCTCGAAGCCTGCGACGCGGATGACGTCCCCGGGAACGAGCTCGCACTCGAGCAGCACGTCCCCGATCATCCTCGTATCGCCTGCGACCGTCTCGAGCGGGAGGACACCGGCCCCCGGCATCCACGTGCCGTCGCGCCCGCGGTAGCCGCGGCCGAGGAGCTGGTAGCCACCGCACACGGCGAGCAGCGCAGCCCCCGCCGCGACTGCCTCCGACAGGGTGGAGCCGCGCGCGGCGATGTCGGGCGCGATCATCGCCTGCTCGCGATCCTGCCCACCCCCGATGTAGAGGAGGTCGTGGGCTCCCGGCTCGAGCTCGATCGCCGAGCGTGACCTCCTCCACGCAGCAGCTCGTGACCCCGGAGGGCAGCCCGGCGGGCGAGCACCGCGATGTTCCCGCGATCGGCGTAGATGTTCAGGTACGCGGGGTACAGGTGGCCGACCCGGATCCTCACGTCGCGGGTCTCCTGCTCCCAGAACGGTCGGGTCAGCCCTCGGCGGGTGGCGATCGCGCGGAGCTCGAGCATCGCGGTGTAGGTCGGGAGGACGGCGAGCTCACCTCCTGGCCCGGCGAGCTCCAGGCCGCGGTCGAGCGCTTCCTCGAGGTCGGGGACGAGCTCGAGCCTCGACTCCTCGAGCCCGCCGTAGGTGAAGCGCAGGGCGAGCTCTGCAGCCCGCTCGCCCGCTCACGACGACGCGCGCAGCCTGCTCGAGCAGCGGCTCGAAGTCGACGTCCCAGATCCACGAGACGTCGCGACCGTCGGCGATCGCGTCGTTGAGCGCGACGACGAGGACGTCCGGCACGCCTCCTTCGAGGAGGGTGCGCGTGGCCTCGTTGGCGCCGGCGGGGTTCTTGATCAGGAGCATCAGGATCCGGCGATCGGCCGTCTCGATCCGCTCGAAGCGCCCGAACGCGGCCTCGAAGCCCCGGAGTCCGTCGACGATCTCGTCCAGCGGGGTCGCGACCGCGAGTGCCAGCGCGGCCGCCGCCGACCGCGTTGTAGACGTTGTAGAGGCCGGGGAGCCCGAGCGACGATCGTCGCGCTCGCCGTCCGGTGTCACGAGTGTGAAGCGAGACCCGTCGAGCCCGTCGAGCTCGATCGCGCTCGCAGCGACGTCCAGAGCCGGTCGGGCGTGGCCGCAGCCGTTCGCAGCGGTAGTCGCCGAGATGACCGACATACGCGGCGACGTAGACGTACGGCGCTCCGCAGCGGACGCAGTACTTCGAGTCCGCAGCGTGCTGGAGCGCCTGGTCGCGCATGGCGGGCGTCGTCCAGCCCGAAGCGCAGCGCGGGTCGCGCGTCCCCGGCCAGGGACCCGACCAGCGGATCGTCGGCGTTGACGACGAGGACGGTCTCCTGCCGGGAGGGCGGCGGTAGCGGCTCGCCAGCGCTCCGCGATGTGCTCCAGCTCGCCGTAGCGGTCGAGCTGATCGCGAAAGAGGTTGCCGAGGAGGACGGCGCGAGGCCGGACGCGGCGCAGCACCTCCGGCAGCGCGAACTCGTCGACCTCGAGGAGTCCGAGCTCGGCGTCGTCCGCGCGCGAGGAGGGTGGAGGCGATGCCGGAGGCGAGGTTCGCGCCGGAGCTGTTCCAGGCGAGCGTGTGACTTCGGCCCGAGGATCGCCGCCAGCATCGCCGTCGTCGTGGTCTTCCCGTTCGTCGCGGAGACGACCAGCGACCCGTCGGGCAGGCGCGCGGCCAGCGCGTCGACCGCACCGGGGTCGACCTTCCAGAGCAGCTTGCCGGGCAGCGTCGTGCCACCTCCGCGTCCCGCGAGCCGGGAAGCGCGACCAACGAGCCGCGCGGCCGCGGTCTCGAGCCGGAGGCGCGCACCCATGCTCCGAGCGTACCGACCGCGGCCGGACGAGGGCCGCTAGCGACGCCCTTGCATGTTTTCGCTGATGCTCTAGCATGATTGCATGGCCAGACCACGGCGGCGACATCCGGCGCTGGAGGGGATCGATCGCGAGGCGCTCGAGCGCTTCCGTGCGGGCCTGCGCAGGAGCTACACGGACGAGGAGATCCTCGCCGAGCTCCGCGCGTCCGCGGAGCGGCTCGGCCGCTCTCCGACGATGAAGGAGTTCGCCGCGGACACGGAGGCGAGCATGCATCCGCAAACCGTGATCGAGCACTTCGGGACGTGGAACGCCGCGAAGCGAGCCGCCGGGCTGCAGCCTCGGCGCTTCATCAGCGAGGAGGACATCCTCGATCAGCTCCGCACCCTGGGTGCCGAGCTCGGACGTGTTCCCACCGCCCGCGATGTGCAGGAGCACCGTGACCAGGTCGTCTCGAAGTCGCTGATCTGGCACACCTTCGGCTCGTTGACCGCCGCGCTGCGCCAGGCCGGCTTCGACGTCCCGGTCGGCGAGGAGCGGCTCGAGCGCGCCGTTGCCGACGGGGCCGTCCTCGCCCGTCGGCTCGGCCGCCTGCCGCGCATGGCCGACTGGAAGGTCGGCCCGAGCCGTCGATCCCACGCTTCTCTCCGAGTGGCAGGTGTACAGGATGGTCGACGTGCAGCCCGGAGCCTGGGCTGCGTTCCAGTTCCTCGTGAGCGAGAGGTCTGCGGGAGGAAGGCGTCGAGGTGCGCCCTGACGGCTCCATCGGCTGACGGAACGGAAGATGCCTCAAGTGGGGGAGGCGAAACGCCGATAGACCCCCCGTGGAGGCGCAGTGCATCCGAGACGCTGTTCGATCCTGTCGAGGAGCCGGCGTCCGACGGGCCTGTCGAGACGCAGGATCCGCTGAAGCTCTACGTCCGCGCGCTCGGCGACGGCCGACTGCTGACGCCGGCCGAGGAGCGGGAGCTCGCTCGTCGCAAGGACGAGGGCGACGATGGACGCCAAGCGCGCCTGATCGAGTCGAACCTCCGGCTGGTGATGTCCGTGACGCGCCAGTACACGCGGGCCGACGTCCCACTGCTCGACCTGATCCAGGAGGGCAACCTCGGCCTGATCCGCGCGGTCGAGAAGTTCGACTGGACGATGGGCTACAAGCTCTCGACCTATGCGATGTGGTGGATCCGACAGTCCGTCCAGCGGGCGCTGGCCGAGCAGAGTCGCACGATCCGACTGCCCGTCCACGTCGCCGACCAGGTGCGCGCGTGCGCCGCTCGCGGCGCGAGCTCGGGCAGAAGCTGAACCGCGACGCCACGCTCGACGAGATCGCGCTCGACAGCGGCTTCACGGTCGAACGCGTCGGTGAGCTCCTCGAGCTCGTGCAGGATCACGTCAGCCTGGAGACGCCTGTCGGCGACGGCGAGAGCACGATGAGCGATCTGATCGAGGACACCGGTGCAGCCGCGCCCGAGCACGAGGCGTCGCTGACGATGCGCTCGCTCGAGCTCCGTCGGGCGCTGAAGCTGCTCAACCCGCGCCTCCAGAAGGTCCTGACGCTTCGCTTCGGCCTCGACGGCAGCGATCCGCTGACGCTCGAGCAGTCGGGAGTGCAGCTCGGGATCACGCGGGAGCGCGTCCGACAGCTCGAGACGCGTGCTCTGAAGGAGCTCCGCGCCCAGGCGCCCGGGCTCGAGCTGTTCCTCTCCTGATCGCCTGACCGTGAGGCTCAGCCGGCGGGAGCGGCCAGGGTGACGACCTCCTGTGCGGTCGACGAGCCGGCGCAGCGCCTCGATCTCGATCTGGCGTACCCGTTCCCGGGTCAGCCCGAGGTGGTTGCCGATCTGCTCGAGCGTCCGGGGATCGCCGCCGTCGAGCCCGTAGCGGAGGGTCACCACCTCGCACTCACGCTCCGGCAGCCGCGCGAGGGCGCACCTGAGCGCCTGGCTGCGGAGCCGGAGCTCGACCGCCTCCTCGGGGAGCGGGTCGTCACCGGCCACGAAGTCCCCGATCACGGCGTCGTCCTGGTCGCCGATGGGCGCGTCGAGGCTCGTCGAGGCCCGCGCCGCCGCTCGCACCTCGATCACCTGCTGGGGCGTGATGTTGGCCTCGTCGGCGATCTCCTCGACCGTCGGCTCGCGTCCGAGGCGCGTCCAGAGCGCGCGCTCTGCCCGGCCGATCTTCTGCATGCGCTCGACGATGTGCACCGGCATCCGGATCGTCCGCGCCTTGTCGGCGAGCGCACGGGCGACGGCCTGCCGGATCCACCAGGTCGCGTAGGTGGAGAACTTGAAGCCCCTGCGCCAGTCGAACTTCTCCACCGCGCGGATCAGCCCGAGGGTTCCCTCCTGGATCAGGTCGAGGAAGGGGAGTCCCTGGTTGCGGTAGTTCTTCGCGATCGAGACGACGAGTCGAAGGTTCGACTGGATCATCCGCGCCTTGGCCGCCTCGTCGCCCCGCTCGACGAGCTTGGCCAGCTCGACCTCCTGGGCCGCGGTGAGGAGCGGATGGCGTCCGGCCTCGCGGAGGAACAGCTGCAGCGCGTCCGTGGTCGACTCCGCAGGGGCGATTGCGACCTCCTTGACCGTGACCCGCTCCTCGACGATCTCGATGCCCCGCTTGTCGAGCTCGCGGAGCAGGGCCTCGTGCTCGAGGGCGGTGAGCTCGTGCTGCTCGACGATCTCCGCCACCTCGTGGACGAGGATCGACCCCGTGGACTCGCATGCCTCGAGGTGGGCGTTGATCTCTGGATGCGCAAGCAGCGCGTCGATGTCGATCGTGGTCATGTGGCTCCGCCCGAGTTCGTGTGAACTGCCACACGTACTCTCCCACTGTCGGACGCCTCTTGTCCAGACCCCGGAGAGGGGGAGAGGCGCCCGACCGTGGATGCGAGTGCGCTAGGCGCTGGGCTGCACGGACGGCTCCTGCTCGATCGGGATAACCACATCGCGGCTGCGGACGTTGCTCCCGGCGAGATAGCCGGCGATCGCGATCAGGAACATGATGAGGAGCGTTCCGAGCGTGAGCCCGTGGAACGTCGCGCGCGAGACGCCCCAGACGTCGACAAAGCTCCCGTAATCGACACCGAAGAGCGGCTCGAGCGTTCCCGGGAACACCGCGACCCACGAGCCGAGCAGAGCCCACGCCGTGACGAGCCCGCCGACGACCCAGATTCCGGCGTTGCCGCCGGGCACGCGGTAGGGCCGGTGGACGTCGGGGTAGCTGTATCGGAGCTTGATCCCTGCGGGGAAGATCCACAGGTAGGAGAGCAGGGTGGTCGAGGTCGCCATCGCGAGCACGACGCTGAACGCGTCGGCTGCGCTCTCGGACTTGAGCATGATCACGGCGGCGACCATGAACGCGGTGGACACCACACCGGAGAGGAGGTTGCACCGCACCGGCGTGCCGAGCTTCCGGTTGAACACCCCGAAGAACGGGAAGAACGAGCCGTCGTACGCGGCGACGGCGAGGACGCGATCGGCGCCGATCATCCAGACGGCGCCCGACGTCATCAGCGTGAAGATGAAGCCGATGACGGTGAGGTCGAACAGCACGCTCTGCGCGCCGCCGTACACCGAGTACGTCTCGTTGACCGCGTCGACGAACCCGCCGATCCCCGTGATCTTGTCGGCAGGCAGGACGAGGAGGATCCCGAACACCGGGATGCAGTAGAGGAGGACGCCCATGATCCCGGAGCGCAGCACCGAGATCGGGACGTCGCGCTGCGGGTTGACCATCTCCTCGGCGGCGCCGTTCTGGAGCTCGAACCCGACGTAGTTGAAGAGGATCAACGGCGTGAGCGCCAGGAACACGGGCAGGGTCGGCTTCATGTCACCGGCGGCGAATCCCTCGACGCCGTTCTCCACGGCGTAGACGCCGAGGGTGATGGTGAAGAACCCGAGGACGAGGATCCGCGCGATCGCACCGGCGTTCGGGATCCACTTGCCCTTCTCGATGGCTGCGATCGCGACGCCGATCGAGAACCAGATGAAGAGGAGCTTGAAGACGAAGTCCCCGACCGTGCCGAGGTCGTTGATCCCGAGATCGGGAAGATCGGACACTGCCCAGGCGCCGCTCGCGATGAACGCGAGCGAGCCGCCGACCCAGAACGGGTTCGACGCCCAGTAGACGACTGCGGCGACGCCTGCATGGGCGCGGCCGAACGCCATCTTGACCCACTCGTACGGGCCGCCTTCCTCGGTGAAGGAGCTGCCGATCTCCGACATCAGGAGCATGTACGGGACGACAAAGGTCGCCGCCATCACGACGAGCCAGAAGAACCCCTGCGGCCCGTTCGACGCGACGGCGCCGAGCGTGTCGAGCCCGACGAGGGCGCAGAGCGTGAAGAACACCATGTCGAAGCGGCGAAGCGACTTCTTGAGCTTCGATTTCTCCTCGAGCGCCAGCTGTGTGGTGTGCTCGATGGGTACGTCGGTCGCGGACATGCCATCTCCTTCGCGTTGTCGACCGAGACCGCCCCCGGTCGGTGGCGAATGTATCGCGTTGGAGAAGGAGATGCGAGCGACAGCGGACTCGTCTGCGACAGCGCGCGGGCCGCTGCACGATAACGTGCGTTATGTCAAGTAGCGAAATCCGGTTTCGCCGAGGCGTCCGCCACCCCACGCGCGTCGGCGACGCCGCTACTGCTTCTTCGCCGACCAGCTCGACGGGCGTCTGGGAGCAGATGTGGCGCGTCCCGGACTCCGTGAAGTTGAGCGACTCGATCGCGACGGTGCCCTTCGCAGTCCCGTCGGCCGCGAACGTCCCGCTGATCGTGTACTTGGCCGTGATGTCCGTGATCGGGCTGCTGCCGCTGTAGTTGAGCACGCCTTCGAAGAGGTACGAGAACGAGCCGTCGGCTGCGATCGGCACGGTACGCCCGCCGAACGTCAGGCGCCACGTCCAGCGATAGCCGGTGTTCGGGCAGTCGACGATGGCGGACGTCGCAAAGTCCGTGACCAGGAGGCCGTCAGGCGCAGCCGTGACGCAGATACCCGGGCCCTGCTGCGTGTACCCGCAGTACTGCCCACCCTGCACCGCGACTCTGGGTGGAGGCGGCGGAGGCGCCGGCGCCGGTGGCTCGGGCGCGGGCGCGGGCGGCGTGACGATCGGATCGGCGGCGAGTCGTGTGACCCTCTCGCAGTCTGCCGCGACCTTCTCCCCCACCTGCGCGATCACCTTGTCGATGCCGCTCCCGCAGGAGAAGCGATCGCGTCCGGGCCCACCGTTGAGGTAGTCGTTGCCGGCGAGCCCGATGAGCGTGTCGTTGCCGGCCTTGCCGTACATGCGATCGGCGCCAGGCGTCCCACGCAGCACGTCGTTTCCGGGCGTCCCGATGCGGTTCGCGGCAGAGGCGCCAGAGACCATGACGGTCGTCACGGCGACGATCACGACGACGCCCATGCACCTCATGGGAACCATCGTCCTCCTCTCACTGCCGGTTGTCAATCGGCAGCGAAGGGTGTCAGAAGGTGGCCGCGCGGACGCCGCTGACGATCAGGATCACGATCGCCGCTGCGAGCAGCAGGCGGTACACGACGAAGACGCCGTAGGTGTGGCGCCGGACGTAGCCGAGCAGCCACTGGATCGCGAGCAGACCGCTCCCCCATGCCGCCAGCACGCCCACCAGGAACGGACCCTTCCAGCCCGACGGGAGATCGCCGAGGAGGACGTCCTTCACGCCCTTGAGGAGGACGGCGCCGAGCACCGTCGGCACGAGCAGGAGGAAGGACAGGCGGGCGGCAGCGTCTCGCGTCAGGCCGAGATAGCGGCCGGCTGAGATGGTGATGCCGGAGCGGGAGACGCCCGGCATCAGCGCGAGCGCCTGCGCGAAGCCGACCGCGAGGCCCTGCTTCAGCGAGAGCTCGTGGGCCTGACGCGTCTGTGGGCGTTGATCGGCCCACCAGAGCACGAGCGCGAAGAAGGCGATCAGGATCGCGATCTGCCAGGGCTCTCCGAGATGGGAGCCGATCGCGTCCTCGAACGCGAACCCGATCAACCCTGCCGGGATCGTCGCGACGAGGACGATCCACCCGAGCTTCTCGTCGTCGGTCTCGATCCGGCGCGTGCGGAACGTCCGCAGGACGCCGCGGAGCATCGCGAGCAGGTCAGGGAGGAAGTACCCGCCGACGGCGAGCATCGTCCCGAGATGGAGTGCGACGTCGAACGTCTGGTTGAACGAGTCGTTCTCCTCGAGGAAGCGCCACTGGCCGAGCCACGGGACGAGGATCAGGTGGCCGGACGACGAGATCGGGAGCAGCTCCGTCGCGCCCTGCACGACGCCGAGCGTGAACGCCTGCCAGTTCGGGAGCTTCCCCGACGCGTCGCCCCATCCGGCGATCGTGAGCACGGCCGCGAGGAGCAGGAGGACGGCCGAGAGGCCGTAGACGCGAGAGCTCCGCACCGGACGATCGTAGTCGCGATGGAGCGTGCGTGGCGCGTGACCCGAAAACGCGCAAACTGCGAGCTTCCGGGTTCGGTCGCGCTTGACGAAGCACATGCGCCGTCGTAGGTTTCCGCGTGCACCGAGCACGGAGCGCGAGTAGGTCGAAGCCCGTCGCGAAGGCCCTACGCGGAAGCGGAACGGTCGACGCGGCAGGTGGACGAAAGCGCCACCGGCTCGGTGAATTCGTTCTCCGGCAGGCGACGGGCGCGTGCGACGGTAGAGCTCCGGCGCCGGCCGCCTGGTCGGTTAGGATCGTGCGCGATGCACCTCCGCTCCCCCAGCCACGACCGCGGCGTGACGAGCTTCATCTGGACGCTCGTCTTCTTCGTGTTCATGTACTTCGGGATGGTTCTCATCCAGATCGCCAAGGGCACCGCGCTCGTCGTCGCGTTGGCAGCGTCGATCGCGATCTTCGTCTTCGTGCGGCTGCGCGGCGGCGACCAGCCCTCTCCCCGTCCTGACCGCGCTCAGCGGTGGCGGGATGCCGTGAGGCTGCTCAGCAGCCGGTGTGCGAGCTCGCTGCCGACCGCTGCCTCCAGCCGCTCGCGTGCGGAGGGACGTGACAGTGACGGTGCGTCCGTGCCCAGCGAGAGGCAGGCGTGCAGCAGGTTGAGATCCGGCGTGCGGCCGGGCGGGAGAGGTCGTTCGTCCGTCATGCTCATGGTTGGTGGATCGGGCTCCTGGTGGCCGTCGGGGATCCCTCCGCAGAGGGAAGCCGGAGTGCCGTCCCTCGTTCGAGCCTCAGTAGGCGAGAAGCGCGTTGACGTCGACGCCGTCGAGACGGTCGCGCCCGTGCAGGAACGCGAGCTCGACGACGAAGAGCGCGCCCACCACCGTGCCGCCGAGCTGGTGGACGAGGTCGACCTTGGCACGGGCTGTCCCGCCGGTGGCGAGCACGTCGTCGAGCACGATCACGCGTGAGCCCGAGCCGAGCGCGTCTGCGTGCACCTGCAGCGTGTCCTGCCCGTACTCGAGGTCGTAGCTCGCCTCAACCGTCTGCCACGGGAGCTTTCCCGGCTTCCGGGCAGGGACGAAGCCACACCCGAGCGCGTAGGCGAGGGCGCCCCCGAAGATGAAGCCGCGAGCCTCTGCGCCCAGGATCACGTCGGGCTTCCGCGCGGCGCTCCACTCGGCCAGGAGATCGATCGACGTCCTGAACGCCTCCGCGTCTGCGATGAGCGGCATCAGGTCCTTGAAGACGATCCCCGGCTGGGGGAAGTCGGGGACGTCACGCACCTTCGCGCGCAGCTCGTCGAGGGTCATGGGTGAGCAGCCTCCCTCAGGTCACGGAGCAAGAGCAGCTGGGCGAGCTCCGTCGCGACCGCGGCGAGCTCCTCGAGCTCGCCGATGGCCGTGCGGTGGCGCTCGGGGTCACGGGAGCGGAGGCCCGTCGCCACGAGCTGCTCGAGCAGCGCGGACTGCCGTCCGGCCGCGGTGCGAAAGGCCCGAAGGTGCCGTGCGTCGAGCCCGTGCTGTGCGATGGCGGCGCACGCCGTGGTGATCTCGACGTCGGCCTCGCGGTAGTAGCGCTCGCCGTGAGCGAGGCGAGCCGTGATCAGGTCGTACTCCTCGAGCCGCCGGGCGAACTCGGCCGGCACGCCTGCCCGCTCGCACAGCGTGCCGAGGTCGACCTCGCCCCCCTCGTCGCGGAGTGCCCGGACACGGCGACGAGGGCGCTCGGGCCGAGGCGTGTCGAGCTCGTCGCGAATCACCTTGAGCGGCAGGAACTCGTCGCGCTGGAGGCGCAGGACGGTCGCCAGGCGCTCGACGTCTGCCTCCGAGAACAGGCGGTATCCGGCGGGTGTCCGCTGCGGGCTGATCAGCCCCTGCACGTCGAGGTAGCGGATCTTCGAGATCGAGATGTCAGGGAACTCGTCGCGGAGCTCCTCGCAGACGTCACCGATCGTGAGCAGCGCGGCGGCAGGCGTATCCGGCATCGCGCTCACCGTCGCAGGAACGTGAGCCGGTACTTCCCGACCTGGACTTCGTCGTCGTCCTCGAGCGGCGACTCGTCGATCCGGCGGCGGTTCACGAAGGTGCCGTTCAGGGAGCCGAGATCGCGGATCGTCACGCTCTCACCCTCGACGACGATCTCTGCGTGGCGTCGTGAGACCGTGACGTCGTCGAGGAAGACGTCGCACTCGGGTGACCGGCCGATCAGCGTGCGGGCTCCGATCCGCTCGAACGCCTCGCCTGCGCGTCCCCCGCCGGAGCGTACGACCAGCGCCGGTCCGCGCATTCCCGGGCCGGCATCGCCTGCGCCGGTCGCGACGTCGTCAGGCTCCAGCGACAGCGTGTTCTCGTCGGCACCCGAGGCGATGAACGCGCCGCAGCGCGAGCAGTAGTTCGCCGTCTCGGCGTTCTGGAACCCGCACTCGGTGCAGTAGACGTGGCTCAAGGGCGTCCGCCGAGGATCGCGCCGAGGTCGTCGGGCCCGACGTGTGGGCCGCCACGCTGTCGTCGTGCGCGCTCGGTGCGGAGGATGTCGATCTTCCCCTGGAGGAATCGTCGCCTGAGCGAGACGTCGTCCTCCTCACGCTCGAGCTCGCGGATCATGGTGCGGAGCTCATCCGTGCTCAGCGCCTGGACGTCCGGCATCGGGCCGAGATCGTCGTCGGTGGCCGCCTCGAGCCCTCTGCCTCTGTAGAGCGTGTCTTCCGGTGCGCCGACGGGCGTCGCTGTGGCGTTCCCGGTCGGCGAGCTCGTCGCGCAGCCGGTCGACGAGGACGGGACGCAGGAGGTCGATGCGACCGTGGAGCATGCGCCGCTGGAGCGAGCAGGCCGTCTCGTCTGCCTCGAGGGTGGCGAGCGCCCCGTCGAGCTCGTCGTCACTCATGCCGTTCAGGTCGGGAAACGGATCCACACGCGCCTTTCGCTCGGGGCCCGGTCATTCAAGCGAAGCCGGGCCAAGGGGTCAACCTCAGGTCGAGGCTTGCTCTGTGGTTCGCCGCGTCAACCCCTCTCCCTCCCCGGAGGCGGCGATCGCGCTCCGTACGAGCGCGACGGTCTCGGCGGCCAGCGCGTTGGACGTCGCCTCGTCCGATCCCTCGGCGAAGAGCAGCAGCTCTGGCTCGTCGGGGTCGGGGAGGATCTGCACCCAGCCCACGGTCGTCGGTCGCCTTGACGCCGTCGAGCAGATCGACCTGCCGGTCCGCGAGCGCTTCGCCCAGGCTCCGCATCACGGCGGCCTTGAGCGCGAAGGGGCACGGCACGCTCTGCGTCACGAGCATCGGCGCGGGAAGAGCCGCGACCACGTCCGCGAGAGTCGCGCCCGTGACGGCGAGGAGCTCGAGCAGCTTGCACAGAGTCGCGACGGAGTCGTATCCGGGAACGACCTCGGGGAAGACGAGGCCGCCGGTCGGGGCGCCCGCGAACACGACGTCGTCCTCGGCTGCGGCGGCCGTCAAGGCGGCGATCGAGTGCGCCGTGCGTCGAATCGTCAGCCGCGAGCCTGCGGCGACTTCCTCGACGTGCCGGGACGCTGTGACGGGCACGGCGACGACGCCGGATCGACCCGCGAGCGCGAGCAGGCGGACGACCGTGAGCAGGACGAGCTCCGGATGCAGCGCCTCCCCACTCCCGTCCACGAGCCGCACCCGCTCTGCCGTCCGGTCGAACGCGATCCCGAGATCGGTTCCGACCGCCCTGACGAGCCCACCCACCTCGAGCGCCGAGAGCTCCGCGCCCTCGGGTGCGTCCGCGATGAAGCCGTGGATCGCCGACCGCCTCGACGCCGAGTGGCCCGAGGACGAGCGGAACCGTGAAGGAGGCCGCGGAGTGCCCGAAGTCGATCGCGATGCGAAAGCCGGTCGCCCGGACGCGGTCGACGTCGAGCGTGTCGAGGAGGTCCTGCGCATATGTCTCGCGGACGCGGGCGGGGTACGTGGTCGCCCCCACCTCCGAGGCGGGGGCGCGGCGGATCTCCTGCCGGCTGTAGTTGCGCTCGACGCGCTTGCGCAGCGCGTCGCTCATCTGGATGCCGGGCGACTCGAAGACCCTGATCTCGACGACGTCGGGGTCGTCGAGCGCGCGACCGACGTGGACGCCCGCGCCGAGACCCTGCGTCTTCAGCACGTGACGGGTGATCGCCGACGGCGAGACCCTCAGGTCCGCGACGTGGACGCCGGTCGAGGTGAGTCCCGCGATCACGGCGCGCTTGATCATCCGGCAGGCGTCGGAGGCGTCGCGGCTCGCCACCACGCGGGAGCCCGGCTGGAGCGCGGTGCCGAGCGCCGTGCCGAGGCGCACGGCGACCTCGGGCGTGAGGTCGACGTCGACGCGGCCGACGACGCCGTCGCGGCCGAACAGGCTGCGCGTGGCTCGACTCTCCCAGACGACGTGCTCGTGGATCTGCGCGCCGGACTCGATCACCTTGAACGGATAGATCCGGACGCCGGGAAAGACGCTTGCCTCGGCGCCGATCACCGCGTCGTCCCCGACGGCGACGTCCTCGTGGATCCGTGCGTGGTGGCGCAGGTCGCAGCCGTTGCCGATGATCGCGCCCTCCACGACCGCTCCACGCCCCACATGCACGCGGGCACCGAGGATCGAGTGCGACACCCGCGAGCCCGCCTGCAGCGTCACGCCGCGCGAGAGCACGGTGTACGGCCCGATGGACGCCGGCTCGGCGACCCGGCAGTTCGGCCCGACGAACGCGGGCCCTTCGACCGGCGCGAGGTCGCGCACGGTGGCGTCCTCGGCGACCCACACGTCGCCCGGCAAGCGGATCCCGGGGATCTCGAGCCCGACCTTCCCCTCCAGGGCGTCGAAGTTCGCGACGCGGAGCTGCTCGAGCGTCCCGATGTCGTGCCAGTAGCCGTCGAGGACGTGCCCGTGCATCGGCACGCCGCTCTCGAGCAGGTGCGGGAAGACGTCCTGCGAGAAGTCCGAGGGCGCGTCTGCGGGGATGTGTCGCAGCACCTCCGGCTCGATCACGTAGATCCCGGTGTTGACGGTGTCGGTGAACACCTCGCCCCATGAGGGCTTCTCGTGGAAGCGCTCGATGCGCCCATCGGCTCCCGTCACGACGATGCCGTACTCGAGCGGGTCCGGGACGGGCGTCAGGCCGACCGTCACGGCCGCGCCCGACAGATGGTGTGCATGGACGAGCGCGCTCAGGTCGAGATCGCAGATGGCGTCACCCGAGATCACGAGGAAGGTCTCGCCCAGCCGGTCTCCGGCGAGGCGCACCGAGCCGGCCGTGCCGAGCGGCTGCGCCTCGACCGAGTACTCGAGCTCCATCTCGAGCTCGTCGCCGTCGGCGAAGTACGGTCCTGATCGCCTGGGGCATGAACGCGAGCGTCACGACCACCTCGCGCATCTCGTGGCGGCGCAGGAGCTCGAGGACGTGCTGCAGGCACGGCTTTCCGACGATCGGCACCATCGGCTTCGGCTGGCTCGACGTGAGCGGGCGCAGGCGCGTGCCCTCGCCGCCCGCCATCACGACGGCCTTCATCGGGCGACCTCGCGCCGCGCCTTGAGGACGTACTGCGCTGCAGCGATCACGGCGAGGACGAGGTTGATCCAGAAGCAGGCGAGCGGCCACCAGGTGCCCTTCTCCGTCACGAGCACCAAGCCGAGCGACGCGTAGAGCCCCCACGTCGCGATCTTCCCGAGGCGGGAGACCTCGAAGTCGTACCCGCGTGGCACGACGAAGCGGTAGCCGCCGACGAGCAGGAGGTCACGGGCGAGGATCAGCAGAGCGATCCAGGGAAGTCGGTCGTACCAGACGAGCATCACCACGCACACGTCGATCATCACACGATCGGCGAGGGGATCTGCGACCTTGCCGAACGCCGACTCGACCTTCCACCGTCGCGCCAGCCACCCGTCGATCTGGTCGGTCGTCGCCGCCGCCGCGAACACGATCCCGGCGGCCCAGCTCGGGCCGTCGCTGTCGCGTGCGAGGAGCCACGCGAAGAGCGGGATCGCGGCGAAGCGGAGCAGGGTGAGGGCGTTCGGGAGCTGTCGGAGCGGTCGGCTGACGGGTGCTCGATCGGCCATGGCCGTAGGGTAGTGTCGCCGGCGATGCCGCGAGACCTCTCCCTCCCCGGATTCGTCAACGCCCACAGCCACGCGTTCCAGCGGGCACTCCGCGGGCGGGCCGCAGGGCGGGACTTCTGGGCCTGGCGGGAAGGCATGCTGGCCGACGCGGATCGTCACTCGGTCGACTCGATCGGGGAGCTCTACGAGCTCACCTACCGCGAGATGCTCGCGGCGGGCTACACGGTCGTCGGAGAGTTCCACTACCTCGGCATCGACGCGGCGTTTGCCGCCGCGGAGGCCGCGTCGAGAGCCGGCATCGACTTCGTGTGCCTGCACGTCGCCTACGAGCGCGGCGGGCTCGAGCGCATGCGGCAGCCGTCGGTCTCCGCCTACCTCGCCGAGGTCGAGCGCCTCCGCGCGGCAGGGATCACGGTGGGTGTCGCCCCCCATTCCGTTCGAGCCTGCTCCGCCGAATGGCTCTCCGAGATCGGCTCGTACGCAACCTCCGAGGGGCTCGTGCTCCACGTCCACGCGGACGAGCAGCCACGGGAGATCGAGGAGTGCCTGGCCGAGCACGGCATCCGCCCGATCGAGCTCCTCTCCCGGACCGGGTGCCTGACCGAGCGCACGACCGTGGTGCACGCGACGCACGCCGACGCCGGAGAGCTCGACCTCCTGCGTGACGCCGGAGCGAGGGTCTGCGCGTGCCCCACGACCGAGGCCGACCTCGGCGACGGGTTCATCGCCGCCGAGGCCATGCGCGAGCGCGGCATCCGCCTCTGCATCGGCTCCGACTCGAACGTCCGGATCGATCCTCTCGAGGAGCTGCGCGAGCTCGAGGGGATCGCGCGACGGCGTACGCGAAGCCGCCTCGTCTTCACGACCGATGAGCTGCTCGGGATCGGCACCTCGGGCGGCGCAGGCGCACTCGGGCTCGAGTCCTGGGCGGACACGGCGGTCGACCTCGATCACCCGTCGTTGGCGCTGGTCGGTGCGGAGGACGTGCGCGCCGCCCTCGTCGCGGGCTGTGGCGCCGACGTCGTGATCGGATCCGCCTCGAACGACGATCGACGCTAGGACGCCGCTGCCAGAGCAGCCGGTGGCTCTACGGCTCGACCGTCGAGCATTCGCACGATCCGGTCGGCGCGGGCCGCGATCCCGGGATCGTGGGTCACCACGACGAGAGTCGTCCCTCGCTCGGCCCGGATGTGCTCGAGCAGATCCAGGATCTGCGCTCCGGCCTTCGAGTCGAGGGCCCCGGTCGGCTCGTCGGCGAGAACGATCGGCGCGTCGTTGGCGAGGGCTCGGGCGATCGCGACGCGTTGCCGCTCGCCGCCGGACAGCTCTGCCGGCCGGTTCCCCTCGCGCTGTGCGAGACCGACGAGCTCCAGCAGCGTCCGTGCACGCTCGACCCGCTCCCTTCGTTTCACTCCCAGCTCGAACATCGGGATCTCGACGTTCTCGATCGCGGTCAGCGTCGGAAGCAGGTTGTGGAGCTGGAACACGATGCCCGCGTGGCGCGCTCTGAAGTGGCTCAGGTCGGCCTCGTGCGCAAGGTCGTGGCCGGCGACGACGAGCGTGCCCTCATCCGGCCGGTCGAGCGCCGCGATCAGGTGAACGAGCGTCGACTTGCCGCAGCCCGACGGCCCGACGATCGCGACATGCTCGCCACCGGCGATCGTGACGCTCATGTGGTCGAGCGCGGTGATCCGGCCGGCGTCGTAGCGCTTGACGAGGCCGACCGCACGGGATGTCCTGCTCATTCATGGCGGAGCGCCTCCATGGGCGACAGCCTGACGGCGCGGAAGGCCGGGTAGAGAGCGCCTGCGAGCGCCACTCCCACCGCGACGAGCAGCGCCCGCAGGAAGATCTGAAGCGGGTAGGCGGGCGCCAGGAACGCGCTCACGGCGGGTACCGCAAGGACAGCCCGGGTTGCGAGCAGCCCCAGAATGGTTCCCAGCACGGCCGCGAACAGACAGAGCACGAGCGATTCGCCGAGCACCATCCGCACGACCCGTGACCCGCGCCAGCCGACCGCGCGCAGGATCCCGATCTCGCGCGTCCGCTCGAAGACCGACATGATCATGGTGTTCATCACCCCGATCGCGCCCAAGAGCACGGCCAGGAGCGAGATCGCGGTGTTCGCGGCGTCGAGGACCTTGATCCCCTGGTCGACCTGACCGTACTCGTCGGCGGTGCTGATGGTCACGAGCCGATCGGAGGCCCTCTCGACCCTTCGCGCCAGCGCCGCCGCATCGACCCCGTCGGCTGCGCGGACGTAGACGACCGTCAGCACACCGGGTTTTCGCGCGACCGCTCGCACGGTCCGGAGGAGTGCATATCCGCCGTTCGACTCGAACTGGCCACCCGTCGAGTACGTCCCGACGATCCGGAACGGCGTGCGCTCGATGGTCACCCGACCGCCGGTGGCGACGTCGAGGGCGCTCGCTCCTCGAGCTCCCAGGACGATCTCGTCGGACCTGGTCGGGAGCCTGCCCGAGGCCAGCTCGAGTCCCAGGCCGCGGAGCTCCTCCGGCTCGACGCCGAACGTGAAGAAGTACGGCTGGGAGCCGACCCTCGAGACCAGGAGCAGCACGCCCCACGCCCGCTCGACGCCCGCGACGCGCCTGACGTCTGCGAGGTCACGATCGGCAAGCGTGCTGAACGAGAGATCGGATGCTCCCTTCTGGGCGACCATGAAGTCTGCGCCGTTCGCGTGCGCCATCTGCGTGGATGACGCCCGTAGCCCGCTCGTGATCGACCCCAGCGCGATGACGGTGGTGACGCCGATCGCGATGCCGATGACCGTCAGCACCGTACGCGCGCGCTGGCGAAGGACGTTGCGAGCGATGAGAGCCGCGAAGCTCACATCTCGATGGTCCACGATCGGGACGCCCCGGGCATCGGGGCGCCCACCGATCGCAGTCTCGGCGTGTGTGCAGGTCTACGTGAAGACGATCTCGGAGCCGGCGGCGCGCTCGTAGAACTCGCCGACGGTGATCACGCCGTCGACCTGAGGCACGAAGTCGTCGTTCGACAGACCGAACATGTCGACGGTCGCCTGGCAGCCCCAGAGCCTCCCGCCCGAGTCCGAGATCATCTCGATGAACTCGGGGATCGGCGGGATGTCGAGCTTCTCCATCTGACGCTTCATCATCCGGGTCGCGATCGCCGACATGCCCGGGATGGCACCGAGGATCGTCGGCATGTGCATGCCGGGGTTCCCGACCGTCGCGACCTTGATCTTGGCGGACCGATCCTTCCGCACGGCGTCGAGGCCGAAGAACGTGAAGAACAGCTCGGCCTCGATTCCCTCCATCCGGGCGCCGTTCGCCATGATCAGCGCCGGATAGATGCCCTCGAGCGAGCCCTTCGACACGATGATGCAGACCTTCCGGATCGGCTCGGGGACGTCGGCGGGCTCGAGGTCGGCGAGGTCCAGGGGTGCGTCGAGTACTTCTGTCATCGTGGCCTCCTCGGTTTCCTAGATGCAGCCGCGCGGTTTCGGGATCCCGCCGATCTTCGCGGCGAGCTTCGCCGGACCCTTCGGGAACAGCTGGTAGAGCTCCTTGATGGGCACGCCCGACTCCTTGCCGAGCGACCTGATCGACGGAGCCTGACCGTTCGCCAGGTACTGCTCGCGCATGAACCGCACGACCTGCCAGTGGCGGTCGGTGAGCTCGGGGATCCCGTTCTCGGCGGCGATCGCGCGTGCGATGTCCTCATTCCATGCATCGGTGTCGGCCAGGAAGCCCTCGGCGTCGAGCTCGACGGGTGTGCCTGCCAGCATTGCTGTCGTCATCGAATGCTCCTCGTCAGGTGGTCGCGACTGGGTGCTTACCGGTCATGCTCATGGTTGTCGGGATGCCGGGCAGTTCCCGCCCGGGAAGGAGAGCATGCCAGTAGACCCACTGGAACATGAGCTTCCCGAGGTGGTTGACCCGCGACTCCTTGAGGAGGGGCAGCGGCCCAACGGAGGTCGGGAACCGACCGGGAAGCGGCTCGACGTCGTAGTTGAAGTCGATCAGCAGCGCCTTGCCGTACCCCGTCTCGATGAAGCAGTTTGCGTGCCCGTCGTACGTGCCCTCGAGCTCCGAGCCTGCCAGGTACCGGAGGATGTTGTCTGTCAGCACGTCCCCTTCGAAGTGGGTCACAGATCCGGCCTTGGACGTGGGCAGGGAGGTCGCGTCGCCCAACGCGAAGACGTTCTCCTTCGCATCGGTCTGGAGGGTGTGCGGATCCGTCGGGACGAAGTCGAGATCACCGCCGAGCCCAGGTGAGCGGGCGACGAACTCAGCGCCGCCGTGCAGAGGGATGGTCACGAGGAGGTCGAAAGGCACCTCGCGCTCGTCGTACGAGACGAGGCGGCCACCGGCACCGTCGACCTCGCCGGCGGCGAACTCCGTCTCGAGCCGGATGTGCTTCTCGTTCAGCAGGTGGCCCAGCTCAGCCGTGCAGACCGGCTTCGTGAACGGACCGTCGAGTGGCGTGACGTAGGTGATCTCGGTCTTCGGGCGGATGCCCCGCTTGCTCAGGAACCAGTCGACGAGAAACGCGAACTCGAGCGGGGCGACAGGGCACTTGATCGGCATGTCGATGAGGTTCACGACGAGCTGGCCGCCCTCGAAGCGCTCGAGAGCCTTGCCGAGAGCGGCTGCGCCCTCGAGGTCGTAGAACGTGAACACCCGCTCGTTCCAACCGGGGCCGGTCAGCCCTTGCGTCTCCTCCGGCTGGAGACGGACGCCCGAGGCGACGACGAGGACGTCGTACGGGAGCGTCGTCCCGTCCGCCAGGTTCACCTGGTCGCCGTCGAGGTCGACGCTGTCGATCTCGGTCTGACGGAAGTCGATGCCTCCGTGGAGCTGCCTGCTCCGCGGTCTGACGATGTCCTCCGGGCTTTGCATCCCGAACGGGACGAACAGAAGCCCTGGCTGGTAGATGTGCCGGTCGTCCCGGTCGACCACCGTGATGGTTGCCTGGTCCGTGTCGAGCGCACGGCGAAGCCGGTTGGCGACGAGCGTGCCCCCGGTGCCTCCGCCGAGGACCACGATGCGCTTCATCTGATCACCTCCACCCCTTGACGGTGCCCGGAGCGTACGGCCGCCGCAAGAGCGTCGCCCCCGACCACGGTGCGTGGTTTCCCACACGGGGCTCGCGGCGCCCCCGGTACCGTTGAGGCATGGACGCAACGGTCTCGTCGTTCGACGACGTGGTGGTCCACCGGTCGCGCGAGCTGCCGGTGATCGTCGACTTCTGGGCTGCGTGGTGCGGGCCTTGCCTCGCTCTCACGCCCGTGCTCGAGCAGGCGGTGTCCGATCGGCACGGCGAGCTCGAGCTGGTCAAGGTCGACGTCGACGCGAATCAGGAGCTCGCTCAGCGCTTCGGGGTCAGCGGTATCCCAGCGGTGAAGGCGTTCCGGGACGGACGCGTCGTCGACGAGTTCGTCGGCGCGCTCTCGCCCACCGCGGTGTCGGCGTTCCTCGACGGCCTGCTCGCCCCACCCCGCTCCGATGCGCTGCTGGACGACCTGCGAGCGAGCGGGGCGATGCCCGAGCTCGTCGCCGCGGTCGAGAGAGACGACGTCGAGTCCGCGCTCGCGCTCGTCGTGGACGCCGTGGTGGCCGCAGATGCCGACGAGCGCGACGCGCTGCGTGACCTCGCAGTGGCGCTGTTCGAGCGGTTCGGGCAGGACGACCCGGTCGTCGCGCAGCACCGGCGCCGGCTCGCCGCATCGTTGTACTAGCCCCCGGAGCGGAGCTTTGCGACCCACCGAGCGGTCTGCGTGAGGTATGCGGTCTCGGCTGCCTGTCCACGAAGACCGTACGCTCCGTCGTAGGAGCGGTAGCCGGCGAGCCCACCGCGGGCAGGCTCGATCTGCGTTCCCTCGTGCCACTCGTTGTAGCTCGTGATCGTGACGACGTCCGCACGCGAGGCGACGGCGGCGCGCCACATGCCGTCGTACCGGCGTCCGTCGCGGCGCGACGCGACGCGTGTCTCCGGCGTCGCCCGGCGGGCGTCGAACCCCGGGCCGACGGACGGTGCGCAGGCCAGGCCGAGGCGCCTGGCCGACGCGCAGACCCGTGGGAACGAGTACCCGTCGTACACGAGCACGTCGTACGAGTAGAGGCCGTCGAAGCCTCCCTTCGCGGCCCGCCCCGGAAGCCACGTGTTGGCGAACACCCGGACACCGGCCAGCGGCCGGAGGGCGGCGGCCCACGCGTCGTCGGCCGTCGTCGTCGAGTCGTAGACGTAGAAGTCCTTGACGCCCTGGGACGAGAGCGCCCGAACCGCGTCGGCCACGGCCGCGGGCGTGCGCCCGTCCCAGGGCTCGAGGTGCGCCGCGACCTGCAGTCCGGCCCGCCGTGCTGCGGCCGCGACCGGCCGGAACCTCCCCGCCTCCACCGAGCCGGGGCCCCACCACGACACGATCACGGTGTCGACCCCCGCTGCGGCGATCTCGCGCATCTGCGCCGCCACGACTGCGGGGTCGGTGGAGGAGTACGCGCCTCGCGCCGGGTAGAAGCCCGAGGCGATCTGGGTCGGGGGGCGCGCTCCGGCCTGGTTCCAGTGCTGCCAGGCCCCGTCCCGCGCGGGCGTCCCGTACCAGGTGTAGTAGAAGATCGCGACCGTCGGCCCTGTCCCCGCCGGCTGCGCGCCGACGCCGCCGCCCGCCCAGGCTGCAATGCAGACGACGACCGCGACCGCGAACCACCGCATCGGCGCGCGATCGTACCGGTGCGGCCGGCGGAGTGATCCGGCCCACCCGCTCGCGTCGTATCCCAAATGCTATACAAGAACTAGACAGACGTTCTCCGTAGCTCGACCACCGAGACCTGCCCGCGCATGTCCGCCATCCATACACCGCTCTATGCCGGTCGTCGTCGCGTCGTCTCGCATTACGATGTGCGCGTGACAACCGCACGTTCGACGAGCGCGCCGAGTCTGACGCCGGCCTGATGCGGCGCGTCGCCGATGGAGATGCCGAGGCGCTCAGGCTCCTGTACGAGCGCTATGGCCGGCTCGTCTACTCGTTCGCCTACCGGTTCACGAACGACCCCACGCTCTCGGAGGAGGCGACCCAGGACACCTTCGTCTCTCTCTGGCGGAAGGCGTCCGGGTTCGACCCGACCCGCGCCAAGCTGTCGACGTGGCTGTTCGTGGTCGCGCGCAATCGCGCGATCGAGCTCGGGCGGCAGAAGTCGCGACGGCCGGAGCTCCGGGACGAGATCGAGCCCGACGGATCGGCGCCCGATCCCTCGTCGCTCGTCGCCGACGCGGACGAGTCACAGCGCATCGCCGAGGCGATGGCGGAGCTCCCCCACGAGCAGTTCGAGGTCCTGCGGCTGTCGTTCTTCGACGGTCTTTCCCACTCCGAGATCGCCGATGTGATCGGAATCCCGTTGGGGACCGTAAAAGGAAGGATGAGGCTCGCGCTCGAGCGGATGCGCTCCCTCGTCGGACCCGACCTCGCCCCGGAAGCCCAATGACCAGCTACGACGACATCAGCGACCAGGAGACCATCGCCCGTCTCGAGCGCGCGCTCCCGCGCGTCGCGCCTCCGGCGGATCTCTTCGACCGGATCCTCGACGAGGTCAGGGCCGAGGCGACCGTCGTTCCGCTCCGGCCGACGCGCGCCCGCAGGACACGCGCCTGGATCGCGGGTGGCGCGGTGGCCGCGGCTGCTGCGGTCGCGCTGGTGATCGGGGTCTCGCTGTCGGGCGACGACGGACTCGGTGAGCCCGACGCCCGCGCGGTGATCTCGTCGTCGGCCGATCCCTCGGTGACCGGCGAGGCAGATCTCTACGCGAGCAGCGGAAAGGTCGTCGTCTCGCTCGCCTCCGTCCCGGCTGCCCCGAGCGGTCACCACTACGAGGTGTGGGTGCTGCCCAAGGGCTCGGATGCGATGGTCTCGCTCGGGACGTTCGATCCGGCGTCGACCGAGGATGTCCGCCTCGAGCTCGCCCTCCCCGGGTCAGGGGACTACGCAGCGGTCGACGTGTCGGTCGAGGAGGATGCGGGCCCCTCCGCGCACAGCGACACGAGCTACGGCAGCGGCGCCTTCGCCTGATCCGCTCTCGGCGCGGTAGCGTCGAGGCGTGAACAAGGACGTGAAGGCGTTCGTGCGGGAGCTCGAGCGCGCCGGACTGACCGTCGAGCGGTCGGGAGGCGGTCACTGGCGGGTCCGGAGCCCGGAGGGCAAGACCCTCGCGTTCCTGCCGTTCTCGCCGTCGACGAACCGATGGCGCGAGAACACGCTCGCGCAGCTGCGCAAGCGCGGGATCGAGCTGGACGGCTGAGCAGGTCTTACGAAATCCTCAAGAGATCCTCACACCACCGGTTCAGACTCCACCCGGTCTCGTCCAGCTCACCGCGCCCATGGAGGTCGTCACGTGTCCCGTCGCCGGCTCGCACTTCCCGCCCTGTTCTCCGCAGGGCTCGCCCTGACCGTGGTCGCCTCCGCCGCAGCGCTCGGCTTCGCCGGGACCGGCGCCCCCGCGGCGACGAGCAGGGCAGCGCTCGTCGGCGTGAACTTCGTGAACTCGTGCGGCTTCAGCCACCACGCACCCGACGACCCGATCGTGTTCCCGGGGCAGCCGGGCCGCTCCCACGACCACTCGTTCGTCGGCGCGCGGACGACGTCCGCGTTCTCGACGCTCTCGAGCCTGCTCTCCTCGTCCTCCTCGTGTGACCGCCCTGGCCACACGGCGGCCTACTGGATGCCCTCGCTCGTGGTCGACGGGAACGTCGTCCTGCCTCGCGGCGCGACGATCTACTACCGGCGCCCCACCCTCGCTTCCGTGACGGCCTTCCCGCCGGGGTTCAGGATGATCGCCGGAGACGCACGGGCGACGAGCCCGCAGGGACGGCAGGTCACCTCCTGGAACTGCGGCGTCGCCGGGAACGTCCCGCCGAGCGCCACGGTGCCGCAGTGCCCGCCGGGGCGTGCGACGGCGCTTCGCCTGCACGTCACCTTCCCGTCGTGCTGGGACGGCCGGAATCTCGACACGCAGGATCACCGGTCGCACATGGCCTACGCGGTGCGCGGCCACTGTCCGTCGACCCACCCCGTCGCGGTTCCGGCGATCACCCTCATCTACCGCTATCCGCCGATCACCGGGACGACCGTGGCGCTCGCGTCCGGAGGCCAGCTGTCCGCGCACGCCGACTTCGTCAACAGCTGGAGCCAGCCGACGCTGCAGAGCCTCGTGGACGGCTGCCTCAACGCCCTGCGGGCCTGCAAGCGCGGCAGCTGAGGGGAGCCGGCCTAGACGCCGAGCGTCGCGGGCAGCTCCCGTGCCCAGGTGCGGATCGACTCCCAGTCGCGGATGTCGGCTCGCTCCATGCGATTGAACGGGAACGCGTGCTGCTCGGGGTCGAGCGACCCACCGAAGATCCTGACGTCCCGCGGGGCGACGTCGGGCGTCTTGGCGAGCGCCTTCTCGACGCACTCGCGTGCGGTCGTGAACTCCTTCTCGTCCTCGTGGAGCGGCCCCGTGGCGAACACCGCGACGGGCTTCTCCGCGAGCTCCCCGTGCCGGTCGTGGAGAAGCGACCTGGCGCCCTTGGTCCAGCGTCCCATGTAGACGGGCGCGCCGAGGACCACGGCGTCCACCTGGTCGAGCGCGGCGACGTGGTCGACCCGCTCGACGTGCACCTCGAGCGCCGACGCCGCGAAGCGTGTCGGCGACCGTCTGGGCAACCTGCCCCGTGGAGCCGTGCTTCGTGTCGTAGGCGACGAGCACGCGTGTCATGGGGACCTCCCTCCCTCGCTTGGTTCAGCAAAGCAGCGGGCGCCGACGCTCGCATCGGGGAAAACCCACGACTCTCGGAACGTGGAAGCCTCGCCGTGCCAGGGCTTCCGTTCATCGGGGCGTTTCTGTTTTCACGCGCAGCCTCTCTCGTCCCTAGAAGAGTGCGGGCTGTGCGTTGTGCTTCGTTGCGCCACTGGATGCCCCCCCATTGACGTGCAGGCGCTTCCGACATACGACGTGTGTGCGGGCGGATGCACCGGGGGCTGCGTACTCGCGCAGGGGGAGAGATCCGGCGTCCGCCCGCATCGAAGGCTGGGACCGCAGCCCCGCTGGCCAGGGGGGTCGGAGAGAACCAACGGGGCCGCGCAGCGATGCGTGCCGCACACGAATCGCCGTGTCCCAACGTTCATTGTCCCACCTTCCGGGTGGATCGTGGTGCAAGGGTTCGGCGCGGCACCCGACCCGGAGGAGGGATTGCGGGTGCCGCGCCGTTCGGCCCGACCGAGGAGCATGACCACCAAAGTCGGGCCTGCCGTCGCGCTCGGACGTGGCGCCGATTGCGACGAGTTCGTTCACGAGGGGGCGACCATCCCTGCACCCGAGACGCGGGCGATGGCACCGGGCGCTCGGCCGAAGCCGGTCGCGAGCTACATGCGGCCGACGTAGCGGATCGTCAGCGTCCCGCTCAGCGTCTCGGTGTCCACCACGAACACGGGCGGCGCGGTGTAGACGGGGAGTTCGCTCGCGACGAGCAAGAGCGCCTCGTCCTCGTTCGTGCCTGCGCCGAGCGCGGTGCGGAGCGCCCCGTTCGGGACGATCCGGCCGGGCACGTTCGGGTCCCAGCACCTGCGACCCCTGCGCCGAGTACGCCCAGGCGAGCCGCCTCGGGTGCAGGACGCTCGTGTAGGCCGAGACGCTGGCGGTGCCGTGCGCGGCGGCAACCTGCCGGTACGCATCCCAGAGCGCCGCGAGGAACGAGACGACGGTCGGTGTCCCGGCCGTGTAGGACACCTCAGCGATGCCGGTCGCGTTCACGAGGCCGAGGCATTGCCCGTTCGCGTTCGTGCCGAGGACGAGCTGAGAGTCGGCCTCGGCGGCGAGCGCCTTCCCGAGTTCGCGGGCGAGCACGAGGTCGAAGCCTGCGCCGTCCTGCGTCCGCTCGAACGCTTGCACCGAAAGACCGACGCGACCGGCGAGCGTGGCGACGTTGCTCGCCTGCGTCGCGCCGTCCACGTCCGCCTCGCCCGTGTCCGCGTTCTGCGTCGCCTGCACCGCGACCGTTGCGCCCGTCACCAGCCGGGGCACGGTCACGTCGAGGCCGAACGCCGGAAGCGGCTCGTGCGGGAGCAACGCGAGCAGCGACGCCTCCGCGCACGCGGAGGTCGCGAACGCTTCCGCGAGGTACCCCGGCACCGAGCCGGACGGGAGGAAACACGCCCGCGCCGGGATCGGAGGTCGACACGTCGCGCCGCTCGACGCGCACCGTGCCGAGGCGCTTGCGGGCCTCGGTCACGTTCGCCTCGGCCCACGGTGGCGCGGGGATCGCAGGCTCGAGCCTGCCGTAGGTCAGTTCCAAGTCGAGCCGCTCGTGCTGCGCCCGCCGCTCGTGCGCCACGAGTGCCTGATCCTTGAACCACGAGAACGGCGACCCCGGCCCGTAGGCCTCGACGGCGCGCACATTGAGCCTGCCGCGCTGCGCCCGCGTTCTCTAGACGGGGTGCGTCCGGCGGTGCCGCCTTTCAGTCCGGGCAGCGCTTCGCCTTGTAGGCGGCGAGCGTCTCAGAGTCCGGCGACGCGCTCAGCCTTCGGGCAAAGAAGAACCCCCCCGTTTCCGGGGGGTTTCTGTGAAGCGGACGAAGGAACTCGAACCCTCGACTACGACGGCAAGGGCGGACAGACAACGTCGACTGTGTGCCAGGTCTTCACTTCAGGATTCCATGGCTCAGGCCATTCCGAGGGCGGAAGCACTTCCTTGTACAGCACGAGTGTGAGCGAAGAACCCCACCCGCCCGAGTAATCCATGGACACGGTGTTGGCCTCACGCTCGTCTGCTGTGACCCAGGTTGGGGTTAGCCACGTGGGGTGCCAATAGTCGGGATCCTTCCCCTTCCAGGAAACAGAGAGGATCCAGCCGGTACGTGCGGTGTTGACGGTGCAACTGCCGATTGCGTTACCACTGCTCACCGCAAACGCAGGTGACGAAAAGGCTGCCACCAGGAGACCAAGACTGGCCGCCGCTACAACGACCCTGAGTACGCGAGATGTCTCGATTGAGGACATCGCTTGCCCCTCTCGTACTTCGCTATCGCCGATTACGGTCTGTACGCCGAGCCTACAGCCGTCGCGGCCTGTGCATCAGGGGAATCCCGCACGTCAAGACCAACGCCGAGGGTGTCTTGGTATACCGACCTCCCGACTCGGGTGATCCCTGAGTGTGCGGCTACACGTCGAGGACGATTGTCACCGGCCCGTCGTTCACGAGTTCGATCTGCATGACTACGGATGCTGCTGCCAAAGTGCGCGAGAGGGCTTGCAGGCCGCCGCGCATCCTGGTCCAGCACCCAACTGAGCGCCTCGCAGCGGCGGGAGTGTTCGGAGCGTGAGGGGGCCACGAGGGGGCCACGGCCCGGAGCGCGTCGCCCACCTAGACGACGGAAGCCCTGCGTTAGCAGGGCTTCCGTTGATCGGGGCGCCGAGATTCGAACTCGGGACCTCTAGTCCCCCAGACTAGCGCGCTAACCAGGCTGCGCCACGCCCCGTGGAGAGGGAATCCTAGCGGCGCTCAGGCGAGCCGCTTGTAGAGCCGCTCGACGAGCTCCGGCGTCTGCTCGAGCTTCTGCGTGATGACACGGATCCGGATCTCGCGGAAGTGGTCTGCCTTGACGCCGAGCGCCTTGCCGATGCGCTGGAGCACCTCGGTCGACGGCACGGGCCGGTTCCCGTGGACGATGTGGTTGAGGTAGCCGGCCGAGAGGCCGGTCTTGTCCGCGAGCTGGCGGTACGTCACCCCCGTCTCGGCCATCAGCCGCTCGACCGTCGGCCCGAGCGGGTCGCTCGAGTAGGTGCGCTTCTTGCCGGCCATCAGGCCTCCTCGATCCAGTCGTTCACGGTGTCGCGCGGGATGCGCGCGTCCGTGCCGTCCGCCCGGCGGCGCGCGTCGACGGCACCGTCCTCGAGCGTCTTTCGTCCGACGGTGATTCGCACCGGGCACCCGAGCAGGTCGGCGTCGGCGAACTTCTCCCCGGGGCGGCCGTCGCGGTCGTCGAGCAGCACGTCGTGGCCGGCGTCCGAGATGAGCCTCGCGACGGCCTCCGCCTCGCTCGCGACCTCCTCCCCCGTCCCACCGAGCGAGAGCACGTGGACGTCGTACGGCGCCAGGCCGGTCGGCCAGACGATCCCGTTGTCGTCGTGTCGCTGCTCGACGGCGGCGGCCATCACCCGCCCGGGGCCGATCCCGTAGCTGCCCATCACGATCGTCCGGGCCTGGCCGTCCTCGTCGAGGAACGTCGCCCCGAGCGGCTCCGAGTAGCGCGTCCCGAGCTTGAAGATGTGACCCACCTCGATCGCGGTCTGGAAGTGCAGTGCGCCGCCGCAGCGCGGGCAGCCGTCGCCCTCGCGGGGCTCGCGGATGTCGGCGAACCGCGCCTGGAAGTCGCGGCCGTGCTCGACGCCCCGAAGGTGCCAGCCGGTGCGGTTCGCTCCCGCGACGAACTGCCCTTCGCGCAGCGTCTCGTCGGCGATGATCTCGCCCGAGAAGCCGACCGGCCCGAGGGAGCCGGGGTCGGCGCCGAACGCCGCCCGGATCTCGTCCTCCTGGGCGGGCCTGAAGCCCTGGCCGAGCGCGGCCGCGAGCTTCGCCTCCTCGAGGCGGTCGTCACCGCGGAGCAACCCGAGGACGAGCGTTCCGTCGTCGCGCACCACCGGCATCGCCTTCGAGGTCGCGGCCGCGTCCACGCCGAGGAACGAGGCGAGCGCGTCGATCGTCGTGATCGTCCGGGGTCTCGACCTCGAGCGGTGCGCCGAGTGCCTCCGGGAACACGGGTGCGCGTGGCACGCCGCGCGCGATCTCGATGTCTGCGGCGAAGTCGCACCGCTCGCAGGTGACGAGCGTGTTCTCGCCGCTGCCCGACGGGGCGAGGTAGTCGATCGACTCGCTGCCGCCCATCATCCCCGACTCCGCCTGGACGCCGAACACCTCGATCCCGCAGCGGTCGAAGATCCGCTCGTACGCCGCCGGCGTGCTTGCGGAAGCTGACGTCGAGCCCCTCCTCGTCGCGGTCGAACGAGTACGAGTCCTTCATGATGAACTCGCGGACGCGGAGCAGGCCCGCCGCGCGGACGGGGCTCGTCCCGGTTCTTGACGGAGAAGTGGTAGAGCATCTGCGGCAGCTGCCGGTAGCTCTGGATCTCGAGCGCGTGGAAGGTGACCGTCTCCTCGTGCGTCATCGGGAGCACGAACTGACGACCGGCACGGTCCTGGAGCTTGAACACCTCGGGGATCGCGTAGCGACCCGTCTTCTCCCACAGCTCGGCCGGCGTCAGCACCGGCATCAGCATCTCCTGGGCGCCGATCGCGTTCATCTCCTCGCGGATCGTCTGCACGACCTTCTGGTGCACCTTCCACCCGGTCGGCAGGTACGTCCAGATGCCCGCGCCGACCTGGCGGATCAGCCCCGCGCGGACGAGGAGCGTGTGCGAGACCGCCTCGGCGTCGGCCGGCGCGTCGCGCAGGGTCGGGAGGAAGAGCTCGGATTGCCGCGTGAGCACGGTCGTAGGCTAGTCGAGGCCGAGGCCTCGCGCACCGGTTCGTTGCCCGATCGGGCGACCGGCCGAGCTCAGTCGAGCGGGATCAGGCTCGCCTCGGCCATCGCGAGCGCCGCCGGCTTCGCCATCTTCGGCCGCTGTGGGCCGGATCATCCCGTCCTCGATCCACCTGTCGATCTCGACGAACAGCTCGTCGATCAGCGTGTCCGAGGGGACCTTCTTGAGGACCCGGCCGTGGGCGTACACGAAGCCGACGTCACGGCCGCCGGCGATCCCGAAGTCGGCGTCTCCCGCCTCCCCCGGTCCGTTCACGGCGCAGCCCATCGACCGCGACCTCGAACGCCTGCGGGTACTGCTTGAGCCGCTCCTCCACGACGACCGCGAGGCTCTCGACGCCGACGTTGTCCCGCCCGCAGCTCGGGCACGCGATCATCACCGGGCCGCGCTCGCGCAGCCCGAGCGCCTTGAGGATCTCCCAGGCGACCTCGACCTCCTCGCACGGGATCCGCCGTGAGCGAGACGCGCAGCGTGTCGCCGATGCCGTCCATCGAGCAGCGAGCCCATGCCCGACGGCGCTCTTGATCGCGCCCGCGAACGGCGTTCCGGCCTCGGTGACGCCGAGGTGGAGTGGGTACGGCACCTTCTCGGAGAGCATCCGGTACGCACGGATCATCGTCGGCACGTGCGACGCCTTGACCGAGATCTTGAAGTCGCGGTAGTCCATGCGCTCGAGGATCTCGACCTGCTCGAGCGCCTCGACGACGAGGGCCTCGGCCGTGTCCTTGCGCGCGAGCTCCTCGAGGTGCGCCGGCAGCGACCCGGCGTTCGCGCCGATCCGCATCGGGATCCCTGCCCGCTTCGCCGCGCGCACGACCTGCTCGGTCTTGTCCGGACCGCCGATGTTCCCGGGGTTGATGCGCACGGCGGCGACGCCCGCGTCGATCGCCCGCAGCGCGAGCGAGGCGTTGAAGTGGATGTCGGCGATGATCGGCACCGGCGAGAGCCGCACGATCCGCGCGAGCGCGTCCGCGTCCTCGAGCTTCGGGACGGCGACCCGCACGATCTCGCAGCCGGCCGAGGCGAGCGCGGCGATCTGCGCCGTGGTCGCCTCGACGTCGTGCGTCTTCGTCAGCGTCATCGACTGGACGACGACGGGCGCGCCGCCGCCGATCTGCACGCCTCCGACGCTGATCCCACGAGTGCTCGCCACGCGTTCAGGGTAGCGATGTCGGCCGCGGCCGGGCCCCGCACGTCCGGCCTCGCGCTTGCCGCTCCGTCTCACGCCTCCAGGATCGGTGACGGGCTCTCAGAGGGCCCTGTGCGTCTCTGAGCGACGCCTCCCGCCCACGCGAGGCACCATGGGTCTCGTGCCTGTCGAGCCGCCTCCGAGCCTCTGGGCGCTCGAGCCGCCCCCTGACGACCATCCGGACGACCTCTGGGCGGTGGGCGCCGACCTCGAGCCCGGCACCTTGGTGCGTGCGTATCGGCTGGGTCTCTTCCCGATGCCGCTCGACAGATCGGCCTCTGCTGGTTCTCCCCGCGCACTCGCGGGGTGATCCCGCTCGAGCTGCGCCCACCCCGGACGCTCCGCCGTGCCGCACTCCGACTTCGAGATCCGGCTCGACACCGCGTTCGTCGACGTGATCACGGCCTGTGGCGATCCCAGCGCGGCTGCACGGATGGATCGACCCGGAGGTCGTCCGGGCGTACGGGAGGCTGCACGACCTCGGCTGGGCGCACTCGGTCGAGGCGTGGGACGAGCGACGGACTCGCAGGAGGGCTCTACGGCGTGGCGATCGGCGGGCTCTTCGCCGCCGAGTCGATGTTCCGGCGCCGACCCGGCGCCGACAAGGCAGCGCTGCACGGGCTGATCGAGCTGCTCCGCCGCGCACCCGACCACGGCGGCCGGCTCCTCGACGTCCAGTGGCTGACGCCGCACCTCTCGCTCCTCGGCGCCGTCGAGGTGACCCGCGCCACCTACAGGCGGCGCCTTGCGGAGGCGCTCGCCACGACAGATCTGTTCTGAGAGGCGGTGAGGCTCGCGGCGGGCCGGCGAGCCTTGTCCCAGCCGTTTGCGCGTGATGACGTGGTGCGCGCTCGTCTCGGGGAGCTGACGTTCGGGCGGTCAGGCTTCCGGCTTGCGCCGCAGCGTCAGGAAAGCCTGCCGACGTCGTTCGACAGGCCCAGGAAGAAGAGCAGGAGCACCAGCCCGATCCCGACGAACGAGACGCGCTCGTAGACCTCGCGTGCCACGGCGCGCCCGCGGATCCCCTCGGCGATCGCGAAGACGATGTGCCCGCCGTCGAGCGGGAGGAGCGGGAGCAGGTTGAGGAGCGCGATCGAGAGCGAGATCAGCCCGAGCACGAAGAGGAAGCTCTGCGTCCCCTGCTTGGCGGCGTCGCTCGACCCCTGGACGATGCCGACCGGGCTCGAGATGTCCTTGCGTCCCTCGCCGGTGACGAGCTTCCCGAGCGAGGAGGCGATCTGCCCGGTGACCTCGCCGGTCAGCGCAACCGACTCCTGGGCCGCAGCCGGGAGTGAGAGCCCTTCGCCGCGCAGCACGAAGCCGAGCCGGTAGGCGCCGTCGCTGCGCTGCGGCGCCGTCGCCGGGAGCGTGACGGTCTTGCCGTCGCGTTTCACGACGACCACGATCGGCTCGCCGTTCGAGTTGCCGACGAGCGTGGAGATGGTGTCGGGCTTGGCGGCGACGCCGCCGATCGCCACGACCTTGTCACCCGGGGCGAGACCGGCCACGGCTGCGGGAGACCCGGGTCGCACCTCCGCGACGGTGGCCGTCGCCTTGCCGGCGGACGTCATGAACAGCCCGGTGAACAGCACGAGGGCGAAGAGGATGTTGGCGCCCGGTCCGGCGGCGATGGCGGCGACCCGCTTCCACGTCGCGGCGCGCCAGTAGGCGTCCGGCCCGAGCGCGTCGTCGAGGTCCTCGAGGCCACGATCCGCGCTCTTCCTGGCTGCATGCGAGAGCGTGAGCCCCTCGAGATCTCGGCGGAGGGCGGCCACCGACTCTCGCGCGGCTGCATGGTTGCCGCTGTCGAGTGCCACGCGCAGACGGGTGGCGGGAGCGGCGAGGGCCGGCGTCTCCTCGACGGCCCGTCCGAGCGCTACGTCGACGTCACCCGGCGCCGGACGGTGCATCCCTGGGATCTTCACGAAGCCGCCGAGCGGGATCGCGCCGATTCCGTACTCGATCCCGCCTCTCGTGGTCTTCCACACCGCCGGCGGGAAGCCGATGTAGAAGCGCCGGGGGCGCATCTTGAGGGCGAGCGAGACGAGGAAGTGGCCGAGCTCGTGGACCAGGATCAGGAGCGCGAGCCCGATGATGGAGATCGCGATCGTCATGCGAGCGCGAGCCTCCCCGAGACCGCTCGACGCGCCTCCGCGTCCGCTTCGACGAGCTCGGCGGCGTCACGCGCCTCGGGCCAGGCACTCGATCCGAGCGCTTCCTCGACGAGCACGGGGATGTCGAGGAACCCGATGCGACCGTCGAGGAACGCGGCCACGGCTTCCTCGTTGGCGGCGTTGTAGGCGCACGGTGCAGTGCCTCCCGCTCGTCCGGCCGCGAGCGCGAGACCGAGCATCGGGAACGCGTCGTGGTCGGGAGCCTCGAAGCGCAGGTCGAGCCCGCCTGCGAGGTCGAGCTGCGGCACCGGCGTCGCAGCCCGGGTCGGGTACGTCAGGGCGTACGAGATCGGCACGCGCATATCCGGGGCGCCGAGGTGCGCGAGCAACGCCCCGTCGCGCAGGCGCACGAGCGCGTGGACGACTGAGCTCGGATGCACGACGACCTCGATGCGGTCGTAGGGCAGGTCGAAGAGCCAGTGGGCCTCGATCACCTCGAGCCCCTTGTTCGCGAGCGTCGCGGAGTCCGTCGTGATCTTCGGGCCCATCGACCACGTGGGATGCACGAGCGCGTCCGCCGGGGTCACGTCGCCGAGCTCCGCGCGCGAGCGGCCTCTGAACGGCCCGCCGGAGGCGGTCAGGACGATCCCGGAGACCGCTTCGGGCGCGATCCCGTCCAGGCACTGGTGGAGGGCGGAGTGCTCGCTGTCGACGGGGAGCAGCAACCCACCGCCCTGCTTCTGCGCGGCGACCGCGAGCGCTCCCGCGGCGACGAGGCTCTCCTTGTTCGCGAGGGCGAGCGTCACGCCGCGCTCGAGCGCCCAGAGCGTCGCGTGCACGCCGGCGAACCCCACGACCGCGTTGAGCACGATGTCGGGCTCGCTGCGCTCCAGGAGCTCGGTCGGGTCGCCGCCGACCTGGACGTGGTCCACCTCGTGCGTCGCTGCGAGCACGTCCAGAGACGTGCTGCCGGACTGGAGCGCGCACAGGCGGAGCTCTGGGTGGGCGGAGACGATCTCGATGGCCTGTCGGCCGATCGATCCAGTGGCTCCGAGGAGTGCTACGCGACGCACGCGCGAAGCATGCCGGTCCGTGCGCCGCCGTGGAGGCGTCGGATGGTTGCGATCACGTAAGGGCGAGCAGCGCGTAGTACGCCGCCGGGCCGGCCCAGAGCAACGAGTCGAGCCGGTCGAGCACGCCCGCCGTGGCCGCCGAGGATCCGCCCGGAGTCCTTCACACCGAGGTCGCGCTTGACCGCCGACTCGAACAGGTCACCGAGCGTCGAGGCGACGGCGACGGCGAGCCCGAACGCCAGCGACTCACCGATCGTGAGGACGTCCTGCTCGTACAGCGCGAAGAAGGCCACGGCGACACCGGCGATCGTCCCACCGACGAACCCCTCCCATGACTTCCCCGGCGAGATCGCAGGTGCCAGCTTGTGGCGTCCGATCGCCCGTCCCACGAAGAAGGCCGCCGTGTCGTCGGCGAACACCGTGAAGAGGATCGTGAAGATGAGCAGACGCCCGTCGCCGGGGACGTCACGTACCAGCAGCAGGTGGCCGAGGCCCTCCGCCGACCCAGGCGACGCCCAGCAGCGTCACGGCGAACGACACCGTCGCCGTCTGGCGCACGCTCGAGACGAGGAACAGGCCGAACGAGAGCGCGACCGTCGCCATCAGCCCGCCGAGGAGCCACGTGGCGCCACCCAGCTGGGTTCCGAGCAGCGTGAGCACGAGACCCGCGAAGCCGGCGAGGACGAGCGGTCGCAGCGTGCGCGCCATCACGGAGAGCTCGTGGAACGCGAGCAGTCCGCCCGTCAGGGCGAGGGCGAACAGCCACCACCCGCCGAGCCACACGCCCCCGAGGACGACGGGCAGGAGCACGGCGGCGACGACGATGCGCGAGAGGAGCGGGCTCATCGGGCCCCGAACCTTCGTCCCCGCCCCGCGTAGTCCACCACTGCGGCGCGCAGCTGCTCCTCGCCGAAGTCGGGCCACAGCGCTTCGGTGAACACGAGCTCGGCGTAGTGCGCCTGCCAGAGCAGGAAGTTCGAGAGCCGCAGCTCTCCGGACGTCCGGATCAGCAGGTCGACGTCGGGGAGGTCGGGCGCGGCGAGCCGCGCTGCCACGGTGTCCTCGTCCACGGTGTCCGCGGCGACGCCGTCTTCGAGGAGGCGTCTGGCCGCGGTGACGAGCTCCGCCCGGCCTCCGTAGTCGAACGCGATCCAGAGGTCGAGCGTTCCGAGGTGGGCCGTCTCTCGCTCCAGCGCCCCCATCTTCTCGACGAGCTCGTCGGGAAGTCGGTCCCGGCGTCCCATGAACCGCGTCCGCACGCCCTGCTTCGCGAGGTCGGGAAGCTCGCGGTCGATGGTCTCGGAGAGGATCACCATCAGCTCGGCGACCTCGTCCGCGGGCCGTGACCAGTTCTCGGTCGAGAACGCGTAGACGCAGAGCGTGCGGATCCCGATGTCGATCGCCGCCTCGACGGTGCGCCGGAGCGCGCGCGTGCCCGCGCGATGGCCGTCGGCGACGGGCAGCCCGTGGGCCGCCGCCCACCGGCCGTTGCCGTCCATGATGATCGCGACGGTCGTCCGGAACGCCGACCGCAGACTCGGGGCCGGACCCGTCGCGGGTCGGTGAGCGCGATCCGCGGATGTCCGCACAGGTCTCGCCTGGGGTGTCGAGTCGTGCGCTCTCGTGGGCGGAGTGTCGTGGAGGCCGCCAGGGCATCACACCTCCATGATCTCCGCTTCCTTGTGCTTCAGCATCTCGTCGATCCGCTTCACATGGTCGTCGGTGAGCTTCTGCACCTGGGCCTCCGCCCGCCGCTCCTCGTCGTCCCCGACCTCGCCGTTGCGGACGAGCTCCTCGAGGTGCTTCATCACGTCGCGGCGGACGTTGCGGATGGCGACCCTGCCGTCCTCGGCGAGCCGTCGGACGACCTTCACGAGCTCCTTGCGGCGCTCCTCGGTCAGCGACGGGATCGGCAGGCGGATGATCTTCCCGTCGTTGGACGGCGTCAGGCCGAGGTCGGACTCCATGATCGCCTTCTCGATCGCCTTGATCTGCGTCGGGTCGAACGGCTGGACGGAGAGCAGGCGCGGCTCCGGGGTCGAGATCGACGCGAGGTTGTTGAGCGGCGTGGGCGACCCGTAGTAGTCGATCACGATCCGGTCGAGCAGCGCCGTGGACGCACGCCCGGTGCGCACGGTGCCGAACTCGCTCCGCGCATGCTCGATCGCCGTGTCCATGCGCCTCGTGCAGTCGGCGAGGAAGTCCTCGATCGCGGTCATCACGCCTCCTTGGCGGTCTCGATGATCGTCCCGACCCGCTCGCCCGAGGCGACGCGGCGGATGTTGCCGTCCGCGAGCTCGAAGACGTGGATCGGGAGGGAGTTGTCCATGCAGAGCGACAGAGCGGTGGTGTCCATCACGCGCAGGCCACGCTCGATCGCCTCGAGGTGCGTGAGCTGCGGGAGGAACGTGGCCGACGGGTCGGTGCGGGGATCGCCGTCGTACACGCCCTCGACGCCGTTCTTCCCCATCAGGATCGCCTCGGCTCCGATCTCGAGAGCGCGCAGCGCAGCCGCGGTGTCGGTCGTGAAGAACGGGTTGCCGGTTCCGGCGGCGAAGATCACGACCCGGCCCTTCTCGAGGTGGCGCATCGCGCGTCGGCGGATGTACGGCTCCGCGACCTCGGAGACCTCGATCGCCGACTGCACGCGAGTCGGCACGTCCAGGCGCTCGAGCGCGTCCTGCAGGGCGAGCGCGTTCAGGAGCGTCGCGAGCATGCCGCCGTAGTCGGCGGTCGCGCGATCCATCCCCTCGGCGGCCGCCTTCATCCCGCGATAGAAGTTCCCGCCGCCGACGACGATGGCGAGCTCCGTTCCCGCTTGCGTGCACGGCGCGCACCTCGCCCGCGATCGCGGAGACCGTCGCCGGGATCGACGCCGTACTCCCGGTCGCCCATCAGCGCCTCGCCCGAGAGCTTCAGCAGGATCCGGCGGAACGGCGGCGCAGCGCCCTCGGGCGCCCGCTCCGCCGTCCTCACCGGCTCGTCGCTCACGATCCTGCGACCGAGACCCGCGCGAAGTCGGTCACCGTGGCGCCGACATCTGCAAGCGCCTGGCCGACCGACTTCGAGGCGTCGTGGATCCACGCCTGGTCGACGAGCACGCCGCCGGGTGCGGCCGCGAAGAAGCGCTTTCCGAGCATCCCGTCGACGATCTTCTCACGTGCGGCCTCGGGCTTGGAGAGGACCTCGTCCGAGTTCAGGTAGATCTGCCGCTCTGCCGCGATCACCTCCGCGGGGACGTCGTCGCGGGTCGCGTAGTCCGGCGCGGCGAAGGAGATGTGCATGGCGAGCAGGCGCGCGAGATCCTCGCGTGCCCCCCTCGAGCTGCACGAGGACGCCGATCTTGTTGGCGGGCGGATGGACGTATGCGGACTGGACGCCGCCCTCGTACCGCGCGGCGCCGACGACCACGATGTTCTCGCCGAGGGTGGCGATGAGCTCTGCGCGCTCGCCCTCGAACGACTCGACCGCGCCCGACGCCGCCGGCGTGGACGGCTCGGAGCACCTTCTCGCCGAACGCACGGAACGCGTCGTTCTTCGAGACCGGCTCGGTCTCGCAGCCGAGGCCGACGATCGTGGCGACGCCGTCCTCGACGATCGTCCCGACGATGCCCTCCGTCGTCGCACGGTCTGCCCGCTTTCCCGCCGCGGCCATGCCCTTCTCGCGCAGCAGCGTCCGTGCGGCGTCGATGTCGCCGTCGGTCTCCTGCAGCGCGCGCTTGCAGTCCATCATCCCGGCGCCCGTGGACTCACGGAGCTCCTTGACGAGGCTGGCGCTGATCTCGGTCACGTGGTGGTCTTCCCTTCGGTGTCAGGCGTCGCCTCGGCGACGGCGGTCTCGGGCTCGGCGGGCGCGGCCGCTGCTGCGGCCTCGATCGCAGCGTTCGCCTCGGCGTCGGCCTTCGCGGCCTTCGCGTCTGCCTCGGCCTTCTCGGCGGCCGCAGCTGCCTCTGCTGCCGCTGCAGCCTTCTCGGCCTCGGCGCGCTCGGCAGCCGCAGCTGCCTGCTTCGCAGCGTTCGCGAGCTCCTTCTCGGTGAGCTTCGCCTGGCCGGCGGCGATGCCGTCGGCGATGGCGCGGACGATCAGCGAGCACGACCGGATCGCGTCGTCGTTCCCCGGGATGATGTAGTCGGCCTCGTCCGGGTCGCAGTTGGTGTCCACCAGGGCGATCACCGGCAGCTTGAGCCGCTGCGCCTCGCGCACGGCGAGCTGCTCCTTCTTGAGGTCGACGATGAAGATCGCGTCCGGCTGGCGCTTGAGCCCGGACACGCCGCCGAGGTTCGACTCGAGCTTCTCGAGCTCGCTCAGCAACGTGATGCGCTCCTTCGCGGGAAGCAGCTCGAGCTGCCCGTCGGACTGGAGGCGGCGCAGCTCGTGGAGGTACGTGATGCGGTCGGCGATCGTCCGCCAGTTCGTGAGCAGGCCGCCGAGCCAGCGGTTCGAGACGTGCGGCATGCCGACGCGCTCCGCCTCGCGGGTGATGGCGTCCTGCGCCTGCTTCTTGGTGCCGACGAACAGGATCGTTCCGCCTGCGCTCGGCGAGGTTGCGCGCGAAGTCGTGCGCCTCCTGCAGCATCACCTGCGTCTGCTGGAGGTCGATGATGTAGATCCCGCCGCGCTCGTCGAAGATGAAGCGCTTCATCTTCGGGTTCCAGCGCCGGGTCTGATGCCCGAAGTGCACGCCGGCCTCGAGCAGCTCCTTCATGGAGACGACTGCCATGGTGATGCGTCCTTTCGTGGTTTTCGGACGAAGCGCCGGTGGTCTCGGACGGAGCCGGGCTGAGAGCCACGGCACCGCCGTCCGATGTCCTCCACCGGGGAGTTGGGACGGAAAGCGGATGAATCCTAGCGGCTGCGCGCGGCCTCGAGCGCTGCTGCGAGGTCAGCCGGCAGCGGAGATTCGAACGAGAGCGGCTCCGTCGTGAACGGATGCGTGAAGGCGAGCCTGTACGCGTGGAGGAACTGCCGCGCGAGCCCGAGGTCGTCCTGCCGGCCGTAGAGCGGGTCGCCGGCGACGGGAAGCCCGATCGCATCGAGGTGGACGCGGATCTGGTGCGTCCTGCCGGTCTCGAGGCGGACGTCGAGCAGCGCGCGGCCCTCGAGCCGTTCACGGCACCTCGAACCACGTCACCGCTTCCCGCGGGGTGTCGGTGTCGAGCGAGTGGCGTGAGGGGTCGTCGCGATCGCGTCCGATGGGAGCTTCGATCCGTCCGCTCTGCGAGCGTGGCGAGCCGAGCACCAGCGCGAGATAGCGGCGCTCGACCTCGCGACGCCGGATCATCTCCTGGAGCCGCTCGTACGCCTCCTGCGAGCGTGCGACGATCAGCAGGCCGGAGGTGTCGCGGTCGAGGCGGTGCACGATCCCAGGACGATCCTCCTCGTCACCTCCGGCGATCCCGTGGTCGAGGAGCCCGTGCACGAGCGTGCCCGTCTCGTGGCCGGTCGAGGGGTGGGTGACGACGCCCGCGGGCTTGTCGACGACGAGCAGGTGCTCGTCGGAGTGGACGACCACGGCGCCGACGTCCTCGGCGACGCGCTCGGCGGCTTCGGGGATGTCGATCTCGACGGTCTCCCCACCCTCGAGCCTGTGGCTCTTGAGCCGGGGCTGGCCGTCGACGAGCACGCGGCCGTCGGCGATCAGGCGCTCGGCCCGGGCGCGGACGCCGATCTCGTCGAGGCCGGCGAGCCACGCGTCGAGACGCGTGCCCGCATCGGCGTCAGGGACGAGAGAGCGGAGGATTGCCAACGGAGGGGCTCGTGCGGTCGGCGGCGACGAGCGAGACGAAGAGGAGCGTCACGCCGGCGACGATGAAGGTGTCCGCGAGGTTGAACGCGGGCCAGTAGTCGAAATCGATGAAGTCGGTCACGTAGCCGAGCCGGATCCGGTCGACGAGGTTCGAGATGCTGCCGCCCACCAGGAGCCCGAGCGCGACCGGCAGCAGCGGATGCCGCCGGCCGGAGCGCGCGAAGAACCAGAACATCCCGACGATCGCGACGGTCGTGAGAGCGACCACGGCGGTCGTCGAGTTCGGCGAACAGGCCGAACGCGATCCCCGTGTTCCGCACGTGGTGGATCGAGAACGGTCCGAGGATCTGACGGCGTCGCCGAGGTCGAGCTCCCCTGCGACGACCCGCTTCGTCAGCTGGTCGGCGACGACGGTTGCGCCGGCGACGACGGCGAGCGCGACCCACTGCGCCGGACCCGCGCCGAGCGCGCGGGCAGCTCCCGCGACCGGCTGGAGAGCATTGGTGGCCGAACCGACGCGGACGTCGAGCGGACGCGCGACGGGCGTCGCTAGGCGCCGGCTCGCTCAAGCCGCTCCTCGTCACGCTTGCAGGCGACGCAGAGCGTCGCGTACGGGACGGCGTCGAGCCGCTCCTCGGGGATCGGCGCTCCGCACCGGACGCACGCGCCGTACGTGCTCGAGTCGATCCGCTCGAGAGCGTCGTCGATCTCGCGGACGATGGCGGTCGCGTTCGACTCGAGCGACCCGTCGAGCTCGCGGTCGATCATGTCGCTCGCGTGGTCGGCCATGTGCAGGTCGCCGGCCGCCGAGCTGTGGTCTGCCAGCTCGTCGCCGACGACGAGGTCGTGCGCGGTGGTGACGAGCCTCTCGCGCAGCGCGAGCAGCTCGGTGCGCCTCTTCCGGAGATCGACGCTCACGACCCCTCCTTCCCGGCGGCGGCGAGACGCCGCTCCGCCTCTTCGACGGTGATCCCGTCCAGCTCCACGATCTTGTCGCGGGCCCCCACGCCCGAGACGACTCGGACGTCGGGCCGTGGCAGATCGAGTCGGTCGGACAGGAGGATGACGAGCTCGTCGTTCGCGCGGCCGCGCTCGGGTGCTGCGGCGACGCGGACCTTCCACGCGTCGCCGTGCCGGCCGACGATCGAGGAACGCGGCGCGCCGGGGCTGACGCGGAGCCGGAGTCTGGTGGGCGGAGTGGTCACGCCCTCAAGGATAGTCGGGCTACCCGGTCAGCTTCCGGACAGCCGTCTCGTCGACCTCCGGAGGGAGAACCGTCGGCGTCAGCGCGCGACCCGGCTCCTCGCTCGTCGTCGTGTCGTGCTCGAGCTCTCGACGATCTCGAGAGCGCTGCGAAGCATCGCCTGCACGCGACGGGCATCGCCTGCGAGGCGCTCCTTCTCCGTGATCGCGTCGCGCAGGATCCGTCGCGACTCGGCGTTCGCCTCGGTCACGATCACGTCCGCCTCCCGGCGCGCCTGCTCCTTGAGATCCTGCGCAGCGCGCTCCGCGGAGACGAGGGTCGAGCGCAGGAGGTTCTCCAGCTCGAGGTGACGTGCGAGCTCCGTCTCGAGATCCTCGACTCGCTGCATGAGATCGCTGCGCTCCCGCCAGACCACCTCGAAGCTGTCGGCGATGTCTTCCATCGCCCGGCGCACGCCTGCGCGACGGAAGCCGAACAGCCCGCGACGGAGCTCGATGTGTCGGACTTCCACGGGTGTGAGGGACATTTGGTGTGCTCCCTTCGGTCAGATGACCCGGCCGATGAGGCCGTTGACGACGCGCACGCCGAACGTGAGCGCAAGGATGGCGACGATCGGGGACAGGTCGAGAGGCCCGACCTGCGGGATGATCCGTCGGAACAGTCGCAGATACGGCTCGCAGACCTCGTACAGGAACCGGCGGATCGGCTCGAGCGCGCCGGACGCGCCCGGAGGGACCCACGAGAGCAGGACGTACACGAGGATCAGGATGACGTAGACCCCCACGAAGACGGACAGGAACTGCTGGACCGACGACCCGATGTCGGCGAGCAGCACGAGATGAGGGACTCCGGCGTCCACGGCACGAGGTTCGCCGCGGCTGCGGCGTCTCCTACGCCTGGTTGAAGAAGCCGCCGCGGTCGAGGACGCGCGCGCGCTCCTCGGCGGACACCTCGACGTTCCGAGGCGTGAGCAGGAAGACCTTGTCGGCGACGCGCTGCATGCTGCCGTCGAGCGCGTAGGTGAGCCCGCTCGCGAAGTCGATCATCCGCTTGGAGAGCTCGGTGTCGGCGCTCTGGAGGTTCAGGATGACGGGCACGGAGTCCTTGAACTTGTCCGCGATCTGCTGGGCGTCGTTGAACGACCGCGGGAGGACGAGGTGGACGCGCACCTGGGCGGACGACGCACCCTCGACGCCGCGAAGCCGACTTCGGCGCTGGCCGGTCGATCCGGACGTCGCGGCGGCAGCACCGGGCGCGGCGTCCGGTGCGCTCTCCTCCGACCAGTCCGGCTCGCTCCGGGGCAGCCGCCGCACGTTGTGCCGGTCGCGTCGGCGCGACTCGCGGACGTTCTCCTCCTGGGTGACCGCGTCGTCCGCGTCGTCGTCCCAGTCGTCCTCCTCGGCGATGCCGAAGTAGACGAGCGTCCGACTCCACATGTCTCCGAGGCCCATGACGGGGGGATCGTAGCGCTGTCAGGGGACGAGCACGTCGGGTCGCCACAGCGCCGACCCGATTCGGACGTGGGTTGCTCCCTCCTCGACGGCGACCTGCCAGTCCTGTGACGTGCCCATCGAGAGCAGCTCGAGCCCGTTCTCGGCTGCGAGCTCACGCAGCTGCCGGAACGCCGGCCGGGAGTCCTCGGGCGCCGCGGCGAGAGCCGGCATCGTCATCAGGCCTCGCAGCAGCGGATATCGCTCGACCCACGCTGCGACCTCCGCGGGTGCCACCCCGGCCTTCGTCTCCTCGCCGGAGAGGTTCACCTCGAGCAGCCAAGGCCCCTCGAGCCGGCGAGCGGTCGAATCGGTGTCGACCGCGTGGACGAGCTCACAGACGCGGTCGACCGCACGTGCCTTGTTCGACTGCAGGTGCCCGATGAACTGCCAGCGGAATGCGTCGCCGTAGACGGCGTGCTTCGCGAGCAGGTCCTGCGCGCGGTTCTCGCCGACGACCTCCACCCCGGCCTCTGCCAGAGCCGCCATGTCCTCGAGCGCGACGTACTTCGTCGCCGCCACGATCGTCACCGTCGGGCCGGCGGCCGCCCGTGCCGCCTCGAGGTTGGCCCTGACGGTCTCGACGTTCACGCACGCACCTCGTCGAGGAGCCCGAGCAGCGTGTCGCGGCGATTGAGCCCGGGGTCGTCGACGACTCGGGCCAGCAGCCGGCGCAGCGCGTCGCCGACCGCGGGGCCTGCAGCGACTCCCGCGGCGATGAGATCGTCACCGGACACGGCGAGGTCTGCGATGCGGTGCGGATCGCCGGCATGGGTCTCGAGCTCGCGCGCGAGTCTCTCGAGCGCGACGAGCTCGTCGGGTCCGACGGCCTTGGCCTCGAGGTCGCAGCGCTTGTGGCAGACGAGATCGCGGGCGAGACCGGCACCGTGCGCCGCGAGGAACCGCCGCGTCGCCAGCCCGTCGTCATCCGGGCCGAGCCACGGGTCGACGTGGAAGGCGTGGCCGGCGACGATGTCGACCACGCGTCGAGCAAACCGCGTTCGGATAGCGCAGTCGGCTGAGAACGCCGCCAGCAGACACCGCTGAGAGCGCAGCGTGATCTGCGCCGGTCGCATCGGCCGCGGGCTTTCCGAGATCGTGCAGCAGGGCCGCGAGGCGCACCTCGAGCACGGCCGTGTTCGCCGCGGCACGGCCGACGACGGCGAAGACGTGCTCGTCGAGCGGGAACGGCTGGCGCGGAGATCGCAGGTCGTAGCCGATCGACGTCTCCAGCTCCGGGAGGATCGCGACGAGCACACCCGTGTCACGCGCGAGCCGGAGCGCGGTCACGGGATCGGCCCCGTCGAGGAGCTTCGACAGCTCGCCGCGACCGTCCGCCTGCGATCCCGCCGCCGATCCGCTCGGCGGAGACGTGCCGGAGCCCGTCGGCCTCGGCCCGCATCTCGGCGATCGTCTCGTCCGCGAGGCGGAAGCCGAGCTGGGACACCAGCCGGAGGCCACGGAGCATCCGCAGCGGATCCTCTGCGAAGCTCGTCGGCGAGACCGTGCGCAGCACGCGTCGCTCCAGGTCGGCCCTCCCGTCGAAGGGGTCGACCAGCGTGCCGTCCGCAAGGCGGAGCGCCATGGCGTTGACGGTGAAGTCCCGCCGGCCCATGTCCTCCTCGAGCGTGATCTCGGCGCCGGAGACGATCTCGAAGTCACGGTGGCCCGGGCCGGTCGACCGCTCCGCCCTTGCGGGCGTGAGCTCGATGCCCTTCGGGACGAGCTCGCGGAGCTCCTCGTCGCGCGGGTGGAGCCGGACGCCGACGAGCTGTCCGTGCACCTCCATCTCCTCGACCCGGCCGTGCGGGAGCAGCAGCGATCGCAGCCCCGTCCTGATCGACCCCCATCACGAGGAAGTCCTCGTCGGCGTGCGGAAGCCCGAGCAGCTCGTCCCGCACGGAGCCGCCGACGACGTAGGAGTCGAGCCCGAGCGAGCGGACGAAGGCGCGGACGGCGGTTGGCACGGCCCGATTCTGCCTGCGTCCGCGCCGGCTGCCTGCTCAGAGGTGCGCGACCGCCTCGATCTCGACGAGCGCCCCGCCCGGCAGCTTCGCGACCTCGACGGTCGAGCGGGCGGGCGGGCGCTCGCCGACATGCCGCGCGTACACCTCGTTCATCGCGGCGAAGTCGTCGAAGTCCTGGAGGAAGACCGTCGTCTTGACGAGGTTGTCGAGCGAGGTGCCGGCGGCCGCGAGGATCGCGCGCAGGTTGGAGAACACCTGCTCGGTCTGGGCGGTGATGTCGCCCTCGAGGGGACCGCCGTCAGGCGTGAGGCCGACCTGGCCGGCGGTGTACACGAGGTCGCCGACCCGGATCGCCTGGTTGTAGGGGGCGCCCTGGAACGGGGCCGGCGCTGCCTCGGTGCGGATCACGTGCTTCTCCATGAGTGCTCCTCGCTGGTCGGGTCAGGTCAGCTGCCCGCGCGCGCGAGCGCGAGCCCGAGGGCGCGGAAGATCGCCCTGAGGACGTGGTCGGTGTCCTCGCCCTCGATCAGACGGACGTGAACGGTGAGGCCGAGCTCCCGTGAGAGTGCGCGGAGGAACCTGGCCGGAAGATCGCTGCCGAGTCCCCCGACGCCGGTCAGGTCGGCGTTCGACGCGACGAGCGGCCGTCCCGAGCGCTCGATCACGACCATGGCGAGCGCCTCGTCGGCGGGCATGGTCGCCTCACCGTGGGCGCCGTCCCCGATGCTCTCGCGCAGCGCCTGGCCGAGTGCTGCGCCCGCCGCGTCGACCTCCGCCCCGGGGTCGTCGGGGGCGATCTCGAGCCACAGGTCGAACCGCCCGCCCTCGGCGAGCGCTGCGAGCAGGTGGTCGAGCACCGGCAGGCCCGTGGCGACGCTGGCGGCGCCGGTGCCGGGGATCACACGCGCGCCGCTCACAGGTCTGCGCGCTCGATCTGCGCGCCGAGCGACCGGAGACGCTCGTCGATGCGCTCGTAGCCGCGGTCGATCTGGCGGATGTTCCCGATCGTCGAGCGGCCCTCCGCACAGAGCGCTGCGATCACCATGGCCATGCCTGCCCGGATGTCGGGGCTCTCGAGCCGCTGTCCGACGAGCTCCGCCGGACCTGTGACCACGACCCGGTGCGGATCGCAGAGGATGATCCGCGCACCCATCGACACGAGCTTGTCGACGAAGAACAGCCGGCTCTCGAACATCTTCTCGAACACGAGCACGGTGCCGCTCGCCTGCGTCGCGGCGACGACGGCGATCGAGGTGAGGTCAGCGGGAAACGCCGGCCAGATGCCGCTCTCGATCTTCGGGATCTGGCCTCCCAGGTCGTCGACGACGCGGAGCTCCTGGCCGGGCGTGACCCGGATCGTCGTCTCCCCCACCTCGAGCTCGATCCCGAGCTTGCGGAAGGCGGGGACGATGGAGATGAGATCGTCCGGCTCGACGTCCTCGATCAGCAGGTCGCCGCCGGTCACGGCTGCCAGCACTGCGAAGCTCGCGACCTCGATGTGCTCGGCCCGGATGCGATGCGTGCAGCCGCCGAGGCGTTGCACGCCTTCGATCCGCAGGACGTTCGAGCCGATCCCGTCGATCCTGGCGCCGAGCGAGACGAGGAAGCGGCAGAGGTCCTGGATGTGCGGCTCGCAGGCAGCGTGGCCGACGACCGTCGTCCCCTGCGCCAGCACGGCCGCCATCACGGCGTTCTCGGTCGCCATCACCGACGCCTCGTCGAGGTACAGCCGCGTGCCGACGAGACCGTCGGTGCGGAGGTCGTAGACGCCGTTCAGCTCGAACTCGACCCCGAGCTCGGCGAAGGCGTGCAGGTGCGTGTCGAGGCGGCGGCGGCCGATCACGTCTCCACCGGGAGGTGGGACGACCGCCCGGCCGAAGCGGGCGAGCAGCGGCCCGGCGAGGAGGAACGAGGCTCTGATCTCGCGGCAGAGCTCGGGATCGAGATGCGTCTTCTCGACAGCGCCGCTGTCGATCCGGATCTCGTTGGCTCCCGTCCAGTCCGCCGCGGCTCCGAGGTCGACGAGGAGCTCGACCATCGTCTCGACGTCGCGGATCCGCGGCACGTTCGTCAGCGTCACCGGCTCGGAGGCGAGGACGGTCGCGGCGAGGATCGGCAGGGCGCCGTTCTTGTTGCCGACGGCTCGAACCGTTCCCGAGACCGGCCGGCCACCTTCGATCACGAACGACTGCATGCGGGGCGGTATCGTACCGACCTCGTGGAGATCACCCGGGACAGAGCGTGGGAGACGCTCACGCGCTACACGACGAGCGAGTCGCTCCTGCGCCATGCGATCGCCGTCGAGGCCTCCGTCAGGTACTACGCGCGGCTGCTCGGTGAGGACGAGGAGGCCTGGGGCGCCGCTGCACTGCTCCACGACTTCGACTACGAGATGCACCCCACCCTCGACAAGCACCCGCAGGACGGGGCACCGATCCTGCGTGACGAGGGATACCCGGAGTGGCTGATCGACGCCGTGCTCTCCCACGCCGAGCACCTCGCGATCCCGCGGGAGACGCCGCTCAAGGCGCACCTCTTCGCGTGTGACGAGCTCTCCGGGTTCGTCCACGCGTGCGCGCTCGTACGCCCCACGGGACTCGAAGGGCTGGAACCGAAGTCCGTCAAGAAGAAGCTCAAGCAGCCGTCGTTCGCGGCGGGCGTCCACCGCGACGAGGTCTACGCCGGCGCCGAGCTGATCGGGCGTGAGCTCGACGAGCACATCACGAACGTCGTCGCGGCGCTCCGTCCGATCGCGCCCCAGCTCGGCCTGCCCGCCTGACGGCCCTCGCCTGGCTCCGCGGCCCGCCGCGTCAGTCGACCCAACGCAGCGCGGGCGCCCGGACGCCGCCTGGTGTGCCGCGCCGGAACAGGGGGATCTCGAGCTCGAGCTCCTCCTCGCCCGGCTCCCAGTCGGGATCCTGCTCGAGCCAGATGTGCCCCCCGACGACCAGCGCCGGAGGGTCGTCGAGCGTGTCGACGCCGATCGAGACCGTCTCCCGGCCGGGCGCGTCCCAGAACACGACGGTCCCGCACCGGTAGCAGCGGCCGCGGCTTGCGTCGTGGTCAGACCGCGGGGCGCGCCGCCAGCGCAGCCCCTCGCCCTCGTGGAGCGCCATATCGCGGCGGTATGCGGCAGTCGCGGCCCACGGGTGACCCACCGCCGCGACGCAGTCGACGCAGTGGCACACGAGGACGTCGCGCAGGGGCCCGTCGACCAGGTAGCGCACGGCTCCGCACGAGCAGCCGCCTTCGAAGGTCACGGCAGCGCCTCGACCAGCCGATCGAGGTCGTCGTCGCTCGTCCACCAGCCGCACGACACACGGACGAGCCCCGTGCCCGGGATGTCCCTCACGTGCACGCCGCGGGCGAGCAGCTCCGCCACGACCGCCGCAGCGTCACCGCTCGGTCGGAACGCGACGAGGGTCGCGCGTGCGGTCGGCGTGATCACCTCGAACCGGTCGGCCAGCAGCGCCCTGCACCGCTCTGCGGCATCGCAGGCGCGCTCGAACCACCACTCGGGGCGTGTCGCGAGCGCTGCCAGGAGCCCTGCCGCGGATCCCACCGACCACCAGTTCCCTTCGAACCGCGCCGCCCCGGGCTTCGGCACGAACGACCCGTCGGGCTCCGAGGTGACCTTCGAGAAGTAGCTGGGCGAGGCGACCCGCAGCGCATCGGGTTCACGGACGACGAGCCCTCCGGTCGAGTCGGGCCCGCAGAGCCACTTCTGTCCGGAGATCGTGAGGTAGTCCACGCCCGACGCGTCGACGGGGATCGCACCCGCCGACTGAGCGCCGTCGACGAGGACGGGCAGCCCTGCCTCCGCGCGGATCGAGGCGACGGGCAGCACGGTGCCGTCGGTCCAGAGCACCTGCGATACGGCGATGAGGCGCGTCCGCGCGGTGACCGCGCCGAGGATCGCCTCCACGGTCGGTGCGACCGGGATGACGGTCGCACCGGACGCGTGCAGCGGCAGCAGCAGCCCCGGATGCTCGGCGGTCGTTGTGACGACCTCGTCGCCCGGGTCGAGCCCGAGCCCCGCGGCGACGATGTTGCAGCCGTCGGTCGTGGAGGTCGTCAGGGCGACGTGCTCGGGCCCGACGCCGACGAGCGCGCCGAGTGCCTCCCGGACACGCTCTCGCAGTCCCATGGCGTGCTCGAACCACGGCAGCCCGGAGCGCCCCTCCTCGACGTCGCGGGCCAGCTCCCGGGCGACCGCGTCTGCGGTGGAGCGTGCCAGGGGCCCGAACGTTCCGGCGTTGAGGTACGCGATCCGGTCGAGGACCGGGAACTGCGAGCGCGCCTCGGCGAAGGCGGATGCAGAGGGCGAGCGGTCGGACGTCGTCGGCATCGGCGCCATTCTGCACGGGGGACGAGGACGCGCGCGGCGGTCGGCGGGGCGTCCGGTTGTGGTCACTACGCTTCGCCGGTGCGCATCGTCCTCGCCGATCCCCCAGCGTTCACGCCGCCATATGACGACGCGCTGGCGGCCTCGCTCGCCATGGCCGGCGCCGATGTGGAGCTCGTCACATCGCCCTTCCGCTACGGGGACCGACCCGCGCCACGCGGCTATCGCGTGAGCGACCTGTTCTATCCGCTCTCGTCGGGCATCCACTCCCGCCCTGCGCGCCTCGCCGTTCGGGCCGTGGAGCACCCGGTCGGGATGGCGCGGCTGCTGCGGCGCCCACGAGACGTCCTCCACCTGCAATGGCTCGCCGCGCCGGAGCTCGACAGGATGCTTCTGCGCTCCCGCGGCCCGCTTGTCTTCACCGCGCACGACCTCCTCCCCCGGCGGACGGCCCACCGGCTGCGGATGTGGCACTCCCTGTTCGGTCGGTTCGACCGCGTCGTCGTGCACAGCGAGCGCGGTCGGGCGACGCTCGTCGACGCCGGCGTCGCGCCGGAGGCACTCCGGGTGATCCCCCATCCGGTGTTCCGATCCGACCCGCCGCGCACGGACGACGGCGCGACGGTCCTCGCCCTCGGCGTGATCCGTCCGTACAAGGGCCTCGAGGACGCCGTCGAGGCGGTCTCTCGGACGCCCGGGGCACGGCTGCTCGTGGCGGGTGACCCGAGGATCCCGCTCGAGGAGCTGACCGCCCGCGCCGGCACGCGCGCCGAGTGGAGGCTCGGCTACCTCGACGATGCGGGGATCGCTGCAGCGCTCTCGGATGCGACGATCGCGGTGTTCCCCTACCGGCCCGAGCTCGACCAGTCCGGTGCGCTCCTCCAGGCGCTCGGTGCCGGCGTCCCTGCCGTCGTCTACGACGTCGGCGGCCTCGGTGAGGTCGTCGACCGCTTCGGGGCGGGCGCGGTCGTCGCGCCGGGCGACATCGAGGCGCTGGCGGCGGCGATCGGTCGACTGCTCGGAGATGCCGACGCGCTCGCCTCGGCCCGTGCGGGTGCCGAGGCCGCCCGGGGTGCGCTCACCTGGGACGCGGCGGCCGCGGCCCACATCGCCGTGTACGAGGAGCTGCTCCGGTGAGGCTCGGGCGGCCGGGTCCGCTCGACGCCGTCGTCGAGCGACAGCTCGAGCTCTTCGCGCACGGACGAGGCCGAGCTGCTCGAGGAGGCCGTCGCAGCGGAGGACGCGTGGAACCGCTCCGATCGAGATGACGCCGAGGAGGCCTACGGCGACTATCAGCTCGTCGTCGACGCGATCGCAGACCGGCTCCTCGAGATCCGCGAGGCCTACGCCTCGACGATCGACGAGAGTCTCGTCGAGACGTACCGGGCGACGTTCGGGCGGGCGGCGCGTCGCCGGTACAAGCGCTACGCGTCGCTCCTCGCCGATCTCGACGACCTCACGTAGCTAGTCGCCTGGCGACTCGGGGAATCCGGTCTGCGCCTGCGGGAGCGGCTGACCGAGGTGGCGAGCCAGCGCGAGGAACGGCGCCGCCTCGTCGTCGCGGCCCTGCTTCTGGAGCGCGCGGCCGAGGGCGAAGTGGGCGTACCCGTCCGCCGGGGACAGCTCCAGGAGCTTGCGGAACTCGGACTCCGCCTCGGGCCAGCGGGCGATCCGGTAGTACGCGATCCCGAGTGCCTCGCGGATCGACGCCTTCTCGGGCTCGAGCCGCTTCGCCTTCTCGAGCGAGACCGTCGCCTGGGCCGGCAGCCCGCCCCGTAGCAGCTCCTTCCCCTGCTGGAACAGGTCGTACGCCTCGCTCATGCCCTCATCGTGCCAGCGCTCTATGCACTGCGCAGGGTTCCGGGCCGGAGCGCGGCGAGCGTGGCGCGGAGACGCCCCGACCGACGGACGATCGCCGCCTCGACGCGGCGCAGCTCGTCGGTCGCCGCGCGCGCCGCCGGCACCGCGATCTCGGGCGGCGCGTAGCGCGCTGTCTCGGTGAGCTCCACCAGCCTGTCCGCATGGACGTCGAGTCGCCGCTCGGCAGCCCGGGCGAGCTCGACGAGCGGCTGGGCATGCCGCGCGGGGACGCCGCGGTCGCGGAGCGCGTCGGCGAGCTCGAGGCGGATGCCGTCGGCTCGCTCGCGCGGATCCTCCGCCGACAGGCGCCGCGTGCGCCGGCGTCGCTTCACCGCGAGGGTGGCGCCGGCTCCGACGACCGGCACGAGCAGGAAGGCGAGCGGCCAGAGGGGGACCTCCGTCGGCGCTGCCGGCGGAAGGGCCTCCGGCGCTGCCTGCTGCGGAGCGCCCGGGCTGCCGGGCTGGGGCGAGAAGTCGAGGAGCCGACCCGTGCCGAGCGCCCGTACCGCGTCGGCGGAGTCGGCGGCGAACGAGTACTGCGCGGAGAAGGTGCCGCGACCCGGCGTCGGATCGAACGCAAGCCAGCCGTGGCCCACGAACCAGGCCTCGACCCACGCGTGGGCCTGGTGATCCGTCACCGTCCACTCCCCCTTCGACCACGAGCCGCTCGTGAACCCGACCGCGACGCGAGACGGGATGCCGAGCGTGCGCAGCATCAGACGCCATCGTTCCGGCGAGGTGCTGGCAGTAGCCGCGCGAGCGCCGAGCGCGAAGTCGACGAGTGGGGGGAACCGGCCGGAGGGCGTGGTGGCTGTTCGTCGTAGGCGTACCCACCCGTTCGGAGCCACGCTCGATCGCGAGGGTGGCGAGGTACGGCGACGTCGTCCCGCCGGTGAGACGACGGGCCTCGAGCCACAGCGGCCGGTAGGCCCGGATGTCGCCGTTGCGCCCCTCGCCGAAGAGCTTGTCGACGGAGACGACCCGGCCCGGCTCTCCGAACACGGGCATCCGCGCCCGACCGACGTCGAGGTACCTGCGGGCCGCTGCCGGGTAGCGGGCGGGCGATGCGGCGAGCTCCTGTGGCGTCGGCCGCGGCGCGTAGCTCCAGATCGTGTACCGCGATCCTCCGCGAGATCACCACGCGGCGCGACCATCACGCCGCCGCTGAGGAAGAAGACGCTACCGAGCCGGTCGGTGTCGACCCGCATCGGCTGTGTCGCCGCGACGAGATGCCGGTCGTCGAGCGCCTCCACCGTCACCGTCTGGTCCACCCATGAGGCTTCCCGGCCGCGCCGCGGGCGGGCACCAGCGGATCTCGCGGCAGCGCGCCGTCGTGGCCGGCCGATCGCGACCGGGTAGAGGTTCTCGATCCAGCGATCCCCGACGAAGTAGTCGAGCGTCGACGCGCGCCAGTACAGCGCGCGGTGCGGCGCCCTGATCCGCAGCACCACCGTCGGGCGGAGCGGGAACCTGAGCCCCGTGTAGCTCGCGTCCCACACGTAGCGCACGTCGACGGTGCCCCTGCTCAGCGAGCGGATCCCATCCGCGCCACTCGACGTGCGCCTCGCTCGGTCCGAACCCGCGTGTCCCGGCCGCGCCACGCCGACGACGATGAGCGCGAGGCTGCCGACGCCCGCCAGCAGCGGCGGTCCTCCGACGCGCGGCAGCGCGAGCGACGGCCAGAGCGCGACTGCGACCGCGACGCAGCCCCAGCGCGACGACATCGACTCTCCGTCAAGGTCGCGGCCACGAGACCCCGACCGCTGCAACCACCCCTGCGGCCAGCGGGCGGTCGGCGGCGACGAGGCCGGCGAAGCGCTGCCGCTGCGACGAAGCAGACCAGCACGACGAGCGTGTGCAACGGCACCTGCGCGTCGCGTCGAACGGCGCGTTCACCGCCGACGCGTCCCTCACCCCCTGCGCCACGTCGCCGATCGCGGCGAGCGGTTGGCTACGCGTCGTCACACACGCGAGCGCGAGCGGCTCCTACCGGTGCCGCAGATCACACCAGAGCGACGCGTCTGCCAGTGGGCACGAGGAGCAGCGCGGCCGCACGGCTCCGGCGAGCGCCATCTCCCACGACGCGACCCGGGCTCCTCGACCGTCGACCACGCTGCGACCAGCGCCACGATGGGCGGCAGCGCGGCGACCGCTCTACGCACGAGCAGCCAGCTCCTGGGCGGAGAGGACGTCTAGCGAGGTCGTCGCCGCAGCGCACGACGGCGACCGGCACGCCGTGTGCCGCGAGCCGTAGGAGCGCGGGATCGGCGGCGCGATGCGGGCGCCCCGGCTACGTCGGAGCGTCCACGGCCACGACCGCCGCGGCGCCGCGAAGGAGCAGTGCGTCGGCAAACGCCGCAGCGGGACGTGCTGTGACGAGCACGAGCGAGCCGTCACGCGTCTCCCGACTTCCCGATCGCAGCAATGCTCCGGTGCATGACGCCAGTCACCGCGGAGACTCCGGCGAGCGCGTCGAGCGCATCCTCCAGAGAGCCTCCGCCCGATCCGTCACGGCAGGCGCAGCGGACGCTCCGCTGCCAGCACGAGACCCACCCTGCCGTCCCCTCACCGTCTGCGCGTGCACGAGAGACGCGGCAGCCCGCACGGCCTCGTCGAGGCTGCTCGCCCCGGGTGGGCCTGCGACGCCGCAGCCGTCGAGATCGAGGAGGATCACGGCATCGTCCCGCGGCGGCTCCTCCATCTCGCGCACCATCAGGCGCCCTGCCGCGCCGAGGAGGCCCAGTGCACTGCCCGCAGCGACTCGCCCTCACGGTACTCGCGGACGCCGTGCGGCTCCGAGCCACCGGCGAGGGCGAGCGGTCGCCTCCGTCCGCCCGCTCCGCCCCGACCCCCGTCGACGAACGTCGAGGCGAGCTGCGCGTATCGTGGTCGAACCCGAAGCAGCGGCCCTACCGGTCCCGGCAGTCTCGACGTGCGCGAGCCCGAGGGGTCGTCCACGGTCAACACTCCCAGGCCCGGCGTACACCCCACGCGGCAGCGACGGCACCACGACCACGACCGCCGCTCCCGTCGTGAGATGCGGGCCCGGGCGCCGAGATCGGGCCGATCGCGTCGTGGAGCGCGATGCTCCCCGGCATCAGTCTCGCTCCGTGCACGGCGACGCGGTAGCTGAGCGCATCCCCCTCCAGCAGCATCGTCTCCTCGAGCTCGCGGCTGACGGTGATCCTGCGCGCGAGTCTCCCCCACGCCGCCGCGGCCAGCCGGCCGCCGCGACGCCGAGCCCCGCGAGCGCAGCGGAGTCGAGCCGAACACCCACCCCCCCGCGAGCAGCCCGAGCCCGACCGCGGCCGGCCCGGTCCGACGGGTCACAGCGGCACGGGCGTCGCCGCCAACGCCTCCTCGACGGCTGCCGTCGCGGTCACGCCGGCCGAGCGCGCCTCGGGTGCCGGGATCAGTCGGTGGGAGAGCGCCGCCACGGCCACCGTGCGCACGTCCTGCGGGAGGACGTAGCCCCGGCCGTCCAGGCCGCCCGCGCCTTCGCAAGACGCAGGAGGCGATGCCTGCCCGGGGCTCGCGCCGAGCGCGAGGCGCGCGTTGTCGCGGGTGTGGCGGAGCAGGTCGACGACGTGCCGGTTCACGCTCTCCTCCACGTAGACCGCCCGTGCGGCGGCGATCGCCGCGAGCACCTCGTCGTGGCGCGCGACCGGCTCGAGCGCGTCGAGCGGCGGGTCGGTCACCTGCTCGGCGAGCATCCGCGCCTCCTCGTCAGCCGGCGGATACCCGATCGCCATCCGCACGGCGAACCGGTCGAGCTGGGCCTCCGGCAGCGGGAACGTCCCCTCGTACTCGACCGGGTTCTGGGTCGCGATCACGAGGAAGGGGCGGTCGAGATGGTGCGTCTTCCCGTCGACGGTCACCTGGGCCTCCTGCATCGCCTCGAGCAGCGCGGACTGCGTCTTCGGCGACGCGCGGTTGACCTCGTCCACGAGCAGCACGTTCGCGAACACCGGGCCCGGGCGAGAAGCGGAAGCCCCCCGACTGCTGGTCGAAGACGCTCACCCCCGTCACGTCGCCCGGCAGCAGGTCGGGCGTGAACTGGAGCCGGTGGAACGAGAGCTCGAGCGAGCGGGCGAGCGCCTTCGCGAGCACCGTCTTCCCACCCCGGGGACGTCCTCGACGAGCACGTGGCCTTCGGCGAGGCGAGCGGCAGGCGAAGCGTCTCGCGCGGCGCGTGCACGGCGGCCGCGAGGTTCGTGGTCACCCGCTCGCCCAGAGCCGCGACCGGCGTCACGTCCCGGACGGTCGCCTATTCGGTCACGCGCCGCCTCGCAGCCGCTCGACCTCGTCGAGGATCGCGACCGCGACGGCTGCCTTCGACCGCCTCCCGACGGTCCGCTCGCCGTCGTGGGTGATCAGCACGACCTCGTTCTCGTCGGCGTCGAAGCCGATGTCGGTGCGCCCGACGTCGTTGTAGACGACGAGGTCGACGTTCTTGGCGGCGAGCATCGTGCGCTTGCGGGCGAGGCCTTCCTCCCCGGTCTCCGCGCCGAAGGCGACGAGAACCTGACCCTCTCTGCGGGCGGCACCGAGCGCCTTGACGATGTCGGGGGTCGGGACGAGCTCGACCGTCCACGGGGCACCGTCCTTCGCCCGCTTGCCCTCGTGTCGCTCGGCCGGTCGGTAGTCGGCGACTGCCGCGGCCATGAGCACGACATCGGCGTCGGCCCGCTCGAGCACCTCGCGCCGGAGCGCCGCGGCCGTCCCGGCCTCGACGACCTCGACGCTGGGCGGCGGATCGACGAGCAGGTTCGCCGCGAGCAGCGTGACGTGCGCGCCGCGCCGCGCGGCTTCCGCCGCGACCGCGACACCCATGCGACCCGACGAGCGGTTCCCGAGGAACCGGACGTCGTCGAGCGGCTCGCGCGTCCCTCCCGCGCTCACGACCACCCGAACCCCTTCGAGCGTGCCGGCGCCGGCCGGCTCCAGCAGCTCCTCGATTCGCGCGACGATCTCGATCGGCTCCGCCATCCGTCCCTCGCCGACCTCGCCCTCGGCCAGCTCTCCGGTGCCGGGCCCGACGACGTGAACGCCGCGGCCGACGATCGTGTCGAGGTTCTGTCTCGTGGCCGGGTGCTGCCACATCCTGGTGTTCATTGCGGGAGCGACGAGGGTCGGCCCGCGATGGGCGAGCGCGGCCTCCGTGAGCACGTCGTCGGCGAGCCCGGCGGCGAGGCGGGCGAGCGTGTGCGCCGTCAGCGGCGCGACGACGAGGATGTCCGCCTGCTCGAGGTGCGGGTACGGATCGGCCGGCCGCTCCCGCCGTGCCAGAGCGAAGAAGGTCTCCGCGGAGACGAACCGCTCTGCCCCACGTGTCGGGAGCGGCAGCACGTCGTGCCCGGACTTGACGAGCAGCCGGGTGAGCTCGCACGCCTTGTACGCGGCGATGCCGCCCGTGATCCCGAGGAGGACGCGTGCCACACCGGCAGTCTAGGCGTCGACGAAGATCACCTTGCGGGCCGCCCCGGGTTCAACGAGACGGGCGCCTGTCGGCGCCCGATGCGGTCAAGCTCAGCGGGCCGTGACGCTACGAGGAGGAGCCGTACGTGAAGTCCATCTTCCCACGCGCGATCTCTTCCATCGCCATGGTCAGATAGTTCTTCGAACGCGACTCGACCAGCGGGGGCGGCGCCTCTTCGAGGCCGATGCCCTCGCCGAGCTGATGGTGGTAGTTGTTGATCTGCCGAGCGCGCTTGGCGGCCATGATCACGAGCGCGTACCGCGAGGGCGGGTCGCTCTTGGTCACCGTGTGCGGCAGCAGATCGTCGATCCGGGGCTCGATCATCGAACGGGCATGGTACCTGCAGCGGCGAAGTCGAGCTCTCGCTCCACGATCGCGGTCAGGATCTCGGTCGCGCGGCGCACGTCGTCGTTGCGGAGCATGTACCGGAAACGGTGCGCCTGCTCGAGCTGACGCCGGGCCAGGTCGATCCGCTCGCCGATCTCGCCTGTCGACTCGGTGGCACGCTCGCGGAGCCTGCGCTCGAGCTCCGGGACGTCGGCGGCGATGAAGATCGTCACGGCGCCCGCGACCTCATCCTGGACGTGGAGCGCCCCGTCCAGCTCGAGCTCCAGCACGCAGACCTTGCCGTGGCCCGCGATCCGGTCGATCTCGCTGCGCAGGGTGCCGTAGCGCTTGCCCGAGACGTAGGAGACGTGCTCGAGGAACTCGCCGCGATCGATCCGCTCGACGAACCCGGCCTCGTCCAGGAACCAGTACTCGCGGCCGTGCTCCTCGCCCGGACGCTGCGGTCGGGTCGTCGCGGAGACGGCCACCTCCAGCTCCGGGAGCCTCTCAACGAGGGCTCTGATCAGCGTCCCCTTCCCGGCGCCTGACGGGCCGGTGATCACGAACACGGGAGGGGCACCCATGTCGTCGAGCCTACCGGCGGGTTCCGGGCCGGCGCACGACCGTCGGCCTCAGCGGCTGTTGAAGAGGTTCACGAGCTCGGTGCGCTGCCGCTCCGAGAGCCCGCCGACCGTCTTGGACTGGCTGATCCGGCACTGGTTGAGCAGGCGCGCCGCCTTCACGCGACCGAACTTCGGAACGGCCATGAGCATGTCGAAGACCTTCGCCGTCGAGACCCAGTCGGGAGGGTCGAGGAGCAGCTCGTCGATCTGGACGCGGCCGTCCTTCAGATCTCTCTTGAGCTGTGCGCGCCGGACGCGGATGTCGTTGGCCCGCTTGAGCGCTTCCATCCGCTGGTCGAGCGATCGCGCCGGTGCCTGGGTCTGCGTCTTCGAGGTCGCCATGCGAGGGGACGAGTCTAGCAGGGGCGAGACTTCGGTCAAGGAGAACCGATTTAGGGCGATTTGCAGGTAGTTGTGTCTCAACTGACAACGGCGATCCTGTGCGCGGCAGACGGATCTGCGAGCCCGTGGGCCCGCGCGGCCTCGAAGAGCTCCCCACGGACTCGGTCGGGTGCCCCGGGATCGGCGAAGAGAACCGTGCCGAGCGCGACGGCGGAGGCGCCGACGGCCACGAGGTCCAGGGCATCGCGACCGGTCGACACGCCACCCATCCCGACGATGGGCAGGTCGACGGCGCACGCGCACGCCCACACGGCGGCGAGCGCGATGGGGCGAAGTGCCGGACCGGAGTAGCCGCCGGCGCCCCTCGCGAGGCGCGGGCGCAACGTCCGGGGGTCGAGCGCGAGACCGCGAATCGTGTTCACGAGCGAGAGCCCGTCGACGCCTGCGGCCTCGACGGCGCGGGCGGAGGCGGCGACGTCCCACTGCGCGGGGGACAGCTTCGCGTAGAGGGGCGTTCGTGTGGCAGCGCGCGCGGCCGAGACGAGCTCCGCGGCGCTCTCCGGTGCCTCGTCGACGTTCGGACAGGAGAGGTTGAGCTCGATCGCCTCGATCCCCTCCTCCCCGTCCAGGCGCTCGCACACCAGGGCGAAGTCGGCTGCTGAGAATCCGCCGACCGACACCCAGAGCGGCACGCCGAGGGTGCGAAGGTTCGGGAGCACATCGCTCACGAACGCCTCGACGCCGGGCCCCTGAAGCCCGATGGCGTTGAGCATGCCGTGGTCGGTCTCGGCGATCCTCACCGCCGGGTTCCCCTCCCGCGGCAGCGGCGTGATCGTCTTCGTCACGAAGACGTCGAGCGAGCGCGCGACATCCGGCGCAGCGAGGGCGTCGAGGCACCCGGAGGCGTTCAGCAGGCGGATCGTCACGCTTCTCCACCCACCGGGCCGACGAGCACGGGGCCTTCGACGCAGAGCCGTAGCCGATGGCCGTCACGCTCGATGACGCAGCCGTAACAGGCGCCGTAGCCGCAGGCCATCGGGGCCTCCCACGCGAGCTGGGCGCCGGGCGCGAGACGCGCGACCGCGCGGAGCATCGGCTCCGGCCCACAGGCGAGCACGTCGCCCGGGTCGGCCGGTATCGCCTCGGTCACGAGCGTCGGCTCGAGCACGACCTCCGCTCGCGGCACGAGCGCGGCAGACTCCGCCTGGGCAGCAGTCCGGAACCCCAGGATCGCGGGTGGCTCCCCGAGACGCTCGGAGAGGAAGGGGAACGGCGCCACGCCGATTCCCCCGCCCACGAGCAGCGGGCGCTCGACGTCGAGGTCGAACCCGTTGCCGAGAGGGCCGAGCACGAACACGGCGTCGCCTGGACAGAGCTCGCAGATGGCCCGGGTCCCGGGGCCGACCGGGTCGATCAGGAACGCGAGCTCCCCGGCGAGCGCGAGGCAGAGGCTGAACGGGCGAGGCAGCACACGTCCCGGGGCCTCGACCATGAAGAACTGGCCCGGCACGCCGGGTTCGAGCGCACCGCGCGCGAGGCGCACGAGTCGATAGGGGCCGACGGGCTCGTTGCCGGTGACCCGAAGACGTTCGCGACGCACGGCGCCCTTGCTCTCCTAGCGGGATCCGCCGGAGGCGGAGCCCGCTATGCGCTCCTGGAGCGAGAGCGCCGACTCGGTCCGCGCGTTGGCGATCGCGTGAACCGCCGCGGCCGCACCTGCGACCGTGGTGATGCACGGGACTCGAGCGATGAGCGCTGCCTCGCGGATCAGGTATCCGTCGGCGCGCGCGCCGGAGCCCTGGGGCGTGTTGATGACGAGGTCGCACCGACGCTCCCGGATGAGGTCGACGACGGTCGCCTCGCCCTCGCGCGCCTCGGCCACCTTGCCGATCTCCTCGACGTCCAGGCCTGCCGCGCGGAGCGTTGTCGCCGTTCCGCCGGTGGCGACGAGGCCGAACCCGAGCCCGGCCAGCGCGGCGGCGATCGGCGCGATGCCGCTCTTGTCGGAGTCGCGCACGGAGAGGAACGCCGTCCCGGACGTCGGCAGCGGACGTCCGGCTGCGCGCTCGGCCTTCGCGAGCGCCGTCGGGAGATCCGACGCGCTGGCCATGACCTCGCCGGTCGAGCGCATCTCGGGGCCGAGCACGGGGTCGGCACCGGGGAAGCGGGCGAACGGGAGCACGGCCGCCTTCACGCTCACCTCGGTCGGGCGGGGCACCGGTAGGCCGAGATCGCGGAGCTTCTGGCCGGCCGCGAGCTTGCAGGCGGCCTCCACGAGGTTGACGCCGATCGCCTTGCTCGCGAACGGAACGGTGCGCGAGGCGCGTGGGTTCGCCTCGAGCACGTAGACCGTCGAATCGGCGACCGCGAGCTGGACGTTGAGGAGCCCGACCACGCCGAGGGCCGGCGCGAGGCGCCGCACGACGTGCTCGATCTCCAGGGCGTTCGCGAGCGTCAGCGACTGTGCAGGGAGCACGCAGGACGAGTCGCCCGAGTGGACGCCCGCCTCCTCGACGTGCTGCATCACCGCGGCGATGTAGACGTCCTCCCCGTCGCAGAGCGCGTCGACGTCGATCTCCGTCGCGTTCTCGACGAACCGGTCGACCAGCACGGGGCCGCTGACCGCCGCCATGGCGGAGTGGAGGTCGGCGTCGTCGTAGCAGACCCGCATCGCACGGCCTCCCAGCACGTACGAGGGTCGAACGAGCACGGGATACCCGATCGTCGCCGCCGCCCGGAGCGCCTCCTCCGCCCCCTCGACGGTCGCCCACGGTGGGCAGCGGATCCCGATCTCGTCCGCGAGCGCCCCGAACAGCTCGCGATCCTCGGCGAGATCGATGGCCGCGTGCGGCGTCCCCATGATCTTGTAGCCCGCGGCCTCGATCGGCCTCGCGAGGCGCAGCGGCGTCTGGCCACCGAACTGGGTGACCACGCCCTCGGGCTGCTCGCGATCGAGGACGGCGAGCACCTCCTCGGTGGAGAGCGGCTCGAAGTAGAGCCGGTCGGACGTGTCGTAGTCCGTGGAGACGGTCTCTGGGTTGCAGTTCACCATCACCGCCTCGTAGCCGAGCGCCCGGAACGTCTGCACCGCGTGGACGCAGCAGTAGTCGAACTCGATCCCCTGTCCGATGCGGTTCGGCCCGGAGCCGAGGATCACCACCCGCGGCTTCACGGCCGGCTCGAGCGCCTCGTCCTCCTCGCCCCAGGTCGAGTAGTAGTAGTTCGAGCGAGCCTCGACCTCGCCGGCGCACGAGTCGACGCGGCGATAGGCAGGGCGGATGCCTCTGGCGTAGCGCGCACGCCTGACCTCTTCGCCGGACGTCCCCCAGGCTGCGCCGATCGAGTCGTCGCCCCAGCCGGCGCGCTTGGCGCGCCGGATGTCGCGCGAGGCGAGCTCCCGACGCGCCTCGTCGAGCTGTGCGCGGAACCACGGGTGGACGCCGTCGGGGATGTCGTCGAACGTCGCCCATGGCGTCGGAGCGCCGGGGTCGAGCTCCCGCGACCCGAACGCCTTGAGGAACGCCTCCGTGAACGTCCGTCCGATGCCCATGGCCTCGCCCACGGACTTCATCTGCGTGCCGAGGGTCGGGTCGGCGCCCGGGAACTTCTCGAACGCGAACCGCGGGAACTTGACGACGACGTAGTCGAGCGTCGGCTCGAAGCTCGCGGGCGTCGTCTTCGTGAGGTCGTTCGGGATCTCGTCGAGCGTGTAGCCGACCGCGAGCTTCGCGGCGACCTTCGCGATCGGGTACCCCGTGGCCTTGGAGGCGAGCGCGGACGAGCGCGAGACGCGCGGGTTCATCTCGATCACCCGGACGTCCCCGGTCTCGCGGGAGCGGGCGAACTGGATGTTCGACCCGCCGGTCTCGACCCCGACCGCGCGGATGATCGCGGCCGAGGCGTCGCGCAGCTCCTGGTATGCCTCGTCCGAGAGCGTCATCTGCGGCGCGACGGTGACGCTGTCTCCCGTGTGGACGCCCATCGGGATCGAGGTTCTCGATGGAGCAGACGATCACCACGTTGTCGTTGCGGTCGCGGATCACCTCGAGCTCGAACTCGTCCCAGCCGACCAGCGACTCGTCGACCAGCACCTGGCCGATCGGGCTCTCGTCGAGACCTCGCGCGACCTGGCGGACGAGTGCCTCCTCGGTGAGCGCGAAGCCTCCTCCGTGGCCGCCGAGCGTGAACGCCGGCCGTACGACCGCCGGCGCCGGGATGCCGACGACCTGCGAGACATCGGTCACGATCCACGAACGCGGGACGCGCAGACCGCAGCTCTCCACCGCCTGGCGGAAGAGGTCGCGATCCTCCGCGCGCCGGATGACGTCGACCTTCGCTCCGAGCAGCTCGACGCCGAGCTCGTCGAGCACGCCTGCCTCCGAGAGCTCGATCGCGAGGTTCAACGCGGTCTGCCCACCGAGGGTCGGGAGCAGCGCGTCCGGCCGCTCTCGTCGCAGCACGTCGGTGACGCCCTCGACGTCGAGAGGCTCGATGTACGTCCGGTCGGCGAAGCCGGGGTCGGTCATGATCGTCGCGGGGTTCGAGTTCACGACGATCGTCCGGTAGCCGTCCTCGCGCAGCACCTTCAGCGCCTGGCAGCCGGAGTAGTCGAACTCGCACGCCTGGCCGATCACGATCGGCCCGGAGCCGATCACGCAGACCGAGCTGATGTCACGCCGCGCCGGCATCAGTGACGCGCCTCCCCCGGCACCACGCCCCGGCAGCCGGGGTGGCGCAGGTGACACGGTGGTACAAGCGTGGTCGTCAGCGGCGCGGGAGCGGTCACAGGGCCTCCACCCAGCGCTCGAGGATCGGCCAGGCGTCGTGTGGACCCGGTCCTGCCTCCGGATGGAACTGGACGCTCTGTGCGCGGAGGTCGGGGAAGTCGAACCCCTCGACCGTGCCGTCGTAGAGCGAGACGTGCGTCGCCTCGGCGTCCTCCGTGGCCGCGACGGCGAAGCCGTGGTTCTGGCTCGTCACGAGCACCTGTCCGCTGCGGCGGTCGAGCACCGGGTGGTTCGCGCCGCGGTGGCCGAAGGGGAGCTTGTAGGTCGTGTGCCCGGTCGCGAGTCCGAGCAGCTGATGGCCGAGGCAGATCCCGAGGATCGGAACCCGTCCGAGCGTCGCGCGGATCGCCTCCGTCTCCTCGACGAGCGGCTCCGGATCGCCGGGGCCGTTGGAGAGCAGCACCCCGTCGTGGCTTGCCAGCGCATCGACGTCGGGCACGTGGGGATACACCGTCACGGAGGCTCCGGCCGCCGCAAGGCGGTGGACGATCGATCGCTTGGCGCCGTAGTCCACGAGCGCGACCGAGACGCGCCCTTCTTCGTGGGCGACGTACGGAGCCGGTGTCGAGACGCCCGCGACGAGCGCCGCCCCTTCCATCGACGGCTGCGCGCGAACCTGTTCGATCGCCGCGTCGACGGGCAGTGCGGCGACGTCGGCAACGGCGACCGCCCGCATCGATCCCCCGTCACGCAGGTGCAGGGTCAACCGACGGGTGTCGATCTCGTCGAGGGCGACGATGCCGTACCCCGCGAGCCACTCCGCCCAGTCGCTCCCGCCGAGGCGGCGCATGAGCACCGCGCGACCGTGCGGTGCGGCCGACTCGAGTCGGGCGTCGTCGACGCCGTAGTTGCCGACCATCGGAGCCGTGAAGCAGATCAGCTGCTCCGCGTAGCTCGGGTCGGTGACGGTCTCCTGGTATCCGGTCATCGCGGTCGTGAACACCGCCTCCCCGAATGCTGCTCCCTGTGCGGCGACCGAGCGACCGGGGAACGTCGTCCCGTCCTCGAGCAGCAGGTATCCCTGTGTCTCGGTCACGCTGCGAACACCACCGCTCCGGCAGCGATCGTCTTGACGACGGCGCCGGTGAGCGTCCGCCCGAGCAGCCAGGAGTTCGTCGAGCGCGAGCGGAACCCGTCGGCGCGGACGACCCAGCTCTGCTCGAGATCGAGCAGCACGAGGTTCGCGACCTCGCCGACCGCGATGCGGGGCACCGGCAGGCCGAAGACGCGCGCGGGACCCGCGGACATCCGCTCGAGCACGATCTCGAGCGACAGCTGGCCGGTTCTGATCAGCTCGGTGTTGAGCACCGCGAACGCCGTCTCGAGTCCCGTGACGCCGAACGGCGCCTCCTCGAACGGCGTCTCCTTCTCGAAGAGGGCGTGAGGTGCGTGGTCGGTCGCGATGCAGGCGATCGTCCCGTCGCGCACGGCAGCGAGCAGCGCCTGCCGATCGGCCTCGGCTCGCACCGGCGGGTTCATCTTCACGTTCGGGTCGAGCGACCGCACGAGCTCGTCCGTCGCGCACAGGTGGTGCGGGCTCGCCTCGCCGCTCGCCCGCACCCCGTCGGCGATGGCACGGCGGAGAGCAGAGACCGACTCGGCGGCGCTCAGGTGCATGACGTGCACCGGGCGCCCCTCGTACGCGGCGAGCGCCAGGTCGCGCTCGACCATGACGCTCTCGGCGACCGACGGCCAGCCCGAGAACCCGAGCTCCGCGGAGACGGCCCCCTCGTGCATCTGTCCGTCGCGTGAGAGCGCTGGGCTCCTCGCAGTGCAGGGCGAGCGGGCGGTCGGCGACGGCGCTGTACTGCAGCGCGCGCTGCATCAGGCCCGCCGAGCGCACGGGCTTGCCGTCGTCGGTGAACGCGACGGCGCCGATCGAGGCGAGCTCGGCCATCTCGGTGAGCTCCTCCCCGGCGAGTCCCTTCGAGATGCATGCCATGAACCCGGTCGGGACGACCGCCTCCTCGCGGGCGAGCTCGACGAGCGAGGCGAGGATCGAGGCGTTGTCGACCGGCGGATCGGTGTTCGGCATCGCGACGATCGCGCAGTAGCCGCCCGCCGCCGCTGCGGCAGTGCCGGTCGCGACGGTCTCCTCGTCCTCCCGCCCCGGCGTGCGGAGGTGGACGTGCGGATCGACGAAGGCGGGCGCCAGCACAAGCCCTCTGGCGGGCTCGCCGGCCGGTTCGATCGCCGTGATCACACCGTCGTCGACGCTGACGTCGAACGCGCCGTCGAGCCCCTCGCCCGGGTCGAGCACGCGCGCCCCCCTGATCACGAGGCTGTCCGCGCGGACGCTCACGGTGGAACAGCATCAGGCCGCCTCGAGGGGTCTGACCGCCGCTCCGGCGGTGAGAAGGTCGTAGAGGACGGCCATGCGCACGACGAGCCCCGACCGTACCTGCGTCGTCACGAGGGATGCGCCACCATCGGCCACGCGTGGGTCGATCTCGACTCCCCGGTTCATCGGGCCTGGATGCATCACGACCTGGCCGGGTCGCACCCGTTCCGGCGTGATCCCGTACAGCGCCGTGTACTCCCGCAGGCTCGGGACGTAGGCCGCGCCGGGAAGCATGCGCTCGTGCTGCATCCGCAGGACGTAGACGACGTCGGCGTCGGCGCACGCGTCGACGTCGGCGCTCACGCTGCAGCCCATCGCCTCGATCCCGCGGGGGATGAGCGTCGGCGGCCCGATCAGCGTCGTCCGCGCGCCGACGAGTCCGAGCGCCTCGACGAGGGAGCGGGCGACGCGCGAGTGCAGGACGTCACCGACGATCGCGACGTGCACGCCGTCGAGCCGGCCGACCGACTCCTGGATCGTGAAGAGGTCGAGCAGCGCCTGGGTCGGGTGCTGGTGCTTCCCGTCTCCGGCGTTCACCACGTGCGCTCCCGTCGCGGCGGCGACGAGGCCCGGTGCGCCGATGTGCGGATGCCGGATCACGATCACGTCGGGGTCGTACGCCGCGAGGGTGAGCGCCGTGTCCTTGAGCGACTCGCCCTTGTCGACCGACGATCCCGAGGAGCGGAGGGACATCGTGTCGGCGGAGAGCCGCTTCGCTGCGAGGTCGAAGCTCGAGAGCGTCCTGGTCGACGACTCGTAGAAGAGGTTGAGCGACGAGCCGTCCGCGCAGCGTCGGGAGCTTCTTCACCTCACGGTCGAGCGAGCGCTCGAGCGCGCGGGCGGTGTCGAGGATCCGCTCGACGTCGCTCGCGCTCCAGGTCGGAGACGGAGACGAGGTGCCGGCGCTCTGTGGTGTCAGACACCGGTGACCTCCCGCCCGGTGAGCATGACGCGATCCTCGCCGTCGGTCTCGACGAGATGGACATCGACACGCTCCTGCGTCGCCGTCGGGACGTTCTTGCCGACGTAGTCGGGCCGGATCGGCAGCTCCCGGTGCCCGCGGTCGACGAGGACGGCCAGCTGCACGCGCGCCGGCCGCCCGTACTCGAGCAGCGCGTCGATCGCCGAGCGGATCGTGCGGCCCGTGTAGAGGACGTCGTCGACGAGGACGCACGTCCGCCCCTCGAGCGGGAAGTCGAGCTCCGTGCCGTGGACGATCGGCTGCAGCGTCCGCGGCGCGCCGCCCGCGCGCACCGTCACGTCGTCGCGGTGGAACGTGATGTCGACCGAGCCGATCGCCGGGCTGACTCCGCTCCGCTCGGCGACGAGCGCGCGCAAGCGCTCGGCGAGCGGCACCCCGCGCGTGTGGATCCCGACGAGCGCGACGTCCTCGACGCGCTCGTTCCGCTCGATGATCTCGTGGGCGACACGTGCGAGCGTGCGCGCGATCGCGTCGGCGTCCAGCAGTGTCACGGCCGTGGCCCGGCCGGCGGCTTCCGTCTCCATCTCGCTCCTTCCCGGCCTCACTGGACCGGCTTAAAGGGTCGTGCGTCGGACTCTAGACGACCGGTCGGAGGCGCCGGAGCGGCATGATGCAGCGGTGCGCGGACGGTCGATCTCGCGCCCGGCGGCGGTTGTCGTTCTGCTGGTCGTGGCCTCCACCCTCATCCGCTTCGTCGCGGCCGAGCGCGTCTCCGTGCCCTGGATCGCCCCGGACGAGATGCTCTACGGGCTCCTCGGCGAGTCCTTCTGGACGACCGGGCGCCTCGAGATCCGCGGTGCGGCGGCCCCGTACTTCAGCCTTCTCACCCCCGTTCTCGTCGGGGCGGCGCTTGCCGGTCGCGATCTCGTCGACGGGATCGAACGCGCCCAGCTCCTGCAGAGCGCGGCGATGAGCTCGGCTGCCGTCCCCGTCTTCCTGTGGGCGAAGCGCCTCTGTCCGCCGTGGTGGGCGGTTGCGGCGGCGGCGCTCACTCTCGCTGGCCCCGTTCTCTCGTACAGCGGCCTGCTGATGACCGAGGCGCTCTTCTACCCGGCCTCGGCCTGGGCGCTCTTCGCTCTCGCGGCGACCCTGGAGCGGCCGACCGTGGCGCACCACGGCTGGTTCCTCCTCGCGGTGACCGTCGCCGCGGCCGTGCGGATGCAGGCGCTCGTCCTGCTCCCGGCGTTCGTCCTGGCCGCGCTCCTGTACGACCGACAACGACCCGGGGAGGGACGGCTTCGCGCGGTCGCGCCGCTCGCTTCCGGCATCGCCATCGTGATCTGCGGGCTCGCCCTCGTGCGCATCGTGGCGCCGACGGCTCTCGGGTCCGGTGCACTGCTCGGTGCGTACGCGACCCTCGGGGAGACGACGTCGATCCAGGGGGGAGTGGTCGCGATGGTCTCGTGGCATCTCGGGGCTGTCGCACTCGTCTCCCTGGTGGCGCCGTTCGTCGCCACCGCCCTCGTCGTGATCGAGGCACTGCGCGGGCGGCTCGCCTCGGCACCGATCGGGGCCGCCGCCGCCGCGATCGTCGGCTACGTCCCGCTGCTCGTCGCTCAGGTAGGCGTGTTCGCCGTCGATCGTCTCGACCACGTCTCGCAGCGCTACCTGGTTAGCGCGGTTCCGGCGCTCGTGGTCGGTCTCGTCGCCTGGATCGGCGCGGGTGCGCCTCGTCCTCGCCTCGCGGTCGGCGCCGTCGGGGCGGGAACGCTCCTGCTCGTCGCCGGCACGCCCGTCGAGCGGCTTCTTCCGGCGACGGCGATGCACGATGCGCTGTCGACCGCCGCGCTCCTTCACCTCGAGGGACGGATCGGCATCGCCCGGGTGGTGGTGCTCGCGCTCACCGTGCTGGCGATCTTGCTCGTGGCCCTCCTCCCGCGGCGCCTGTTGCCCGTGCTTGTGATCGTCCTCCTCGGTGGGTTCGTTGCGACGTCGGTCGACGCGGCGCGGGTCGTCGAGCGGCTCTCGGCCACCGAGAGCGCGGATGCCTTCGGCGGCCAGGATCCGAGCTGGATCGACAGCGCCGGGCTCGACGGGGTCACGCTGCTCGCCACCGGCCAGCGACCCGACGAGGCGGAGGCGCGCACCGTGTTCTGGAACCGTGGGATCAGGGAGGTGCTGCGCCTGACGGACGTTCGGAGCAGCGTGCCTCCGAATCCGGCGGTCGCCGTGGTCGATGTCGGGAGCGGGCTGCTGACCGACGTCGAGGGCAGGCCCGTCGAGCGACGACTCGATCGCCGCCCCGCCGACCTACGCGTTCGCAGGCGAACCGGTCGCGTCCGGCGCTCTAGGATCGTCGACCTCCCCGCCGCTTGTGGTGTGGAGGGCCGAGTCACCGCTCCGCGTCGTGTCGGTGACCTCGGGCCTTCTCCCGAACGGCGACTTCTCGGGCACGGTCACGGTCGTGGCGCCCGGATGTGTCGACGGCGCCCTCGAGGTGACGTTGATCGGGAAGTCCGGGGATCCGATCGACCTGGCCGTCGACGGCGTCCCGCGGGGCACGATCGCTCCCCCTCGGGTTCGACGCCGACGATCCGGCTGGCCACCCCCGCGGGCGCGGACGGCTCGCGTCCTTGCACGTTCACGCTCCACACCGGCGGCTACGCGGGCTCGACCCGCATCGCGTTCGTTCCACGGCCGTGAGTGGATCGGCGGGTCAGTCCCCGTCGATGATGTCGTCGGGCTCCGAGAGCGCCTCGATGGCGTCTCGGGCGGCCTCGACCTCCTCGGCGGGAACGAGCACGTGGATGGGGCCGTCGCCGTGACCGTCGGGGTGCTCGTCGGCTGCGGCGCGGAGGGTGGCGGTGATGCCGGCCTCCGCGAGGATCCGCTCGAGCTCCTCGGCCTCGGTGACGTTCCCCGCCGCCGTGACCTGGATGAGATCGCTCATGTCTCCGAGGGTACACCCGGGTCGGGCCGGCTGCGCGCTCCCCGGTCACGAGCTCGGGCGCGCCGCGCTCGGGGAACGGCAGGTGGATGACGTCGAAGTCGCGCGGGACGACGCTCGAGGGGAACAGCTCGGCCGCCTCGCGCTCGACGTCGCGTGGCGCGTAGCGGGCGGAGAGGTGCGTCAGCGCCAGGAGCCGGACTCCTGCCTCGCGCGCGACGAGCGCGGCCTCCCCGGCGGTCGAGTGACCGGTCTCTCTTCGCACGTGCGCGGTCGTCGGCGAGGAACGTCGCATCGTGGACGAGCACGTCTGCGCCGGTGGCGGCCTCGACCACCGACGCGCAGGGTGCGGTGTCGCCGGTGAGGACGATGGTTCGCCCGGCCCGTGGCAGCGCCGAGCACGGCATCCGGGCCGACGGTCGTGCCGTCCTCGAGGGTGACCGCTTCTCCGCGCTGCAGCGCTCCCCGTGCGGCGCCGGGCGGCACGCCGAGCCGATCGGCAGTCTGCGACGTCGAAGCGGCCGGGACGCGCGTCCTCGCGCAGGGCGTAGCCGACGGCGGTGACCCCGTGGGCCACCGCGATGGCCTCGAGGCGATAGCCCACGCGCTCGATCGCCTCGCCGGGCTCGAGCTCGACCACGTGGAGCGCGTACGGTCAGGCGTCCGAAGATCCGCCGGAGCCCGTCGAGCAGCGAGCGCGTGCCCGCGGGCCCGTACACGGTGAGCGGGACGTCGCGGCCTCGCAGCGAGAACGTCTTGAGCATTCCCGGCAGACCGAGGAAGTGGTCGGCGTGCAGGTGCGTGAGGAACACGTCCTCGAGGTCGACGAGGCCGACGTCCGAGCGCAGCAGCTGCCGCTGCGTTCCCTCGCCGCAGTCGACGAGCACGCGGTCGCCGCCGTGGCGCAGCAGCGTCGCCGACGCGCTCCGGCGCGCGGTCGGTGCCGAGCCGGCTGTGCCGAGGAAGACGATGTCGAGGTCCACGGCGGCCGATCGTACCGCCGTGCGTCCGCGGGCCGTGTTCAGCACGGCGGAGTAGATTCCGCTCGTGGCAGAGCGATTCCAGGGAGGGCGTCTCGTCGCCCAGGCGATCGCGGCCGAGGGCGTCGACGCGATCTTCACGCTCTCGGGCGGGCACGTGATGCCCGTCTACGAAGGCTGTCGGCTCGAGGGAGTCCGCGTGGTCGACGTCCGCCACGAGCAGTCCGCCGCTCACGCGGCCGAAGCGTATGGGCGCGTCCGTCGCGGTGCTGGGGTTGCGGTGGTGACCGCCGGGCCCGGCGTGACGGGCACGGTCACGGCCGTCGCCAACGCGCTGGCTGCGCGGGTTCCGCTCGTCGTGCTCGGCGGGGCCCGGCCGCTCGTGCAGGCCGAGCGTGGCGCGCTGCAGGAGTTCGACCAGCTCTCGCTGATGAAGCCGATCACGACCTGGGCGGGCGTGTGCCCCGAGCCGGCGAGGATTCCCGAGTACGTCGCGCTCGCCTTCCGTCACGCGCTGTCCCCGCCGTGCGGCCCGGTCTACCTCGAGCTGCCGATGGACGTCCTCTTCGCCGACGCGGAGGCCGATCCGCCCGTGGGGCGCGCTCGCGCCGAGACGTCCACCGCGCCGGATCCTCTCGCGCTCGAACGCGCGGCTCACCTCTTCTCCAGGGCCGAGCGCCCGGCGATCGTGGCCGGATCGGGGGTGTGGTGGGACGACGCCGCGGCTGCCCTCGACCGCCTCGCCCGCTCGCTCGACGCACCGGTGTTCGTCAACGGGTCGGGCCGGGGCTCGCTCCCGCCCGATCATCCCCTGCTCTTCCAGCACGCCCGCTCGGCGGCACTGGCCGCAGCCGACGTCGTGCTCGTGGTCGGCGCGACTCTCGACTTCCGGCTCCGGTACGGGCGGTTCGGTGACGGCGCGCTCGTCCATGTCCATGGCGACCCGCGGGAGCTTGGACGCAACAGGCTGCCGGACGTTGCGCTCGCGGGCGACGGTCGTCTGGTGCTCGAGGCCCTCGCCGACGCGGCCACGTCGGCGCGGCATCCCGACTGGCTCGCGACCGTCCGCACGGCCGAGGACGCGTGGTGGACGGCGCACGCCGACGAGCTGGCGTCCGGGTCGGCTCCGCTGCACCACTACCGCCTCGGCGCGGAGCTCGATCGCGTGCTCCCCGACGACGCGGTCGTGATCGGCGACGGCGGCGACGTCGTCGCCGCGGTGTCGCGCGTGCTCCGCGTGCGGCGGCCGGGACACTGGCTCGATCCGGGCCCCTTCGGGTGCCTCGGCGTCGGTCCCGGCTATGCGCTGGGCGTCGGGACTGCCGGGTTCGGGGGGCCGATCGTCGTCGTGATGGGCGACGGCGCCTTCGGGCTGAACGGGATGGACTTCGACTCGCTCGTCCGCTTCGAGGTCCCGGCGGTGCTCGTGGTCGGGAACGACGGCGCGTGGGGGGAGATCCGCGTGCCGCAGGTCGGCATCTACGGGGCCGAGGGCGAGGTCGCGACGCGGCTCGCGCCGAGCCGCTACGACCGGCTCACCGAGGTGTTCGGTGGCCACGGGGAGCACGTCGAGCGGCCCGAGCAGCTCGCGCCCGCGCTCCAGCGGGCGCTCGAGGCCGGCGTGCCTTCCATCGTCAACGTCATGATCGATCCTGACGCGATGGCGGGCCACGCCTACCGCGGCCTGTGAGGCCGCGAGAACACCCGCAGGCCTTCGCCGGCGCTAGGGCAGGACGATGACCTGGCCGGCGACGATCGTGGCCGACGCGAGGTGGTTGCGATGCTCGAGCTTCCAGACCCCTTCGCGCGGATCCCCGGCGTAGCGCGCGTCCGCGATCGACCAGAGGGTGTCGCCCGGCTGCACGACGTAGTGCCGTGCGGGCCCGGACGCCTCGGAGTCGTTCGCGAAGAGCGCCCACAGGGCGAGCACCGTGACAGCGAGGAGCAGGATGCGGACGAGTGTGCGTGAGGCGAACATGTGTTCTGCATGCTGACAGAACACGTGTTCGATGTCAAGTGCGTGCGACTCACCCCGAGCTGCGAGGGCCTGTGGGCGTCTACCGCGCGATGCGCGAGACGAACGAGACGCGGGCGACGTTCGTCTCGGCGACGAGCCGCGCGGCGACGACGTGCGGGCCGGTGAGCGCCGGCAGGCGGAGACGGAGCGGAGCGATCCCCGTGATGCGCCCCGTCGCGCACGCCTCGCGGAGGCGCCGCCTCGAGGAGCGACTGAAGGTCGGCGCGGAGCGGACGGCCGGGGAGCACGCACGCGCGCACCGAGGCCCCCTCCCCTGCCCGCAGCTCCACGGACCAGCCGTCGGGATCGGGCGTCAGCGTGGGCTTCTGCGGCGCGACGACCCGGGTCGCGGGCGTCCACGTGACGGGCAGGCCGAGGCACCCTCCGGCGAGGATGGCTGCGCGCACAGCATCGGACGGCCGGACGCGGCGTCCCGTCGACGCGGTTCAACGCGGACTGGAACCCGGTGCGCAGTGGATCGTCGAAGAAGCCGAAGAAGTTGACCTCCGCGATCGCGGGGTCGCACAGCGCCTGCTGCACGAGCTCGCCGTAGACCGACGCCTGGTCGAGCTCAGAGGTGACGACGACGTTCTCCTCGCCGACGTACCCCTCGAGGCCCTCGGTGTCGACCTGCCAGCCGACCTCGTCGAGGTAGAGGCGCAGGCCCTCCTCGGTGGTCGGCTGCGCCGTGCCGGAGAACGCGTCGTGGAGCGCCTGCTTGATCCGGTCGAGGTTCGCGAACCCGGCGTTCGGCCACGCGTAGCCGCGGGCGAGCGGGTCGGTGGCCCGGTTCGGGTACGGGTGAAAGCTGAGGCCGTCCATGAGCGGGCGCGTCCTCTTGCTCGCCCGATACCAGCGGCCGAGCGCCGCGAGGAACCGCACGGGGGACGTCGAGACGTTGCTCCGTGCGGTCGGGCGGTCGTTGCCTCGCGGCGACAGCCCGACCCCGACGACGGCGATGTCCGGGTCGACCGCCTTCAGCGCGTCGTACCCGGCGGCGAGGAACGGGCCGAAGCGGGCTGCCGAGGCCTGCTTCTTCTTCACGAACTGGGGACGGAAGAACGCCGGTTGGTTCGGCTCGTTGCCGACGACGTACTGTCGTACCTGCGGGTAGCGGCGTGCGAGGCGGTCGAGCCAGGCTGCGAATGCGGAAGGCCTGGCGATCCGCGCCTCGATCTCGCGCGGCGGGTACGGATAGGTCGCGAACACGACCTTGAGCCCGGCGGCGGTCGCAGCCGCGACGGTGCGATCGAGCATCTCGGCCTCTTGCAGGGCGAGGGGATCGCTCGGGAGCCAGCGGACGGTGACGATCGTCTGGCGCAACCCCGTCGCGGCCATCCGCTCGTAGAACGTCACCCCGCCGTCGCCGGAGAACTTCCCGGTGTCGTCGTTCGCGCCGATGTCGGCGGCGGACGACCCCGCGGCGAGAGCCATCGCGGCCGCGCACGCGCACAGCGTGAGCAGGACGCCTCGTGTCCGCAGAAGTGATCGCATCGACTGCCCCGGTGGCCAGGACAAGCCACCCTCGGCCCGACCGCGCGGGAGTCTAGCCGAGGCTCTCGACGACGGCTTCGACGAGCCGGGTCGCATCGTTGCGCACCGGGTCGTCCGCGACGAGGCCTGTCTGCGCCTCCGCGTCGGCGATCGCGGCGGCCGCCGCATCGTCGGTCATCCCGGCCGTGTTGAGCGCGATGCACGCCACCCGCGCCGGTCTGCGCGGCAACGCGATGCGCTCGTGCAGCTCCACCAGCTCCGGGAGCGGAAGCAACGGATGACCCGGGTAGCCGTCGACCTCGGTCGTCCCCGGCTTGTGGCAGAGGACGAACGCGTGGGGCGCCGAGCCGTGGAGGAGCCCGAGCGTCACGCCGGAGTACGCCGGGTGTGAGAGCGATCCCTGGCCCTCGACCCAGAGGAGCTCGCCGCCGCGGGCGGCGCCTTCGACGACGAGCCGCTCTGCCGCACCGGCGACGAAGTCGGCGACCACCGCGTCGACCGAGAGCCCCCATCCGGCGATCGCGATGCCCGTCTGACCGGTCGGGACGAACTCCGACCGGAGCCCGCGCGCCCGGGCCGCCCGGTCGAGCTCGAGCGCAACGGTCATCTTCCCGATCGCGCAGTCCGACCCGACGGTCAGCACGATCCGGGCATCGAGCGCGTAGTTCGCCCCCGTCGGGCAGTCGAGGTCGGCCGGTGTGCGGCGGAGGTCGCGAAGCTCGACTCCGGCGCGGGCGGCGAGCTCGCGCATCTCTGCGTCGTCGCCCAGGAACTCGTGGAGGCCGTTCTCGATCGAGAGCCCTGCGGCGAGGCACAGGCGCAGGATCTCGCGCCACGGGCCGGGAAACCGCCCACCCTGCGTTGCGACCCCGACCAGCGCCACGGCGGGCGCGTACGCGAGGGCGGCGGCGACGTCGCCGACGACCGGGACGCCTTCGCGGGTCTCCCCGGCGCACTCGGAGTCGAGGATCGCGACGACGTCGTCGGGGCGGTAGCGCATGACCCCGCGCATCGTCTTGCCGTAGTGCGCGTCCGCCGAGAACCCCTCGGCGAGGATGAGCGTGCGCTCTCCCCTCATCCGACCCCGAGCCCCGGGGTGTTCGCCGGCACCTGCACGCCGTCGACGAACGCCACGCCAGGACACGGGTCCTCGCGCAGCAGCAGGTTCCCGTCCAGGTCGACGTGGTCGCAGAGGGGCGCGACGACGCATCCCGCTGCGATCCCGAGGCCCGACTCGACCATGCAGCCGAGCATGACGCCGAGGCCGAGTGCACGAGCGGCATGTGCGATGCGCACGGCCTCCCTGATCCCACCCGACTTCGCGAGCTTGATGTTGACGCCGTGGGCGACCTCGGCGCACGCGGCGACATCGGCCAGGGTGTGGCAGTCCTCGTCGACGTACACCGGAAGCGCGGAGCGGCGCCGTAGCTCGGCGCCACCGTCGTCTCCAGCGGGAAGGGGTTGCTCCACGTACTCGACGCCGAGCGCGGCCAGCTGCTCGATCGAGTCGACCGCCTCCTCCAGCGACCACCACTCGTTGACGTCGACCATCAGGGGGCGATCCGTGACCGAGCGAACCGCCCGGACGCGCTCGACGTCGAGCCCGTCGCCTCCGCCGAGCTTCAGCTTGAGGCGACGAAACGAGCCGGCCGCGCGCTCGGCGCGCCGGGCCATGTCGTCCGGGTCGCCCAGCCACACCGTCCACGAAGTCGGAGGCCCGATGCGGGGCAGCCCGAGCATCCGCCACACCGGGATCCCGAGGAGCTTGCCCTGGAGATCGTGGAGCGCGGCGTCGAGCGCAGACTTCGCCGCCTGCTCCCCCGGGATCTCCGCGAGACGCTCGCCGATCGCCTCGAGCGCGAACGGATCCTCGCCGACGAGCTCGCCGTGGGTCTCGACGAACGCGAGCGCGCTTGCGGCGCTCTCGGCGTACCGCGCGATCGGCGCCGCCTCCCCGCGGCCCACGACGCCGTCGTGCTCCAGCGTCACCTGCACGACGTCGTCCCAGTCGCTCGCCTCGCGGCTGATCACGAACGTCTCGGCGAGATGCACCCGCACGATCTCCGCACCGACCCTCACGACGCGAGCATAGAGCGCCAGTCGGCCTCCTACCGTGAGAGGGGCCGGCTGGAGCCTGACCCCGACCGGTTGTCCCGATCCTCTACACTGCCGACGTCCGCGCCCGTAGCTCAGGGGATAGAGCGCTCGCCTCCGGAGCGAGAGGTCGGAGGTTCGAATCCTCCCGGGCGCACCTAAGCTCGCGGCTCGCCAGGGCAGACGACGACTGCGCCCGGCTGACCCCGTGCCGAACCCTTACGAGTCGGCGGCCTCGCATCAGCGTCGGGTCGGCGCCCGCCAGAACATCGCCAGCCCCATCCCAACCGCGAGCATCCCAATCACGTCTCAGACATGGACGCCCGTGGCCGCGCGGGATCGTCAGGATCACGGCGTCCCACCGGTTTGGACTGAAACCGATGAATCGCCGTCCCGGCGAGCACGAGCACGACTCCTCCCAGCCTCATGCCACACATCGTCGCGCAGTCCAGGGCGCCGCGCTCGAGCTGCGGCGAGGACGCTATCAGCGGTGTCGGCCGAGCCCTGCCGACGCCGCAGGCTTACGATCGCCTCGTGGGCCTCGTTCTCTACGACAACCCTGATTCGTCGAACGCGCTCAAGGCGCGCTTCGCGCTCGCCGAGGTCGGTGCTGGTGTACGAGCGCGTGACGGTCCCGTTCGACCACCCACGCCCTGCCTGGTACCTCGCGCTGAACCCTGTCGGCGGCATCCCGACGCTCGTCGACGGCGATGCCGTCGTCGCGGAGTCGAACGCCATTCTCCGGTACGTCGCGCGGCTCGCGGGCCGTGACGACCTCTACCCCACCGACCCTGCCGGCGCGGCCCGGGTCGACACGTTCCTCGACCGCTGGTCGCTGACGTTCCGGCCCGCGCTCTTCCGGCACGAGGCCGAGGCTCTCGGGTTCCTGTTCGGTCAGGGGATGGACTCGCGCGATCCCGACCCGGCGGCTGCCGAGCGGGTCGCCCACGAGATCGCGCCGACGCTCGACGTTCTCGAGTCCCTGGTCGACCGTTCCGGCACGGCGCTCGGCGCTTCACGATCGCCGATGTGGCCGCCGCGCCCGCGCTGTACCGCACGACGCGCACGGGTCTCGACCTGAGCGCGTATCCGTCCGTTCGCGCCTGGCGCGACACGCTTCTCGCCCGGCCTGCCTTCGCCGCCGCCGATCCCTCGCGCTGAGCCGCTGCCAACCGGGCCTCCGGGCCGGTCTAGGCTGAGGCGATGCTTGCCTGGCTGCGCAGTCTCAACCCGCACCTGCCCCGGCCGGTGCAGATGCTGCAGCTCGGCGGACTCGTCAGTGCGTTCGGCAACGGCGTCGTCCTCCCGTTCACGCTCATCTACCTGCACAACGTCCGGGGGATCTCGCTGGGCGTCGCCGGGCTCGTGCTCGGGACGATGGCGCTCTCAGGTCTCGTCTCCGGCCCCTTGTCCGGAGTGCTCGTCGACCGGTTCGGCGGCCGGCGCATGCTCTCGGTGTCGCTCGTCCTGCTCGCGATCGGCTACGGCTCGTTCGCGCTGGTCACCGTTCCCTGGCAGGCGTTTGCGGCGGCGATCGTCGCAGGGGCGGGCAACGGGATGTTCTGGCCGTCCCAGTCCACGCTGTTGGCGGCGTTCACACCCCCCGAGAAGCGCCCTGCGACCTGGGGGATGCAGCGCGTGGTGATGAACCTCGGCGTGGGGCTCGGAGCGCTCGTCGGTGGCCTCGTCGCCAGCGTCGAGCGACCGGTGACGTTCGAGCTCATCTTCGCCGTCGACGCGCTCACGTTCCTCGGGTACCTCGCCGTGCTGCGCAGCTTCGTCCCCGAGCACCGGCCGGGCGCCGAGCGAGGGACGGGGAGACGTCGGTACAGCTTCGTCCTGCGCCACCGCGTGTTCATGGGCGTCATCGGCCTCAACACCCTCTTCATCTTCGCGGGCATGTCGATGATCGAGCTCCTCCCGGTCTACGCCAAGAACGACGCCGGCGTCAGCGAGACCGCCATCGGCCTCATCTTCCTGGTCAACACCATGGTGATCGTCGTCGCCCAGCTCCCGATCACGCGGCTCTCCGAGGGACATCGGCGCATGCGCGCGCTCGCAGCCTTGGGACTCGTCTGGGCGGCGTGCTGGCTCGTGGTGCCGGTCGTCGCGGGCTCGCTCTCGGGCGCGCAGGCGGCGCTCGCGCTCGCGGGCGTGATGGCGGTCTTCGGGATCGGCGAGTGCCTCCACGGGTCGGTGCAGGGGCCGCTGGTCGCCGACCTGGCCGCGCCAAGCCTCCTCGGCCGCTACATGGCGCTCTCGGCGCTCTCGTGGCAGGTCGGATTCGCCCTCGGGCCTGCCGTCGGCGGCTTCGGGCTCGACCGCTCGGCGACGGGCGTGTGGGTCGCCGCGGCGGCGCTCTGCGTCACGGCGTCCGGCCTCTCGCTCGTCCTCGAACCGCGGCTTCCGCGCAGCGCCGCTGTGACGCCGACCTCACGGGTCGCGGCGCCCGCGTGAGTGCGGAGGGGTGGTCGCGGAAGGCCTGCGGGCTACAATCCCGAATGACCATGTACGCGTTCGAGGACCCTCCCAGTACCGGTGCCCAGCCTGCCCCGCATCCGCAGGAGTGCCGTTCCGCGCCACGCGGAGGGTCTCGCACGGTCCATCGTCGTCCATGAGCTGACCGCCGGCGGGCTCACGTGGCTCAACGTCGTCTCCCCCGACCTGGAGGTGGCGCAGGAGCTGGCAGGCCGATTCGGCTGGCATCCACTCGACGTCGAGGACATCGTCTCGAAGCGTCAGCGCCCGAAGGTCGACGACTACGAGGAGGACGGGTACCTCTTCGCGGTGCTCCACTTCCCGGTCTACGACAAGGCGATTCAGCGCCTCAACGCTGCCGAGCTCGACATCTTCATCGGCCAGGACTACCTCGTGACGATCCCGAACCGTGAGCTGCTGCCCGTGACACGTCTCTTCGGTCGCTGCGAGGTGGACGAGGGCTTCAGGGAGTCGCTGTTCGGCAAGGGCTCGGGCCGTCTGCTCTACGAGGTGCTCGACGACCTGTTCGACTACTGCTTCCCGATCCTCGACAAGATCGGTCACAAGCTCGACCGCGTCGAGGACGACATGTTCGAGGGCTACGCCGAGGACGTCGTCCGCGACATCTCCAACGTGAAGCAGGAGATCATCTCCTACCGCAAGGTGATGAAGCCGGAGCGCACCACGCTCCGCGTGCTCGAGCGCAGGGTGAACCGCTTCCTCCCCGAGGAGCTCGACCTGTACTTCGACGACCTCAACGACGCCGCCGAGCGGATCTGGGATCAGCTCGACAACTACAAGGAGGTCGTCGAGGGGCTCGAGTCGACGAACGAATCGGTCATCTCGCATCGCCAGAACGACGTGCTCCGGCTGCTCACGCTGATCAGCGTGACGATGCTGCCGCTGACGCTGATCACAGGCATCTTCGGCATGAACGTCGACTTCCCCGGCTTCGGCTCGCACGGCGCGTTCCTGGTGATCGTCGCGGTGCTGCTCGTGACGTTCCTGGGGATGATCGGCTTCTTCCGCTGGCGCCGCTGGATCTAGAGGGTCTTCCACGACACGAGACGTGGTCTGCCCTGATGCGCGACGGCGCAGGCGGTGCGACGCTTACGGCAAAGGAGGTCGACATGACGACGACCACACCCCGGTACTCGATCGCCGACGCAGAGCGCGTCGGTGCGCTGGTCGGGATCGACTGGGACACCGCGGCGTTCACGCCGGAGCAGTACAGGATGGGGCTCGAGGTCGAGCTCGAGCACGGCACCACGATCCGGAGACGAACGTCACGGGTGACGACGAGGTGCTCACCGGCAAGATCGCCTGGGCGCACCTCAAGGAGCTGCCGGACTACTACACCCGACTCGCCGTGATGGAGGCAGAGGCCGAGGCCTGACCGGGTGGACGACGCGGACGGCCAGGCCGCGTCAGGATAGTCGACCGGCGATCCGGGCGGAGAGCCTGAATCACGCCGCGCGGCTGCAGGCTCCACTCGGGGCCGAGGAGTCCTGGATCAACGTTCGAGGGACGCAGATCCCGGCCGGTGCCGGTGTCAGGTGCCCGCGCCCTGCGCGACGCCCTGCACGATCGCCACGATCTCACCGATGACGGCTACGGCGCCCATCGCGATCACGAAGAGAAACGAGGCTGCAACGACGAACGCGGCATGCTCCGACTGCACGGGACCCTCCTGGCGAGAACTGACGGCCAGGTCGGATTCAGCGTCGCCGGGCGCGTTCCTCCCCGCTCACTCGCCCTTCGTCCAGGGGCCGATCGCCACCGAGCCAGGTGACCTCGATGCGCATCACGTGGCCAGGGGGTGGATCGGGCATGTTCGGGAAGATGACGTCCGGCCCGAGGTAGACGTGCGCGAGCTGCTGGAGCAGCTCCGGCGCCCCTCCCGGCGTGAGCGTGGCCCGCCCCTTGAGGACGAGATACTCCTGCAGACCCCACTCGTTGATCGTCTCGGTCTCGATCGAGAGCGCGACGCGCGGGTCGCGTCGGACGTTCGCGAGCTTGCGCTGGGACGGGCTGAGGTGCGCGCTGACGACGTGGTCGCCGTCGAGGCCGACCCAGATGCAGGCGACCGCCGGACTGCCGTCCTCGTTGACGGTGACGAGGTGGGCGAGCCGGCCGGACGTGACGACGTCGCGGGCGCTCGGGGGAAGCGTGATCACGGGACTTCTCCTTGGCTCGGGAAACGCCTCCGACGCTACCTCTCCCGGCAAAGGCCGCGCCGGCGAAGGACCTGCCCGCCCCAGCACGAAGACCGTCTCCGCCGATCCCTCAAGCCGGGGGACGCAGATCCCCTTTCGGGGGGAGGCGAGGACACCCCGTTTGACCGACTCTGTCCCTACGGCTTGCGGCGGCCGGGCGACCCAGCCTCCCGCGTGCCACTGCGGACAACCACACACCGGAGAGGACCAATGACTGCGGCACAGTTCGAAGGTCTCCAGATCGACGAAGCGGCAGAGGTGCTCGCATGGCGCTTCGACGCGCTCTGCCGCTCGGGGTTCGACCTCGAGTCGGCGGCACTCGGCGCGACGAACGTCGAGATCGACATCCACGACGCCCTCGCGCTCGTGGCCCGGGGCTGCCCACCGGCCACGGCGCTGCGGATCCTGCGCTAGCTCGGCGTCCCACTCTCGCGCGCCCGCCGCACCGGGCCGCGCCCGAGCGACGACCACTCGCGCGAGCCGCCCCCGACGCTACACCCGGAGGCTCGGCCGCATCGCGCGCCGTAGAATCGGCGCATGCCCGACCGCGCGACCTTCACCCTCGGCCCGGCGCTCGGCCCGGACGGCAAGCCCACGGGCGAGACGCGTCTCGCTCGGCTCGTCCGACCTGACCACCCACGGCGTCGTCGTCGGGATGACCGGATCCGGCAAGACCGGCCTCGCCGTCGTGCTGCTCGAGGAGGCGCTCTCGGCAGGCATCCCGGCGCTCGTGCTCGATCCCAAGGGCGACATGGGGAACCTCGCGCTCGTCTTTCCCGACCTCGCGCCCGCGAGCTTCCGACCGTGGGTGAACGAGGCCGAGGCGCAGGCGGCCGGGCTCGACGTCGACGCCTACGCCGAGAAGGTCGCCGCCGACTGGAAGGCCGGGCTCGAGAGCGCCGGGATCGGGCCGGAGCGGCTCCAGGCGCTGCGCGACGCGGCCGACGTCACCGTCTACACGCCGGGCTCGACCGCCGGGGAGCCGCTCAACGTGATCGGGTCGTTCAACGCGCCCCGCGCTCTCCTGGGAGACCGAGGCGGAGACGCTGCGCGACGAGATCCAGGGCACCGTCACCAGCCTGCTCGGCCTGGTCGGGATCCAGGCGGATCCTCTCGCGAGCCGCGAGCACGTGCTGCTCGCGAACCTCCTCGAGAACGCCTGGCGGGCCGGACGTGACCTCGACCTCGGCACGCTGATCGCGGAGATCCAGACCCCGCCGATCCGCAAGCTCGGCGTCTTCGAGCTCGACCAGTTCTTCCCGCAGAAGGATCGCACCGAGCTCGCATTCCGCTTCAACGCGCTCGTCGCCTCCCCCACGTTCGCTGCCTGGGGCGAGGGGCACCCGCTCGACGTCCAGTCGCTGCTGTTCCACGCGGACGGGCGCCCGCGTTGCGCCGTCGTCTACCTCGCCCATCTCTCCGACGCCGAGCGGCAGTTCGTGGTCACGCTCGTCTTCTCCAAGCTCGTCACGTGGATGCGCGGCCAGAGCGGCACCCCCGACCTGCGTGCGCTCGCGTACATGGACGAGGTCTACGGCTACCTGCCGCCCACCGGTGAGCCGCCGACGAAGAAGCCGATGCTGACGATCTTCAAGCAGGGCCGGGCGTTCGGCCTCGGGCTCGTGCTCTCCACCCAGAACCCCGTCGATCTCGACTACAAGGCGATGTCGAACGCCGGCACCTGGCTGGTCGGGCGCCTCCAGACCGAGAACGACAAGGCGCGCGTGCTGGAAGGGCTCCGCTCCGCCGCCGGCGACACCGACGTCGCGGCGCTCGACAAGGCGCTCGGCGGCCTCGGCAAGCGCCAGTTCCTGCTCGTCTCCGCGAAGTCCGCGACCCCGCGTCTGCTCACGACACGGTGGGCGATGTCCTACCTGCGCGGCCCGCTCACGAAGGAGCAGCTGTCGCAGCTGCCGCGCACGGGCGAGGTGGAGCCCTCCGGGTCTCCCGCCGCTGCGGCGGGCAGCGCGGTCGCACCCGCGGCCTCACCCGCCCCGGTCACCGCCGCGGCCGCCGCTCTCCGGCCGCGCCCGTCTCGACGGCCCCGGCGGCCGTCGCGTCGGACGGCGACCTGACCCCGGTCGCGCCCACCGTCGCGAAGGGCGTCGCCGTCGCCTACGTCGATCCGGCCGCGCCGTGGGCCGCGGGCGTCGGCGCCATCGCCCGGAGGCACGCGTCTGCGTGCCGCGCTCGCGTTCCGCTGCAGCCTGCGCTACGACGACACCAAGGCCGGGCTCGACGAGCTGCAGGAGTGGGAGGCGATCCTTCCCCTCGACGGCGCCCTCGACGTCGAGCGGCTCGCTCGAGGTCGACTTCGACGACCGGGACTTCGTCCCCGAGCCGCCTGCCGGCGCTGCCTACGAGCTGCCCGACGTCCCCGCTCGGCGAGAGCGCGTTCTTCAAGGACGCGACAACGCGTCTCCAGCACCGGCTCGTCACGAGTCGTGCCCTCGAGATCCAGGCGAACACGAAGCTGAAGCTCTGGTCGCGCCCCGGTGAGTCGCCGGAGGACTTCGCCCGGCGGTGCGACGACGAGGCGGACGTTCGCGCCGACGCAGAGACGGCGAAGCTGACGGACAAGCTCGGGATCAAGCGCGACCGTCTCGAGAGCGCTCTCCGCACCGCCCAGGAGCGGATGAGCCAGGCGCAGGCCGAGGCCTCGTCTCGCAAGCAGCGCGAGCTCGTAACGGGTGCCGGTGAGCTGCTCGGCTCGCTCTTCGGCGGTCGCCGCAGCACGCGAGGGCTGTCGAAGATGGCGAACGCGATGGGCGGCTCCTCCGCCACCGCCCGCGCCGACGCGGCCGCCGCGAAGGCTGCGGACGCAACAGACGACCTTGCCGTGCTCGAGCAGGAGCTGGCTGCCGGGATCTCCGAGATCGCCGCACGCTGGGACGCCGTCGCCGGCGAGGTGATCGACCGTCCCGATCCGGCTGGAGGCGTCCGACGTGAAGGTGGTCGACACCCGCCTCGTGTGGATCCCCTGCGGCTGACGGCTCGTGCGACGCGCTGTCGCCGCGGCCTGCGCCTCGGTGCTCGCCGCGGGGTGCAGCACGGGCGAGGAGCGCGCACCCCAGGCGGGCGAGGATCGCGCGACGGTCGAGTGGATCGTCGACGGCGACACGCTCCGCCTGACCGACGGACGCACGGTCAGGCTCCTCCAGATCGACGCGCCTGAGGCGAGGACCGACTGCTACGGCCGGGACGCGACGCGCGCGCTCATCGATGCGGCACCGAAGGGGACGCGGGTCACCCTCGAGCGCGACCCTGCGCTCGACGCGGTCGACACGTATGACCGGTTGCTGCGCTACGTGCTGGTCGACGGCCGGAACGTGAACGTCGCCCTCGTCGCGGACGGCGCAGCCGCTCCCTACTTCTACCGCAACGAGAAGGGTCGCTACGCCCGGGAGCTGCTCGACGTGGCGAAGGACGCGCGCGACGGCCGTGACGGGTTCTGGGGCGCGTGTCCCGGTGCGAGGCTCGAGCCGGGGCTCGGGTCGGTCACCGGCCCGGCGTCGTCGCAACGGCGGTAGCCTCTCACCGTGACCCGCTTCTGGCACCCGGTCGCCGACATGCACGCCGTCGTCGCGAGCGGCGAGCTCGTCCTCGACCGCGCCGAGGGCGTCACCGTGTGGGACGAGGAGGGCAACCGCTATGTCGACGCGATCGCGGGGCTCTGGTACTGCAACGTCGGGTACGGACGCGAGGAGATCGTCGAGGCGGCAGCCGCTCAGATGCGGCGCCTCTCCGCGTACTCCGCCTACGGTGACCTCACGACGCGCGCGACGACCGAGCTCGCAGACCGCATCTCGTCGCTCGCGCCGACGCACGACGCGTCCGTGTTCTTCACGAGCGGCGGCGGCGAGTCGATCGAGACCGCCGTCAAGATGGCCCGGCGCTACTGGAGTCTCGTCGGAGAGCCCGAGCGGACGATCGTCATCTCCCGCGAGCGCGCGTACCACGGCCTCGCCGGATACGGCACGAGCATCGTCGGCACCGACGCCTTCACCGTGGGCGTCGGACCGCTTGCGGGTGGCACCCTTCGCGTTCCGTGGAACGATGCCGACGCGCTGGCGCACGCGATCGACGAGGCCGGCTCGGACAAGGTCGCGGCCTTCTTCTGCGAGCCGATCGTCGGCGCAGGCGGCGTCCTCCTCCCGCCCGAGGGATACCTGCAGGCCGTGAGGCAGATCTGCCGTGAGCGCGACGTGCTCTTCCTCGCCGACGAGGTGATCTGCGGGTTCGGGCGCGTCGGCGACTGGTTCGCGAGCGCCGCTTCGGTCTCGAGCCCGACCTGGTCACCTTCGCCAAGGCCGTCACGTCGGGCTACGTCCCGCTCGGGGGCGTGATCGTCGCGCCCCACGTGCGCAACGCGTTCTGGGCCGAGGGCGTCGGGCCCTGGCGCCACGGCTACACGTATTCGGGCCACGCTGTCGCGACGGCAGCCGCCCACGCGAACCTCGACATCATCGAGCGCGAGGGCCTCGTCGCCCGGGCGCTCGAGCTCGAGACCGAGCTCGACGCGGCCCTCGATCCGCTCCGCTCGCACGCGCTCGTCACCGAGGTGCGTGCGGGGCTCGGGCGTCGTCGCCGGCGTGCAGCTCGACCCTGCAGCCGTCGCGGAGGATCCGTCGCTCCCGGACCGTGCAACCATCGCCGCCCGCCGCCACGGCGTCCTCACGCGGGTGCTCGTAGGCGGCGGCCTCCAGGTCTCCCCCGCGCTCGTGATCTCCCGTGCGGAGCTCGACGCGATCGCCGCCGGCATCGGTGCTGCGCTCGACGACGTCGCCTGACGCGTCCCGCGTCGGGCGCATCGCGTTGACCGACCCGACGGAGAGGCGTGGCCGCTTCGCCGGCATCACGACCACGAAGGTGTTCGGCAGGCTGACCTGCCCCGCGGGGAAGCGCGCCCGACGCGAGCATCGCGTGTTCTTCGCGACCTGGGACGACGCGATCGCCGCCGGGTATCGCCCGTGCAAGGTCTGCCGGCCGCAGCGAGACGACGGCTGACCGTGGGGGCCATCGGCGGTTCGGGCTAACGCCTGCAAACGTCCCCCGCGAGCCGTGAGGTCCCACGGGCGAGGGGCAAGGGCTCGCTGTCGCTGCCCTGAGACACCGGCCGCCGGGGAATTGCCAGGCTCAGCTGTGCGAGACCGTGCCTGACCCGCGCCTGAGGCTGGCGTCCGCTGCGCGATGCTGCGGACCCGCCCTGAGCCGAACGCGCGACTCGACGCAGGAACGACCCCCAGGGGAACGCCGGCCCGGGATCCCAGTGGTCGCTCTTGCGAAAGGCGAGGCTCACGTCGGCGTGGCCCGTGATCCCCCGCGCCCGGCCCGGAGCCCGCGGCGTCGACGCGGCGCACGGGCACGTCGTGCCGCCGGCAGAGGTCGGCGACGAGCGACCGCGGCCCGTCGCAGGACCGCGGCGCTGTAGGCGTCCGCCCAGTCCTCGGCGCGTCTGTGCCGCCGCTCCGGCGAGCTCGACCCCGATCGAGGTCGTGTTGCCGCCCCGTGCGTGCCAGGCGACGTCCTCCTCCCGCACGCACTGGACGATGCCGTCGCGGTCGACGCAGTAGTGCGCGGAGACCTCCGCGAGGCGGGATCGGCGAACCAGGCCGCGCAGCTCCGCGCTGCTCCCTCGCGCTCCGCGATCTCCATCGTGTGGATCACGATGGTGTCCATGCGGCGGCCGGGGCTGCGGGTCACGTTGGGGCTCTCGACGAACGGGTACGGCACGACCACCTCCCGGTGGGCTGGTGCCGCAGCGTGCAGAGCATAGGACGTGGCTGCAAGGATGTCACGCGTGTCGACCGCCGACTCCCCCTCCGCCACGCGCCGGCTCGGCGCGACCCTCCGCCGGGAGGAGCGCGTCACTCCGCTCGAGCTGTTCTTCGACCTCGTCTTCGTCCTCGCGATCACGCAGTGCACGGCGCTGATGGCGACGACGGCGGATGCCGCCGGCGTCGCGCGCGGCCTGCTCGTGCTCGCCGTGCTCTGGTGGGCGTGGGTCGGCTACTCCTGGCTGACGAGCGTCGTCGATCCCGAGGAGGGGGTCGTCCGGATCGTGATGTTCGGTGCGATGGCGGGGCTGCTCGTCGCGTCGCTCGCCGTGCCGGAGGCGTTCGACGCGGAGGCTCTGCTCTTCGTCGCCGCCTACGCGATCGTCCGCGCGGGCGCAGATCGCGCTGTTCTGGATCGCCGACCGCGACGACCCGAACCTCCGGACGGTCGATCGCCGGCCTGGCGCGTCAGCAGCGCGATCGGCGTCGGCTTGCTGTTCTGCGCCGCCGTTCGCCGACGGGCTCGCCCAGGGGCTGCTCTGGGCTGCTCGCGATCCTGCTCGACTTCGGCGGGCCGCTCGTCTTCGGGTCGGAGGGCTGGCGGCTCGCGCCGCGCCACTTCGCCGAGCGCCACGGCCTGATCGTGATCATCGCGCTCGGCGAGTCGATCGTCGCGATCGGCGTCGGTGCAGGCACCGAGGTCGGATGCCGGCGTGGTCGTCGGCGCGGTCCTGGGGATCGTCGTCGCGGCGGGGCTCTGGTGGCTCTACTTCGACGTGTCCGCGATCGCGGCGGAGCGCCGGCTCTCGTCGGCCCCGGTGGGAAAGGAGCAGAACGAGCTCGCCCGGGACGCGTACTCGTACATCCACTTCGTCGCTCGTCGCGGGCATCGTGCTCGCGGCGCTCGGGCTGAAGAAGACGCTGGCGCACGTCGGCGACGACGCTCGACCTCGTGCCTGGCCGCCGCCCTGCTCGGCGGCTGCGCGCTCTTCCTTCTCGGGCAGGTCGCGTTCCGGCTGCGCATGATCCGGAGGCTCGCCGGCGAGCGGCTGGTCTGCGCCGTCGTCCTGCTCGCGCTCGTGCCCGTCGCCACCCGTGTCCCTGCGCTCGTCGCGCTGGCGGGCCTCGCCGCCGTCATCACGGTCCTCATCGCGTACGAGGCGCTCCGCTTCGCCTCGATGAGGGACAGCATCCGCCATCAGCCCGCCCACGAGCACGGCGGCGAGTGACAGGATGCAGGCGTGACGCGGCAGCTCTGGGCGCCCTGGCGGCTCGAGTACGTCGTCCAGGCGGGCGAGCAGGAGGGCTGCGTGTTCTGCCTCGAGGCGCAGGAGACCCTCGGTGACGACTCGCTCGTCGTCCACCGCGGCACCGAGATCCTGGTGCTGCTCAACAAGTTCCCGTACTCGTCCGGCCACCTGATGATCGCGCCCGTCCGTCACGTCGGCGAGCTCTCCGACCTCACACCGGACGAGGCGGCCGAGCTGCACTGGTGCACCGTCGAGGCGCTCGCGGCCCTCCGCGCTGTCTACCGGCCGGACGCGTTCAACGTGGGCTGGAACCTCGGCACCGTCGCCGGGGGCTCGATCGCCTCGCACCTCCATCAGCACGTCGTGCCGCGCTGGTCGGGCGACACGCAACTTCATGCCTGTGCTCGCCGACGTCAAGGTCGTGCCGGAGCATCTGCGCACGACGCGCGAACGTCTGCGCGAGGCCTGGCCTGCATGATCCGCGAGCTCGCGGAGAACGCCAACACGTACGGGCCGCTGGCGCCGGGCGACGAGCGCGTCGTCGACCCCGACGGCCGCTTCGTGATCTGGCTCGGAGCCGGCGTCGACGACCCGCACTGGTCCGTCGTCCAGCGGCTGCGCCTGGAGGCGGATGCGCTCGCAGAAACCGTTGCGGAGATCCGCTCGCTGGTACGGAGCCGCGGCAGGCGCTCGTGCACCTGGGAGGTCGCCGACAGCGCCACGCCCGTGGGCCTCGTCGACTGGCTGCTCGCTCACGGGTGCGAGCGCGACACGCCCGACAGCGTCGCCACGGGGATGGTGCTCGACCGCCCTCCCACCGGCGACCTCGACCCGGCCGTCGAGGTGCGGCGCGTCGAGACCCTCGACGATCTCGCTGGAAGCGGGACGGATCGCCGGCGCCGCGTTCGGGATGCCACCCGAGGCCCTCGCCGAGACGCTTGCGGAAGGCGCGCGCGCGTGGGATCCCGGCGACGACCGGAGTCGCGCCTACCTCGCGCTCGTGGACGGGCGCCCGGTCGCGCGCGCGACGGCGGCGTTCACGGAGCACGGCGCGCTGCTCTTCGGCGGCGCGACGCTGGCCGACGCCCGCGGGCGCGGCGCCTACCGCGCGCTCGTTCGGGCGCGCTGGGAGGACGCGGCCGCCCGGGGCACGCCCGTGCTCGTCACCCATGCGGGCGCGCAGTCGCAGCCGATCCTCGCGCAGGCTCGGCTTCCGCCCGGTGAGCCGCGTCGAGATCCTCCTCGACCGCCTGGCGACCTGAGCTCAGCGCAGGACGATCGGCCCGTCCGGGCCGTCGAGCACGACCCGGGTGACGGCGGGCGCCCCGCGCTGGATCGTCAGCGGGAGGTCGTGGGGTCCGAGCCACTCCGCGATCCGGCCCGAGTCGCCACGGAGGTGCATCTCGGTCACGGCCATCGTGTCGAGGCCGGGGGCGAGCGTCCCGGGGTGCTCGCTGTCGGCCTCCCAGTCGAGGAAGAACGGGAGCGCCGGCTCGCGTTGCGCCTCGTCGACGCCCGCGACCCGCCAGCGGAGGATCGTGCCGTCCGGCCGCTGCCGCGAGCCCTCGACGACGCGCAGGCCCAGGTGCCGCCCGGTCACGTCGATGTCGGGCGGGCGCACCGCCCAGCCGAAGGGCCGTGGCTCGGCCCCCGTCATCGCGGCGACCCACCTGCCGAACGGGCTGCGCGCGGCCTCGCGGGCGTCGACGACGCCGACGAGCTCCAGGTAGACCCTGTCGCCGAGCGGGATGATCCGGTTGGCGGTGCCCCAGCCCGGATGCCTGCCTCCCTCCTGCGAGAAGAGGCCGTAGCGCGCGGCGAGCCTCGCGCCTGCCTTCGCGGGGTCGCGCACCGAGATCAGGATGTGATCGAGCTCCAGACTCTCAGCGTAGACCGTGCGCGCCGGCCGACCAAGCGCCGGCGCGGGACAGGGTGGCCTCTACCCGCCCGACGAGAGCCGGCCGAGCGCTGTCCAGCCTGCCGGGGTGCTCGTCGCCCAGTCGTACAGGCTCCACCCCTGCGCCCCGCCGGCGTCCACGACGGCGTCGACGAACGCGCGCAGCTCGTCGGTGGTCATCCGGTTGGCGACGCCGCCGGCTGCGTGGATCGGGACGTCGTCGCCCACCGCCGTCCGCAGGAGGCGCAGCGAGCGCGCCACGTACCCGTAGGTGGCCTCGTACCCCTTGAAGCCGCCCCCCGTGTAGAGCATCGGGACGATCGTGTCGACCTGTCCCGCGAGCTCGACCCACGGGAAACCCGGCCACCAGCCGACGTGGCGCTCGAAGGCGCGCGGCGGGTAGACGATGCCCGCGACCGGTACCGACCCCGCCTCGCGGCGAAGCGTCCGCACGAGCGCCAGCATCCGGCTGGTCCGGCGCGCGACGTTCTTCTCCCGGAGCGACTCGATGTCGAGGGCGACCCCGTCGAGCGAGCCCCCGTCCGGCGAGCGGAACGCCAGCATCGCACGGGTCCGCCGGATGTCGGTCCTCTGGTCGACGTGTCCGGGGAGGTACCACCCCACGACCCGGATGCCACGCGCGTGCAGCGCATCCACGACCCTGCCGAGACCCGAGCGGCTGGACGACGTCGACGGTGCTGCGGTCGTTGGCGGTCTCGACCCAGAGCGTCTGCACCCCTCGCGCGGCGAGCCTCGCAGCGAGGGTGTTCGGCGCCCGGTACAGAGGCGTGTCGTAGATGTCGAGCCAGGTCCCGAGCCCTGCGAAGACGGACGGGTCAGCGGCCGGCGCGGGTGCGGGCCGGGCGAGCAGCCCTGTCCCGAAAGCCAGGACGGCGACGGTGAGCGCTGCCGCAAGGCGGATCATGTGGTGCAGGCTACGACGGTCGCGTGATGGATCCGTAAGGGCTCACGCATCGTCGGCGAGACGACGACGGAACGCGGGGAGCCACCGCAGCGCGCGCAGCTCCCACCACAGCCGGATGGCGGGAAGGGTCGCCAGAACGGACGCACTCGAACCGTGATCCCGTGGCGCGCGAAGTACGGCGGCAGGAGCAGACGCACCCGCGGCGCGTGGCTCGCGGCGCAGACGACATCGAGGCGGTCGACCGCATGCCCGACGAGGAGCGGCAGCGAGAGGGTCGCGTTCTCCACGGTGTCTCTCGCCTGGGTTTCGGCGATGATCTCGACCGGCGGCCCTGCCCACGCGTCGCGCATGAGGGTGCCCTCGGCCGGCCCGTCGCCCCGCGCGAACCCGCTGCACACCACGACCGCGACGTCGCCCTGCGATCGCGCGAGCTCCTCCGCGTGACGCACGCCGGCGAGCGCGAGCGGAGCGATGCCGGGCTGCCCGTCGTCGCGGTGATACCCGAGCACGAGCACGCCGCGCGCCATCGGCCGAGCCTAGCCGCCGCTCCGCGGCGTCGCCGGCGGCTATCTGGAGTAGTCCTTCTTCTTCACCCAGAGGAAGTACACGATCACGGTCGCGAAGCTGAACAGGATCCCGAACACGATCCAGAGGATCTTCATCCCGGCCGAGAAGTCGGGCCGGACGATGATGTCGAAGATCATCCAGACGACCATGATGTACGCGACCGTCGCGGCGATGAGCAGCGCCCATCCGCCTCCGGTCACTGCCAGCAGCTCGAGCACCCGCGTCTCCCTTCGTCGGTGGAGGCGTGAGGCTAGCGCGTCCCTGGGAGGTCGCCGACGCGAACCCGTGTGGCGTCGGACGCTCGATGCCCGGGTCAGGGCGCCTGGAGGCTCCTCTCGCGCTCCTCGACCTTGCGCCGGTCGACCCAGTAGACGAACCCGAAGACGATCCCCATGCCGGCCAGCAGTGCGGCGAACCCGCCGATCGCCCACCAGATCAGGTCGAGGAGGAAGAAGCCGACGAAGGCGGCGATCGCGCCGAGCAGGAGCACGGCCCCGAGCTTCAGGTACGAGCGCGCCCCGTAGCGGTGCACCCAGATCACGACGGCCGCGACCCAGACCACGAGGACGATGACGAGCAGCCAGCGCATGTAGGACGAGCATACGCTCCGCGCGGGATCGGGGCGGCGCTCGCTCCCGCCCGGGGCCCGACCGCTCGGCGGAGGTGCTGTCGGCCCCCCGGCGGCTGCCGAGACGGCGCGTGAATCCGGCTAGGATACGGGCCGCGCGGGCGTAGCTCAGTTGGTAGAGCACTGGCTTCCCAAGCCAGGTGTCGAGGGTTCGAGTCCCTTCGCCCGCTTCGTCGTTCTGGCGTCGAGTGATGGTCCGCTCGCTGGTTCGAGGGGCTCTCGCGGGGGGTCTCTTCCTCGTTGTGCGGGGCTGTCCAGGCTCTGGGGTTGGTCGCTACATGAGCAAAGTGACCGGACAACTTATTGGTTCGTACAGCGCACTTAGCTGTCCGAATACTCGACTATCCTTGTCCGAGAGGATTACCTCCACTCGATAGCGACCGTGCAGACATGAACCCCTCAACTAATTATCACCTCTACGAGAGTGATGATCCCTGCTATTGAGAGTGCTTTCGACTCATCTGGTGAGCGTCGCTTCATCACATGGCGAGCAGACATGTCAGACTATGTCTTTAGTAGAGCCTATGTTGGATCGGTCGCTAGATCATCGGGTGTGTCGTCCGGCGGGGGCACTACGCTCCAGGCCCATTCTCTGAGCGAACGTGGAGGAGTGATGACGATGACCGGACCTGATACATCCCCCGGGTCGGGAAAGAGCGGCGCGCAGGCGCCCTCGCGGGACGAGACAGCAACGGCCGCCGAAGGTCGGAGACGCTGCGACGAGAAGTATCGAGCCGGTGCTGAGGCGGCGGAGGAGCGAGCAAGACGCGAGTGGTGGGCTCAGGGAAGCTGACAAGGAAAGGTTTCGGCTGGCGGAAGATGCGAAGGAGAGGCTTCGCTGCCGACTGACCTGTGGACTTCGCGATCCTGGCCGAGTGCACATCGCGACCCGTTTGGTGTGAGCCCATACGCCATCGCGAAGCGCGTCGAGGAGGGCATTGCTGGGCTGGCGGGACTATCCGTCTGGCTACATGTACAAACGCGTCATGAGTTCTCTACGAGCTGATCTTGCTCAGCGTGGTTGACTGGCTGGACCCGACCCGGCCCGGCCCGGATCGTCAGTACGCTATACACCTGACGCCGCTCGGGTTGCGGGTCCTGCACGCGTGGTGGAGTCGCCGATCGCTGTTCCGGCAACGAATGACTCGGACCTCATCCCGCGGCTGCGCACGGTGAGTATACGGATGCGCACCTCGCGAGACAGGCGTTCGAGCGAGTTCGAACGGCAGACGCGCGACGAGATGGACGACCTCGATTACCTTCACCGTGAGGTGCGCCGCGAGGTGGCGCTGGAGCGCGCGGGACACGCTGGGGGCCTCCTTGCACCGCGCAGCTGCTGTCGGCCTATGCGGATTGGGCGAAGCCTGCGGCCAGCACTGCGACGAGCTGCAGCTGCCGACAGTTGCCGGGCACGACTCGATCGGGAAGAGTGAGCCTCGCCTCGCAGCGTCCAAGAGCGGTTGCGCCGCGCGTCAGGTCTCGGGGGCCGCGGACGGCACGCAGATGTAACGCGAACCAGTCAGAATCCCGCATGAATAGGACGCTTGGGCGCTCTGCCATGTGTCTTGAACCGGTACACTGCATACGCGTCGTGGTGCCCGGAGCTGCTCGGCGGCTGTCAGGTGCGCGGGCACGCGGTATGCCGCCACGAGCTGACCCGGAGCATCGGGTTGAGCCACCCGCGTCTGTGCTGAGCGCCGGAGCGGCCACTTGAGCTGCAACCCGGACTCGGCCTCGGCGGGTCCATGTCGCGAGAGGAGGCCCGCAACGCTGAGGCGCGCACCGGACATAGGAGGAGCCACACGGCAGCTCGGCACGTATCGGCCGCGCCGCCGCTCCGCCCGTCGCTCGACGGCGGTCTGGGAGGAGTGGCTCGACGAGGCGTCGGTCGCGCTGCGACCGCTCACCGTCACCGCCTACCGGCACGCCTTCGCCCATAGGATCGTGCCGCTGCTCGGCGAGCATGTCGTAAGCGAGATAGGACGGCGCGACGTGCTCGCCCTCATCCGCGCGCTGCAGCGCGACTCCCTCGCAGCCTGGACGATCCGCGGCACCCTGGTGCCGCTCGGGTTGTTCCTGACCTGGACGATCGACCAGGGCTGGCGCACCGGCAACCCTGTGCTCGAGCTGCGCCGCAACGAACGACCGCGGATCTCGAGGAAGCAACACCGCAACCTCACCGCAGACGAGATCTGGCAGCTGATCGAGGCCGCGGCTCCGGACAGGCGAGCGTTCGTGGCGCTCTTGGGGTTCGCCGGGCTCCGCACCGGCGAGGCGCTCGGCCTCAGCTGGGCCGACGTCGACTTCGACCGCCGCCTGCTGCACGTCCGCGCCCAGCTCGAGCGCGGCACCCACCAGAGGGTCGAGCCGAAGACACCCCGTGCGCTCCGCACGATCGAGCTCGACGACGGCCTGCTGCGAGGTGCTGCGCGCCTGGAAGGATGACAGCCGCTTCACAGCCCCCTCCGACTTCGTGGTCGTGACCCGAACCGGAACACCGTTGGATCACCACGGCGCCGGTCGGCGGCTGGACACGATCGTGCGCCGTGCCGGTCTCGACATCCCAGGACTGCCGAAGATCACGCCCCATCAGCTGCGCTACACGTTCGGGTCGCTGCTGATCGACGTAGGCGAGTCGACTGCGAGGGTCGCGCGACTGATGGGTCACGCGAACGAGGCGATCACCGGTGCGGTCTACGCGCACGAGATCGACCGCCGCAACAACGCGGAGCGAACACGCGCCGCGATGCGCACTGCCTTCTCCCCCACTTCTCGCGCGCCGTGTCGCCTCCGTGATCGTGGAGAGCAACATTGACGGTCGTGCGCCACCGCAGCCCATTGTCGCGCCGATCCTTGAGGAAGGTCGTCCGGTCATCGCGTG
>CAWKGI010000017.1:0-92929 GCA_963849125.1 uncultured Actinomycetes bacterium | reverse complement strand
TCCGCTTGTCGTCACCGTCCACGATCTCGGGGTCGTGCGGTTCCCGGATGCGTTTCCCCGCTGGCACCGCGTCACGGGACGTCGAGCGCTCGCCTCGGCCGTGCAGGTCGCCGACGCAGTCGTCGCCGTCTCCGAGTTCACCCGGACGGAGCTGGTCGAGGTGCTCGACGTCGACCCCGATCGCGTGCACGTCGTCCCGAACGGCGTCGACCCCGTCTTCCGGCCCGAGGGCGAGCGCGTCGAGGGGGACTACGTCCTCGCGGTCGGCACGCTCGAGCCGCGCAAGAACCTGGGGGTCGCAGTCGAGGCCGCACGCCTCGCCGGCTGCGAGCTCCGTGTGGCCGGCATGTCGGGCTGGGGTGGTGTGTCCGTCGACACGTGGGTCGGCGAGCCGAGCGACGCCGACCTCGCCGCGCTCATCCGTGGCGCTCGCTGTCTCGTCTACCCGTCGCTCTACGAGGGCTTCGGGCTCCCCATCCTCGAGGCGATGGCGTGCGGAACACCCGTCGTGACGAGTCGCCGTGGCGCGACCGAAGAGGTCGCGGGGGGCGCCGCCGTGCTCGTCGACGCGCACGACCCGGCCGACGTCGCAGCCGGGATCGCCGAGGCGGAGGCCCGGCGCGACGAGCTCGTCCCGGCCGGCCTCGTGCACGCTGCGCGCTTCACCTGGAGGTCGGCGGCAGACCTGGTCGAGGCGCTCTGGAGGTCGTTGTGAGCCTCGTCGTCGTCGATGCGGACGTCCTCGGCCGACGGCGCACCGGCGACGAGACCTACGTGCTGAACCTCCTGCGGGCGCTCCCCGCGCAGGCAGAGGAGGCGGGCCTGCGGATCGCCGCGGTCACCCGCCATCCCGAGCTCGTCCCCGAGGGCGTCACCCCGATCGCGCTCACGACCGGCTCGCAGGAGCTGCGGATGGCCTGGACCTTGTCCCGCGTGCTCCGTCGAGTGGGAGCCGACCTCGTGCACACCCAGTACGCCATGCCGCTGCGCTGCCCCTGTCCCGCCGTCGTCACGATCCACGACCTCTCGTTCGAGGACCCGGCATCGACGATGGGCGCTCGCGATCGATGGGTGTTCCGCCGCGTCGTGCCGCGGGCCGCGCGCGCGGCCCGGCGGGTGCTGACGGTGTCCGAGCGATCGCGCGCCGACATCGTCTCGCTCTACGGGATCGACCCGTCCCGCATCCTCCTCACCCCGAACGCCGTCGACCCGGCGTTCACGCCCGGGCCGGCGGACACCCCCCCGGGTGAAGGCCGGCCCTACGCGCTGTGCGTCGGCGCGGTGCAGCAACGCAAGAACCAGGAGGCCGCGCTGGCAGCGGCAGACGCGACCGGCCTCGACCTCGTCGTCGTCGGCCCCGTGCTGGACGAGCACGTGGCCGCCCGGCTGCGCGAGCATGGTGCTCGGCTCGAGGGCTACGTCGAGACCGGACGGCTGGTCGAGCTCTATCGCGGAGCTGCATGCCTCGTCCAGGCCTCGCGCTACGAGGGCTTCGGACTGCCGGTGATCGAGGCGATGGCCTGCGGCACGCCGGTCGTCGTCGTCGACGAGCCGGCGCTCGTCGAGGTCGCCGGCGACGCTGCCGTCGTGGTTCCGGAGACCGATCTGGCCGGAGGGATCGTCCGCGCGCTCGCGGCGCGTCTCGAGCTCGTCCCTGTGGGGCTCGAGCGGGCCCGGAGCTTCTCCTGGGAGGAAAGCGCGCGCGTCGCCGTCCGCGCCTACCGGGAGGCTCTCGGGCGATGAGGGTCTCCGCCGTCGTCGTCTCGCACGGCCACCGCGACGAGGTCGCAACGCTCCTCCCGGCGCTGCTGACGCAGGTCGACGAGCTCGTCGTCGTCGCGAACATCCCCGGCTCGGTGCCGGGCGCGCTCCCGGGAGGCGTCAGGGTGATCGAGAACGGCCGTCCGCTCCCGCTGGCCGCGAACGTGAACCTGGGCACGGCCGCGACCTCGGGCGAGCTCGTCCTCAACGCCACGCCCGACACGCTCCCGGAGCCCGGTGCTGTCGGCGCGTTGAAGGCGCTGCTCGAGCGCGAGCCGCGGGCCGGGATCGCAGGTCCTCGGCTGGTCTGGCCCGACGGAACGCCCCAGCCGTCGCGGCGGCGGTTCCCGACGGTGAGCGGCACGCTCGTGCGACGCACACCTCTGCGCCACGTCCGTGGCGTCTACACCCAGCGGGAGCACTACGGCCTCGAGAACACCCCGACCGAGCCCGTGCGGTGCGACTGGATGCTCGGTGCCTTCCTGCTGCAGCGACGCGAGATGCTCGACGAGCTCGGCGGGTGGGACGCGGGCTACCGGCACTACATCGAGGACATCGACCTCCAGTACCGCGCCATGCGCGCCGGCTGGGAGCGGTGGTACGTGCCCTCGGCGGTCGTCGCACACGCCTACGCGGCCGTCATCGACAAGCGCTGGCTCTCGCGTCACACGCTCTGGCACGCGCGAGGGATGGCGCGGTTCGTGCGCCGCCACCCGGAGACGCTCCGCGCGCTCTGAGCGGCTCAGCCGCCGGAGGGTACGAACTCGAACCCGACGACGGCGCCGAGCGTTCGCCGGTCGGACTGCCGGGGATCGACCTCGGCCGGCACGAACGTGTCCGCGACGACCTCGATCCGCCACGGTCTGCGCGGAGCGGGGAAGACCACGTCGCGCGTCCCGCAGGCAGGCAGGTAGACGGTCTCCGTCCCGGTCACCCGGTCGATCGCCGGCTGCTTGTCGCGGCCGACGCCGATCGTCCCGATGCGCACGCGCACGAGGCCTGGCAGGCTCGACGCCCTTCGGGCAGAACGTCTCGCGCGAGAGTGACACGCGCGCGAGGCCTGGCCCGTCCTCGCTCACGTCGAACCGGTTGTACGCCGCCGACCTCCCCATCCAGCCGTCGGAGAACACGCCCACCTCGTTCGCCCGCAGCCGGAACTCGTTGCCGATCCACATCAGCACCGAGCCGTCTGATCCCTGCGCGACCTCCTTCCCGGCGAGCTCGACGCCGTTGACCGCCAGGACGTACGGGGTTCCCGGCTTCGGCGTCAGCGTCCCGTCGGGGCGAGCGAGATCCGGCGTCACGGTCCCGCCCGGCCCTGGGGCGCTGCCCTCGACGCTCCAGACCTGGGTGATCGACCGGTTCCAGAACTCGTTCGACCAGATCCCGGTCGCGTCGGTCACCTGCTGCGCGAGCACGGTCACCTTCCCGTCGCCGACCGCGTCGTCGATCCACTCCGGAGGGTCGGTCAGGTTGAGCGAGATGCGCTGCGAGAGATCGTGCTCGCCGATCTCGGCGTAGATCTCGTTCGTCAGCCCCCACACGAGCGTGACCGCCGCGACGCCGATTGCGATGCCCTTCACGGCCGTCGCGCGTCCTGCCAGCAGCACGCGTGCGACGAGCGCCGCGGTCGCGACGACCACCGCGATGACGAGCGCGGTGTCGATCCTGCCGATCGGCCAGGCGAGCTCACGGTTCAGAAGCGCGAGGATGGCGAGGCCATGAGCCTCGTAGTACGGGAAGCTGTTGATCCCGCGGTCGATCGGGGTGGCCACGACCAGCGCGAGCACCGCCGCGCCCGAGCCGACGAGCGCCCACCACGGCGCCGCGCCGCGGGCGAGGACCGCAGCCAGCGCGGCAAGCGCGAGCGGCGTCAGGTAGATGAGGTTGCGCTCGACGATCAGGCTCGAGAAGACGGTCGAGATGTACGCGCCCTTGAGCGCGGCGTACCACGCCATGGTCACGATGGCCGCAGCGGAGACCGTGACGAACGCGCGCATCCGCGGGTCGACCCGCTCGCGGGCGGGCACGAACGGGATCGCGAGCAGCGCGATCGCCGGCAGCAGACCCACGCCGATCGCGAACGCGCCTCCCGCCCAGCTTCCGTACTCGAGGATCCGGCCCTTCCAGTTCGACGTGACCTCGGCCCAGTCGGCCGACCGGTTGCCGATCACCGCCGTCACGAAGAAGAAGCCGCCGAGCCCGAGCAGCACCGCGCCGACCCAGTCGCCTCGTGACCAAGTGGTCCGCCAGCGGCGCATCCGTGCCGATTGCCAGCCGACGACGAGGAGCGAGATCCCGAGAATCCCTGCGAGGGAGATCAGCTGCGAGCGCACGAGCATCGCCAGGAACGCCGCTCCGCCGGCGAGCGCGACATCGAGCAGCCGCGGCCGGACGATCGCACGCAGGATCAGCCAGAGCGCGAGCGCGGCTGCAGGGTAGGCGAACGGCTCCTCCACCAGCATCGGGGCGTAGGAGAGCGCGGGGGTCGCGATCGTGCCGACGGCGGCGAAGACCGCCCATGGCGGTGTGACCGCGAAGCGGGCGATCCCGTAGGCCGGGAACACGGCGGCTGCCATGACGAGCGCCTGGTAGTACTTGATCGCTCCGTAGGCCGTCTCCACCTGGTGGATCCACCAGAAGGGCGCGGTCAACCAGGGGACGAGCGTCGTGAAGCCGAGCGGCACCCCGCGTCGGGCCGGCTCGCCCGTCGTGGCGATCGATCGCGACAGCTGGGTCATCTCGAGCTCGTCGGTGAAGATCGTCGGTGTCTCGCGTCTCCACGCCTGCCAGAGGAAGAGGCATGAGAGGAGCAGGTACGCCCCGAGAAGAGCCAGCAGGGTGTCCGGCGGTCGCTGTCGGGGCCGTGTCATCGGGTGTGGCCCGGCGTCGCGGGCTCGAGCACGATCCCGGTCTCGCGGCAGGCGCCGCGCACCGCAGCCGCCACGCCGCCGTCGGCGGTCTCGGGGAGGACGACGCGGTCGGCCGCCAGCGCCGTGATCGCCTCCTCGAGCTCGGAGGTCGAGCCGATCACGGGGATTCCGAGCACGCGCCGCCGCGCGAGCCTCGGGTCGTCGTCGACGAACGCGACGACCCGTACGCCCGACGACTGCAGGCGCCGCACCAGCCCACGCCCGCCGGCGTCGGCGCCGACGACGATGGCGCGCCCGCTCGTCTCGCCGTGGCCGGCGTGAGGCAGCCGCCGCTGGGCGAGCCGCGCGAGGACGACGAGCATCGTGAACAGCACGAGGTCGACGAGGAACACGCGCGCGGGAAAGTCGCCGAGGTCACGGGTCGCCATGATGATCAGGAAGGCGACGACCTCCGAGGCCGCGCAGGCGACGACGAGCGCTCCGAAGTCCGACCTGTTCGCGTAGCGCCACGCACGGCGGTAGATCCGCAGGCCGACGAACGCGACGTAGCGGACGCCGAGCAGGATCGGCAGCGTGGCGAGGAACGTGCCCTTCTGAGCGTTTCCGCCCAGGCCGCCGACGACGAGCGCGTAGGCCGCGAGGAACGAGACGCAGGTGAGCGCGAAGTCGATCAGCACCTCGACCAGGCGACGGGGCTGCACGGTGAGCGCGTGCCGCAGGCGCGTGTCGCCGGGGCGTCCCTCGCGCGCGTCCTCGCTCAGCTCGCCGAGGAACGCACCGAACTGGACGAGCAGGACGAACGACAGCAGCACCCCGACCGCGGTCAACGCGGGCCGGTCGAGCACGTTGTAGGCAACGGCGGTCGCGCCGAGCGCGACGGCGATCAGCGCCAGCAGCCCGACGGCCTTCGCCTCCGAGAGCCCGTAGTAGACGAGCCGGTGCGAGCTGTGGTCGCGCCCGCCCTGTGTCACTGGCCGCTTCTCGTGGAGGCGCTTGACCGTGACGAGCGTCGTGTCGAGGATCGGGATCGCGAGGACGAGCAGTGGGAGCAGCATCGTCGCGATCGTCGTCCCCGCGGTCGTCCAGCTCGCGGCGAGCCCGAGGGCGGCGAGCAGGAACCCCAGCACCTGGCTGCCTGCGTCGCCCATGAACACCGTGGCGTTGCTCCCGGGGCGGAGGTTGAACGGCAGGAACCCGAGGCACGCGAACCCCAGCGAGAGGGCGAGCACCAGCACGAGCGAGTTCTCGTGCACCGTCGCGGCGTCCACCGCGAAGTAGGCGCACGCGACGGTGGCGAGCGTCGCGGCGAGCCCGTCCATGTTGTCCAGCAAGTTGAACGCGTTGGTGATGCCGACCAGCCAGACGACGGCGACGACGACGCCGGCCACGTCGTTCTGGATCAGCTCGACGCGCAGGCCGGCGGCGATCGCGATCCCGGCCGCTCCGAATTGGGCGACGAGCTTCGCGATCGGGCTGAGGCGCGCGATGTCGTCGATCAGCCCGGCGACGAAGAGCACCAGGCATCCGGCGACGATCCCCGCGAGCTCCCAGCTCGGCTCGACGGCCCCGGTCGCGATCGCCACGAGCACCCCGGCGAGCAGCCCGGCGACGATGCCGACGCCGCCGAAGGTCGGAGTCGCGCGGTCGTGCCAGCGCTCCCCGGTGGGGACGGCCACGAGACGCTCGCCGAGCGCCGGGGAGCGCAGCAGGGCCCAGAGGACGGCGGACGCGACGGGCAGCGCGACCAGCGTGACGGCTGCACTCACGGGGTCTAAGGGTACTCGCCACGGGGGCCGGGCCTTCGTCGAGAGTGCCTCACGCACCGTTGGAGGGCCGCAGACGCCCGTACACTGGCCCGCCATGGGCGTCTACGGCGACGTGCTTCGCTACCGGGAGCTGTTCGGCAGCCTGTTCCGGCGGGACCTGCGCGCGAAGTACAAGGGGTCGGTGCTGGGTCTCGCCTGGTCGCTCGCGCTGCCGGTCGCGCTGATGCTCGTCTACCTGGTGGTGTTCTCGGTGCTCCTCAAGTCAAAGGCCACCGACGTCGACGACTACTGGCTCTTCCTGCTCTGCGGACTCCCGCCGTGGATCTTCCTCGCGAGCTCGCTCCAGACCGGCGCTCGGAGCATGCTCGACAACGCGAACCTGATCAGGAAGGTGCGCTTCCCGCGGCAGTTGGTGCCTCTCGCCGTCGTCGCGACGCAGGTCGTCGCGTTCGCGACGATGACCGTGATCGTGTTGGTGCTCTCGCTGGTGGTGCGGCCGGAGAGCCGGGACGTCGCGTGGCTGGCGATCCCGATCGCCGGGCTGATCGTTCTCTTCGTCGCGGGACTCGCGCTCATGATCGCGTCGTTGAACGCGGTCTTCCGCGACGTCGAGTTCATCGTCACCGCTGCGCTGCTCCCCTGGTTCTTCCTCACGCCGATCCTCTACCCGCTCGATGAGGCGACGCTCCCGGGCGCGTCCGATCATCCGTGGCTGATCGATCTCATCCAGTGGGGCAACCCGATGACTCCCGCGATCGAGTCCTTCCGGGCACCGCTGTACGCGGGTGAGGTGCCATCGACGGGCGACGTGCTCTACCTGCTCGTCGCGACCGTCGTCGCGCTCCTCGCCGGCGCGCTCGTGTTCAACGCCGTGGACGACCGGATCGCGTCGGAAGCCTGACGAGCGCCCGCCCCTCGAAGAGGCAGTCGGCTCCAGCGGTGACGGCCGGTAGGCCGTCGATCTCGTCGAGCGCGAGACCCGCAACCAGCGAGGGCAGCAGGAGCGGACCGTCGAACCGCGGGTTTCGCCCGGCCGGTGCCCAGCGGGCGAGGCGGCGGGCCTCCCGTCGGCGCTCGAGGGCCCGTCCAACGGGAACGAGCGCCGGGCCGACTGCGCCCCAGCCCTCCTCGTGCGCGTCGAGCAGGCGCCTCGACCAGTCCTGGGTCGGCTCTGCGCCCGTGACCAGGTGGGCGACTGCTGTGGCGTCCTCCCGCACGATGGGCTCCTCCTGCGCTGCCAGCGCCGCGTCCGTCGCTGCATCCGGGCCGCCGTGGACGACGACGCCGAGACGGCGGGCCTCGATCCGCGGCAGGACCTCGACCTCGACGTCGAGCGTCGTCACGCCGACCTCGGAGAGCCAGAAGCGATGCTCCTCCACGAGGTCGAAGCGGAGGACGTAGCTCCCCGGGGGCCGCGGGGCGGCGACGGCGACGTCGAGGGAGATCCGCTCCCCCGGGAGGACGGGACGAGGAAACGCCGTCCGTGGGCCGTCCCAGACGATCGCGTTGCCCCGGGTGTCGAGCCAGTGGTAGCTGAGCTGCAGCCCCACCTCGTCGAACGAGCGCCACGTCGCGGTGCCGGCGTTCTCCAGCTCGACCCTGGCGGCCGAGACCGTCCCCGCCCGCGCCTCTCCGAGCGCAGAGAGCGCCCATCGGGGCACCAGAGGATCGGCGGCAGCGCGGCTCACGGGCACGAGTCTAGGCCGATCCGCGGCTACGCTCAGGACGTGACCGAGCCGCTGATCGTCCGCGCCGCGCGCTCCGAGCCCGTCGAGCGGACGCCGGTGTGGTTCATGCGGCAGGCCGGGCGATCGCTCCCGGAGTACCGCGCGATCCGCGCGCAGCACGCGTTCTTCGAGGTCGCGCACACCCCTGAGCTCTGCGCGGAGGTGACGCTCCAGCCGGTGCGCCGCCACGACGTCGACGCGGCCGTGATGTTCGCCGACATCATGACGCCCGTTCTCGGGATGGGAGTCGACGTCGACCTGGTCGAGGGAGTGGGGCCTGTCGTCGAGCGCCCGGTTCGCACGCTCGCCGACGTCGAAGCGCTTCGGGTTCCCGATCCAGAGGAGGCATTCGCACCCGTCCTCGAGGCCGTCCGGATCGTCCGGCGAGAGCTCTCACCGGACAAGGCCGTGATCGGCTTCTGCGGCGGCCCCTTCACCGTCGCGGGCTACCTCGTCGAGGGGCGGCCGAGCCGCGAGCTCGCCCGGACGAAGGCGCTGATGCTCTCGGAGCCCGCGGTCTGGGATGCGCTCATGGCGAAGCTCGCCGACACGTTCTCCGCCTACGTCCGCGCGAAGGTACGCGCGGGCGCGGACGTGATCCAGCTCTTCGACTCGTGGGTGGGGGCACTCGGACCGGCCCTCTACCGCGAGCGCGTCGCACCCTGGAGCGCCCGGATCCTCGCGGCGGTCGACGTTCCCACGATCCACTTCGGCACGGGTGCCTCGCACCTGCTCGGCGACATCGCCCTCGCCGGCGGTGACGTGATCGGCCTCGACTGGAGGCTCCCGCTCGACGAGGGGCGCGCCCTCGTTCCCGGGCGGGCGGTGCAGGGGAACCTGGAGCCTGCGGCGCTCCTCGCACCATGGGAGGTCGTCGAACGAGAGGCGCTCGACGTGCTCGCCCGCGCGGGCGACGCACCCGGATACATCTTCAACCTCGGTCACGGCGTGCTGCCCGGGACGGATCCCGACAACCTCACCCGCCTCGCCGCGCTCGTGCGGGAACGAACGACGGGGGCACGTGCGTGATGGCCCCTGACGGGCGCCCGGAGGAGGGGCCGTGGCGGTGACCCTCCGTGCCATGCGGGAGGACGAGCTCCCCGAGTACCTCAGGTATGCGCGAGAGAGCTACGCACGCCAGATCGCCGAGCACGGCGGCTTCCCGACGGAGTGGGCGGAGGCCAGGGCGGAGCGCGACATCGCGGGACTGCTGCCCGAGGGCCTCGCCACGCCGGACGTGGAGGTCCTGGTGGTTGAGGAAGATGGCAACCGTGTCGGGCACGCTGTCATCGGGCTGCGGAACCGTGAGGCCAGGATCGCCGCATTCGTCTACGACGTCGAGATCGACGCCGACCACCGGGGACGCGGCCTCGGGCGGGCCGCTATGGAGCTCGTCGAGGAGCGTGCCCGCGCGGCGGGTTTGGAGGCGGTCGAGCTGAACGTGTTCGGCGGGAACGCCGTCGCGCGCGGCCTGTACCGCTCGCTCGGGTACGAGGAGGCTGCGGTGACGATGGTGAAGAAGGTCTGATGCAGCCCGGTCAGATCGCCGTCGACGGCGTCTCGCGCCGGTTCGTCGTCCGCGCGCGCGAGACGCAGACGCTCAAGGAGCTGCTCGTCGCCCGCGGTCGGGCCGACGCGCAGGAGGTCTGGGCGCTCCGAGACGTCTCCTTCCGCGTCGAGCCGGGCGAGGCAGTCGGGCTGGTCGGGCGGAACGGCTCGGGCAAGTCGACGCTCCTCCGCGTGATCGCAGGGATCATCCGGCCGACGACGGGAGCGGTCGCGGCCGAGGGGCGGGTCGGCTCGTTGCTCGAGCTTGGAGCCGGGTTCCATCCCGACTTCACGGGCCGTGAGAACGTCGAGCTGAACGGTGCGCTGCAGGGTCTTTCTCGCGCCGAGATCCGCCAGCGGTTCGACGAGATCGTGGCGTTCGCCGAGCTCGAGCACGCGATCGACCGTCCGGTGCGCACGTACTCCTCGGGGATGACGATGCGGCTCGGCTTCGCGATCGCGGCGTTCCTCGAGGCCGACATCCTCCTGCTGGACGAGGTGTTCGCGGTCGGCGACGAGAGCTTCCAGCGCAAGTGCTTCGGGGTCATCTCCGCGTTCAAGCAGCGAGGCGGGACGATCCTCTTCGTCTCGCACGACGCGTCGGCCGTGGAGCGTCTCTGCGACAGGGCCGTCCTGCTCCGCCACGGCGCCCTGACCTACGACGGGCCTGTGCACGAGGCGCTCGCGCGGTATCGCCGCGTTCTCGCCGAAGACGCAGAGGCGCCGGCGGCCCTGGAAGGGTCCGGCGGCGCCGAGGCCGAGGTGACGGACACGCGGCTGGTCGGTGCGGACGGCCTGCCTGCCGACCGCTTCCTCGCGGGAGAGCCGATCGCCCTCCAGCTCGAGGTCGTCGCCCATCGTCCGCTCCCGGAGGCGACGGTCGTGGTCGAGCTGCGCGACGCGGCCGGGCTGCTCGTGGCCGACGAGGCGGTGACGTTGAGCACGCTCGGCTGGTCGGGCGGACCCGGGCGGCTCCCGATCCGACTCGAGCTCCGCGATCCGCCCCTGCAGTTCGGACGGTTCAGGCTGGCGGTCGCGCTGCTCGACGCCGAGGGGCGCCTTCTCCATCGCGTCGACAAGGGCCTGCCGCTTCTCGTCTACCCCGACGGCGAGAGCAGAGGCCTCGTCCGGCTCGAAGGAACCTGGAGCGCTCCCGCGAATGAGGCGACTCGATGAGCTACAAGTCCTGCCCCGACTGGCCCGAGCTGATGGAGCTCGCTCCCGACCTCCAGTTCAAGCACCTGACCGTGCGGGACGCGCACCTGCCGTTCGAGATCGTCTCCCGCCTCCCGGCGGATCGGTCGCTTGACGAGATGGAGATCTGCTGCGACGTCGAGCATCACGTCGTGTTCGCCGGGCATTCCGACCCGGCGGTTGTCGCGGCGCTCGAGGGCACGCACTGGTTCGAGGTGCGGGAGTGGGCGACGTCCGGCCCGGGCTCCACCGGCGTCCACGCGGCCTGAGCGGGCGTCGGCCACAGCGGCGCCGTCTGTCGCGCCGTCACTAGCCTGTCCGGGATGATCCCTGTCGTCGTCCCGTTCCGCGCAGGTGGCAAGACGCGCCTGCCGGATGCAGTGCGCGCGGAGGTCGCGCTCGCGATGCTCGGCGACGTCCTCGAGACCGCAGCGCTCGTGGGGACGCCCGTCCTCGTGACGGACGATCCGGCGGCCACGATGCTGGCAGCAGACCTCGGCGCCGCCACCGTCGACGATCCGGGCGAGGGCCAGGGGGCAGCGATCGCCGCGGGCCTCGCCTCCCTCGTCGGGCCGTGCCTCGTCGTCAACGCCGACTGTCCCTGCGTCCGTGCGCCCGAGCTCGAGCTGCTCGCCGGTGTCGCGCAGTCGGGCCGGTTCGGGCTCGTCCGCGCGGGGGACGGGACGACGAACGCGCTCGCGCTGCCCTCGCCCGCCGCCTTCACGCCGCTCTTCGGGCCGGGGAGCGCCGACCGCTTCGCCGCGCACGCCGTCGGTCTCGGCCTTGGCGTCGAGCGCCTCGGTCTCGTCGGCCTGGAGCGGGACGTCGACACCCTCGTCGACCTCGAGCTCCTGCTCCCGCTCGCCGGGCCGAGGACGCGTGCCGTCGCCCGGGGCGTCATCGCATGAGGGTCGTGTGCCTGAGCGGCGGGGTCGGTGGCGCAAAGCTGGTGGCGGGCCTGCACGACGTCCTCGGCCCGGGTGAGCTCACGGTGATCGGCAACGTCGGTGACGACGTCGAGGTGCTGGGGCTGCACGTCTCGCCCGACCTCGACTCCGTGCTCTACGCGCTCACGGGGGAGAACGACGTCGAGCGGGGCTGGGGGCGCGCCGGTGAGACATGGCAGGCGCTCGGCGCCGTCCGTGCCTGGGGTGGGGAGGGCTGGTTCGCGCTCGGCGATCTCGACCTCGGACTGCACCTCGTGCGGACGCAGGCGCTCCGCGCAGGGTCGACGCTCTCGCAGGCGACGGCCTCGCTCGTCGCCGCAGCCGGTCTGACGGCGACGCTCCTCCCGGCGACCGACGACCGTGTGCGGACGCAGATCGTCACCCCGGCCGGCACGTTCGCGTTCCAGGAGTGGTTCGTCGGCAGACGGCACGCGGACGAGGTGGACGCGGTCGTCTACGAGGGGATCGAGCGAGCAGCTCCAGGCCCTGGCGTGCTCGAGGCGATCGCGGCGGCCGATCGCGTCGTCTTCGCGCCGAGCAACCCCTACGTCTCGCTGCTGCCGATCCTCGAGGTGCCCGGTGTCCGCGCCGCGGTCGCGGCGCATCCGGGCCCCAGGATCGCCGTGAGCCCGTTGATCGGCGGGCGCGCGGTCAAGGGGCCGCTCGACCGTATGCTCCGTCGAATGGCGGGCGACGTCACACCTGCGGCCCTCGCGGATCTCTACCCGGGGCTCCTCGACGCCCTCGTCGTCGATGAGGCCGACGCCGGCGGGCCGGCCGGAGCGCCACTGCTCGCCACGGACACGCTCATCACCGATCGCGACGCCGCGCGCCGGCTCGCCCGATTCACGTTGGAGGCACTCACATGACCCATGCAGGCTCGGAGCCCCGACGATGAGGATCGCAGTCCTCGGTGGCACAGGCGCGTTCGGGCTGGCGGTCGCCGTCCGCCTGCGCGCAGCCGGCTATGACGTGGTGATCGGCTCCCGGGATGCCGAGCGAGCCGCCGCGGGAGCGATGGAGATCGGCGTCGAGGGCCGCGAGAACGCTGCGGCGTGCGAGGGCGCCGACCTGGTCGTGCTCGCCACCAAGGCAGACGCGGCGATCGACACCGCCCGCGAGCTGCGCGCTGCGATCGGGACGACGCCCGTGCTCTCGGTCGCCGCGGAGCTCTCGTTCGGCCCGGGCGGGGTGGTGAGCCCGACCGCCGAGGCGACCTCGATCGCCCAACGGATCCAGGCCGAGCTCGACGCGCCGGTGATCGCCGGCCTGCACTCCCTCGCCGCCCGGAACCTCGGTGGCGAGGAGGCGCCGGAGGAGGACACGCTGGTGTGCGGGGACGATGCAGACGCAAAGGCGCTCGTGCTCGGTGTCGCCGAGACGGTGACCGCCGGCCGCGCCGTCGACGCGGGCCCACTGGCAAGCGCCCGCGCGCTCGAAGGCATGACCGCCGTGATCATCAACGTCAACAAGCGCTACAAGGCGCACGCCGGCCTCCGGATCACGGGCCTGCACTGACGGCGCGGGACGAGGGGACGCCGTGAGCAGTGCGCGGCCGGTCGAGCCGCCCGTCAGCGAAGACGGTGTGCGCGTGATCGCGCTGCGAGGAGTTCCGGAGCTCCACGCGGGCGACGACCTCGGGCGGATGCTCCACGATGCCGCGTCTCGCGCCGGAGGGCTCGCACGGGGCGATGTCGTCGTGGTCGCGCAGAAGGCCGTCTCGAAGGTCGAGGACCGCGTGGTCGACCTCGCCGATGCGACCCCGTCCGAGCGTGCGATCCAGCTCGCGGGTGACGACGGTGACCCGCGACAGCTCGAGTGGATCCTGCGCGAGTCGCGTGCCGTGCTGCGCTCGCGCCCCCCGCTCGTGATCGTCGAGACGCTCCACGGGTTCGTCTGCGCCTCTGCCGGCGTGGACGCGTCGAACGCGAAGGGGGAGGGCACGGTCGTGCTCCTGCCCGTCGACCCGGATGCCTCCGCGCAGCGGCTCCGGGAGCGGATCGGGGAGCTCTCCGGGGTCGACGTGGGCGTCGTGGTGAGCGACTCGTTCGGTCGGGCCTGGCGCCAGGGAACCACGGACGTCGCGCTCGGCGTGGCCGGGCTCGTGCCGATCCGCGAGCTGATCGGCGTCGTCGACCCGTCCGGCCACGAGCTCTCCACGACGAGGATCGCCGTCGCCGACGAGATCGCCGGCGCAGCCGAGCTCGTGATGGGGAAGACACGGGGCGTCCCGGCTGCCATCGTCCGAGGCGTGGACGTCGCCGGTGAGGGAAGCGCCGCCGAGCTCGTGATGCCGCGGGAGCGGGACCTCTTCCGATGACCGCCCTGAGCCCGCTCGAGCAGCGCGTGGTGGACGACGTCCGAGGGCGCCGCGACGAGATCGTGGCGCTCACATCGGCCCTCGTCCGACTGGACACCACGGCCAGGGAGGTGGGCGACCCGGCTCGGGAAGAGCGTGCGCTGCAGGAGCTGCTGGCGCTCCGGCTCGAGCAGCGCGGTGCCTCGATCGACCTCTTCGAGCCCGACGGCGAGCGGCTGGCCGGAAAGCCGCTGGTGCCGCCCGGGCTCGACTTCGTCGGCCGCCCGCAGCTGATCGCCCGTCTCGCGGGAGCCGGGGGTGGGAGAAGCCTCGTCCTCAACGGTCACATCGACGTCGTCCCCGCGGAGACGGAGGACGGGTGGACGTCCCCGCCGCGGGAGCCGGAGGTCCGCGACGGGCTCCTCTACGGGAGGGGGACGTGCGACATGAAGGGTGGGATCGCGGCGATGACGGTGGCGGCGGAGGCGCTTGCCGACCTCGGCGTGCTCGCCGGTGACCTGATCGTCGCGACGAACACCGACGAGGAGTCGTCGGGAGCCGGGGGCGTGGCGCTCGTCGAGCGTGGGCTGCACGCCGATGGCGCCATCGTGACGGAGCCCACCGGCCTCGACGTGTGGACGTGCTGTCGGGGCTCGAACTACATGGCGATCACCATCCCCGGACGCGCCGGACATGCCGAGATCGCCCATCCGCCCTGGCGCCAGGGCGGTGCAGTGAACCCGGTCGAGCGCTCCGGTGTCGTGCTCGACGCGCTCCGCGCGCTCCGGCGGCGCTGGGCGGACGATCCCGCCCTCACCCATCCAAGGCTTTCCTGTCCCGACCTCGTCCCGACGATCGTCCGGGCGGGCGACTGGCCCGTGACCATCCCGGGCTCGTGCGAGCTCGTGGTGGGAGCCATGTTCCTCCCCTCTCAGGCCGCCGCCGACGGGCTCTCCGGCGACGTGGAGCGCGAGGTCGAGGCCTGGGTCACGGCCTGGTGCGCGGAGCGCGACGACTGGCTCGCCGAGAACCCACCCACCTTCGCATGGCACTCCTCGGCGGTGATGCCGTACGAGATCCCCGACGACGGACCTCTCGTCGAGACGACACGTACCGCGCTGCGAGACCTGGGACGCGAGGGCAGGCTCGCCGGGCTTGACTCCTGGTTCGACGGCGCGACGCTCACCGTCCTGGGCGGCATCCCGGCGATCGGTCTCGGCCCGGGAGGCCTTGGTCGCGACGGGGCACCGGTGGCCCACGCCGTCGACGAGCACGTCGCGATCGACGACCTCGTCGCGACCGCGGAGGTCATCGCGGTCGCGGCCCTGCGGTTCTGCGGCACCCGCTGAGCCCACTCACAAGCCGGCGCCGCGGATCCGTGGACTCCCGGATGCCGCCGCGGCTCGTCGTCGGCAGTCTCCGAGGATGTCCTTGCAGAGAAAAGGAGATGGAAACGTGCGGAAGACAATCGCGCTCGTGGTCGTGATCGCGTTCGGCGTCTTTGGAGCCGCCGCGGCCTCGGCGGGCGGCTCGGCGACGGGGCTCAACGTCAAGATGTGGGAGTTCAAGGTCGTTCCTGCCGTGAAGGTCGCAAAGGCCGGCAAGGTCACCTTCGTGGTCAAGAACGTGGGCAAGATCAACCACGAGATGATCGTCGTGAAGACGAACGTCCCACCGGGCAAGCTCAAGGAGAACGCCAACCATCGCGTGAGCGAGGCCGGCTCCGTGGGCGAGGTCGAAGTGGATCACGGTGAGACGAGGAAGCTGACGCTCACCCTCAAGCCCGGCAAGTACCAGCTCTTCTGCAACATCGCGTCGCACTACTCGGCTGGTCAGTGGGTCGGGTTCACGGTGAAGTAGAGCGAGGTCAGTCGACACTTTGCGCGACGACGGCCCGGACGCGAGTCCGGGCCGTCGCGCCGAACGGGGCGGTAGACTGCGGCCATGCCGAAGTACGCCATCTGGGGCACGTCGACGTCCCCGAGCCACGCTGCCTGGGTGGACGCCGTCGGGCGTGAGTTCGAGCGCGACGGCTTCACGCGCGTCGACGACGTGCTCGAGGCCGACTTCGTCCTGAACATGTTCGACGCCGCCGACCCGAAGGCGTTCCGCCGGCAGTCCCGTGGCACGTACTCGGCTTCGTTCTACGAGCTCGACGCCGTCCCGGACGACGTCCTCAAGACGAGCTACCCGATGCTCGTCCGCACGCTCGCGAACGTCGTCGTCCTCCACGTTCCCGGCGAGGGCGTGTGGTTCACGACGATGGAGCGCGGCACCTACAAGATCTCCGACGACCCCGCCGAGGTGTTCGAGCGCCTCGCCCCCCTCGCGAAGTCGAAGCTCGTGATCGACAACGAGTTCGTGCCCGACCTCGAGCCCGACCTCTGGGGCGGTGACGAGGTCACCACCGACATCGGGGCAGCCGGTAAGCGGATGCAGGAGCTCGACCTGCTCCCGGCGCCGTTCCCCGTGCACGAGTACCTGAACGAGCGCGACCTCCGTCACGTCATGCGCCTCTACCAGGTCGGCGGGCTCTCGTACGGCAACCTCTCGGCCCGCAAGGACGCCACCCGGTTCTGGATGAGCGCGAGCGGGGTCGACAAGTCCCAGCTCGAGGTCGCCGGTCGCGACATCCTGATGGTGACGGGCTACGACGAGGACAACGCTCGCATGCTGATCAGCGTCCCGCCAGGGATCGAGCCCCGGCGCGTCTCGGTCGACGCGATCGAGCACTGGATGATCTACCAGGCACACCCGGACGTCGGCGCGATCCTGCACGTCCACGCCTGGATGGAGGGCGCCGCCGCGACCGACATCAACTACCCCTGCGGCACGCAGGAGCTCGCCGAGGCGGTTGCCGACCTGATCGATCGTGAGCCCGACCCCGCGCACGCGGTGATCGGCCTGCGCAACCACGGCATCACCGCCACCGGTGACACCCTGACGGAGATCCTCGACCGGATCGAGGCGAAGCTCCTCCGCCAGGTCCCGATGACGTGATCCGCGGGGCGGGTCGGGTCGTCAGGTAGCGGTCGGCACGCGGCGCGTCAGCGGGCCTTCCGAAGCGCCGCCTCGGCGAGCTCGGTGAGCGCGGCGGCGTCGACTCCTCGGGGGAACGCCGGACGGAGCGGACCTCCGTGGATGCGCACCCCGAAGGACGGTGTCCCGGGAATCCCGAGCCGCTGTGCCTCTGCGAGCGTGCGCGCCGCCTCGCGTCGCACCGAGGACGAGCGGGCGTCCCGCAGGAGGCGGTCGACGTCGAGTCCGGGGATCCCACGAGCCAGGGTGCGCACCCCGGACGGGGTCGCGACCCGTTCGAGGTCGTCTTGCCGCTCGATGAACCGGCCTGCGAGGTGCCAGAGGCGGTTCTGGCGTCCCGCCGCGAGCGCATAGAGCAGCGCGGGCTGCGAGCCGGGGCGGATCACGCCGAGCCCACGCAGCTCGAGCGACATGCGTCCGGTGCGCACGTAGCGGCGCACGAGCGTCGGGAGCCCCTGGCGGGTGAGATCGCGGCAGTGCGGGCAGCCGAGGTCCTCCCAGATCACGAGGCGCACGGGCGCGTCCGGAGGCCCGAGCAGCGTCCCACGCTGTGGGATCCCGGCGAGCAGCGGGTCCGTTGCAGGTCGTGCGTCGCTCGCGGACGCATCGCCCGCGAGCAGTGCCACGACGACGATCGCCGCCAACGCGACGACCGTCGTCAAAGGCCCGCGCACGACTGCGTCCGGAGCCCGGGCCGAGCCGTCACGGCTGGCTGAGCGCGTCCTCGAAGATCGGCGCGAAGGCCTCGATCGAGAAGGCCTGCGGGTTCACCTGGTACGGCGCGGCCTTGCCGACCTGGATGAAGAACGACGGCGTGCCGGTGACGTTGCGCGCCTGCGCCTCGGCGGTCATTGCGTTCTTCTGCTGGGTGACAGACGCTGATGCAGCCTCGGTCTGGAGGGCCGTCCAGTCGAGCCCGAGCGCGTTCGCGATGTCCTCCAGGAGCGTGTCGGTCACCCAGCCGGAGTTCTCGGGTCCCTGGTTCGCGTAGAGGAGCTCGGCGAACTGCCAGAGCTTGCCCTCCTTCCCTGCTGCGAGGGTGTAGCGGAGCGCCTTCTCCGAGTCGGGGCCGATGAAGGAGAGCCCCGCGAACCGCAGCTTGACCTTGCCCGGCTTCACGTACTGCTCGACGACGTCCTGCTGCGCGTTGTCGGTGTACTCCTTGCACACCGGGCATTGGATGTCCTCGAACTGGATCATCGTCACCTTCGCGGTGGGCGATCCGAGCTCGGAGCGCGTCTGTGGGATCCCGTCGAGGTACGCGGCGGACGACGCGTCGACGGAGGCGCCACCACCGCCGCCGAGCACGAGAACGCCGATCACGATCGCGGCGACGATCGCAGCGCCGGCGCCGAGCGCGATGAGGAGGTTGCGGTTCGGGCCGGACTTCGGCTTCGGGGGAGTCTTCTTCGGCATCGGAGGCATGGGGTAAGTCTGCCCGAAGCGCGGCCCGTCCGTCCGCGTCTGTGATGATTCCGGTCGTGGAAGCCCTCGATCGTCAGCGTGCGCTCGTCGAGGCGGGCATCGCCCTCGCCTCCGAGCTCGACCTCGACACGATCCTGCGCAAGCTGGTGGCGACGGCGGCCACCCTCGCCGGAGCGCGCTACGCGGCGCTCGGCGTGATCGGGCGAGACGGCGAGCATCTCGACCGGTTCATCACCCACGGCATCGACGAGTCGGGTCGGAGCGCGATCGGCTCGCCGCCGCACGGCCGAGGCGTCCTGGGGCTGCTGATCCGCGACGCTCGCCCGCTACGGCTGCATGACCTCACGGCTCACGCGCAGTCGGTGGGCTTTCCAGCCCACCACCCGCCGATGCGCTCGTTTCTCGGGGTGCCGATCCTGCTCCGCGGCACGGCCTACGGGAACCTGTACCTCACCGAGAAGGAAAGCGGCGCGGACTTCACCGACGAGGATCTTGATCTGACCACGCTCCTCGCGGCGCAGGCCGCCGTCGCGATCGGGAACGCACGCCGGGTGGAGCGCGACGCGCTCACCCGAGCGGTGGCGGCTCAGGAGATGGAGCGCAGACGTCTCGCACGGGAGCTTCACGACGGGATCGGGCAGTCCCTCACGTCGATCCTGCTCGGGCTCTCGGCCGTCGAGCGGGCGGGATCCGCCTCCGAGGCTCATGCGGCTGCCGCGTCGCTCCGGGAGCTGGTCGTCGCAACGCTGCAGGACGTCCGCCAGCTGGCCGTCGACCTCCGACCGAAGGCGCTCGACGACTTCGGCCTCGGACCTGCGCTCATCAGGCTCGGACAGTCGGTCCGCGAGACCACCGGGCTCGACGTGCAGGTCGGCGCGCATCTAGGCTCCTCTCGGCTCACGGCGGAGACCGAGACCGCCGTGTACCGCATCGCGCAGGAAGCGCTCGCGAACGTGCTGCGCCACGCGTCGGCCGACCGTGTCAGCATCGTTGTGACGAGACGAGGAGGAAGCGTGTCGATCGTGATCGAGGACGACGGAACCGGATTTGACGTGTCCGGGCCGGCGGAGGGGATGGGGCTCGCCGGGATGCGCGAGCGCGTCAGCCTGCTCGATGGCGTTCTCGTGATCGAGTCGTCCCTCGGCGTGGGCACCACGATCGTCGCCGAGCTCCCCGTGAGGGATGACGCGTGAGCGTGATCCGTGTCCTGATCGTCGACGACCACGCGGTGGTGCGCTCGGGCCTCCGCCTCCTGCTCGAGCGCGAGGAGGACATCGAGGTCGTGGCGGAGGCCGGGAACGCCGAGGAGGGGATCCGCGCCGCGCGTCTCGAGAAGCCGGACGTGGTGCTGCTCGACGTGGTGATGCCGGGCCGCAGCGGGCTCGAGGCCGCGCCGGAGATCCTCGATGCCGCCAAGCACGCGCAGGTGCTCGTCCTCTCGATGCAGGACGACCCGACCTACGTCAGGGAGGCCTTCGCCTCGGGTGCAAGCGGGTACCTGCTCAAGGAGGCAGCGGACGCCGAGCTGGTGCAGGCCGTGCGCGACGTCGCTGCGGGCGGGCGCTACGTGCATCCGACGCTCGGCGCGCGTCTCGCCCAGGCGGAGGTCGAGGCTGCGCGGCGTGCGGCCGACGACCCGCTCTCCGACCGCGAGCGCGAGGTCCTGAGGCTTCTCGCCCTGGGCCACACGAACCAGGAGATCGCGAAGCAGCTCTACATCTCCGTGCGAACGGCCGAGACCCACCGCGCCCACATCATGCAGAAGCTCGGGCTGGGTACCCGCGCCGAGCTCGTGCGCTACGCCCTCGCCAACGGGATGCTCGACGAGGCCTGAGCGGTGTCAGCCGTGACGGCCGAGGGCCGTTCCGGCAGCGTGGTCGCGCGAGCTGTCGGCCGGCGAGGTGTGGGTGACGAGCACGGGGCAGTGCGCCCCGCGGATGATGTCCCCGGAGACGCTGCCCATCAGGAGGCTCATCATCGTCCCGTACCCGTGGGTGCCGACGGCGATCATCCGTGCGTCGTGGTCGCGGGCGAAACGGCAGACGGTCTGGGCGGGGTCGCCCGTGAGGAGGTGCGTCTCGACGGTCACGCCGGCGGCGGCGCCGAGCTCGACCGCCTCCGCGAGCGTCGCCTCCGCATGGTCGCGCTCGGCGTCGAGCAGCTCGGAGAGCACCGCGGTCGGAGGGTAGGCGAGCCCGAAGTCTCCCTGCAGGGCCTGCCACACGGTGACGACGGCGAGGCGATGACCTGCCTCCGAGGCGAGCGCGACCGCCTCGGCGAGCGAGGCGTTCGCCGCGGGCGACCCGTCCGTTGCGACCACGATGAGACCCATAGGTGAGCATCGTGCGGACCGCCACACGCCGTGTCATCCGGTCCCGCGCCGCGCCCGTTGCGGGTTTCCCGCAGCGCCGCCGATGCAAGTTCCCCATTGACCTCGTCCGCTCGGATCGTCAGGATGCGCCCTCGTGGGCCAGACCGCCGTCGTCATCACCGTGGCATATGCCATCGCCCTCGTGCTCGGGAGCGCCATCGCGTTCGTCATCTGGCGATCGACGTACCGGCCCGATGCCGAGACAGACACGCGCACCTGGTCGCACCGGGAGACGACGTGGCTCGTGATCGTCGTCGTCGGGCTGTTCGCGCTGCTTCTCGGGACGATCTTCTACGTCCCCTATGGCGAGTCGGCCGGCCCGGGCGCCCAGGTCGTCAGGGTCACGGGCGTGCAGTTCGCCTGGGCGGTCAATCCCACCGAGGTCAGGGCGGGCAGGCCGGTCGAGTTCCAGATGAGCACGCGTGACGTCAACCACGGGTTCGGCATCTACAACCCCGACGGTGATTACGTGACACAGGCGCAGGTCATCCCCGGCCAGACCCAGAAGCTCGTGTGGACGTTCACCGATCCCGGAACCTACGAGGTGCGATGCCTCGAGTTCTGCGGCAGCAAGCACCACGAGATGATCTCGACCTTCCAGGTGGTGCGATGAGCGATCGCGACATCGCCCGGACGTTGACCTTGCGGTACATCGTGGCGTCGACCGCGATCCTCGCCGCGTCGGGCCTCCTCGGGGTGGTCATGCGCTGGAGCCAGGCGGTGCCGGGCGCGCGCGTGGGTGACAACTTCTGGTACGCGATGATGACGGCGCACGGCCTCGGCACGTTCGTCGGCTGGGCGGCGTTCTGCGTGATGGGGCTCGCCTGGTGGATCTTCTACGCGGTCGGCTTCCCGACGCGCGGCTTCGGCCTCGTCATGGCGAAGCTGAGCTGGTGGCTCATGGTGCTCGGTGTCGCCGGAGTGGTGGTGACGACGCTCGTCATGCAGTTCGGGGCGTCCTGGGTGTTCCTGTACCCGCTGCCCTTCGAGAGCGCAGGCGCGTGGGGCAGCTGGGCGACCGGGCTCTTCTCCTTCTCCGTCCTCCTGGCCGGGCTCTCGATCGTGACCTGGTGCTTCGGCGTCCTCCACACGGCGACGAACCACGTCTCGCTCCACGCCGTGAAGAAGTCGATCTTCAACCGGCTGGGCCTCTCGATGGGTTGGGGCTACCTCTTCCCGAAGACGTTCGCCACGAACCCGAAGCCGGTGCCGTACCCGGTGATCCCGCTCGCGGTGATCGGGATCGACATGATCATCGCGACGCTGCCGCTGGCCGGGCTCCTGATCTGGCAGATCTTCCAGGCAGCCGGCGTGGTCGGCGAGGCGGATCCGCTCTTCGCGAAGAACATCCTCTGGTGGTTCGGCCATCCCGTCGTGTACCTGCTGCTCTTCCCGGCCGTCGCTGCCTACTACTTCCTGATCCCCCGGTACGCGGGTCGCGAGCTGGTCGCGGGCAACGTGATCGCGGTCGCCTGGACGGTCGCCGTGATCGCGAACGTCACGGTCTGGGCGCACCACATCTACCTGGACTACCCGGACGGGACGCCGCAGGCGCAGATCAACACGGTCATGCAGCCGATCACCTTCGCGCTCGTCCTGCCCTCCGCTCTGTCGCTCTACAGCCTGGGATTCACGATCTACCGGTCGCACTTCAGGTGGACGGCCGCGTCGACCGCCCTCTTCCTCGGGCTGGTCGGATGGCTTCTCGCGGGCCTCTCCGGCATCGTCAACGCGACCATCGCCTTCGACGTCGTCGTCCACAACACGCTCTGGATCGTCGGGCACTTCCACCACATGGCGATGCTCAACATCGGCCTGCTGATCTTCGGTGCGGTGTACGCGCTGCTCCCGGAGCTGAGCGGGAAGGCGCTCTACAGCGAGTCGATGGCGAGGGTGCACGTCTGGACGACGTTCCTCGCCGGGATGACGTTCTTCGGGATCTGGCTCGTCCAGGGCCTCGAGGGCGCTCCTCGCCGCTGGTCGGTGCTGCCGACCGAGTACGACACGCTCACGAGATGGTCGCTGCCGTTCGTGTTCCTGCTTGCGGCCGTGCAGCTCCTGTTCTTCTGGAACGTGATCCAGACGCTGCGTGGCAAGGGCGGGCTCGTGACCCTCGACGACCGCGGCCTGCCGCTCCCGTCTCAGCGCGGCGACCGTCCGGCGCCCGTGTCGGAGGCGATCCTCGTGCTGGCGGCCCTCGGGCTCGCCGCCGCGTTCGCCGTCGCCGGCTACCTCGTAGGGCGTGAGACCGCGGACTCCGGCGGAGCGACCGTGACCGTCACCGACGGCGGGACGACGACGGGTGAGCAGGCACCTGCGGGCGATGCGGCCGCCGGGGCCGAGGTGTTCGCGGCCGAAGGCTGTGGGGCCTGCCACGCGCTCGCGGCCGCGGGGTCGACCGGGGCCGTCGGCCCGAACCTCGACCAGACGCAGCTGACCGCGGAGCAGATCGTGACGACGGTGACGGGCGGTCGCGGCGCAATGCCTGCGTTCGGCGAGCGGCTCTCTCCGGAGCAGATCGCCGACGTCGCGGCCTACGTCGCCGGCAAGTCCTAGAGCCCGCTCAGCGGGCGGCCTCAGCCGCGAGCGCGGCCAGCGTCCGCCCGACGAGTGGCGCGAACTTGAAGCCGTGCCCCGAGCAGGCTGACCCGACGACGATGCGACCGTGTCGCTCCAGGACGAAGCTCTCGTCCGCGGTGTTCGTGTAGATGCAGGTCTCGCTGCCGAGGGCCTCCCCGGCATCCGGATAGCGCCCGTGCGCCCACTCGAGCGCCCAGCGGGCGATCGCCTCGTCGGGTAGCGGATCGTCGTCGGGGTCTGTCACCGGGCCTGCGTGGTGCAGCCCGACCTTGAGCCCGACGCCCGGTGCAGCGAGGGCGTAGCCGGCCTGTCCGATCCGACTGAGACCGGCCGATCCTGGCGCCGGAAGCCGTTCGTAGTCGATCACAGGAGGGAGCGTTGCGGCGCGGGGGAGATCGACGTAGGCGACGGTCTCGCGCGTCGGGACGACGCCGAGCTCGATCCCGAGCGGGGCGAGCAGTCGTGGCGCCCAGGCGCCCGCTGTCACGACGACTGCCCGCGCGACGACGGATCCACCCGTCGTCTCGAGGCGAACGCTCGCGCGCTCGACGGCGATCGACTCGACACGGACGCCGGTCGCGATCTCGGCGCCGACGTGCAAGGCTCCCTCGAGGAGGGCCGTGACAGCCCGGTCGGCGCGCGTGAGCCCTCCGTCGGGCTGGAAGAGCGCCGGCTCGGAAGCGACCGCACGCGATACCGAACCGGCGGGTCACCTCGTCCCCGCGGAGCTCCTCGAACCGGGCGCCGCACGCCGCGAGCGCGCGCGCCGTGTCGAATGCGGCCGACCCGAGGTCGAGTGCGCCCGTCGGCTCGATCAGCGTCATGCCGTACTCCGCCTCGAGCTCGCGCCACCCCTCGAGCGCCGCCTGGGCCATCCGGACGTAGCGCTCGTCCGGGTAGTTGAGGCGAAAGATCCGCGACGCGCCGTGCGACGAGCCGCGTGTGTGATCGGGAGCGAACTGCTCGATCACGAGCACCCCGCGTCCGGCGCGGGCGGCTGCGCGGGCAGTCGCCAGGCCCGCGATCCCCGCACCGACGACGACGACGTCTGCATCGCTGCGCATCGGCGATCCTACGTCGCGGTCGGCCTAGCGGGCGGCTGCGGCCTTCGCCGCCTTCGTCGCAGCCCGTGCAAGGGACTGGTAGGCCCTCGCGATCTCGTCGCCGGTCCCATCTGCCTCGGCGCGCTCGACGTCGCGCATGCGCTGGGCGACGTCCGCGTCGACGGACTCGCGGCCGTACGCGAGCTCGGCCTCACCGATGCCCGTCCGTCGGGCGAGCTCGCGCATCACCTGCAACGAGGGGATCCGCTCTCCGCGCTCGATCCGCGAGATATAGGCGGCACTGCACCCGGGGAACGCGAGGTCGCGCTGGCTCAGGCCCGCGCTCTCGCGTGCCTCGTGGAGCCTGCGACCTACAGCCGCGGGATCGTCGTAGTGGGGAGTCCGTGGTCTCTTGAAGTCCATACCGCACCCACAGCGTACACCCCCTGTGGCACGGCCCCGATCGGAGGCGCAGACCTTCGAACGGCTGATTGCCCTCCGTCCCGCGTGCCCGCGTTCGGGCGATCGTCTGCCCGCTCAGCTGCGCGTGGTGACGGTCGACACGACCTCCACCACACCGGGGACGCGACGCGCGAACGTCGCGACCACGCGCGCCTCATCGGGTGAGTCGAGGGTGCCGTCGAGTCGGACGACGCCGTCCTTGACGTCGACGCCGAGCCTGGCCGGATCGATCCACAGGTCGTCCTTGGCGGTGCGGATGATCTCGTCGCGGATCGCCTCGTCGTCGCGCGCGAAGGCGCGCACCAGGTCGGCCCGGGTGACGATGCCGACCAGCACGCCGTCGACGACCACCGGGAGGCGGTTGATGCCCTCTGCCAGGAGGAGCATCGCGACCTCGGTCACGGGACGCTGGGGGTCGATCACGATCGCCGGCGCCGTCATCGCCTCGCCGACGGTGAGAGCTTCGAAGCGGTCGTCTGCAGGAGGGCCCTCGAGGAAGCGAAGGAGCACGTTCGACTGTCGGCGCCCGTCGACCTCCTTGGCCAGCACGTCGGCCTCGGAGAGCACGCCGAGCACGTGCCGCGCCTCGTCGATGACCGGCATCCCCGACACCCCGCGCTCTGCGAGCAGGCGAGCAGCGGCCTTCAACGGCATCTCCGGCGTTGCGGTCACGACATCGCTCGTCATGAGTTCGGCGACCTTCATGGAATCCTCCTCACTCGACGAACCTGATCATCGCGCCGGCAGGCCCGGCAGGCATCCGCTCAGAGCCGCAAGCGGCTGCGGGCTTCCCTCACGGCTACCAGCCCTTGAGCTCCGCCCGCGCCGCGGGGTGCGCGAGCCGGATCCGCGCGTCGACCGCGACCACCCGGTCGGGCATCGCCAGGATGGGGTTCAGGTCGAGCTCGGCGAGCTCGGGCACGTCCTCTGCGAGGCGGGAGAGCCGGTGGAGCACGTCCTCCAGGGCGTGCGCGTCGACCGGCGGTGCGCCGCGGAAGCCTGCGGAGATCTGCCCGGCCTTGCCGGTGCGAACGAGCTCCGCGGTGTCGGCGTCCGTGAGGGGCGAGAGCCGGAAGTCGGTGCCGCCGATCAGCTCGGCCTGGACGCCTCCGGGACCGAACGCGACGAGCGGGCCGAAGACGGGATCGTGTGCGACGCCGGCCAGGAACTCCGCGCCGCCCTTGAGGAACGGCTGGAGCACGACAGGCCCGCCCATCCGCTCGGCAGCGTCGCGCACGCCGTCGGCGTCCTGCACGTCGAGGACGACGCCGCCGCGCTCGGTCTTGTGCGCGCCGGCCTCGCCGAGCTTGACGACGACGGGATACCCGATCTCCTCGGCGGCCGCGACCGCCGCCTCGGGATCGGCGGCGACGCGCTCCTCGACGACGGGGATGCCGTAGGAGACGAGGAGGGCCCGTGTGTCCTCCGGGGTCAGCCAGACCTCGTCCTTCGTCGCCGAGGGCGCGCGCGACGATCTCCTCGGCCGCCGCCAGGTCGACGCTCGTCCAGCGTCGGGACGATGCCCGGCCGACCGTCGGAGCCAGCTCGCGCGCTCGACGGCGCGGCCGAGTGCGCGCGCCGCCGCCTCCGGATAGCCGAAGGCGGGGACGTGCGCCGCAGAGCGGAGCGTGAGCGGAGGGCCCTCGGCGGCGACGATCGCCGCGAGCACCGGCTTGCCGGACTCGCTCGAGGCCGCGGCCTCCGAGATCGCGCGTGCCGACGGCCGGCGTGTCGACCGCGACGGGCGGCACGAAGAGCGCGATCACCGCGTCGATCCCGGGGTCCTCGAGGACGACCGGCACGACGGCGGCGTAGAGGCTGTCGGTGGCCGACCCGAGCATGTCGACGGGATTCGCGGTGCTCGCCTCCGAGGGCATCAGCTCGCCGAGCCGCGCCTGGGTCTCCGGCGCGAGCGGCGGAAGCTCCAGCCCCGAGGACTCGCAGGCGTCGGCGCACAGGATCCCGAGACCACCGGCGTTCGTGATCACGGCGACGCGGTTCCCGCGCGGGGCCGGCTGGCTCGAGAGGAGCGCGGCGACGTCGAGCAGCTCGGCGAGCGTCTCGGCCCGGATCACGCCCGCCTGGCGGAACAGCGCGTCGACCGCGGCGTCGGAGCCGGCCAGCGCGGCCGTGTGGGAGCCCGCCGCGCGACGACCGGAGCGCGAGCGGCCGCTCTTCATCGCGAGCACCGGCTTCTCGCGGGCGAGCCGCCGCGCGATGCGGGCGAACTTGCGCGGGTTGCCGAACGACTCGACGTACATCAGGACGAGATCCGTCTCGTCGTCGTCCTCCCACCACTCGAGGAGGTCGTTGGAGGAGACGTCGGCCTTGTTCCCGATCGAGACGAACGCCGAGACGCCGAGCCCTCGCGCCTCTGCGCGTTCGAGCAGCGCGAGGCCGAGCGCTCCGCTCTGCGAGGAGAAGCCGATGCGCCCACGGGGGAACGCCCGCGGTGCGAACGTCGCGTTGAGCCCGACCGCGGCCGACGCGATGCCGAGGCAGTTCGGGCCGACGAGCCGTGCGCCGTGCGCGCGGACGAGCGCCAGGAGCTCGTTCTGGCGTTCGCGCCCTTCGGGGCCGATCTCCGCGAAGCCTGCCGAGATCACGCAGAGCGCGCGCGTCCCGTGACGTAAAGCCGACTCGGCCGCCTCGAGCACCCGGTCGCCGGGCAGGCAGATCACCGCGAGGTCGATCTCGTCGGGGATCTCCTCGATCGACGTGTACGCCTTGACCCCCCCGACCGGCTCTCCACCGCGGTTGACCGGATACGCCGCCCCGGTGAAGTCGCCCGTGAGGACGTTGCGGAAGAGCTCGCCGCCGATCGACCCACGACGGGACGACGCGCCGATCACGGCGACCGTCGTCGGCAGGAAGAACGGGCCGCAGCGAGGCGGTGACGGCGACGTGGTCGCGCTCGTCGACGCGTGCGGTGTACGCCTCGGTCGGCGTGATCGGGAACGCGACCTCGACCACCCCGTCCTCGAGCGCGCGGCTGATGCGGAAGCCCACACGCTCGAACACGCCGAGCATCGCCGCGTTCTCCGGCATCACCTCGGCGACGAACCGGTCGATGCCGTGCTCGGCAGCACGGCCCGCGAGCTGCTCGACGAGGCGCGTGCCGATTCCCCGGCGCTGCGAGTCGTCGGCGACCGCAAATGCCGCCTCGGCAGTGTGCCGGTCGCGGAGCCGCACGTAGTTTCCGATCCCGACGATCCTCTCGTCGTCGACCTCGCCGAGGACCGCGACCAGCGCTCCCTTCTCGCTCCAGTCGGGGGCGACGAGCGTCCGTGCGAACCGCTCTCCCGCTTCGGCGTAGCCGTGGAACCGCAGGACGCGACTCTGAAAGCTCAGCGCGGCGAAGAATGCGATGATCGCATCGATGTCGTGCACCGTCGGCGCGCGCAGACGCATCGTGGCGCCGTCGCGGAGGATGACGTCGACCGGTTCGACCATGTTCTCGATCTTGCCCGTTGGGGAGCCCACCTGTCGGAAGGTTCGTCGAGACGTCGCCGCCCGGCATCCGCGCGGGCGCGTGTCACGTCGCGGGAAAGCCGCAGGTCATCTCGCAGCCGTGTTCTCATGCTCGAGCAGTCCGACGAGCGTCCCGACGTCGATGTCGTGATGCATCGGGTGGCGCATCGGTGCCTCGGGATGGATCTCGTAGTGGTTGCGCCGCCCCACGCGCTCACGGGTGAGGTACCCCTCCTCCACGAGGTCGTTGACGATCGCCTGGACTGCCCGCTCCGTGATGCCGACTTCGGATGCGACCTCCCGGAGGCGGGTGTCGGGGTCGCGCGCGATGCACAGCAGGACGTGCGCATGGTGGGAGAGGAACGTCCACCGGGTGCTCATGCTTCGTCCTCCTTCGTCGGGGAGATCCTCGCTGCGCGGGGTGCGCGAGTCGCCGCCCGAGCCGGCTTGTCGCCGGTGACGGACGCAGGAGTCTCGGACGGAGACCGAAGGCTCATGCCGGCTCTCCGCGGGGCGCGCCGACGCCTTTGCCGCCGCCCGGTCTGGTTCGGATCAGCGAGAGCCCGATCGCAGCCGCGAGGATGCCCACGATCACGAGCAGCGAGAGCCAGATCGGGATCTTCCAGATGTCGGTCAGGAGCATCTTCGCGCCGACCCATACGAGCACGAGCGCGAGTCCGATGCTGAGGTAGGCGAACCGGTCCATCATCCCGGCGAGCAGGAAGTACAGCGATCGGAGGCCAAGGAGGGCGAAGGCGTTCGCGGCGAAGACGATGAACGTGTCGTCGGTGACCGCGAAGATCGCGGGGATCGAGTCGATCGCGAAGATGATGTCCGTCGTGGCGAGCGTGACCACGACCGCGGCCATGACGGTCGCGCCCGGCCACACCTTCCGCATCAGGCGCACGACGGGGTTGCGGTCGGGGTGCACCTCCTGGTCCTTGTGCAGCGCAAGACGGATGCCCGTGACCACGAGCAGCGCGCCGAAGAGGTAGATCGTGAAGTGGAAGGCGTCGAGCAGTGCGGCTCCGGCGACGATGAACCCGGCGCGGAGCACCAGCGCCATCACGATCCCGAGCGACAGGAGCGGGCCTTGCTTGTCCATCGGGACGGCGAAGTACCCGAAGATCAACGCGAAGACGAAGATGTTGTCGATCGAGAGGCTGCGCTCGATCAGATAGCCGGCGAGGTACTCGCCACCGGCGTCGCCTCCTCCGACGGCGAAGGCCACTGCGGTGAACCCGATCCCTAGGGCGAACCAGCCGAGGCTCCAGATGAGCGACCCGCGAAAGGTGATGCCGCTTTCGGCCGAAGAGGAAGAAGTCGACGGCGAGCAGTGCCAGCACGGCGGCGACGAAGACGACCCAGAAGACGGCGCTGACTTCCACGGAAAGCACTATACCTGAAGCATAGTTCAGGTGTAGTGGAATACATCGCGAAATACACCCGGCGCTGAATGGCTCCCTCGATCGGGGGACGCTTGAATGGCGCCATGACGACGACCACTACCACCACCGCAACCCCCCGGCCGCAGCTCACCGAGCGACAACGGACGATCGTGTCGCTCATCGCGGCCGGGTGCTCGAACGACGAGGTGGGGGAGTGTCTGGGGATCTCTCCGCGGACGGCGAAGGCGCACAGCGACACGCTCCGGCAGAAGCTGGGTGTCGCTCGGCGTCGTCACATCCCGGCCGCGTACCGGCTGCTCACGGGTGAGGATCCCTACGCACCCTCCCTCGCCGCGCTCCGCGTCCGGCGGAGCTGACGGCCGACGCCCGCGACCCGCCCCCGCCGGTCGCGGGCGTCGTCTTTCCTTCCCCGCGGGTCCTTTGCAAATGCCGCGGGCTGCAGTAGGTTCTCCCGCCACGATGACCGAGGTCTCGACCCGACCGAGGATCCGGCGCCGCCGCGTCGTGGAGCGGCCACGCCTGATCGCCGCCCTCGACCGGTCGAAGGCGCGGCTGCGGACGATGGTCGCCGGGCCGGGCTACGGGAAGACCGTGCTGCTCGAGCAGTGGGCCGCCGGCGACGGTCGCCGCATCGGGTGGTATCGGGCGCGCCGGTCGGCGACGGATGTGGCGGTGGTCGCGCGCGAGCTTCAGGCTGCGATCGCGCCGATCCTTCCCGACGCCGGCCGGAGGATGCTGGAGCGCCTGTCGGTGACGGAGGATCCCGAGCGAGAGGCCGTCCTGCTCGGGGAGATGCTCGCGGAGGACGTCGTCGAGTGGCCCGGTGACGCGTGGATCGTGATCGACGACTACGAGCATCTGACCGTCGCGGAAGGCCCCGAGCGGTTCGTCGAGGAGCTCGCCCTGCGCTCGCCGGTGCAGCTTCTCATCGCGAGCCGTGTCCGTCCTGCCTGGGTGCACGGAAAGGCGCTCCTCTACGGAGACGTCCTCGAGATCACCCAGGCGATGCTCGCGATGACCACAGAGGAGGCCGCCGAGGTGCTCGAGGGCGGTCGCCTCGATCTCTCGTCGGGCCTCCTCACGCTCGCAGACGGGTGGCCGGCGGTGATCGGGCTCGCCGGGATGGCGCCGGATGTCACGGAGATCGATGCCGACATGCCCGAGAGCCTGTACGCGTTCTTCGCAGAGGAGGTCTTCCGCGGGCTCGATCCTGACCTCGCCGATGCGCTCGCACTCCTCGCCGCGATGCCCATGATCGATCGGGATCTCGCACGCCTCCTGCTCGGCCCCGACCGCGCCACACGCGTCTGCGACGAAGCACTCGCACTCGGGATCATCGATGAGCGCGAGGGTCGGCTGGAGCTCCATCCGCTTGCGGCGCGGTTGGTAGGGCGGCGCTTCAGCAAGTCCGATCTCGATGTTGGTCGCACGCTCAAGATCGCGCGAAGTGAGTTTGTCCGTAGGCGCGACTGGGACAGCGCAGTAGAGACGCTATCGCACGAGGGATCGCCTGATCCGATCCACGAGATCCTCGACCCGGCAATCAAGGATCTCGCTGCGACTGGGCGACTTCGCGAGATCGACCGCCTGCTGGCATACGCCAAAGCGGAGGGAGTTGTGTCGCCCGACATGTCGATTGCCGAAGCAGAGATGAGCCTTCGGCATGGTCGTCACCTTACGGCGCTCACGATCGTGAAGGGCATGCTCTCGTCTGGCCTGCCTTCGGATCCCGACGCCGCTTTCGGTGCGCTCGTTATCGGCGCTCGAGCGGCGCATGTTGGATCGATGGAAGAGGAGGCGCTGTCCCTCTACGGCGAAGCGGTTAGGGTCGCGCCGGACGTCAGGAGGTCTAGACAGGCGCAGTGGGGGCAGGTCATGTGTCTCTCGGCGCTTGAGCGGCTCGAGGCGCTTGATCTGCTCGCAGAGCTTACCTCGACCGCCCTCGATGACGATGCCGGGGATCTCGTGAGAACGGTCGATAAGCAGCTTAGTGTTGGGTTTCGCTTTGGGCGAGTCCACGATCTGGCGGATGGGTATCGAGTGGCGGAATTGGTGTCTAGGCTCGACGATCCGGTCGAGCGGTGTTCGTTTCGGAGCATGTTCTCCTGGGGTCTAGCGCTCGCCGGGCACTACGCCGACGCCGCGTCCAGGCTGAGTCGCTGATCCACGAGTCCACGGAGTACCGCGTTGACCCTGCGCTTCCCTATGGCTTCTCGAACCTTGCCGTCGCCCAAGCTGGGATGCGTGAGTTCGATGAAGCATTGACAGCCATCGAGCACTCCGCACGCCTTGCTACGCAGATCCACGATGAAAACGGGATCCAGAACGCCTATGCGATCCGGACTCGGATTCTCCTTCAGATCGGCGACGTTGCGGAAGCATGCGCTACGGAGCCGCCCAGCGTTTCACGGGCGCTGCCGAGCATGAGGGGCGAGGTCTTCGGGTCAAGGGCGCTTGCACTCGCATCCATCGGCCGTCTTCAAGACGCAGCCGCGCTCGCCGCATGGCCCGTGCTGCTACTAGCGGTGTCGAATCGGCCCAACTCGTCGCGCAACCGACCTCGTAATCGCTCTCAAGGCGCGACGAGACGACCTTGGAACGATGTCCGTGGAAGCGCTCAAGGAGGCCTTCGCATGCGGAGCAGTCGACCTTCTGGTGACCGCATATCGCTGTAACGAGGAACTCATTCCGGCGATGCTGGCCATTCCCTCTGCGAGGGAGTCGATTGTCTTCCTGGTCAGACGTGCCGGCGACGACATGTCTGTTTGCGGAGCTGCAGTCGACGCCTGCGGAACTGCTCGACCCGATCACGCGTCTCTCCCCCCGCGAGCGCGAGGTTCACGATCTTGTGTGTGAAGGGCTTTCGAACGCTGAGGTTGGGCGCCAACTGTTTATCTCGGAGCACACTGCGAAACTCCACCTCTCGCGATCTACGCCAAACTCGGCATACGGTCTCGGCGCTCGCTGATTCTCAACAACCTCGGCGATCACGCGGCGTCAACGACGCTGACGAGTGAGAGCGTGATGGTTGTCATGGCCTGTTCCGGGTCGAGCTGGCCAAAACCATCGCCGCGAGCTTCGCGGTACGCTGCATCACGGACCGCGAGTTCGGCGATGAAAGCCACCACAACTTCCGGCTCGAACTGGCTTCCCATCGCTTGCAGCAGCCGATCGCGGGCGACCTCGTATGCCATTGCCTTTCGATACGGCCGGTCTGAGGTCATTGCGTTGTACGCGTCGGCGACAGCGATGATCTTCGACGTAAGGGGGATGTCTGCTCCAGGCAGCCTGTCGGGATATCCCTCGCCGTCGATGCGTTCGTGGTGGTGTCTTACCACCCGGGCGACGTCCGAGTACGCGGCGACCTTCGCAAGGATTCGTTCGCCGATCTCCGAGTGCTTCTCCATCTCTCGGCGCTCTTCGACCGTCAGAAGGCCTTCCTTGTTCAGGACCGCTGACGGAAGACCGATTTTTCCGATGTCATGCACAACCCACAGAGGTATGTGCGATCTCGCTCATCCGCGGGTAGCCCGAGCCGACCGCAATGTCACGCGAGTAGGTCGCGACGGCCCTTGAGTGCCCCGCTGTGTAGAGGTCGCTCTCTTCGAGAGTCTGGACGAGGGCGGTTGCGAATGACACGTTGGCGGCGCGGAGTGTGTCGTTGGCCTGAGTGAGCTCAAGGGTTAGCTTGACCTGCTCGTCATAGAGTCGGCCTCTCTCTTGGTTGAGGCTGAACAACCGCTGCGCGGCCAAAGCTGGCGCTAGGAACAGGAGCGCTGTCCATGGGGAAGTCTCGGTGTATGCGTAGGCGAGGGCGGCCACGGCCGGGGCGTAGACGCATGTCGCGGTCACCATCAGCGGGCCGACTGTGCGAGCGATGTGGGAACGGTTGCCGCGCAGTGAGCTTGTGATCGACGCAAAGGCAATCTCTAGGGCTTCGCCGACCAATGATGCTGCGAGGGTCGCAAGTACTAGGCCGGTGGTCTCGGGCCATACGTTTGCACGACCTGTGCGCATACGCCCATCGCGACACCGGAGATGAAGCGAGTGCTGGTGTAGTTCAGCCACTTGAGGTGGGGCTGTCTACCGGGGGTCGATTCCCCGAGCAGTTCGCTATCGCCAAGTTCGCTTGCTGCCCCGACGATGCCGCCCGCGAGCGGGCCAAAGAGAACGGCGGCAAAGAGCGTCAGTGCAGGCGAGATCGAGAGTTCCGTCGTCGTCGAGAGTCGAACGGTTCCACGTTCTGCAAACGCTGCGGCGAAACACAGTGCGGCGATGACCCATGGGTTGCCAGGCGTGTATCCGCGTGCGACGAGGACTGCAGCAAGCGTGACCGCCACGGATGTGAGGCCAAAGACCCAGATGACGAGGGGCTTTGGCCTCTGAGGTCGCTTGTGTGAGTTGACTTGCTTCATCACTCGAATGGGGTATACGCTGTTGCTGCCGTCAGTTCCCAACCCAGGAGTTAGCTATGAGGAAGTACCTCTTCAGCAATCTCCTTCTTGCCGCCATGTCCGCCGGCGTGAAGGACTGGTAGTTCGTCGTCGTAGTCTGGTTTCGCGCTGACCACGGGGCATCCCTCTAACGGGGGAACCGTGCGTGAGAGCCGTTCGTGAGACCGGGCCGCGACGAACGAACAGATAACGCGTTCAGCCGATGAGCCCACGCCGGAAGCCCACAGCGACGGCGTGGGCTCGGCTGCGCGCCTGCAGCTTCGCGAGGATGTGACGGACGTGCGACTTGACCGTCTCCTCGGAGAGGAACAGCGTCTTGCCGATGTCGCGGTTGACGAGTCCGTCCGCGACCAGCTGCAGCACCTCGATCTCCCGAGCGGTCGGCTTCTGCTCGAGCTCGCGGGGAGGCGTGCTCGAGAACGGGATCACCGAGCCGGTGCGACTGGCACCGCGCCGGGCCGCAGCCGCCTCGAAGCGACGGCTGTGGTCACGGTAACGGTCGAGGATCTCCTTGCGCTCTGCTGCGTCCACGGTGGGGGTATCGGCCGTCTGGCGATGCCCCTTTAGGCGCAGCGCACCTTCCGGGCTGCGCCCGCGTGGCTTTTCCCCCACGGTGGGGGATGCGCACCCCCTATGTCGTGGGAGTCAGCGCGCCGCTGACGACCTGCTCCGCGTAGTGGCAGGCCACCTCGTGGCCCGCGATCTCGCGCAGCAGCGGGCCCCTCGTCGCGGCAGCGGGTCGGCTGCACGCACGGGCAGCGCGTGTGGAACCGGCACCCGGACGGGGGATTCGCAGGGCTCGGCAGGTCACCAGGGACGCGGATCGCCGATCGAGTGCGCTCGATCGCGGGGTCGGGGATCGGGATCGCGGAGAGCAGCGCGATCGTGTACGGGTGCTGCGGGTGGTCGTAGAGGTCGTCGCTCGGAGGCGATCTCGACGATCTTGCCGAGGTACATCACGGCGATCCGGTCGGAGATGTGCCGGACCACGGCGAGGTCGTGGGCGATGAAGAGGTAGGTGAGGCCGAACTCGACCTGGAGCTCCTCCAGCAGGTTGACGATCTGGGCCTGGATCGAGACGTCGAGCGCCGACACCGGCTCGTCGCACGACGACGAGCTCGGGGTTCAGCGCGAGCGCGCGGGCGAGCCCGATGCGCTGGCGCTGACCGCCGGAGAACTCGTGCGGGTACCGCGTCGCGGCGTCGGCGGGCAGCCCGACGACCTCGAGCAGCTCGCGCACCCGGACGCGCGCCTCGTCGCCCGACGCGATGTGGTGCACCTGGAGCGGCTCCGCCACCATCTTCCCGACCGAGTGGCGCGGGTTGAGCGACGCGAACGGGTCCTGGAAGACCATCTGCATCCGTCGGCGGAGCGGCTGCAGCTGGTTCGCCGAGCGTCGTGATGTCCTGACCGTCGAACAGGATCCGGCCGCCCGTCGGCTCGAAGAGCCGGAGCATCGCCCGCCCGACCGTCGACTTGCCGCAGCCGGACTCGCCGACGAGACCGAGCGTCTCGCCGCGCGGGATCCGCAGGCTCACGCCGTCGACGGCCTTGACGTCGCCGACGTGCCGGTCGAGGACGATCCCGCGACTTGATCGGGAACCACATCCGGAGCCCGTCCAGCTCGAGCAGCGGCGTCCCGGTCGCCGGCGTCTCCGCGGCGTCTGCTCATGCTGCTGCTCCTCCGAGCCGTGACGTGCGCCACTCGTCTGCGTCGACCGGGTGCAGGCACGCTGCCCGCTGCCCGGTATCGAGCCGCTCGAGCGCGGGGAGCCGCTCGCGCAGGCCTCCGTCGCGAACCTGCAGCGCGGCGCGAACGGGCAGCGGGACGGTGCGCACGAGCATGTCGCGCGGCGAGCCCGGCGATCGGGTGGAGCTTCTGCTGCCGCGCCGGTGTCGAGGCGCGGGACGCTCTGCAGCAGGCCCGAGCGTGTACGGGTGGCGCGGGTCGCGCGAAGACCTGGTCGGCGGTGCCCTCCTCGACGATCGTGCCGGCGTACATCACGTTCACGCGCTCGCACATCCCGGCGACGACGCCGAGGTCGTGGGTGATCAGGATCAGCGCCGTGTCGCGCTCGGCGACGAGCTCGCGCAGCAGGTCGAGGATCTGCGCCTGGATCGTCACGTCGAGCGCGGTCGTCGGCTCGTCCGCGATCAGGAGCTTCGGCTCGCAGGCGAGCGCCATCGCGATCATCGCGCGCTGCCGCATCCCGCCCGAGAACTGGTGGGGGTAGTCGCCGAGGCGGTCGCGGGGCTCGGGATGCCGACCTGGTCGAGGAGCGCGGTCGCCCTGTCGTTCGCCTCCTTGCGGCTCATCCCGAGGTGCGTCTGCAGCGCCTCCCGGATCTGCTTCCCGATCGTCAGCACCGGGTTGAGGCTCGTCATCGGGTCCTGGAAGATCATCGCGATCTCGCCGCCCGCGGATGGATCGCAGCTCGCGCTCGGAGAGCTCGAGCAGAGTCCGTCGCCGTCGAAGGTCGCCTTGCCGCCGGTCACACCGCCGGCGCGCGGCAGGAGCCCGAGGAGCGCGAGCGAGGTCACCGACTTGCCGCAGCCCGACTCGCCGACGATGCCGATCGTCTCGCCCGGCCGGACGTCGAAGGAGACGCCGTCGACGGCGTGGATCGTGCCGCGCTCGGTCGCGAACGTGACGCGCAGGTCCTCGACCTCGAGGAGGGGGGTGCGCTCAGACACGGCCACGCAGCTTCGGGTCGAGCGCCTCGCGCAGGCTGTCGCCGACGAGGTTGAAGCCCAGCGCGGCGACGATGATCGCGAGGCCCGGGAAGATCGCGAGGAAGGGCGCGGTCTGCAGGTACCGCGTCGCGCCCGTGAGCATCGGGCCCCACTCGGGCGTCGCGGGATCCTGCGGGCCGAGCCCGAGGAAGCCGAGGCCCGCGGCGTCGATGATCGCGGTCGCGAGCGCCAGCGTGCCCTGCGACGATGACCGGCGAGATCGGCGTTCGGGAGGATGTGCCCCCACAGCGCGCGGCGTCCGGGCACCCCGACCGAGCGCGCCGCGAGCACGTAGTCGGCGTCGCGCTGGCCGATGATCGAGCCGCGCAGTCATCCGCGCGAAGATGGGGATGTTCACCACCCCGATCGCGATCATCACGGGCACCAGCCCGCCACCGCCGAAGAGCGCGGCGATGCCGATCGCCATCAGGAAGCCCGGGATCGCGAGCATGATGTCGACCATCCGCATGATCACCGCCGTCCAGACGCCGGAAGTAGCCCGCGATCGCGCCGATCACGAGGCCGAACGGACAGCCCGACCGTGACGGACACGATGCCGATGAGGAGCGAGTAGCGGGCGCCGTAGAGGACGCGGGAGAACTCGTCGCGGCCGAGGTCGTCCACGCCCATCCGGTGCTCGGCGCGACGGGCCCGGGCAGCAGCCGTCCTCGATCAGGCTGAGGTCCTGGTCGAGCGGGCTGTACGGCGCGATCAGCGGCGCGAAGACGGCCATCGCACGAAGGTCGCCGATGATCACGAGCCCGACGACGGCGGCCGGGTTCCGCAGCATCTTGCGCCAGGCGTCCCTCCAGAGCCCCGTGCCCTGGCGGCTCGTTGACGACGGCCTCGATCTGCGGCGCGCTCACGGATTACTTCCCTGCCAGCCTGATGCGGGGGTTGAGGAGGCCGTAGGAGATGTCGACGATCAGGTTGACGAGCGACGACGATGACCGCGATGAAGAGGATCCCGCCCTGGAGCACCGGGTAGTCGCGGTTGAAGATCGCCTCCTGGATCCACGTCCGACCCCGGGAAACGCGAAGACGGTCTCGGTGAGCACGGCGCCCGACAGCAGCAGGCCGACCTGCAGGCCGATCACCGTCATGACGGGCAGCATCGCGTTGCGCAGCACGTGCCGGCGGTCGACCGTGCGGGAGGCAGGCCCTTGGCCGCGCGCGGTGCGCACGTAGTCCTCGTTCTGGACGTCGAGCACCGAGGCGCGGGTGATCCGGGCGATCATCGCCAGCGGGATCGAGCCGAGCGCGATCGCCGGGAGGATCAGGTGCTTGCGTGGCGTCCCAGGCGGCGTTCCAGTTGCCGGTGACGATCCCGTCGAGCACGTAGAAGTTCGTCGGGTGCTCGGCGTCGATCAGCACGTCCTGCCGGCCGACGCTCGGCAACCAGCCGAGCCGCACCGCGAAGACGTACTTGAGGATGATCGCGAGGAAGAAGATCGGGATCGAGACGCCGATCAGCGACAGCACCAGGCTCGCGTGGTCGAACGGCGTGCCGTACCGCTTCGCCGCCATGAACCCGAGCGGGATCCCGACCAGCACGGCGAAGATCCCGGCCGCGACCGCGAGCTCGATCGTCGCGGGGAACCGCTCGCGGAGCTCGTCCGTGATCAGCCGGCGCGAGGCGATGCTGGTGCCGAGGTCGCCGCTCGAGATCGTGCTGACGTAGCGCCAGTACTGCACGTAGATCGGGTCGTCGAGCCCGAGCTGGTCGCGGATCTGGGCGATCGACTGCTCGTCCGCCCGCTCGCCCAGCAGCGACTCCGCCGGCGTTCCCGGCAGCGCCCGCACCCAGATGAAGATCAGGATCGACAGCCCGATCAGGACCGGGACCATCAGCAGGACGCCGGCGGACGATGAAACGCAGCATCTAGTGGCCGCCCTCGGGCGAACGCGGGGGCCGGCGCGCGCCGGCCCCCGCGTGCTCGTCCTGCATCGGTGTCAGACCACCCGCACCAGCGCGAAGAGGTCGTTCAGCGTCGGGCTGGGCTTGTAGCCCACGACGTTCTTCGCGAAGGCCAGCGCCGGTGTGCTGTGCGCGTACGGCACGCCGATCACGTTGGCCATGACGTAGTTGTTGATCTTCCTGTAGGCCGCCGCGCGGGCGTTGACGTTCGTGATCGCCAGCGCCTTGTCGAGGTCGGCGTACAGCTTCTTGCCGATCGCGTTGTCGATGCCGAACTGCTTCTCCGCGCGGAGGATGCCGCCGAGGAACGACTCCGGGTCGGCGTAGTCGCCTGTCCATCCGAGCAGGTTGGCGGCGCCGGCCGTGCCGGAGTCCGCCTTGCCCAGGTAGTCGGGACGCCACGGAGCGCTCTTCGGGACGACCTTGAACCCGGACTTCGCAAGGCTCGCCTGGAAGCCCTGGAAGTTCCGCTTCGGGTCGGGCATGTACGGCCGTGAGACGTCCGTCGGGTACCAGAACTCGACCTCCACCGGGAGCGTGAGGCCGGCCTGCTTGAGGAGGGCCTTCGCCTTCGCCGGGTTGTACGGGTACTTCGCGACGCTCGTCGAGTAGCCGAACACCCCCGGGGGCTGGAACTCGTTGGCCACGATCGCGCGGCCGGCGTAGAACGAGCGCACGACGCCTGCCCGGTCGAGCCCGTAGGCGAACGCCTTGCGGACGAGGATGTTGTCGAACGGCTCGACCGCCTGGTTGATCGTGACGTAGGCGACGTTGAACGGCGGCCGGTCGAGCACCTTGAGGCTCTTCGACTTCTGGATCGTCTTGACGTCCTGCGGCTCGACGTTGTCGTAGCCCTGGATCTCACCCGTCTGCAGCGCCTGCAGGCGCGCCGCGTTGTCGGCGATCGGGCGGATGATGACGCGCCGGAGGAATGCCTTCTTGCCCCAGTAGCCGTCGTTGCGCACCAGGACGAGCTTGTCCCCGGTCTTCCAGGACTCGAGCTTGAACGGACCGGTGCCGACCGCCTGGCCGCCGGGCGCGCCGTACGTCCCGAGCGGGACGAACACGCCGTCCGCGGTCAGCTTGCCCTTGTCGGCGCCGTACTTCGCCATCGCCGTCGGGCTCTGGATCGAGAAGGGTGCGAGCGTCATCGCACCGACGAACGGGCCGAAGACGCGTCGCAGGTTGATCACGGCAACGTCGGTGCCCTTGGCCTGGCAGTTCTTGTAGAGACCCTGCGCCGGGCCCGGAGAGCCCTTCTCGGGCTTCTTGAAGCCGCCGAAGACGACGTTGTAGTAGTACGACGCCGCATCCGACTGCAGGGCGCCGGTGAAGTTGTACCAACGGTCGAAGTTGGCGCAGACGGCCTTGGCGTTGAACGGCGTGCCGTCGTGGAACGTGACGTTCTTGCGCAGCTTGAACGTCCACGTCTTGCCACCGTTCGTGTTCTTCCAGCCGATTGCGAGTCCCGGCGCGTTCTTCGTCGTGCCGGGAACCTGGGAGACGAGCGTCTCGTAGATCTGGGCCTGTGGCCGGAACGACTCACCGTCGCTGGTGACGGCCGGGTCGAGCGACACGGGGTCCGCCGACGAGCCGAACACGAGGGTGTCGCTTGCGGTCGACCTCGACGGTCCCGCCAGTGCCGCGGTGACTGCGGTGAGCGCAACAGCGCCGACCACAGCACCGAATGTGAACAGCCTGGGCATGCGTTGCTCCCGATTCTCGATGGTTCTCGCACTCGATGCGAGCTGATCGGGAGTATGACCCGTTTCGGCGCAGGAGGTTGGTGGACGCGAGCGGCAGCGGACCGCCTCCGAGCGCACGCTCGGAGCCGGTCGGAGCTGGCCTTCGACCGTTCGCCTACGCGGCTGCGAGCGACGCGAGCTCGCGGATCGCCGCGAGCCGCGAGAGCGCCTGGCCCTCGAGCTGCCGAACGCGCTCGCGCGTCAGGTCGAGCTCGTGGCCGATCGCCTCGAGCGTCCACGGCTCGCCCTCGAACCCGAAGCGCAGCTCGAGGATCCGTCGCTCGCGCTCCGGCAGCGCGTCGAGCGCCCGGCGCACGCCCTGGCGGCGCAGCGACTCCTCGGCCTCGTCGAACGGGTCGGCAGCCTCGCGGTCGGCGAAGAGGTCTCCGAGCTCGCCCTCGTCGTCCGCGCCGACCGTCTGGTTCAGCGAGACCGACGCGTGCGCGGCGCCCATCGCCTCCTCGACGTGCTGGATCGGCAGCCCTGTCGCCTCGGCGAGCTCCTCCTTCGTCGGCTCGCGCCCGAGCTCCACCTCGAGCCGGCGGGCGGCCCGCGAGAGCTTCTGCTGGCGCTCGACGACGTGCACCGGAACGCGGATCGTCCGCGCGTGGTTCGCGACCGCGCGCTGCACCGACTGGCGGATCCACCAGGTCGCGTACGTCGAGAACTTGTAGCCGCGGCGCCAGTCGAACTTCTCGACCGCGCGGTTGAGGCCGAGCGTGCCCTCCTGGATCAGGTCGAGGAACGGGACGCCGAGCCCGCGGTAGCCCTTCGCGATCGAGACGACGAGTCGCAGGTTCGACTCGATCATGTGCCGCTTTGCCGTCGGGTCGCCGCGCTCGATCCGCTTCGCGAGCTGCACCTCCTGCGGCGGCGGTCAGGAGCTTGTGCTTGCCGACGTCGGCGAGGAAGAGCTGGAGGGAGTCCGCGGCACCGCTCAGCGACTCGGCGGCCCACACGGCCGCCTCCTGCGCTTCGCGCTCGCGCTCCTTCTCGTCGGCCGGCTGCACCGGCGCACCGATCTCGAGCCCCATCGCCTCGAGCTCGCGCTGGATCTGCTCGAGCTCGTCGTCCGCGAGCTCGTGCTCGGTCTTGAACACCTCGAGCTCCGCGGGGTCCACCCAGCCGCGCTCCTCGGAGCGCTCGACCAGGGCGCGGAGCTGGTCCGTCTCGAACAGTTCGATGAGCTGGTTCTGCGTCAAGCCGGTGTCAGTCCCTTCGATTCGGTCGGTGGAGCACGATCTCTCCGGACTCTAAGGGGAATTCCCCGCGATTCCAGGGGTCGGTGTGGGAAACGGCGTGTCACAAGCCCGCAACGAGCGGCCGGGGTCTCGTATTCCGTGGAAGCGAGCGACCCGGGTGCACCCGGTGCAGCGGCGATCCGGCCTGGCGAGCCGGTGGACGGGGGACCCTAGCAACTGCTTCGGACTCGAACCCGCCCTATCGTCGCGACGAGCGCTTGCGCGGAGTCGACGGCCCCTTCGCGCGCCGCTCTGCGAGCAGCTCGAGCGCCCGCTCCAGCGTGAGCCCCTCGACGTCGTCGCCCCGGCGCAGGCTCGCGTTGGTCTCGCCGTCGGTCACGTACGGGCCGAACCGGCCGTCCTTCACCACGAGCGGCTTGCCGCTGCCCGGGTCGGGGCCGAGCTCCTTGAGCGGCGGCTTCGGCGCCCCGCGGCCGCGCCGTTCCTTCGGCTTCGCGAGCACCGTGAGCGCCTCCTCGACCGTGAGCGTGAGGAGCTGCTCCTCGCTCTCGAGCGACCTCGTCTCGGCTCCCCATCTTCACGAAGGGCCCGTAGCGGCCGTTCGCGACCACGATCTCCTGGCCGTCGGGGCTCTCGAGCGTCCGGGGCAGGGTCAGCAGCCTCACCGCGTCGTCGAGCGTGATCGTGTCGAGCGCCATCGTCTTGAACAGCGACGCGGTGCGCGGCTTCGCGTCGTCCCCCTCGGGGAGGACCTCGGTCACGTAGGGGCCGTAGCGGCCGTCCTTCGCGACGATCTGGCGGCCCGTGTCCGGATGCGTTCCCGAGCTCGCGCTCGCCGGATGGCCGGGAGAGCAGCTCCTCGACGAGCTCGGCCGTGAGCTCGTCGGGCGCGATGTCCTCGGGCACGCTCACGCGGGTCTCGCCCCGCTCGATGTACGGGCCGTACCGGCCGACGCGCACGACGACGTCGGTGCGCGGGATCTCGATCGAGTTGATCTCCCGGGCCTCGATCTCGTCGAGCTGGTCGGTGACGAGCGCGTGGAGGCCGGGCTCGTCGCCGACACCGTTCCAGAACCGGCTCAGCCAGTCGACGCGGCTCTCGTCGCCCGCGGCGATGCGGTCGAGGTCGTCCTCCATCCGGGCGGTGAAGTCGTAGTCGACGAGCCGTCCGAAGTGCTGCTCGAGCAGCTTCGTGACCGCGAACGCGAGGAACGTCGGGACGAGCGCCGTGCCCTTCTTGAAGACGTACCCGCGATCGAGGATCGTGCCCATGATCGACGCGTACGTCGACGGACGGCCGATGCCCCTGTCCTCGAGCGCCTTCACGAGGCTCGCCTCGGTGTAGCGCGCAGGAGGGCTCGTCTCGTGGCCGTCGGCCTCGAGCGTCGAGCGCCTCGACCGCCTGGCCGACCTGGAGCTGCGGGAGCCGCCGCTCCTCGTCCTGCTCCGAGGGGTCGTCGCGGCCCTCCTCGTAGGCCTTGAGGAAGCCCGGGAAGGTGATCACGGTGCCGGACGGTCGAGAGCTCCGCGTCCTCGCCGGTCGTCGCGGTCGGCGCCGATGCGGATCGAGACGGTCTGGCCGTGACGCGTCCTTCATCTGCGAGGCGATCGTGCGCTTCCAGACGAGGTCGTAGAGCGCGAGCTCGTCACGTGAGAGCTCGCGCGCGAGCTCGCTGCGGCGAGCCGGAACGTGTCACCCGCCGGGCGGATCGCCTCGTGCGCCTCCTGGGCGTTCTTGACCTTGCGCTCGTACCGTCGCGGCTCGGCGGGCACCGTCTCCGCGCCGTACAGCTCGGCGGCCTGGCTGCGGGCCGCGGTCAGCGCGAGCTCGGACAGCGTCGTCGAGTCGGTGCGCATGTAGGTGATGTAGCCGTTCTCGTAGAGCCGCTGGGCCACGCGCATCGTCGTCTGGGACGAGAAGCGGAGCTTGCGGCTCGCCTCCTGCTGCAGCGTCGAGGTCATGAACGGCGCGGCCGGCCGCCGGGTGTACGGCTTCTCCTCGACCGAGCGAACCGTGAACGGCCTGCCGGTCAGCGCCTCGGCCAGGGCGTGGGCGCGGGCCTCGTCGAGCACGACGACCTCCGCCTTCGCGCGGCCGTCGGCGCCGAAGTCACGCCCCTGCGCGACCCTCGTGCCGTCGAGCGCGACCAGCCGTGGCCTCGAACCCGCCCGGATCGAACGTGCCGACGACGTCCCAGTACGAGGCCGCGACGAACGCCATCCGCTCGCGCTCCCGCTCGACCACGAGGCGCGTCGCGACCGACTGGACGCGACCCGCGGAGAGGCGCGGCATGACCTTCTTCCAGAGGACGGGCGAGACCTCGAACCCGTAGAGGCGGTCGAGGACGCGGCGGGTCTCCTGGGCGTCGACGAGGTGCTCGTCGATCTCGCGGGTCTCCTCGAGCGCGCGCTTGATCGCATCCTTCGTGATCTCGTGGAAGACCATGCGGCGGACGACGACGCCCTTCTTGGGCTTCAGCACCTGCAGCAGGTGCCAGGCGATCGCCTCGCCCTCGCGATCCTCATCCGTCGCGAGCAGGAGCTCGTCGGCGTCCGCGAGCTTCTTGCGCAGGTCGGTGACCACGCGCTTCTTGTCGGCGTCGACGATGTAGTAGGGCTCGAACCCGCCCTCGATGTCGACGCCGAGCGTGCCGTAGCGCGCACGATCCTCCTTCGGGATCTCGGACGCCCGGCTCGGCAGGTCGCGGATGTGGCCGATGCTCGACTCCACGGAGAACCCGTCGCCGAGATAGCCGGCGATGGTCCTGGCCTTGGCAGGCGATTCGACGATGACGAGGCGACGGCCCATGACGCGGCACACCGTAGCGGGGCTGTCAAACGGCGCAACCCCTCCGGGTGGACGTATCCTGGCTCACCATGGCCTCACCGCCCAGGCCCAACCTGGTCTACCTCTTCGTCGGCGTCCTCAGCTGGCCCGTGCTCAAGGTCGTCTTCCGGGCCCGCGCGCGCGGCACCGAGAACCTCCCCCGCACAGGCGGCTACGTGCTCGCGGCGACCCATCTCTCGAACTTCGACCCGTGGCCGCTCGGGCTTCCGCTCTTCCCGCGGAGGCATCTGCGGTTCATGGCGAAGTCGGAGCTGTTCTGGTTCCCTCTGGGCACGATCCTCTCCTCTGCCGGCGCGTTTCCCGTGCGCCGAGGCCAGCGGGACGACGAGGCGATCGCTACGGCGGTCGAGCTGGCGCGCTCCGGCAACGTGGTCGTGATGTTCCCCGAGGGGACGCGCCGCTCGAAGGGTCTCCGCAAGAAGCGCGAGGCGCGCTGGCGGAGCGGAGCGGCGAGGATCGCCCTCGAGGCCGGCGTCCCGCTCGTTCCCGCGGGGATCTCCGGGACGGATCGCCTGTCGCGACTCGGCCCACTTCGGGTCGCGTACGGGCCTCCCGTCGCGCTCGACGACCTCGTGACGGACGGAGCGCTCGCGCCGGACGCGTCCGGTGAGGCGACGACACGGCTGCAGGAGGCGATCCTGGGGCTGGAGGCGTCGCTGCGGTGACCGCGCCGCTCCTGGCGATCGACGGCGACTCCTTCGCGCACCGCGCCTTTCACGCGCTCCCACGCTCGATCCGTCGCGCCGACGGCCGCCCCGGGAACCTGCTCACCGGGCTGACGTCGATGGTCGTACGGCTCTGGCTCGCCGAGCAGCCGCGCGCGGTCGTGATCGGGTGGGACGTGCTCGGCCACCCGACCTACCGCAACGAGCTCCTTCCCGGCTACCAGAGCGGCCGTGAGTTCGATCCCGAGCTCGTCGAGCAGCTCGACCTCGCACCGTCGCTGCTCGCCGCCGCGGGGGCCGTCTGCGTCAAGACGCCGGGCTTCGAGGCCGACGACGTGCTCGCCGCGGCGGTGCTGGCGGAGCGCGTCCGCGGCGGCCGCACGCTCGTCGCGACGTCCGACCGCGATGCGTTCCAGCTGGCAGCATCGGACGTGACGATCCTCCAGCCTCAGCGCGGCGTCACGGAGCTGGCGCGCATCGGGCCGGCCGAGGTGCGCGAGCGCTACGGCGTCGACCCGGAGCGCGTCCCGGACTTCATCGCGCTCCGCGGTGACCCGTCCGACAAGATCCCCGGGGCGCGTGGGGTGGGAGCCAAGACGGCGGCGGCGCTCCTCGGCGACGGGACGACGCTCGAGGGGCTGCTCGAGGGTGGGCGGTTCGGCTCGGAGGCGGATGCGCTGCGGACGTACCGTCACGTCGCGACGCTCGATCCGACCCTCGAGCTTCCACCGCTGCCTGACCGTCCGCTCGATCAGGTGGCGGCCGCGGAGCAGGCCCGCTCGCTCGGCCTGACCCGGCTCGCGCAGCGGCTCGAGGAGGGCGCGTGGAGCTGATCTCCCACCCGGCGCTCGGGCACCTCCATCCGACGAGCCACCACCACCACCCCGAGCGGCAGGATCGGCTCACTGCACTCCACGACGCGCTCGGTCCGATCCGAACGGCGGGCCCGGCGAGCCGCACGCAGATCGAGCGGGTGCACGACGTGGCGTACGTCGAGCGGGTCGTGGGTCTCAGGGAGGAGGAGTGGCTGGACGGAGACACGCTCGGTGGGCCGACGACGTGGGAGGCGGCTCGGCTTGCCGCGGGATGCGCGATCGCGGCGGTCGAGTCCGACGGGTTCGCTCTGGTGCGCCCTCCCGGACATCACGCCCTCCACGACCGCGCGATGGGGTTCTGCGTCTTCGGGAACGTCGCGGTCGCCGCCCGGCACGCCCAGGATGCGCTCGGCGTCGAGCGAGTCGCGATCGTGGACTGGGACGTCCACCACGGGAACGGCACGGAGGCGATCTTTCGCGGAGACGACTCGGTTTTCGTCGCCTCACTCCACCAGTGGCCCTTCTATCCCGGGACGGGTGGGCCGGGGACCGGCGACCCGACGAGCCTCAACGTGCCGCTCCCTGCCGGGACCGGGTGACAGGGAGTACCTCGAGATCTTCGACACGGTCGTCATGCCGGCGGTCGTCGCCTTCGCTCCCGACCTCGTGATCGTCTCGGCAGGCTTCGACGCGCACGTGGACGATCCGATCGCGGGGCTCGCGCTGACCGCCGACGGGTTCAGCGAGCTTGCCACCCGGTGCGCCTCGCTCGCGCCACGCGTGTGCGCGGTGCTCGAGGGCGGCTACAACGTGCGGACGCTCCCCGGTCTCGTCGCCGCGACCCTCGGCGGCTTCGCCTCCGCGGAGCCGGCATCCGGCCGCCAGCCGTCGGTCTGACTGACCCTGCAGTGCGCATGGTGCCGGCGTCTGCGTCCGGGTCTGGTGTCCCGCCGGAGGCGGGGCACCCATTCAACGCGACCGACGGGTCCGGCAGGTCCCCCAGCACTGAGACGGCCGGGGTGCGGCCCGGCCGTCTCGCGTCTGTCCCACCCACGCTTGCCCCTGCGGCGGGAGCGTTGGTAGATGGATCATCGGCCATCGCGGCCGCGCAGCGGTATCGCCCCGGCAGGACGGATCTGCTCACCTCGGCTGAGTGATCAGGCGGGGGAGCCGGCGAGGCGCTCGAGCGCCTCGCGGCGTGACGAGACGCCGAGCTTGCGGAGGAGGCTCTTCACGTGCGAGCGCACGGTGTGCTCGGAGATGAAGAGGCGGGCGGCGATCTCCTCGGTCGAGAGGTGCTCGTCGAGCAGGAGGAGCACCTCGACCTCGCGGGCCGAGAGCACGGCGGCGACGTCCTCGGGGACCCCACCCATCCGGCCTCCGTCACGAACGCGCTCGAGGAGGCTCCGGGCGACGCTGCCCGACAGCGCCGCCTCGCCGTGCGCGACGCCGCGGAGGAACTCCGCGATGCGCTCGGGGGGCTCGCTCTTCAGCAGATAGCCGGCCGCACCCGCGCGAATGGCGGCGAGCAGGTTCTCCTCGGTGCCCGACGCAGTGAGCACCACGACCGCAGTGAGCGGGCGCCGCCTCACGGATCAACGGCAGCGCTGTCAGCCCGTCCATGCCCGGCATCGTCAGGTCGAGGAGGACGAGATCGGGCTGCTCCGCCCCGGCGAGCTCGATCGCCTCCTCACCGTCGCTCGCCTGGCCGACGATCTCGAAGCCGTGCTGCTCGAGCAGGGAGGCGAGGGCCTCCCTGGTCAGGGGATGGTCGTCGACGACGAGGATGCGCTCTGCCACAGGTGTCTTATCGGCAGCGATGGCGCTGCCGATGAGAGGGAAGTGAATCCGCCTGCACGACCCGACTCCTACCGCTCCTGGCTGATCGGCGAGCTCGTGCTCGTCCTCGTCCTCTCGCTCGGCACGTTCACGCTGCTCCTGACGGGACGGCTGGGCGGATACCCCCATCCGGAATCGCGACTGGCGCTCGGCACGGCGGTCGCAGTCGTCGCTGCGATCGTCGCCGTGCTGACCGGGATCCGGTTCCTCGTCGAGGGGCGCCTCATGGACGCGTTGCTCTGTGGCGCGTTCGTGACGTCGGCGGTCGGCGCCGTCCTCTTCGACGTGGCGCCGTCTCTCGACGGCGGTCGGCCGAGCCCCTGGGAGGAATGGGCATGGGTCGCTTCGGGGCTCGTCGCGACGGGGCTCCTCGCAGTCGCCCCGTTCATCGGGAGGCGGGTCTCGACCAGGCGACCGATCCTCCTGGCGGTCGTGGTCGGCTCGCTGGCGCTGCTCGCCGTGATGTGGTTCCTCGCCCGGTCACTCGACGTCGGGGGCGTCGCGGAGAACGGGGTCGGCGCTGCGACCACCGGGCTCGCGACGGCCTACGCCGTGCAGGCCTCGCTCGCCGTCGTCGCTGCGGTCGGCTTCGGTCTTCGCTACCGCCGCTCACGGTAGTGACCTCGACAGCTGGCTCGTGCCGACCCTCACCCTGATCCTGTTCTCCGACCTCCACTACGTCCTCGTGCCGGTGACGACGAGCCGTGACCTCCTACAGGGGGACTTCCTCCGCCTCGCTCGCCTACGGCGTGCTGCTCGTCGGCGTCTGGCGCGCGATCAGCGAGGCGGAGTTCGGACGCGCCGTCGCAGACGAGCGCTCCCGGGTCGCCCAGGACATCCACGACGGTCTCGCGCAGTACCTCTTCGCGATCTCGACGCACGTGACGATGCTCGAGAGCGGCGCGGCGCTGGAGACGACGCTCCCCAAGCTCAAGCAGGCGGCCGTTGCGGCGCAGCAGGAGGCGCGGTACGCGGTGCTCGCCCTCTCCTCCGCAAGCGGCACGGCTCCGTTCGACGCGGCCCTGCGCCGGTACGTCGAGGTGCTGACCGCTGACGGCGCGCTCGACGTCGAGCTCGAGATCGACGGCGCGGTGCGCCTGGCGCCCGACGAGCAGATCGAGGTGTTCCGGATCGTCCAGGAAGGTCTCGCCAACGCCCGACGCCACGCCGACGCCCGCCGTGCGTGGGTGCGGATCGGCTGGCGAGCGGGCCGGCGGGTCGTCTCGGTCAGGGACGACGGCGTCGGCTTCGAGGTCGAGACCGGCCGGCGCGGGTCAGGGCCTGAAGAGCATGCGCCGCCGCGCGGCAGCGATCGACGGTGGCTTCACCCTCCGTTCGTCTGCCGACGAGGGAACCGCGATCGAGATCGTCCTCCGCGCCGCCTGAGCCGACGCGCCGGACGGACGTCCGCCAGAGCGCTCGGCATCCCCCCGGACGTGGATCGGGCCCCTTGCGGGGCCCGATCGGTAGCAGGCCTGTAAGCCGGATTCTGTCGTGGATGGCCATCTCTCTAGGCCGGCGGTCGCCCGACGGCTCGAGCGGCGTACCCGGTCCCTCGGCGGGCCGCGTCAACGGGACCTGCTTCGCCTTGCACCGGACGGGGTTTGGCAAGCCGACCGCGTCACCGCGGCCGCTGGTGGGCTCTTACCCCACCGTTTCACCCTTACCCACGGTCGTCTGTGGGCGGTCTCCTCTCTGTTCCACTTTCCGTCGGCTTTCGCCGCCTGGGGTTTCCCCAGCGTCCTGCCCTGCGGTGTCCGGACTTTCCTCGGACGCCCGAAGGCGCCCGCGGCCATCCGGCCTGCGGCGTCTACGGTACCGGGCAGGCGCGGAGCATCGGACGCGAGTGGGCGTGCGGGACCTCCGGGCGCAACCAGGCACCCACGGTCGAGGAGGAGAGATGGCAGGCAAGGCGGACTTCACGGAGGACGAGTGGAAGGCGCTCCAGCAGGGCGTGACCGGCTCGGGGATGCTCGTCTCGACCGCCCACCGGGACTTCACCGACAGCTTCGGCGAGGCCAGCGCCATCGCCAAGCAGCTCGCCGGGCACCGCGACAGCCCCAGTCAGCTCGTCCGTGAGCTCGCCGGCACGCACACGAGCGGGTTCGGACTCGTCGCCTCGCCGACCGAGGTGCAGCAGGGCACGATGGACGCGCTCCATGCAGCAGTCGTGACGCTCGGGGCCAAGGCTCCGGACGAGCTGGAGGCCTACCGCGGGTTCGTGCTCGAGGTGGCCCACGCGGTCGCCGAGGCGAAGGGCGGCGTCGAGGAGCAGGAGGCGGCGGCGATCGAGCAGATCAGCGCGGCGCTCGCGGGCGGCTAGCGGCCCGGCGTGAGTCGGTGCTCTGCCGCGGGCTCGACTGTCAGGCGCGCGGGAACGGTGACGCGTAACCCTACGAGCAGGCCCCTGCGTCGACGCTCGGCAGCGCGATCTCGGGGATCGATCGGCCGTCGGCGAGGATCGATCGGCACTCCGGGCACGCGAGCACGCCGCGCAGCCGCATCACGAACTCCCCGCAGCACGGGCACTCCAGGCTCGCCCCGCGGCTGAGTGCCAGGAGCTCCTGGTCGAGCGTGCGTGCAAGGGAGGTCACTGCGCTCATCGGATGCTCCGGAACACCCCCACGACCTTGCCGAGGACCTGCACGTGGTCGGCGTAGATGGGCTCCAGGGCCGCGTTCTCGGGCTGCAGTCGGATGCGGCCGTCGGCCTCGCGGTAGAACGTCTTGACGGTCGCCTCGTCCGCGGTCTCGTCCGAGCCGGCGAGCGCGACGACGATGTCGCCGTTGCGGGCCTCGTCGCGTCGTTGCACGACGAGCGTGTCGCCGTCGAGGATGCCGGCGTCGACCATGGAGTCACCGGTGACCGTGAGCAGGAAGTCCGCTCCCGCACCGAGCGGCTCGGGCACGGCGATCACGTCCTCGACGTTCTCCTCGGCCAGCAGCGGCCCGCCGGCGGCGACGCGTCCGAGCAAGGGGAGCCGTGGGACGTCGTCGGTGCGCGTGTCGACCCGTCGATGGCCCGTGAGCTCGATCGCACGGGGCTTCGTCGGGTCGCGCTTGATCAGCCCGACGCGCTCGAGGGTCGCAAGGTGCGCGTGCACCGTCGAGGGGGACGCGAGCCCGACGCGCTCGCCGATCTCGCGCACGGTCGGCGGGTAGCCGTGTCCGTCGACGTACTCGACGAGGAACTGCCAGATCTCGGTCTGTCGATCGGTGAGCGCGGTCTCGGCCTGCACCGTGGAGCCTCCTGGGTTGGGTGATCGAACGTGTGTTCTTCACCCAGAGTAGATCTCCTTCCGGACGACGTCAACGGCGTCATCGATGGGCCGTACGCAGTCGCGGGAGCAGACCGGTCGGTATCGGTCGCCGTGCCGTCGAGGGACGCGGCCCGGCAAGCCCCGCCCGTCAGCCGGTGGGCGGAGATGGAGAGCCGGCGGGTCAGAAGAGAAAGAGGCCCACTGGGCCTCTTTCTCTTGCATGCGCTGGAGAGGACTTGAACCTCCACGACCGCAATGGCCACCAGGCCCTCAACCTGGCGCGTCTACCAATTCCGCCACCAGCGCGTGGTCGTCGCAGTGTAGCCCGTCAGAGCAGGCGGTAGAGGATCACCGTGTTCGCGCCGAAGAGCACGGCCACGAGCGACGGTGAGCCGCGTGAGGTTCCGCTCGACGATGTGCGTGCCGCCCTGCGAGGCCGGCGAGAACCCGATGCCGCCGAATCCGGCGTCACGCCCGGAGTGCATGAGCACGAGCGCCACGAGGGCGGATCCGAGCAGGACCTGGAGGACGGCGAACAGGGCGATCATCGCGGCGGCATGGTACCGGCCCCGCTACGCTCGTGGGGTGGCTGCAGGCGACGAGGCACGCGCCCGGGTGCAGCGACTGCTGGTGACCGGCGACAACAGGCTCAAGCAGGGCGTCGCGCCGGAGCGGGTGCGCGAGAGCTACGAGCAGGCGCTCGAGGCCGCCCGCGAGGCCGGGATCGAGGACGCGGTCCGACCGCTGGTCGAGCTCAGGCTCGCCGATCTCGCGGCCCGGCCGGACACCGCCTGACGGCCGTCGGTAGGCCGGCTGTCGTCAGTCCGAGCCGGCGACCGACGCGGCCCGGACGAGGATCTCCTCGATGCGCACGGCCTGCAGTCGGACGTCGTGTGGCTCGGCCGCCGCGCGGGCGGCCGGGTTCGGGTGGGGCAGAGCGGCGGCGTCGGTGAGCGCCCGCGCGAGGCCGTCGTCGTCGAGCGGGTCGACGAGGACGCCCGCGCCGGGAGGCACGAACTCGGGTGGCCCACCGACGGTCGTGGCGACGACCGTGCGCGCAGAGGCCATCGCCTCGAGCGTCGCGAGGCCGAAGGGCTCGACGAGGCTCGGCTGGCACACGACGTCGGCGGCCGAGACCCAGTCGGGCACGGCCGCGTGCGCGACGCGCCCGGCGAGCTCGATCCCGCTGCGGCCCTCGAGCGCGGCGCGCAGAGGACCGTCGCCGACGAAGACGAGCGAGCCCTCCCCCCGCGCCTCGAAGGCCCGGGCCAGGCGCAGGACGTTCTTGCGTTCGGTGAGCGAGCCGAGGCAGAGGAAGGCCGTCCCGTCGGGCTCCCAGCCGACACGGCTCCGGGCGGCGGCGGCATCGCGGGGAGCGAAGCGCTCGAGATCGACGCCGCAGTCGATCACCGTCGTCTTTGCGGCGGCCTCGGGCACCGTCTCGACGAGCCGGTCGCGCAGCCAGCCGGAGACCGCGATCACCGCGCTGGCGCGACGGACCGTCCAGCGCGTCGCCTCCCGAACCCCGGCCCGACCAGCGTTCGCCACGTCCTGGCCGTGGGCCGTCACGACGAGCGGTGCACGTCCCGCGAGCGCTGCCAGCGCGCCGGCGGGTACGAGGAAGTGCGCGTAGACGACGTCGGGCCGGAACCTGCGCGCGCCGAGTGCGACGTCCCGGGCGAGCTCGAGGTGTCGGAGTCGCCGCCCGCGGCTGTCGACCACGGCCCGCTCGAGCTCGTGGCCCCGGGCGGCGAGCTCGCGCTCGAGCGAGGCCACGAACACCCCGAGGTCGGGCGTGTCCGGCCCCGGGTACATCTGCGAGACGAGGAGGATGCGCATCCGGCGCGGAGTCTAGGCCCGGTGCGGGCAGGCGGTGCTCTTCCGCCCGCTGCCGGCGTCGCACGGGCGGGCACCTCGGGCCCCGCCGCGTCCGACCGTCGGAGCCGCTGTCAACCGCGCGTGACCTGGAGGATCCCCAGGCACATCTCGTCCGTCGTGCCCTCGCCCCAGAGCACGTAGCGCGGCTTCGCGGTTGGCTGGTTCCGCTTGCGCAGGCTTGCGTCGTGGCGGCAGGTGACGCGGACCACGTCGCCGGGGCCGACCTTCTGGGCCGACTGGAGCACGTAGGAGGCCTGCCAGTGGAAGTCCCAGCGGGGGATGTCGAGCAGCACCTTCGACCGTGGCGTCCCCGGGTTGAGCTCGATCTTGATCGAGCTGCCGAGCAGATGCATGTGCCCTGCGACCGACTGGATCGTGGTGGGACGGTCGAACGATCGATCGCAGGTCGAGACCGGATTGGCCTTCGGTGCGGCTGCGTCACGTTTGCAGAGCAGCAGGAGACCGGTCGGGAACAGCCCTGCGTCCTGGCCGTACTTGCGGATCTGGTCGAACAGCGCCGCGGTGCGGTCGCAGAGCGCGCCCTTCTCCCCCTTCGCGCACGCGAGCTCGACGGGTGCGGGCAGCAGCATCGTCTGGACGGGGTGTCAGGGCCTTCGGTGGCGGGCGACGGTCGTGAGGACAGCCCGTGAGCGGTCGGGCTTGCGACCGTTGAGGAGGTTGTAGTGCACCTGCATCACGACCTGGCTGCCCTTGGGGAGCGAGATCCCGACGCCGTCGGGCATCCGGTCGCCGCCCCAGCCCGGCGCCCAGGCGGAGATCCACCCGGCGTCGTTCAGGAACGATCCGACCCCGCTGCCGCCGTTGGCGCTGAGGGGCTGGCGGACGCCGCTTCCGCCGAAGCACGTCCAGCCCTGGCCGGGCGACTCGCGGTCGAGGCGCTGCGCGTCGGAGACGACCTCAGGCAGGACGCGATAGAGGATGACGTGGTGCACGAGCGCGGCCTGACCGGGCTCGATCCGCGCCGAGGTGACGAAGGCATCCTGCGCGAGCTTCGCGTCGAGGAGGAAGCAGCGGTAGTCGTCCGTCGCACCGCCGACCGAGCGCGGGGTGTACGCGGTCGGCATCGCGAGGTCGAGGGTCGTCTCGCCGGGGCGAGCGGTGACGCCCGTCTTCGGCGGCGCGCCGACCGGTGTCCGCGAGCGCGGCGCGCCCGGGCGCACCAGCTGCGAGCGCGCCCAGCGCAGCAGCGTCTCCCGCTGGCCGGACGTGAGTGTGCGGAGGTCCTGTCCGACGTAGCGGGGGGAGGACGTTCCGGGCGGCCAGGGCGGCATCCGCCGGCTCTCGACGGCGGCGACGATGAGCGGGGCCTTCGCTGCGACGTCGGCTTCCGTCCGGTAGGCGAACGGTGCGATGCCGCCGAGCCGGTGACAGCCGGCGCACTTCCCACGGATGATCGGGGCGACCTCGCGCGCGAAGTCCGGTGTGGACGTCGCCGTGGTGGTCGAGCTCCCGCCGCGTCCCGCTGCGAGGGCGACGAGCGGCACGAGGAGCGCGAGGGTCACGGCCGCGCCGACGGCGAGTGCCCGGCGCCTGCGGCGCGTGTCGGTCGCGGGAGCCATGACCGCGTCATGGTACGGGTCGCGCACCCGCCCGGGCGTGGGGATTCCGTCGGCGCGGAGGGGCGCGGCTGAAGCCACGCCCCGGGGCCGTGGCGCGTGCAGCGGGTCACGCGCTGCCGCTTCGCGTCAGGCCGGACCCCGTAGGGCCTACCGTCGTCGGAGCCGGTTGCGGGGACGACGCTCTGCGGTCGCGCCGACTCCGCCTCGCGCTGCACCGAGTATGCCGAGGTTCCGCGGCGGCTTCAGGGGTCGCCCGCACCGGCGGATACCGCTCGGGGGAACGCTGCGTTCCTCCGGCTCCAGGGGTCTTGCCCTCGTCGGCGACACGCCGAGGCCGCCCCGGGGGCCACTACGGATCCGCTCGGGCGGCGTCCGGGCCAGCGCAACAACCGTTTGCGGATCCGCCTCGCCCAACGCAGGAGGGGTTCCCTGGGGGAACCTGGGTTCCCCCGGCTTCAGGGGTCTGCCCCCACGTTCCGCGCAGCGGCACCGGGGGATCAACCGCGGGCGGGATCCGCTTCTGCGGATCCCGCGCTAGCGGACTACTTCAGGGGTTTGCCCTCGCGCGGCGTAGCCGCCCGAGGGATCCCCCGCGGGCGGGATCCGCTTCTGCGGATCCCGCGCTAGCGGACAACTACAGCGCCCCGCCCGCCCGCTCGATCGCCTCGAGGGCGATGCGCTCACCGGTCGCGACGTGGGTCGTGATCGCCTCCTTCGCGGCTGCGAGATCGCCTGCCTCGAAGGCGGCGACGATGGCCCCGTGCTCGGTCGCGAGGTAGGAGCCGCCCTCGAGGCGTCCGCCGCGGATCACCTGCATCATCAGGTTCACCGACAGGTCGCGGTAGAAGCCCGAGAGCATGGTGTTGCCCGCGAGGTCGACCTGGTACTCGTGGAAGGCGGCGTTCGCCGCGTCCCACTCCTCGTGGGAGAGAGCGACCTCGGTGGCGACGAGCAGCTCCCGGAACCGCGCGAGCTGCGCGGCGTCGAGGTGTCCGATCGTGCGCTCGGCGGCGTGCAGCTCCAGCGCGAGCCGCACCTCGTACCCGTCGTGCAGCGCGGTCTCGGTCACGGGGGTGACGTAGTACCCGCGACGCGCCTTCACGGTGAGCAGGCCCTCGGACACGAGTCGCGTCAGGGCGTGGTGCACGGGGCTGCGCGACACGCCGAGCTCCGTGGCGAGCTCGTGCAGGCTGAGCTTGGCGCCGGCGCCGGGTTCCCGCGCGAGGATGCGCTGGCGCAGGGTCTCGTAGACGTGCTCGTTGAGGTTCGTCCGCGGCAGGGTCGTGGCCATGGCCAGATGTAACATGACAGCGACGGGTCTCGGCAAGCCTGCCGGCCGCAAGATGCTCGATCGGGGTCTCAGACGCCCCCGGGGAGGATCTCGCTGCGAGCAGGGTGACCGGATGCGTGCCGGGACCGCTCGGAGCGCGGAGAGCCACCGGCCGAGGCCTCGCAGATACGCTCAGCCGATGCAGGTCGAGGTCCGGTTGTTCGCGGGGCTCCGGGAGCGCGCCGGGATCCGGGCGCGCTCGCTCGAGCTTCCCGAGGGTGCCCGTGTCTCCGACGTCTTCGGCGCACTCGAGCTCGGCGACGAGCCCGCCGGGCTCCTCTTCGCGGTCAACCACGCGTACGTCGACCGCGGGGCACCGCTCGCTGACGGTGACGAGGTGGCGCTGATCCCGCCCGTCTCGGGAGGGGCGTTTCGGCTCTCCGAGGGGCCGCTCTCGCTCGATGACGCCGTGCGCGAGGTCGCCGACGACGGCGCGGGCGCGATCGCGACGTTCACCGGGACGACGCGCGACCGATCGCGCGGGCGCGACGTCGTCCGGCTCGAGTACGAGGCGTACGAGGGCATGGCGGAGGCGGAGATGGAGCGGATCGCAGCCGAGCTCGCCGAGCGGTACGCGCTCGTTCGGATCGCGATCCATCATCGGGTCGGCGTCGTCGAGATCGGCGAGCCGAGCGTCGTGATCGCCGTGTCCTCGGCCCATCGCGGAGATGCCCTCGACGCCTGCCGCGATGCGATCGACACGCTCAAGCAGACGGTGCCCCTCTGGAAGAAGGAGATCTACGTGGGAGGCGAGGAGTGGATCGGCCAGGGCTCCTAGACGTCCCGCCGCCCGAGCCCGAGCGCGAGCCGGACCGCCAGTCGAGAGGTCTCCTCGGTCGGCTGGTCGCGCCCATCGTGGTCGGCTTCACTGTGCTCCTCAAGGTCGGTGGCTTCGGGCTCAAGTTCTTCGGGGTCTTCCTCGCGGTCGGCGGCTACGCGCTGATCTGGGGTCTCCCGTTCGCGGTCGGCGTCGTGCTGCTGATCCTCGCGCACGAGCTCGGGCACTACGTCGAGGCCAAGCGCGAGGGCCTCGACCCGCAGCTGCCCGTCTTCATCCCGTTCCTCGGGGCCTACGTCGCGCTGCGGAACATGCGGTTCGACCCGTGGGTCAACGCGCGGGTCTCGCTCGCCGGGCCGATCGCCGGAGGCGCGGCGGCCCTCGGGTGCCTCGTCGCCGGGGTGCTCGGCGACTCGGACCTGCTGCTGGCACTGGCGTACGCCGGGTTCCTGCTCAACCTGATCAACCTCGTGCCCATCGCGTTCCTCGACGGTGCGCACGTGCTGCGCTCGTGGCGCGTGCTGCGTGCGGGCGGCGGGCGTCCCAGTGCCGCAGAAGCCCGCCGGCTCGCTGGGGTTGTCGCCTTCGCGAGCATCGCGACGACCGCCGCCCTCGTCGTCGGCATGCTCGTCTCCCACGTCCCCCAGGATCGGCTGTGAAGCGAAACGGAGGCCTCGATCGTCGCGTCATGAAGGCGACGGATGGCGAGATCGCGAGCGACGTCGCGCTGATCGCAGCCGAGTTCATGGCGGGCTTCAAGGCCGTCGAGAAGATCACGCAGCCGGCTGTCACGATCTTCGGGTCGGCCCGGGTCGGGGCGGGGTCGGCGACGTACGCGTCGGCGCGCGAGACGGCGCGGCTGTTCGCGGAGGCGGGCTTCTCGGTCGTGACCGGCGGCGGGCCCGGGGTGATGGAGGCCGCGAACCGCGGGGCGCAGGAGGGGGGAGGTCTCTCCGTCGGGTTCAACATCGTGCTGCCCCATGAGCAGGGGATGAACCAGTACGTCGACCTCGGCCTCACCCTCAAGCACTTCTACGCCCGCAAGACGATGTTCGTGAAGGCCGCGTCGGGCTTCGTGATCTTCCCGGGCGGGTTCGGCACGCTCGACGAGCTCTTCGAGTCCCTCACGCTGATCCAGACAGGGGTGATCGAGTCGTTCCCGGTCGTCCTGTTCGACTCGGACTACTGGGAGGAGCTGCTCCACTTCGTCCGGGTCGAGACGCTCGACGACGGGCTCATCTCGAAGCACGACCTGGACCGGCTCCACGTGGTCGACGACCCGGCCGACGCGGTGCGGATCGTCCGGGCGACGATCGGAGGCCCGAGCACGTGACGGAGGGGATCGCCGAGGCGGTCGAGGCGATCCGCGTCAGGACGGACCTTGCGCCAGAGGTCGGCGTGGTGCTCGGCAGCGGGCTCGGCGGATTCGCCGACGCGGTCGAGGAGGCGGTCGAGATCGCGTACGACGAGATCCCGGGCTGGCCGACCTCGACGGCGGTCGGCCATGCGGGCCGGCTCGTCGCTGGTCGCTTCGGCGGTCGCCCGATCGCCGTGATGAAGGGCCGGGCGCACCTCTACGAGGGCCTCGCGCCCGATCGTGTCGTCTTCGGCGTGAGGGTGCTCGCGGCGCTCGGCGTCCGGCCCTCGTTCTCACCAACGCGTGTGGGGCGATCGACACGTCGCTCGAGCCAGGGCAGCTCGTCGCGATCTCCGATCACCTCAACCTGCAGGCCTCCTCGCCCCTGATCGGGCCGAACGACGAGTCGCTCGGGCCTCGCTTTCCCGACCTCTCGCAGGCCTACGACCCGGCGTTCCGCGCGGTCGCCCACGCAGCCGCGGAACGTCTGGGCATCGCCCTCGGCGAGGGCGTCTACGCTGCCTGGCTCGGCCCCGCGTTCGAGACGCCCGCGGAGATCCGGATGATGCGCGTCTTCGGCGCCGATCTGGTGGGGATGTCGACGGTGCCCGAGGTGCTGGCCGCCCGCCACCTGGGGGTCAGGTGCCTCGCGCTGTCGTGCGTGACGAACATGGCCGCCGGGGTGCTCCCCGAGCCGATCGAGCACGAGCGGGTGCTGGAGATCGGTGCCGCGGCGTCCGCCGACCTGATCGCGCTGCTGCGCGAGGTCGTGCCCGCACTTGTCTGAGGCGCCTCCGACCCGCGAGCCGGGCGTGCTCAGGCTCGCGTGCTCGTCGCTGCCTGCCCCGCCGCTGTTCTGGACGGATCCCGACGGCACACGACACGGATACGAGCCGGGTGCGGCACAGACGGTCGCGGCCGCTCTCCGGCTCGAACTCCGTTGGGTGTTCGTGCAGTGGTCCGACATGGCCGGCGCCCTCGCGCGCCGGGAGTGCGACGGGATCTGGTGCGGGTCGGCGATCACGCCTGAGCGCGAGCGGCTGTTCACCTACACGCGCCCGTACGCGGTGTTCGACGAGTCCGTGGTGGTGCGTGGAGACGACCCCGCGTTCTCTGCCGGCGACCTCCGGGGCAGGCGTGTCGGCGCGATCGCCGGGTCGACGAACCTCGCCTTGGCCGCGACCTTCCCGGGTGCTCTCTGCGTGCCCTTCCACGGCGCGACCGACGACGTGCTCGGCGACATGATGGCGGCCCTCGAGGGCGACGAGATCGACGCGGTCGTCGACGACGACGTGGCGTTCCTCGATCTCGACCGGACGCATCCGTGGGCCCGCGTCGCGTTCACGGTCGCGACGCGCAACCGCTGGGGCTGCGCCCTGCGTCTCGGGGACCACGGCCTGCGCGAGGCACTCGACGGGGCGATCGCGGCTGCCGATCTCCGTTCCGTCTGGGAGCACTGGCTTCCCGGCCTCGAGTTCCCTCTCGACGGGGCCGAGTGAAGGTCGGCGGCGATCGGGCCGTCGAGCCCGTGCCGGCTCCTACACTCCGGGGAATGGCCTCGCTCCGAGATCTCCCCTCCGTCGACCGGATGCTCGCCGACCCGCGCCTCGCGACCGAGCCGCATGCGCTCGCGCTCGTCGCCGCACGCGCGGCGCTGGAGGCGGCCCGCGCCGCGATCCGCGCCGGCGGCGAGCCGGGCGATCCGGTCGAGCTCGCTCTCGCGGAGATCCACGGCGCGCGACGCCCGAGCCTGCGACGGGCGATCAATGCGACGGGGGTCGTGATCCACACGAACCTCGGCCGCGCTCCTCTTCCGGCCGCGTCGGTCGAGCGGATCGTCGAGGTCGCCGGCTACTCGAACCTCGAGCTCGATCTCGAGACGGGAAAGCGGGGCTCGCGGCACGACCACCTCGGCGCGATCCTCGCCCGGGTGACGGGCGCCGAGGCCGCGCTGGTCGTCAACAACTGCGCCGCTGCGGTGATGCTCGCGCTCGCGGCGCTCGGCGAGGGCCGCGAGGTCGTCGTCTCCCGTGGGGAGCTGATCGAGATCGGCGACGGCTTCCGCATCCCGGACGTCCTCGTGCGCTCGGGCGCCCGTCTCGTCGAGGTCGGCACGACCAACCGCACTCGCGTCGCCGACTACGAGCGCGCGATCGGGCCCGACACGGCCGTGCTCCTGCGCGTCCACCAGTCGAACTTCCGCGTGGTCGGGTTCACCGAGCAGCCCACGCTCGCCGAGCTCGCGGCCGTCGCGCGCGCTCACGACCTCCCGCTCGTCGACGACCTCGGATCGGGTGCGCTCCTCGACCTCGGAGACGAGCCGACCGCGGCCTCGAGCCTCGCCGCCGGCGCCGACCTCGTGTGCTTCTCCGGCGACAAGCTGCTCGGTGGCCCGCAGGCCGGGATCGTGGTCGGGCGCGCGGAGCTCGTCGAGCGGCTCCGGCGTCATCCGCTGCAGCGTGCGCTGCGCGCGGACAAGCTCGCGCTCGCGGCGCTCGAGGGCCTGCTCACCCTCTGCCTCGACCCCGAGCAGGCCCGGCGAGAGATCCCGGTCGTGGCGATGCTCGACGCCTCCGCCGACGTCGTCCGCGCTCGCGCGGAGCGGCTCGCGTCGCTCGTCCACGGGGAGGTCGAGGAGACCGTCGCCCGCGTCGGCGGCGGCGCGCTGCCGCTCGCCGAGCTCCCGTCGTTCGCCTGCGCCGTCGAAGAGGAGCTCGCCGCGCCGTTGCGCCTGGGCGACCCGGCCGTCGTCGGCGTCGTCCGCGACGGACGGCTGCTGCTCGACGCCCGCACGATCGCCGACTCCGAGGTCGACGAGGTCGCCGCCGCGGTCGAGCGCGCGCGTGGGGTGGGCGCGGAGGCTCGCTAGTGACTCCGTGGTACTTGCCGGGGTGGGCGCCGAGAGCTCGCGTCCCTGGCCGACTGCGACCGGACCGATGGCGCTGACGGTCGGCACCGCCGGGCACGTCGACCACGGCAAGACGACCCTCGTCCGCGCCCTCACCGGCAAGGACACCGACCGCCTGCCGGAGGAGCATCGCCGCGGCATCTCCATCGATCTCGGGTATGCGCCGCTCGACCTCCCGGACGGGAGGAGGCTCTCGCTGGTCGACGTCCCCGGCCACGAGCGGTTCGTGCGCACGATGGTGGCGGGGGCGACCGGGATCGACCTCTTCCTGCTCGTGCTCGATGCCGCCGAGGGCGCGCGGCCACAGACCCACGAGCACCTCGCGATCCTCCGGCTGCTCGGTGTCCAGGTCGGCGTCGTGGCGGTGACGAAGATCGACGCGGTTGACGAGGAGACCGTGCTGCTCGCCGTCGAGGAGGCCCGCGAGCTGCTACCGGGAGCGGAGATCGTGCCCGTGAGCGCGCAGACCGGCGCGGGGCTCGAGGAGCTCCGCGGCGCCCTCGCGGACGCGGCAGACACGGTCGTGGAGCGCTCGGTCGGCTTCCCCGCACGTCTCCACGTCGACCGGGTGTTCAGCCTCCGGGGGATCGGGACGGTCGTGACCGGAACGCTGTGGTCGGGGTCGATCGGCGAGGGCGACGTGCTCCGGCTCGAGCCGCGGGGCGTCGAGGTGAGGGTGCGGAGCGTGCAGGTGCACGACGAGCCCGTCGAGAGGGCGGCGGCAGGCGCGAGGGTCGCGCTCGCGCTGCCGGGGCTCGACCGCGACGACGTCCGGAGGGGCGACGTCCTCGTCGCGCCGGCATCCTTTCCCGTGTCGTACCGGCTCGACGTCGTCCTCGAGGAGCTGCAGCCGATCGCCGACGGTGCCCGCCTGACCGTCCACCACGGCACGAGCCGCTCCGCCGCCCGCGTGGTGCGTCGCGGCGAGCGCCACGCGCAGCTCCGCCTCGCGGTCCCGGTGGTCGCGGCCCGCGGCGATCACGTCGTCCTGAGAGCCGAGACGACCGTCGGCGGTGCGACGGTGCTCGATCCCGCACCGGCGCGCACGAGCGACGAGGCCCGCGTCGCGCTCCTCGAGACCGGCGATCCGCGCGAGATCGTCGCCGCGCTCGTCCACGAGCCGACGCGTCGCTCGGCGCTGGCGGCGCGGGCTGTGCTCGGCGTGGAGGAGCTCGAGGAGGGGCTCGAGGCGGTGCGGGTCGAGGGCGATTGGGCGTTCTCCGAGGAGTGGCTCGCGGCGGTGGTCGCCGACGTCGAAGAGCGCCTCGGCGAACGCGCCGCGAGCTCGCCCCTCGACCCGGGGCTTGCGCTCGCGGAGCTGCTGCCGTCAGAGCCCTGGGCGCCGGTCGTCCTCCCGCTCCTGCCCGTCGAGCGGCGAGGCGGGAAGGCATTCCTGCCCGGAACAGCAGCCTCCCTCGGCGATCGGTCCGCCGCGGCCGAGCGCCTCGAGCGCGAGCTCGCGGCGGCAGGCTGCGCTGCGGTGAAGGCGGACGACCGCGAGCTCGCACGATTCCTCGAGGAGGATGGACGGCTCGTGCGGCTCGGCGACGGGTACGTCGTCGGCGCGGGCGGGTTCGAGGTCGCGCGCGACCTGCTCGTGACCGAGTGCGAGGCGGCCGGAAGCATCAGGCTCGCCCGGTTCCGGGATCTCGTCGGTGTCGGTCGCCGCGATGCCCAGCTGCTGCTCGAGCGCTTCGACGCGGACGGGCTCACCCGGCGGGTGGGCGACGGCCGCGTGCTCCGGCGTGCGGGCCGCTCGAGCGCCGGGTAGGGCCCCCGGCAAGATCCGGGTCGCCACCGATGCCGCGCCCTGCGTCGCGCGCCACGATCGGGTCGGAGGTCTCGATGGCCTGTTCGGATGTGCTGCGATCGTCGTCACTTCGCTCCCCGGTGGAGCGGCCGGTGGTTGCGATCGTCGGCAGTCCCACCCGGACGAGCGACGCGCTCGCCGGGCGCCTGGCGGTCTCGGGGGATCGACGCGATGGTGATCGGGCCTGACCGGGCGCTCGACGTGCTCGAGCCAGGCGACGTCGCCATCGTCCGCCTGGACGTGCTGCCGTCGCTCGACGGCGTCGAGCCCGGCCTGCGGCAGGTGCGCGTGCTCGAGCGGCGTGGCGTGCGCGTGCTGAACCGCCCGGCCGCGCTGCTCGCGATGCACGACAAGCTCCGGACGGCGCGGGCACTCGCGGCCGCGGGGCTCCCTCATCCGAGAACGACCTATGTGGGGCCGTGACGCCCCGCCGGACGACGTCCCGCTGCCAGGGGTGCTCAAGCCGCGCTTTGGCAGCTGGGGTCGGGACGTCGTCCGCTATCGCACGCCACGGGAGCTCGAGGAAGCCGTCGCCTTCGCCCGGGCGCAGCCGTGGTGGGCAGTGACCGGTGCAGTGGCCCAGGAGCTTCGTCGATGCGCCTCCGCGCGACCTCCGGATCGTCGTCGCCGACGCGCGTGCCGCCGGGGCTGCGTCGCGCGTCGCGCGGCAGGGAGAGTGGCGCACCAACGTCGCCCTCGGGGCCGAGCTCGTCCCGGCGGCGCTCCCGGCCGACGCCGCCTCCCTCGCGTGCGCGGCGATCGTGGCCGTCGGTGCCGATCTCGCCGGCGTCGATCTGCTCGACACCCCCTCCGGCTGGGTCGTGCTGGAGCTCAACGGCGCAGTCGACTTCGACGAGCGCTACACGCAGCCCGGGGGTCGACCTGTTCGAGACGATCGCGCAGGCGCTCGGGCTGCCGATCGGTTCCCCGGAATCACTTCGAGGAGGAGGAGACGATGCCGAAGACCATGCAGGGCAAGCCCGCATCCGTGGGCGACATCATCGAGATCACCGGCCACACGGTGGGCGATGCCCCACGGACGGCCGAGATCCTCGAGGTGCTGGGCGCCGAGGGGCACGAGCACTTCCGCGTCCGCTGGGAGGACGGCCATGAGTCGATCTTCTTCCCGGGTAACGACGCGCACATCGTCAGGCCGAAGGCGCGCAAGGCGACGAGGCGGCCGAAGAGCTGATCCGCGTCCGCCTGCCGTGGGGTCTGGGGTCGCGGAGCGAGCCCTGACCCCGAGAGCGTGCGCGTCGGGCCGCTAGGGCGTGCGGTCGGCCGGCGCGTAGGTGTGCGGCTCCCAGTCGGGCTCCGGGTCCGTGCCGACGCCCTCCGCGACGCGGTTGATGTAGTTGAAGTATGCGATCACCTGGATCGCGTCGTGGATCGTCACGTCGTCGAGACCGACCGCGCGGAGCACGTCGGCCTCCGACGCACCCACCGACGCGGGGTCGAGGGTGAGCTGCCGGGCGTAGTCGCAGAGCGCCCGCGTGCGCTCGTCGAGGTCGGTCGACTGCCGGTAGTCGTGCTCCGCGTGGTCGTGCGAGATCGGTCTGAGGCGCCCTCGGCACGGAGGTCGTCGGCATGCGCGCGTCGTCAGTAGTGGCACTCGTTCGTCGCCGAGACGACGGTCGCGAGCAGCTCGCGCTCCTGGCGCGTGAGCCCGGACGGGCCGAACATGAGCGCCTTGTACATCTCCATCGAGCGCTTGAGGACACCGGGGCGGAGGCTCATCGAGCGGACGATGTTGTAGACGCGACCCGCACGCCCGATGGCAGCGTCGTACTCGTCCTTCAGCGGGCCGGTCGCGTCGTCCGGGTCGATCAGGTCGAGGTGGGCCACGAGCTGATCCTGCCAGCAGCGGGAGGTCGTCCGTCACGGGCGCCGCGATCCGACGCCGCCGCGCGTCCGCCACGTGGGACGATTACCGTTCGGCCGATGGCCGAACCCGATCCGTATCGAGGCGACGTGCCCGGCCTGCGGCGCGCCTGCAGGTGCTGCGGGAGGAGGGCCTGCAGGTTGCGCTGTGGAAGGCGCTCGACGCGACGGTCTACGCGCGGCTGCGGCTGCTCGTCCGGCCGATCGCGGGCGCGGCCGGCGTCCTGCCCGAGGGCGTCGAGGGGCGATGGGTCGATCCCGACGCTCTCGAGGCCTTCGAGGATCTGCGGCCGGGAATCGTCGCCCTCGCGCGCCGCCGGGCTGCCCGTGGCGACCGCTGCTTCGCGACCTTCGAGAGCGGAAGGCTCACATCGGTGCGGTGGGTGTCGACCGGGATAGCCCGCCTCGAGCATCTCGGGCTCGACCTGCCGCTGCCGCCGACCGTCGCGTACGCCTACGACATGTGGACGCACCCGAGCATCCCGCCGCCGCGGGCACGGCGATCGCCGGCAACGACGCGATGTGCGCGCTGCTCGTCTCCGAGGGGGTCGAGGAGACCCTGAGGGCGATCCTTCCCGAGAACCGCGGCGCCCTGGCGCTCGCCGCTGCGTCACGCCGGGAATCCGCGACGTGGGGACGGCCTATCGGCTGGGTCTCGGCGCCTTGTCGCACCGCTTCGTCCGCTGGTCGGGCACACCGCTCGCCGGATGAGAGCCCGATGCCGCGCCCAGCGCGGCTGACGGGTGGTGGGCCGTAGTTGCGGGCGCCGCACTCAGTGTCGGCGCCGATGTCGTGCGTGCGGCAGTGGTGCAGTCTGTGGGGTGGAAGGAGGCGTACCGATGCGCGGGGTGCGCGTCACGCTCGACGGTCTTGAAGGTCGCCGCAGAGGCGCTGCTCGCCGGTGCGGTGCTGATCGTGCTCGCAACCGACGTGCTCGATGGGACGCCGCTGGATCGTTGGCCGTTCGTCGTCGGGAACGTCGTGATCGGACTGGTCGGCTGGGTGCGACCGTCCTACGCGGGGTGGACGCTCGCCGTCCTGTTCGGGCTGGTGTCGCCGATCATGCTGATCGGGGGTGCGAGCACGGACGCGTCGACGCCGGTGGTCGTGGGCATCCTCGTCGGCCCGCTCGTCGTCGGTGCGCTCTTCCTCGCCGCAGACCGGCGGGCGAGCAGGAACGCCGAGGCCCTCTCCGAGACCCGTCACAAGCGATTGGGGTGCTACGTCGGCGTCCACGAGTTCGTGACGGCGACGGCCGGGGAGGAGCGGTTCCTCCGGTGCAAGCACTGCGGCAAGTACGGCGGCACCGGCACGGCGTGGAGGGCCTGGACGCTACCGCGAGTAGCGCGTCCTCTTGCGATGCCCGGCGTGAGCGGCGGTGTTCGCTCGGCGCTCGGGCGTTGCGCACGCATTGCCACGCGCCCGCTTCGGCTGATCCCGCGCGCGGGACGGGGCAGCCGAAGCCACCGGCAGACCTGCGGGTAGCCTGCGCGGCGGAGCGGCATGGGCCCGGTGGCCCAGCAGGTCTTCAAAACCTGTGCGGTGTGGCAACCCCACGCTCGGTCGGTTCGACTCCGGCGCCGCTCCGTTAAGCCAAAATCGGCGTGTCGACGGGGCTTGCGGGGATCCACTTCGGCCGAGGCCTCAACCGGGAAAGCCGCTCTGAGACCGCCCGGAGCCGCCCGGGAAGGTGGCTGACTGTGGCACGAATGTGGCGACGCCGACGGCGCCGACTAACGTCTCATCGCTCGCGCACGGCTCTAAAGATGGCCGTCCTGTCGGCCGGAACCGGCCAGCTCTGGAACGGCCTCGACAAGATCGTACTGCCTTGAGGGCGAGTCCGCCGGGGGCCTCAGACGCCTTGGTCTCGTCGGAGGACGGCGATGGGGCGCGGCGCGGGGGTGTGCGTTCGGTCGCGCTTGGTGTCGCGGAGCCTCGGAGCGCGAGGCTGGTTTCGCGGAGGTTGTGGATGACCGTATTCGAGTAGGCGCGTGCGCTCCGAGCGCAGTTCACGTACTGCGATGAGGTAGCGGCGTGATCCCTCCGCGTGCGGCGAACACGTTCGACCCGTGCGTCGCGTGTCCTGGAGCGTCGACGCGACCTGCGCGCTGAGCGCGCGTGACCACTTCGGTGAGGCCGCTCGAGCTCGTGCCGAGGCTCTTGCAGTGCGGTTGCCGTGCATCAACGACCGGGTGCTGCGTGGAGGACGGCGAGGAGTCGTAGCGGCGAGCTGTGAGGCCGTTTGCCTCGGTGACGGCGTCGGTGGCAGAAGCGAAGTGGGCGGAGCGCGGGTCGAAGGCGCGCGATCAGGACTAGTTCGTGGCGGGATGGGGTAGTCATGGGCAAGGCATTTCGTATAGCGAACTGTTCGCACCACGAAGTTAGCGAATAAGGAGGTAGTCATGTTCCAGCGTCATCCGTCACGTTCTCCTCGTCGCCGTAGCGGCGCTCGTCTTGGCCGTGGGCTACGGCGCTGCCGCGACCAAGGCAGCTCCAACTAACACCGCTGAGCCGCAGATCACGGGCACCCCGGTCGTCGGGAAGCGCTTGACGGCGACGAGCGGTCAATGGACAGGCAGCCCCACGTTCTCGCTCCAGTGGGTGCGCTGCGACACCACGGGTGGCGAGCCGGACGGCTCCGACTACGCCGCGATCAGCGGTGCCACGACACGGGCCTACGTTCCGGGCAACGCAGATGTGGGCAAGCGGTTGCGCATCCGCGCGTGACGGCGAAGAACGCCGATGGCTCCAAGACGGTTGCATCGAACGCCACCAAGGCGATCCGCGAGGCGAGTCAGCCGACTAACTCGACGCCCCCGACGATCACCGGCGCCGCCAAGGTCGGATCGACCCTTACCGCGCACCGCGGCGCATGGTCAGGCGACAACCTGAAGTACAGCTACGCCTGGCGTCGCTGCGACCAGGACGGCGGGTCATGCTCGACGATCACCGGTGCGACCGACACCACCTATCTCCTGAAGACCACCGACAAGGGAAACACGATCCGCGTGCGGGTCAGGCCGAGAACGCCGACGGCAGCGACACCGCCACCTCCACGCCGACCGCGGTCGTCGGAGACGCCACGGCACCGGCGCCCGTCAACGGTTGCCCTGCGGGAACAGGAGCCATCTCGATCGGCCAGGTCGGCACTCCAGCTCGGTTGTCGATCGACGCGCAGCGGATCTCGCCCTCGATTGTTCGCGGGAACACGCAGAGCGTCACGATCAGGCTCCACGTCTCCGCTTGCGGCGGCCGGTCCAGTGGGGGGCGCGCTCGTCTACGCCACCGCCGTGCCCTACAACCAGTTCTCGATCCCGAACGAGCAGCCCACAGGCTCCGACGGATGGGCGACCCTTCGCATGAGCCGACTCAGCGGGTACCCGGCGACCGACAAGCGGCAGCTGCTGGTCGTCTTCGCGACGCGTCCGCAAGACCGGTGAGCCCATCCTCGGCGGAGTGTCGACCCGCCGGCTGATTTCGTTCCCGGTCGACCTCCGCTAGGCAGCCAGACCAACGTTCCGGGAGGATGGCTCGTGCTGTCCTCCGGCACGTCGAAGTGGACGGTGCCTCGCAGAGCGGTCGCCATCACCGGGCGAGGAGGCTCGTCGCGGACGACGATCACCCGCGCGTCGGAGTCCGCTCTGCCCGGCACAGCGAGACGATCTCGACAACGAGCTTTCTCGAATTGGTCAGACGGCCCGACATCTACGTGATGAACGAAAGCGGAAGCGGGGTGCGCCAGCTGACCTTCGCACCAGACGATGATGGCTGGCCGAGGTGGGCGCCGCACGGCCGTACTCTCGCGTTCGTCACCAAGCGCGACGGACCGCGAAATGTCTACGCGATCAGCGTACGCACCGGCGCCGCGCGCCGGGTCGCCCGGATGGGACAGTCACCCGACTGGACGCGACAGACTCATCATCTATGCCGCTCGATCACCGGGACCACAAGCCGGTCTGGCCTTCACGGTGAAGCCGTACGGTGGGACAGGCGGCCGATATGACGCCGAGCAGACGATCGTCGCGCTGACCGTGCCCGACCGCGAAGCGCTTCTCTGGGCCTTGGACGACGCGCCCGACCAGCTCACCGAGCTACATGGCGTGCTCCTGCGGGAACACACCTAGGCGCAATACAGAACGGCCTTTCGTGGCCAGGCGCGGCCCTCGAACCGCCAAACAGGGTGGGGCTTCGAGCAGGCGGAGCAGGACCAGTCGCGCTCAACATGACGGCTCCGCGACCCGTGTATAGCCGGCCCTCGCCTACTCGTTCGAGTCATACCCGCGACCGCGCCAACGTATGCGACGCGCCGTTCGGCGCATCCAGACGGCCTCTGACCAGGATCGCGGCCGTTGCCGGAGGTTCGGCGGAGAGACTTTTGGCCCCGTCAACACTTGACGAACCGCCAGGGCCGGAGAGAATGAGGCCCATGGGGGGATCAGAGCTGGGGAGCCTTCGACCGTGCCGGGACGCTGCGGTGCGATTGGTACAGCCACGAAACCCAGCAGCTGGAGCGCGCTTGGAGAGCCGTCGCTGGACCCGTGCGACCGGCTCGAAGTGATCATGATCTGCCCCCACTGCGCAGCCGAGCTAAACACTCACCAAACCGTAGAAACCTCCCCCCCCCCCCCCCCCCCCCCCCCCCCCCCCCCTTTACCACGACGGCTCTCCACGGACTATCCCGGTTATCGAGCCGACCGCGCAGCCGTAACGTTCACGAGGTAGGGATACCCCCTTTCCCTGCGTGCAGCGCGGCCCTGTTCGTCCTCGACCGTCGTGCAGGGTCGCGCTCCCCCTCTCAGCCAGGCGAGCACCGACGCAGGTCAGCACACCGGGTGATCACGCCAGCGGTCAGGTGCTTCGCGGCGCGCGGTCACGGGACGGCGTGACGTTTGGTGGCCCGCTTGACTCATCCAACCACATGGGTCTATACGTGTGCTCACGGTTGATCTCGATCATCGGCAGTCGGTTCTGCCCGATCGGTCTCGTGGTCTCGGACGCGAGAGAGGCTCGCGAGTCCGGAACCGTCTCTGACCACGAGGGAGGCGCTCGGATGGCATCACTAGAGATCAAGTCGCTCGGTAGCCCGGAAGGGTACGGCCCTTCCAGGATGGCAAAGGCGCAGCGCATCTGGTCGATCTCACCCCGGGGCCGGTCGGGCGCGGCGTGTTCGAGCCCGAGCTGGCGCTGGTCGAAGCACGTGCAGCCGATCGCGGGCACCGACAGCTTCCAGACTGCCCATCTCGGCTACGTCGTGTCCGGACGGATGCACTTCGTGATGGACGACGGCAAGCGAAGGCGAGTGCGGCCCCGGCGACGCCGTTCACATCGCTCCCGGCCATGACGCCTGGACAGTCGGCACGAAGCCTGCGTCATGATCGACTTCAGCCATGATCCACGAACTACGCCAAACCCCACTAGCCGCGCAGCAGGAACGAACGAGGCAGACGGACGAGCGGCGGCCACCGCCGACACCTGAGCGACCGAGACCTTTCTAGGAAGGCTCGGTCGCCGTACGACTTCAACCGGTTCGCAAGTCAGGGCCACTTCCCTACCGGAAGGAACTGAACGATATGACCGAGCCAGCCATGGTGATCATCAGGTTCGCCGGCGACGCGGACGAGGTGCTCCCGCGGTGGGAGCAGGCGGTGAGGCTCTGGCAGGAAGAGTTCGGCAGCACGTACAAGCTCCCCGCCACCGTTGTTGCTGCAGGAGAAAACGGCGAGCTGGTCGTCGTCAACGTCTTCGCGACAGACCAAGACCACCTCAACTTCGGACAGAACATGGGAGGCCCGATGACGGCTGTCGGGCTCACCGACCCGTTCGCCGCACTGGAGCACCTCCCGGTGCGAAAGATCGACTGGGACGAAACCAGGCTCCATTGATCCGACTGCGGACTGTGGTAACAGCGGCTTGCCCCGCCACCCGAACCCCCGCTGCCCGCACTCCGAGCCGAACAAGAACCCGTTCGACCCGGCACGCCAATCGTCGTTAGGGCTCGGCGAGGGCCGACCAACCCGACCAGCCAGATGACCGCTGTAGATAAGGCTCAAGTATTAATCGTTACCCTAGACCACCCGCCTGCGCCAGTGTTCGGGAATGTCACCCGACGCTTCTACCGTGCTCTTTCTCGCGAGCGAGTACTCCCAATCCTCTTGCCACTCAAACGGCGCGTAGAACAGGTCATCGAGCCTCGTCCCGTTCGCGGCGCCTTCGAGGGCGTACCACGTCGCCATATGGCCGATAACGAGCACGCGGTCTCCGTCGCCGGTCTCTTGTGAGTTCACGCAGGAACGCGTCTACTCGCTGTACCGCTTCGCGCCAACTCTCACCCTCGGGAAAGCGCTCATCAAGCGAGTCTGGCCCGTCTTTCATCCAGCTGCTCCCGTGGGACGCCGTTCAGCAGGCCGTAGTTGCACTCACGCAGGCGCTCCTCCCGGAAGATGGGCATGAGGTATCGGCGAAAACGATCTCGGCTGTCTCGACTGCCCGGCCAAGGTCGGAGACGTCGTCAGCGGCAATCCCGTCGTTGCGGCGTCGGTCGCCAAGCTGTCGGGCGAGGTCGTCGCCCACGATCGGACAGCTATCCGTCGACCCAGCCTGTGGCTCGCCCCAACTCGTTGTCCTCACTCAGCGAGTGCGTCTCGAACACGACGCCAACGGCCACACCGTCACCGTACCCGCTTCGCTGGAGCAGTGCACTCGAGGAGCGGGTACCCGCCTGCGCCGCAGTGCTCTCGCCGGCGAACTCGTGAGACTCGATCCGCGAGCCGTCGCTGACACCAGCCCGACCAGCCTAATGACTGCGCCGGGCCGGGGAGCAACCGGCAGAGCGAAACCGTGCTACGACCAAGGGGCCTCGCCGCTAATGCGGCGAAGCATCCCCGGATCGTGTCGATCGAGGAGGCCTTACCCCCGACGACTCCCCCGTGTCTGGCTCTGGCCTCCGCGTTGCCAGTGGTACCCCGCGCTGCGGTGCCGTATACGAGGAGCAGTCCGCCGGCGGCTCTTCGCCCAGCTGCTTGTTGTTGCCATGAGAGTGTCCACGAGAGTCTCTGCTTCCGGTACCCGTTCGTCTGTGGTCTCGAGCGCTGCTCTCGCCTCTGCGATCGTGGCGAACGCGCGAAACCGGGTGACCTTGCGCTTTGGTAGATCCACGGTCAGGAGCCACGCCGCGGTTTTGTTTGCCCACCCCCGGATCGGACCGGGGCCGTCACACGGCCCTCGACCAGCACCGTGCGGTCGTCGAGCATCGTGTAGTGGTGCGGCTGCGGCTGGTACATCGGTTGCCACGCTCACGGAGCAGCGCATGCCTCGCGGGCCGTGGACGGTCTCGTGGTCGGTGAAGAACGCGCAGAACTCGCAATCGTCAGAGAGGTACTGCCGGAGGACCGCGTAGTCGCGGTTGCGGAGGGCCCTGAACAGTGTTTCGGCAACGAATTGCAGGGGAACCGCCTCCGAGAACTGAGCCTGAACGGGAGCGCCCGAAAATGCTACCGCGCCTCTGCGTCCCTACGCAAGAGTCCCCTTGCGTGGCGCGAGGCTGCCAACACCCGCTCCTGAGCGTTGAGCTCGGCTACACCGTCAACGCAGAACAGCGCCGCACGGCGCGTTGCATACGTTGGCGCGGTCGCGGGTATCCGCTCGAAACGAGCAGGCGAGGGCCGGGCGTCCCGCCCTCGCCTGCTGCGAAAGCCTCACCTTGTTTTGGCAGCTCCGGGAGGCGGACATCAAATGAGGGAGAGGCGAGGGCCACGTCTGGCTGGCTACGAAAGCAGCACGGCACATCGCTCGATGAGCTCGTCCTGGGCGTCGTGCAACGCCCAGAGGATCACCTCACGGTCGAGCAGTGCGCTAGTGGCATATCGAATCTGAGCCGTGTTCCGTCGTAAGATCGCGGCCACGGATGGGAGACCTTGGAACGGCAGGAACGCGTCTGCTCACGGCTGACGAGGTTGGCGCGCTTGCTCGCGGTGCCCGCCTCGTCGGTTTACGGTCGGCACGGTCAGGGGCGATACCTCACGTCAGGCTGGGCCGGTATGTGCGGTTTGATCACGACGACGTGGTGGCCTGGCTCGAGGAGTGCAAAGCAACCGGGACGGCCGATCACGCTCAGGAAGCGGCCGGGGTGACTGAGTAACACCTCGAACCTGTGCGGTTGCATGCTTTGGCGCTGTAGCGGGTATCCCTCAAATTCGGAGCGGGTAGGCGAGGGCTGGCCATACACGGGCGCGCCGTCATGCGAAGACATAGAGCGACTCGTCCAGCCCTCGCCTACTTGGGGTAGATCCTGTTCGGCGGTTCCGGAAGGCGAGGGCGGGCCTGGGGTGCCGAACGTCGCGTTCGTTGGCGCGTGTTCCGCCCAGGGTTGCCTGACGGCGTAGACGGGTATCAACCACGCATGGCGCACTACCTGGCCTCCAGGTTGGTCGACCGCATTCGCCGGTTGACCGGGGGAGGCTCTCGCGAACAACATCAGCCGCGCGAAGCAGCGGCCGACGCAAGGAAGGCGTCTGCAGACTCAGGGCCGCTAGGCCCGGAGGACCAGGACAACCCTGACCGACCCGCGCAGGCTGGTGGCACACCGGCTGAGTACGACGAGCGAGTCCCCAAAGGCGATCTCGAAGGCGGTGCGTGGAGGACGGAGGCGACGTTCGATAACGAGGTTCCCGGCCCTCCGCCGAAACTCGACTACGGCAAACCCTCCGCTCCCGGGGACGAGGACGTAGATCCAATCGTTCACCGAGGCGAATAGTCGCGGGCAGCCGGGGTTCCGGGGCGGCTACGGACGCGGCAACTCGGGGCGCGGGGGTACCCGTACACGTCCCATGCGCGAGCGTGCTGTCGCCCGAGCTGGGCCTCCCTCGAATGTGCTCTCGGATATCTGGTTCCCGTTGGGACCGCTCAAGGGGGCATCGTCTGACCGCCTGGTGGGAGCCCAGGCGCTGACCGCCGGCATCGCCACATTGCACGCAAGACGAACTGCACCGTCGAGAGGAAATCGACCGGCCGAGTTGGTCGAGGTTGGAGCCTCCGCGCCGCCTGGGGCCGTGCCCAGGAGGTCGGTCTTCAAAACCTGTGCGGTGTGGCAACCCCACGCTCGGTCGGTTCGACTCCGGCGCCGCTCCGTTCCAGCAGCATCGGGCGCCGCCGCCGCAGGTGGAACACTCACGGCGTGTTCGCTGTTCTGGTGACCGGACCGCCTGGTTCCGGCAAGACCGTCACGCTGACGGCGTTGCTGGATGCGTTGGCCGAGGATGGGGTTCCTCACGCCGGCGTCGACGTGGACGAGATCTCGTGGGCCTATCCGTTCCCGGGCCTCGCCCAGCGTTGCGAGCATCTTCGGGTCTGGCGCGATGCCCATGCACGTGCCGGGGCGAGCCTTCTCGTCGTGGCCGAGGTGATCGAGTCACGGGCGCATCTCGGCGACGTGCTCGCCGCTCTCGGTGCGGACGACCACCTGCTGGTGCGTCTTCAGGCCGATCCGGCGACCCTGCGGGAGCGCATCGGCGCTCGCGAGCCCGACGGGTGGTTTGGTCTGAACCGTCTCCTCGACGAGACGGAGCGGCTGCAGGCAGCGATGCCGTCGCTCGAAGGGGTTCACGTGGTGCTCGACAGCGAGCACCTGACGGTCGCGGAGATCACGGAGTCGATTCGAGCGGCGCGCCCCGACGTGCTCGCGACCAGGACCTGACCGGGTGATGCGGGTTCGAGCGGGACGCGTGGTCTGGTGGGCGGGCGTGTCGGGCTCCGCTGTGGGCCACGGCACCGCTCGAGCGCGCGGCTCAGAACTGCAGGCCCTCGCCGCGGAGCATCGTCCGGAGGGTCTTGCCGAGCGTGCGCAGGTCGAGCGCGACGAGCTCCCGGCCTGAGAGCGTCCGCGTCGCCTCGACGTAGGCCAGGTCGCTGCGGTCGAAGCTCGCGCCGGGCTCGCCCTTGCTGGCCTGCGCGGGGCCAGTCCAGCCGGCCCTGATGCAGCAGTCGGTAGTCGAGGCCCTTCGCGACCTGGTCCTCGACCATCGGGATCGGCCACGGCCGCGGGCCGACGAGGCTGATGTCGCCTCGCACGACGTTCAGCAGCTGGGGGAGCTCGTCGAGGTACCAGCGCTTGATCAGCGCACCCGAGGCGGTGAGGTTGGCGAGGTCGGCCTCGCGAAGCCGGGCGTTGCCGTCGGTGGCCGCGACGTCTCGCATCACGTCCTCGCGCAGCACGCGGAACTTGAGGAGGTCGAACTCCTTCCCGGCCGAGATCCGGCGGTCGCGGATCAGCCAGCGTCCGCGCGCATCGGGGTGGCGGAGACGGTCGAGCGCGGTCGCGCCGAGCGCGAGGCCGAACAGCGGCGTCGCGAGCACCGTCAGCAGGACACCTCCGCCACGATCGAGCGCCTTCTTCGCGGCCGGATACGGCAGATGGGGTCGGCACGTCCCGACGATAGACGGGCAGGTGCGCTCGCGCGGCAGTCGGCTCAGGTCGCCTTCTGCTTGCGCTTCCAGCTCGTGAGGTCGTACGTCTTGTTCAGCGTCTTCAGCACCTCGCGGGCGATCATGTCGCCGCCGGCCCGCTCGAAGTGCACGCCGTCGTCGGCGCGCACCTTCGTCTGCCCGCCGGAGCGGTCCGGGAGGTATTGGGTGTAGCCGCCGGTCTCCGACGCGAACATCGTGTACGTGTCGAGGAAGGTGGCGGTCTGCGCGCGCTTGCGCGCCTGCTTGGCGACGACGCTGTTGACGACGTCGAACCGGCGGGTCTGCTCCGGATCGCGCGTCTGGGGCAGCCCGATCCAGAAGACGTGCCCGCCGTTCCTGCGCGACCATGTCCATCACGCCGCCGACGCGCCGTCCGTACTCCTTGCGCCAGGACGCGTCTCCGAAGTCCCCGATCGAGACGCCCTCGGGCAGGCCCGTCATGTAGGCCTTGTCGTCGTTGCCGCCGAAGGCCATCACGACGACGCCGGGCTTGAGCTCCTTGACCTTCGAGCGGATCTGCTCGAACCAGTTGAAGACGTCGGGTCGGGTGAGCCCGGTGGCGACGCGCCCGTCGACGCCGCCCACGCTCTCGAGCACCGGGCTGGCGCCCGACGCGCGCACGATCGACCACCCTGGCGTGATCACGAGCGAGTCGCCCGCGATCCAGATCCGCAGCTTCTTCTTCGGCGTGAACTGCTGCTTGACGGGCACTGCCGGCGTCGGCTTGGGCTTGCCGGCCGCAGGCTTCCCGGTGGTCGGCTTGGTGACGGGAGTGGACGGGGTGGTGTCGGTCGTGTCGGGGATCGCGATCGCGACGTCGATCTCGTCGTCGCCGCTGCGACCGGCGACCGCCTGCACGGCGGCGCGCGGCTGGTCGAGCAGCAACGCGCCGCTGATCGAGTCGAGCGGGCCGGTCACCGCGAGCGCCACGTCGCGCTGCCAGCCCTCCGACAGGTTGTAGGCCTTCTTGTGGGCGCCCGGCGCGTTCAGGAGCATCCCGATCGCGAGCGCCAGCACGCACACGATCAAACCGTGGCCGGCGCTCGAGAGCCTCCGCTCCTCGTCGGGTCGCGCTCGGCGTGGCGTGCCCGCCGCTGCCGGAGCACGGCGCGAGCCCTCCGCCCTGGCCGGGTCGGGCGTGCGCCTGCTCGACGACTCTTCTTCGCCCGCTGCGTCCTGGCCGCGCGGGACGACTCGGGCGACTCGGGCTCCGGGGACGGCTCGGCTCGGGCTCGCAGGTACGTCGGCTCCGGAGCGGAGTCGGATCCCGACGTCGGCGGAGGGGAGCGCGCCCTCGAAGCGAAGGCGCTCGGCCGTCGCCGGATCGTCGTCGGGGAGCGGCGGCGGGAGGGAAGGGAGATCGCGGTCGGCCATCAGAACTGGAAGTAGATGAATGGTGCCACGCCCTCGGGCCCCAGGGCGCTCGTCAGCATCAGAGCGAACGCGAGCACAACAGCCTGCGCGACGACCGGCAGCCGCGAGAAGCGCGCCATCAGCAGCGCGGGGACGCGGGGCGGGAGGTACTGCGAGCCGATCCCGACCGCGATCGCGAGCAGCACGCCCCCGGTGACGAGCGGCGAGGCCTCGCCCCAGCCGGTGAAGAGCCCGGTGATCAGCGTCCACGCGTCGGAGAAGGACGACGCCCGGAAGAAGATCCACGCGAAGCAGACGAAGTTGAACGTCAGGAACCGCGCGATCCACGTCCGTCGCCTGCTCACCGTCGGCGGGGTGTACCAGCCCTGCCGCTGGCGCCAGTGGTCGACGACGAGCGCGGTGCCGTGCAGCCCGCCCCAGACGATGAACGTCCACGCCGCCCCGTGCCAGAGGCCGCCGATCAGCATCGTCAGCATCAGGTTCCGGTAGGTGAAGCCGAGCGAGCCGCGGCTGCCGCCGAGCGGGATGTAGACGTAGTCGCGCAGCCAGCGCGAGAGCGTCATGTGCCAGCGTCTCCAGAAGTCCTGCACCGAGAGCGCGGTGTACGGCGAGTCGAAGTTCTGCGGGAACGAGAACCCGAGCAGCAGCGCGAGCCCGATCGCGATGTCGGTGTAGCCGGAGAAGTCGGCGTAGATCTGGACGGCGTACGCGTAGACGCCGACGAGGATCTCGAGCGACGAGTGCTGGCCCGGGGCGCCGAACACCTCGTCGACGATGTTCGCCGCGAGGTAGTTCGCGATCACGACCTTCTTGAACAGGCCCGTCGCGATCAGGTAGAACGCCCGGCTCGTGTCGACCTTCCGCGGGTTGCGCGGCGTGTCGAGCTGCGGGATCAGCTCGCCCGGCCGCACGATCGGGCCCGGCCACGAGGTGCGGGAAGAACGCGAGGTAGACCGCGAACTTCTCGAGCGACGTCGGCCGGAAGTCGCCGCGGTAGGCGTCGACCACGTAGCTGATCGCCATGAACGTGAAGAACGAGATCCCGACCGGGAGGACGATCGAGCGGAGCTCCAGCGGCGCGTCGAGCCCGACGACCCCGAGCAGCCCGTCGGACGAGTCGACGAAGAAGTTGTAGTACTTGAAGTACCCGATCAGGCCGATGTCGGCGGCGAGCGCGATCACCAGCAGCGCCCTGCGTCGCGTGTCGTCCTCGGTGCGCCAGATGCGCACCGCCATCACCTGGTTGAAGATCGTGCAGCCGGCGAGCAGGAACACGAAGCGCCAGTCCCACCACGCGTAGAACACGTAGCTCGCGACGACGATGAAGGGTCGCCAGCGGTGCGGCCACGGCATCGTCAGCCACGAGAGCGGCAGGACGATCAGGAAGAAGATCGCGAAGGTGGCGGTCGGGAAGAGCACGCGCGGGAAGGGTATGGAACGATCCCGGCCGCTGAAGGCGCTCGATTCACGCGGGCTTCACGCGCCGCGCGAGCTCCTCGTCGGGCTCGGAGCTCCAGGCCGCTCGGCGTCGAGACCGGTCGCTCTACGCGCGACCGGCGGCGGCGCGGTAGACGTACGGCCGCAGGAAGTGGGCGAGCTCCGTCGCGCCCGTCGCGCTGAGGTGGAGCCCGTCCGAGCCGAACCAGGGCTTGCCGGCGCTGTACGCGTTCCAGTCGGCGACCACGAGCTGGGGCCAGCGCTTCGCCGCGGCCCTGATCGCGGCGTTCGTGCCGCGGTAGATGTCGCGCGTCTCGCGGAGCGTGACCCAGACGACGCCGTCGACGCCGTCCGCGAGGGCGGCGCGCATGATCCGGTCGATCCCCTTGCCGTACCCCTGCGAGGACTCGTTGTAGCCGACCTTGACGATCAGCACCCGGCCGAGCGAGGGGCCGTAGGACTGCACGGCCTGCAGCGCGGTCAGGGGCGTGCTGCCCTGGTAGGGACAGCTCGGCTGCACGAGCCGACGGCAGACCTTGAGGTCGAGCCTGACGGAGAGGCCCCGCTTGAGCTGCGCCTGCGCGGTGGTCGCGTAGCTGATCGACGCCGAGACGGAGTCGCCGACGAAGGTCGCCCGGATCGGCCCCTTCTTGCCGGCAGGCGCCGCCGTCGCGGACGAGACGCCGACGAGGCACGCGAGGGCGAGCGTGAGGGTGAGGGCGGCTGCGCGCACGGGATGACGGTATCCGGGTGAGATCAGGAGGCTGTTAACGGTCGCGCGGGAGCGCCTGTGCTCCGCTTCGCGGGCGGTGGCACGATTCCTCGCTGCAGCGGACATCGCGGGGCTCACCAGTCGTTGTAGACCCGGATCGAGCCCGTGTAGCAGGCGACCCACACGCGTCGGGTCGCCTTGTCGTAGGTGATCCCGATCGGGTGGTAGCAGGCCTCGATCGTCTGCAGCGTGCTCATGTCGGAGGCGCGGAGCTTGGTCACGGTGCCGCTCTCGTAGTTGACGACGTAGAGCGCGCGCCCGTCGGACGAGAGGGCCATGCTCCGCGGAGCGCTCCCGGTCGCGACCTTGTGGACGACGGTGCCGTTGCGGAGGTCGAGCTTCGCGACGCGGCCCTCGGCGTTGAGGGTCGCGTAGATGTAGCGGTCGTTCGGCGAGAACGCGAGCGCCCTCGGGCCTGCGCCGATCCCGACCCGCGAGGTCGTCCACTTCCGGAGGTCGACCCGGATCAGCTCGTTGCCGCCCATCACCGCGACGTAGGCGGCGTTGCCCTGCGGCGACACGGCGATCCCACGCGGGTAGGGGCCGATCGGGATGCGCCTGACCTCCCGGCCCTTCTTCGTGGAGATCACGCTCAGATCCCAGGTGCACCAGTTGCTCACGAGCACGAAGCGGTCGTCGGGCGTCGTCGCGACGACCTTCGGCACGGCGCCGACGTGGTACGCGCGGTCGACCTTCAGCGTCTCCATGTCGATGCGGTAGGCGAAGCTCCGGTCGGTTCCCGAGGACGGCGTGCACTCGTCGCTGCCCTCCGGCCCGAAGCCGGGGCCGTACATCGAGTAGTTCGAGACGTACCCGTAGCGGCCGTCCGAGGAGAACGCCGCCTCGACCGGCGCGCCGCGGACGACCCCCGGGTACTGCGGGTAGCCGAGCCGCGCGAGACGCACGCTGTCGGGGATCGTCCGGACGAGCTTCAGCGTGCGCGCGTCGTAGACGGTCACCGAGTGGCGGTACATCATGTTCTGCGCGGTCACGTAGCCGTTGCCCGAAGAGGCAACGGACTTGGGCGAGATGTTGCCGGTGATCACCTCGCGCAGCTTGAGGCGGGCCTTGTCGGAGGGGCGGCCCGTCGCGGCGGGCGACGCGCGTGGCAGCCGGCTTCGGACGGGAGGCGGGCTTCGGCGCCGGCTTCGCCGCCTGCACCGCCGGCGTGGCCGTCGGCACGGCCGGTTCGTCGCCGGGGTTCCGTGTCGTGAAGCCCAGCGTCACGGCTCCCACGAGCGCGAGCACGACGAGCCCTGCGACCGTCCGACGCCGGCGCACCTGGCGCCTGCGCCGCTCGGCGCGTCGACGCGCCGAGCTGTCGCGATCACGGGTGCGGGAGTCGGGCGTCGTCACGGCGAGAGACGGGATGGCGCTGACGCCCTCCGCTGCGAGCAAGGGTACCGAGTGGCCCAGTCCAGGCCGCCTCGATTCGGCGGCGGCGCGTGAATCGGTCGTGAACGGCGCTTGACCGGCCGGAGAGCGTGCGGCTACCGTCCGCGGCGATGGTCGCCCCGAGGAACCCCGTGGTGGCGCCCCACGCTCCACGGGTCTGAGCCGTGTTCTTCCGCCTGAACAGCCTCGAGCTCGGCCTGATCGTCTTCGGGATCGTGCTCGGGACGACCCTGCTCGGCGCGTTCGCCGGCCGGCACCTCCGGACGCGCACCGAGCTCCGCGAGCCGTTCGGCGTCCTCCAGGCGGCGCTGCTCGGCCTCGTCGCCCTGATCCTCGCGTTCGGGTTGACGATGGCCGTCGGGCGCTACGACGCGCGGCGGGCCGCGGTCGTCGCCGACGCCAACGCGATCGGCACCACGTACCTGCGGGCCCAGACCCTGAAGGAGCCGATCCGCACCCGGTCGCTGCGCGACCTCGAGCGGTACACCGACGCGAGCATCCGCCTGTCGCTCGCCGTTCCGGGGAGCGCGGCCGCGCTCGCGGCGATCGCCGAGGAGAACCGGCTGCAGCGCTCGCTCTGGCGGCTTGCCGGGCGAGTCGTTGGCAGGCTCGCCGCGCGACAGCGCGCCGCGTCTCTACGTCGAGTCGCTGAACGAGATGATCGACATGCAGACGGTGCGCGTCTCGGCCCTCGCGAACCGGGTCCCGTTCGCCGTGCTCTTCATCTCGCTCGTCGGGGCGGCGGTCGGGCTCGGGCTGCTCGCGCTCTACCTCGCGATCCTCGGGCGCGGCGTGCTCACCGTCGTGCTCGCGGCCGCGTTCGTCTCGGTGCTCCTCCTGATCACCTTCGACCTCGACCGTCCGACGCGCGGCCTCGTCACCGTGCCGGACACTCCCTTGGTGTCGCTCCGCGCCTCGATGGCGCTGCCACCGGCGGCCACCGGCCCGTCAGGCCCATGAGCCGGGGCGCTCCGCCCGACAGTGCCGGAGTCGAAGCACGGCCTTCATCCCGGCGTTCGTCCTGCCCGCCGTCCGAGCCCTCTCAGACGAGCTTCACGGCGGTGCCGGTCGCGGCGACCATCAGCATGTTGTTGCCGACCTCGGCGTAGTCGAGGTCGACGGCGACGAGCGCGTCGGCGCCGAGCTTCGCGGCGTTCTCCTCGAGCTCCCGGAGGGCCTCCTGCACGGCCTTCGCGACCTCCTCCTCGTACGCGCCGGAGCGGCCGCCGGAGATGCTGCGGCCGAGCGCCTTGATGTCGCGGCCCATCGAGACGCCCATGATCGCCTGGGAGGTGGCGATTCCGAGGTACTCGCTCACGGCGCGTCCCTCGACCGACATGGCGGTGGTCAGAATCATTGGCCTCGCTCCTCTCGGGTGGGTGCGCGGGATCGCGCCAAGGCCATCCTGCACGGTCCGGGGCCCTGCGCGCGGAGGGATTCGGTGCTGCTGCCCCGCTCACCGTGAAGCGAGGCGAAATGCCGAGTGCCAGGACGCGGACTCGCGCGCTACGCCGCGCGGGAGAACCCGAGACCCTGGGGGTCAGGGATACGGGCGTCGGCCCGATCGGCCTCGGGGATGCCGCGCTCGATCGCCGCATCGAGACGCTCGAGTCGCTCGCGGACGGCGGCGCGCCGATCGTTCGTCACCGTCGTCTCGAGGTGCTCGTACAGGAGCCGCATCCGGCGCATCACCTGCAGCGACTCCGCGCCGTAGAGCCGGATCTCGTCGGTTGCGAGCGCGAGCAGGTCGTCCCAGGTCGGGGCCGGGTAGATCACGCGCGCGTAGCCGCGCACGCCAACCAGCCGGCCGACGTCGAGGGTTCGCTGCCCGATGCGGCGCAGCAGGTCCTCGATCTGGTCGAGCGCCTGGACGGCGGTGGTCGGATCGTTGATCGCCGGAGAGAGCGCCTTGATCGCGACGTCGACGAGCAGGCGGAGCGCGAACTTCGGGTCCTGCTCCATGGTGCGCTCGGTGCCGAGCAGGAACGAGCGGCGGACGTCCTCCAGCGGGAGTGTGCCGCCGAGCGACCCGGGCGATCGCGGCGCCGTCGGGCACCGTGTCGCCGACGCCGACCTCGATCTCGATCCGCGCGTCGCCTGCGGTGGCGAGCTCCACGAGCCGCGTGAAGTCGACCGCCGCGACGACCTTGGGCGGGCCGCGGTGGACAACGATGCCCGACTCCGCGGCTCCTTCCAGATCGAGCCCGGGAGAGGTCGGCTCGTCGCGTGCGACCTCCCGGTACATGTCGTCGATCACCTCGCGGCCGCGGTCGCCAACGAGGTTGAGGACATACGAGAGGTTCATCTGGCGGAGCGTCCCGTAGAGGAGCAGCAGGAAGAGGAGGACGCTTGCGAGGAGGAGCCAGAGCGAGCCGGCCTCGGTGAGGATCAGCCGTTCATCGGGGTTCCGCCCGACGACCGTGAGGGCGCCCAGCGCGTAGACGAACGTCGCGCTGAACACGCCGAACGCGTGCCCCGTGAGCGGTGTCTGGCGGAGCCATTGCATCAGCCGGAACGAGTACGCGGTGTTCCAGGCCTGGGCGACGAGCAGGCTGATCGAGAAGACGATGCCGGTGAACGCGATCATCCCCGCCGCGATCGCGCCGAGGAGCTGCTCGGCAGCGGACACGTCGAGCGGCTGCACGCTCGTGACGGGTCGATGTCGGTCGACGTACGAGAGCGTCGCGACGAGGGCGAGCGCGCCGAGGACGTAGAGGCCCGGGACGACCCAGCCGTGCTGGCGCAGCCAGCGGGAGAAGCGCATCTTCGCCACGGGTGAGGGTTCCCCGGGCCGGGTGCGAGTCCTGCCGCCTGTCGCTGCTCTCCGTCGAGGGGCCGGTATACGGTCTCACCGTGCGCCGCTCCGACGCCCACGCCAACGCGGTGGCGCCCCTGCCGTGGGTCCTCGTCAGCCTGGTGGGATCCCGGGGCCGGCCGGGCGGAGTCGGGACGTAGCGATGGAAGACCAGCTCTTCAACCTGCTCGTGATCGTCGTGATCGCCGCCGCGGCGCCGCTGCTGGTCGACATCCCGCGCTCGGTGCGCGTCCCCGTCGTCGTCGTCGAGATCATCGCGGGGATCCTGGTCGGCCCGCACGTGCTGAAGATCGTCGAGCCCGGCACGATCGTCGACTTCCTCGCCGCGACGGGTCTCGCGTTCCTCTTCTTCCTCGCGGGCATGGAGATCGACTTCGAGCGGATCCGCGGCCGGCCCGCCAGGCTCGGCGGCGTCGGCTGGGTGATCTCGCTCGGGCTCGCGCTGGCGATCGCCGGGGTGCTCCAGGCGACCGGGTTCGTGCTCTCGACCCTGCTGATCGGCGTCGCGCTCTGCACGACGGCGATCGGCACGCTGATGCCGATCCTGCGCGACGCAGGCGAGCTCGAGACGCCGCTCGGCCCGTACACCCTGGCCGCGGGCGTCGCGGGAGAGTTCGGCCCGATCATCGCGATCTCGCTGCTGCTCAGCCAGGCCGCAGGCCCGGGGCGTCAACGCGGTCCTGCTGATCGCCTTCTCGGTGGTCGCGCTCGGGCTCGGGGTGCTCGCGCTGCGCGCGCGACCCGGGCGCGTGGTGCGGACGATCGAGCGCACGATGAACTCGAGCGGCCAGTTCGCCGTGCGCCTCGCGATCCTGATCCTGGTCGCGCTCGTCTACCTCACCGCACGGTTCGGGCTCGACGTCGTGCTCGGCGCCTTCGCGGCGGGGATCGTCGTCGGCCTCGTCACGCGCACGGAGGAGGCTGAGCCCGTCCGCTCCAAGCTCGAGGGCATCGGCTTCGGGTTCATGGTCCCGATCTTCTTCATCATGACCGGGGTCGACTTCGACCTCCCGGCGCTGTTCGCGAGCGTCGAGAGCGTGCTGCGCCTGCCGGTCTTCCTCGCGCTGTTCCTGGTGGTGCGTGGCGCCCCGGTGCTGCTGCTCTATCGCAAGGACGATCCCGCGGCGCGACTGGCTGCCGCTCGCGCTCACCTCCGCGACGGCGCTGCCGCTCGTGGTCGCCGTCACGCAGATCGGTCTCGACGAGGGCCGGATGCTGCCCGAGAACGCGGCTGCGCTGGTCGGGGCGGGGATGGTCTCGGTGCTCGTCTTCCCGATGGTCGCGCTGCGGCTGCGCGGATCGCCGTCTCGACCGCAACACGATCGACTCGTCGTTCGAGGGCTTCTAGGACGCCGAGCGAACCCGTCTCCGCGACGCAGTCTCCGCCTCCGCCGCCTCTCGAGGGCTCTCCACCGATCACCGTGCCGACGCCTGCCCCCGCCATGCCTCCCGTCCCGCCCGAGGCGGCTCTGCGGCCGGGCGGCGAGACGCAGTCGCCCTCCTGGCCGTCTGGTACTTCCGCAAGGCGTCGTACGGGATCATCGCCCTCGGGCTCCTGGTTGGGACCGTGGTCGCCCAGCCCGGCCGATCTCACGATCGGAGGCGGCACGCCCGACGAGCTCGGGTCGCCGTTCGCAGGGGTCTTCGTCGGCGTTCTCGTCCGCGTCCTCGCGGCTCTCGTGGCGCTCGCGCTCGCCTATCCGCTGGCGCGCGAACGAGAGGCGACCCTTGCCCCGCGGACGTACTTCGGGAGCTCGGTCACGGGCGTGCTCGATCGCCTGCACGCCGCGCGCGCCTATCGCTCGCTCCGCTGGACGCATCACGTCCGCCAGGTCGCGCTCGCCCGCCTCGGGGCGGCGGGCCGTCGGCTCGCGAACCTCGACCCGATCATGGACGCCGTGAACGTGACGCTGTTCGTGCTCGCGATCGCGGCAATGGCGCTGTTCGGCGCAGCCGGCGACTGAGTGTGGGGCTATTTCGCCGACATTCACGCCGACGCGGTCGTGCCCGACCGCGTCACGCGGTGTCGCGCGTTCGCGGCTGACGGCGCTGGTCGGCCAGGGCCGACGCCATTCTCGCTGTGCTGCGGACAGGTCTGGGAGGACGGGCCTTCCGCCGCCGCGCCCGGCCCGGCTCGTCGCGCCACCGAGATCGATCGCATCTGGGCGCTGGAGCCACTCCGGACGCCGAGCTCCTGCGCGCCTGTGTCCTCGCGTTCACGTCGGATTCACTCGCTGGCTGCACCATCGCCGCGAGAGCGTCTCCACCATCAGGGAGGTAAACGGAAGTGAAGAAGCTGGTGTTGGTCGTGAGCATCGTCGCCCTGACAGCGATCGCTACCTCGGTCGGAGCGGCAGGGGCGGCGATCGTGCAATGCAAGACGAAGGTCTATGCGAACGGCCCCGTGTTCGTGACGTCCGCGCGCGGGCTCACCTGCGCCGCCGCCGCCAAGGAGCAGCGCCGGTACAAGTGGACCGGGAAGAACACGTTCGTCACTCCGAGCGGCTACAAGTGCAAGCCGTCGGGCCGCGGGAAGATCGGCTACCAGATCCGCTGCGAGCTGGTGTCGGAGACCCATGCCCCCTGGGTCTACCGGATCGAGTTCGCCGCACCGAGCATGCGGCGCCGCCGGCCACCGCTCGGCGAGAACGAGGACAGAAGCGATGCAGACTATGATCACCCCGAGGTGGCCGCCACGCCCGTGCCCTCGGGAGAGGTGCGGGCGCTGTCAGTACCGCTCGATCCGACGGCCGGCGTCGTTCGCCTCTCTGCTGCTCCTGACCTACGGGTTGGCGATCGGGTTCGTGGAGGAGTCGCTCTTCCGCGGGATCGGGGTCACGGCCTTCCGTACGAACGGCTACCTGAGAGGGGCGGGTCGCGCTGCGGACGCCCGCCGTGTTCGCGCTGGGCACCAGGAAGGAGGGCCGATCCAGGTCTTCTCGACCCTGGCTACCGGCTATTCCGTCGACCTCGTTCGCCTGGTGAGCGGTGGGCTTCTTCTCGGCGCCGTCCTTCACGGTCTCTGGGACTTCGGCATCCTCAGCGCGGGCGTCGTCGGCGACGCTTACCGGTGGGTGCCGATCTTCACGCTCGTCGGGGCCGGCCTCGTACTGGCGCTCCTGCTTGGACGGCGCCGAATCGAGCCTCGTGAGGCGGTCGCAGCGACCCCGACCGGAGCCACGGGCGAGTGCATCCAGAGGTCGGCCTGCACCGGTCGGGGTGGGCTCGCGGGCGACGCGCCAGGCCCCGGGGCGCACTTACTCCCGGCGTCGCGAGCGTCCCGTTCACGGCGGGTTCACGGCCGGACCTAACCTCCACCACCATGGAGCCCGTCGATCACCTGCTCGAGCTCGCCCGTCGCGCCACGGGCGACGACACGCTGGTCGCCGCCGGCGACTTCCTCCCCAAGGGCACGACCTGGAAGAGCGGAGGATTCGGCGGTCAGACGATCGGCCGGGGTATGGGCTCGGTCGCCACCCCTGCTCTCGCGGGCTCCCAGCCCAGCCCTGACGACCTGGCGACGGTCGGTCTCGTCACCCGGGGAGCGCCGCACCCTCGCGGAGCAGCTCGGCAACCCCGTCATTGTCGTCGCGGTCTCGCCGAGCGCGTGTATCTGTTGACGACCGAAGGCGCGCTCCACGGCGCGCGACGGGCGGAGGAACTGCACCGCGTCGTGACGCTCGACCGTCGCGATCTGAAAGTCGTCACGAAGCACCGGCTCTCCGTCCGGACGCTCGTCGTCACCGAGCGCTCCACCGACCGCATGTTCGCCCTCGAGGGCAAGCGCCTCGGTCGTCACGGCGTCGCTTCCGTGCTGAGCGCACTCGGCGAGGCGCCGTAGCCGCTCGGTTTCGGCCGGGTTCACACCCGGCCCCGACACTGCCCACATCGTCGTCTGCAGGCGTCCTCGTCCAGGGCGCCCCGAGGAAAGGATCCACCGGAATGCCCGAGACGTGTCACACGGCTCGGAGTGCCTCTCGCCGCGCTCGCCGTCGCGCTCGTGGCGGCCCTCGCGGGGGTGGGCTTCGCCACCGCGGGAACAGCCGCGAGCCCGCCGCAGGTCGTCATGCCGACCACCACGCCGATGAGCGCCGAGGACGCCGCCGGCTTGCAGTCGCGGATGGAGACCCTGAAACTCGTAGGCGGCGACGACATTCCGGGCGTGCTCGTCGGCGTCTGGGATCCAGTCAAGGGCTACTACAAGGGCGGCGTCGGCGTCGCCGACAGACAAGCAAGCGGACGCCCACGCCGGCCGACACGTTCCGGGTGGGGAGCCTGACGAAGACCTTACCGCGACGGTGATCCTCGAGCTCGTGGCCGAGGGCAAGCTGCGGCTCGACGGTCGCGTCGCCACCTACGTGCCGAGGCTCGCCAAGCGCCACCCGGAGCTCGGGACGCGCACGATCCGGCAGCTGCTCGCGATGCGCAGCGGGCTGCCGGAGTACACGGACGCGCTGGTGGGCAACGCAGTCGCGAAGGGGTGGACGACGAAGGTGTGGATGCCGAACCAGCTGATCGACTTCGCCTTCAGGGCAGGCCCGGTCAAGGCACCAGGCGCGGTGCCCGCGGTCTACACGAACACGAACTACATCACCCTCGGTCAGATCGCGCAGGCGGTCACGGGGAGACGCTCCCGGAACTGATGCGCACGCGTCTGCTCGAGCCGCTCGCGCTGAAGAAGACCCTCTACCCGCGGATCACGAACACCGCCCTGACGGCACCCTCGACCCGCGGGTACGTGGGGCCTGAGGGCGCGCAGGAGTCGGGTGTCGAGCCCAACACCGACGTGACCGGCTGGTCTGCGTCCTGGGGCGGCTCGGCGGGGATCATGATGTCGACGATCGACGACGTCGGCCGGTGGGCGGCGACCCGCTTCGGCTCCGCGCTCCTGCCCGCGAAGCTCCGGACGCAGCGCGCGGCGGTCGCGGTGCCCCTGAACGCGGGGGGCACCTACGGCCTCGGGCTCCAGCGCTTCGGCGAGTGGGAGGGCCACTTCGGCGGCATCCCAGGCTGGACCACGATGGCCTTCCGCAACACTAAGCAACGGCGTGATCGTCGTCGCCTCGGTCAACGGCTGCTGCGGGCCGCAGTCCGGCCTGATGGCGACGTTCCTCATCAACGGCCTGTATCCGGGGACATTCCCGCTGGAGTAGCCGTCCAGGCCTGTACCCCTGCACGACCCTGGCGCGCAGAACGTGGCGGGGAGGGCTACGGCGATCACCGTGCTCTCCCCACCGAACCATCGATCTCCCCGCGAGAACTTCGGAGGAGAACCGTGAATTCGATACCCTGGTCCCCGTCGTGCTCACCCTGCTCGCCGCCGCCTGCGCCGCGGGTGCGCTTTCGGCTCGAGCCACGGCAGCCCCGGACACGAATCCACCGGGCGTCAACGGCGTCTCCACGACATTGCCGACGACCGTCACCGCATCGAGCGTCACCGGGATCCCGCAGTCGTTCGCACTGTCGTTCGACGAGTCGCAGGCGACCACCGCGATCACGCTGCACGGAGGCACGGCGTACGCTGGCTACCGGGGCGCGCCGATCAACAACTGGTACGTCTTCTTTGCGCCCTTCGCGCCCGGCGCCTTCGAGGCGGGCTACACGCAGATCCAGGTCTCGCTCGGGGCGTGCACGACTCGGGGCGGGGCCACGACAGTCGTCCCGGCCTACGCGCACGTCGGCGTGTGCAAGCTGCTCCCACGCGCCGACGGCACCACAGGGCTGTTTCAACAGATCAGCGTCGCGGAGTGGAACGACCCCGGCGGGAGGTACTTCGACGCGCCTGCGGCGAGCTGGGTTGACGGCCTCGGCCTGACCTGCGACGACGCGGTCGGGCTCGGCTACAGGGCCACCGGCACCAGGGTCGCCTGGGGCGGGGAAGCAGTGCCCGGTCCACGACCCGAGCGGAGTGCGCGCCTCCGGTTTCAACAACATCTACCCCCACTTCACGCGGTAGACCAACGTGACGCACTCGACCTGTGGTACGGCAGGGCACGTCTCCGACCCGCTCGCGGTGCGTTACTTCGCCGCGAGGCACGCCGTCGGAGGATCGACGATCGCCGTGCGGGCCGTCGCGCTGGCTCCAACGTCCGAACCGGCGCATCTACGTACGCCCCGCCAACGGGTTACCGGGGCGTGGGGCATCCAGTCGGGAGGCATGGATGCTGGTGATCGCGGGGTTCGAGAGCCAGATCGCGGCACGTGCGGCGCTCGCGTCCATCGCCCGCGCGGCGAGCGAGAGCGGCGCCACGTTGGGCGGTGCTGCACTTGCGAGGCTGGGCTTCGAGGATGCGATCCACGTCGACCGGGTCAGCGGCCTCAACCTGCCGGGGCACGTCCTCAGGGCGCTCGATGACGTCGTCGCCGGAGAGCCTGGTCATCCGACGCTCTCCCTCGAGAGACGGCGCTCGTGGTGGCGCTCGACTGGGTGCAGGAGCCCGATCGGCTCGCCTCCGCGGTCGATCGGGCACTCAGTGCCGACCACGCGGCGCGTCTGCTGACCACGGCGTAGCCGCCTGCAACAGGTCGAGGCGTGGCCGTCAGACCCGTCCGATCGAGCGTGCGGCCCGGCACACGGTGAGCGTGTCGCGCAAAGCGCCTGAGGCGGTTACCCACGACGGTGTGCCTGAGCTCGGCGACGGGGTCGTCGAACGGCCGCGCGTTGCAGCCCACCTGGCGGCATGCCTCGACCGCTTCGGCCTGATTCGGGTGCACGGGCCGCCCGGGGCAGGGAAGACGACGGCGGTCGCGCAGGTCGTCGCGGCCTTGCCCGGTCCCGTTGCCTGGCTACGTCTAGCGAATGGCACCGGGCGCCCGGACGCCTGCTCGACGCCTTGACCTCTTCGCTCGAAGCGGCTCTCCCCCGCTTGCACGTGGGCGCTCACGGTATGCGGAGTGGTCAACCCAGCTCCTCCTGGCCGCGACCGACCTCGCCGTTGCGGCGGATCGTGCGGGCGGCGTGGTGCTCGTTCTCGACGACTGCCACCACCTGGCGGACGCGAGCGACTCTCTGGCACTGGTCGGTGTTCTCGCGCATGGTGGAGAGCTGGTGCGGATCGTGCTCGTCGGAAGGGAACCCGTCGCACTTCTCGGTGGGGGTCGAAGCTCACCATCCGGAGGCCTACGTCGGCGAGGACGTGCTGCAGGCCGACCTCGCCGAGGCGACGACGATCCTCGCGCCCGCGGCGTCCACGACAGACCCGCTCAGCGCGCTCGCCGCAACCGGCGGGTGGGTCGCCGGCCTCGTGTTTGAGTCGTGGCAAGCGGACGGGGCGGTCGGCGTAGACCCGCTGGGCGCGTACTTCGCGACGGAGTTCCGGCCGATGATCGGCGAGTCGCTGTTCACCGTGCTGGTCGAGACCTCGGTCTTCGAGACCGTCACCGTGAGGCGCCTGGCACTTCTCGGTCACGTCGATCCCCTGGCGACGCTCTCCGCGCTCCGCCGGCTCGCCGTGCCCGCGATCTTGTCCAGCGACGGAGCGTCGATGTGGGTGCACCCGCGTGTGCGTGAGCTCCTCCGCACCGAGCTGGAGCGCTGGCCCGTCGAGCAGGTCCAGGCCCTGAAGGTCGCCGCGGCAGCGGTGCTCGAGCGGGAAGGGGAGGTCGAACGCGCAGTCGAGCTCCTCGTCGCATCAGGGGCGATCGACGAGGCACGGCTGCTGCTTCCCCGCGTGATCGTCGCGATCGCGGAGCGTGGGGACGTCCACGTCGCGGAGCGCCTCCTCGAGGCGTGCGAGCCCACCCTCGGCCCTGACGCAGACCCTGCGATCCACCTCGCTGCGCTTATGGTCAGCTCGGCCCGCCAGAATGCGGCGGAAGCGAACCGGCGCGTCCTCGACGGTGGGCGCTGGGACGATCCCGAGTGGCTCCGCGCGCTCCTCGGGGCAGAGCCAAGGATCGCACCTTTCGGCTGCATCGCTCTCACGGCCGTGATGCGGTTGCAGGACGCCATGCGATTGCTCGACCTCACGCCGCCCGGCCGCTCGCGTGACACGGTTCGGCTCGTTCTATCCTCTGTCCCTACGAACGACGACCCCGACGCGGCACCGCCTCCACTCCTCGGCGACGCGCTCGATCCGATCATCGCGAGAGGGCTTTGGTTCCGAGGGCGGCTGCTGGAGCTGCACGACGGGATGGACGAACGCCTCGCCGGCACAGCTGGCGTCCCGGACTTCGTGCGCATGCGCGGCCCGAAGCTGATCGAGGTGGGCGGCCTTGGCGCGTTGCTCGCGGACTTCACGCACGCCGTCGAACACCGTGACTTGGAGGAGACCCGCCGCGCGATCGCGGCGCTCTCGACGCGCCCTTCCCCGCTCTGGGAGGTGATGTGCCGGGCGGAGGCCGCCGTTCGTGTCGCGCGAGACCCGTCGCGGGTCGCGCGCGCGCTCGCGAGGTTCCATGAGTTCCCCGTCGCCCGTTTGCACTTCTACCGCGAGGTCATGCAGGTGTGGGAGGGCGGCGGCCTGCTCCTCGCGGAGCGTGACGCGGCGCAAGTCGGTCCCTACGGACGCAGTGGCGAGCATGCGTCGCGGGCAGATCGCCGGCTGGAGCTCTCGACGGCGCTCGTCTATCTCGCCGAGGCCGACTGGCGGCTCGGGAACGAGGACGCGGCCGACGCCGCGACTGAGGAGGCGTACCGCGTTGCGTCCGAGCAGGGCAGCCTCCGCCGGTTGATGCTCGCACTGTCCGACTTCCCGGGCGTGGTGTCGAGGCGGATCGACGCGGAGCCCGCGGCTGACAGCGACTGGCATTTGCTCGGGCGCGGGCTTACAGTCGGCGTCACCTCGGTCTCCCGCGCCCAGATCGACGCCGGTGCGGTGCGTCTGCGGGAGTTCGGGGGAGCCGGCCCTCGTCCATCACGGGGTCGCAAGACGCCCGCGGATCCGGAAGAGCCTCGAGCTGCTCTCGTTCCTCGCGTCGCGACCGGGTGGGCGGGCGACGCGCGTCGAGGCGCTGACCGCTCTCTGGAACGGGCGCGACGACGAATCGACCCGGTTGTACGTGCGCCAGGCGCTTCGTCATCTTCGGGACGTATTGCCCGAGGGCGTCGTCGTCGAGAGCCGCGGTGACGCTCTCTCTCTCGAAGGCTCCGGTGTCATCCGAGTCCGGCGAGGTCGAGGTGCTGCTGTCCGAGGCGGCGAAGCAATTCGGCGACCGACGGAGAGGCATCCTTCTCGAGCTGCGCGAGATCCTCACGCGAGGCACCTTCCTCGCAGGGTCCGACGACGTCATCTGGGTGGACGATCGTCGGGAGAGCCTGCGGGCGACGCTCGCGGACGTGCGCCTCGACCTGGCCGACCTCTCGCTGCAGAGCGAGACCTACGTCGAGGCGCTCCGCATCCTCGGCGAGGCGCTCGCCGCCGACCCGTTGCTCGAGCGTGGCTGGCGGATCAAGATGCGCACGCTCGCGATGCTCGGTGACGCCGACGGCGTGCTCGGCGCCTACCGAGCGTCGTGAGGCGCTCGGCGTACTGGATTTCGAGCCGTCACGAGCCACCGTCGAGCTCGCTCGCACCCTGCGCAGCTGACGGCGCCGCAGCTTCGCCGTTCACGCATCGTTCACGTACCTGCGGCCATCCTCCACCGACCCTCGAGCAGGTCGTCCCGTGTGGACGCGGGTCGGGCGGCCATAGCCGCCGTCGACAATCGACAGAGAGGCAGGTATCCCGTGGACACGCAGACACTGGTGATCTGGATCGTGATGGCGGTGGTCGGATTCGGCGTCCTCTTCAAGATGGCGCAGTCGCGCGGACGGAACCCC
>CAWKGI010000016.1:0-45560 GCA_963849125.1 uncultured Actinomycetes bacterium | reverse complement strand
CACGCCGCTGACGACCGCCGAGACGGCCTCGGTGTTCGGGGAGGCGCTCACCTTCGAGCGCCTGCTCGCGGAGGAGGATGACCCCCGGCGGCGCCTCGACCTGCTCACCGGCCGCATCGAGGACGCCCTCGCGACCACGTTCCGGCAGATCGCGATGAACCGCTTCGAGGACGCCATCCACACCGAGCGGCGCACCCAGGGCGAGGCCTTGCCTGAGCGGATCGGTGAGCTCTGGCTCAAGGCCCAGACGGCGCTCTTCGGCGACTCCGTCGGGATGGACGGGTACACGCCCTGGTGGAGCTACATCCCACACTTCACGGGCGTCCCGGGCTACGTCTACGCGTACGCGTACGGGTACCTGTTCGCGCTCGCCGTCTACCGGCGCTACCAGGCGGAGGGTGACGCGATCGTCGAGCCCTACCTCGATCTGCTGCGCGCCGGCGGCTCGAAGCCGCCGGAGGAGCTCGCCCGCATGGTGGGACTCGACCTGTCGGACCCGGCGATCTGGGCGTCCGGGATCGACGCTCTTGCAGTCGAGCTCGACGAGGCTGAGCAGTCGCAAACGAGCTGGGGCTGGGCGCCTGAGCCGCAGCGCGCGGGCGCTGGAGCTGACCCGATGCGGGCGGGGAGATTCCCGCCGCTACAGGACCAGCTCGGCGAGCGTCTGGAGCGCCTCCGGTTGGCGGGCCTGGATGACCAGCGTCGTCGCTCCGCAGGCGCGCCACGCGTCGAGCCGGTCGGCGATCCGGGCGCGGTCGCCGACGAGCGCGATCTCGTCCACGAGCGCGTCGGGCACGAGGGCCGCTGCCTCGTCCTTCCGGCCGCCCAGGAACGCCTCTTGGATCGCGGCGGCCTCTGCCTCGAACCCGTACCGCTCCGCCAGGCGCGCGTAGAAATTCTGCCCGCGCGCTCCCATCCCGCCGACGTAGAGCGCGAGCATCGGTCGGAGGAAGTCCCGCGCGGCCCGCGGCGTCGTCGGCGAGGATGACGGGCACGAGCGGGGCGAGGTCCCAACTCGTCGGGGCGGCCCCCGCGGACGGCGAAGCCCTCGTCCAGCGCGGGTGCGTGCACCTCGCCGAAGCGCTCGGGTGAGAAGAAGATCGGGAGCCAGCCGTCGGCGATCTCGGCCGCGAGCGCGACGTTCTTCGGGCCGATCGCCGCCAGGTAGATCGGCACCTCTGCGCGTACGGGGCGGAGGATCAGCTTCAGCGGCTTCCCGAGGCCGGTTGCCCCCGGCCCGCTGTAGGGGATGTCGTAGTGCTCACCGTGGTGCTCGAGAGGCGCCTCTCTCCGCAGGACGGTCCTGACGATCTCGACGTACTCCCGCGTGCGCGTCAGGGGCTTGCCCCAGGCCTGCCCGTGCCAGCCCTCCGCGACCTGCGGGCCCGAGGTGCCAAGCCCCAGAAGGGTGCGGCCGCCCGAGAGCATGTCGAGTGTCGCGACCGTAGCGGCCGTCGTGACCGGCGAGCGGGCCGGCATCTGCATGATCGCGCTGCCGACCCGGACGTTCGTCGTGCGGGCGGCGACCCACGCCATGGGTGTGACCGCGTCGCTCCCGTATGCCTCCGACGTCCAGACCGAGTGGAACCCGAGCCGGTCGGCCTCCTCCGCGAGCGCGACCGCTCCGACCGGGTCGTCGTAGCCGAGCTGCAGCCCGAGGCGCATCAGCGGCCGGTGAACGTCGGAGGGCGCTTCTCGACGAAGGCGGCGATGCCCTCCGCGCCGTCGTCGGAGTCGAGGCAGCGCTGGAACGCCTCCGCCTCGATCCGCAGCCCCTCCTCGAGCGTCGCGTCGCGCGTCGCCCGTGCGACGCGCTTGAGCACCGCGACGGCGTGAGGCGACTGGGCCGCGATCCGGTCGGCGAGGGCGACCGCCTCGTCGAGGAGTGTCCCGCCGGGCACGACGCGGTCGACGATCCCCCAGCGCTCGGCTGTCTCGGCGTCGACGAAGTCGCCCGTGAGGTTCAGCAGCATCGCGCGGCCGTGCCCCGCGAGCCGGGGGAGCCGCTGGGTGCCGCCTCCGCCGGGGATCAGGCCGAGCTTGATCTCCGGCTGCCCGAACTGCGCTCCCTCGGCGCACAGCCGCACGTCGCAGGCCATCGCGAGCTCGAGACCGCCACCGAGGCAGTAGCCGTGGATCGCCGCGATCACCGGCGTACGGGCCGTCTCGAGCCGGAGGCCGAGCTCCTGCAGCGCCCGCGCCGAGCCGCCCTCGCTGCCGCCGCGCAGCGCCGGGAACTCCTTGATGTCGGCGCCTGCGACGAAGGCCCTGTCACCGGCTCCGCGCAGCACGATCGCGCGCACGGCGCCGTCCGCGTCGAGGGCCTCCACCTCGACGAGGAGCTCCGTGAGCAGCGCGCTCGAGAGCGCGTTCATGGGCGGGTTGTCGATCGTGACGATCGCGACGGCGGCGCGGCGCTCGGTCGAGACGTACTGGGCCATGGGATCTCCTCGGCGGATGGTCGGTCGGGCGCATTGTTGCGCGCCGGCGTCAGGCGGGGCCGACGAACTGCTCCCGCAGGGCTGTCTTGCGGAACTTCCCGACCGCCGTCTTCGGGATCTCCTCGACGTACTCGTATCGCTCGGGGAGCCAGAAGCGCGCCACCCGCGGCTCGAGGAAGGCGGTCAGCTCCTCCGGGGTCGCGCTCTGCCCTTCGCGCAGGACGACGACGGCGAGCGGGCGCTCCGACCAGCGCTCGTCCGGCATCGCGATCACGGCCGCCTCTGCGACCGCAGGGTGGCCCATCAGCTCGTTCTCGAGCGCGACCGACGAGATCCACTCGCCGCCCGACTTGATCATGTCCTTCGCGCGGTCCTGCACGGTGACGTAGCCGTCGGAGCCGATCGTGACGATGTCACCCGTGCGGAACCAGCCGTCCTCGGTCCAGCGATCGGCGGCCTCGGGCGCCTCGTAGTACGACGACGCGATCGCGGCGCCGCGCACCTCGAGCTCGCCCAGCGCCTCCGCGTCCCATGGAACCGGGCCGTCGGCGCCGCGCGCGCGGATCTCGACGAACGGGATCGGCGGCCCCTGCTGCGCGCGGCGTGCCGGCTCCTGATCCTGGCCGGCCGCCCCGGACGTCGTGCCGACGGGTGACATCTCGGTCATGCCCCAGCCGTGCGTGACGTGCAGGCCGTGGCGCGCCTGGAAGGCCTCGATCATTGCGAGAGGGGGCGCGGCGCCACCGATAACCATCGTCCGCATGCTCGAAAGATCCCAGGCTCCCGGAGTCGAATCGAGAGCGTGCAGGATCCCCATCCAGATCGTCGGCACGCCTGCCGCGAGGGTCACTCGCTCGGCTGCGAACGCCTCGAGGAGACTGGCGGGATCGAGGTGGGGCCCGGGGAGGACCTGGGTCGCGCCGACGAGCGGGCACGAGAACGGGAAGCACCAGGCGTTCGCGTGGAACATCGGCACGACGGGGAGCACCACATCCGAGCGGGTCATCTGCGTGCACGCGGCCATCGTCAGTGCGTGGATCGCGATCGCCCGATGCGAGTACACGACGCCTTTCGGGCGCCCGGTCGTGCCGCTCGTGAAGCACATTCCCGCCGCGGCGCGCTCGTCGATGTCGCGCTCGACGAACGCCGACTCGTCGGCAGCGGCGAGGAGCTCCTCGTAGTCGATCGTTCCAGGCGGCGTCTCCCCGGGCCCGACGGCGATCACATGCTCGAAGGGCGCGCGTGGCACGAGCGGCTCGGCGAGCGGCCACAACACCTTGTCGACGACGAGGATACGGTCGCCTGCGTGGTTGGTGATGTACGCGTTGTCGTCGACGTGCAGGCGCAGGTTGAGCGTGTGGGTGACGTATCCCGCGGCCGGTGCTCCGACGTACACCTCGAGGTGCTCGTGGTGGTTCCACATCATCGTCGCGACGCGGTCGCCGTCCTCCAGCCCGAGCGCGCGCAGGGCCACGCCGAGCCGACGCGCGCGTGAGGCCAGGTCGGCGTTCGTCATGCGGTGGAAGCTGCGGTCGGGGAGCCTGGAGACGATCGGAACGTCGCCGAACACCTGCTCGGCGCGACGGAGGATCGCAGGGACGTTGAGCTGGTAGTCCATCATCAGGCTCTGCATCGTCTCTCCTCTCCTGTGGGCGGGTCAGCCGGTGTCGAGCAGGTGGGCCGCCACCTCGGCGCGGAGCTGCTCGCCCGAGGCCTCGAACGATCGGATCCACAGCGCGCGCTTGTAGAGGCGGCTCAGCGGACTCTCCCATGTGAAGCCCGCACCGCCCAGCGTCTGGATCGCCTGCTCGCACGCGGCGATCGCGGCGTCGGCGGCGCTCGCCTTCGCCGACGCGACTGCGGAGCCCGAGAGCGGATCGCCTTCCTGCACGGTCCACGCCGCCCACCAGGCGAGGGAGCGCGCGAGCTCGAGCTCGACGTACGCATCGGCGAGCGGGTGGGCGACGGCCTGGAACGCGCCGATCGGCCGACCGAACTGGAGTCGCTCGCGGGCATGCCCGATCGCGTGCTCCAGCGCGCGTGCGCCGACGCCGAGCGCTTCGAAGGCGAGCGTGACCAGCGAGCGCGCGCGAAGAGCCGGCAGCAGGTCCCGACGGGAAGAGCGGCCTGCTGACGTCGCCTCCGACCACCACGCCGAGAGGACGCGTCGGGTCGGCGGTCTCCAGGACCTCCCGCCTCGCGCCCGTGAGCTCCCACACGGTGTCGCCCCCGATCACCGCGACGTGCGTGGCGGTGTCGAGATCGGGCACGAGCGGCCCGTCGGCGAGCGTCCAGCTCGCCTCCCCGGCTGCGACGAGCCTGCGATCGGCCTCCGGGAGAAAGGGAACGACCCGCGTGGTCGACCACAGCGGTGCGTGCAGCAGCGCCCGCCCGGCCTCCTCGTGGAGCACGGCCTCCTCGAGCAGGCCGAGACCGGCACCGCCGACCGCCTCGCCGAGCGACACCCCCGTCCAGCCGAGCTCGGCGAGCTCGCCCCACGAGGGAGACGCGTTCGCCTCGAGGAACTCGCGCGCCTGGTCGCGCAGCGCCTCCTGCAGGGCGGTCGGCCTGACGTCCATCAGCGTGACCTCGGCAGGCCGAGGACGCGCTCCGCCACGATCGACCGGAGGATCTCGGAGGTCCCCATCTCGATCGAGTTCCCCCGACTGCGGAGCTGCTGGAGGGGCCAGAGCCCGCCGTACGGCGCGTTCGGCGGAAGCAGCTGCGCGTCGGCGCCGAGCAGCTCGAGCCCGAGCGCAGTGACCGTCTGGTTGGCCTCCGACCAGCGGAGCTTCAGGATCGAGCCTTCCGGGCCGGGTGCTCCGGTCCGCTCGAGCTCGGCCAGCGAGCGATGGCCGGTGATCCGGAGCGCCTGCACCTCGATCCAGGCGCGCGCGATCGCGTCACGCTGGAGCGGCGTCGCGCCTCGCTCACGCGCGAGCGCGACGAGGCGCCTCACCTGCGCGTCGAGCCGGGCGACCAGCGCCAGCCCGAGCGTCCCCCGCTCGTGCAGCAGCGTCGTCATCGCGACCTCCCAGCCGCCGCCGACGTCGCCGAGGACGTCGCCGAGCGGCACCTCGGCTCCGGCCAGGAAGATCTCGTTGAACTCCGACTCCCCCGTGAGTTGTCGCAGCGGGCGAACCTCGACGCCGGGGCTGCGCATGTCCAGCAGCAGCATCGTGAGCCCTGCGCGGCCCGAGGAGGTGGCATCGGTGCGGGCCAACAGGAGGCACCTGTCCGCCACGTGCGCGTACGACGACCAGACCTTCTGGCCATCGAGGACGAGCCGGTCGCTCTCGAGGCGGGCGGTCGTGCGGACGGCCGCGAGATCGGAGCCGGCCTCGGGCTCCGAGAACCCCTGGCACCAGATCTCGGCCGCGGAGAGGATGGGGGAGAGGAACCGCGCCTGCTGGGCCTCGGTCCCGTGCGCCACGATCGTCGGTCCCGCCATCCCGATCCCGATCACGCCGACGTGCGGCGGCGCGCCTGCGCGCACCTCCTCCTCGTATGCGATCGCCTGGTAGCGCGGGGCGAGGCCCCGTCCGCCATAGGCCACCGGCCAGGTCAGACCTGCGAAGCCCGCCTCGTGCAGGGCCCGACTCCAGTCCCTGCGGATCTCGAGATCCGAGGTCGAGACCGTCCCGAGGTGGCCGCGGAGCGCGTCGGGCAGGAACGCCTCGAGCCAGTCGCGAAGCTCCGAGCGGAACGCAGCCTCGTCACGAGAGTCTCGGAAGTCCACGCGGGCGATGCTATCCACGGGGGTGTCGGGACACGCGGCGGAGCGCCGTGAGGCGATGCTCTAGCGGAGTGCGTGCCAGAGCGTCGTCACGAGCCCTGCCGTGCCGAGCGTCAGCGCCGTGACCGCTGTCAGCCAGGCCGCGTCGACCCCGAGGTCGGCACCGCGCAGCAGCCATGTCGCACCGATCACGATGAACGCGATCCCGAACGCGAGGTGGCCGATCCGGACGCGCGTCACGGTGCGATCACCTTCCTGTCGGCCGCGAGACGGACGACGAGCTCACCGATGCCGAGGTTCGCGTCGACGACGAGCCGCCCGCCCGCCGTGCCCGGCACCGCGACGGTGGCGGTCTCCCGGACCCCGTCGAGGCCGCCCTGACCGACCTCGCGTCCCGAGGGGAGCACGATGGATCCCGCGCCCACGTCGGCGTTGACGACGGTGGTGGTGTCGTCCGGTACGACCACCACGAGCTGGCCGATCCCGAGGGCGGCCTCGATGTGCGTGGTGCCTGCTGCGAGCGAGATGTCGCGCAGGTCGACGGTGTGCTCGCCGATCCCGAAGCGGTAGCGCGGGGCGAGCTCGGCGGCCGAAGCGGGCTGCACGACGCGCTCCCCGACGCCGTCCTCGACCAGCGGCTCGACCGCCGCAACAGCGAGCAGGGCTGCCGTGAGGAGGGACCCGAGTGCGAGCAGCCACGGGGCGCGGCCGACGACTGACGCCACGACGAGGCCTGCACCGATCACGACGAGCGCGCCTGCGATCGCCACGCTGACGGAGAGGTCGAACCAGCCCGAGAGCGCGCCGGCGATCGCGAGCGCGGCTCCGATCGCGAGCAGGCTCAGCACACCTGCCGTGATCGCGCCACGCCGGGGATCGGCGGGAACGGGCGGCGCGACCGAGGCCGTCGCGGCGAACGTCGGACCTGCCGCTGCCGGGCCGCCCGACGTTGCGGGAGGCCCGGCCGCGTGTGCCACGAGGTCGGTCGAGGGGGTGGCGGCACCGGGCGGCGCTGGGGGTTGTGGCGCGACGGGTGGCGTCGCGGTCGTACCGTCGCCGCCTGCACCTCCCTGGCCACCACGGTCGCGCAGCAGCAGCCAGACGCCACCGACCACGAGCGCGATCCCGATCGTGACCTCGAACCCGGGGCCGGCGCTGTCCCAGCCGAACAGCATCGCGAGGCCGAGGACGAGCGCCCCGAGCGCGGCGAGGAACCACGGGTCGACGGCGCGCGAGGCGCCGTCGACCGGGGTGATCTCTCCCTTCGGCATCGCGATCCAGCAGGCGAGGTAGAGGATGATCCCCACCCCTCCGGCGAATGCGAGGACGATGAAGGCGATCCGGACGATCGTGGGGTCGAGCCCGAGGTAGTGGGCGATCCCGGCGGAGACACCGGCGATCTTCTTGTCCGACGTGCGCACGAGGCGCCGCGGTCCCGTGTTGGTCTCTCCGGGTGGTGTGGGTGCAGTCATGTCGCTCATGTCCCGAGTGTCGCGCGGAGGAGAGAGGCGCGCCATCGGCGATCCCACTCGTCGTCCCCCGAGGCTCTCGGGGTCGGGTCAGGGGGACTCCTGAGGGCCTGCCTGTCCCGCGGCTGGAATGATCCAATCATGAGCGCGCTCGCGGGCGACCGCCATCGGCTGGAGATGCCGCCGCTCGACGGCGAGCGCCGCGTCGTCGGGGGTGTCGCTGCGGGGCTCGCGACCTCCCTCGGCGTCGCCCCGATCGTCGTGCGAGCCGCGTTCGTGGCTCTCACCGCGGCCGGCGGGCTCGGGCTCCTGCTCTACGCGGTCTGCTGGGCGCTGATGGCCCGTGTCGAGCGGGCGTCCGGAGCCGAGCCGGTCACCGAGGGCGTCGGGCCGCCCGAGCGCGTGGTCGCGATCGCCCTTGCCACTGTCGGCGCGCTGCTGTTCGTCCAGGGCGCAGGGCTCGGGTTCGACCCGTCGGTCTCTCGGCCGCTCGCACTCGTCGGGCTCGGTCTCCTCGTCGCCTGGCACCGGGGCAGGCTGGGCGGGCTCGTCGCGGACCGACGCACGACGCTCCGGGTCGCCGTGGGCCTCGTCGTCGCCGGCATCGGCTTCGCGGGGATCGTCGCGCTCAACGTCGACCTCTCCACTGCCCGCAACGGCGTCCTGCTCACCGCCGCCGTCGTCGCAGGTCTCGCCCTCGTCGCCGCGCCGGCGATCGCCTCGCTGGCACGCGACCTCGCAGAGGAGCGGCGGCGGCGGATCCGGTCGGAGGAGCGCGCCCGCGTCGCCGCCCACCTTCACGACTCCGTCCTCCAGACCCTTGCGCTCGTGCAACGCGGCTCGGACGACCCGTCCCTGCGGGCGCTCGCCCGCAGCCAGGAGCGTGAGCTGCGCTCGTGGCTCTACGGCGGCGACGACGACCGACGCGCGGGGACGGTACGGGCGGCGCTCGAGAACGCATGCGCAGAGGTCGAGGAGCTCCACGGGGTTCCCGTCGAGCTCGTCACGGTCGGCCAGGATCGACAGGCCGATCCACGAAGCGCGGAGCTCGTCGCAGCGGTGCGCGAGGCCGTCGTCAACGCCTCGAAGCACGCCGGCGCGGAGCGCGTCGACGTCTTCGCGGAGCTCGGTCGGGACGAGGCCACGGTGTTCGTGCGCGACACGGGCGCGGGGTTCGATCCCGCCGCTGTCGCATCCGACCGCCGAGGGCTCCGCGACTCCATCGTCGGGAGGATCGAGCGGCTCGGCGGAACCGCGGTCGTGACGTCGTCTCCGGACGAAGGAACGGAGATCGAGCTCAGGCTCCCGCTCGAGGTCGTCTCGTGAGGAGGGTCGTCGTCGTCGACGACCACGCCCTGGTGCGCGCCGGTGTCCGCTCGGAGCTTGCGGGGAGCGTCGACGTCGTCGGCGAGGCCGGAGACGTCCTCGAGGCGGTCGAGGTCATCGTCCGCGAGCGCGCCCGACGTCGTCCTGCTCGACGTGCACCTTCCGGGCGGTGGAGGCGCCGCGGTGATCGCAGGCGTGCACGAGCAGGACGTCGAGACGGTGTTCCTCGCGCTCTCGGTGTCGGACGCAGCAGAAGACGTCGTCGGCGTGATCCGCGCGGGTGCGCGCGGGTACGTGACGAAGGCGATCTCGCGAGACGACCTGCTGATCGCAATCGAGCGGGTGGCTGCCGGAGACGCGGTGTTCTCGCCGCGCCTGGCGGGCTTCGTGCTGGACGCCTTCGCCGACGAGGTGCCGCAGGAGCTCGATCCCGAGCTCGACAGCCTCACGGCGCGCGAGCGCGAGGTCATGCGCCTGCTCGCGCGCGGGTACGCGTACAAGGAGATCGCACGGCGCCTCGGCATCTCGATCAAGACCGTCGAGACCCACGCCTCCGCCGTGCTGCGCAAGCTCCAGCTCTCGAGCCGTAACGAGCTCGCGAGCTGGGCCGCGCGTCGACGCCTGCTGTAGGTCGTGCGAGCCGTCCGGCGCCGACCCGTTAACGGGTGCGTAACCACCACCCCCGGCCTCGAGTCTACGATCGGGCCAGAGGCCCGCCGGCCGTCAGCCCACCAGGAGGAAGTCGAGTGTCCGAACCCGAGGTCGAGCAGCGAGACAGCGCTCATCGCGAACGCCTCGAGGAGGCGCTCGTCGAGATCAAGCGCGTCATCGCGGGCCAGGACGCCATGCTCGAGCGCGTGCTGGTCTGCCTCGCTCGCCGGCGGCCACCTTCTGATCGAGGGTGTGCCCGGGCTCGCGAAGACGCTCACGATCAAGACGACCGCCGAGGTGCTCGGCGGCACGTTCAAGCGGATCCAGTTCACACCCGACCTCGTCCCGTCCGACCTCGTCGGCACGCGGATCTACCGGCCGGACGTCGGCGAGTTCGACACCGATCTCGGGCCCGTGTTCTGCAACTTCCTGCTCGCCGACGAGATCAACCGTGCGCCTGCCAAGGTGCAGTCGGCCCTGCTCGAGGTGATGCAGGAGCGCCAGGTCACGATCGGCCACGACACGCATGCCGTGCCGAGCCCGTTCCTCGTCATGGCCACCCAGAACCCGATCGAGTCGGAAGGGACGTATCCGCTTCCCGAGGCCCAGGTCGACCGGTTCATGCTGAAGGTGCTCGTCGACTACCCGGAGCGCGACGAGGAGCTCACCGTCGTCCAGCGGTCGCTCGGGGTCGCAGCCCAGGTGCGCGAGGTCCTGACGCTCGACGAGCTGCGCGCGCTCCAGGCGGGCGTCCGGGAGGTGTACGTCGATCCAGGTCTCGTGAGCTACGCGGTGAGCCTCGCGACCGCAACGCGCGACCCGGCGTCGGTCGGCCTCCCCGAGGTCGGCGACCTAATCGCCTACGGAGCGAGCCCGCGCGGACCGATCTCGCTCGTCCAGGCGGCGCGGGCGCTGGCTCTCGTCCACGGGCGCGACTACGTCATCGCCGTCCGACGTGCGCGCGCTCGTCAAGGATGCATTCCGGCATCGTCTGGTGCTGTCGTACCAGGCGCTCGCCGAGGAGCGATCCGCGGACGACGTCCTCGACGCGGTGATCGCGGCGACGCCGCAGCCTCGCCTCGAGCTGGGTCGCCCCGCAGCGGCATGAGGGGATCCTCGGTCGGCGCGCTCGGAGCGGAGCCGACCTCAGCGCGTCCAGGCCCCGGGCCCATCCCGGAGCCGCTGCTCCGTGCGCTCGAGCTCACCATCGGGCGCCGTGTCGACGGGATGCTCGCGGGAGACCACCGCTCCACGATCCTCGGACGCGGCACGGAGCTCGCGCAGGTTCGCCCGTACGTCGCCGGCGACGACGTCCGGCTGATCGACTGGAACGTGACCGCCCGGACGGGCGAGCCTCACGTCCGCGTGCATCTCGCCGAGCGGGTGCTCGTGACCTGGGTCGCGCTCGACGCCTCGCCGTCGATGGCGTTCGGCACCGCCGACCGGCGGAAGGCGGACGTGGGCCTCGGCGTGGCGCTCGCCCTCGGGCACGCTGCGAGCGTCCGTGGCAACCGCGTGGGTGTCGTCGCCTTCGGAGGGTCGCAGGAGCGGGTCGTCCCGCCGCGACAGGGCCGCGCCGGCCTCGTCGGGCTGTTGCTCGCGTTGCGCGACGCACACGAGCCAGGAGCGACGGCCGGAGCGGGGCTCGACGTCGCGCTCCGCAGGCTGGGCTCGGCGGCGCGGCAGCGGGCGCTCGTGGTCGTGGTCTCCGACTTCCGCGGCCCCCGGACGTGGAAGCGGCCGCTGCTCGACCTGGCCGGGCGTCACGAGGTCCTCGCCGTCGAGGTCCGTGACCCGAGGGAGCAGGTGCTGACCCCGGCGGGGGTGCTCGAGCTCGTCGACCCGGAGAGCGGTCGCAGGCTCAGGGTCGACACGGGTGACGCGCGCCTGCGAGCCCGCTTCGCGGAAGCGGCTGCCGCCGAGCGACGCGAGGTCGCCCGCGAGATCGGATCCGTCGGCGTGGGGCACGTCGTGCTCTCCACGGAGGGCGACTGGCTGCGGCCTCTCGCGGTCTTCCTCCGGCGGAGGCAGCGGTGACGTTCGCCTCGCCCGTCGCGCTCGTCGGGCTCGCGCTCGTGCCGGCCCTGCTCGTGCTCTACCTCCTTCTCGAGCGCAGGCGATCGCGCCGGGCCGCCGCGTTCGCCTCCCCGAGCCTGCAGCCGAACCTGGTCACGGAGCGTCCGGGTCTCCGTCGACACGTGCCCGTCGCGTTGACGCTCGCGGCGCTCACCTTGCTGCTCGTCGCCGTCGCACGACCCCACATGGTGCGCACCGTCACCCGGGACGAGGCGACGATCGTCCTCGCAATCGATACCTCTCGCTCGATGTCCGCGACCGACGTCGCCCCCTCGCGGCTCGACGCTGCGCGGAACGCGATCACGGGGCTGCTCGACACCTTGCCCGACACGTACCGCGTCGGGATCGTCTCGTTCGCCACCTCGGCAGAGCCTGTGCTGCCGCCCACCCGCGACCGGGAGGCGGCGAGGGTCGCCCTCCGCGAGCTGCAGCTCGGCTCGGGCACGGCGATCGGCGACGCAATCCTGCGCTCGCTCCAGCTGGCCGGCGCCGGGAGCTCGCCGGCGACGCCGCCGGGGGAGCGGCCTCCGGCAACGGTGTTGCTGCTCTCCGACGGGGCCCAGACGACGGATGGCATCCCCCCGCTCACCGCAGCCGCTCGCGCCCGGGAGCTCGGGATCCCCGTGAGCACCGTCGCCCTCGGCACCCGCGACGCCGTCGTCGAGGTTCCGCTGGCCGGCGGGGTGAAGGAGCGGGTCACGGTTCCCCCGGATCCGAAGACGCTTCGGAGCATCGCCGGAGCGACGGGTGGCACCTTCTCGGAGGCGCTCGACGCCGAGCGGCTACGGGCGGTGTACGCCGATCTCGGCACCCGTCTCGCCCGCGAGCGCCGGTCGGTCGAGGTGACGTCCGCCTTCGCCGCGGGCGGGGCGCTCGTGCTCCTCCTCGGCGGTGCGCTCTCGACCCACTGGTTCAGGAGGGCGCTGTGAGGGGTCGGTGGGTGCTGATCGTCGTGGTCGCGACGGTCGTCGGCGCGGGCCTGATGCCCGGTGCCGCCCGCGCCCTGGACGAGTGCAGAGGCCTGCCGTCGTGCGTGAGCGTCGTCGGGCCCTGGGTCGCTGTCGCTCCCGCGTCCGGCGGGGGCCTCGCGTCCGTCGACTGGGAGCTCCGCTGCCCCGTCGCCGGTTACGTCGTCGGGGGCACCGATGCGCGGGTGACGACCAGAGCGATCAGGGTCACGGTGCGCGGCGAGAAGGGGAGCCCCGTGTCGCCGGGCGTGACGACGAAGCGCTCGATCGTGTTCACCGCCGGTCTGGCGGCGCGTGGCGGCCCCGTGCAGGCGTTCCTGCCCGCGGTGGGCTGCCTGCCGGGCAGCGGTGGAGGAGGGCGCTCGCAGACCTCGGTGCGTCGCGCGGGCGGCGTCTTCCAGCCGGGGGCGGCGCTCGTGCTGCGGGTCGCATCGGGCCGCGTTCCCCCGCGGGCAACCCGAACGGTGACAGCCCGCTGTCCCAGAGGATCCAGGGTCGTCGACGGCTCGCACGCGGTCGGGTTCCGCACCAAGGCGCCGCCTTCGTCGGCGGTGCTCGGGGGCGTCCGGGTGGTCGAGCGCCGTGCGTCGACGTCGGTGAGCGCGACGGCCACCGTCGGCTCTGTCGTGCCACGCTCCGTGCCGGTGGTCGTCCAGGTGCACGCCGTCTGCGCGAGAGGAGCGGCATGAGCTTCGACGCACCCTGGCTCCTTCTCTCCCTCGGCGTGGTCGTCGCGGCGGCGGTCGGCTACTGGGTCGTCCAACGGCGGCCGACACGGTACGCGGTCACGTACTCGAACCTCGAGGTTCTCGCAGCCGTCGGAGGGACGGGGCGCAGCTGGAGACGTCACGTTCCGGCGGTGCTGCTCCTCGGTGCGCTTGCGGCGCTCTGCGTTGCGCTCGCGCGTCCGAACTGGCCGTTCATGCGCCCGAGCGAGCGCGCGACGGTGATCCTCGTCGTCGACGTCTCGGGATCGATGAGAGCCGCCGATGTCGCCCCGACGCGGCTCGCGGCAGCGCAGTCGGCGATGCGGTCGTTCCTGCGCAAGGCCCCCGACCAGCTCAGGGTCGGCATCATCGCCTTCTCCGACGACGCCCAGGTCGTCGTTCCGCCGACCAGGGACCGGGATCAGCTCGCCCGGGGGATCGATCTGCTCGCGCCCGGGTTCGGCACGGCGATCGGAGACGCGATCGGCCGGGCCGTCGACCTGGCTCGCACGACGACGACGGGGAGCGGCACCCGCTCGACCGCGCCGGTCAGAGATGCGAAGGGCCGGTCGCTCGCGTCGATCCTCCTCCTCTCGGACGGCTCCCAGACACGCGGCGTGCTCACGCCGGGGCAGGGGGCTGACGTGGCGAAGAAGGCCGGGATCCCGGTGTTCACGATCGCCCTCGGAACCGATGCGGGCACCATCCTCGTCGGGCCGCCGGGCCAGCGGCAGGTCGTCCCCGTGGCACCCGACCGCGAGACCCTCGCCGCCATCGCGCAGTACACCGAGGGAGACGCGTACGACGCGGAGACGGCGAAGGCGCTCGACCGCGTCTACAGCGGCCTCGGCTCACGCGTCGGGCGGGAGGAGGTCCCGCGCGAGGTCTCCGCCGCATTCGTCGCGCTCGGCGCCGTGCTCGCGGCAGGGGCCCTCGTCGCGGGCGCGCTCGGCGCTCCGCGCCTGCCCTGACGCTTCCCCGCAGCGGCCCGTCCCACAGTGCTCCGGCCGCGGGGCTGCCATCGGTCGGCGGGTCGAGTAGGCTGCCGCCTCGTGGCGCTCCTCACCGTTCGCGACGTGACCCTGCGGTTCGGCGGCATCGTCGCGCTCGACGGCGTGTCGCTCGACGTGCAGGAGGGGACGATCTCAGGGCTGATCGGGCCGAACGGCGCGGGCAAGACGACCGCGTTCAACGTGATCACGAGGCTCTACACGCCCGACTCGGGGACGGTGGAGCTCGACGGCACGACGCTGCTCGACGTCCCGCCGCACGGCGTGGCCGGACGGGGAGTCGCCCGCACGTTCCAGAACATCAACCTCTTCGCCTCGATGAGCGTGCTGGAGAACGTGCTCGTCGGCGCCCACTCCCGCGGACGCGCGATCCACGAAGCCGATGCGCTCGAGGTGCTCGACTACGTCGGCCTGGCCGACCGCGCCGGCCAGCTCGCGTCCTCGCTCCCCTACGGCACCCAGAAGCGTGTGGAGATCGCGCGGGCCCTGATCGCGCGACCTCGGCTGCTCCTGCTCGACGAGCCTGCCGGTGGGCTCAACCACGGCGAGGTCGAGGAGCTCGGCGACTTCATCCTGCGCCTGCGCGACGATCACCGGCTCACCGTCCTCCTCGTCGAGCATCACATGGGTCTCGTGATGCGGGTCTCGGATCACGTCACCGTGCTGAGCTTCGGACGGCGGATCGCAGACGGCACACCCGACGAGGTGCGGGCCGACCCTGCCGTGATCGAGGCCTACCTCGGGGTGGAGACGTGAGCGTCCTGCTCTCGCTCCGCGACGTCGAGGCTCGCTACGGCGCCGTCCAGGCCCTCCACGGGGTGACCCTCGAGGTGCCCGACGGGGCGATCGTGGCCGTCCTCGGCGCGAACGGCGCCGGCAAGACGACGACGCTCCGGGCGATCTCGGGGATCGTGCGTCGCAGCGGTGAGATCACCTTCGAGGGGCGTCCTCTCCGCGGTGGCCCCGAGGCGGCGGCCCGAGCCGGCATCGCGCACGTGCCCGAGGGCCGCGGCACGTTCACCGAGCTCAGCGTGACCGAGAACCTGAAGCTCGGGGCGTACACGCGCGGGTCACGGGGCGTCAAGGCCGACATCGAGCGCGTCGCGACGTGGTTCCCGTGGGTGCTCGATCGCGGTGATCAGCGGGCGGGAACCCTCTCGGGCGGTGAGCAGCAGATGCTCGCGCTTGCCCGCGCCCTGATGTCGCATCCCCGGCTGCTCCTGCTCGACGAGCCCTCGCTCGGCCTCGCGCCGATGGTCGTGCGCGAGATCTTCCGCATCGTCCGGGAGCTGAACGAGCAGGAGGGCCTCACCGTGCTGGTCGTCGAGCAGGACGCGCGCATCGCCCTCGACGCGGCCTCGACCGCCTACGTGCTCGAGGTCGGACGCGTCGCGATGTCGGGTCCGAGCGCGGAGCTCCGCGACGACGAGGCCATCCGCCGGAGCTACCTGGGCTACTGATGGCTGACCTCTTCCAGCAGATCGTCTCGGGTCTCGCGTCGGGTGGGATCTACGCCTCGCTCGCGCTCGCGATCGTGCTCATCCACCGGGCGACGGGGATCATCAACTTCGCGCAGGGGGAGATGGCGACCTTCTCCACGTACATCGCGTGGACGCTGACGACCAACCACGGCTGGCCGTACTGGCCGGCGTTCGCGGCGACGCTGGTGTTCTCGTTCGGCGGTGGCGTCGCGGTGCACCAGCTCGTGATCCGACCGAACGAGCGCGGCTCCGCGCTGCGCGTCGTGATCGTCACGATCGGGCTCCTGCTCATCCTCAACGGCCTGACCACCCTGATCTGGTCGGGCGAGGTGCGCGCGGTGCAGAGCCCGTTCCCCTCGAAGACGATCGACGTTGCCGGCGTGGCGATCTCCGTGCAGGACATCGGGACGATCGGCGTGGTGCTCGGCTGCGTCGTGCTGCTCTGGCTGCTCTTCCAGTACACGACCGTCGGGCTGGCGATGCGGGCAGCGGCGGTCAACCCGGTCGAGGCGCGGCTCGTCGGCGTCCGGGTCGCGTGGATGCTCTCGCTCGGCTGGGGGCTCGCCGCGGTGCTCGGTGCGGTCAGCGGCATGCTTGCGGCGCCGACCGTCTTCCTCGACCCGAACATGATGCAGGCGATCCTCATCTACGCCTTCGCGGCGGCCGTGCTCGGGGGGATCGACTCGCCGATCGGCGCTGTCGCGGGAGGACTCATCCTCGGGGTCGGGCTCAACCTGATCGGCACCTACTTCGACTTCGTCGGCGCCGACCTGAGGCTGCCCGCCGCGCTGGCCGTGATCCTCGTCGTGCTCCTCGTGCGGCCGGCCGGGATCTTCGGCAAGACGGAGGTGCGGAAGGTATGAGCTCGCGCGTCCTGCGACCGGTGCTCGGGTTCGTGGCGCTCGCGGTCTTCGTCGCCGTGCTGCCGGCTTTCATCTCCGACTTCCGGGCGCAGCAGCTCGCCTACGTCGCCATCTACCTCATCGCCATCCTCGGTCTCAACGTGCTCACGGGCTATGCGGGACAGATCTCCCTCGGGCACGGGGCGTTCATGGCGATCGGCGGCTACACGGCCGCGATCCTGATGGCCGACCACGGCGTCAAGGACATCTGGACGATCCCGATCGCGGCGCTCGTGACGGGCGTCGTCGGGTTCCTCTTCGGGATCCCTGCCCTTCGCCTGTCGGGGCTCTACCTCGCGCTCGCGACCTTCGCGATCGCCGTCGCCATGCCCTCGGTGATCAAGAAGTTCGAGGGGTTCACCGGCGGCGGCTCGGGGATCAACCTGTTCGGCAAGGATGAGCTGACTGCGTCGCTGACGCCCGTGCAGGTGCTCGGGCTGGAGCTCAACTTCAACAACTGGCTGTACGCGCTGAGCTGGTCGATCGCGGTCGTGCTGTACGTCGTCGCCTGGCTGCTGCTGCGTGGGCGGACGGGGCTCGCGTTCCGGGCGATCCGCGACAGCGAGACCGCCGCCCAGTCGTCGGGGATCGGGTTGCCACGCTTCAAGACGCTTGCCTTCGCGATCAGCGCGGCGTACGCGGGCGTCGCGGGCGCGTTGTTCGCGATCGCCACCACCTACGTGAACCCCGACACCTTCCCGATCACGCTCTCGATCTTCCTGCTGGTCGGCGTGGTCGTGAGCGGGCTCGGCTCGCTGACCGGCGTGATCGCCGGCGCGATCTTCATCCAGTTCCTCCCGCTGTGGGCGCAAGAGGTCTCACGATCGCCCGGCGCGCCGGGGATCGTGTACGGCGTCGTCCTGATCGCGGCGATGGTCGTGCTCCCCCAGGGCGTGTCAGGACTGATCACGCGCGTGCGCGAGCTCCTGCGGCGCTGAGCGATCGCATTTCCCTAACGCCTGGTCGGTACGATCGTCCGATCGTGCGACCCCCATCCTTCACCAGGAGATCCAGATGAACAGGAAGCTCGCGCTCGTCATGGCGATGCTCGTCGCGACGGCCGCCATCGGTGCGACGGCCGCGACCGCAGGCTCGTCCTCCGATCCCGGCGTGACCGCCGACACGATCCTGCTCGGCGGAACCACTCCGCTCTCCGGCGCGGCTGCCGCGTACGCCTCCGTCGCCCGCGGCGCCGAGGCGTACTTCAAGTACGTCAATGGACGTGGGGGCGTGAACGGAAGGAAGATCGAGTACAAGTACCTCGACGACGCCTACAACCCTGCGCAGACCGTCCAGGCGACGCGCCAGCTCGTCGAGCAGGAGAAGGTCTTCGCGATCTTCAACACGCTCGGCACGGAGACCAACGAGGCGATCCGGGACTACCTGAACGCCGCGAAGGTGCCGCAGCTGTTCGCCGCCTCCGGCTCGACGTCGTTCGGCGCGGACGTCGCGAAGTACCCGTACACGATCGGGTTCCAGCCCAGCTACCAGGCCGAGGGCTGGGTCTACGGGAAGTACCTCGCGCGGACGCAGTCCGGCCCGCGCATCGCGGTGCTGTTCCAGAACGACGCCTACGGCAAGGATCTGCTCGCCGGCCTCAAGCGCGGTCTCGCCCGCTCGAAGGGCAAGGTCGTCGCGGCACAGCCCTACGAGGTGACGGCCGCGGACGTCGGCTCGCAGGTCGCGAAGCTCAAGTCGTCGGGCGCGAACACGTTCGCGATCTTCGCGACGCCGAAGTTCGCGATCCAGGCCTACGTGTTCGCCAACAAGCTCGGCTGGCGACCGAAGACGACCATCGTCAACGCGGTCGGCTCGGCGTCGAACATCATGCTGCTCGCCTCCGAGGGCGGCACCAACAAGGTCGTGCCCGGCTCGCTCTCGATCCAGTTCCTCAAGGATCCGACCGACCCGAAGTGGGCGAAGGACAAGGCGGTCGTCCTCTACAGGCAGATCATGAAGCAGTACCTGCCTGGCGGGAACGTGAACGACGTCTACCACGTCTACGGGATGGCGTCGGCGTGGACGGCGGTCGAGGCGCTCAGGCGGTCGGGCAAGGAGCCCACGCGCGACGGGCTCGTCAAGGCCGTCTCCAACATGAACCTCTCGAACAACCCGTTCCTGCTCCCGGGGATCGCGCTGAAGACGGCGGGCACGGGCGACCACTTCCCGATCGAGCAGATGATCCTCCAGCGCTACACCAAGGGCAGCTGGAAGGCGTTCGGCGGGCTCTGGGGGTACCGGGCGTCGTAGCGACGGATCGGGCGGGTGGCAGCCGCCGTCCGCCCGACCGACGCTCGCGCGCCTCTCGCCCGATGCGTGGGGGTGTCGCCCCGATCGCGATCGTCGTGGGGCTGATCGCCGTCGTGTCGGGCTGGATCGTGCGGCCGTCCGGGCAGGCTGACAGCGTCGCCACGGTCGAGGCTCCGAGCGCACGGCTGTCCGGCTGTGCGAAGCAGGTGGTCGACGACTGGTACGCCGACGGAAAGGTCGATCGCGTCTACCGCGCTCGGTGCTACGACGACGCGCTCGCCGCGCTGCCGCGAGGCCCGCTCGACGAGACGGGCGACGCGCTCGAGACGATCCGCCGGGCCCGCGACGACGCAGCAGCCGGCCGGTAGCTCGAGGCCGCGCTGCAGCCTCCGGGCCGCCGCCTCGCGTATGCTGAGGCGACCGGCGCGAGGAGACCGCTCCGGGCGACAGCACAACACGTCACCCGATGCGCGATCTGGTCTCCGACATCCTCTCGACGTCCCTCGACGACCTCATGGCCGAGGCGCGCCGCCTTCGACGCGGCCCGCTGGTCACGTACTCGCCGAAGGTCTTCATCCCACTGACGACGCTCTGCCGCGACGTGTGCGGCTACTGCACGTTCGCGCGGCCACCGAGGCGCGGGGAGCGCGCGTTCCTGACCGAGGACGAGGTGCTCGCGATCGCCCACGAGGGAGCCCGTACGGGCTGCACCGAGGCGCTCTTCACGCTCGGGGACAAGCCCGAGCTGCGCTACAAGGTGGCGCGCGAGGAGCTCGCGGCGCTCGGATGCGAGACGACGCTCGAGTACCTGGCGCGGTGCGCCGGCCGGGTGCTGGAGGAGACAGGCCTCCTGCCGCACCTCAACCCCGGCGTGATGACCCGTTCCGATCTCGAGCTGCTGCGCCCCGTCTCCGCCTCGATGGGGATCATGCTCGAGTCGACCTCCGACCGGCTGCTCTCGAAAGGGGAGGCGCACTGGGCCTCGCCGGACAAGGCGCCGGCACGACGCCTCGAGACGATCAGGCTCGCGGGCGAGCTCGCGATCCCCTTCACGAGCGGGCTCTTGATCGGGATCGGCGAGACGCGCGAGGAGCGGATCGACGCGCTGCTCGCCCTCCGGGCGCTCGGCGAGGAGCACGGGCACCTGCGGGAGGTCATCGTCCAGAACTTCCGCGCGAAGCCCGGGACGCGGATGGCCGGGCATCCGGACGCGACCATGGACGACCACCTCTGGACGATCGCGGTCGCGCGGATCGTCCTCGGATCGGACGTCCACGTCCAGGCCCCGCCGAACCTCGCCTACGACGACTTTCCGCGTCTGCTCGACGCGGGGATCGACGACTGGGGCGGCGTCTCTCCCGTCACGGTCGACCACGTCAACCCCGAGGCGCCGTGGCCCGCGCTCACGCTGCTCCGCGACGCATGCCGCGGTCGAGGGCTCGAGCTCGCCCCTCGGCTGCCGCTCTACCCGGAGCACGTCGCTGCGCTCGACGTCTGGGCCGACCCTGCCGTCGCTCCTGCGATCCGCCGGGCCTCCGACTCGATGGGGTTGGCACGCGAGGATCGATGGGCGCCCGGCGAGCCGGTCGTTCCTCCCTTCCTCCTCAGCCGCGATCCTGCGCCGGTCGGGCTCGTGGGTGACGAGCTCGGGGAGGACGAGCTCACCCGGCTTCTCTCCAGCCGTGGTCGGGAGCGCGAGCAGGTGCTCGCCGCCGCCGACCGTCTGCGTCGAGAGGTCTGCGGCGACGAGGTCACCTACGTCGTCACCAGGAACATCCAGTACACGAACGTCTGCTACTTCCGGTGCGGCTTCTGCGCGTTCTCGAAGGGGAAGCTCGCGGAGAACCTCCGCGGCCCGGCATTCCTCGTCCCGAACGAGGAGATCGTCCGGCGCGCCGCCGAGGCGTGGGAGCGCGGGGCCACGGAGGTGTGCCTCCAGGGAGGGATCCATCCCTCGTTCACCGGGGACTACTACGCAGGCGTCGTCTCGGCGATCCGGGACGCGCTCCCCGCCATCCACATCCATGCGTTCTCCGCGCTCGAGATCTGGCAAGGGGCGGCGACCCTCGACGTCGACGTCGCCGACATACCTCGCCCGGCTGCGCGACCTGGGGCTCGGCTCGCTCCCGGGCACGGCCGCGGAGATCCTCGACGACGAGGTCCGCGCCGTCATCTGTCCCGACAAGGTGACGACGGGACAGTGGCTCGCGGTGCACGGCGCCGCCCACGAGGTAGGCCTGCGCTCGAACGTGACCATGATGCTCGGACACGTCGAGCGGCCCGTCCACTGGGCGCGGCACCTGCTTCGCGCGCGCGATCAGCAGCGTGTCAGCCAAGGCTTCACGGAGTTCGTCCCCCTCCCGTTCGTGCCGATGGAGGCGCCGATGTTCCTCCAGGGACGGGCGCGCCGCGGGCCGACGTTCGGAGAGACGCTGCTCGTCCACGCAGTCGCGCGCCTCGCGTTGCATCCGGAGATCACGAACATCCAGGCGTCCTGGGTGAAGCTCGGTCCGGACGGCGTCCGGCAGGTGCTCCGCGCGGGCGTGAACGATCTCGGGGGGACGCTGATGAACGAGTCGATCTCACGGGCCGCCGGTTCGGAGTGGGGGCAGGAGCTGCCACCCGAGGAGATGGAGTCGCTGATCCGCGCCGCGGGGCGCTCGCCCCGACAGCGGACGACCACGTACGGCGTCCCGCCCGCCGAACAGGTTCGGCGCTCTTTCGGGGCTGCGCCGCTGCTGCCTCCTCTCAACCCGCCCGTGCGCCAGGCCGGGCTCACGGCGCCCTCGCGGCTGCATCGTCCCGCTGCGCTCGCAGGTAGCGTGGTCGGCGCGGGCGACAGCGTGACGGTGCCGTTCCGCTGAGAGGTCATCGGGGTCAGGTCGCCCGCGTGCGATGATCGTGCGGGGTGGCAGGGCCTGCGAGGTGGAGAGGAGCCCCTGATGGATGCGTGCCGGCGAGTTCGACAGAGGTTGCACCTCGGGCCGGGGGTCGGCAGTGGCTAGAGGACCCTCGAGGAGCCTGCGACGGCTCGCCGAGGCGCTGCACCTCGCCCTTCCGGATTCGAGCGCGCCGATCTTCGCCGGGGTGCCGTACGCGATGCTGGCTGTGCCGTCCCGGGAGGAGAGCGCAGCGGCCCGGCCGCCGCGCGTCCCGGCGAGCCCGGATCTCCGCGTGACGCCCGAGACCGCGGAGGCGGCGGCGCGGCTCGGAGCGCTGGGCGACCGGCTGCTCGACAACATCGAGCTCGTGGTCCGCGGGAAGCGCGACCAGATCAGGCTCGTCGTCTGCGCTCTGCTCTGCGACGGGCACGTCCTGCTCGAGGACGTGCCCGGAACCGCGAAGACCGTGCTCGCCCGGGCGATCGCGCGTTCGGTCGACGGCGCGACGACCGCACGGATCCAGTGCACGCCCGACCTCCAGCCGACCGATGTCACGGGGCTCTCCGTCTACGACCAGCGGGAGCGGGAGTTCGAGTTCCAGCCCGGCCCGGTGTTCGCGCACATCCTGCTCGTCGACGAGATCAACCGCGCGATGCCCAAGACCCAGAGCGCACTCCTCGAGGCGATGGCCGAACGCCAGATCACGGTCGACGGGGAGTCTCGTCCGTTGCCCAGCCCCTTCCTCATCCTCGCCACCGAGAACCCGCTCGATCACGAGGGCGTGTTCCCGCTACCCGAGGCTCAGCTCGACCGGTTCTTCCTCAAGGCGGCGCTCGGCTACCCCCAGGCCGGGGAGGAGCTCGAGATCGTCCGGGCTCAGCGGCACGGCCACCCCCTCGACCGCCTCGAGCCGGTGATCGACGTCGACGGGCTCCGTGAGCTCCAGCGTGGTGTCGAGGACGTGTACATCGACCCGCTCCTGCAGGAGTGGGTGATCGCCCTCGTCCGAGCGACCCGCGCGCTGCCGGACGTCCGCACCGGTGCGTCCGTTCGTGGCTCTCTCGCGCTCGAGCGGGGAGCGCGTGCGATGGCTCTCCTCTCCGGGCGCGGCCACGTCGAGCCGCGAGGACGTCGAGCGGCTCGTCGAGCCCGTGCTCTCCCACCGGCTCCTGCTCACGCACGCGTACGCGCTCGACGCCGACCCGAGCGCGAGGGACAGGAGCCTCCTCGACCGTTGCCTCGAGCTGGCCCCGCGTCCGGCGCCCGCCCTGGTCACCCCAGCCTGACCGGCAGATGGCGGCGCTCGCGTTCCCCCTCATCCCGTCGCGTCGGGGCGTAGGGCTGGACGTCGCCGGCCGGCCCAGCCGGCGCCGAGGGCCCGGCGACGGATGTGGCGAGCACCCGTCCGTACCGCCGTGGGGACGCAGTCAGGCTCGTCGACTGGGCCGCCTCTGCCCGACTCTCGAGCGCCCGTGGCAGCGACGAGTTCGTCGTCCGCGACCACTTCGCCGAGGATGCGGTGCGTGTCGTCGTGATCCTCGATCGGAGCCCGTCGATGGCGTTGTGCGCCCCGGGGCTCCCATGGCTGCGCAAGCCGGCGGCCGTGCGCGCGGCGACCGCCTCGATCGTTGCGAGCACGGCCGCCGAAGGCGCCCTGCTCGGGTTCGTCGAGGCCGGGGCGCAGGTTCACGTCGAGCCGCCACGACGCGACGCAGCCGTGCGCCAGGCGCTCGAGCGCCGCGTCGCGAACGGCGAGCCGGACGGCGCGGTCGACAGCGTCGATCGCGCTCTCGCGCTGCTCTCCCGCAACGTGAGCCGGGTGCCTGCCGGGACGTTCGTCTTCGTGATCTCGGACTTCTTCCCGCCGCCGAGCCCCGACGCGATGCGCCAGGCGCTGGCTGCGGGCTGGGACGTGATCCCGGTGCTGATCCAGGATCCAGTGTGGGAACGGTCGTTTCCCGAGGTGGCGGGCGTCGGACTGCAGCTCGCGGACCCGGTCAGCGGCGCGGTCTCACTCGTCCGGCTCGGTCGCCGCCAGGTGCGCGACCGGCGCGATCACAACGAAGCGCGCTCGGCGGCCCTGGCCGAGTCGCTCGACGTCCTCGGTCTCGACGCCGTGTCCGTGACCGATGCCGACCCCACCGCGGTGCACGCGGCGTTCATGGCGTGGGCGGAGGGCCGCATCGTGCGGCTGAGGGGGAGCCGGTGAGGGCGATGCTCCACCGGGTGCGTTCGTGGCTCGCTGCAGTCGCGGCGGAGCCGACCTACCGGATCGTGGCGATCGGCGCCGTGCTGCTCGCGTTCGTCGCGCTCGCCGTCGCCGTCGTGCTCCGGCCGGACGGGCGCTCGTCGACGACTCCGGGTCTCCAGCAGCAGCCGATCACCGTGAAGCGCGGGCTCTCCACGGGGTCGGTGCTCTTCGGAGACACGATCACGGCGGAGGTCGACATCGTCAGCGACGACGCTCGTGTTCCACCGGACTCCGTGCGCCTGCGGACCGACTTCCGTCCTCTCACCGTGGTCGGCACGACGGTCGAGCGTGATCGGCGTGGCGAGGCGACGCTGCGGCGCGACGTCTACGTGCTGCGCTGCGCCACGGTCGCCTGCCTCCCGCCCAAGGACGGTCGACCGGTCAGGTTCGCGCCGGCCACCGTGCAGTACCGGGCCGGTGGTCGCGCCCGAACGGAGACCGTTCCGTGGCGTGGTCTGATCGTCCACTCGCGCCTCTCCGGCGACCCCGCAGCGGCGGAGGGGATCACGGACGCCCCACCCGCCCTCTCGACGGGCTTCGCTCGCTCGCCGACGCTCGTCGTCGTCGCCCTCGGCCTGCTGGCGCTCGTGCTCGGGCTGGCCGGTGCGCTGCTCGTCGTCCAGGGGCTGTGGCCCCGATTCTTCTACTCGCTCGGCTGGTGGAGATCGCTCTCACCGCTCTCCCAGAGCCTTCTCCAGGTGGAGGCGTCAGCCTCCATCGACGACGAGGCCGTCCGGCGCGGGGCGCTCGACCGTCTCGCCACGCAGCTCGAGGCGGCGCAGGTGCCCGACCTCGGTGGTGAGGCACGCCGGCTGGCGTGGGGCCCGGCGGTGCCGGGGCCGGCAGAGCTGGCGGGTTTCGTCGCCCGCGTCCGCGCAGCGGCGAGGAAGTCCGCGCGATGAGCGCCTCCCGGGTCGAACGGGTCATCCCCGGCGTCGACGCGGCGGCGCTCGCCTCCGCGGGTCGTCGTGCCCGCATCGTCCTGATCGCGGCCTGCGCCGCAGCGCTCCTCATCGTGACGCTGCTCGTCGTGCTCCCGAGGAAGGCGTCCGGTGTGCCCGATGCGCTCCGCGGCGGGGACGGGATGATGATCGTGATCGACGTCTCGTCCAGCACCCTCGGGTTCTCCGACACGATCGGCCGCTCGCTGCGGGTGCTTGCCCGCGATCCCGGCCAGAGGGCAGGGCTGGTGCTCGCGTCGGAGAGCGCCTACATGGCGCTGCCGCCCGATGCGCCGAGCTCGGCGCTCCGCGGGTGGGACAGGATGATGGCCTACGTCAACCGGCAGAACCAGAAGCTCGCCGCCCGTGCGAAGCTCGACCGCACGCCGATCCCGAATCCGGCGCCGGGAGACTACCCGTGGGTCGGCATCTTCACCGGCGGGACACGGCTCTCCGCCGGCCTCGCACGTGCTGCCGAGGCGCTGCAGGAGCAGGGGAAGGGCGGTGGGCAGGTCGTCCTCATCAGCGACCTTCGAGATCCGCCCGAGGACCTTCCCAAGGTCGCCGCCGAGATCGCTCGGATGAAGGAGCTCGGGATCCAGCTGCGCATCGTGACCGTCGGCGACGCCTCGCGTGATCCCGCCTACTTCTCCGACTTCGGCGGGGCCAAGTTCATCCAGAGCGCGGCGGACGCGGTCTACGCGACCGACCGGGTCGCCATCCCGGCACCCGGAACCTCTGTCGCGCTGCTGGTCGCTCTCGGTCTCGGGCTCGCGGGAGCCCTCGCGATCGCCGAGCCGCTGCTCCCGCTCCGCTGGCGCATCGGCGAGGGAGACGTCGAGTGACGCCCCGTCGGCATGCGCTGCGCGCGGTCGTCGGGGTGGTGCTCCTGCTCCTCGCGCTCCTCTGCCTGGTCGTCGCGCGCGGCGTCCGGGCCGCGGAGCGCGCGTACGTCGATCGGCAGGCGGCCTGGCAGCGCGCCGTCGATCCCGAGCCCGTCGCACAGCCACCGGTCGCGCAGCGTCTCGGCGAGTCGCTGCTCGGGGTGAGCGCTCGGGCAGAGACCCAGCGCGTCTACGAGCGCTACCGCGCGGGACTCGCCGACGTGATCGAGGGCACGGCGTACCCGCAGACGCGCGCGCGATTCACCGCGGTCGATGCCCTGGCCGCGCTCCGGGACGACCTCGCGCCGGCCGACAGAGCGGTCGTCGACACGGTGATCGGCACGATCCTGGTCGATGGGGCGAAGAGTGCCGGCGCGCGGAAGCGCGAGGAGCTTCGAAAGGCCGAGGACGCCTTCCGGCGCGCGCTCGATGTGGATCCGGGCAACCCGACCGCGAAGCTCGATCTCGAGGTGCTCCTGCAGCGGACGTCGTCCCGGTCGAGCAGCCGGAGCCGTGCGGCGTCGCCGTCGGGCCGGAGACCCAAGGGGCAGCAGGATCCCAAAGGGCCGGTCGCTCCCGTCCAGGCAGAGGGGCAAGGCTTCTGACCATGCTCGCGGAGGTCGTGTTCCTGACGCCCACGGCTGCGCTGGTCGGCCTCGCATTCCTGCTGCCGCTGGCGATGCTCGTGCGACGGGAGCGCGCGGCGAGCCGCGCGCGGACGACCCTGGGGCTGCGCGCGACCGCGGCTTCGCGTCGGCTGGCCCGTCCGATCGCGCTGGTCTGCCTCGGCGGCCTCGTCGCAGCCGCTGCGGCCCAGCCGGTCATCCGCGACCGGGCCGGCGCCTCGGTGCGCACGGACGCCGAGGTCTACCTCACCTTCGACGTCTCCCGGTCGATGCTGGCGCGGGCGACGCCCGAGAGCCCTGTGCGCCTCGATCGGGCGTTGGTGCGGGCCGACGCGATCCGCCGTGGGCTGGAGGACGTGCCGATCGGTGTCGCAACCCTCACGAACCGCATGATGCCGCTCCTCTTCCCGACCGGCGACCAGCGCGGTGTCTCGGCTGTCCTCGGTGGCTCGGTCAGGATCCTGCAGCCGCAGCCGGCCCGGCTCACTGCCGCGCGGGCGACACAGCTCGGGGCGTTGACGCTCGCCGCCGACCGGAGCTACTACAACGCGGAGGCCCGGCGACGAGCGCTCGTGGTGTTCTCTGACCTCGACACGGACTTCTTCAGCCTCCAGGGCACGCTCGCGCTCCTCCGGCGTCAGCGCATCGAGCCGTTCGTCGTGCGCGTAGCCAGGCCGGGGGAGACGGTCTTCGGGGCAGGTGGGAAGCCGCTGGACTACCGGCCCGCGAGCACCGTCTCGGTCGGGGCGCTCCGGGAGGCCGGGTGGCACGCGTTCGAGGAGGAGCAGTCCGCGGCGGCGATCCCGGCGATCAGGGCGTACCTCGGTGACGGCCCGCTGGAGGCAAAGGGGGCGATCCAGTCGGAGCGCAGCATCGTCTTCCTCCTCGCGTTGGCGTCTGCCGTCGTCGTGGCGGGGCTCACGGTGCCCGCTCTCCGCGTCGCCCTCGGCCGCGCCTGAGCTATCCGCCGCCGCGGAGCGCGAGCGGCAGCCGGAGGACGACGCCGGGGAGCGCGGTGCGCGAGGCGACGAGCGCCTGGCGCAGCGCGGTCGTTGCGGCTTCTCCGTGGATGCCCTCGCCGTGGCCGACGAGGAGGTGCTCCGGCTCGAAGCGCTGGAGTGCCGCTCGAGGTGGAGTCAGGCGAAGCAGGAGGTGCACGCCGGCAGGCGCGACTCCCCCCGTGAACGCCTTGTTCGTCCCGATCGCCTCCGGCACGACCAGCGTCCGCTCCGCGGGCCACCACAGCGCGACCTCGTGCCAGCGCCGCGACGAGACGAGGGGAACGAGCTCGAACGGGCTTCCCGGGAGGGACGTGGGAACGCGGTGGTGCTCGACGCCGAGGCGCTCGGCGACGCTTGCGCAGTCGCGGTTGTGGCGGTCGAGCAGCTGCAGCACGCCCGCGGGCTCGCCGAGCTCGCACGCGCGCTCGATGCCCTCGGGCCAGTCGACCGGGTCGACGAGCCAGACCCTGCCGTCCGACGCAAGGACGTGCGAGGTCCGCTGCATCGCTTCCTCGACGCGCCAGGAAAACCCGCGTTGGCCCCGATCGTCGCAGAGGTGGAACTCCATCCCGTGACGGTACACGTGTCAGCCGCGGTCGGGTATAGGGTGAGCGTGTGGGACGGCTCCTTCGGATCCTCGTGGTCGGCATCGTCGTCTTCGGTGCGATCCAGCTCATCCCCTACGGCCGCGATCACACGAATCCGAAGTCGATCAAGGAGCCGACGTGGGACAGCAACCGCACCCGTCAGCTCGCGCTTGCGGCCTGCTTCGACTGCCACTCGAATCTGACCGAGTGGCCGTGGTACACGAGCGTCGCCCCGATCTCCTGGCTCACCCAGCGCGACGTGGAGGAGGGTCGCCCGATCCTGAACTTCAGCGAGTGGCAGCGTGTGCAGGAGGCGAACATCCAGGAGGTGCGCGAGGTCATCCGTGAGGGGAAGATGCCTCCGCTCCAGTACCGCCTCATCCACTCGAACGCCCGGCTGTCGGATCAGGAGCGCCAGGAGCTCGAGTTCGGGCTGGTTCGCACCTGGGCGCAGTCGCCGCCCGGGCGCTGAGCGCGCGTCAGCTCCCTGCCAGCGCCGCGAGCGCCTCGGTGAGCGTGAACCTGCCGGCAAGCAGGGCGCTTCCGCAGATCACGCCCTCGCAGCCCAGAACGCGGAGGGCGATCAGGTCGTCGAGCGAGGCGACACCGCCCGCGGCGATCACGGGAACGCCGGCCGGAAGAACGGTGCCGAAGCAGCCCCACGTCCGGTCCGGCGAGGGATCCGTCTCGCGTCGTGCTCGTCACGAGCAGTCGGGGCACCCCGAGCTCCGCGCATCGCTGCGCGAGGCTCTCGGCTGTCGCTTGCTCCGTCCTCGTCCAACCCTCGACTGCCACGACCCCGTCGCGCGCGTCCACAGCGACGACGAGCGCCTCCCCGAGCGCGGGACCGCCTCCTCGAGAAACCCGGGCCGTAGCGCTGCCGTTCCGATCATCACGCGGTCTGCGCCTGCGGCGAGAGCGGAGGTCGCCAGGTCGATCGTTCGGTAGCCGCCGCCGACCTGCAGCGGGAGCCCGCCGGCGGCGGCGACGCGCTCCACGAGAGCCGAGCGACGGCGTGCCCGAGAACGCACCGTCGAGGTCGACGAGATGGAGTCGGCGTGCGCCCTCCGCTGCGAACCGCCGGGCGAGCTCGACGGGGTCGCCGCCTTCCAGGGTGACCTCCTCGCGCCGCCCTTCGCGGAGCCGGACGACCCGTCCGTCGAGGACGTCGATCGCGGGGATGGGCTCGAGCTCACGTGCTAACACGCTAGCATGCTAGCATGGACGCGCAGATGGCCCGCCAGAGCACGAGCACGACGCCGCCCACGTCGAGGCCCACTGCGGCCGAGCCGAGCCCTCGCCCGGTCGAGCCCGTGCCGGGTCTTCCGGCGCTCGCCGACGCGCTGCTGACCCTCGAGACGACGGACGAGGTGGAGCGGTTCCTGCGCGACCTGTGCACGCTCCCCGAGCTCGAGGCGCTGACCCACCGCTGGCAGACCGTGCTGCTCCTCGACGAGGGCGTCCCGTACGTCGAGATCGCCGGGCGCGTGCCGACCTCCACGGCAACCGTCACACGCGTTGCGCAGTGGCTGCGGCACGGCACCGGCGGCTACGCCGTCGCGCTCGACCGGACGCGAGGGGCGCGATCGGATGAGCGCGGGGCTCACGCGGATCGGCCAGGACGGCAGGCTGACCGTCGCGGTGCCGTCGAAGGGACGGATGTCCGACCCTGCCCTCCGCCTGTGCGCCGACGCGGGGCTCTCGTTCGAGGCGACCGAGCGGTCGCTCGTCGTGCCGTGCGCGAACGCGCCGGTCGACCTGCTGCTCGTCCGCACGGACGACATCCCGGAGTACGTCCAGGACGGTGTCGTCGACCTGGGGATCACCGGCGCGAACCTCGTCGTGGAGACCGAGGCCCGGGTCGAGCAGCTCCTCGAGCTCGGCTTCGGTCGCTGCACGCTCGCGGTCGCCGTTCCCGAAGGCTCCGATGCGGCGAGCGTGGACGATCTCGCCGGGCTCAGGATCGCGACCACGTACCCGGTCTCGACGCGACGGCTGCTCGCAGACCGTGGCATCGACGTCGAGCTCGTGACGATCAGCGGGTCAGTCGAGGCCGCGCCACGGCTCGGGCTCGCCGATGCGATCGTCGACCTCGTCTCCACCGGCTCCACCCTGCGCGCCAACGGGCTGCGTCGGCTCGACGACCTCCTCGTCTCACAGGCCGTCCTGATCGGTCGCCGCGACGCGCTCGACACCAAGAGCGAGATCGTCGAGCCGCTCCAGCTGATGCTCGAGGGCGTCGTCGCCGGCCGTCGCCGCCGGTACGTGATGATGAACGCGACCGTCGAGATGCTGCCCGCGATTCGCGCGGTGCTGCCGAGCATGGGCGCGCCGACGGTGCTGCCGCTCGCGGAGGACGGCGAGATCGCCGTGCACGCTGCGGTCGAGGCCGATCAGATGTGGCAGGTGCTGCCCGCGCTCAAGGCGGCCGGAGCCAGCTCGATCCTCGTCGTCCCCGTCGAGCGGCTCGTGGGATGAGGGGATCGGGCTCGACGAGGCGGTCGCGGCCGTGGCGCCGATCGTCGCGGACGTCCGTGACCGAGGGGACGCGGCGCTGCTGGAGTGGACGGAGCGGTTCGACGGCCCGCGCCCCGACGGCCCACGCGTGCCGACGGAGGCGATCGAGCGTGCCACGGTCCCCGACGACGTCCTGCGGGCGCTCCGGCGCATGATCGACGCCGTCAGGGCGTTCAACGAGGCCCAGCGGCCGTCCGACACGACCGTGGAGGCGGCACCGGGAATCGTCTCCGAGCGCCGCTGGCTCCCGCTCGCGGCGGCAGGCCTCTGCGTCCCGAGCGGGACGTTCCCGCTTCCCTCGTCGCTCGTGATGACCGCAGTGCCCGCGCAGGTGGCCGGGGTGGGAAGGCTCGCAGTGGTGACGCCCAACCCGGTCGACGCGACCCTCGTCGCGGCGCGCGAGCTCGGGATCGACGAGGTCTACGCCGTCGGCGGGGCACAGGCTGTCGCGGCGCTCGCGTACGGCACCGAGACGATCGCGGCCGTCGACGTGATCGTGGGGCCGGGCAACCGGTACGTGACCGCGGCGAAGCTGCTCGTCTCGAGCCGCGTCCGCATCGACCTTCCTGCCGGGCCGAGCGAGGTGATCGTGATCGCCGACGCGACGGCCGACGCGGACGCCGTCGCTGCCGACCTCCTCGCCCAGGCCGAGCACGGCCCCGACTCAGAGGCGGTGCTGCTCACGACGGATCTCGCGCTCGCCGAGACCGTCGCGCGCCTGGTGGCGCCCGCTGCGAACGTGCGCGTCGAGACCGTCTCGACCCTCGACGAGGCGCTCGCGCGCTCGGAGGCGTTCGCGCCCGAGCACCTCGAGCTGCACGTCGCCGACCCCGAGGCGCTGCTGAGAGGCGTCCGCAACGCCGGCTCCGTGTTCCTGGGCGGATCCGCCGTGATCGGCGACTACGCGGCAGGCGCCACGCACGTGCTGCCGACCGGCGGTCTCGCGCGCTCGTCCGGTGGGCTCGGGCTCGAGACCTTCCTCAAGCCCTTGCAGATCGTTCGCTCGACGTCCGCCGGCGCGCGGGCCGCCGCGGAGGTCGTCGGCCCGCTCGCGCGGGCGGAAGGGCTCCCGCTGCATGCGGCGGCCGCAGAGAGAGGGCTCGTCCCGTGACCGGCCCGGTACCCGTCTCCGCTGCCGGAAGGGTTCGAGCCCTACCGCTGGGCGACGCCGAGCGCCGCGGTCGCGGAGCGCTCCGGCGTCCCCGCCGAGCTCGTCCTGCGCTTCGACCAGAACGTCCCTCCGCTGCCCGGCGTTCCGCAGGTGCCCCTCGCGCGGTCGATGGCCGAGCTCAACCTGTACCCGGACGGCACCTACCGCGAGCTGCGCGAGGCGGCCGCCGCATACGTCGGAGCTGACACGTGGGAGCACATCGTCGTCGGGGCGGGAGCTGACGACCTGATCCTGCTCGTCGCCCGGGCCTTCCTGGAGGAGGGCCGTCGCGCGTCGATCGTCGAGCCGACCTACTCGCTGTACCGCATCGCGTCCGAGCTGGCCGGCGCCTCCTGGGGGGCGGATCCGGCAGGTGCGTCTGTGATCTGGCGGTGCAACCCCAACAACCCGACGGGTGCGCTGATCCCGATCGACGAGCTCGCGGCCCTCGCGCAAGCACACCCACACAGTCTCGTCGTGGTCGACGAGGCGTACGTCGAGTACGGCGGGGAGAGCGCCGTGGGGCTCGTCGCGCAGCTCCCGAACATCGTCGTCCTGCGAACCATGTCGAAGGCGTTCGGGCTCGCGGCTCTCCGGGTCGGGTTCGCCGTCGCTCCGCCGGCGATCGCAGCGTCGCTCGAGCAGCGGCGCGCCCCCGCGCCCGTCGCAGGGCCTGCCGCCCGCATCGCTGCCGCTGCGCTGCGAGACCCTCGACTGGACGTCGACGAGACGATCGCGGAGCGCGAGCGCGTGCGCATCGCGCTCGTCGCCGCAGGGCTCGATGCACCGCCGGTCGTCGGGAACTTCGTCTGGGTGCGAAGCGCGGACGACCTCGGGGCGGCCCTGGAGGAAAAGGGGATCCTCGTTCGGCGGTTCCCCGACGGCGTCCGCATCACCCTCCGGCGGCCCGCCGAGAACGACGCCCTGCTCCGTGCGCTCGGGGCAGAGCCGGGGCCGACCCGGGCCGCGAGGCGCTCGTGCTCCGCACCACGACCGAGACCGCGCTCCGCATCACGCTCGATCTCGACGGCACGGGTCGCGCGCGCGTGGTCACGGGCATCGGCTTCCTCGACCACCTTTTGACGCTGTGCGCGTTCCACGCCGGATTCGACCTCGACGTCGTCGCCGCCGGCGACCTCGACGTGGACGAGCACCACACCGTGGAGGACGTCGTCGCTGCTCTGGGGACAGCGCTTGCGCAGGCGCTCGGGTCACGCGAGGGTGTCGCACGGTACGGGTCGGCCGTCGTGCCCATGGACGAGTCACGTGCGCTCGCCGCGGTCGATCTCGTCCGTCGCCCGCACGCGGAGATCTCGCTCGCGTTCACGGGCGACCGGGTCGGGAGCCTGGCCCTGTCGCTGCTGCCGCACGCGCTCGAGCGGTTCGCGATGGAGGCGGGGTGCACCGTCCATGTGGAGGCAAGCGGGGTCGACGACCACCATGTGGCGGAGGCGGCCTTCAAGGCGCTGGGTCAGGCGCTGCGCCAGGCGGTCGCAGCCGGAGACGGGGGCATCCGCTCGACGAAGGGAGCCGCGTGAGACGAGCTCGCGGAGGGCGGTGTCGGACACTCGCCGCCGTCAAGGGGCCACCCGCACCGACATCGCGACAAAGGCTCCACAGCGCGGTGTCAGACACCGCTGCCGTGTCAAGGACTTCTGTGCCAGTTTCGTGCCGGTCAGTCGACAGCGGGTACGCCCTGCTCGGGGCTGCGGAGAGGACGCGAGAGACTCCCGGCGGGACGTCCGAGGGCTTCTCCCTACAGCGGTGTCTGACACCGGTCGTGCGCGCCGCGTCGGGGGCAGGAGGATGAGGGTCGCGCTCGCCGACTACGGCGCCGGGAACCTCCGCAGCCTCTCGTCGGCCCTCGTCCGCGCCGGGGCCGAGCCGGTGGTCACGACCGACGCGGACGTCGTCCGCACTGCCCCGCTCGCCCTGATCGCGGGCGTCGGTCACGTCGAGAGCGCCGCCGCGGGTCTCGCCCGCACCGGGCTCGACGAGGCGCTTCGCGAGCGCGCCGCAGCCGGCCGGCCCGTCGCGGGGATCTGCGTGGGGATGCAGCTCCTCTTCGAGGCCAGCGACGAGGGCGGGAGCGGTCTCGGTCTCCTCCGAGGGCCGGTGCGGCGCCTCGTCGCGCGTCGCGTACCCCACATGGGCTGGAACGCGCTCACGCTGACCCGCCCGTCGACGCTGCTCGACGGCCTCGACGACGCCGACGTGTACTTCGCGCACAGCTTCGCCGCCGTCCCGACCAGAGACGGGGTCATCGTCGGCACGGTCGACCACGACGGCGTGATCGTCGCCGCCGTCGAGGTCGACGGCCTCGCCGGCGCCCAGTTCCACCCGGAGCGCAGCGGCCCCGCCGGCGCGCGCGTCCTCGACAACCTGCTGCGATGGTCAAGAAGCGTGTGATCCCGTGCCTCGACGTCGCCGGTGGCCGCGTCGTGAAGGGCGTCAACTTCGTCAACCTCAGGGAGATGGGGGAGCCGGTCGAGCTCGCCACGCGCTACTCGGAGCTCGGCGCAGACGAGCTCGTGTTCCTCGACATCACGGCGACCCTCGAGGGCAGAGGCCCGATCCTCGAGGTCATCCACCGGTCGGCGGACGAGCTCTCGATCCCCTTCACGGTAGGCGGTGGCGTCACCGGCGTCGACGACGCACGTGCGCTGCTCCTCGCAGGCGCGGACAAGGTCGCCGTCAACCGCGCGGCCTTCGACGATCCGATGATCCTGACCCGGCTCGCGGAGGAGTTCGGCTCCCAGGCGGTCGTGATCGCGATCGACGCACGTGCGGGAGAGGTCGTGACCCATGCCGGGCGCACACCCAGAGGCCGGGACGCGGTGGACTGGGCACGCGAGGCGGTCGAGCGGGGCGCCGGCGAGATCCTCCTCACGTCGATCGACGCAGACGGTACGCGCGAGGGATACGACCTGGCATTGACGCAGGCGGTCGTCGACGCCGTCACCGTGCCCGTGATCGCGTCAGGCGGGGCGGGGGAGGCGCGTCACCTCGCGGAGGCGTTCGAGGTCGGTGCCGAGGCTGCCCTGATCGCATCGATCGTCCACGAGCGGCCCGAGCGGCTGCCCGAGCTGAAGGCCGAGCTGAAGGAGCTGGGATGGAACGTCCGGAGCTGACCCCCGTGATCGTCCAGGACACCGATACCGGGCGCGTCCTGATGCTCGCCTACGCCGACGAGGAGGCGCTCCGGCGCACCCGGGAGTCGGGCGAGGCGTGGTTCTGGAGCCGCTCGCGCGAGGAGCTGTGGCACAAGGGCGCCACCTCGGGAAACACCCTCGCGGTCGAGGAGATCCGCGACGACTGCGACGGCGACGCCCTCCTCTACCGGGTGCGCCCGAATGGGCCCACGTGCCACACGGGCGCGACGTCCTGCTTCGCCCCGTGGCTCTGGCGTGTGATCAAGGAGCGTCAGTCCGAGCGTCCCGGGGGCTCCTACGTCGTCTCGTTGCTCGACGGCGGTGCTGCGGCCGCAGCCCAGAAGGTGGGGGAGGAGGGCGTCGAAGCAGCGCTCGCGGGAGTCGCCGACACCGACGAGCGGCTCGTCGAGGAGGTCGCCGACCTCTGGTTCCACGCGCTCGTGCTGCTCGCCGTGCGTGGCCTCGACCCGGCGCTCGTCGAGGACGAGCTGCGCCGCAGGCACGCGTCGCGCTAGCATCTCGCCCCATGAGCAGGCTCGCTCACTGGCACGCGACCGTTCTGCGTCAGAACGGCTGATCGCCGCTTCCCGTCCACAGCGTCGAGGGAAGCGGCGAGAGAGGTGACGCGGACCCCGGCCCGGTAGGACACCGTGGCCTCCCGACCGTGCGCCTCCTCGCCTGACAGGAAGGAGCCGCGATGCCCATGCCGCATCGCACGTTCGCCCAGGTGGCGAGACGTCGTCTGCAGGGGAAGGAAGGAGCCGAGAGGGCTCGCACGATCAACGACCTGCTCGGGGAGCTGCCCGACTACCGCAACGGCCCGTACGCCGATCTGCGGAAGTGGCTGACGGAGGAGCTCGACCGCACACGCGTCCGGGCGAAGGTGACGCACCGTGACTCTCTGCAGGTGCGGCGCGAGGGAGCCGCACAGGTGGCGCTCGTGGGCGCTCCGAACGCGGGGAAGTCGTCGCTGCTCCAGGCGCTCTCGGAGATCCAGATCAAGACGGGCGACTACGCCTTCACGACACTCCGACCCGTGCCCGCCCTCACGCGGATCGGTGGCGTGCTCGTCCAGCTCGTCGAGATCCCCGGCCTGATCGCAGGTGCCCACGAGGACAGGGGTGGAGGGCGAGCTCTCCTCGGGGTGCTCCGCAACGCCGACGCGATCGTCTGGTGTCAGGCGATCACCGCGCCGCTCGACGAGCTGCGCGTCGTCCGGAGCGAGGTCGCGGCGGCCGGCATCGAGAAGCCGGGACTCGTGGCCGCGACGAAGTCGGACGACGCGCTGGCAGGCGATGTGGAGCGGCTCGTCGCCGAGGCGGCGCCGCTCGACGTCGTGGGGGTGTCGGTGCTCGACGAGGAGAGCCTCGAGCGGCTGCGCAGCGCGATCTGGTCGCTCACAGGCCTGATCCGCGTGTATCTGCGCCACGCCGGGGAGACCGACGACGAGCCTCTCGCGCTCGAGCCGGGAGCGACCGTCGGGGACGTCGCCGACGCGATCCACCACGAGCTCGGCGCGAGCTGCGCGGGCGGCCGCCTCTGGGGTCCCTCGGCGAGGTTCGAGGGCCAACAGGTCGGCCGGGCGCACGTCGTCCGAGACGGCGATACCGTCGAGGTGCTGGGGCGCTGACGGGTCGGGTGATGGGACGGCCGAGCAGAGAGTCGGCCGTCCCGCACCGGCCCGATGCCGGCGAAGGAGCCGTGGCGCCGATGCGGGGGAATCCCGGCGGGCGCTGCGTGGTTCTGCTGATGCTTCGGATGCCGTTCCGGGGGACGATCGGGGTCGAGGAGTCGAGACATCTCGACTCGACCGACCGAGCAGGAGGGTGAGCGGATGTCAACGCAGGAGTACGACGACAGCGGAATCGAGGGTGGTGGGCTGCTGCTGTTCGCGGTCTGCATGATGGCTCTCGCCGGGACGTGGGCGGTGATCGAAGGCATCGCCGCGATCGCGAACTCGAAGGTCTTCACTGCGAACGCGGTCTTCGTCTTCTCGAACCTGAAGACCTGGGGCTGGATCGTCCTGATCCTCGGCGCACTGCTGCTCCTGGCCGCCTTCACGGTGTTCAGCGGCAGCCAGTTCGCCCGCTGGTTCGGCATCGTCGCCGCCGGCCTCAACGCGATGGGCCAGCTCTTCTTCATCCAGGCCTATCCGCTCTGGTCACTGGCGATGTTCTCCGCCGACCTGATCATCATCTACGCGCTCGCGACGTACGCGGGGCCACGCCTCAAGAAGCTCTAGGACGCGGATGCATCGGCATCCGGGCGGCGGAGCGGCACGCTCCCTCGCCCGGGTGCCGATGTCGTGCTCGAACGCAGGGCGCTCTCGGTGGGCGCGGCCGGCGGGCTCGGCCGGACCGCACGCCTCCTACAGGCCGAACCAGCGTGCGCGCCGCGTCGACCCGAACCGCTGCTTGTCGGCGACGAGCTCCTCGGTCGGTGCGTTGAACACGCCCGTCGGCCTCGGCCCCGAGAGGAAGTCGACGTCGACCCGGCCCACGCGCCCCGCGCCGAGCTCGATGTAGCACGAGCCACGCCCACCGTAGGGGCCGGGTGGCGCGGTGCCTCGGGTCGACGCGATCAGCGACTCGGCCACGACCCGTGCCGCGCCCTCCGAGAAGACGCCGGCCTTCGGCACGCCGACCGTCGCCACGTCTCCGACGGCGTACACGCCGGGGAACCTCGTCTCGAGCGTCTGCGAGCTCACGGGCACGTACCCGTCCTCGGTCATGCCGCTGGCGATCACGACGTCGGGCGCCCGGTGCTTCGGCACCCCGAGGAAGAGGTCGTAGGGGAGCTCGCTGCCGTCGTCGAGGACGACAATGTGGCGCGCACCGTCGAGAGCGGTCACGCGGCGTCCGGGGACGAACGTGATGCTCCGTTCCGCGAAGGCGGCCATCAGCGCTTCCGACGTCGCCGGGGACGGTGGCACCGGGATCGGGAAGGGGATCACGAACGTGATCTCGCTCGCCTCGCGGAGACCTCGCGCCGCCAGGTAGTCGTGCAGCAGCAGCGCTGCCTCGCTCGGCGCAGGAGGGCACTTGAACGGGGCACCGCAGACGCCGATCACGACCTTCCCGCCGCCGAAGCTCGGCAGCAGCTCCCCGAGCCGGGCGGCGCCGGCCACCGAGTAGAACTCGTTTCCCGCCTCGGCGAGGCCCGGAGTCGCATCAAGGTCGTAGTCGGCGCCGAGCGCCACGACGAGCACGTCGGCCTCGTGCTCACCCGCGTCGGTCGTGACGCGACGCGCCTCGGGGTCGATCGCGGTCACGGTCTCCCGGAGGACGCGAACGCCCGGCTTGGAGAACGCCGAGTACGGCAGTCGCACAGCGTCCAGTGTCGTCCTGCCGAACATCACGTCGAGCTTCGCGTATCCGAAGACGAAGGCGTCGCCCTTGTCGATCATGGTGACCTCGACCGTGTCGCCGAGCGCCTCGGAGAGCGTCGTCGCGAGCTCGAGGCCGGCGAATCCTGCTCCGAGGACGAGCACGCGTCGCATGCTGCGACTCTAGTGCACTGCGACCCCGGCAACCGCGATCTTGCGGCAGCGCCACGGCTATGTGTGCGAGGCCGGCTCCTCGCCTGCTGCGGTGCCACGCGTCGGGTGCAGGGCTGCCCGCGGTGCGCCGGGCCACCAGCAGGCCGCCGGTGTCCGCTCACGGGCGACGAACCCGAGCGACTCGTACAGGCCCGCCGCGTGGTAGTCGGCGTCGGCGACGATCACGAGCCGCGTCGCGCCGAACCGCTCGAACGCGTCGCGCCCGACCTCGACCACGAGGCGCGACGCGACTCCGCGACGGCGGTGCGACTCGGCGGTGTCGACGGACTGGAAGCGCCCGCGCCCGTGTGTGACGACGATCCCGCAGCTGCCGACGACCTCGCCCTCGAGCTCCGCGACGTACCAGCCGCCGTCCCCGGCGACGAAGCGGTCGCGTCGATCGGCCAGCCACCGCGCGTTGTAGGCCCGATAGTGCTCCTCCTCGTGCCCTGGCTCACGGGACGCGACCTGCAGCTCGGTGACGGCGGCCCAGACATCCGCGTCGGCCCCGGGGGCGGGATCGAGACGGCGAACGACGACATCGCTCGCGGCGCGGGGATGGGGGGTCAGCTCCGACGGCCCCGCCACGAGCGCGACCGACACCCCGATCTCGTAGCCCGAGGACGCGAGCTCCGCTTCGGCCTCGCCGAGCTCGCCGTCGACCACGTCCCAGCCGAGGGCGATGTGCCGCGAGCCTCGCTCTGCGTCGCTCCCCTGCTCGCGGGCGAAGGTCTCCTCCCACGAGGCCCGGTCACCGGCCCGGGGAGGCTCGCGGAACAGCACGTAGTTCCCCCAGTAGTAGGTCGGGTTGCTCGGCGTGCGCACGACGCAGTAGCCGTCGCGCTCGACGACCACCGACGTCGCCGGGAGCACGTCGACATCGGTGGCGTTGACGAGAGAGCGAAAGGCGACGTCGGTGCGCGGCATCGCGGGCACCCTAGAGGCTCGACGCAGACGGGGTGCTCACACGGACCTTCCTCCAGGCTCAACGCATCTGCACGGTCGTCCCGGTGGAAGCCCTGAGCGGAGAGTCGATGAGCTCTGCGGGCGAGGGCGTGGCTAGGGTGCGCGGATGGCCGAGAGCGACGCCGACTGGGAGGATCGCATTGCCGCGCTCTGGACGTCGCTCGACGACCTGCCCGACGAGACCTTTCGCACACGGATGGCGGAGCTCGTCGCCGAGCTCCCGGACGAGAGCGCGATCGGCGCGTTCGAGCAGGCTGCCGCGTTCGACTCGACCGGCGCGTCCGACCTCGCAGTGCCGCTCTACCGCGTCGCGCTCGAGCGCGGTCTCGAGGGCGTTCGTCGGCGGCGGGCGGTGATCCAGCTTGCGAGCTCGCTGCGGAACCTCGGCCGGCCCGAGGAGAGCATCGTGCTGCTGCGGGCCGAGCAGCGCGCCGGGTCGGACGAGCTGGACGACGCCGTCAGCGCCTTCCTCGCCCTGGCGCTCGTCGACACGGGACAGAAGCGTGAGGCCGTCTCGGTCGCCCTGACCGCCCTCGCGCCGCACCTCCCGCGCTACCAGCGCTCGCTCGCGCGGTATGCGGCTGCGCTGCCCGAGGACGACGGCCCGCACGAGCGGGTCCTCGAGCAGGCGATCCTCGACCTCCGGCCCGGCCAGGAGGCTGCCTTCGAGGAGGCCTTCGCCGAGGCGAAGGCGATCATCGCCGCGGCGCCCGGGTTCGTCTCACTGGGTCTGCTCCGGTGCCTCGAGTCGCAGGGCCGCTACCTGCTCCTCGTGCGCTGGAAGCGTCTCGAGGATCACACGGAGGGCTTCAGGGGGTCGGCAGGCTACCAAGAGTGGCGAGCCCTGCTGCATCACTTCTACGAGCCACATCCGACCGTCGAGCACTACCGGCTCGTCTCCCGCGCGTGACACGTCGCACGTCGCGCGTCGCGTGGAGCGGACGGTCGTCTTGATCAACGGTTAACAGGACGCTCGCGCTCCCGCAACGCTCGCACAAGGAACCCACACACGCGGGCGGTACTCCTCCATGTGCCCTGAGTGATGCGACTGGAGGCCACGACGATGGAACCGCAGCGCCTGACGACCTGGATCGAGTGGTACCGCTTCGCGGTGCAGACGCTCGAGCTGGCACATCTCGAGGCGAGCGCCTACGCGACGGCGCGCTACCTCGAGGAGCAGAACCGCGTGGTGATCCGCGAGCGGCGCGCGGCCTGACGTCACTCTGGGCTACACGACCCACTCGCCTGCGAGCAGTCGCGGGAGCATGCGGTCGAGCAGGCGCAGGGTCATCCCCCACAGGACGTGCCCGTCCACGTCGACGCCCTCCACGAGCAGCGGCTCGGGAAAGGCGTTCGACGTGAACGGCAGCGTCGCGCGGGCCTGCGGATCGGCGAGCAGGCTCACCGGCGGCGTGAGGATCCCCGCCACCTCCGTGGCGTCGAGCCGCCAGGACGTGTCGGCCGCGACGCGGCCGACGTACGCGTGCACCCGGAACCCCGTGGCAAAGGTGTCGAGGGGTGGGAGCGCGGCCAGGACCTCGACGGCGGTCGGATCCAGCCCGACCTCTTCCTCTGCCTCGCGGAGCGCAGTCGACAGCAGGTCGACGTCGCCGGGCTCCGGCTTGCCACCCGGGAAGCCGAGCTGACCGCCGTGCGGCCCGTGGTCGGTTCGCACCACGAGGAGCGTGCGCACCTCGCCGGCGGCGTCACGGAACAGCGGTGCAAGCACCGCGGCGACCCGGAGCGACTCCGGGTCGCCGGTCGGAACGCGCTGCCCGGTCACTCGGGGATGATGGTGCCCTTGTTCATGATCCCGTTCGGGTCGAACGCCAGCTTCAGCTTCTCGAGGATCGCGTAGGAGGATCCGTATTCGTCCGTCACCCACGGCGCTCGTGCCTTGCCGATCCCGTGGTGGTGGACGATCGAGCCGCCGTGGCGGAGCGTCTCCTCGACGATGATCGAGACGATCGGGAGGTAGATCCGCGTCGCCTCCTCCTCCGGCGGGACGTCGCCGAGGTCGTAGAAGTAGTTGAAGTACATGTTCGTCCCGTTGATGTAGCTGTGCGACGAGTGGCCCCCGAGGATCGTGATCCCCGGGATCTCGGCGCGGATCCGGGAGGGCGGCCTCGTAGATCGCGTTGATCGAGCTCCAATCGGCCGAGATCTCCGTCGTGCGGTTGACGTTGCGCGTCGTGCGGATGCGCTCGTCCTCCGCGGCGATCTTCTCGGGGCCCCAGGTGAGGTCCTCGAACCAGGCCTGGATCACGGCGCTCTCCACGGGAACGCACCCGGGGTGTCGTGCGACGATCTCGGCGATCCCCTCCGCGGTCGCCCGCGCGATCCCCGGGTTGCCCTCCGCCATGAAGATCAGGACGCAGTCGTCCGCCGCCGCGAAGTGGGAGAAGTGGATGCCTCCGTCCTCGGGGTCGTAGAGGCGCGCGACCGAGGGCTTGTACCCGGCGACCATCACTTCGCGCAGTACCTCGAACCCGGTCGTCATGCTCTTCAGCGTCCAGCCGAGGTACGTGTTGTTCTCGGGCAGGTAGGGGAAGAGCTTCACCGTCACCTCGGTGATGAAGCAGAGCGCCCCCTCGTTGCCGATCACCACGTGCCGGATGTCGGGGCCGGCTGCGCGACGCGGGACGTTCTTGATCCGCGTGACCTCGCCACCGGGGAAGACCGCCTCGAGGCCCACGACCATGTCCTCGATGCCACCGTAGAGCGTCGAGAGCTGCCCGATGCTGCGCGTGGCGACGAGACCGCCCATGTGGGCGACCGGCTTCGACTGCGGCGAGTGACCCGTCGTCAGCCCGAGCGCGCGCGCACGATCCTCCAGCGACTGCAGCGGCACGCCGCACTGCGCGGTCGCCTGCATGTTGTACGCGTCAACGCTCAGGATCTCGTTCATCCTGCCGCCGTCGACCACGATCGAGTTCGGCACGTGCGTCTCCAGGCCACCCTCCGTCGCTGTGCCCCCGGTGCGCGGGACGACGTTGATCCCGTGCTCGTCCGCGAACGCGAGCACTGCGGCGACGTCCTCGGTGCTCCCGACCAGCGCAACCGCAGCCGGCGGCGGCAGGGTGTGGACGCCGAAGATGTTCTCGAGCTTGCGGAAGTTGTCGATGCTCCGCTCCTGCAGGAGCGCCTCGTCGGTGAGGACGTTCTCCGCTCCGAGGATCTGCTCGAGACCCTCGACGATGCCTTCTCTGGTCAAGTCCATGCTCGTGTCCTTTGGCTGGTCGTGGGCGGTTCAGTGGAAGATCGGGAAGGCGCGTTCGAGGATCGGATCGGTGGCGTCCCGGACCGCCCGGTACACAGTCTCGTCCATCCGGCGATACACGTCGGCGTTCGCCGGGTCAGGGTCGAACGACTCGCGAGGCCCGGTCATCCGCGATATCGCGGTCTCGACGTCCGGATGCACTCCCGTCGCCACGGCGGCGCAGATCGCCGAGCCGAGCCCGGCACCACCGTTGTCCGTGCACCGCGTGGCGGGGATGCCGAAGACGTCGGCAAAGATGCGCATGAAGAGGGGACTGCCGGCGCCGCCGCCCGAGACGACGATCTCCTCGAGCTCGATGCCGAGCTCCGCATTCATCGCGTCCACGTTGGCCTTCATGGTCAGCGCGATCGCCTCGAGGATCGACCGGTAGACATGGCCGCGCGTGTGCCGGGCGTCGAAGCCGAGCATCACGCCCTTGCGATACGGCCTGTCCGTCGGAGCGAGCCAGTCGAGGATCGTCATCAGGCCGTCGCTGCCAGCGGGCACCGCCTCCGCCTCGCGCTCCAGGTAGCTCTCGCGTGAGACTCCGAGCGTCGCTGCCCGTTCGGCCGCCTCTTCGCCGATGAGATCGAGGAACCAGCTGAGCGTCCACATCCCGCGGCGAACCCCTGCGCTCTCGTAGAGATACCGGTGGGGCACGCACGCGAAGTTCGTCCAGAAGGCGGTGGGATCCTTGCGGTTCTCCCGCCCGTGCACCATCGCTGCGATGTAGGTGCCGAGCGAGATCAACGCCGTCTTCTCTCCGAGCGTGCCGGAGCCAAGCGCCTCGACCGCCTTGTCGTTCGCGGTCGTGACGACTGGGAGCCCCTCGGGGATCCCGGTGGCCGCCGCAGCCTGCGCCGTCACCGTCCCGGCGATGTCGCCCGGGAGCTGGAGCTCGAAGAGCTGCTCGCGGCGCACACCGAACTGCCCGTAGAGCGCAGGGTCGTCGCTCCAGTTCCACGTGTCGGTGTCGATCGGCCACTGGAGCAGGATGTTGTTCGCGGCCGAGTCCCTTCGCTGCCCCGTGAAGCGATGGGTGAGGTAGCCCGAGGAGGTCGTCGCGTAGGCGACCGTCGGGTCGTCGGGGACGTAGGGCTGGTAGGCGCGGTCGTCCATCCAGCTGATCACCGGCTCGGCGAGGGAGCCGTCGTCGCGTAGGAACGCCTTGCAGCACCTGATGGTGCAAAGGCCGACGCCGGCGATCTCGGCCCGATCGCCCGTGAACTGCTCCAACGCCTGGCGGCTTGCCGCGGCGATCGAGTCCCAGAGATCGTCGTCGGGATGGACGACCACCCCGTGCCTGGGTCGGCTCATCGGGCGAAGGGCCGCACGGGCCTCGGAGACGACGTTCCCGTCCGCCTCGAGGATGGTGACCTTCGAGCTCTGCGTCCCGCCGTCGATCCCGATCAGGTAGGGGCCCTGCATGCGTCTCGTCGGCTCGATCCGCGCCCTAGCGGACGAGGTAGCCGCCGTCCACGACGAGGACGTGTCCGTTGACGTAGTCCGAGGCGCGGCTCGCGAGGAACACCACGGCGCCCATCAGGTCGAAGGGGTCGCCCCAGCGCTCGGCGGGGATGTGGTCGAGGACGCGCTTGTTCGTCTCCGGGTTGCTGCGCGTCGCCGCCGTGATGTCCGTGGCGTAGTACCCGGGCGCGATCGCGTTGACCTGGATGTTGAACTGTGCGAGCTCGTCGCAGTACGCCTTGGTCAGACCGGCCAGGCCGTGCTTCGTCGCCGCGTAGGCGGGCGACCACTGCCCCCCGAGGAACGAGAAGAGCGAGCAGATGTTGACGATCTTCCCGCTGCGCTGCGGGACCATCCTCTTGGCTGCCTCGTGGCTCATCTCGAACGCGGCGTTGAGGTTGACCGCGACGGTCGCGTCCCACTGGGGCCGGCCGAAGTCGAGGACGCCGGCGGTCGGGCACACGCCGGCGCTGTTGACGAGGATGTCGACCGAGCCGAACGTCTCGACGCAGGCGTCGACGACCTGGAGGGGAGCGCCCGGTGTCGTGATGTCGGCGAGCTCGAACGCGTAGCGGACGCCCTCCGCCTCGACCAGCTCCTGCGTCACGCCGTCGTCGTCGGCGAGGCTTGGGACGAAGACGTTGGCACCGCCCTTGGCGAGCGCGAGCGCGAACGCCCGTCCCAGGCCCGTGTTGCCCCCGGTCACGATCGCGTTGCGGCCCGCAAGCGAGAACAGGTCGAGTGAGAACTCCCTGATGTCCAACGTCATCGCTCCTTCGCTTCGAACCGCACCCTCGGCTCCTCGTCGTGCCGTCGTCGCCGCAGTGCTCGAGTGCGGCGGCGTCGGGTCGCCGTTGCGCTCGGGCCGCGCCCTCGGCGAGGCTCGTTCGGCGGCGACGCACAACACTATCCTCCTCGGTGGCCGGAACCGCGTTCCCGCAGCCGCGCTGTGCTCCCAGCCGGGCTCGCGGCCGCGGGTCGATCCCGAGCTGAGCCGACAGACGGCGTGGGTGGTGCCACCCCGTCGGGTCACACCTCCAACCGCAGGAGGTCGGCGACGTCCTCCCGGCGGCGGATCAGGCGTGCCTCACCGTCCCGGACGAGGACGGCCGCGGGCCGGCCGACGCCGTTGTAGTTCGACGCCATCGAGAGCGTGTACGCCCCTGTCGCCGGCACAGCGAGAAGATCGCCGCGGCGGGGCGCCGGCAGCACGTCGTCGTCGATCAGCACGTCGCCGGACTCGCAGTGCATCCCGGCGATGCTGACCCGCTCGCTCCCGGGCTCGTCGGCCCGGCCGGCCGAGAGCGCCGTGTAGCGCGCGT
>CAWKGI010000015.1:0-6899 GCA_963849125.1 uncultured Actinomycetes bacterium | reverse complement strand
GCTCGCCGCCCCTCGTCGAGCACGGAGCCCAGAGCCGGCGATCAGGTCACGCACCGTCTGGGAGACGAGAGACATCCGCAGGTCCGGCGAGGCTCGAGGACGCGGGCGCCGATCGCGACTGCGATCCCGCCGATCTTCCCGTCCACCCTCCCGGCACTCACCGGTGTGGAGACCCGCCCGCACCTCGAGCCCGAGGCCGCGCACTCCCGCCACGATCGCCTGCGCGCAGCGGATGCCCCGGGACAGGCCCGTCGAAAGCCGCGAAGAACCCGTCCCCGGCGGTGTCGAGCTCGCCGGCGCGGAACCGGGCGAGACAGCCGCGCACGATCCGGTGGTGCTCCTCGACGAGCTGCTGCCAGCGGCGGTCGCCGACCTCCGCCTGACGCGCCGTCGAGCCGACGATGTCGGTGAACAGAACGGTTGCGAGGATGCTCTCCAGCTCCGCCTCGGTCTCCGTGATCTCGCGGCCGAACGCGACCGCGGCATCGAGGTAGGTCTCGCCGTGATCGCCGTACACGATGGGCGAGTCCCCCGGCATGACCGTGTGGCGCGAGCCGGGGATCAGCGCGGAGAACGCCGCAGCCTCCGCGGCCATCTCCCCGCCGCGAGAGAGCACGAGCGTCGGAACGCGAATCGTGGAGAGCACGTCCCGCACGTCCCACTCCGAGTACAGCCGAAAGAGCGCCGCCGCGTCGCCGGGGCCTGCAGACGAGTGCGCATAGTGAAGATTCCAGGCGAGCGCCTCCTCGAACGTCATTCCGAACCGGTCACCACCCGCCTGCTCGACCGCGAGGGAGCGGTGTGCCCCAGCGCCGTTCGGTGTCCTCAACGGTGCGCCGGATCTCGTCGGGACGGAGCCCCCAGGGGTAGTCCGGCGCCCAGGCCATCCGCGGACGCGTGTTCATCAGCACGAGCCCGAGCGTTCGCTCCGGATGCGTCGCCGCAAACAGGCATGCGAGCGGCCCGCTGTCGGCGAAAGCGCAGAGCAGCGCCCGCTGCTCCCACGTCGTCCAGCACCGCCCGCGCGTCCTCCATGCGATCCTCGAGCGTCGGGAGTCGACTCCCGATCATCCGGTCGGAGAGCCCCATGCCGCGACCGTCGTGCTCGATCACGCGGCCGAGCTGCTGCAGACGGGCGGCCATCTCTTCGAAGTACGGCACCCGCGTGTACGCCGTGAGCGACGACACGTGTGCGCCGAGCCGCAGCACGTCGATGCCGCCGCCCGATCCTCGACGAGGTAGGCGATGTGAAGGTCGCCGTTGCGCGCATAGCGGATGTCGCTGTCGACCACGGGTGTGTACGCATACCATGTCGGTGTGCTGATCGCAGGCAACTGGAAGATGTTCAAGGGCCCAGCGGAGACGCTCGCGTTCTTCGACGCGTTCGAGGCGCCCGACGGCGTCGAGGTCGTGCTCTGCCCTCCGTACGTGTCACTCGAGGCCGCGGTGGGGGAGGAGTGGTCGATCTACGCGCAGAGCGTGCACTGGGCCGCCGAGGGCGCGTTCACCGGTGAGATCTCCGCCGCGATGCTCGTCGAGCTCGGCGTCGAGGGCGCGATCGTCGGGCACTCCGAGCGGCGCCAGCACTTCGGTGAGACCGACGAGACCGTGCGGCTCCGCTGCGACGCGGCGCTCGCTGCGGGTCTTGGTGTGATCGCGTGCGTCGGCGAGACCGAGGCCGAGCGCGAGGCCGGCGCGATGGAGGACGTCCTCCGTCGCCAGGTCGCCGCGCTGCCCGTCCACGAGCGGCTCGTGATCGCCTACGAGCCTGTCTGGGCGATCGGCACCGGCAAGACAGCCACGCCCGAGATGGCCCAGCAGGCGCACGCGTTCATCAAGTCCCTGCACGCGACCCGTGTCCTGTATGGCGGCTCGGTCAAGCCCGACAACGCTGCCGAGCTGATGGGGCAGCCCGACGTCGACGGCGCGCTCGTCGGCGGCGCCTCGCTCGACCCGGCGTCGTTCGCGGCCATCTGCCGCGCCGCGGTGTGACCGTCCCACTCGTCACGCTGGTCATCCTCGACGGCTGGGGGATCGCCCCACCGGGCCCCGGTAACGCCGTCGACCTCGCGAGCACCCCCACCTTCGACGACCTCGTCGCCCGCTACCCGCACACCCAGCTCGCCGCCTCCGGCGCCGCGGTCGGGCTCCCCGACGGGCAGATGGGCAACTCGGAGGTCGGGCACCTCACGATCGGCTCGGGCCGGATCCTCTACCAGGATCTCGTCCGCGTGACGAAGGCGGTCGAGGACGGCTCGTTCCTCGAGAACGAGACGCTGGTCGGTGTGTTCCGCCGTGCCCGGGAGCGCGGCGGCGCGGTGCACCTGCTCGGGCTGGTCTCGACGGGCGGCGTCCACTCCCACATCGACCACCTCTACGGGCTGCTCGCGCTCGCCGCGCGCGAGGGGATGGCCGACCGCACGTGGATCCACGCCTTCACCGACGGTCGCGATGTCTCCCCGCACGCCGCCGCGACGGATCTCGCGACGCTCCCCGCCGAGCGCATCGCCACGGTGGTGGGGCGCTACTACGCAATGGATCGCGATCAGCGGTGGGAGCGCACCGACCGGGCCCTCGCCGCGATGGTCGAGGGCGTCGGCACGTCGGCCGCCGATCCGGTCGCCGCGGTCGAGGCGAGCTACGCAGCGGGCCTCACCGACGAGTTCGTGGAGCCGATCGTCCTCGAGGGACGGCCCCGGCTCGATCCGGCGAGCGACGGCGCCGTGTTCTTCAACTTCCGGCCCGACCGCGGCCGCCAGCTCTCTCAGCGTCTCGTCGAGCTGGGCGTCGACCTCGTCACGATGACGCAGTACGCCTCCTCGCTCCCCTGTCCTGTCGCGTTCCCCGACATCGAGGTCACCAACACCCTCGCGCAGGTGCTCGCCGGCCACGGCCTCCGGCAGCTCCACGCCGCGGAGACCGAGAAGTACCCCCACGTCACCTACTTCTTCAACGGCGGGCTCGAGAGCGCCTGGGAAGGCGAGACCCGCATCCTCGTGCCCTCTCCCCGTGACGTGCCCAGCTACGACCACAAGCCCGAGATGTCCGCGGCAGAGGTCGCCGACAGGGTCTGCGCCGAGCTCGCCGAGGGCGGCTACGGCTTCTGCATCGTCAACTTCGCGAACCCGGACATGGTCGGCCACACCGGCGTGATCCCGGCGGTCGTCCGAGCGGTCGAGACCGCCGACACGTGCCTGGCCCGCGTCGTCGAGGCCACCCACGCGGCCGGCGGGGTGTGTCTCGTGACCGCCGACCACGGCAACGCCGAGAAGATGCTCGAGGACGACGGCGTCAGCCCGCACACCGCCCACACCACCAACCCGGTGCCTCTCGTCCTCACCGACGACGCGCAGCGGCTGCGGTCGGGCGGAGGGCTCGCCGACCTCGCACCCACGGTGCTCGCGCTGCTCGGCCTCGGCGCGCTGTCCGAGATGACAGGAGCCCCGCTCGCGTCGGGCGCTCATTGAGAAAAAGCACTGACATTTCAGTGAGTAGTAAATTCTCTGTGAAAGTCCGAAAAGCGGCGCTACACTCGCCCCACCTTGGCCCTGACGCAGCCCGATCTCGGAGTGCTCCGCAAGGCCCAACGCGGTGACGAGCGTGCGTTCACCATCCTCGTCCACACCTACGAGCGGCCCGTCTACAACTACGTCCTGCGTCTCGTCGGGAACCGCGACCTGGCCGAGGATCTGACGCAGGAGGTCTTCCTCCGCGTCTACCAGGGGCTCCCCGGGTTCTCGCTGCGCTCGAAGTTCACGACCTGGCTGTTCCAGGTCACCAAGAACCGGGTGCTGGACGAGCTCCGCGCGATCGAGCGCCGACCCCGGTCGGTCGCCGCGCTCGAGGACGTCCCGCCGCTCGAGGTCGTCGACCAGCCGTTCGAGCGGATGGAGACGATCGATGCGGTGTGGCGCGCGATCGACGGCCTCAACGTCGACCTCAAGATGGCGCTGCTGCTCCGCGACGTCGTCGGGCTCTCCTACAACGAGATCGCCGACTCCCTCGAGGTGACGCTCGCCACCGTGAAGTGGCGGATCTACAAGGGTCGCGAAGAGGTCGCAGACGCGCTCGGCCGCGAAGGCATCACCGTCTCGAACTCGACGAACACCCGCGCGGCGAAAACCGCCGTCGTCGCATCCGCGTAGTTCCCGTCGAGATCCCCTCGTTCGAGGGAGCATTCGACCGCAAGGTTCTTCCGGTGACTGTCCTCTAGAGGGATGTACGTTGTCTCCCGAACCGAAAGGACCCCCCCGCATGCGCCTCGTCCTCCTCTCGCTCGTCGTCGCGGCCCTCGTGCTGCCGACCGCCGGGCTCGCGGACAGCGCGTCCTCGAGCCGGTCAGGCTCGACGACCGCCACCAAGATCACCGTCAAGAAGAAGTCCAAGCAGCGCAGCGCGAAGCTCGTCGCTGCGAAGCGCGTGCAGATCCGTGCCGCCAAGCTGAAGGCTGCGAAGCTCAAGGCCTCCAAGCTCGCAGCGGGCAAGCAGTCCTCCTCCTCCGCAAAGACCGGAAGCTCGTCCTCCTCGTCGAGCTCCGCCGGCGAGGCCGAGGCCAAGGGCGCCATCACCGCGCTCAGCACGACCAGCATCACCGTCGGCCCGCTGACCTGTGCGATCCCGACCGGGATGACCCTCACGGGGTTCGCGGTCAACGACGTCGTCGAGCTGAAGTGCAAGCTCGTCGCCGGCGTCCCGACCGTCGTCAAGGTCGAGCGCGAGGACGACGGGCAGCAGGGTGGCGCGCAGGGCGAGGCCGAGGTCAAGGGGCCGATCACCGCGCTCAGCGCGACGAGCGTCACCGTCGGCGCGCTCACCTGCAACGTGCCGGCCGGCATGTCGCTCGGGTCGCTCGCCGTCAACGACGTCGTCGAGATGAAGTGCCTCGGCGTCGCAGGAACCTGGACGCTCAAGGAGATCGAGCGCGAGGACGACGACTCGGGCCAGGCCGGCTCCGACGACGACAACGATGACGACGGCGGTTCGGGCTCGGGTGGCGACGACGACAGCTCGGGCTCCGGCTCGGGCGGCGACGACGACTGAGACCGAGCAAGGTGAGCGAAGCTCCGATGCTGGTTGACGCCGGCCGCCAACAGGCGGCCGGCGCAACCGTCTCGCGGATGTTCGAGGAGCGGTCACGCACCCTCTACGGGCTGTGCCGAATGCTCCTCCGCGATCCGCACGAGGCCGAGGACGCGCTGCAGGCGACGTTCCTGGCAGCGCATGGAGCGATCCTGCGCGGTGGGGTGCCGCGCGACGAGGCCGCTTGGCTCGCGACGATCGCACGGAACGAATGCCGGGGGAGGATCAGGGACAGGATGAGAGGGCCACTCAACACCGGAGACGAGGCGCTGGAGTCGGCGCCCGACCCGGGCCCGGGGCCAGAGGAGCGGCTCGAGGACCCGAACGTGAAGAAGGCTCTCGCGCAGCTGCCCGAGAGCCAGCGTGAGGCCGTCGTGCTGCACGACGTGTTCGGGCTGAAGGCACGCGAGGTCGGCACGGCGCTCGGGATGTCCGTCCCCGCCGTCGAAGCACTGCTGTTCCGCGGACGACGTCAGCTCCGGCTGCGGCTGCGTCCCGCGCAGGGCGCGCTCGTCGTCCCCGTCGGCGTCCGCGAAGCGCTGTCGCTCGCGATCCCCGGGTTCTCCTCACCCGACGCGGCCGTCGCGGTCGCGGGCGGAGCGGGGCTCGCCGGGGCGGGCTTGCTCGCAAAGCTCGCGGGGGCGCCGGCGGCCGCCAAGGTCGCCGCAGGCGTCGTGGCGATCGCCACCGCCGGCTCGGTCGCCGCGGTCGAAACACGCCGCGCCGAGGACACGACACGACCACGGGCCGAGCAGACGGGGATCGTCTCGGTGTCCGCGCGCTCGGGGGGACAGGCATCTCCGCAGACGGCAGGCGTCGACGGCTCGAGCTCGTCGGGCTCGGGATCTCGCTCGGACGAGCGTGGGCAGGACGACACGAGCGGGCCGGGTGGGGGCGAGGACGGATCCTCCGGTCCAGGCGGCGGCAGTGACGACTCCGGTGCACCCGGAGCGGATCGCTCCACAGAGCCGGGCTCGGACGAGGGCTCGCGCGCCGACAAGAGCCCGGGGACCGACCCGGGCGGTGACGACGGTTCGGGCAAGACCGGCGACGACCGCGCCGGAAAGAGCGGCGACGACGCGCCCACGCGCTCGGAGAGCGACGAGACGACCGCTCCCGACGACTCGAGCGGCCCCGGCAGCGGCGACGACCCCTCCAGCGACGACTCGAGCCCGTCCAGCGGCCCCGGCAGCGGCGAGGAGCCGATCGACGAGCCCACCACGTCGGAGCCCGACAGCTCCGGACCGGGCTCCGGCGGCGAGCCGGAGAGCGACTCCAGCGGAGAGGGCAGCAGCTCGGGCTCGGGCAGCGGCTCCAGCGACGGCTCGGGCTCCGGCTCGGGAAGCGACCCCGAGCCGACCGAGACACAGACCACTCCCTGAGCGATACCCGCGGCCCCGCGCCGCCGTACGATGCCGCTGATGGAGCAGTTCAGCTTCCGGCGACTCGTGACCGCACAGGTCGCCTACGTCGGCCTGGTGGTGGTCGGGACGATCGGCTTCCAGGCCCTGATCGGCGAGGGCTGGATCGCCTCGTTCTACCGCACGGTCGTCACCACGACGCTCACCGGGCTCGACACGCCGCCACCCACGGCGGCGTCACAGATCTTCTCGGTGGTGCTCCTGCTCTCCGGCGGGCTATCTTCCTCTACATCGCCGGCGCGATCGTCGAGGTGATCGCCCGGGCCCCCGTCGGTGGCGCGTACGCCGACCGGAGAAAGAGGCGCACCATCGAATCGCTCCACGACCACGTGATCATCTGCGGCTTCGGCCGGCTCGGCCGCTCCGTCGCGGAGGACGTCGTCGCGGCCGGACGCAGCT
>CAWKGI010000014.1:0-23512 GCA_963849125.1 uncultured Actinomycetes bacterium | reverse complement strand
GACCGAGCCCTGATGCGCACCGAGTGCGGCGAGGTCGCGGGCCAGCCGTGCCCTTCCGACGAGCATCCCGGAAGCGTAGGCGCGTCGCCTGTCGCCGGAGGCTCTACCCCGTCGGTCTCGTGGTCGCGTGCCGGACCGCACGGAGGGGGGTGACGCGCGAGAGGCGGGTTGCGTTCACGCCCGCGCGGACGTCCGTGCTGCCCCGGCTGGCACGCTCGTCCCGGGCGGCACCCACTCCCGGTCGCAGAGCATGCGCCGCAGAGTCGAGTCGTCCGCGCCGACCGGATACGTGACCTTGACGCGGAGGATCTTGCTGAAGTCGCTCTTCACCGGGCACGAGTACGCGTACTGGGTCTGGTAGCGGGGCACCACCGGGTTGCGGCTGCCCATGTGGAAGCACGCGCTGGAGTCGATGAAGAGCGTCGTCCCGGGTGGGCCGACCAGCACGTGCACCTCGCTCGGGTCGACGACCGAGAAGAACTGGTCGTCGGTGATCCGGTAGGAGCAGTGACGTGAGCGGTAGCGGAAGGCGGCCGACACGCGCTCGGAGACCGAGGCGGAGACCCAGTGCAACGGCCCACACTCCTCGGTGACATCACGGATGAGCGTGATCACGTAGAAGGTCGGCTCGGTGTGGTAGTCGCGGTGCCAGTTCTGGCTGTCGCGCGGCGGCGCAGTCGGCGTGGGGTCGTGCACGGTGCTCGACTCCTGCAGGCGGATGCCCCGCGGCAGCGAGGTCGAGAAGTGCGGCACGTAGCCGAACGTGGGCGCAACTGCTGCGAGCACCCGTGACGAGGTTCCGAAGTCGAGGAGCGACGGGTGCCGCGACGCCGCGTCGGCGGCCAGGATGTTCTGGAGGAAGGGCTTGCCGAGGTCCTCCCACTTCTGCAGTCCCCGCTCGTCGATCACCTCGTCCATCTCGGCGATCAGCCGGTCGAGATGGGGAAGGCTGTGGGTCGTGTCGAGCCAGAACCCGTCGTCGAGCACGATGCGCTCGCGTCCGTTCGGCCAGCCGTTCTCGTCGAGGAGATCCTCGAACCGCTCCTCGTAGGCGAGTCGTCGGAGGTCGGTCAGAGGAGCCCGTTCCCGGTTCCACCAACGGGCGATGCGCGACGTGCGCTCGATTCCCAGGCGCGCCATGTCATCGTGTTCGAGAGCCTTGGCGAGCGGCGTCAGCGCGCGGTCGAGCATCGTCGGCACGGTGGAGACGCTACTGACCGAGGTGGCTGGCGTCCACCGAGAACGCTCGGCGCCCCGGCGAGCGCGCGGTATGGTCGCGGCGTGCTGCTGGTTCCCTGTCCCGAGGGTCACGTCGCGGTGGCGCAGCCAGCTCACGGCTGGATGTGCGGCCAGCTGGCGCGGGCGTGGGGGAACGACACGTTCGGGTCGGTCGAGCCGTTCGAGGAGGTCTGCCTCGCAGCGGAGCAGCACGACACCGGATGGGCCGCCTGGGAGCGGGCGCCGACGCTCGACCGTGACCGTGGGCTCCCGCACACGTTCGATACCGCACCGTTCACCGTGCACCTCGAGATCCACCGGGCGTGGTCGCACGAGCTCGTCGGGCAGTCCCGCTACGCCGCGCTCCTCGTGTCGCTCCACCATGCGTCGTTCTTCACCGACCCGGGCCGGATCGGCCGGATGCGCGACGGTGGCCGACGCATCCACGCGTTCCTCGAGGACCTGGCGGCGCTGCAGTCCGAGCTGCGGCGTGGCCTCGACGTCGCAGACGAGGACGTGGAGCGCAATCGGCGCCTCGTCAGGACGTGGGACGGCCTCTCGCACGACCTCCTGCTCCGGCTCGCGCCGAGAACCCGTCGTGCGGTGCCGACGAGGGACGGTCTGGTCGAGCTGGCGATCGAGACGAGCGGGGACGACTTCACCGTCGCCCCCTGGCCGTTCGCCGCCCCGAGCGTCACGGTCAGGTCGGAAGGGCGGCTCCTCACCGGCACCTTCACGGACGAGGAGGCGATGCGAGAGGCCCTCGCGCAGGCGCCGTGGGTCGATCTCTCCTACACGCTGCGCGCGGGTTGAGCGAGTGCTTGCTCGGCCGCCGCGAGCGCGGTGGCGAGCTCGGCCCGGCGGGTGGCATAGCGGCTCGGGGCGAGCCGGTCGACGTCGCTCGCGTGGAAGCGCAGGGCGATCCCCCGATCGAGCTGCTCCGTCACACGCGCTGGAACGCTTCCCTCGTGGTGAGCGCGGAGCCGTGCGTGCGCGACGCGCTGTGCCCGGCGCTCGAGCGCAAGGCCGAGCGCCCCTCCGAGCGCGCGCTCGACCAGTCGCTGCACCCGCCCCGGTGATGTGTGCGCCGGCGAAGGCGCGTGGTCGAGCCCGAGGTTCGGGAACATCTCGTGCAGCCAGGGGTTCGCACCCCGGAGCCGCTCGACGTCGCCGGTGAGGCAACGCATCTGGGCCAGCTCGCGGCCGACATAGAGCGTCCGTCGCTCCAGCGTGAGATGCCGGTCGGAGAGGTAGTAGTTGGGGCACAGGACACGCCGCCCAACGAGCCGGGAGATCGTGCCGAGCACCAGGAAGACCGTGCCCAGATGCCCGTCGGAGACGATCAGCAGCAGGTCGATGTCGGCGTCGGGCGGCGCGTCGCCGGCTGCGACGGAGCCGGTCAGCGCGACCGCACGCACGAACGGGACGTGCCGGACGACGCTGGCGACCTGCGTTGCGCGATCGGACAGACGCCGAGCGCGAGCGCTCCGGTCGGGTCGCATCTCGAGCAGACGCTCACGCCCGCGAAGCGCGTACAGCCCGTCACGCTCGGCGATCACCTGCCGAAGCGCCGGGTCACCCGTCAGAGCCGCCTCGAGCGCCTCGCGATCGATCGGAGCACGCGCGTAGCGGTGCGCCTCGTCGAGCGTCACCGCCGCGTCGAAGCCGTCGGCGTAGACGAGGGCGTCGACGAGCTCGAGCAGCTCCTCGACCGATCTGGTCGAGACCCCGCTCATCGCTCCTCCAGGGTGACGTAGAGCGGTGGCGCGCCGGGGACGGGGGCGTGCGCGTCATCGTCCAGGAGGAGCCGCCACCGACGGGCGATCGTCGCCAGCGTGACGCACATGATCGCCCGCGCGAGCGGTTCCCCGACACAGGTGTGCGGGCCCGCCCCGAACGGAAAGTACCCGTGTCGCGCCGCGGTCGGTGTCGACTCCCCGCCGAGCCACCTCTCGGGGACGAACGCCTCGGGTCGCTCGAAGAGCGCCGGGTCGTGGTGGGTGACGAGCGGGCTGATCAGGACGTTGGTGCCCTCGCGAACGTCCACTCCGCCGATGCGCGAGTCGGCGACAGGGCAGCGATCGATGTGACGGGCCGGCGGGAGCAGGCGCAGCGACTCGCGGACGATCGCGTCGAGGTACGGCAGCCGCTCGTCGTCGTCGGCGGTCACGGCGCGGTCGCCGAGGACGCCTTCGAGCTCGGCGAGGAGCCTTGCCTCGACCTCGGGTGCTCCTGCGAGGAAGAACCAGGCCGCAGCAAGGCCGCTCGGCGGCTCGTCGACCGCTGCGAGCAGGAAGGCGGTGACCTCGCCGACCGCCACCCGCTCGGTGAGGCCACCCCGGAGCAGGAGCGCGGGCAGGTCGCTGCGCGCCTCGTCTCCGTGGCCGACGTCTGCGAGCAGCGCTCGTGCGGCTCGGTGGACGTCGGCGAGCGCTCGTGCGTGTCGCGTCCCACGGACGGGCGGCATGAGGCGAGGGACGCTTGTCATCACGACGCCCAGCGCTGCGGCGAGCGCGTCCGCCTGCGGCGTGAGGTCGGTGTCGAGCAGCGCGTCTCCTGCCATCACGAGCGAGAGCGGATCGAGGCGCTCACGGAGGACAAAGCGCTCGCCGCTCCGCCAGCCGGCCTGCGCCTCGTTCGCCCGGGCCACGATCCGGTCCGTGAACCCGGCGATCCGCCGACGATCGACGGCGGGTTGGACGAGGAGTCGTCGCTCCCGGTGCTCCGGCCCGTCGAGAGTGTTGAGCGTGGGGCCGAGGAAGCGACGCGCCCGCCGCTTCCACTTTCCCTGGCGGAACCGGCCGGCGTCCGTGACGAGCACTCTCCAGATCTCGTCGGGGTCGCGGAGGAGCAGCGCCCTCGGCGAGCGTAGCTCGAGCACGTCGCCGTCGCGGGTCGCGGCGACGCGCACCGGGTCGCGGAAGAACGTGCGGGAGCTGAGTCGGCGGGGGACGATCGCGACATTCTGTACGACCGCGCCGACCCGAGTCCGGCGACCGCGCACCAGGGTCGGGACGCAGAGCCGTCCGGGGGTAGGATTGGGTCGTGCCTGCGACCGTGATCGTCGGGGCGCAGTGGGGCGACGAAGGCAAGGGCAAGATCGTCGACCTGCTCGCGCAGGAGTCCGACCTCGTCTGCCGTTACCAGGGTGGCCCGAACGCCGGCCACACGATCGTGGTCGGCGACGAGACGTACAAGATCCGCCAGATCCCCTCTGGGATCGTGGGTGGCATCGCGAGCGCGATCGGTGCCGGGTGCGTCATCGACCCTGCGGTCCTGATCGGTGAGCTCGACGACCTCGAGCGCCCGCGGGCTCGTGACCGAAGGGCTGGTCTTCGTCTCGGGCAACGCCCACCTGATCATGCCCTGGCATGTCGCCCTCGACGGCGCGCGCGAGCGAAAGCTGGGCAACCTGCAGATCGGCACGACGAGACGGGGGATCGGGCCTGCCTACGCCGACAAGGCGACGCGCATCGGGATCCGGGTGCAGGACCTCCTCGACCCCAAGATCCTGCGGGAGAAGATCCGTCTCGCGGTCGCCGAGAAGAACATCTGGCTCGAGCGGGTGTACGAGCTCGAGCCCTTCGACGAGTCAGATGTCCTCGAGACGTACCTCGGCTACGCCAAGCGAATGACCCCGTGGATCGCCGACACGTCGCTGCTCGTCGACGGGGCCTTGCGAGCGGGGCAGAACGTCCTCTTCGAGGGAGGGCAGGGCACGCTCCTCGACCTCGATCACGGCACCTACCCGTTCGTCACGTCCTCGAGCCCGATCGCGGCGGGTGCGGCTGTCAGCTTCGGGATCGGCCCGCAGCGGATCGACGAGGTGCTGGGCGTCTCGAAGGCGTACGTGACCCGGGTCGGCGAGGGGCCGTTCCCGAGCGAGATAGAGGGCAGCGACCAGGAGCGCGTCCGCGAGCTGGGCGGAGAGTTCGGGACCGTGACCGGACGCACACGGCGCTGCGGGTGGCTGGATCTCGTCGCGCTGCGCTTCGCGGTTCGCGTCAACGGCGTGACCTCGCTGGCGCTCACCAAGCTCGACGTCCTCTCGACGTTCGCGGAGATCCCCGTCTGCGTCCGCTATCGGCTCCCCGACGGCTCGGAGACCGAGGACTTCCCTGCGCACCAGAGCGACTTCCATCACTGCCGGCCAGTCTTCGAGACGCTTCCCGGCTGGGAGTGCGCGCTCGACGCCGATGAGCTGCCCGCTGCCGCGCGCGCGTACGTCGACTTCGTCTCGGAGGCGCTTGCGGTCCCCGTGAGCCTCGTCGGCACGGGCGCCGGCCGCGAGGCCGTCCTCACCTTCCCGTAAGCGCCCTCAGCCCCAGAGCGTCGCGCCGAGCGCGACGAGCACGATGGCCGCAGCGCTCGACCCGACCACGAGCGCCCGCATGAGCTCGGGTCTGAGGCCGTAGACGCGCGCCAGGACGAGCAGGTGGAAGGCTCCCGGGACGCCGGCAAGGAGGAGGTAGGCGCGGGGAACCTCTGCGCCGATCGCGGCTGCGACGCCGAGAAGCACGAGCGGGACCTCCGATGCAGCGGATCGCCACGGCCCCGATCCCTTCGGCGAGATCGCGGCGCGCGAGTGCGGCACGCCCGAGCGGCACGGACAGACCGAGGAGCAGGAATCCCGTCGGGCCGACGAGCAGCGTCGCCAGGGAGCGGAGCGAGTCGAGCCAGGGCGTCGGGGCTCCCGTCCAGCGCAGGACGAGTGCGAGCCCGAGCGCGAGGAGCGGGGGGTTCAGCAGGATCGCGCGCGATCTCGTGCCACGAGCGACCGCGTCACCGCGAACGCCGTGCGTCCGCGCGAGCGCCGTCGTGACCGCCGTTGCGGGGACGATCCACGCGAGGCGGTCGTAGACGACGGCATCGGCCACGCCGCCTCTGCCGAAGGCGAGCAGGGCCAGGGGGATGCCGAGGTAGCCGGTGTTGCCGAAGCCGCCGGCGAGCGCAAGGCAGCCGCGGAGATCGCGCTCTGCCGTTGCCGCGACTGCGTAGGCGTAGGCGAGGCCCAGGACGAGCCAGTTCGCTATCCCGGCGGCGACGAGCGACCGGACGAGCCCTGCATCGAGCTCCACCGTGAGGAAGGCCGTGAGCACGAGCGCCGGCGCGAGCACCCAGAACGAGAACCGCCAGAGCCAGCTGCGCATGCGCGGGCCGTTGCGCGTGCGCTGGAGGGCCACACCTACCGCTGCGACGCCGAGCAGAAGGAGCGCACCCGCGAGCATCCGGGGAGACTAGACCCGCTCCCTCGGGTACGACCGCGCCAGCTGCCAGCCTTCGCGCCTCGAGCACGTGGAGCCGGGCGGCAGTCGACGCTCGCGGTCGGGTCCGGTGAGTACAGTCGCCGCTGTGAGGGTTCTCCTGGTCGGATCCGGCGGGCGCGAGCACGCGCTCGCGTGGGCGCTTTCCCGCTCCCCTCTGCTCACCGAGCTGCACGCCGCCCCCGGCAACCCCGGCATCGAAGCGCTCGCTGCCTGCCATCCCGTCGCTCCCGACGACCCGGAGTCGGTGCTCGGGCTCGCGCGGTCGCTTGCCGTCGACCTGGTCGTCATCGGACCGGAGGCGCCGCTCGTCGTCGGCGTCGCGGACGTCCTTCGACACGCCGGTGTCCCGGTGTTCGGCCCATCGGCGGCCGCGGCCAGGATCGAGGGCTCGAAGGCCTTCGCCAAGGACGTGATGGCCGCGGCGGGCGTTCCGACCGCCCGGCTGCTCGACGTCCCCGAAGCCCCGTGCGTCGTGAAGGCTGACGGGCTCGCCGCCGGGAAGGGCGTCGTGATCTGCCGGGACGAGCAGGAGCTTGCCGCCGGGTTGGCCGAGGTGGCCTCCTTCGGGGGGGAGATCGTGGTCGAGGAGCTGCTCGAGGGGCCTGAGGTCTCGCTGTTCGCGGTCTGCGACGGGACGGACGCGGTCGCGCTTCCCCTGGCGCAGGACTTCAAGCGCGCCTACGACGGCGACCTCGGGCCGAACACCGGTGGGATGGGCTCGTTCGCGCCGATTCCCGGACTCGACGAGAGCGATGCGGCGGATCTGCTCGAGCTCGTCGTGCGTCCGGTGCTCGCCGAGCTGGCACGACGAGGCTGCCCCTTCGTGGGCACGCTCTTCGCGGGCCTGATGCTGACCCCGGACGGGCCGCGGGTGCTCGAGTACAACTGCCGCTTCGGAGATCCGGAGACGCAGTCGGTCCTACCGCTGCTCGGCGGAGACCTGCTCGCGCTCCTCGACGGTGCAGCCGCGGGGGACGTGACGGGGGTTCCTCTCGATGTGACAGCCTCGTCCGCCGTCACCGTCGTGCTCACGGCGGGGGCGTACCCCGCGAGTGGCGACAAGGGCACGCCGATCGAGGGGATCGAGCGGGCCGAGGCAGCCGGGGCGCTGGTCTTCCATGCGGGGACGGCGCGATCCGGGGGCGCCGTCGTGACGAACGGCGGCCGGATCCTGAACGTGACCGCGGTCGCGGAGACGCTCGACGAGGCGCGGGCCGCGGCGTATGCAGCCGCCGACCTGATCGACTTCGCGGCCGTCAGGCGCCGAGAGGACATCGGACGCGCGGCGGTCGAGGGCGCACCGCTCTCGCTTGCGGATCGTGCCGGGTGATGACCCGCACGCTTGGCGGGTCTCAGAACGTGATGCGGTAGACCGTCCCCGAGGTGATTCCCACGTAGAGCCGGCCGCGGCTCGCCCCGACGGCGACGACGGGGTCCGGGAAGCCGGCGATGAATTGCGAAGGCTTCCCGCCCGTTGCAGGCATGCGCAGGATCTCTCGTCCCCCGTATGTGCCAACGAACGCTGATCCGCCGATCACCGCGATGCCGGTTGGCGTCGTATGTGGGGGGAGGAGTGCGACCGGGGCATCAAACCCCGCGCATGCCTTCGCATCGGTCCAGTTGCATTCCGGGAACCCGAAGTTGGAGCCGGGGTTTGCGCGCACCACTGCGTCCGGAGGCGCGGCCGCTCCAAGATCGTCCTGACCGACGACGCTCACGAGTGGGCTTGCCGATCTTGGAGGGAACGCGATTCCGTACGGTTGCCGCAACCCACGGGCAACGATCCGGACGTCCGATCCGTCGGGCCTGAGCGAGGTCACCGTTCCCGCGTACGGGGCCGTCGGGGAGCACGCATCGCAGTCGGCTCCGATCGTGAGCCAGACTCGACCGCCGGGGCCGCCAGTGACGCCGTTGACCCACGCTGGTAGCCCGCTGAGGACCGTCGAGCCGCGGCTGAGCGCGTTGCCATCGAATCGACCGTAGGCGTCAAGGTGGCTCGACGTGGCAATGAACAGCCGGCCGCCAGACCATGTGATCGCGGCCCCTGTCGGAACGCTGAGGATGCGGCGCACGGTCTTCCGTGCCGTCACCAGGTAGACGCCGGCTCTCGCCCCGCCACGGTCGTGATCTGCGGCTCCGACGAGGATCCTGCCCCCTGGCGTGAAGGCGAAGGATGTCGGCAACGGCACACCTCGCGCAACGATGTCGATCTTCACCCCTCTCGGTGCCGAGGGCCCAGCCGGGCGAGCCTGCCCCGAAGCGGAGGTCGTCATTGCGCACGCGGTGACAAGCACGGCAGCCCCAACGAGAATGCCGAGCAGCGCCGGTCTCATGTTCGCAGCATACGTACGGGTTCCACGTGTGGCCCTGCCTGCGATCCGGATGTCCGACTAGTCTGCGCCCGTGATCTCGCGCTACTCCCGTCCGGCCATGGCCGCGATCTGGTCGGACGAGGCGAAGCTCGGACGCTGGCTCGCGGTCGAGCTCGCGGCGCTCGACGGCTGGGCCGCGATCGGCGTGATCCCCGAGGGCGACGTCACGGCGATTCGCATGCGCGCGGTCGCGCCCTCCGCGGCGCGGGTCGCCGAGATCGAGCGGGAGACGAACCACGACGTTGCGGCGTTCGTGGACGCCGTCGCCGAGCAGCTCGGAGTTGAGGGTCGCTGGTTTCACTACGGCCTGACGTCCTCCGACGTGCTCGACACGGCGCTGTCGGTCGCCGTCCAGGACGCAGGTGCTCTGCTCCTCGACGGGCTCGACGCCGCCTTCGCCGTCGTCGCCCGGCGGGCGCTCGAGCACCGAGACACGCTCTGCGCAGGGCGGACTCACGGCGTGCACGCCGAGCCGACCACGTTCGGCCTGAAGCTCGCCGGCTGGGCCTTCGCGCTCGACCGCGACCGAGACCGCCTCGCACGGGCGATCGACGGCCTTCGGGTCGGCAAGCTCTCGGGGGCCGTGGGCACCTACTCGGCAGTCGACCCGGAGGTCGAGCGCGTCGCCTGCGAGCGGCTCGGGCTCACCCCCGCGCCGACCTCGACCCAGGTGTTGCAGCGCGATCGCCACGCGGACGTGCTCTCGGCGCTGGCGCTCGTGGCGTCCTCGCTAGACCGCTTTGCGACCGAGATCCGGCATCTCGCCCGGACGGAGGTGCGCGAGGTCGAGGAGCCGTTCGGCCGTGGCCAGAAGGGCTCCTCCGCGATGCCGCACAAGCGCAACCCGATCACCGCGGAGCGGATCAGCGGGCTCGCCCGGGTCGTCCGTGGGAACGCGATCGTCGGGCTCGAGAACGTCGCTCTCTGGCACGAGCGCGACATCTCCCACTCGTCGGCGGAGCGGGTCGTCCTGCCCGACTCGTTCCTGGCTGTCGACTACATGCTGGAGCGCTTCACGTGGCTCGTCGACGGCCTCGTCGTCCGCGAGGCACGGATGGAGGAGAACCTGTGGTCGAGCCACGGGCTCTTCTTCAGCCAACGGCTCCTCCTGGCCCTCGTCGCCGCAGGGCTCGGGCGCGACGAGGCGTACCGGCTCGTCCAGCGGAGCGCGATGCGCGCGTGGGACGAATCGCTCCCCTTCCGTGAGCTCGCGGCGGCCGACCCCGAGATCGCGAACGCGGTCGACCTCGACGAGGTCTTCGACCTCGAGGTGTACACACGCCACGTCCCGACGGTGATCGCGCGGCTCGAGGCGCTCGTGGAGGCAAGGGAGCCGAGCCGTGTCTGACGCCGTCCACCTCGCTTCGGGGAAGGTGCGCGAGATCTACGCCCTCGGCGAGGATCGGCTGCTCCTCGTCGCGTCCGACCGGATCTCGACGTTCGACGTGATCCTCCCGACGCCGATCCCCGACAAGGGTCGCGTCCTCACAGGGCTCTCCGCCTTCTGGTTCGCGCGGACGCGGGAGATCGTCCCCAACCACCTGCTCGACTTGCGCGACGACGCGCGCTCGATCGAGTGTCGCCGACTCGACATGCTGCCCGTCGAGATGGTCGTGCGCGGCTACCTCTCGGGGTCCGGCTGGGTCGACTATGCCGCGACCGGAGCGGTGTGCGGCCATGCGCTGCCACCCGGGCTGCAGGAGTCCGAACGGCTGCCTCGGCCCATCGTGACCCCCGCCACGAAGGCGTCCGAGGGACACGACCTGAACATCACCGAGGAGCAGGCTGCGGCGCTCTGCGGCGAGGAGAGGTACGCGGTCGCTCGCGAGGCCGCGCTCGCGCTCTACGCCTTCGCCGCCGGGCACTGCCTGGAGCGCGGCATCATCCTGGCCGATACGAAGTTCGAGCTGGGCACCGGCCCCGGAGGGGTCGTCACGCTCGGCGACGAGGCGCTGACACCCGACTCGTCGAGGCTCTGGCCGGCCGAGGGGTACGAGGCCGGGCGCCCGCAGCCGTCGTTCGACAAGCAGTTCGTGCGCGACTGGTGCCTCTCGACCGGGTGGGACAGGACCGATCCCGGGCCGGAGCTCCCCGCGGACGTCGTGAGCGGAACCCGTGCCCGTTACGTGGAGGCGTTCGAGCGGCTCACCGGCATCGCGTTCGACCGCTATCTCTCCGACCCGAAGGTGGTGCTGTGAAGCTGACCGTGCTCGTGCGTCCGAAGTCCGGAATCCTCGACCCGCAGGGCGAGGCCGTCCGCGACTCGCTGGCCAAGTTGGGCTTCGCCGTCGACCGCGCTCGTGTGGGCAGGCTCGTCGACCTCGAGCTCGCGACCGACGATCCCGTGGAGGCGCGGGCGCAGGTCGAGCGGATGTCCGCCGAGCTGCTCGCGAACCCGTTGATCGAGAGCTTCGAGATCGTCGAGGACGGCGCGTGACCCGCATCGCGGTCGTCACGTTTCCGGGGTCGAACGACGACGGAGACGCTGCGCTCGCACTCGAGGCGCTCGAGGCGGAGGTCGTGCGCGTCTGGCACGCCGATGAGGCGCTCCCCGACGACGTGGGCGGCGTGCTGCTCCCCGGCGGCTTCTCCTACGGCGACTACCTGCGGTGCGGGGCGATCGCCCGCTTCGCCCCCGTGATGCAGGCCGTCGCCGAGTTCGCGGCATCCGGCGGGCCCGTCCTCGGCATCTGCAACGGGTTCCAGATCCTCTGCGAGGCCGGCCTGCTCCCCGGGGTGCTGCGGGCGAACCGGCAGCAGCAGTTCATCTGCGTCGACGCCACCGTCACCGTAGAGACGACGCGAACGCCGTTCACGCACGGGTGCGCCGTCGGTGATCGCCTCGTGATCCCCGTCAAGCACGGCGAGGGGAACTGGTACGCCGACGACGCCCTCTACGCAGCGCTGGTCGAGCGTGACCAGATCGTCCTGCGCTACGACGACGACCTCAACGGCTCCCGCTCCCGCGTAGCGGGCGTCGCGAACGAGGCAGGCACCGTGCTCGGGCTCATGCCGCATCCCGAGCACGCAGTCGACGCGCTGCTCGGGCCGACCGGTGGCCGCCCGATCCTCGAAGGGCTCGTCGTGGCAGCCCGTTCGCAGCTGCCGCTCGTCGGTTAGTCGGAGGATCGGCCCAGCACCGCGAGCAGCTCCGGGTTGCCGACCACGGCCGAGCGCAGCCGCTCCAGGTCGCGCTCGCGTAGCGTCACCGGCCCGCGCCGGGCGATGCCGTCCGTGCTGTAGGCGATGCGAACGAGGCGCTCTCCGTCGGCGGTCTCGAGCAGCTCGACGATCGTCGCGAACCGCCGGTCTCCCGCGCGCTGGGCGACCTTCGCGTGCGCGATCGGTCGGGCTCGTCCCCAGGGAGTCGTCGTCATCCAGGACAACGTAGCGCCCCGCCGGTCACGTGTCTGTACCGTCTTCCACGCGTCTTCGTGTCGAGCATCAGCGCTGCAAAGCCGCACCCGGACCGTTGGTGGGGACGCGTGCCGCGCCACCCCGTAGGGTCTTCCGTATGCCCGACACCGTGATCGTGGGCGCCGGAACCGCGGGCTGCATCCTCGCGGCCCGCCTGACGGAGGATCCGCGTGCCAGGGTGCTGCTCCTCGAGGCGGGCGGCACCGACCGGCGGCTCGAGGTGCGCATTCCCGCCGCGTTCTCGCGGCTCTTCGAGTCGAGGAGGGACTGGGGCTACCGCACGGCGCCCCAGGCGACGCTCGACGCGCGAGAGGTGCTCTACCCCCGTGGGAAAGGCCTCGGCGGCTCCTCGTCGACGAACGCGATGATGGTGATCCGCGGACACCGCGTCGACCACGCCGACTGGCCCGCCGGCTGGGCCTGGGATGACGTCGAATCCGTCTACGACCGCGCCGTCACGGGCCCCTTCGCGGTCGGGGCGCTGCCCGATCCGAGCCCGCTCACGGGAGCCTTCCTCGACGCAGCGACCCGGTGCGGCATCCCTCGTGCCGCGAGCCTCGGAGATCCCGATCTCGAAGGCGCAGGGCCGACGCCGGTCTCCATCGTCCGGGGCCGCCGGTGGAGCGTCGTCGACGGGTACCTCGATCCGGCACGCCGTCGGCCGGGGCTGGAGATCGTCACCCGAGCCCACGTCGCGCGCATCCTGGTCGAGGGTGGTCGCGCCCGTGGCGTCGTGTACGTCACCGACGGGAAGGAGGTCGAGGTCAGGGCGCGGCGGATCGTGCTCGCTGCAGGTGCGATTGACACCCCGAAGCTGCTGCTGCTCTCGGGGATCGGCCCCCGGGAGACCCTCGAGAGCCACGGGATCGAGGTCGTCCTCGACCAGCCCCAGGTCGGACAGGGGCTACGCGACCATCTCGCCTGCGGCATCCTCCTCGCGACGGTGCCCGGCGTCGAGACGCTGGCCTCGGCCCGTCGCCTTCGGCATCTCGTCCGCTGGGCGGTCAGCGGCCGTGGTCCGCTCACCTCGAACATCGCCGAGGCCGCCGCGTTCGTGCGGAGCGACCCGGCGCTCGAGGCGCCCGACCTCGAGCTCCTGTTTGCACCCGTCACGTTCGAGGACGAGGGGACGAAGGAGCCGACGTGGCACGGCGTCACCCTGGCGACGATCCTGCTCCAACCGCGGAGCGTCGGGGAGGTGACGCTGCGCTCGGCCGATCCGCTCGCCTCTCCGCTCGTCGATCCGCGCTATCTCACCGATCCCGCCGGAGAGGACCTGCGTCTCCTCCTCCGCGGGCTGCGGCTCGTCCGGCGGGTAGCCGCATCGGAGCCGCTCGCCTCGCTCCTCGACCGCGAGGTCTTGCCAGGTGCTGCCGCGGACGACGACGATGCGCTCGCCGCCCACGTGCGGGAGCGCTCGCAGACGCTGTACCACCCGGTGGGCACGTGCCGGATGGGGGACGACCGAGCTTCGCCCCTCGATCCCGCGCTGCGCCTGCGCGGCATCGACGGTCTCTGGGTCGTCGACGCGTCGGCCATCCCTGCGCTGCCACGCGGGCACACCAACTGGCCCGTGGCGATGCTCGCCGAGCGCGCCGCCGGGCTCCTCCGCGGCGATCCTTCAGCCTGAGCGCGGCGCCGCGACCGGCAGGCGGGCGCCGGCGCTCGTGAGCACCCGACGGAGCGCGGCCACACAAGCGGGATCGTGATGCGCCCCTGCGGTCGCATCGAGCTCGGCCAGCGCCTCCTCGGACGACAGTGCCGCACGGTAGACCCGCTGGGTCGTGAGCGCCGAGTACGCATCCGCCACCGCGACGATGCGCGCCCCGAGCGGAATCACGTCGCCGACGAGGCCGTCGGGATAGCCGCTGCCGTCCATCCGCTCGTGGTGGTGCCGGACGATCGGAGCAGCCCCTGCCAGCCCAGTGATCCGCAGGATGATTCGCTCGCCGACCTCGCTGTGCGTCCGCATCACCTCCCACTCCGCGTCGTCGAGCGGACCCGGCTTCGTGAGCATCGCATCGGGCATGGCGATCTTGCCGATGTCGTGCAGCCAGCCGCCCAGCTGGCAGCGCAGCACGCTGTCCTCGGTGAGCCCGAGCTCCACTGCGATCGCCCCGGCGAGGTCGGCGACCTCGCGAACGTGCTCTTCCGGGGTTCCCTCCCGCGCGCTCGCCGAGAAGGCGAGGGCCTGGGCGAGACGCAGCGCCTCAGGCTCTTCCGCGGCGATTTCTTCGGCCGTCAGCTCGTCGACGAGCTTCACCCGGTCGCGACCGGCTCGCTTCGCGGCGTAGAGCGCGCGATCGGCGGCATCGACGAGGGCCTCCACCGACCAGAGCGATTCCCCTGCGAGTGCACCGCCGATTGACGTGGTCACGTGGATCAGGCGCCCGTCCGGCAGGGGGATCGGGGACTTGCCCACCGCTGCCCGCACCGACTCGGCGATCCGGCGGAGCGCCTTGCCACTCGTCACGCCGGGGACGACGACGATGAACTCCTCGCCGCCCCAGCGACCCACGACGTCGTAGGAACGGACGGCCGCCTTGAGCCTTCGGGCGACGGCGCGGAGCACTGCGTCCCCGCCCTCGTGGCGGTAGTGGTCGTTGACGGACTTGAAATGGTCGAGGTCGAGCATCAGCACGCCGGGAACGCGGCCGTCTCGGCGCGACCGCTCGAGCTCGCCCATCAGCGAGTCGACGACGTGGCGCCGGTTGTAGAGGTCGGTCAGCGCGTCCGTGCGCGAGCGGCGCTCGATCTCATCTCGCGCGGCGATCTCGGCCGTCACGTCGCGGCCGACGTAGAACATCAGCCGGTCCTCGCGATCGAACGCGCCCGACCAGGAGACGGAGCGCGTGCGCCCCTCCCGTGTCCGGCACCGGATCACGGTCGGCTTTTCTGTCCTCGAGCCGTAGACCGAGGCGCTCAGCAGCCGGATCGCGTCCAGGTCGTCGGGCTCGACGAGCAACGCCCAGTCCGCTCCGACCAGCTCGTCGGCCGAGAACCCGAGCAGCGCCTCCGCGGCAGGGTTTGCGAAGCGGATGCGGCCCTCGACGTCGAAGGCCAGGATCAGGTCGTTGGCAAGCTCCACGACGCGCTCGAACCGCGCGACCGCGGCCAGGTGCTCTGCCCTCGCCAGGTCGAGGCTCTCCCGCGCCTCGACCTCGGCTGTCACGTCGGTGATGACGCCGAGCAGGAGCGTCCGGTCACCGACCCGACGGGGAACGGAGCGCTCGCGCACCCAGCGCATCTTCCCGTCGATCCCGACGAGGCGGTAGGTCAGCTCCGCGAGAACGCCTTCCTGTCGCGTGCCGAGGTCGTACAGCGCTTCGTACTCCGGGTAGTCCTCTGGGTAGACACAGGTGTCGTAGGTGCGGTTGGCGTCCTCGTAGGGCACGTGGCCTCCGAGGAGCCTGTCCATCCCCGGGCCGTGGAAGATCGGCAGGTACCACCCCGAGTCGGACATCTCGCCCGCGAACATGAAGGCGTCGACGGCGGAGGCGATGTTCCACAGCATCTGGTCAGGGTCGACGTCGACGTCGGGCATCGCCGGCACAGGGCCGGCGTTCGCACGATCCTGCAGCGTCACGACGGAGAGCGCCCCGACTCGCGTGGTTGCCATCCGCACCTCGAGCTCGCCTCCGGTCGAGCGAAGGGCCGTCCCGACGTGGACGCCCGGCTCGCGCCAGGCGGGCGGCAGCGCCGCGAACAGGTCGGCCACCGGCATCCCACGCAGCGCGTCGCGCGACCGGGCGAAGATCCGCTGCGTGTCGGGGTTCGCGTAGACGACTCGATCATCGCCGTCGACCACGAGCCCACCGTCGATCACGTGGTCGAGAACGGCGAGCACCGTTGAGAGGACGCGGTTCATCACCACGACTATCGACCGTGCGGGACGGCCCCGTTAGCGCGAATCGACCGGTCTCTCAGACGGCTATTCGGCCCGGTTCGGGCCCTACAGGAGCTTGGCCTTCGCGGCCGCGTACTCCTCGTCCGTGAGCTTCCCCTCCGCATGCAGGGCCGAGAGCCGCTCGAGCTCGCCGGAGACCGACTGCGTCGCGTCCGTCCGCGACGGACGGGAGGTCGTCAGGCGCGTCTTCACGCTCCCGACGACGTCCGGGCCTGAGCCCTCGGGGAACTCGGCCGCCGCCTGACGCCGCAGCACCTCGTACCCGATGCCGGCGAGCACGACGAGCACCGTGGCGATCACGAGGCGGTGCAGCGGGAGGACCCAGACGAGCAGGACGATGCCCGCCGCGAAGATGACCCAGGCGAGCTCCGGCCTGCGCAGCGCGGGAGCGATCCAGCCGCGGAATGCCGTCGCCCTCTTGCCGGGGCCTGCGGCCCAGGCGCCGAGCGCCGCGATCAGACCGAGCGCGATCACGCCCCAGGCGGCCTGCGCCAGCCCGTCGGTGATGATGCGCCACGCCTCCTCCGCTGCGGGCCGCACGGAGTCGGTCTTGACGACGTTGTCGACGAAGTAGCCACCGGCCAGGGAGCGGACGATCAGCACCGCGGCGCCCGCGACGGCGAGTCCGATCCCGATCGCGCGCAGCTCCTGGCGCCGGCGTCCCTTCACGAGGAGGAAGGCCGCGACCCAAGACGCGAGCGCGAGGATCCAGATCCAGTTCGCCACCAGCTCGAGCCAGTGGACGACCTTCTGGGCCATGTCCAGGTCGTCCGACGCGATGATCGTGATCTGGGCGGAGTCCTGGGGAACCTTGTCGGCGAGGTTCGCGACGAAGTTGAAGCGATCGCCCAGCCGCAGCACGAGCGGCCGGAGATCGAGGACGACGTTGCCGTTCGACGTCTCGAGCAGACCCGTATCGCCATGGAGGACGTCGATGAACTGGCTCTGCGCGCGAGATGACGCCTCCACGAACAGCGCTTGCGCCCTGGGGCGCGCCAGCAGCTCGTCGGCGGCGCGCGCCGCGTACTCCTGCGAGAGCCCCGCGATGGGGCCGGCCAGGCCCTGGAGGTTCTTCGGCAGCTTCTCCTCGAGCAGCTGGCTCACGTCGACGTTGGCGTAGAGCGCGTCTGCCATCGTCGAGGCGACCTCGGCCCGGATCTCGTCGTTCGCGATCAGCTCGCTCGAGGTCTGCTTGAACGTCGACTCGTCGAGCGCCTCGCGCTTCACGAACACCGCGAGGATGCTGATGGTCGTCAGGATCACGCCCACGATCACGAGGATGCGGGCTGTGATGATCCGCCCCTTCGAAGGGCCGTCGTGGTCGGCTGCTGCTGCAGTGGTCATCTCGTCTCCTCGACGGTCGCGAATCCTGGGCGTCCCGGTGGTGGTTCAAGCATGCGGTTGAACCGATCCTATGCGAGTCCGCGTGCGGCTGGAGGGGTCTAGGCGGGGAGCTCGGAGGGCTCGGCGGTCTCACCCTTCTCGAGCGCGACCTGCGCGCGGTAGGTCTTCGTCACCTCGCCGAGGATGATCTGGATCGTCGCGGCGACCGGCACGGCGATCAGCGCACCGATCACCCCGAGCAGCGCGCCGAACAGCGCGACCGAGACGATGATGAAGAACGCGGAGAGGTTGACCGCCTTCCCCTGGATCGTCGGCGTGAGCAGGTTGTTCTCGACCTGCTGGTAGATCAGCACGACCGCGAGCATGATCAGCGCGGCAGTCGGGCCCTCCTCGGCGAGCAGCGTGAGCGAGAGGATGAACCCGGCGATCGTGGCGCCGATGTTCGGGATCATGTCGAGGAACCCGGCGATCAGCCCGAGCGCGACGGCGTAGCTCGAGCCGAGCAGGTACGCAGTCGTGCCCTGCACCGTGCCCGCGATCGTCGCGATGATCACGACCCCGATCGCCCAGCGCGAGACCATGATCGTGACGCGATCCCACATCGGCAGCCAGAGCGCCTCCCGCTGCTTCGGCAGCACGCTCGCGAGCGCCTTCTTGAGGTCGTCGACCTCGCAGAGGAAGAACAGGCAGATGAAGGTGATCAGGAAGATGTTGAGGAGCCCGGAGGCGAGGTCGCCGGCGAACCCGACGAGCGCACCGACGGCGTCCGGCACGGCGTTCGAGGCGCTCTGGGCACCCGACTGCGCGCGGTCGCCTGCGGCCGAGTCACCGACCGAGCCGAGCTTGTCCTGGAGCTGCGCAACGGTCTGGGGGAGATCCTTGAGGAAGCTCTGGAGCCCTTCGAGCAGCGGGATCATCAGGAAGAGCGCGAGGACGCTGAGGAGCGACGAGCGCCCCGATCACGATCACGGTCGCCGCCAGACCCCGACCCAGTCGCGTGTGGCGCTGCACGAGCTGAACGGGCCCCTCGAACACGAGCCCGAGGAAGATGCCGACGGCGACGATCAGCAGCATGTCCCGGATCGAGATGATCGCCCAGGTGAAGAAGAACAGCGCGACGCCGACGAGCAGCGTCTTGAACGTCACGCTGATCTGGAGAGGGCGGCCGTTCGGCATCGGCGGAACACTACTTCTCGGGGCGGCCGTCGGACACCTTCCGGTCGGGTCACGCGCGGACGCGTCCCCGGGGCGAGTAGGATCTCGGCCGATGAGCACGGCCACCGAGTTCGCACAGCCCGTGGCGTGGGCGCCTGAGCGGCCGTCGTTCCGACCGACGCGCCTGCTCCTCTCGCTGCTGCTGAGCGGGCTCGCGCTCCTGATCGCGGCCGCGATCGTGCCGGACGTCTCGATCGAGGGCTACGGCGGGGCGCTGGTCGTCGCGCTGATCGTCGCCGCGCTCAACGCGGTCGTCCCGCCCCTGATCGCAGCGCTGCACCTGCCGCTCACCCTCGTCCTCGGCTTCCTGCTCGTGCTCTTCGCGGACGCGGCGATCCTGCTCGCCGCGTCCAGCATCACCGACAACGCGATCGAGGTCGGCTCGTTCTGGGCGGCCCTGCTCACGGCGCTCGTGGTCTCGGCGGTCACGGTGGTGCTCGACGTCGTGTTCGGCACGAACGACGACGACGTCTACACGCTTCGGGTCGTGCAGCGCGTCGCGAGGCGCGAGGGCGTCGTCGCCGCGACGGACGTGCCGGGGATCATCTTCCTCGAGATCGACGGCCTCGGGCTGCCGATCCTGCGCCGGGCGATGCGCGACGGCAATGCGCCGACCATGGCGCGCTGGGTCGCGGAGGGAGGCTACGAGCTCACGGAGTGGGAGACCGATCTCTCGTCGCAGACAGGCGCCAGCCAGGCGGGGATCCTGCTCGGCTCGAACGAGGACATCCCGGCGTTCCGGTGGGTCGAGAAGGAGACGGGGACGATGATGACCTGCTCGGCTCCGCCCGACTGCGCCGAGATCGAGCGGCGGCGGTCGACCGGGATCGGGCTGCTGATCGACGGCGGCGCCAGCCGCGGCAACCTCCTCTCCGGCGACGCCGACGAGGTGATCCTCACCGTCAGTCGTATCGAGGCCGAGAAGGAGTCGAACCGCGGCTACCGCGCGTTCTTCGCCGTCGGGTTCAACGTGACCCGGTCGCTCGTCCTCTTCTTCTGGGAGGTCGTGCTCGAGGTCACCGCCTCGCTGCGTGCGAAGCGGCGCGACGTGCGCCCGCGGGGCCACCGCGGCGGCATCTATCCGCTGATGCGGGCGGCGATGTGCGTGATCGTCCGTGACCTGATCGTGTTCGGCGTGCTGCAGGACATGATGCGCGGCCGCCCCGCCGTGTACGCGACCTTCTCCAGCTACGACGAGGTCGCGCACCACTCGGGTCTCGAGCGGTCGGACACGCTGGAGGCGCTCCGCAAGCTCGACCAGCAGTTCGCCCGGATCGAGCGCGCGCGACGCTACGCGGCGCGCCCCTACGAGATCGTCGTCCTCTCCGACCACGGGCAGACGCAGGGCGCGACCTTCAAGCAGCGCAACGGCTACGGCCTGGACGAGCTGGTGCAGCGCTCCCTCGCCAAGGGCGCGGTCGAGGGTGTCGCCGGCGGGGACGAGCAGGACTCGATGGTCGGCCACGCGATCGGCGAGGCCACGGGCACGGGGAAGAAGGAGAAGCGCAAGAAGAACGACGTCTCCGACCGGGATGTCGTCGTGATGGGGTCGGGGAACCTCGGCCTCGTCTACCTGATGGAGGAGAAGCGGCGGCTGACGATGGAGGAGATCGACGAGCGCCACCCCGACCTCTTGCCTGCGCTCCGCTCGCACCCCCACGTCGGCTGGGTGCTCGTGCGGTCGTCCGTCCATGGCGCGGTCGCGCTCGGCGGCGAAGGCACCGCGTACCTCACCGAGGGCCGTGTCGAGGGCATCGATCCGCTCCGGCACTTCTCGCCGACGGCGGGGGAACACCTGCTCCGCACCGACGCCTTCGAGCACGTCGCGGACCTGATGATCGGGAGCTTCTACGACCCGGATCTCGAGGAGGGCTGCGCTTTCGAGGAGCTGATCTCCTTCCACGGCGGGCTCGGCGGGCCGCAGACCCAGCCCTTCATCCTGCACCCCGCGTCGTTGAAGGCGCCCGACGGCCCGATCCTCGGCGCCGCCGCCGTCCACGGCATCCTCTCCGGCTGGCGCGCGACGCTCCAGCCGCTCGGCTCGGCTCCGACCGAGCCGACGCCCGCGTCCTGAGCTCCGGGCCGCGTGCCTGGAGTCCCACGACGCCCTGGAGCGTGACCTTGGGGTGGCACCGCGTGCTTCGGATTGGGAGGCGGGACGCCGAGACGGCGGGTGCCGCCGGGGCCCAGGTCGCCGCGTTACCCGCGGCAGGTGCGCCGCACACGGAGGTAGGGCCTGCTCGCCGGGGCCGACCGGCGCCTCAGGCCGTCGGCGTCCCGCCGTCCTCGTCGCCGGCGGCGAACATGTCGCCGCCCTTGCCGCGAGAGGCCTTCATCTGGGCGGCCTTCACCTTGGCATCGTCGTACGAGGTCTTGACGAGCAGCTTGCCGCCCGTCCACCCGAAGATCAGCACGACCATCACGAGCGCGAAGCCGGCGTTGATCGCGGTCGTGATCAGCTGCTGGGAGAGGGAGTACGCCGTCGCCGTGTCCGCGTCGGTGTAGTCGCGCAGGGCGGCGACGTTCGCGGCCTGTGTGATCCCGACGGCGCCCGGCGTGACCGAGGTCATGTTCGCCGCCGAGCTCGAGCCGATCACGCTCATCACCGACCCGAAGGTGACGGGGATGGAGTAGGCGGCGAGGAACACGCAGATCACGCCGATCTTGGCGGCGTAGCTCCCGACCTGCGGTAGCAGAACGCGAGTCCCGAACGCGCGCGGCGAGGAGAGGATCCTGCCACCCTCCTTCGCCTTGTCCCAGAGCTTCTTCACCCACCGCCAGAGGAGCTTCACCGCCAGCACGACCAGGAACGCCGCTCCGGCGAACAGCGCGACCCCGAGCAGCCCGTGATCCCGGAACCAGCCCAGCTCGACGTCGAACGCGGAGCCGGCCTCGAGGAAGAGGTAGAGGTACACCAGCCCGCCGACGACCGTGAAGAAGATCTTGTTGACCAGGTAGGCGGCGAAGATCCCGGGGAAGTTCGATCCGGGGATGATCGCGACGAACATCAGCAGGGTCACGAACGTGCCGATGTTCGCGGGCAGGAAGTTGTTCATCGAGACGCCGACGGCGTAGGCCGTGATGATCGGCCAGAACTGCACACGGCCCGGGTAGGCATAGGAGAGGATCCCGTAGTACGCGACCCCGTTGAGCGAGGTCTGGAGGATCTGCAGGATCGTCGCCAGGACGATGTAGCCGGGCGGCACCTCCTTGATCTGGTCCCAGACGCTTTGGAGCCAGCCGATGACGTCGACCCCGAGCAGCCGGGAGACGACGAGCACCACGAGGAGGACGCCGAGCCAGGCGCCGATCTTCATGAACCGCCGTTTGCGCGACGGATCCCAGAACGGGGTGACGTCCTCGACGGCGCTGGCCATCAGCTGGGTCGCCTCGGAGCGCTCATCGGCCTGAGCATAGTGCGTCGGTCGGCGTCACGATCGTGTCGTCGGGCTCGCCCGCCGGCTGGAGCGCGAGCACTTGTTCGCCGGCCCCGTCGCGCAGCACGAGGCGGCCGTCGGCGAGCTCCCAGCGTCGGGCTGCGTCGAGCGCGCGGAGGAACGCCTCCTCCGCTGCCATCGCCTCCGGAGCCCCTGCCATGCGCGTGCTCGCGAGTGGGCCGACCCGGATCCGGTTCCCCTCGACGTCCGCCTGCCCGCCGAAGCGATTGATGCCGCCGCAGCCGGAGACCGTGCCGTCCGTGAACAGGAGGCTCGCACGACCGACCGGGCTCCTGACGGGCGCCCAGGCCGTGCCGTCGAGCGGTGAGCTCACGCGGCGGCGACCTTGGTGACGCGGTCACCGGGTCGCACGGTGCCCGGCACCACGATCCGTGCGTTCACCCCGCGCAGGCGCAGCTCGCGCCCCGGCGGCTGGTTCACGAGCCGCAGCGCGTCGGGTCCGAAGCGCTCGCGGAACTTCGCGCACCCGGTGTGCGGCTCGGCCGTGATCTCGACCTCGGCGGTGCCGACCCGGAGGCGCGTGCCGGTCGGCAGGTTTGCGACGCTCAGGTCGAGGTCAACGTAGAGCTGGTCGCCCGCGAGCGGCCAGTGCTCGCGGTCTCCTGCGACGAGGTCGGCGAGGCGCGCGTTCATCAGGGTGAGCTGGACGTCCGGGTTCGGGCTCTCTCCGTCGCGGCTCCACACGTCGCCGACGAGGCCCTCGGCAGGCTCGAGTCGGCCCTCGTCGAGGAGCTCGCGCTCGTTCTCGGCCGGCCGGCGGACGACGAGCTCCACGAGGCCCTCGTCGGAAGGTGAGGCGCGGACGTGCTCGAGCCCGCCGGCGAGCTCCTCGGCGCTGCGGTGCGCCGGCACGGCCTCAGTCGCCCTTCTCGATCAGCTCGACCCGGTACCCGTCGGGATCCTGGACGAAGCACAGGAGCGAGCCGCCCTCGCGGATGCGATACGGCGTCTTCTCCGGGTGGATGTCCTGCACCGCGAGCGCGGCGAGGGTGAGCGTCATGTCATCCACGCCGATCGCGATGTGCCCGTAGGCGGTGCCGAGCTCGTAGGCGCGGCCGTCGGTGTTGAAGGTCAGCTCCAGCTCGGCGTCCTCGCCGGGGAACCCGAAGAAGTACAGCGTGGCCTCGTGGTGGCCGTCACGCACGATGTCCGCCTCACGGCGGAACTCCATCCCGAGCGCCTCGTAGAACGCCCGGCTGGCGGCCGGATCGGTGACCCGGAGCATGGTGTGCAGATAGGTAGGCATGCCTCGAGCCTAGCCCGTCACGGTCGACGCGTGGCGGCGTCACGGCCGTCGGGGCGGAACACGCTTAG
>CAWKGI010000013.1:0-101785 GCA_963849125.1 uncultured Actinomycetes bacterium | reverse complement strand
CATCCAGCTCTACGGTTTCCTGGACGCCAAGCGGGCCCTGGAAGGGGGTAAGGAGGCCGCATTCGTGAAGGGTGGCGCGGGCACGCAGTAAGGTATACTATAAGGATGGCGGGGGCCAGGGGGCCCGGAGGTCTATTTTATGGAACAAAGAACGCGGCAACCCGGGAGCCTGACCCGCGAACGGATGAAGACGCCGCGCGCCGCTGCCGTCGCCGGTATCCTGTTCTCTGTCTTGCTCATCATCAGTCTGATCCTTATCTGGATTTCAGTGCCCGCCGACCTGCAGGAAACAGGGTCGTGGCTTCCCCGTGATTCAAACAGGGTCAACCTCGCCCTGCACCTCTTGCCGTTTGCAGGCATCGCCTTCCTCTGGTTCATCGGTGTGCTGCGCGACCGAATCGGGGCATACGAAGACCGCTTTTTTGCCACGGTTTTCCTCGGCAGCGGCCTCCTGTTTCTTGCCATGCTGTTCGCCTGTTCAGCAGTGGCCGGCAGCATCATCATGGTCTATGGGGCAACGCCTGACAAGCTGATGGGCTCGGGAATCTACATGTTCGGCCGCACGGTAACCTACCAGCTCTTGCACGTATACGCGTTGAAGATGGCGGGTGTCTTCATGATCTCCACCTGCACACTTTCGATCCGCACCAATATCATCCCGCGCTGGATGGCGCTCCTTGGGTATGCACTGGCAGTGCTGTCCCTTAACACCGGGTATCTTCACTGGATTCCGATGGTCTTCCCGTTGTGGGTGCTCCTGATCAGCGTGCATATACTGCTCGAGAATCTTAAACCTGATGCGACAGCGGCTCCCAAGGAACTCAATCAGATGGAAGCATAGCGTCCAGTTACCAACCTACGCGTTGTGCGAGGGAATATGAGCGAGACAAGCCAGGTGAACATGTCCTCGGAGATTAAGATTTATAAAGTTAAAGATTTTATCCGGCTGAACGAGTCAGGAGAAATCGATGTCGCCCGGTCAATGCAGATCATCCACAACCTCGCCATGGCGGCTTCTATTTATAGGGGCCATAATATCCTTATTGACCTCAGAGAAACCACACTTGTCGGCGAGACCGACATGACCACCATATTGCGGCTGGCATTAGAGATGGCGCGATTCGGGTCCACCTTGAAAGGAAGAATAGCAAATGTGCTGCCGGATGATGAAAAGCGGCTCTCCATAGCGAGGCAGTTCAAGGCCACGTTAGACCTTAAGGGATTTACTTCGATATTCACGAACTTTGAAGATGGGATCAACTGGCTGTCTGAGGTGACAGATCCGAACAAGTGACGAGTGAATCAGGATGTTCCAGTGAATGTGTTGATTTTCTTGATACTCTTTCCCTTGTGCATCGCAGGATTAGCGCTCGTGGGGCCTGTCGGTATCGCTCTCAGGCGAACGATCGGGGTCATTGCCGGTATCGTGCTGTGCGCAGCTTCATGAGGGAAACTCGAAAACGATTTACCAGGGGAGGATAATGCCAGTTGCCAGCTATGCGATTTTCTGTGAGATGCTGAGGGCTCGAAGAAATCATTTGCCTACCCCGCCTTCAATGTGACATCCCTCACAACGGCAAACGCCGTCTTGAGAGGGCTCGCCGAGAGCGGAAGCGACGGGATCATCCAGGTCTTCACAGGCGGTGCCGCCTTTGCCTCTGGTTCCTCGGTCAAGGATATGGCGCTCGGCGCCATCTCGATTGCCGAACATGTGCACCGTGCTGCGGAGAGGTACCCGGTGTACGTGGCGCTCAACACGGACCATTGCACTGCAGGAAACCTCGCAAAATTAGTCATCCCGCTCGTAGAAGAAACAGAAAAACGGCGTGCAGCGGGAAAACCGAACCTCTTCACCGCCCACATGTTTGACGGGAGCGCGCTTCCACTGAAAGAGAACCTCGATATCGCGGTAAAGCCGCTCGAACGGTTTAGCAAAAGCGAATCGAGCCCAGAGCTCCCCCCGGGGACGGCATGCCCAGCGCCCCCGGTCGGACACCGCTCGATCGAGCATCAACCAGGCTCCCGTCCACCCGACGACCAGCGCCAGCAGCCCCTGCTCTTCCCCCCGGTACCAAGACGAGACCGCTACCGCTCCGACGATCGGTGCGAATGTCGAGGTTCCGTGCTCGCCGAGGATCTCCGTGGGTCATCAGCGCGAGGCCGACGAGCCCGAGCGCTACGACATAGCCCGATCGTTCCGCGCCGTGACTCACCGCTCCCGGGCCCGGGGGCTCCGCCGGCACCTGAGCCGGTTCCGAGACGTCGGGGATTAGGCCGCTCAGCCGAGACCGCCCGGGTCTTCTCTCGCGCGTGACCGGCGGGTCATGTCCGTCGACCGACGATGGTTCTCGCCCACGTGCCTCAGCCCTATCGGCTGCGTCATCCGCGACAGTGTCGCACGGCGGCCAGGCCCGGTGGTCGGCGCGACCCCCGAACCGCGCCGACCACCGCGTAGCCCGCACGCGTCCGGCTGCGACTCTCCCCGAACTCCCGGCGCCGCGCCGGACGGGTCACCACGTCAGACCTCGCGGTCAACGACACGGTCGCGCACGACCGTGGAGGTCGAGTGGCCGCCGAAACCGCCCCAGCTCGACCAGAAGATCATCGAGAGGACGAGGCCGACCCCCCGACGATCATCAGGATCACCCCGACCACGTCCAGGTCGACGCCCGACGCGGTCGCCGTGACGGCCCACGTGAGGATGGCGCCGATCGCGATCAAGACGAGGCTCACGCTGATTCCCATGTCTGCTCCTTCTCTGGCCGTGTCGTCGGCGAATCTGCCTCCGTTCGTTCCCGTGACCGCGACGGGTCATACATCGGGTTGCGTCGGCGGCATTGCGCGCGAGGTTTCGAGCCGGCGCCCGAGGGGGTAACTCCCCGGTGAACGCACTCCGACCGATCCACACGAAGGAGTTCGCGATGCTCTGGATCCTCGTCCTCTTGCTCCTCCTCTTCGCCGTCGTCGGCGGGATCGCGGTGTCGAAGTTCATCTTCCTGCTCCTGATCGTCGCGCTCGTGCTCGCGGCCCTCGGGGCCTTCAACCGCTCGACCCATGATCGCCGCCCCGAAGCACCGTTCGGGATGCCCCGATCGGTCGTCGATCCCAAGGCGGGCCGGGGGCCTCCCGCCGGGCGGCGATGCCCTCCGACGCGGCAGCCGGGAGCGTGGAGCGAGGCCACTCGGCCGCAACTGCCCTTTCTCAGGAGGGCCTCGCTCGACGGCATCGTCGGCATGCCGGTGCTGGCGGAGGCGGCGGCAGGTGGTAACCGTCGGGACGTCGTCGTCAACGATTCGCTGACAACGGTTCTCGGCGTCGATCTGACCACGGCCGGTGACCACGGCCGAACAAAGGACGCGCTTCCTGCCGTGGTTTCTGCTCGGGCGGGTGCGGCACCTTGCGCTCCTCAGCAACGCGGAGCTGCTGCGGAGCAGCGCGATCGGCCTGATCCTGGGGCGTGGCCGACGCCTTCCGATCGGCCGGTCCGTCGCGGCGGCGTCGTCACCCCCCTCGGGGACATCCGCCTGCGCTGACGCGGCCAGCCCAAGCCGCCCCGCTCGGGCGCCGTGCGTCGCACCCCGCGGCCGCGGCGGTGCTGCTCAGCGAGGGCGTAAGTGCCTGGCTGCCCGGCGCGCCTGACCGGCATAGCCGTGCCCATCGTCCGTGCGCTGCTGGTCGGCGCGCCACGCTCTTTCCCGGGCAGACCGTCTGGCGCTCTTCCGGCGGCGCCAGCGTCCATGCCTTCGCCTCCACTCCTCGCCTACCTGCCGGCCGTCGAGCCGATCGGCGCGGCGTCCCCTCGGGTTCGCGTCATGAATGCCCCGCGAGCGTCTCCGCACCGTCACCGAGCATCTCTCCGCCCACTCCGTCGTCCTGCTCGTTCGCCATCCGATCCGCTCGTACGCCACGATCCGATCTTGCGACGGATTACCCGTTCGGCCGCGGAAAACCCACACGCGAACGGCGCTTTCGTTTCGAACGTCGAGGTAGCGGGTATCGGCAACGGCGCGCCTTGCGGAGCTCGACGGCGACCGACAAACGGCGAGACCGACCACGAAACGAGGAGGAGGCATGGCGAGCACCATCGAGGAGACCATCGACGTGGAGGTTCCGGTGTCGACTGCGTACAACCAGTGGACACAGTTCGAGGAGTTTCCGCGGTTCATGAAGAACGTCAAGCAAGTTCGGCAGCTGGACGATGCGCGCCTGCGGTGGACCGCGGAGATCGGCGGCGTGGCCGAGGTGTGGGAAGCCGAGATCACCGAGCAGCGTCCCGGACAGCCGGATCGCATGGCGCGCTACCGCCGGCAAACCCAACAGCGGGGCTGTGACGTTCCACCGGCTCGGTGAGAACCAGACGCGTATCAACCTGCAGCTGGAGTGGGAGCCCGACGGTCTCAAGGAGTCCATCGGGGGCCTGCTCGACGTCGACAGCCGCGAGGTCGCCGAGGATCTCGAGCGGTTCAAGGAGCTCGTCGAGGCTCGCGGCCCTGAGGGCGCCGACGGTTGGCGGGGCGAGATCCCGGGTTGATCGGGACTCGCACCTCGCGGCCCCGCAGCGTAGCGCGCCCGACGAGCCGGGAGGTCGCGCGCCTCGAAGGGCACCACCCATTCCGTTTCGAACGAGGAGGAAGATCAGTGAGTGGCGAGATCGACAAGCTGAAGGGCAAGGGAAGGAAGCAGCCGGTGTTCTCTCTGATGACGAGGAGCTCGAACGCGAGGGCCGCGAGGAGCAAGCGGCGGGCTCCGCGAAGGAGAAGCTGGGCGACGCGGAGGACTGGGCCGACGAGAAGATCGACAAGATCACGAAGCGGTGATGGCGAGCGCCCGAGGGGGCGCCCCTGGCAGCTGACGGGGACCGTCCCCCCGAACCTCGCAACCCTGACCAAGACGACGATCGGACGATCGGTGAACCTGAACTGCCCCTCTCCGACCCCGGCGGGGAGAGGAGGCAAGCTCCCACGACTGCCTGGCGCGCTCGGCGTCAGACGTCGTAGAGGTGGCTCTGCATCGGGCCGAGGAGTCGCGGCGCCGGCTTCGGAGACGCCCGGGTAGTCGGACGAGCCGGTGCGTGAGCGGCTCGCCGCGCTCGATCCGGTGGAGCTGCTCGGTGGCGATCGGTCGCCACAGCTCGTCGACGACGGCGGCGGGTTCCCGGCGACGTCGCTCTCGTCCCGCTCGAGGTGCTCCGCCCACAGCCGCAGCCGGGTCGCGCGGGCGATCGTCCTCGTCGTGGGTGACGACGTTCATCTCCGTGTCGTGCAGCAGCGAGTGGGCGTTGAGATTCGCCGAGCCGACCGTGAGCCAGCGGTCGTCGACGATGCCGACCTTGGCGTGGACGTAGACGATGTCGCGCAGCTTCGCCTCGCGCGCGTACACGGTGCAGGCGAGGAAGCGGTCGTCGTCGCCGTCGGCCTCGATCAGCGCCGCGACCTGGCCGCGCGAGATGTCGGCGCCGTCGTTCGCGCGCGCGGGCAGGAGCACGACGACACGGAAGTCGTCGGTGGGCGGATGCTCGAGCTTGTCGACCAGGATCTCGACGACCTCCGGCGACCAGAGGAACTGGTTCTCGAGATAGACGATCTCGCTCCGCCGAGCGCAGCGCGCCGATGTACGACTCGAGGATCGAGTAGTCGCCGTTGCGGAACGGAACGGTAGGAGCCCGCGGGCAGCGTGCGCACGACCTGGAGCTCCACGTCACCGGCCGGCTCGGGCTGTGGCCGGAGGCGGGATCGCTTCGCCCGGCTGCGCTCTGCCAGCGCAGCCGGAAGTGCTCGGCCACGTCCTGCACGGCCGGCCCTTCGATCCGGACGGCGGCGTCGTGCCAGCCGATGCCGCCGCGCGCGCGGTGATTCGGCGTGTCGTAGGGATCGCCGCCGTCGAGCGTGAGGTCGATCCCGCCGACGAACGCGATCCGGTCGTCGATCACGATCGTCTTCTCGTGATGGCAGTGCGAGAGCCCCGGTGCGCGAGTCGAGCGCGCTCTGGATCTTCGTGTGGCGCGTGAGCGCCTGCTCCACCTCGCGGACGTCAGCGCGTGAGGGACGGAAGGCCGGGATCGGCGCGCCCTTCCACAGCAGCACGCGCACGTCGATCCTCTCGGCGAGCTCGGCGAGCAGCACCCTGACGACCAGAGGCTCCTCCTCGCGACTGAGCGCCAGCTCGGGCGAGAGGAACCATCCCGTCATGTGGACGTGCGAGGTCGCCGCGGCCATCTCCGCCGCCATCCGCGGCAGCGCCTCGGAGCCGTCGATCAGGACCTCGAGCGCGTTCCCGGGCCGAGGTGGGGTCGTACCATCCGCGAAGCGAGAGCGCTGAGGCATCGAGGGCGTGGGCCCAGTGGGCGCGCCGGAGATGTCGCCTGTGCCGGTTGCGGACGGCCTTGTCTACGCTGCCGCCGAGCATGTGACCGAGCTTGACTGTGAGGTCATTGAGGAATCCCGGGACAGGCGCGTGGCCTGCAACCGCATCGGCCGGAGCTTCTGACCTGCCCGTCGAGGGGACTCGTCGCCGGGATCGTCGCTGCTCGACACCGCGATCGATCCTACTCCGCCCCTGGCCGATCGAGAGCCCAGACACGCTAAATCCAGTTCCGCACCTTCGCGACGATGACAGTCGCGACGGCTATCGAGATGATGACTGCGACCGTCACCCAGAACAGGGACGGATGCGTGAACAGTCCGGGCTTGAAGTTCATCCCCATGATTCCCGCGAGCAGAGCGCCGGGAAGGAAGATCACGGATGCGAGCGTCAACACCTTGACGATCTCGTTGGTCCGATGGCCAGTCCGAGCGATCAGCACATCGAACGAGCCGACAATGCTCTCACGGGCATCACGGGCGCCCTGCAGAGTCTGTTCGTACCGTTCGAGCAAGATCGCGAACCTGTGCGCCGCGGCCTCGTCGCCGAGCGCTTCCAGCTCGGGCTGCGCGAGCGCCAGAAGCACGGGTCGGTGCGAGGTCAACGATCGTCTCAGGCTGCCAACGCGGAGCCGTAGTGTGACGAGATGCTCGATCTGGTCTTCGGGGGCGCCCTCGCCGCGCATGGCGATCGAGTCGGCCTTCTCGAGCTCTGCTTCGACGCGCTCGAAGGCGGCCGAGTGTTCACCGAGCACCCATTCCAGCATGTTGGCGAGAAACGTCGGGCCGTCGAGATCCCCGGTCCTGCCGGAGCCCTTCGCGAGCTCGGCGTACTGATCGAGCACTGCGGCCGGGCGCCCATGGGCCGTGATCACCCAGTTCTCGCCAACGACGCACGCGATCTCGTTCGACTCGGCATCCTCATGGTCACCCGGCGTCGAGGCGGTGACGTGGATGTACTCACCACCATCGGTGAATCCAACGTCTCCACTTGGGTCGAGGAGCCGTTCGACCGTCGCCGCGTCCAGATTGAACTCGGATGCCACATGGCGCACGTCGTCGGGTGACGCGTCGACGAGATCGACCCACAGCAGCATTGATCCGCGCAGCCGACCCGGGCGATCCTCCAGCGAATCAAGGTGCTCGACGCGGTCACCGTCGAAGAGGATCGTCTCCGTCGTGCGTGAGCCCGACCCGAGTCATAGAGTGCCCGGAGCCTGCTCGGCAACACGAGCTGCCTTCTCGACCGGCGCTGCGAACCTGAGGAAGCGCCCGCCGAAGGCGATCGCGCACAGGCGAACCAGGCCCAGCCGAAGGCGAGTCCGGCGATCACGTCCGAGAGCCAATGCACGCCGAGCATCACCCGGCTGATCGCGACTGCGACGGCGATCGCCACGGCGACACCGGCAAGCAGCGCCCTGGTACGCGGAGAGCGGCGACGGGCGAGCACGAGTGCGACCGCCGCGTACAGTGCCGCCGCCGTGGCTGAGTGCCCGCTAGGGAACGAGGGCCCGAGGTGCGCGGCGATCGGGTTGAACGTCGGCCGGACGCGGTCGAGGAGATGCTTGACGCTGTTCACGATCACGACCTCGCCGACGACGACGGTGATCAGGAACGGCGGCAGCCACTTGTTCGGCACCCTGACCATCTCGACGACCGTGACGACCAGGATCACCGCGATCGCCATCGGGGTGCTGGCAAGATCGGTCACCAGCTGGAGTAGCTGCGTCGACCACTGCGTCGCGCTGATCCGCTGCCCCATTGACCGACGCTTCGGTCGAGGTGCACGAGGCGGTCGTTCGACCGCATCAGATAGGCGAGCACTCCGAGCAGCAGCCCTCCGATGACGGCCGCCCCAAGCGCGAGAGTCAGCGCGAGGCCGGTAGCCGTGCCCGGATCGAGTCGACCGCGAAGCAGCCGGCGCAGCCAGGCGTGACGGAGCGCCTGCTCTGCCGAGCTGACGTCCGGCCGCTTCGGTCGCCGGCGGCGACGCGCCAGTGGCGGTCGGATAGTGGAGCGCCGCGGTGAACACCGCGACACCGGCGACGAGCGCGAATGAGAGCAGAATCAGGAAGGGCATCGCTCGACTGGGTTTACCCTCCTTGCGAACGGGTAAACCCCATCGGTGAGCACCAACGTCGCCGAGGTCGGGAGCGTCGCGATCGGCTCGCCCGCCGTGGGCGAGCCGACGTCGTCACGCGCCTCGACGCACTCCGGGGCGCCGCTCCTCGAGCCGGCCCCGGGTGGCCCCGCCGAGAGCTTTGCCGCGGCTGTCGCGGACGGCCACCCCGTGCGCGTCTTCCTGGCCGCGGCCCTCGGCGGCTACGCGCTGCTCGCCGGCCTGACGATCGCCGTCGGCCTACTGCTGACGAAGGTCATCCTGCAGATCGGCGGCCGTCGCAGCTTGGGATGAGCGCATCAGCCGCTGGCTCGTCGGCACCCGCACCGAGACGCTCGTCGATCTCTCCTTTGTGGGCTCGACGCTTGCCGGCGGGATCGTCATCCCGATCACTCGTCGGCACCCTCCTCGTTCTCTTCCTCTGCTTCCGGCACTGGCGGCTCGCTGCGTTCACGCTGTTCGTGATCTGCATCGAGTCCGGCACCTACCGGGCGGCGTCGCCTCGTCGTCCATCGCAACCGACCAGACGTCGCACCGGCTCGAGGGCCTCCCGGTGAACGAGAGCTACCCGTCCGGCCATACGGCCGCCTCGGTTGCGCTCCTCGCCGGCCTCCTGCTCGTGCTCGCCTCCCGCGTCGAGAGCCTGGCGATCGCGGCTTCTCCTCTGGACGCTCGCCGTCGCGATCCCGACCTTCGTGATCTGGTCGCGCATGTTGCGCGGCATGCACCACCTCACCGACGTCGTCGCCGGCGTGCTCGTCGGTATCGGCGCACTCGCCGTCACCGTCTTTGCCTGCCGCGCGGCCGGCGCTGCCGCGGTCAGGCGTGATGCCAAACCAGCGGAAGGACCAGCATCGTGAAGAAGGTTGCGGTTATCGCCCACGCGGGCAAGACGATCGGCGGAGGGCTCGACGAGCTTCGCACCACTCTCGAAAAGGCGGGAGTGGACGACCCGATCTGGTCGGAGGTGCCGAAGAGCAAGTACGCACCGGAGCGCGTCGAACGTGCGCTCGACGAGGGCGCCGAGCTCGTCTTCGTCTGGGGAGGCGACGGGATGGTGCAGCAGCTCGATCGACCGGCTGGCGGGAACGGGCGTCACGCTCGCCATCATCCCGGCCGGGACAGCGAACCTGTTCGCCTCGAGCCTCGGAGATCCCGTCCGACATCGGAGAGGCAGTCGAGATCGGCCTGAACGGCCGCGACCGAACGCTCGACGTCGGGAAGATCAACGGCGAGCGATTTGCCGTGATGGCCGGCACGGGTCTCGACGCTCACATGATCCAGGACGCAGACGGCAGCCTCAAAGACCGCTTCGGTCGGCTCGCCTACATCTGGACGGCGTCCAAGAACCTTCGCGCAAAACCGTTCAAGGCGCGGATCGATATCAACGACGAGCTCTGGTACAAGGGCAGCGCAAGCTGCATCCTGCTCGGCAACGTCGGCTCGCTCTTCGGTGGGATCGAGGCTTTCGACAACGCGAAGCCCGACGACGGCCTCCTCGAGGTTGGCGTGACGAACGCCGAAGGACTCGGCCAATGGGCGCGCACCATGGCCAGGACGGCCGCAGGAACCACCGGCAAGTCGCCGTTCGTGCAGGTCGACGAAGGCGAAGAAGATCCGTATCGAACTCGACCGCAAGATCGCCTACGAGCTCGACGGCGGCGACCGCGACCCGGCCCGGGTGCTGAAGGTGAAGGTCGAACCGGGCGCGATCACCGTTCGGGTGCCGGAGCGCGAATCGGCGAGCAGCAACGGCCTTGTCGAGCTATGAGCGACGTCGGCGACACAGGTGCTGTCCAGGCTGTGCGAGACGGAGGCGAGAGGGTCGTGCAGTCGGACGGCTTCGAGTGGCTCTCGAGGGCCGGGTTCGTCGCCCGCGGGCTGATCTACGGAATCATCGGCGTACTCGCGCTGCGTCTGGCCGTCGGCCAGGGCGGGAGAACGACCAACCAACAGGGTGCCCTGCACACGGTCGCCCAGCAGCCATTCGGCGAGCTGTTGCTGGCGATCCTCGCCGTCGGTCTCGGCGGCTACGCGCTCTGGCGCTTCGCACGAGCCGCGATCGGCCACGGGCCCGAAGGCAACGACAGCACACTCGACCGCATGACTGCACTTGCCAGCGGGATCGTGTACGCCGGCTTCTTCCTCGTGGCCGTCCGCATCCTGACCGGCTCCAAAGGCAGCTCCAGCACCCCGACGACCGCATCACGAGATGTCTTCGGATGGCCCGCCGGCACCTGGATCGTCGGGACGGTCGGACTGATCGTGATCGGCGTGGGGCTCTACCAGGGCTACCGCGGACTCACAAAGGAGTTCCTCGACGACTCGAAGACCGAGGAGATGAGCGCCAGAGCGAAGCGATGGATCAGCGCGCTCGGAGTGATCGGCCATCTTTCCCGAATGGTTGTCTTCACCCTCGTCGGCGTCTTCCTCGTCAAGGCAGCCGTCGACTACGACCCACGAGCCGCTATCGGCCTCGACGGGGCACTGGCCAAGCTGCAGCACAACTCACTCGGACCAGTTCTCCTCGGAGTCGTTGCACTCGGGCTGATCGCCTTCGCGCTCTACTCGTTCAGCGACGCACGCTTCCGTCGGATCTGACCCGGCTCTGCGTGCTGCTGGCGCCCGACTCGGCTCTCGCGGAGAGTTCGAGTCGGGCCACCGACGCCGCCCCGACCGTCCGCTGACCTCCGCAAGCAAGGCAACCGCGCCGGGACGGCCTCCAATCACTCCAGCCACTCCCGGCTGTCACGTCCACCGGACGGTGTGAACGCTCATGCTTCCGGGAGCCGGGCTGACACTCGAACCAGCAACCGAGCCACGTTCATCGATCCAGGCTGGGCACGTGCGACCTCCTGGTAGGTGGCGAGGGACGACGTGTCGACCCCAAGGCCATCGAGCTCCATCCGCTCTTGGCGTCCCGTCGTCTTGGACGTCTCCTTCGTGGCTGTGCGGCAGATCATCGAGAGGGAGCGGAGCGGGCGCGCTGATGCGTTCGGTAAGGGACGGGGATGGCCTGGATCGTTTGTGCTGGTCTCCGTTGGGCCGACTTCTCGGTGCTGTCTGCCGCCGTTCTCGTCGTGCGACGCGCTCCTACGGGGCGATCCTGCGTCGACCCCAGAGGAAGTACGCGATCGGTACGGCACCGAGGGAGTTGACCAGCGAGATGGAGATCGCCCAGACCGCCTTCGAGCCACGAATCGCGGTGGGCGGCCGTCGCGCAAGGTCGGCCAGTGCTGCGATCTTGAGGACGCCTTCGACAACGCTGGTGACGACGACCAGGCGGCGAGTGCGAGGTGAGAGCTCGTTCCACTTCTTCCTTGCTGTCACGCCACTGATCGTAGGCGCCCGACGACCCGATGTCATCGCGATCGGCCACGGGTGCGGACAGCCTCGGCTTGTCGTGTCGGGCTCGATCCGTTCGTCTGGCCCTCTGAACGGCTGTCATCCGCCGAGCTTTCGCAGGGACTCTCGTCCAGCCACCGCTCGCGCCGGCTCCACTCGCGAGGCTCCTCTGGCCTGCGCGCGGTCGGCACGTGAGCCGGGGTTCATGCCCGTTGGTCCTGCCGCCCTGTCGCCGTCGGGCGACGGCCCCACGAGGCGCATCTCGCGCGAGTGGCGTCGCCTGGCCGAGCGCTCACGGATGTCACCCGAGGCTCTACGGGCGCCACGCAGCAACCTAATCCTCTATCTGTGCAGTGCCGTTCTGCTGTAGGGCATCGAGAGCGGCGCGCATAGCCTCGAGCTTCTCGGGCGAATGACCGACCCAGTCGACGAGCTCGCCGACAACGCGCAGCGCCTCGCGGGTGCGGAACGACTGCGTCGGGTTTCCCGGGAACTTCTTGTCGGTCAAGTTGGGGTCGTCCTCGAACTCCCCGGTTGGCTCGACGATGTAGATGCGCCCGCGTCCCTCCCCGCTGGCGAGCTCGGCACCCCAGACCGCGGCGTCGAGAGTTGCGGTGAAGTAGACGTAGTTCATCACTCGGCCGGCTTCGAAGTTCGATTCCCGCCCCGACGTCAGGACATCGCCCAACGCGAGATCTGCCTTCGTCCCGTGCAGATAGACGCCCGCTTCGTACACCTCGAACGGCACCGGCTCGCGCAGGTCGCTCATGCGACGATGCTAGCTTCACGCAAGCGACCGCACGAGGCCGTGCGCTGTCCTCTTTCTGACATCCACCGGGGTGGTCGCGTTCTCGAGCGAATGGGCGGTCAGGACCACGGTGATCCGTCGTAGCGTGGGAGCTCGTCGGAGATCTCGAATACGACTCCACCGCACGCGCAGCGCGCTCTCAGCGCGCCAATGCCCCATGCCGCGCAGCGTCGTAAGGCTCGCCTGGGCGAGCGTTCACGAATGCTCCCTGAGACCTATGAGGCCGTGCGGTAGGGCGAGCTGGGCCAGGCGAAGACCTCGATCCTGATGCCGTCCGGATCGAACGCGAAGAACGCGTAGTAGTCCTCGTCCTCGACGTAGTGGTGTTCAGGAGGCGACTGGATCACGCCGCCGAGAGCCACGCATCGCTCGTACGCCTCGTCGACCTCGTCCGCACGATCGACCTCGAACGCCAGGTGCTCGAGCCCGACGCTGTGGTACCGGTAAGGGCCGTCGTCCGCCGGCCGCAGCCCGAAACCCTGCGCGCCGTATTCGAGGTAGACGACCTCCTCGGTGCCGCGGTAGGTCGGGACCCTGAATCGCTCCTCGAGACCAAGCGGCCCCAGCAGCGCGGTGTAGTAGGCCAGCGATCGCTCGACGTCCGCGACCGCCAGGTCGACGTGTTGGATCCCGCGTGCCGGCACTCGCTCCTCCTGGTCGGCGCAGCCAGGGCCGCAGCGTACAGGACTGCCGGCTGGCCGAGCGTCTCCCGCCCGAACACTTCCCGAGCGGCGCCGTCAGAGGCCGACGCCGCTCCCGTTCGCCCACCCCCTGGCGTCCGGCCCGAGGGGGCGCCGAGCGGCTAGCGGGCGTCGATCAGCGCGAGCAGCGCAGCTGCGATCTCGTCGGGCGTCGGTGGACAGCCCGGGATCCGCAGATCGACCGGCAGGATCGCCTCGACCGGCCCTGCGAGCTCGGCGGGCACGCCGAGCACGTTGCAGCCGAGCGCGCAGTCCCCGAGCGCCGCGACGAGCCGCGGCTCAGGCATCGCCGCGTAGGCGGCCTCGAGCGCGCCGCGCATGCGGGTCGTGACGATCCCCGTCACGAGGAGCACGTCCGCGTGGCGGGGCGACGCCACCACGTCGAGGCCGAAGCGCTGCAGGTCGACGTAGGGGCCGGTGACGAGCGTGAGCTCGTGCTCGCAGCCGTTGCACGAGCCCGCATCGACGTGACGCAACGCGAGCGAGCGACCACGATCTGGTGCAGGAAGGGCGATCGAACGGCGGAGACGGCGGAGGTCGCGGAGCAGGGTCAGCATGCGGTCACCGGTCGGCGCAGGCGTAGCAGAGCTCGAAGCTCTTGTTGATGAGAGGGAAGTCCGGCAGAAGGTTGTCTGCGGCGGCGAACGCGACGGCCGGCCAGTTCGCGTACGACCCCGTGCGCAGGCGAAGCCGTCCGACCCGCGCGCCGGCCGGCTCGACGACGCAGGACGTCGCACCCCGGGGGCTCTCCACCCGACCGATCCCGAGGGGGAGCGCCGTGGCGCCCGGCTCCGCGGCGACGGGCGCGACCGGCCCGTCGAGGAGCTCGTCGAGTACGTCGAGGCACTGCACGAGCTCGAGTGCGCGCTGCTCGAGCCGCGACTGCACGTCGCCGACGGTCCGTCTCAACCGGGCCGGCGCGAACCCTGCGTAGGCGAGCCGGGGGCTCTCGGCGCGCACGTCCTCGTCGAGGCCGGCCGCGCGAGCGGCGGGACCGACGACGCCGAGCGAATGCGCCTTCTCGTCGTCGACGACCCCGATGTCCGGCATCCGGTCCATGAACGACGCGTTGAAGAGCAGCTCTCGCCACGCCCTCGACCCCTCGCGCCGGATCTCCCCGAGCTGATCCCGCGCCGCCGCGACGGCAGGCTCGTCCAGGGTGAGGGCACTTCCGCCGACCGCGACGGAGCCGAAGAGGAACCGGTGACCCGTGAGGCGAGCGTTGAGCCGGCGCGCGTCCTCCGTGAGCGCCGCGAACCGCTGCGTCCCTGCCGCCATCCCCACGCCGGCGCAGATGGCGCCGATGTCGTTCAGGTGGCTCCACAGGCGTTCCAGCTCGAGGAGGATCGTCCTCGCGCGGGCGAGCGCGGCGGGGGAGGCGAGCCCGAGGATGGTCTCGCAGGCGTGGGCGTAGGCCACGCTGTTCGTGATGTGGCAGGCCGCGCACGCCCGCCCTGCGTACGCCAGCCCCTCCGCGAACGTGGCGCCCACGGCAGCCTCCTCGAGACCGCGGCGCTTGTAGTGCAGCCGCGCGTCGAGGTGCAGGATGCGGTCGCCGACGACGTGGAAGCGGAAGTGGCCCGACTCGATCACCCCTGCATGGATCGGGCCGACGGCCACCTGGTGGGAGTCGGCGCCGGTGACCGGAACCGTCCAGGCCTCGAGCGGTGCGTCGTGGTCGACGAGGGGACGCAACGGTTCGTGCCCCGTGAACCGGACTCCGTGCAGGTCGTGCGCCTCTCGCTCGTCCCAGCCGGCCGCCGGGACGAGGTCGACGATCGTGGGGATGACGCCGTCATCGGAATGGCCGGTGACGAGGCCGGCGACGCCGTCGGGAGCGACGAGCAGCACCCGGACCAGCCCTCCGTCGGTCGCATGGAGACCGGCGAAGCGATGGCCCTCGGCGAGCGCCGCCAGGATCGTCCGCCGGTACGCGGGGCCGTCGAGCGTGGTCATCCGAGCCCTCGCACCAGCGTCTGGACGAGGTCCGACCCGGGCAGCGCGAACGCCGCGACCGTGAGGAACGTCAGGAGCACCGCCGCGACGGCCGTCAGGGCGAGCACCGGCCGCAGGCCGGTCGTCGGCCCGCCGTCGCCCCGTCTGGCACGTCCGACGAGCATCTCGACGAGCGCGTGAGCGAGACCCAGGAACCCGAGGGCGAGCAGGATCGCGGCGCCGGTCGCAGCCCACGGTCGACCTGCCTGGAAGCCGCCCGCGACGATCAGCACCTCGCTCGCGAACAGCGGTGACGGCGGCAACGCGGCGAGCGTCCCGAGCGAGAGACCGACAGTGAGAGCAAGGCGCGGAGCCGTGCGCGCGAGCCCTCCGACCGGGTGGGCGCCGGCGCGATGGTCGTGGGCGAGCAGCGGGGTGGCGGCGTAGAACCCGAGGCTCTTGGCGATCGCGTGCCCGGCGACGTGGACGACGAGCCCCGCCAGGGCAAGGGTCGACCCGAAGCCGACCGCGAGCGCGAGCACGCCCATGTGCTCGAGGCTCGAGTACGCGAGCAGCCGCTTCCACGCGAGACCGCGCCACAGGAACGGGACGGCGACGCTCAGGGACACCAGCCCGAACGCGACGAGGATGCCTCGCGTCGTGTCGGCCCCGACCGCCGGCGCCAGCGCCTGCTGCGTCCGCCACGCGACGAGCACGACCGCGGGCAGGAGTGCGCCGGACAGCAGGGCCGAGACGGGAGGGGGCGCCTCGGAGTGCGCGTCCGGCAGCCAGTTGTGCACCGGTGCCCACCCGGCCTTCGCGGCGAGCCCTGCGATCACGAGCACGTAGGCGACGAGCGCCGTCTGGGGGTCGAGGTCGAGCCTCGGGAGCGAACGCCACGAGAGGGCGTCGAGGCTCGCGCCCCCGCCCGCACCGGCCAGCACGACGATCCCGAGCAGCATCACCCCGAGACCGAGCGACGTGAGGATCAGGTACTTCCAGCCGGCCTCGAGCGCCCGGCCCTTGCCGCTGAACCCGACGAGGAGCGCCGAGGCGGCGGTCGTGGCCTCGATCACGACCCACGCGGCCCCGAGGTTCCCGGCCAGCGGCACGGCGAGCAGGACCGACCAGAACGCGAAGAACACGATCCAGTAGGTGCGCGGTGCGCGCTCCGCCCGGACGACGCTTGCGCGCAGCCCGTCGAGGTACGTCGACGAGGTCAGCGCACTGGCCAACCCCACGATCGCGATCGCGCCGACGAACAGACCACCGGCGGCGTCGACGACCACCCACTTCCCTGCCTCCGCACCCTGCGGATCGGTCAGCGCGACGAGCGTCAGCGCTGCGGACGCGCCGAACGTCGCCACCGAGCCTGCGAGCGCGAGCGCAGGCACCGCCGGTCGCGGCACGACGATCAGCAGGAGCGCGAGCGCGCCGGGAAGCCCGACCACGACGGCCGCGAGGAGCTCGCGGCTAGTCACGCAGCGTCCTCAGTCGTGCGGCGTCGCCCGTGCCGAACTCGGCGAAGATCCGGTCGTGGAACACCCCGGCGACCAACGCGACGAGGACGAGGTCGATCGTGACACCGATCTCGATCACGACGGACGACGTTCCCGGCAGGGCCAGCGCGGCGAGGGCCAGGCCGTTCTCGACCACGACGATCCCGAGCACCTGGAAGAGGGTTGCGTTCCGCGTCGCGACAGTGACGAGCCCGATCGCGACGATCGAGAGCACCGCACGCTCCGCCTGCGCCGAGTCGAGCCCGAACGGCGGCATCAGCCACACGAGCGCGAGTGCGAGCCCGACGGCCGCGCTCGCCCGTGCGAGCGGCGCCGCGCCGGCCCGCACCGGCCGCGCCTCCCGCGTGCGCGAGACGAGCAACCAGAAGAACGCTGCGAGGACGACTGCGCGGAGCGTCAGGGCTCCGACCGCGACGAGCTCGGCTCCGGAGGAGCCCTCGCCGGCGGCGGCGAGCGCGAGCAGGAGCGCCTGCGCGGTCACGAGCCCCACCGCGATCGAACGTCGCCGAACCACCACCACGCCGAGCGCGAGCGCGACCATCCCCCAGGAGACAGCGCCGCTCACGCCGCCGCGTCCACGAGCCAGGTGACGATCCCGAGGAGCGCGACGCCCGCACCGACCCCGAGCAGGCGCGGAACGAGCAGGATCCGCATCTTCGCGACGAGCGTCTCGACCACGGCGAGCCCGAGGCAGAGCCCGACGACACCCACCGGCAGGACCGCGAGCTGCCACCAGCTGCCCACCGGGTGGGGAAGGAAGATCGATGCTGCCAGGACGAGCACGAGCCAATGCCGGGCCGCAGACGCCCAGTGGAGGTAGGCCAGGTCACGTCCGCCGACCTCGAGGAGGGCGCCCTCGTGGATCATCGTCAGCTCGAGGTGGGTGTCCGGGTTGTCGATCGGCTGGCGCCCTGTCTCTGCGACGACCACGAGCAGGAACGCGACCGTGCCCAGTGCCAGCGTCGGGCTGGCCCATGGGCCGGTGCCCGCGGTGCCCGCGATCATCCCCGGCAGGTCGGTCGTGCCGGCCTCCAGCGCCGCCACCGCGAGTGCGAGGACGAGCACGCCGTCGACCGCCACGGAGAGCGTGAGGTCGCGGGCGACGCCCTGCAGGGCGAACCCGTTGCGGGTGTCCCAGGCCGCGGCAGCCACTACGAACCGGGCGAGCGCGAGCAGACCCGCGAGGGCGAGCGCGTCGTGCCCGACCCCCCAGTGGGTCGAGACGGAGGCGACGGGGACGAGCAGGATCGAAGTCACGATTGCGGCCGCTGCGACCGCGGGCGCGAAGCGGGTGATCGGGTGGGTGCCTTCGACGTCGATGGCGCTCTTCCGCCACAGCCGCCGGAGCTCGCGATATGGCTGCAGAGGAGACGGCCCCCGGCGTCCCTGCAGCCGCGCCTTGGTCGTCTGCACGAGTCCGGGAAGGAGCGGGGCGAGGAGGAGGCCGCCGACGAGCTGCGCGGCTCCGGCCGTCACGGTCGACGCGCTCATCCGACGATCCCGACCCGTACGGCGAGCAACAGACCGACGACCAACGCCACGAGGTACACGACGTAGGTCCCGAGCCGGCCGCTCTGCAACCGCCGCGCCGCCGCCGCGCCGCGAAGCGCCCCGGCCGTGACGGGCCGGTATAGGCGCTCGTCGACGAGGTGCGGGACCCGCCCGCGGTAGCTCACCTCCTGGACGACACCCCCACGGGTCTCGACCGTGATCTCCCGCTCGGGCCGGAGGATCGACCTCGGCGACGAGGCGCAGCGACTTCGTGAACCCTGCGCTCGTCCACGCGAGGCGCGGGCTCGACTCCTGACCGCTCGCCCAGGTCGGCGACGGGGCGGCAGAGCGCGTGCCGCGGAGGAGCACGAGCGCCCCGGTGAGCACCGCGAGCACGAGCGCGATCCCTGGCGTCGGGAGCGACCCCGTCGACGGCAGACGGATCCCGGCGGTCACGTTGGCGTCCTGACCCCACGGGGCGACCTCGACGAGCCGGGCGAACAGCACTCCAGGGAGGAGGCCGAGCGCGATGCAGGCAGCGGCGAGCGTGATGACGGCCGGCGCGCATCGTCCGCGGCGGATCGACGGCTCTCGCGCACGCAGGCCGACCCGGGGGGCCGAGCAGCGCCATCCCGACGACCTTGACGAAGCACAGGACGGCGAGCGCCGGGTCGCGCGCGAGCGCCCCGAGCGCGGCGAGCGCCGACCGGCCGGTGGCGACGGCTCCCGACGCGGCGCAGGTGGAGCAGCGACTGCAGGGTGAGCCACTCCGAGGCGAACCCGTTCAGCGGCGGCAGCCCGGCGATCGCCATCGCGCCGACCAGGAACGCGCCCCCGGTCCACGGCATGCGCCGCAGGAGCCCGCCGAGCCGGTCGAGGTCGAGGCTCCCGACCGCGCGCTCGAGCGCACCGGCGCCGAGGAAGAGCAGCGCCTTGAAGACGGCGTGGTTGACGCAGTGCAGCAGCGCGGCCGCCGAGCGCGATCGCGGCCCACGTCGTCGTCGCCCTGGGCGCGGAGCACGAGGCACGCGCCGAGGCCGAGCAGCGACGATGCCCGACGTTCTCGATCGAGTGAGAACGCGAGCAGCCGCTTGAGGTCGTGCTGGAAGAGCGCGTAGAGGACGCCGCCGACGGCGGAGAGCGCACCGAGCCCGACGACGCCGGCAGCCGATCCAGAGCAGGCGTCGGCGCCGAGCCACTCGAAGAGCACGCGGACCAGCCCGTAGAGCGCGACCTTGACCATCACGCCCCACATCAGCGCCGAGACGGGGCGGGGCGCGATCGGGTGCGCGCGCGGCAGCCACGCGTGGAGCGGCATCACGCCGGCCTTCGTGCCGAACCCGACGAGCGCCGCGAGCGCGACCAGCGATCTGCAGCGCCGCCCCTGGGCGAGCGGCGGAGTCGCCGATCGCTCCGTGCTGCGCGAGCAGCAGGACGGCGACCCAGACCCCGGCGCCACCGAGATGCGTGATCGCGACGTAGACGAACGACCGCCGTCCGGGCGGCCTCGTCGTGGCGCTCGACGAGGATGATGGCCGCCGGCACGAGCGTCATCAGCTCCCAGCACAGGAGGAAGGTGAGCGGATCGCGCGCGAGCGTGACACCCGCGAGCGCGAGGACGAACGGGCCGCAGAGCGCTGCGGTCGCCCGGCCCGTAGGGGTGGGGTGGAGGTAGGTCGTCGCGTAGACGAGCGCCGGTGCGCCGACGAGCGCGAGGATCAGCAGGAACGTCCCGCTCAGCGGGTCGACGCCCAGCCGAGGGGCGAACGAGGATGTGAACCCGGCGCCGAGCGCGTCGCCCGTGACGAGCGTCCAGCCGCCGACGACCCCGAACGCGACCAGGCCCAGGGCCTGGAGCGTGAGTCCCGGGCCGAGCCGTCGTGCCCGTGCCGAGACGAAGGCGCCGACCACGACGGGCGCCACTGCGGCGACGAGCACCCAGCTCATGTCGCCCGGATCTCGCCGAGCAGGGTCTGCTGGTCCTCGAGCGTGTGCCGGACGATCGTCCTGCCCGCCTCGAGCAGCGTGAACACCTCGGGATCGGAGACGCGGTAATAGACGCTCGACCCCTCGCGCCGCGTCACCACCAGGCTCGCCCGCCGCAGCGCAGCGAGGTGCTGGGAGGTGCCGCCCGACTCGAGTCCGAGCGCGTCCTGCAGCGCGCCCACGTGCTGCTCGCCTTCGCGGAGAAGCTCCAGGATCCGCACCCGCGCCGGGTGGCCGAGCGTCCGGAAGAGCGTCGCCTTCGCGACGTGGACAGGCTGTGCTCGATACGGCATGTACGAATCTTAGGAGATTTGAAGATGTGTGCTCTGGAGAGGCGCTCGACGCGAGGAGTCGCCTCGTCAGTGTCAAGCCGTCGGGGATGAACGGCGCCGTATGCTCCCGGGGTGAGGCGGCGGCCGTCTTCGCGGCATCACGCTGTCCTCTGCGAACGCCGCGGTTCGCGAGCAGCCCGTTCGCCGATGGTCGCCGAGAGCCTCACCAGCATCGTCGTGTTGCGCGCGTGCCCCTCGGGAGCGACCTCGGCGTGCGGCGTGTGCCGTGCTTCCTCGCGAGCGCCGCCGGTGAGCGCCGGGCGGTACCCAGAGCGATTGACCTTACGACGACGAGCTGAGCGGACCCGGTCGCGGCCGGCTCGCTCAGCGGAGCGGCAGCTCGGCCCGGACGACCGTGCCGCCGCCGAGTCGCTCTCGCACCAGGAGCTCCCCCCCGAGGGCCTCGACGCGGTCGGCGAGCCCTCGCAGCCCGGTGCCGTGGCTCAGGTCTGCGCCGCCGCTCCCGTTGTCTCGGATCTCGACGATGACGGTGTCGGCCGTCGTCGAGAGCGCGACGAGGGCCTCCGAGGCGCCGGCGTGCTTTGCCGCGTTGGTGAGGCTTTCGGCGACCACGTAGTAGACGGCTGCTTCGACTGCCTCGGGGAGTCGGGCCGGCGGTTCCGCCGGCGATCTCGACCAGGAACGGGGCACGGTTGGCGAGCGACTGCAGGGCGGGCACGAGCCCGCGGTCGGTGAGGATCGCCGGGTGAAGGCCGCGAGCGAGCTCCTGGAGCTCCTCGAGCGCGCAGCTTCAGATCCTCGCCGACGCCCTCGAGCAGCGCCTCTGCGGCCGCCGGATCCTCGCGCAGGCACTCCTGGGCCATCCGCAGGTGAAGGGAGAGGGTGACGAGGCGCTGCTGGGCGCCGTCGTGAAGGTTCCGCTCGAGTCGCCGGCGCTCCGCGACACTCGCCTCGACGATGCGCGCGCGTGAGGCCGTCAGCTGATCGTGTGCCTCGGCGCTCTCGAGGGCGAGCGCGACGAGCTGCGTGAAGTCGGCGAGGCGCTGCTCCGCATCCGGGGGGAAGTAGTTGGGGCTGCGCCGAGAAGACGAAGAGCGCACCCCAGAGGCGGCCGCCCGCGGTGATCGGTGCGACGACGGAAGAGAGGTAGCCGGCGAGGCGGGTGAGGCGTGCGGCTTCGCCTGGGACGTCCGTGTAGTCGTCGATGCGGCCGCCCTCGTGGGAGGCGCGGTTCACCGGGCTGCCGGGGTCGCTGTAGGGCACCTTCGTTCCGACCTCGATTCCGCCGCCTTCGCCGTCGCTCCACGACCCGACGATGAGCCCGCAGTCCGGCTCCAACCGAACCGTGGCGGCCGTCCGCGCCCCGAGAAGCCGCCCGGCCTCCTCGGCGACCGTCTGGAACACCTCCTCCGGCGTGGCTCCCGACGCGACGAGCGTGGCCACCCGACGGAGCGCGGCCTGCTCGTCGGCGAGATGGCTCGGAGCACGACGATTCATCATGCTGACCCTAACGCCCACCTCGCTCCCATGGTCGGAGCCGGATGAAAGTGTCGGGCTAGCCACACTGCGCGCCGACGGCCCTCGCAGGCAGGATCTGTGCATGCGCCGACGGATTCTCGTCATCGACGACAACGCCGCGTTCCGCGGCGCTGTGGGCCGGCTCTCGCGACGGACGGCTTCGTCGTCGTCGCCGGGGCCGCGACGGGCGCCGTGGCGTTCGGCTTGCGAGGGAGCACGAGCCCGACGTGGTGATCGTCGACGTGCAGCTGCCGGACACCGACGGCTTCGACGTTGCAGAGCAACTCGCCCGGCTCGACCTGCCTCTCCAGGTGATCCTCACGTCGAGCCTCGACAGCAGCGATCTCGGGACGCTCGTGACCGAGAGCTCGGCGCGCGGCTTCATCCCGAAGGCCGAGCTCTCGGCCTCGGCGATCGACGCGCTGCTCGGCCCGACCCGCTGAGCCGCCCGCACTCGTGCGCGGGCGTGATTTCAGCGACAATGCGCCGCGTCGACGCCGAGCTCCCCGATCCCGAGCAAGCCCAGGCACCTATCCGCGTCGCCCTCGCCGACGACTCGGTGCTCCTGCGCGAGGGCATCGCCCGCCTGCTTGCCGACAAGGGGTTCGAGATCGTCGGGCAGAGCGGCACGGCCGACGACCTGCTGCTGAAGGTCCGCTCGTACAGCCCCGACATCGCGATCGTGGACATCAAGATGCCGCCGACGCACACCGACGAAGGGCTGCGCGCGGCCAAGGAGATCCGCGAGAGCTACCCCGACACGGCGGTGCTCGTCCTCTCCCAGTACGTCGAGGAGGGCTACGCGCTCGAGCTGCTCCAGGACGAGCACCGAAGGCGTCGGCTACCTCCTGAAGGACAGGGTCTACGACCTGGCCGACTTCGTCGCCGCAGTCAAGCGTGTGGCCGAGGGCGGCTCGGCGCTCGATCCGAGCGTCGTCTCCCAGCTCGTCGGCCGGCGCCGCCGCGACGACCCGATCGGCGACCTGAGCCCCCGCGAGCGAGAGGTGCTGGCGCTGATGGCGGAAGGGCTGTCGAACTCGGCGATCGCCGCCCGCGTGTTCCTGACCGAGCGCGGCGTCGAGAAGCACGTCACGAGCATCTTCCAGAAGCTGCGCCTTCCCGTGGCCGCCGACACGCACCGTCGCGTTCTGGCGGTCGTCGCCTTCCTGCAGTCCTAGCCGGCACCGCCGGAAACGGTGTGGGCAGCCACACCGAAGCCGCGAGCGAGCCTCATTTCCGATCGGGCCGCCGTGAGTGCGAGCGTGAGCCCGTACCCCGAAACCCTCGAGAAGGAGCCGGAAATGAACGCACACAGCCACACACCCGAGGTCCGCTCCTGAAGCAGGTCGATGGCCATGCATCACGGCAAGCAAGCCCGCTGCCACGACGACCGCGACGACCGCAGGCCGCCAGCACGCGCATCGGCCTCGACTCCGAGTCGCCGGCCGGCAAGAGCCGCGGCGTCCTCCTGTTCGTCCTGCTGGTCGCCCAGCTGATGGTGATCCTCGACATCACGGCCGTGAACATCGCGCTGCCGAGCCTCGCCGAGGACCTGCAGCTGAGCGGCTCGACAGTCAGCTGGACGATCACGAGCTACTCGCTCGTCTTCGGCAGCCTGCTCCTCTTCGGCGGCCGGCTCGCCGACCTGCGTCGGCCGCCGGCGGATGTTCCTGACCGGCCTCGGCGTCTTCACCGTCTCGTCGGTCGCGCTCGGCGCTCGCGGGCACCGCCGCGGCGCTGTTCGCAGCACGGGCGGGCCAGGGCCTCGGCGCCGCGATGCTCTCCCCGGCAGCGCTCTCGATCATCATGACCGCGTTCCAGGGCAAGCAGCGGGCGAAGGCGCTCGCCGCCTGGGGTGCGGTCGGCGGTGCGGGCGCCGCGATCGGCGTCCTCGTCGGCGGCGTCCTCACCGAGGTCGGCGACTGGCGGCTGATCTTCTACGTCAACCTCCCGGTCGCGATCGGGCTCGCCGTCGCCGCGCTGAAGGTCATTCCCGCCGACGCGCGAAGGCCCGCGCTGGCGCGGGCTCGACGTCCCCGGCGCCCTGCTCGGCACCGCCAGCCTCGGCACGCTCGTCTATCGCGATCACGCAGGCGGACCACGCCGGCTGGGGCTCGACCCAGACGCTCGGGCTCGCAGCGCTCGCCCTCGCCGGGCTCGGCATCTTCGCGGCCTGGGAGCGCCGCACCGAGAAGCCGCTCCTGCGGGTCGAGCGGCTCGCCGACCGCGCCGTCGGCGGCGGGTGTTCCTGATGCTCGCCGCGGCCGGCTCGATCTTCGGCCTCTTCCTGCTCTGCTCGCTCTACCTGCAGAACGTGCTCGGCACGAGCCCGCTGCTGACCGGCCTCGCCTTCATCCCGCTCGCGCTCGCGGCGGGCGCCGGCGCCCACGCGGCCGGCCACGTCGTCGGCCGCCACGGCGTGCGCGATGCCGCTCGCCTCGGCATTCCTGATCGCGGCCGCCGGCATGGCGCTCCTCGCCCACGTCGGCGAGAACGGCACGCTACCTCCGCAACGTCCTCCCCGGGATGCTCGTCGCCGGGTTCGGCCTCGGCATCGCCGTCGTCTCGGTCTCGATCGCGATCCTCACCGGCGCCCGCGAAGACGAGTCGGGGATGATCTCCGGCCTCAACTCGACCGGCCACGAGATCGGCGGCACGATCGGGATCGCGATCTTCTCGACGATCGCGGCCGAGCGCGACAGGCGCGATCGGCGGCGCGCACGCCGCCTCGGGCATCTCCCACGCGTTCATCGCAGCCGGCGCGCTGACGACGCTCGCGAGCCTGGTCGCGCTCATGGTGCTCCCGCACGCCCGTGACTTCGTGCCGAAGCTCCGCCTCAACCCGCAGGCGATGCCGATCCACTGACGGGTCGGCGAGCGTGAACCGGCCACCACGTTGCGCCGGGATCCGGAAGCAAGATCGAGCGCGCCGCGGCAACCCTGCCGCGGCGCCCGGCTGTCCACAGGCACCTTGCGGGGAGCGCTCGCTGTGGAGCCTGTCGGTCACTGCGACGGCCACTCACGGAAGGCTCGAACGCGTGCTCGTCGGAGATCGCTGACGTGTCGGTGCGACCGAGCGGTGCGCCAGCGGCATCGACAACGGCGGCCCGATCGTCGGCTCCAGCCACGAGGATCCGGTCGAGGGAGGGCGGTTTCGAATGGCGGCTCTCCCCACCGGTGGGTCGTTCACCCTGTCGAGCGCTGCACGGTGCTCCTGACGGAACCTCAACGGCCTTTCGACGCGTCGCGGTGACCGCGCGGGTGTACAAGTACCGCTGTGAGAACCCCGTGACCGCTGTGCCCGGCTGATGCGACGCGACGGATCTGCGCCGGTAGTCGTCGGAATCCTCGCCGGCATCGGCGCGGTCGCCCTGGTCAGCGGCGTGATCGCGCTGTTCGAGCGCTCGGGCGTGCCGGTGCTGAGCCTGGGAGCGCTCTACGTGTTCGCGGTGCTGCCTGCGGCGGTCTTCTGGGGCGCCTGGCTCGCGGTCCCCGTCGGCCTGCTGAGCATGCTGGTGTTCAACTTCTTCTTCCTCCCACCGACGCGGACGCTGCACCTGCGCGACGACGCGAACTGGGTCGTGCTCGCGATGTACCTCGTCGTCGCCGTGGTGGTCAGCGAGCTTGCCGCCCGGTCGAGGAGGCGGGCAGCCGAGGCCCTCGTGCGCGAACGAGAGGCCGTGCTGCTCGGCGCGATCGCGACCTCGCTCCTCGCGGACTCCAGCCTGGATGAGGCGCTCGGCGCCGCGTCCGAGCACCTCGCAGCGGTGCTCGGTGCCCAGGCCATCGTGGTCGTACCCGGACCGACGCCGGTCGCAGCGCCGGACGGGGGCAGCGTGCTCCCGCTCGTCTCGGGCAGCGAGCGCGTCGGCACCCTCGTCGTCGACGGTCCTGTGCGCGCCCCCGAGGCGACCGTTGCGCGTCTGCTGCCGGCAGTCGCAGCGCTCCTCGCGCTTGCGGTGCAGCGCGAGGCTCTCGAAGCGGAGGCGCTCGAGGCCGAGAAGCTGAGGACGAGTGATGCGATCAAGACCACGATCCTCCGCTCCGTCTCGCACGATCTGCGCTCGCCTCTCACCGCGATCCGCGCCGCGAGCGACGGGCTCGTCAACCCTGCGCTCGCCGCGGTGCCGGCCGATCGCGAGGCCCTTGCGTCGACCGTCCGCGAAGAGGTCGATCGCCTCGACCGGCTGGTTGGTGATCTGCTCGATCTCTCCAGGCTCGAGGCGGGCGCGATCATCCCTGAGGTCGCCTACTGGCCGGTGGAGGACCTCGTCTGGCGCGCCCTCGAAGCCGTGGGCGCGGACGAGCAGGTGGAGGTGGACGTCCCACACGACCTCCCTCCGGTCGCGGCCGACGGAGTCCAGATCGTTCGCGCTCTCGCGAACCTGCTCGAGAACGCACGCGTGCACGCTCGTTCGCGTGTCAGTCTGACCGCTGTGCCTGACGGGAACGAGGTCGTGATCGACGTGGCGAACGACGGTGAGCCCGTCGCGCCCGACGAGCGAGAGCGCATCTTCGAACCCTTCCGGCGAGGCTCCGGCGCGACGACGGGCACGGGACTCGGGCTCGCGATCGCTCGAGGGTTCGTGACGGTGAACGGCGGCAGCGTGGCCGTGGCGCCCGAAGCGGTCGGCGCCCGGTTCGTCGTCCGGCTGCCGGCACACGAGATCCCAGCGTCGGAGCTCGAGTGACCATCGCCGGCCCTCTCGTGCTCGTGGTCGACGACGAGCCGCAGATCCTGCGGGCGCTCGAGCCGAGCCTCCGCGGCGCCGGCTATCAGGTCGTGACGGCGGCGAGCCTTGCCGGAGCCCGCGTGCAGGCAGCCTCGCGTCGCCCTGACGCGATCGTCCTCGACCTCGTCCTTCCCGACGGCGACGGCATCGAGCTGTGCCGCGAGCTGCGTGCCTGGTACGACGCGCCCGTCCTCGTCCTCTCCGCGGTCGGCGAGGAGCGACAGAAGATCGCGGCGCTCGACGCGGGCGCCGACGACTTCGTGACGAAGCCGTTCAGCGTCGAGGAGCTGCTCGCACGGCTCCGCGCAGCACTGCGGCGGTCGGCCCCGAGCGCGGAGCCGGTCGTGACGATCGGCGATCTCACGATCGATCTCGAGCGACGCCTGGTCACCAAGAGGGGAGAGATCGTGAGCCTGACCCCCCACGAGTTCTCGTTCCTCGCGCTGCTGGCCCGCAACCGCGGCAAGCTGCTGACGCACGGCGCGATCCTCCGCGCGGTCTGGGGCGCCGCCTACCAGGAAGAGTCCCACTACCTCCACGTCTATGCCTCGCAGCTGCGGCGGAAGCTCGAGGACGATCCGCGGCGGCCGCGCTACCTGATCACCGAGGCCGGCGCGGGCTACCGGCTGATCGGCCCGGAGGACGTCGACCGGCCTTGAGAGCGTCTTGAGGCCGCCGTCGCGACCTTGAGGCCGCGCTGACGGGAGCAGTTCTACGTTGAGGGCATGGCGATCCCTCACCACGGCGCAGTAACGGGTCCGATCGCGGCGATCGATCTGCCGCGTCCGCTGCGCGCGGCGCTTCCCTATGTGCTCGCGGCGTTGCTCGCGATCGGGCTCTGTTTCAGCCCCGTGTGGCCGGTGGGGCTGCTCGCCGCCGGCGCGTTCTCGGTCGCTGCGGGGCTCGCCGCCTGGAAGGAGCAGCGCGCGCTCGACCGGCTCCGTGCCTCCGTCGACGCGACGCTGATGCGACGAGGCCGGCACGAGCTCTCGCCGTTGCTGCTCTGGCGCACGGGCGAGGTCACCGAGCAGGCGTTCCGCGACCATGTCGCGTCGGAGCTGCGGCGCGTGGTAGCCGCGTCTCGGACGAGCTCGCTGCCGGGCTCCTCGCCGGTCGACCGGGCCTCAGTGCGTCGCAACGCCGACGGGCTCCTCGCGCTCGCCACGCGGCTCGAAGGCCCCGACCCAGTCGGCGCGCACGGCGTCCTCCTCGCGCGCGGACTCGCGCACGACGCGAGCTCCTCGTTCTACGACCCCGAGGCTGACGGTGCCGCCGCCGACCGTGCGGTCACAGAGGCGCTGCGCGCCCTCGACCTCCATCCGAGCCCGTGAGCACGCACACTCCCATGCAGGAGGTGGTCGAGGCACCTGAGCTCCCCTCGGCGGAGGGCATCGACGTCGTCAAGCGGATGATCGTCGGGTCGCCCATGCACTCCGGCTCGATGCACGAGACGCTCCTGCGCAAGACGCTCGCGCTCCCGATCTTCGCCTCCGACGCGCTCTCGTCCGTCGCCTACGCGACCGAGGCGGCGCTCGCGGTGCTCCTCGCGGCCTCCGCCAGCTCCGCCCACCTCGTCCTCCCGATCTCGCTGGCGGTCGGCCTCCTTCTGACCGTCGTCGTGCTCTCGTACCAGCAGACGGTCCGTGCCTACTCGACGAGCGGCGGGTCGTACGTCGTCGCGAAGGAGAACCTCGGCGCTGTCCCGAGCCTGGTCGCCGCTGCGGCGCTGCTCACCGACTACGTCCTCACGGTCGCGGTGTCGGTCGCCGCCGGGATCCTGGCGATCCAGTCGGCTGCGCCGTCGCTCGCGCCGCACACGGTCTCGCTCTCGATCGCCGCCGTGGTGGCGATCACGCTCGTCAACCTGAGGGGCGTCCGCGAGTCCGGCGTCGCGTTCGCGGTCCCGACCTACGCCTTCGTCTTCGCCTTCGTCGCGATGATCGGCGTCGGGGTCACGAAGTGCGCGGTCGGGACGTGTCCCGTCGCCACGACGCCGGATGCGCTTCCGGTCGGGACGGGCGCCATCACGCTGTTCGTCCTCCTGCGGGCCTTCGCCTCGGGCTCGTCGGCCCTCACGGGGATCGAGGCGATCTCCAACGGCGTCTCCGCGTTCCGCCCCCCTCAGGCCCAGAACGCCGCCCGGACGCTGGGGATCCTCGGCGCCCTCGCCGTGACGTTCCTCGTCGGCGTGTCGTGGCTGACGGTGCAGATGCACGCTGCGCCAAGCGCGAGCGTGTCGGTCGTCTCGCAGGTCGCGCGTGGCGTGTTCCCATCGGAGAGCTCGCTCGGCTTCATGTTCTGGGTCGTCCAGATCTCGACCTTCGCGATCCTCGTGCTGGCCGCGAACACCTCCTTCCAGGGCTTTCCGCGCCTTGCGGCGCTGCTCGCCCGGGACCGTTACTTCCCCCGTCAGTTCGGCAACCTCGGCGACCGGCTCGTGTACTCGAACGGCATCGTCGTGCTCGCAGCCCTGGCGATCGCGCTCCTCTGGGTGTTCCACGCGAAAGTCGACTCGCTCATCCACCTGTACGTGCTCGGGGTGTTCACCGCGTTCACGCTCTCGCAGATCGGAATGGTGCGCTACTGGCGCCGCACGCGCGCGCCGCACTGGCAGCGCAGCGCGGCGATCAACGCGCTCGGCGCGGCCTTCACCGGCCTCGTGCTCGTGATCGTCGTCGCCACGAAGTTCACGCAAGGCGCCTGGATGGTGGTCGTGGCGATCCCGCTGCTGGTGCTCGCCTTCCTCGGCATGCGCCGTCACTACCGCAGGACGGCCCGCCGGCTCCGTGCCGCCGCCGACGCGATCACAGCCTCCGCGCCGCCCCGATCGACCACGATCGTCGCCGTCGACGCGATCGACGCGGCGGTCGAACGGGCCGTCTGGTACGCCGAGACCGTCGCCGGCGAGAGCTACCGGCCGGTGCACGTCCCCGGCCGAGGCGCCGACGTGGCCATCCATCCGCACTGGGTCAAGTGGCAGCGGCACGGCCCCGGACTCAAGATGCTGCCCCTCCGGGAGAGCCGCTTCGAGACGTTTCTCGAGGAGATCTGGTCGGTGCCGCGCAGCGAGGCGGACTTCGTGAACTTCGTTCTCCCCGAGCACTTCACCCGCCCGTCGCTGCTCCAGGCCCTGCGCAGGACGACCTCGCTCGCGCTGAAGGTTCGTCTGCTCAAGGAGCCGGGCGTCGTGATCACCGACGTGCCGGTCGTCGCCGACGAAGAGCCTCGCGCCGGTCGAGCCGTCGGCCGTGTGCTCGTCTCGGGAGTGCATGGCGCCTCCCTGCGGGCCGTAGCCTACGCGCAAACGCTGCACCTGGACGACGTCGCAGCCGTCTTCTTCGCGTTCGACGCGGACGAGGCGGCGGTGATGCGCGACGACTGGAGGCGGCATGGGGTGGGGATGCCCCTCGAGATCGTCGAGGCTCCGTTCCGCGACATCGGCGACCCGTTGCTCGCCTACCTCCGCGCGATCACGAGCGGCGACGCGATCGCGGTCGTCGTGATGCCGGAGCTCGTGGTGCACGGCTGGCGCCGGCTGCTCCACAACCAGCGGGCGCTCTACGTCAAGCGGCTCCTGCTCTTCGAGCCGCGGGTGATCCTCTCGTGCGTTCCGTACCGGCTCGGCTGACGATCTCGCTGACAGGGGAAGGCCGGTTCGCTTTCGTCGGAGCGCAGCCTCGGGCAGACGAACTCGGGCAGCGAGACGACAGGCGTCCTCCTGGCGGTTCCCGGGGAGCCCGGCGGAGTGAGTAGAGCCGGTAGCCGAGCGGTCGAGCGGGGCCGCCTCGCGCGCAGGTATCGATGGTCGAGCTCGAGACCTGCTGCGCGGGCGACGGAGGATCCCGTCTGGGTCACGCCTGCAGAGCGGTGAGCACGGCAACGCCGACGCCGATCACGATGATCCCGGCGACCTGAAGCCGCGTGATCCGTTCGCCGAACAGGAAGTACCCCCCGACGGCGGTGAGCCCGGCGAACTGCGAGGCGAGGACGGCGCTGATCGCGATGCCCTCTCGTGCGCCGATGGCGTACGAGGCCAGGCCGAGGACCTCGCCGAGCGACGCCCCGATCACGAACGGAACCGCGGGGCGGCTGAGCCGCAGGTGCCGGGTCAACGCGAGCGGGAGCGCCACCGCCACGACGCCGACGACGCGCACCGGCATGATCACCCAGGACAGAGGCAGGGAGTCGCTGAGACGGCCGGTGGCGTAGAGCGCGGTGCCGAAGCAGAGGGCGGCGGCCACCGCGAGAAGCGGAGCCCGTGGATCGTCTGCCGATCCCTCCTCGGGTGAGATGCTCGCGAGCACGACGCCGCAGACGATCACGACGAGCATCACGCCCGAGGGGACGCCGATCGCCTCACCGGCGATCAGGGCCAGCGCAGCCGCGATCGCACCCTCCGTCGAGGTGATCGGGGCGACGATCGAGACCTTGCCGGTGCCGAGTGCGACGAACACGAGGAGCAGGCCGGCGACGCTCGTGACCCCTGCGACGGCGAGCCACGAGACCTGTTCGCCGGCGAGCTCGTCGGGGACGTCGTCGATCGCGACCAGCGGCGCGACGATCGCAAAGCTGAGCAGCATCTGCCAGGCGACCATCGAGGGGGCGCCGATCATCCGTGTCGCGCGCGCCGAGAAGAGCGTTCCTGCAGCCCAGCACACGGCCGCACCGAGTCCTCCGAGAACCGCGATCACAGCCCATTCCTACCGGTGCGGCGCCTTGCGCGTGCGCCCCTTTGCGTCGAACGCTTGCCCCGATGTGCGGGCAGAAGCGCGCCCGGCGCCGTGTGCAGCGCCGGGCAGGCTTGCCCTGGTGACGCACCATGCGCCGGCCGCGTAGGATCGCCTGCATGTTTGCCTATCCCGAGCGTCGCAGACGCCTCTCAGACCGGATGCGCGCCGACGGCGTCGACATCCTCTTCCTCGGTCTCTCGGCCGACCTCGAATACCTGTCCGGCGTGGAGCGTGGAATCCCGTTCTTCGGGCAGAGCTCCTACGCGCACGGATGGGTTGCCGGCGGCTTCTTCCGCCCCGATGCCGACCCGGTGTTCGTGCTTCCACGCATGGTCGCCGCGTTCGACCTTCCCGTCCGACCGGAGGGCGAGATCGTGATCGTGAACGAGACCGACGACGGGTTCGCGGCGTTCGAGCGCGTCGCCCGCGGCCTCGGGGCTGCCGGCACCGTCGCGGTGGGAGACCGTGTCTGGGCCGAGACGACGCTCAACCTCGGCCGCGTGTTCGGGTTCGATCGGCTTCGCACCGGTTCGTCGCTCGTCAACGAGCTTCGGCGGGTCAAGACCGCAGACGAGCTCGAGGCGATGGGCCGTGCGTGCCGGACGGTCGAGCAGGCGATGGCAGCCGTCGCTCCCAACGTGCAGCCCGGGGTGTGCATGGCCGAGCTGGTCGAGGAGGTCGAGCTCCAGCTGCGGCTCGCGGGCTCCCGCACCCCGTCGTTCGCAACGCACATCTTCACAGGCCTTGACGCAGACAGCCTCGACTCGTCGACCGGGACTGCTCGTTTACCGATGCCCGAGGGGACGTCGGTGATGTTCGACTTCGGAGGCGTCGTCGACGGGTACTGCTCCGACTTCGGCCGCACGGTCGTGGCGGGCGAACCGACCCAGGAGCTGTTGGACGCCTACGAGGTGATGCTTGCGGCGTACGAGGCGGGACGGGACGCCTGCCGGCCGGGAGCGCTCGCCCGTGAGGTGAACGCGGCGTGCCGTGCGCCGATCGAGGACGCAGGGCTCGGCGAGCACTTCCGCCACCGCATGGGCCACGGGATCGGCCTCGACGTGCACGAGCGCCCGTTCGTGTCGTCCGAGGACGAGACGCCCCTCGAGGCCGGGATGACCTTCACCGACGAGCCGTCGATCATCATCCCGGACGCGTTCAGCATCAGGATCGAGAACATCATCGTGTGTGATGAGCAGGGCGGACGGGTACTGAACGAGTACTCGGACGATCTCGTCTGCAACACCTGAGGGGCAACGCAGCGGTGGGGGCCCCGGAACGTCCGGGACCCCCACTCGCGGCTCGGCCCTACGGCCGCGTCTGCGTGACGTCGATCGAGTAGACGGCGTTGAACTTCGCCACCTTGAGGTCCTTGGTGGCTGCGAACACCTGCGTCGGCTGCAGGAGCGGGAAGAACGGCCCGTAGGCGTTCAGCCGCTTCTGGATCGTCTGGTAGAGCTTCTCGCGAGCCTTCTCGTTCGTGGTCACACGAACCTTCGCACCGAGCGCCTCGACGGTCTTCTCCGACCCCGCCGGCCAGCCCGCCCGGAGCCCGACGAGCTCGCCCGGCAGGAACACCAGGTAGTCGGCCGGATCCGGGTAGTCCGGGCCCCAGAGCGAGAGAGCGAACGGGATCTTGCCGTCGCGGTAGCGCTGGAGCCACGTCCCGACCGGCGACCCGACCAGCTCGACCTTCAGGCCGACGGCCTCCAGGTTCGCCTGCACCTTCTGGGCGAGGCTGTCGAACAGCACGCCGTTGATGGTGAGGTTGCTGGGGTACTCGAGCTCGATCTTCTGGTTGGCGACACCGGATGCGGCAAGCCGCGCCTTCGCCTTCGTGAGATCCTGCTTGACCGCAGCGCTCGGCGGCAGGGCACCGAGGAACATCGTCGGGATCACACCGGGAGCCTGGATCGCCCCCGGGCCGGCGACGCCAGCGATCGCCTTGTAGTCGAGCGCGTAGCGAACGCCCTGCTGGAAGTTCTTGTTGGACGCGTAGCTCGAGACCTTCGGATCGTTGTTGGCGTACAGGAAGAACATGAACGTCGACGGGGTCGTCAGCACGTTGAGGTTCTTGTTGTTCTTGATGGTGAGCGCCTGCGTGGACGACAGGTCGACCGCAACCTCGTACTTGCCACGCTGGACGTTGATCAGCTGTGTCGGCGCGATCATGTTGCGCACGACGACGCTCGAGAACGCCGCCTTGTTCGCACCCCAGTACTTCGTGTTCGGCGAGAGGACGATCTGCGAGCTCGTGCTGTACGTCTTGAGGACGTACGGGCCGCTTCCGGCTCCGGCCGACCTGGACGAGTTGAACCACTGCTCAGCCTTGTCCGTCTTGTCCGCGTCGGCGGCGTCGGTCGCCCCGTTCTGCTTCGCGAGCTTGGAGTTCACGATCCCGGTCGACGTGTTCGCCAGGATCGCCGGCAGGGCCGTGTTGGACGTCTTCGTGCGCATCACGACCGTGTTCTTCCCGGCTGCCGAGATTGTGACCCCGTCGAGCAGGAACGCCGGGTTGCCCTTCAGGTTGATGAGCCGGCGGAGCGAGAACACCACGTCGGCCGAGGTGAGCGGCGTGCCGTCGGCGAACTTCACGTTCTTCTTGAGCTGGAACGTGAACGTGGTCGCGTCGGCGTTCGCCTTCCACGACTGGACGAGAAGTGGGATGGGACGGGCAACGTCGCTGCCCTTGTAGGTGAACAGCGTGTCGAACACGCCGCGGTTCACGATCGAGGCCGTGGGCTCGAACGCGCGCTGGGGATCTGCGGTCTTGATCTCGAACGACTTGTCGACCACGAGGGTCGGTGCCGCTGCGGTGCTGGCCGTCGCGGCATAGGCGGCCGTGGTCGCGACGAGCATCGCGGCGAGGCCGACCAACACCTTCGTCGCGACGCGGGTCGTGGGACGTGCCATGCGATTCCTCCGTTCGTTGGGGGTTGCGATCACTGAGACGACGGGTTGGCGGGATCGGTGAGCATAGGCTCTGCCGTTTCATCCGTGGGGTCGAGCAGCCAGCACGCGGCGAGCCGGTCTGCACCGACCGTCCGCAGGAGCGGCTCGTCCTGCGTGCAGACGTCCATCGTGTGAGGACAGCGCGGGTTGAACCGGCAGCCTCCCGGGGGCGGGCGGGGTCGGGCACCTCGCCGGTCAGCACCTCCGGCATCGTCCCGCTTCCGTCGGGATGTGGCACCGCGCCGATCAGCGCGCGGGTGTACGGGTGCTGCGGTGTTGCCCAGACGTCCTCGGTGGGCCCCGACTCGACGATCTTGCCGAGGTACATGACCGACACGGTGTCGGCGACGTGGTGAACGATCGCGAGGTCGTGCGAGATCAGCAGCAGGCTCAGGGACAGCTCTCGCGACAGCTCGAGCAGCAGGTTCGCTACCTGTGCCTGCGCCGATGCGTCGAGCGAGGCGAGTGGCTCGTCGAGCACGATCAGCGACGGGTCGGTCGCGAGCGCGCGCGCGATCGCGATGCGCTGGCGTTGCCCGCCGCTGAACTCGTGCGGGAAGCGGCTGCGCGAGGCGGCGGGAAGCCCGACGAGCTCGAGCAGCTCCGCGATGCGCGCATCCCGGGCCGCGCGGTTTCCAGTGCTCCCTCGGGAGAGCCCGTCGCCGATCTGGTCGCCGACCTTGCGGCGCGGGTTGAGCGAGGAGTACGGGTTCTGGAACACGAGCTGGAGCCGGGTGAGGTCGTGCGGGCGGGCACGTCGGGTGAGTGGGGCGACCTCGCTGCCCTCGAAGCGCACGCTGCCTCCGGTTGGGGCGACCAGCCCGACGGCGGCGCGGGCGAGGCTCGACTTCCCGCAACCCGATTCGCCGACGAGCCCGACGATCGTTCCGCGCTCGATCGTCAGGCTCGCTCCCGCGACGGCCTGGAAGCGCGCGCGGTCCCGCCGTTCGTACGTGACCTCGAGGCTGTCGATCTCGAGGATGCTCACGGGGCGAAGGGGTCGACGGGACAGGCGTGCGCTCCGCTCGCAGTGCGAATCAGCTCTGGCACCGTGAGCTCGCACTCGCCCACGCGGTAGGTGCAGCGCGGGTGGAACGCGCAGCCGGGTGGGACGGATGCCGGGGAGGGCGGTGCGCCGCCGATCGGCACCAGGGGGTGGTCGGCGGAGAGCTCGGGGTGGGGGAGGGCATCGAGCAACGCGCGGGTGTAGGGGTGGCGCGGCCGCTGCACCACGTCGGCGCAGGAGCCGGTCTCGACGACGCGACCGGCGTAGAAGACCGCGACGCGGTCGGCGATCGCCGACATCACTCCGAGGTCGTGGGTGATCAGCACGACCGAGAGACCGCGCTCGCGTCGGAGCGTGTCGAGCAGTCTGATGATGCCGGCCTGCACGGTCACGTCGAGCGCGGTCGTCGGCTCGTCGGCGATCAGGAGCTCGGGCTCTGCTGCGAGTGCGATCGCGATCGCGACGCGCTGGCGCATGCCACCGGAGAACTGGTGCGGGTAGGCCCTCAGCGCGCGCTCGGGGTCGGGCAATCTGACGTCGGTGAGAAGCTGGGTGGCGCGCTTCGTCACATCGCCTCGCTTCAGGTCGAGGTGTTGCTTGATCGGCGCCTCCAGCTGCTCGCCGATCGACAGCATGGGGTGGAGTGACGTCATCGGGTCCTGGAACACCATCCCGATGCGGCCGCCCCGAACGTCGCGCTGGGCGCGTCCGCTGAGGGTCAGGAGCTCGAGCCCGCCCAATCGGGCCTGACCCGATGCGGTCGCGCCGGAGGGAAGCAGACCGATCAGCGCCAGCACTGACATCGTCTTCCCGCTGCCGCTTTCCCCGGCGACGCCGAACACCTCGCCTTCGGCCACGTCGTAGTCCACGCCGTCGACGACGGTGATCGACCCGCCGCGGACCGGCACGCGGACGCGCAGGCCCTCGACCTCGAGCAGCGATCCGGTCATCAGACCGCGCGTCCTTCCTGCGCGGTCCTGGGGTCGAAGACGTCCCGGAGGCTGTCGCCGAGGAAGTTGAACGCGATCACGGCGGTGAAGATCGCGAGCCCGGGGAAGGTGCCCATCCACCAGTACTGGAAGTACTGCGTGCCGACCGAGACCATCGCGCCCCACTCGGGGTGTGGCGGCTGCGCCCCGAGCCCGAGGAACGAGAGCCCTGAGAGCAGGAGGATCGCAGTCCCGAGGTCGAGGGTCGCGAGCACCAGCACGGGGCCGGCGACGTTTGGGAGCACCTCGCGGAACAGGGCTGTACGTGAGGAGACGCCGAGCAGGCGGGACGACTGGACGTACTCCGAGTCGCCGATCGACAGTACGAGCCCTCGCACGACTCTGGCGTAGGCGGGCCACGAGACGATCACGATCGCGAGCACGGTGTTGCGCACGCCTCGGCCGAGGACCGCGGTCACGACCATTGCGAGGATGATCGCGGGGAAGGCGAACACGAGATCGGCGGTGCGCATCACGAATCCGTCCGCGAGCCCACGGAAGTACCCGGCGATCGCACCGAGCAGCCCTCCGATCGTGGCCGCCAACGTGACGAGCAGGAGCGCGAGCGGGATCGACAGTCGCGACCCGTAGATCACCCGGCTGAGCACGTCACGGCCGAGCTCGTCCGTTCCGAACGGATGCGCGCCCGTCGGTCCTTGGAAGGCGACGAAGTCCTGCGCGAGTGGATCGTAGGGGGAGATCAGAGGTGCGAAGACGGCGATCACCGTCCACGCGATCGCGATCGTCGCTCCGGTCAGCGCGAGCGGCTGCCGCCACGCCGGCCGGGTCGCGCGTGCTGCCGCCCGCCGCTCTGAGCTCGAGATCGCGACGTCGCTCACGTGAGGCGGATCCTCGGATCGATCACGCCGTAGAGGACGTCGACGATGAAGTTGATCGTCACGTACACGACCGCGACGAACAGGCTGACGCCCGCGATCGCCTGCACGTCGAGGTTGATCGCCGCCTGGTAGGCGTACTGGCCGATACCGGGCCAGGAGAAGATGTTCTCGACCAGGACCGCGCCGGTGAGGATGTTGGCGAACAGCAGCCCGATCACCGTCACGATCGCAGGAAGCGCTGCGCGCAGGATGTAGCGGAAGACGACGACATGCTCTGCCAGGCCTTTCGCGCGAGCGGCGCGAACGTAGTCGTTCCCGATCACCTCGAGCATCGACGAGCGGGTGTAGCGGGTAAGGAGGCTGATGTTGAAGGCCGCGAGCACGAGCGCGGGCAGCACGATGTGGTCGAGCGCGTCGGTGAACGTCGACCACTGGCCCGCGAGCAGCGCGTCGATCGTGTAGATCCCGGTCACGTACGGCGGGGGCTCGACCCCGATGCTCAGCCGGCCGCCGCCGGGGAACCAGCCAAGGCGGAAGAAGAAGATGTAGAGCGAGAGCAGCGCGATCCAGAACGTGGGCATCGAGATGCCGCCGAGCGACACCACGCGCAGCACGTGGTCGACGGGACGGTTCCGTCGCATCGCGGCGAGCACCCCGAAGATCACACCGATCACGACGGCGACCGCGATCGAGTAGAACGCGAGCTCGGCCGTCGCGGGGACGAACGTCTGGAGGTCGTTCCGGACGGGGTTGTGGGTCAGCGCGGAGTCGCCGAGGTCGCCCTGGAGAACGTTGCCGACGTAGATCAGGTACTGGAGCGGCAGCGGCTTGTCGAGGCCGTAGCGCTCCTTGAACGCGGCAACCGCCTCCGGGTCGCCCGCTGCCTGCTCGCCGAGGTTCGCCGTCACCGGATCCGACGGCACCGCCTGGGTAAGCAGGAACACGACCAGGGTGATCCCGAACGCGAGGAACACGAGGGCCGCGAGTCGCCGGCCGACGAAGCGCAGGAACCCGCGCGACGGGAGGAGGCTGCGCCAGGAGCGGCCCGCCGGGTCGCTGCTCTCACCGGTGGGCGCCGCCGTGCTCACCGCGAGATCATCCGCGACAGGCACCCGGAACGCTGTGCGTTATTTTGCACCGGCAGATCGTATTGTGCCGCTCGGTGCGGCCGCAACTCCGGATCCCACGAGATAGAGGAGCCAACAGATGGCACACGCAGGACGCGATGACCTCCCGCTGCAGGAGATCGCGCCGGGGTACAGCAGCCGATTCGACGACTGGGGCGGGATGACCGTCGGCTTCGAGTTCGCCCCGGCCGGGATGGATGCCTCGACGATGCTCGAGGGCCTGCCCGACGGACGCTGCCAGGCGCCGCACTGGGGCGTGCTTCTCTCCGGCAAGCTCGTCGTCGACTACGGCGACCGGCAGGAGGTGATCGTCGGCGGCCAGGCCTACTACATCGAGCCGGGTCACCGCATCACCTTCCCGGAGGACAGCGAGGCCGTCGAGTTCACGCCGACGGCCGAGCTCGAGAAGACGTTCGAGGTCGTCCGACGGAACGCCGCCCGCGGAGCCGAGCACACCGGGTGATCGACGTCGCGGTCGTCGGAGCGGGCGTGACGGGCGTCTCGGTCGCGCTCGCGCTGCAGGAGCGCGGGCTCTCGGTCGGCGTTCTCGAGCGCTCCGGCGTCGCCGCAGGGCAGTCCGGGGTGCAGCCCGGAGGAGTGCGCCAGCAGTGGGGCACTCCCGTCGCGTGCCGCCTCGCACGGGAGTCGGCGGCGTGGTGGCGTGAGGCGGACGAGCGCCTCGAGAGCCCGGTCGAGCTCGGGTTTCGACCGTGCGGGTACCTGTTCGTGGCGCAGACGTCGGGAGCGCTCGCCCGTCTCCGCGAGAACGTCCGCGTGCAGAACGCCGTCGGGGTCCCCTCCAGCGTCGTCACGCCGACCGAGGCGGCTGCGCTCGTCCCGGGGCTCGTGACCGATGGCCTGACGGGCGGCGCGTGGTGTGCCGAGGACGGCTACTTCGATCGACCCCAGGCCGCGGTCGAGGCGATCGCCCGCCACGTCGACGTCTCGATCGGCGATGTGACCGGGCTTGCGCGATGCGGTGACGGCTGGGAGCTCTCGGGCTCGTTCGGTCGGGTCGTCGCGAGCGCAGTGGTCCTCGCGAACGGCGTTGACGCCAACGAGTTGCTGGCTCCGCACGGGGTCGCACTGCCGATCGAGCTCGAGGCACGGCACCTGTTCCTCAGCGACCCGTTGCGCGAGCGTCTGCTCGAGCCGCTCGTGGTAGCACCCGAGCTGCGCTTCGCCGCGAAGCAGCTCGGTGATGGGCGCGTGCTAGCGAGCGACCTCGGGGCCGTCGGCGACTCGGAGGAGGGGGCGCCCCGTTGGCGCGCGGCCGTGCGCGAAGGCATTCGACGGCTCCTGCCGATCCTCGAGTACGTGGACTTCACCGTGCTCACCGGCGGCGCGTACGACGTCACCCCCGACCGTCAGCCCTTGCTCGGTCCGCTCCCGGGCCACGAGGGGCTGCACGTGGCCACCGGCTTCAGCGGCCACGGGTTCATGATCGCGCCCGCCGTCGGTCGGATCATCGCCGCCGGCGTCCTCGGGGAGCCGGATCCGGTGCTCGAGGTGCTCGACCCGGGCCGGTTCGACGACGGTCGGCCGGTGCCGGAGCCGCAGATCGTATGAGCAGCTCAGTCCGGATCCGCGACGAGTGCGTCGAGCTCGACCTCGACGAGCACGTCCGGAATGAACCCCGCCACGAAGTACGTCGTGTTCGCCGGGTCGATCCCCGCGAACGCCTCGCCGTGGGCTCGCACCGCGTCCTGCCACACCGCGGCGGGAGCCAGGAGCAGCCGCGTCCGCATCACGTCGGCGGGGCGCGCTCCCAGAGCCTCGGCTGCGGCCAGCGCCTTGTCGATCGCCGCTCGCGTCTGCGCGTAGGTGTCCCCGGGGAAGAGCGTCCCGTCGGGGCCGATCGGGGCTGTCCCACTCACCGCGATGTGCCCACCCGTTCGGACCGCACGCGCATACGACGCCTGGCGTTCGAAGTCTGTCCCGTCGCTGTGGGTCGTCCGATTCACGGTGAGAGGTTGCCGGCCGCGTTGACCTGCAGCCGGAATGTCGTCACTCTGAACGAAATATCGGCCATCCGCAACGGCGTTCTATTCTCATACTCGTGACCGAAACACTTGTCCGCGGCAGCACGTCGCACACGCCCACGCCACGAGTGGGCGACGTGATCCGACAGCTCCGCCAGCAGCGCGGCCTCTCGCTGCGCGAGCTCGCCGAACAGTCGGGCCTCTCACAGTCGTTCCTCGGAGCGGTCGAGCGCGGACGCTCCGACATCGCGGTCGGTCGCCTCGCGCAGGTCGCGGCCGTTCTCGGCCACGACGTCGCCTCGCTGCTGGGCTACTCCCTCCGGCAGACCACGCCCGTCTTCGTCCAGCCGGAGGAGCACGTGCGCGTCGAGCGCGGCGAGGGCACCGAGCTCAGGGCGTTCCGGATCCCCGGGACGAACCTCGAGTTCATGGTGGCGACGTTCGGCCCGCACGCACAGTTCGCAGACGCCGTCACCCACGCCGGCCTCGACGTGATGTACGTCGCCGAGGGCGAGCTCGTGCTCGTCGTCGACGGCGTCGACTACCCGGTGCGCGCAGGCGAGTGTGCCGTGTGGCCCTCGTCGCACGCCCACGCCGTGCGCAACGACGCAGCCGCTCCCGCACGAGCGATCGGCTTCACGACCGAGACGGTGTACTGAGATGACCGAGATGCGGCTCTACGACATCCGAGTCACCGTCGAGCGGATCGAAGGCCGCTCGGTGTGCGGCCTCGAGGTCGGCGACTGGTTCGAGGTGACAGAGTCGAGCCGGGTGCGGATCCCCGAAGGACGTCACTTCTGCCTCTACGCGATCCAGTCAGTGATGCCACTGCTCCCCGCGAAGATGCGACGCCTGCCGGACGAGGACTGGCTGGAGCAGGACAACCTGGTCTGCTGCCCTGACCCCGACGAGCGGCTCGTGATGCGGATCGAGCGGATCGGTGAACGGGCGCTCGTAACAGAGGACCTGACGTAACCCGCGAGCTCGGCATCGGGGTCCTCACCGACCTGGAGCCGGAGGGCTACGAAGGGATCGCCCGTCGCGCAGACGCTGCCGGCGTCGACGCCCTCTCGGTGTTCCACGACCTCCTCTACCAGCCCGCGATCGGACCGCTACTGCTCATGGCGCGAGTCACCGAGCGCGTGCGGCTCGGACCGGCCGCCCTCAACCCGTTCACCCTGCACCCCTACGAGATCGCCGGACAGATCGCGATGCTCGACACGCTCTCCGGCGGACGCGCCTACCTCGGGCTCGCAAAGGGAGCGTGGCTCGACCGTCTCGGACTGAACGAGCGACGGCCGCTCGCCGCCCTGCAGGAGGCCGTCGCCGTGATCCGCGCGCTGCTCGCCGGAGACGAGAGCGGCGTCGACGGCGACCGGTTCACACTCACACCGGGCACGGCCCTCGCGTACCCACGCCGTCGCGCGTCCGTGCCGCTGATGGTGGGAACGTGGGGTCGTGCCACCGCGCGGTGGGCCGCGACGGTCGCGCAGGAGGTGAAGGTGGGCGGCACCGCCAACCCGGAGCTCGTGCCCGTCATGCGCGACTGGATCGAAAACGACGCGGTCAAGATCGTCGTGGGCTGCGTCACCGTCGTCGACGAGGACCGCTCCTGGGCACGCGAGCGGGCCAAGGCTGCGGTCGCGCCCTATCTCGACGTCGTCGCCGGGCTCGACCCGACCATCGACATCGCCAACGACCGGCCCCTGCCGCTCGATCGCTTCTGCATCGCCGGCACCCCAGAAGACGTCGCCGCACGCGTGCACGAGCTGTGGGACGCCGGTGCCGACCGGGTCGAGCTCGGAACCCCGCAGGGCCGAACGACCGGTGGCGGCGTCGATCTGATCTGCGACCGGGTGCTGCCGCTCCTCCGTCGCTGAGACCTCCCGGCAGTCGGCGGGCCGGAGGGCGCTGACGGTGCCCTCTGCGACTCGCTTCCTGTGCGTGGGCCCGGTGCCTGGTGGTCACGCGACCCGGACATGCGGCTCACCGCGCGCACGTCCGCGCCTCATCTCACCGCCGGGCGGGCGGGAGGCCGGTTCGACCCGGAGGAGCCCGAAAGCGTCGTCGACGAGCGTGGTGGACTGCGCCGCCCGGTCCCGAAATGGCCCGGGTGAACCTCGCCCTCATCCCACGTGGGTCAGCTGGTGCGCGGGGGAGGCGACACCTCTACGACGATCGCCTGCGTGCGTCGGCGAGCCGCTCGGCCGTCGAACCGCTGTTGGCGGCGGGCCAGATATCGCCCATCACGAAGCCCTCGGGAAACGGATCGTCATCCTGCAGCACGTACCGCGCGTAGCCCGTGATCCAGGCGCGGCCGCCGATCCTCGGCACGATCGCCGCGAGGTCACCGACGGTCGTCTCGCGGCTGAGGCCGCAGTGGAAGACGCCTCCGAGGAGGCCTTCGGTGCGAAACGCTTGTCCGGCGGCCAGCGCGCCGCGGGCGTGGAGCACTGCCATCCCGGCCGAGGTGCCGGTCCCACTCGGGGAGGTATCCATCTGGCCGGTCGGGATCCCGGCCGTCTGGCGGGCGTGGTTGCCGGCGTCGTGAGGAGGGCCGATCACGACGGTCGCCTCGATCTCGGTGAGCTCGGGTTCGAGCGGGTGCCGGAACCCGATCTGCTCGCGCGCGGCGTCGCAGACAGCCACGATCGCCTCCCCGACGCTCCGCGCCTGGTTGGGCACGAGCTCGAGGCCGAGCGCGCTCGCGTCGACGACCGCGCAGGCCATCCCGCCCCACGCGACGCTGACCGGCACGGTGCCGAACCCGGGCACCTCGACCGGAACGTCCACCCTGGTGGCGAAGGACGGAACGTTCTCGAACTCGACCAGCGTCACACGGCCCTCACGGCACTGCGCCCTGACCTCGATCAGGCCTGCCGGAACCTCAAGCAGCAGCGTCGTCACCGGCTCGACCATCGCGACCATCCCGGTCTCCAGCAGCACCGTCGTCACGACCATCAGGTTCGTGCCCGACATCGTCGCGAACAGCGCCGACTGCTCCATGATCACGAAGCCGGCGTCTGCCCGCGGATCCGTCGGTGGAAGGAGCACGTTCACGCACGAGCGCGGGTAGCCGCGTGGCTCGCGGAGCATCAGCAGGCGGAACCAGTCGCCGTGCTCCTCGAAGTGCTTCATCTTCTCGAACATCGTCGCGCCGGGCGCCGCGAGCCTCCCGACCCCGCCGACGACGACGCGCCCGTGCTGGCCTTCGGCGTGGGCGTCGACGGCGTCGACGGCGAACCTCACGATTGCTCGAGCCCCAGCAGTCGAGCGCCGTTGCGCCAGAGGAGATTCTCCTGGGAGTCGGGAGAGAGCTGCAGCGCCCGGAAGTCCTCAAGCGCCTGGCCGAGCGGGCGCGTCGGGTAGCAGGACGAGTAGAGCATCCGGTGGGAGAGATAGCTGTTGGCCGCGTCGACGTAGTCCTGGGCGCCGGGCATGTGCGGCATGTGCATGTAGAACTCGGGCATCAGGTAGACGTTGGTGCAGCGCATCGCGAGAGCGCACGCCGCGGTCGTCCAGGGCCAGCACGCATGCCCGACGATGATCGTCAGCTCCGGAAACGCGAGAGCGACGCGCTGGATGTGCGTGGGCATCGCGAAGCTCATGTCCGGGCCGATCACGTGGCTGCTCGTGATCATCACCGGGATCCCGAGCTCGACGGCCGTCTCGTAGAGCGGATACACCGTGCGGTCATCGTCCTGCAGCGGCGGGTCGCTCCATCCGGGCAGGATCGCGATGCCCCGACAGCCGAGCGACTCAACCGCTCGCCGGATCTCGTCGGTGGCGCCCGCTTCCTGCGGGTCGATGCCCGCGAAGCCTGCGAAGCGACCCGGGTACCGAGAGATCAGCTCACCGATGTCGTCGTTGGCGACGCTGCCCCAGGTCGGCCCGGCGTGCTGTCCCATGATCACGCTCAGATCGATCCCGGCCTCGTCCATCTCCTCGACGAAGAGCTCGACCGATCTCTCGTCGTAGGCCCGGCTCGGCCGCCGACCGATCGAGAACGCGTTCACCTTGACCGGATCGACCACCTGCGGACGCGGACGGTAGAAGTAGATGTCGAGGAAGCTCGCGAACGGCGGCTGGACGCGGAAGTCGATGATCATCGACTTCCATTCTGCAGCGTCTCGGCGCTGCCGTCGAACGCGCTTCCAGGGAGGCTCGCCCTGACGTTCCGCTGATAGCGTTCACCGCCTGATGGGCTCGGACATCGTCCTCTTCACGCTCAACACGGATGCGCGGACGCCGACCTGACAGGAGTGCTGTCGCGTGAGGGAGTTTCTCTCCGACCACGAGATCCCGTTCGTCGACCGGAACATCCGGCAGAGCGTCGCCGCGCGCGAGGAGCTGCAGCAGCGCGGCACGGGTCTCGTCGTGCCACAGCTCTTCTGGAGCGACACCCACATCGTGGGCTTCGACCCCGAGGCGCTCGACGGGCTCGTGGAGTCCTACCGGGCTGCCGCGTCGTGATCGAGCCTCCCGGCAACTCGCTCGAGACTGCCCAGCTCGGGCGCGTCGTCGAGCCGGGCGAGGACCTTGCGTCGGGGCTGCAGGCACTGCTCACGCGGATCGGCGAAGAGATCGACTTCAACGACGCGAAGGGTGCCGCGCCGTACAGGCTCGGGATGCACGATGGTCTGCGCTTCGCCGAGGACGCCGTCGCCGACCTGCTTCGCCGGCACGGCCACCCGGCCTCGACCAGCGACCGCACTACCGACGCGTAGCCCACAGGCGATGCCTGGTCTTGACGACAGCGCTCCGGCGTACGCGCCCGGCGATCTCGCCGGCACGGTGCGCCAGCTCGCCGACCGGCAGGCGATCCTCGATGTCGCGCATGCGTACTGCATCCACTTCGACGCCAACGAGCCCAATGCCGTCGCCGCGTTGTTCACCGGGGACGCGACGGTCGACTACGGCCCCGAGATGCCGACGATCGTCGGCGCCGAGGCGATCGCGTCGGCGATCTCCCGAGGACTCGATCACACCTTCGCCGCGACGAGCCACCATCTCTCGAACGTCCGGATCGGATTCGACGGGACGGACGCCGCGGACGTCCTCGCCTACGTCTACGCGTGGCACCGCTACGTCGACGGCTCCCCCGACGGGGAGCTGTGGGGTCGCTACCGGTACCGCTTCGTGCGAACCGACGCAGGTTGGAGGATCGCCTCGCTCGTGCTCCAGGCTGCAGGGACGGTTGACTTTCACCGGGGCACGATGCACCCGATCGGACGCCGGCTCCCGTCCGAGCCGGTCTGAGTCAGGAAAGCCCGCTCTCTCTCCGGGCCCGCTCGAGCGCGATCAAGGCGGCGTCGCGTCGGGCGACATTGGCATCCCAGTCCTCCGGGGGTAGGCGCCGGTGGACGTCGGCGGCGACCTCGGCGACGAGCTCCGGCGTCCAGGGGTCGTCCTGGCCACGTTCGGCGCCCATGCGGGCGTAGGCGGGACCGAGCCGCGCGGCGTGCGCCTCGATCCCCCCGCGCGTGTTGAGCTCCGCCGTCTCGAACGGGCCGAGCACCGCCATCCGTCGCCCGAGTCCGTCCCGGACCACGCTGTCCACGTCGCTCGCGCTGACGACGCCGTCACGAACGAGGCAGTAGGCCTCGCGCAGCACCGCACCCTGGAGCCGGTTGAAGACGAATCCCTCGATCTCGCGGCGCAGCAGGACGGGGCGCATACCGACCGAGGCGAGGAGCGCCTGCGTCCGCTCGACCACCGCCGGGTCGGTGAACGGCGCGGGGACGATCTCGACGACGGGGAGCAGGTAGGGCGGGTTGGCGGGGTGGGCGACAAGGCACCGGGAGCGCGTGCGCAACCCGGTTGCGATCGCGCTCGCAGGCAGAGCGGACGAGGAGGTGGCGAGCGTTGCCTCCAGGGGCGCCGCCTCCTCGAGCTCGGCGAACAGCTCGTGCTTCAGCTCGAGCGACTCGGGGGCGCACTCCTGGACGTGGGTCGCCTCAGCGAGAGCCTCGGCGAGCGTGTCGGTGATCCGCACGCGCGAGCCGACACTGGACGCGGCGGCACCGAGGAGCCCCCCGGCGTGCAGGAGCGCGAGCCGCTCGTCGAAGTCGGCGCGCACGGCGGAGCGCCGCGCTGCGTCGGGCTCGAACAGCGCGACGTCGCATCCCGCGCGCGCGAAGACGATCGACCACGCGACGCCGATCGACCCGCCACCGACGACGGCAACCGGGGCGGGGTCCGCGGCCACGGCGTCAGCCATGCGAGGCGCTGGCGTCCCGATCGATCAGCGCGGCCGTCTCCAGGAGGCGCGGGAGGAGCTTCTCCCTCATGTCCTGGAGCGACCAGCGGCTCGCGTGCACCGAGACGTTCATCGCCGCGGCGACCCTCCCGCTTGTGTCCCGGATGGGCGCTGCGAGCGAGCGCACGCCCTCCTCGAGCTCCTGGTCGACGATCGCCCAGCCCTGGCGGCGCACGCGGTCGATCTCGGCGACGAGCGTGTCGTGCGTCGCGATCGTGCGAGCGGTGAGCGGGACGAGCTCGACCTCGCGGAGGTGCGCTGCGAGCCACTCGGCAGGCTGGCCGGCGAGGAGGACGCGCCCGAGCGAGGTGGCGAACGCCGGGAACCGCGTGCCGACGCTGATCGACACCGACATGATCCGCTGGGCCGGGACGCGGGCGACGTAGACGATCTGATCCTCGTCGAGGACGCAGAGCGACGACGATTCGCGGACTTCCGCGACGAAGTCGCGCATGTAGGGCAGCGCGATCTCGGGCAACGTGAGACTGGAGAGGTAGGCGTGGCCCAGCTCGAGCACGCGAGGCGTGAGCTGGAAGCGCCGGTCGTCGACGCGGACGTAGCCGAGCTCGACGAGCGTCAGGAGGAAGCGACGGGCGGCGGCTCGGGCCAGCCCGGTTGCCCGGGCGACCTCGCTGAGCGTGAGGGTCGGGTTCTCGGCGTCGAAGGCCCGGATCACCGCCAGGCCCCGTTGGAGCGACTGGACGAAGTCGGTGTCGACGCGCTCCTCGACCGGTCCGGAGGCGGGGGGAGCGAGAGGCTCCGTCATGCGGCCGGCACCCTGGCGAGGAGGAGCGGGCGGGGCCTACGCGGCACGCTGAGCGCAGGCGCACCGTGCTGCGTGGCGTCGGCGGAGGATGCGTCGGTCACCATGGTCGCGCTCGCGGTGAGGGGGGCCGTGGCCGGGTGTCCGTCATGCCCGCCGTGGAAGGAGTGGAAGGAAAGGTGTTCGGTTTGCGCACTTGCGTTCTACAGCCGAACACTATTCCCGCGTTCGATCCGGGTCAATCGGCAGTCCGGGCGTTCCCGACGCCCTCGCGAGCGATGTGGTTATGGTGCCCCGCATGCGAATCGGCGCACTCGTCCCGAACAGCGGCCGCTGGCCGATGGAGCTCGGGATCCCCGTGATGGCAGCCGCGCTCGAGACGGCGGGCTACGAGTCGCTATGGGTGGCCGACCACATCGTCCTACCCTCCGAGAGCAGCGCCGCGTACCCGTTCGCCGCCGACGGCCGCGCCACCTGGCCGATGGACGTGCCGTACTTCGACGCCCTCGTCGCGCTCTCGCTGATCGCAGGGGCGACCACGACCGCCGGGATCGGAACTGCGGTGCTCGTGCTGCCGTTGCGCCACCCGGTCGAGCTCGCGAAGCAGGCGGCCTCGATCGACGTCGCGAGCGGAGGCCGTCTCTCGCTCGGCGTCGGAGCGGGTTGGCTCGAAGAGGAGTTCGAGGCGCTGGGCGTGCCGTTCAAGGGGCGTGGCGCGAGGCTCGAGGAGTGGATGGAGATCGCGCGGGACTGCTGGACCGGCAGGCCTGCGGCGCGCTCCTCCGAGCGCTACACCTTGCCGGCCGGCGTGCTCTGCCTGCCGACGCCGGCGCACCGCATCCCGTTCCTGATGGGCGGTCACTCGCCGCTCGCGTTGCGACGCGCGGGCGCGCTGGCCGACGGCTGGCTCGCGCAGCAGTCCCTCTCGGAGCTCGACCCGGATGCGCTCGCCTCCGCAGGTGAGGCGATGCGGGCCGCCGCAACCGCCGCCGGCAGGGACGCGACCGCCTGTCGGGTCGTCCTCCGCCTCGTCGACTCGGCCGGTCGCGCCGACGAGGTCGCGGCCGCGCTGCCGTCGCTCGTCCGGGCCGGCGTCGACGAGGTCGTGGTCAACGCGGACTGGGAGACGGGAGATCACGGCGCCGACGTCGAGCGGCTCCGGGCGGGACTGTCATGACGGCTGCCGTCGGTGCGCTCTCCGGCCGCACGATCCTGCTGACCGGCGCCTCCCGCGGGATCGGCGCCTGCACCGCCCGCGTGCTCGGCATGCAGGGCGCAAGCGTCGTCGCGCACTACGGCACGCACCGCGAGGGCGCCGAAGAGGCCGTCGCCGGCATCGACCCCGAGCGGCGCCTGCTCGTCTCGGCGGACATGTCGCAGCCGGGTGCCGCGCGCGGCCTGTGGACAGAGGCGGTCGCCTGGCATGGCCGAGTCGACGTCGTCGTGGTGAACGCCGCGACCATGCCCACCACCGCCTTCGAGGGGTCTGACGAGGACTGGGACGACGGGTGGCAGCAGGCACTCCGGGTGAACGTGCTCGAACCCGCGTCGCTCGTGCGCGAGGCGGTGCGGCACTTCCTCGAGCACGGTGGGGGCACGATCGTGACGCTCTCGAGCTGGGCGGCACAGCGCGGCTCGGCGATCACGAGCCTGGCGGCCTACGCCGCGTCGAAGGCGGCAGTGGCGAACCTCACCCTGACTGTCGCACGCAACCACGCGCGCGACGGGATCCTCGCGCACGTCGTCGCACCCGGGATCGTCCACACCAGGCTCTCCGAGGCATCCGCAGCGGCCCGCGGCGGGATCGACGCTGTCAATGCCGCGCTCGCGATGGGGGAGATGGTCCCGCCCGAGGAAGTCGCCGAGCTCGTCGCGTTCCTCGCATCCGGCCGCTGCCGTCACCTCAGCGGCGCGACGATCGACCTCAACGGTGCGAGCAACATCCGCTGACCTGCCCACCGCTGCGCTCGTCGTGGGCGGCGCAAAGGGCATCGGCCGCGCGATCTCCCGTGCGCTCGCCGTGGCGGGCGACCACGTTGTCGTCGCCGACCTCGACGCGGCCGCCGCCGAGGCCTGCGCCGACGAGCTGCGTCGCGACGGTCTCTCTGCCGCCGCGGTGCATCTCGACGTGACCGACGCGGAGACGGTGCGAGACGTGATCGCACGAGTCGATGACGAGACGCCGCTACGAGCGGTCGTGGCGAACGCCGGCGTCGCGTTCCGCACTCCGTTGGTCGACGTCGAGCCCGACGAGTACGACCGGCTGATGGACGTCAACGTCCGCGGTGTGTTCTTCGTCGTGCAGGCCGCCGTGCGGGCGATGACGCCGCGCCGCGGCGGCGCGATCGTCACCGTCTGCTCGACCTCCGGGTTCACGGCGTCGACCGGCCCGATGACCGTCTACGACGCGTCGAAGGGTGCGGTGCGCCTGCTCACGCAGGCCGCCGCACGTGAGGTCGCTCCGCTCGGGATTCGCGTCAACGCTGTTGCCCCGGGCACCGTCGAGACCGAGCTCACGCTCGGTCTGGCGACGAGCGAGCAGCTCGAACAGCTGGGTGTCGAACGCGTCCCGCTCGGCCGCCTCGGCCATCCCGACGAGATCGCCGCTGCGGTGGCATGGCTCGCCTCCGCCGCGGCGTCCTACGTCACGGGGCATGTGCTGGTGGTCGACGGCGGTTGGCTCGCCTGACTCAGGCCTGTGCCGTCCAGCCGCCGTCCACGCTCACGAGCGAGCCGGTCATGTAGCTCGAACGATCCGAGAGCAGGAACTCCACGACGTCGACGATCTCGCCGATCTCGGCCGGCCTACCGAGCGGCGTCGACGTGGCGACGCGGGCACGCTGCTCGGGATCGCTCAGGCTGGCCGCAGTCATAGGTGTGCGCACGTAGCCGGGGGCGATCGTGTTGACGCGGATCCCGTGAGGTGCCCAGTCGACCGCGAGCGCCCGCCCGAGCTGGGCGACTGCTCCTTTCGAGGCGGCATAGGCGGCAAGGCCCGGCGTCGCGAGCGTCGAGAGCATCGACCCGAACAGGACGATCGAGCCGGGCCGGCCGTCGGCGATCATCCGCCGCGCGACGGATTGGCACGTGAACAGCACGCCCAGCACGTTGACCTCGAGCACCCGTCGTGCGACTGCCGGGTCGAGCGCGTGAGCCTGGGTTCTTTCCTCCTCGATCCCGGCCGCGACGACGCACCCGTCGAGCGGGCCGAGTGCCGCCCAGGCCTCGTCGACGGCGCGGCCGACCGCGCCGGCGTCCGAGACGTCCGCGACGAGCGACACGGCGGTGCCCTCACCGACCTCGTCAGCCGGCCTGACGTCGAGGCAGGCGACGCCGTGCCCGCATTCGAGCAGCCGCTTCGCCACGCCGGCGCCGATCCCGGAGCCAGCGCCCGTGACGAGATACGCGGGGCTCACGACCTGGCCGCGTGCCGGGCGGCGAGGTAGCCGAACGTGATCGCGAGCCCGACGGTGGCGCCGCCCGCCCAGTAGGCCTGCGCCGAGGGGAAGCCTGCGCAGTTGCCGGCAGCATAGAGGCCGGGAATCGGTGCTCCGTCGACGGCGAGCACGCGGCCGTGCGGGTCGATCGCCGGGCCGCCCTTGGTGTCGAGCGTCGCGGGCGCGAGGATGATCGCGTGGTAGGGGCCTTCCGGGGCGAACGGGTACATCGCGGGGTTGCGGTCGTTTCCGGGACGGGGCGGGCCGTTGCGGAACAGCTCGATGGGCGAAGCGCCACGGCCGAAGGCGCGGTCGACGCCCGTGCGCGCGTCCTCGCCGTAGGCTTCGAGCGTCTGCGCGAGCGTGGACGCGAAGGTCGGGTCGAGGCGGATCCCGGCGGAGACCTCGGGGTCGGCGCTCGCGAGTCGTTCCGCCAGCCGCTCGGCGAGCTCGTCGAGCGTGTGTCCGGTGACGACGTGTGAGGCGTCCTCATTCGCCAGGGGCAGCGGGTTGCCGCTCTTCCCGTCGGCGAAGAGCCGAACGGTGGCGTCGTCGAACACCATGAAGAGGCGAAGGTTGGGGTACTCGGCGGTCGCCGGGTCCCAGCGCAGGAAGACGGAGGCGAGCTCGTTGTACGCGAGCTTCTCGTTGGCGACGCGTCGGCCGGTGCGGTCGACGAGGATCATGCTGTCGCCGCGTAGCGCGAAGATGTTGGTCGTGAACGCCTCGGGATCGGCCACGAGCGGCTCGATCGGGGCCGGCGCCAACCAGGCGGCGCTCATGTTGTGCAGGCGGGCTCCGAGCCGCTGCCCGATGCGCACGAAGTCGCCCTCCGAGCCCGGGCTCGCGCCGCCGTGGCGCAACGGCACCGTGAAGAAGTCGCGGAGCAGGTCCTCGGCGTGCGTGAAGCCGCCGGTTGCGAAGACGACTCCGCGCCGCGCGCCGACCTGCCGCTGCCCGTCCGTGACGACGCCGCGCACGGCTCCGCCCCGGTCGCGTACGACGTCGGTCACCCGGCAGCCGAGCTCGATGCGCACGCCGTGCCGGCGCGCGGTGTCCGCGAGGTCTTCGACGAGCTCACGACCTGTGAGCTGGTCGGGACGCTCCCTGCCCCGCGAGACGATCACGCGGCCGTGCGGAGCGGCGTTCTCCGGCAGTTCGGCGAAGTAGTCCGGCGCGCGGTCGAGCATCACAGGATCGATGCCGCCGGCGTCGACGATCTCGTCGAGCGCAGCTGCAGCGTTGTCGTAGAACGCGGCAAGCATGGCGTGCTCGTCGGGCGGCAGCCCGAGGGTGGCATCGTCCGGGTCGTAGCGGTCGGGTCGGGTGAGGCGCGCCATGTAGCGCAGCGCTGCGTCGCGCGGGTCCGCCATTCCCGCGTCCTGCATGAGCCGGTGGTTCGGGATCCAGATCCAGGTGCCTGAGCGCGCCGTCGTGCCGCCGAGCACCGCCCGCTTCTCGAGCATCAGCACGTCGAGACCTGCGCGTGCGCCGGTGATCGCCGCCGCGAACCCTGCGGCGCCCGATCCGACGACGACCAGGTCGGCTACACCCTCTGACGTCGTGCCGGCACTCCCGACGGCGCTCTCAGCCATCCGCGGGAAGGTCGATCTCGAGGTCTCGCACGATCAGCCGCTCGAGGCGCGAGACGTGCGCGAGCGTGTCCGCCCGCACGTCGCCCGCGACGGGACGCGAATACGCGGCGTTCAACGCGTCGTCGTCGTCGAACCACTGCTCGGCGACTCCGTCCCACTCGCACTCGGCGGACGGCTTGCCCGCGAGGTCGTCGGCGACGGGGGAGGTTCACGACGTACCGTCGCAGCCCGGGCGCAGCGCGGGCGACCGGAACGTGACGCTCGAGCCACCAGCGTTCGAACTCCTCCTGGCTGAGGTGCTCGGCGCGTTTGAGGAACCACACGATCTTGACCATCCCGACCTCCCCGACGGATCACGAAGTGCGAGATCGTATACGTTTCTCGGGATCGTGTTGGACGTTCGGCTCCCAACGGGCGATCTCCGCGGCGGCGTCGAGCCCGTGCCGTCGGAACGCGCGGCCGACATCCTCGGGGTCGGGCCGCGTTCCGAGCAGCTCGACGAGGCTCTGGTGCTCTGCCGCGGCGTGGCCGATGCGCCGCGGCTCGTGCTCGAAGACGTTGCGGAGCGTGTCCATGCGCGCGTAGGCGGTCTCGACGAGCATCACCAGGAGCCGGTTCGGACAGCGCGCGTGCACGACCGCATGGAACCCTCGGTCGCGGTCGCGGGCGCCCTCGAGGTCTCCCGCCGCTTCCGCCGTCCGCAGCAGTCGGTTCTCGCGGCGCATCGCGGCAACGTCCTGCCGGCGCAGGTGTGGCGCGGCGAGCTGCGCGATCTCCCCCTCGAGCAGCGCAGCCGCTTCGATCGCTTCGCCGAGCTGCCGCTCGTCGAACACCGTGACCCGCGCCCCGGCCCAGCGCGTGAACTCGACCATCCCCTCGGCCTCGAGCCGACGCAGCGCCTCGCGGACGGGGACGACGCTCATCCCGAGCTCGGCGCCGACCTGGGGCAGGACGATCCGATCGCCGGGGCCGTAGGTGCCGTCGACGACGCGCCGGCGGATCACCTGGTACGCCCGCTCGGACTTCGACTCGAGCACGGTCATGCACGATACTGACCCTGGCCGAACGACCTGCTCGCCTGCGTTTCCGGGGTCGCTTGACATCACCGATCGGGAGGTTCACGATGCGCACATCGCGTCCACCATGCGAACACCCTCTCTTGATGTGCCACCCAGCCCCGTGACGGAGAAAGGCCCCGCGAACACATCGGCTGGTGAGCCCACGGCAGCGGGAATCGTCGAGCTCCGTGGGATCAAGAAGTCGTTCGGCACCAAGGAGGTGCTGCACGGCGTCGACCTCACCGTGCGCGACGGGCAGCACGTCGTGATCTTCGGGCCGTCGGGGTCGGGCAAGTCGACCGTCCTGCGGACGATCAACCTGCTCGAGGAGCCAAGCGAAGGATCGGTGAAGGTGCTCGGCGTCGAGTACGGGCCCGGGGTTCCCGGCGAGCCGCAGCAGAAGCGGGGAAGCGCGATGCAGTTGCGACGCCACGTCGGGATGGTGTTCCAGCAGTTCAACCTGTTTCCGCACCTGACGGCGCTCGACAACATCGCTCGCCCTCTGCGCTCGGTGAAGAAGGGCATGTCGCGCAGCGAGTCGGAGGAACGGGCCGCGGCGGCGCTGCAGCGTGTCGGGTTGCTCAACTGGGCGGCGCACTATCCGGCGGAGCTGTCGGGCGGCCAGTCCCAACGCGTTGCCATCGCACGAGCCCTCAGCCTCGACCCGAAGGTGATGCTCTTCGACGAGCCCACCTCCGCGCTCGATCCGGAGCTGGTCGGTGACGTGCTCGCTGCGATGCGACAGCTCGCCGAGTCGGGGATGACGATGGTCGTCGTCACCCATGAGCTCAACTTCGCGCGCGAGATCGGCGATCTCAACGTCTTCATGGACGAGGGCCTGATCTGCGAGTCCGGCCCACGCGGCTTCTTCGACACGTGCTCCAACCCTCGTACGCGCCAGTTCATCGAGGCGGTGCTGTGACCGTGCTCGCGACCTACGACTGGAGCCTGGTCTGGGAGAACCGGGTCGACCTCTTGCGTGGCCTGCTCGTCGCGCTCGAGGTCGCCTTCGTGGCTCTCGTGCTGTCGGTGATCGGCGGGCTGCTTCTTGCCCTCGTCCGGATGAGCAAGCCGCCGTTCTGCTGGTTCGGCTCGATCTACGTCAACGTCTTCCGGGGGATCCCGGCGCTCGTCAGCGTGATCTGGGTCTACTTCGGCTGGTCGCTCCTCGTCGGGATCAACTTCACGGTCTTCCAGGCCGGCGTGATCGCGCTGGTGCTGCTCTACAGCGCGTTCATCGCGGAGATCTACCGCGCGGCGCTCGAGGCGATCCCACGGGGGCAACGCGAGGCGGGGCTCGCGCTCGGGATGAACCCGGTGCGCGTGTTCGTCCAGGTCGTGCTGCCCCAGGCGACGAAGATCGCGACCCCCAACATCGGGAGCATGTTCATCGGGATGGTGAAGGACACGTCCGTGTTCACCGTCATCGGCCTCCTCGAGGTCGTGCGCGTGACCCAGAACATCAACTCGATCACCTTCCAGCCGTTCGTGCTCTACACGGCTGCCGCCGCGCTCTACGTGATTGCCGCGTTCGCGATCGACTTCCTGTTCCGCGCGATAGAGAAGACGCTCGCGACCCCGCCGAAAGGCCGGATCGCGCACACGATCCACGGACGCCGTCGACGGCGCGTCGAGCGGATCGTCCAGGAGTACAGCGTCACCGTAGGAGGCGCCTGACCAACAACCGACGTCGCCACGCGTCTGGAAAGGGGCGCGTTCGCAGGTGTGTCAACCACCGAGGATCACCTCACAAGGGAGGAACCACGTGTTCTCAAGGAAGTGGATCGGCCGGGCCTCTGTCGTCTTCGGCGTTCTCGCCGCAGCGATCGCATTCGCGGCCGTCGCCAGCGCCGGCAACTCGGCGAGCAAGGCCAACCCGTATGGGCTGATGAAGGACGGGACGCTCACGGTCGGCATGACGCTCCAGTTCAAGCCGCAGATGTATCTCGACTCGAAGGGCAAGCCGGCCGGCTACGACGTCGTCCTGCTCAAGGCTCTTGCGAAGCAGTGGGGTGTGAAGCTCGACATCAAGAACCTCGACTTCAACGGACTCATCCCGGGTCTCGTCTCCAAGAAGTTCGACATGGTCTCGGTCGGGCTGTCCGCCACGCCGGAGCGGAGGAAGTCCATCAGCTTCAGCCGCGCGTACGTGCCGTACGCCCAGATCCTCGCGCAGGGAACCGGTGACTCCACCGGCGCCAGCATCTCCGCGTGGAACCAGTCGGGCATCGTGATCACGTCCCTGCAGGGCTCGACGGCCGAGCAGCTCGTGCAGAAGACCTTCCCGAACGCGGAGTCGAAGTCGTTCACCGACCAGAACGCCGCGTTCCTCGAGGTCGCGACGGGCCGCGCGAACGGCATCGTCGTCGAGAACTACCTGCTCGCGCAGTTCCAGAAGTCGAACCCCGGCAAGGTCAAGCAGGTCGCGCTCGCGAAGCCGCTAACGTGGAGTACGGCTCCTACGGCGTGCAGAAGGGCAACACCAAGCTCGCCAAGTCGCTCAGCGCCTTCATCTGCAAGACGCAGAACAGCGGTCAGCTGGCGAAGATCTACAAGGCGACCATCGGGGCCCCGCTGCCTCTGATGCCTCCCTGCAAGAAGTAACCAGGGCGAAGAGACCAAACGGGAGTGGCCGGCAGCCAAGGCTGCCGGCCACTCCCTGTGTCCCATGCCTCGGTCTAGCCTGTAACCGTGACCACCCGCTCGTACGACGTCCTCGTGGTCGGCGGTGGTCCCGCCGGCCTCGCCGCGGCAGCTGAGGCGGCGCGGGGCGGCCTCCGGTCGGGCTCGTCGACGAGCGACCCACGCTCGGAGGGCAGATCTTCAAGCAGCCCGGCCTCGGCTTCCACGTCGAAGGCGCTCAGGAGCTCGGGCGTGACTTCTGCGAGGGGCCGTGCCGCGATCGACGAGGCCGAGCGCTCCGGCGCGGAGCTGCTCCTTCGCACGAGCGTCGTTGCCATCACCGGAACCTCGCTCGTGCTCGTGCAGGACGAGCAGCACGTCGAGACGGTCGACGCCCGCCATGTCGTCATCGCACCCGGCGCCCACGACCGGCCGGTCGTCTTCCCCGGCTGGACGCTTCCGGGCGTCATCACCGCAGGTGGCGCGCAGACGCTCGTGAAGACGCAACGGATCCTTCCCGGCCGGCGCATCGTGTTCGCGGGCAGCGGCCCGCTCGCTCTCGCCTTCCCGGCCCAGCTGCGCGTCGTACGGCGCCGATGTCGTGCTCGCCCTCGAGGCCGGCCCCGCGCCCGGCGCCAGGCGACGTGCTGCGCCTCCTGCGCGCGGCGCGTGGTAACACGGCGCTCCTCCGCGACGCGGTCGGCTACCGCGCCCGTCTGCTGCGCGACCGGACGCCGCTGCTGTACCGCCGGATCGTGGTCCGCGCCGAGGGCGACGGACGGGTCGAGCAGGTCGTCCACGCTGCGGTCGACGCCGACTGGCGTCCCGTCGCCGGCACCGAGGAGACGGTGGCGGCCGACACGCTCTGCGTCGGCTACGGCTTCTTCCCGTCCGTGGAGCTGCTGCGCCTCGCGCGGCTGCGAGCTTCACGTACGACGAGAGCCTCGGCGGCCCCGTCGTCGTCCGCGACGAATGGCTGCGCACGACCGTCGCCGGCGTCTCCGCCGCAGGCGACGGCGACCGGCGTCGCGGGCTCCTACGTCGCCACCGACGAGGGACGCCTCGCCGCGCTCGGCGCGCTCCGCGACCTCGGCGCGATCGACGATGGCGACGCCGCACGCGCGCGCGTCCGCGATCCGCGCGCGGCTCGCGCGGAAGGAGGCATTCCGCCGAGCTCTCGCGCCCCTGCACACCGTCGGCGCCGGCATCTACGAGCTCGCGACGCCGAGACGATCGTCTGCCGCTGCGAGGAGGTGACCGCCGGCGAGCTCGACGAGACCGTCGCCGCGACCACCGACGTCAACGTGGTCAAGAACCTCACGCGGGCCGGCGATGGGCCTCTGCCAGGGCCGCAACTGCCAGCGCCACGATCGCCGCGATGATCGCGCGCCGCCACGGCAGGGACGATCGCGGACGTCCCGATGCCCACACCGCGGCGCCCCGCTGCGGCCCGTACCGATGGTCGCGGTCGCCGACGACGTCCGATCCTCGACGCGAGGCCTCTTCACCCTTGACGACTGAGAACCCGACCACGCGACGGTCGCTCGTGCCGGAGGGCGGCTGGCTCCCGGCCGCCGAGCTCGCGGCGCCGCTCCCGGACGAGACCGACGTGCTCGTGATCGGCGGCGGCCTCGCCGGCACGGCGCTCGCGTACTACCTCGCCCGACACGGGGTCGAGGTCGTGCTCGTCGAGCGTGGCGAGCTCAACCGCGAGGCATCCGGAACGAACGCCGGCAGCTTCCACTACCAGATCGCCCTGCACCAGCTGACGGCGCGGCGAGACCGAGAACGTGCGCGACCGCCTCCAGACGGAGGTCCGGCTGCACGCCGAGGCCGCAGAGGTCTGGGGCACGCTCGAGGAAGAGCTGAACGGGCCGCTCGACATCCACGAGACCGGCGGCCTGATGGTCGCCGAGACGCCGGAGGAGCTCCAGCTCCTCTACGACAAGCAGGTGATCGAGGCGGGGGCCGGGCTCGAGACGCACGTCCTCACCGGGCGCGAGCTGCGCGAGTTCGCGCCGTACCTCGCGGACGATCTCACCGGGGCGAGCTACTGCCCCGAGGAGGGACACGCGAACCCGTCGCTCGCCGCGCCGCTCTTCGCCCTTCGCGCCGCCGAGCGCGGCGCCGTCATTCGCACCCACGCGGAGGTGACCGGCGATCGACGGTCGACCCGGACGGCGGCGCCCAAGGTTCACGGTCGACCACCGCGGCCGGCCGGATCCGCGCCCACCGGATCGTCAACGCCGCCGGCGCCTGGGCTGCCGGCGTCGCAGCGATGGTCGGCCTCGACTCGCCTCGATCCGCTCCGAGGGACTTCACCTGAACGTGACCGAGCCGCGCGAGCACGTGCTCGTGCCGATGGTGCAGCACATCGGCCGCCGGCTCACGCTGAAGCAGACTGCGAACGGGACGTTCATCATCGGCGGCGGCTGGCCGTCGCGGGCCGAGCCGGCGCCGCGCCGCTACTCGACCCTCTGGGAGAGCATGGCCGGGAACCTCGCCGTCGCGGTGCGCGTCGTGCCGCTGCTCGCCGACGTCCGCGTCGTGCGCACCTGGTCGGGGGTGATGGCGTTCACCGGACGACCTCGCCCCGATGGTGGGCGAGACCTCGCGCGTCCCCGGCTACCACAGCCTGATGGCCACGACGGGCTTCACGCTGAGCCCGCTGATGGCGCGGCTGCTCGCCGACTCGATGACCGGAGACCGCGACGCCCTCCCGCTCGCAGTTCTCGCCCGACCGGGCCATAGCCACCCAACCGACGACCGCCTGAGGAGGCCGATGATGCGAAGAGACGACGTCGACTGGAAGGGCTACTGGCCCGCCTGTCCCGACGCCCTTCGCAGCGGACGGTGCCGTCGACACCGACGCGCTGCGCGCGCTGATCGACTGGTACGTCGGACAGGGCATGCACGGCATCTTCATCAACGGCACGAGCGGGGAGTGGTTCTCGCAGAGCGCCGGACGAGCGTCGCCTCGTCGCGGAGACCGCAATCGACCAGGTGGCCGGCCGGATCACCGTCGTGATCGGCTGCACCGCCCTGACTGCGAAGGAGGCGGTCGAGCTCGGTCGGCACGCGATCTCGATCGGCGCAGACGGCATCGGCTCGACGCCGCCTCCGTACTCGAAGACCTACCCCGACGAGACCGTCCGCTACTACGAGGACATCTCCGACGGTGTCGACGCGCCGCTGATGGCCTACAACTGGCCGCACGGGACGAGCGTCGACATCGGGCCCGACCTCGCCGAGCGGCTCGCGGCCGTCGGCAACGTCGTCGCGATCAAGGACAGCACGCCCGAACCTGGAGCAGTTCTTCGAGACGACGAAGCGCGTGGTCGAGGACGTGCGCGTGTTCGGCCCGTTCATGAGCGCCGCCGGCCTCGAGTTCCTGCTCGAGAACGGCGGCGACGGCTTCATCGGCGGCGGCTCGCTGTGGGGCGCGCCCGACGCCGAGTTCTGGGAGGCCATCTGGCGGGGCGACCTCGACGTTCGCGCGCGAGCACGCACGCCGAACCGACGAGCTCTTCCCCAAGCTCTGGCTGCCCGGCGGCTGGGGCGGCCAGTTCGGCGCCTACCAGAGCCAGCTCAAGGCGCTGATGGGGATGCTCGGCCAGCCCACGCGGCCACGTCCGTCCGCCGCGCCTCCCGGTCACCGACGAGGCGAGCCTGCGGCAGATGCACGAGATCCTGCTCGAGGCCGGGCTCGCTGCACGACACGGTCGGTGCAGCATGACCACGCTGTCGGGTGTCGATCACGTCGGTGTCGGCGTCGGCGACATCGACGAGGCGATCGAGTTCTACGGGCGGCACGTCGGCTTCGACCAGCTCCTGTTCGACTTCACGGGCGACCTGCCCGGGCTCGAGCAGATCGCGGGCCGTTCCCCGCGGGCACGCGTCGCGATGCTCGCCTCGAGCAGCGCGACCCCCGTCGGCCCCGGCCGGGTGAAGCTCGTCCAGGTGCTCGACGGCGACGGGCCGCCGCCCGTCCCGAGCGGGCAGGCCTGGGGCGAGGTCGGCGTCTGCGAGATCTGCCTGCACGTCCGCGACGTGCAGGGTGTCCACGACGCGCTCGTCGCCGCCGGCTGCGAGTCGCTGATGGCGCCGATGGCGGCCGACGTCCCGCCGAACGGCGTCTCGCTCGACATCGCGTACGTCGCCGATCCGTGGGGGACGAAGCTCGAGATGATCGAGTGGACGGGGCTCTGGCGGTCGTTGCCCGGGCCGGCCCGCGCGGAGGGCGTCAACCACGTCGCATTCGGCGTCACCGACATGGCGCGCTCGCGGGCGTTCTACGAGGCGCTCGGGTTCACCGAGCTGCTGTTCGAGTCGGTCGACTTCTTCGATCCCGATGGCGCCGTGGTACGAGGCGCCGTGGTACGACCAGGCCCGGCTCCCGAGGCAGCACATGACGATGCCGATGCCGAGCCAGGGCGCGGCGATCGAGCCGGTCGTGCTCGACCCGCCCGGCCACGACTGCCGCGGCGAGTGGGGGCATCTCGGCCCGATGGACTTCGGGATCCGGCGTCGCGAACCTGGAGCGGCGCGATCGCCGCGCTCCGTCCGAGCGGCATCGAGACGCTCGGCGAGCCCGCGGCGCTCGACGTCGGGACGGGCGAGTGGCGCTACGTGTACCTCGTCGAGCCCGACGGCAACTACGTCGCGCTCACCGAGGCCCGCTATTGACCCGCTGTGGCCTCGCGGAAGCCCTCCTGTCGGGCGACCGTCATCCCCTCGCGCACCCAGGTGACGCAGGCGCGCGTGTTGGGCACCCCGTCCACGACGACGAGGCACTCGAAGCACACGCCGATCCCGCAGAACACGCCGCGTGGGCTTCCCGTCGCGCGTCACGCGCACGCTGAGCGTCGCCCTCGGCGAGCAGCACCGTCGCGACGGTCTCGCCCTCGTATGCGGTGACGGGACGCCCGTCGAGCACGATCGTCGTCGCGGCCCCGCGCGCGAGTCCGTGGCCGTCGGGGAGACGCAGGGAGCGCGTAGGCACAACCGGCATTGTGGTCACGCGAGCACCGGCCGGCAACTTCGACGAGGCGCTGCCCGCAGCGGGCGCCGGCATGGGAGGTGGGCAGGATGCTGATGTACGTCGCCGGGGAGTGGCGAGCCGGGACGGCGCGAGGACACGATCGCGAACCCATTCGACGGGACGGTGATCGACACCGTTCCGGTCGCGAGTCTCGACGACGTGGCGCTCGCGATCGCGGCCGCGGAAGACGGTGCCCGCGCGATGCGGCGACTCACGGCACACGAGCGCTCCGAGACGGTCCGCCGCGCCGCCGACCTGGTCGAGGCCGGGGTCGACGATCTTGCCCGCACGATCGCGCTCGAGGTCGGCAAGCCGCTCGCCGAGGCGATCGGCGAGGCCCGGCGGATTCCCGATCTGCTGCGCGTGAGCGCCGCCGAAGGCGCTCGCCTGCACGGCGAGACCGTGCCTGTCGACGCCTCCGCGAACGGGGCCGGGAAGCTCGCGTTCACGATCCGGCAGCCTTGCGGCATCGTCGTCGCGATCACCCCGTTCAACTACCCGGCCCTGCTCGTCGTCCACAAGGTCGGCCCTGCGCTCGCAGCCGGCAACGCGGTGGTGCTGAAGCCGGCACGGCAGACCCCGCTCACTGCGCTCTGGCTGACGCGCGTGCTGCTCGAGGCGGGGCTCCCGGAGAACGCGATCCAGTGCATCACGGGTCGCGGCTCGGAGCTGGGCGGCGCGCTCTGCGCCGACCCTCGGGTCCGCAAGATCAGCTTCACGGGGTCGACGGCGGTGGGTGAGGAGATCACCCGCGTCGCCGGAGTGAAGCGGCTCTCGCTCGAGCTGGGCTCGAACTGCCCGCTGATCGTGCTCGGCGACGCCGACCTCGAACAGGCCGCCGCCGCGACGGCCGTCGGCGGATACGTCAACGCCGGCCAGGTGTGCATCTCCGTCCAGCGCGTCCTCGTCGACCGTTCGGCGTATCCGGAGTTCGTCGAGCGGCTCGTCCCGCTCGTGGAGCGCCTCACCACCGGCCACCCGCTGGCCGACGGGACGGACGTGGGTCCCGTCATCTCGGTCGCCGAGGCGGAGCGGATCGAGGGGGCGATCCACGACGCTGTAGCCCAGGGAGCACGGCTGATCACGGGTGGCGAGCGCGACGGAGCCGTCGTCCAGCCGAGCGTGCTCGGCGACGTCGACCCGCGCCTTGGCATCTCGCGTGACGAGCTGTTCGGGCCGGCCGTGGTGCTCACGGCCGTCGACGGCGTCGACGAGGCGATCGCGGTCGCGAACGACAGCCAGTACGGGCTCGGGGCGGGGCTCTTCACGAACGACCTCGGTGCCGCGATGCGGTTCGCCGCGCGAGGTCGACTGCGGCTCGATCCAGATCAACTCCTCGCCGCTCTGGCGGGCCGACCTGATGCCCTACGGTGGGCTGAAGGGCAGCGGCATCGGCAAGGAGGGCCCGCGCTACGCGGTCGACGAGATGACCGAGCTGAAGACCGTCGTCCTCCACGGGGTCTGAGCGTGGCGTGCCTCCTTGACGCCCTGCCGTTGAGCGGCGTAGCCTGTGACCAGATCTCCGAACAGTCGTGCGGTATGCGAACGACCCTGAGGAAGGCCTGACATGACCGAGTCGAGTGCTGCCGCCGCCGTCGACGCCGACCGCCGCTCCGTCTTCCACCCGTTCACCCAGCTCGACGAGCACGAGCGCTCCGGGCTCGCCCGACCATGATCGTCGCCGGGCTCAGGCGCCCGCGTCACGGACATCGAAGGCCGCTCGTACATCGACGGCATGGCCGGGCTCTGGTGCGTGAACGTCGGCTACGGCCGCGCCGAGCTGGGCGAGACACTCCGCGAGAGCGCCTCGCGGCTCGGCTACTACCACGCGTTCTCCTCGATGGGCACGGACACACCGGGGCTGCTCGCCGAGCGCCTCCTCGCGCTCGCGCCGGCGGGCATGAGCAAGGTCTTCTTCGGCTGTACCGGCTCGGACGCGAACGACACCAACGTGAAGCTCGTCTGGTACTACAACAACGTCCTCGGCCGGCCCGAGAAGAAGAAGATCATCGCGCGCGACCGCGGCTACCACGGCGTCAGCGTGATGTCGGCGAGCCTGACCGGGCTTGCCCGGCCTCCACGCGAAGTTCGACCTGCCCCTGCCGATGGTGCGCCACACGACCGCGCCGCATCGTCTCTGGGAGGCGGAGCCGGGCATGACCGACGAGGAGTTCGCAGCGAAGCTCGCCAACGACCTCGAGCAGCTGATCCTCGCCGAGGGGCCCGAGACGGTCGCGGCGTTCATCGCCGAGCCCGTCATGGGCGCCGGCGGCGTCATCGTGCCGCCCGCCACCTACTTCGCCCGCGTGCAGGAGGTGCTCCGTCGACACGACGTGCTTCTGATCGCCGACGAGGTGATCACCGCCTTCGGCCGGCTCGGCAGCTGGTTCGGTAGCGAGGTCTTCGGGATCGAGCCCGACCTGATCACCGTCGCCAAGGGCCTCACCTCCGGCTACGTGCCGCTGTCCGGGTCGATCGTGTCCGAGCGCATGTGGCGGGTGCTCGTCGAGGGCTCGGCCGGCGCCCCGTTCGGCCACGGCTACACGTACTCCGCGCATCCGCTCGCCGCAGCCGTCGCGATGACCAACCTCGACCTGATCGAGCAGGACGGCCTCGTCGCCCAGGCCGCAGAGCGCGGCGCGCTCATGCATCGGCTGCTACGCGAGGCGTTCGCCGATCACCCGCTCGTCGGGGAGATCCGCGGCCAGAGCCTGATCGGGGCGCTCGAGTTCGTCGCGTCGAAGGAGCCCGCCACCAGATTCGATCCCTCGCTCAAGGTCGGCCCACGCATGGCGCGACGCTGCCTCGAGCTCGGGCTGATCACACGGGCGCTCCCCGCGGCGGACACGATCTCCTTCTCGCCCCCCTTCGTCGTCACCGAGGAGGAGATCGCCGAGCTGGTCGCCACTGCCCGCCGCGCGGCGGACGAGATCGCCGCGGAGCTCCGCAGCGAGGGCTCGCTCGGGTGAGGAGCGTCGGCCTGATCGTCAACCCGATTGCCGGCATGGGCGGTTCGGTCGCGCTCAAGGGCACCGACGGATCCGACGTCGTAGAGCGTGCGCGCGCGCTCGGAGCCGTCCCGTTCGCAGCAGAGCGAGCCGACCGCGCGCTCACCCGTCTCGAGCGCAGCAGACCCGAGCTGACCCTCGTCGCCGCCCCCGGCGAGATGGGGGCCGACCTCGCCGCCCGCCACGGCTTCGCAACCGATGTGCTGCCTTGCCGGGACGCCGAGGCGCGTGCGACCACGGCCGCCGACACCCGTTCCGCGGGCAGCGCCCTGCTCGAGCGCGGCGTCGACCTGATCCTGTTCGCCGGCGGCGACGGCACGACGCGCGACCTGCACGACGCCGTCGGCGACAAGCGTGCCGGTGCTCGGCATCCCCACCGGGGTGAAGATGCACTCCGGCGTGTTCGCGACGACCCCGGAGAGCGCAGGCGACGTCGCAGCCGAGTACCTCGCTACCGGTGCCTCGGCTGCCTTGCGCGACGGAGAGGTCGTCGACGTCGACGAGGATGCGGTCAGGGCCGGCCGGATCAGCACCCGCCTCTACGGGGCGATGCGCGTGCCTGACGACGCCCGGCGCGTGCAGGCCATGAAGGCGTCGCCGCCGCCCTCGTCGGACGAGGCCGACCTCGACGCCGTCTGCGCGGAGCTCGCCGTCGCGATGGACCCTCGACGGCTCTACGTGATCGGGCCCGGCACGACGACCCGACGCGTGATGCGCACGCTCGGGCTGCCCGCGACCCTGCTCGGTGTCGACGTCGTGCAGGCGGGGCGACTCGTCGCGCGCCGACGTGGCGAAGCCGAGCTGCTCGACCTCCTCGCCGCCGAGCCTGCGACGCTCGTCGTCGGCGTCGTCGGCGGTCAGGGCGCCCTCCTCGGCCGCGGCAACCAGCAGCTCAGCCCGGCCGTGCTCCGTCGGATCGGCCTCGACGACGTCGAGATCGTCGCCGGCCTGCGCAAGCTCCTCGCGCTCGATCCGCCCGTCCTCCACGTCGACACCGGCGATCCCGAGCTCGATGCCTCGCTCGTGGGCTACCGCCGCGTCCACGTCGCCCCGCGGTCGAACCCTCGTCTACAAGGTGGCCGCATGACCGCGCATCCCTACATGCCCAACTCGACTCCCGCGCTCCGGCGCGAGCTGCTCGACGCCGTCGGCGTCGACGACGTCGAGGAGCTGTTCGCCCAGATCCCGCCGGAGCACCGTCTGAAGCAGCCGCTCGACGCTGCCGCCCGCGCTCCGTCTCCGAGGCGGCGCTGCGACGCCACCTCGTCGACCTGCTGGCCCGGAACGAGACGTGCGAGCGGAACCTCAGCTTCCTCGGCGGCGGCATCTGGCAGCACCACGTGCCCGCGATCGTCGACGAGATCGCCCGCCGCAGCGAGTTCCTCACGCCCGTGTGGGGCACGCCCTCGTCCGACCACGGCCGCAACCAGGCGTGGTTCGAATTCACCAGCCAGCTCGCCGAGCTGATCGCGATGGACTTCGTCGGCCTTCCCGTGTACAGCTGGGGCTGCGCCGAGGGCCACGCGCTGCGGATGGCGGCCCGCCTGACCGGGCGCGACGCACGTCCTCGTCCCCGCAGGCGATCAGCCCCGAGCGACTCGCCGTGATCCGCACCTACTGCGGACGCCCGGAGCTCGCCGGCCACCTCGAGGTCGACCTCGTCGCCTTCGACCCCGCAACGGGCGGACTCGACCTCGACGACCTCGGCGCGAAGCTCTCGACCCGTACCGCGGCCGTCCTCTTCGAGAACCCCGGATTCCTCGGCATCGTCGAGCCGAACGCCGCAGAGATCGCTGCCCTCGCGCGTGCCGCAGGCGCCGAGACCGTCGTCGGCGTCGATCCGATCTCGCTCGGCGTGCTCGCGCCCCCCGGTGAGTACGGCGCAGACATCGTCGTCGGCTCCATCCAGCCGCTCGGCGTCCACATGTCCGCGGGTGGCGGCGTGGGCGGATTCATCGCGACGCGCGACGAGGAGCGCTACGCCCACCAGTACCCGACGCTCAACGTCAGCATCGCCGAGACCAGTCGCCGGCGAGCACGGCTTCGGAATCGCTCTCTTCGAGCAGACCTCGTACGGCAGCCGCGAGGAGGGCAACGACTGGACCGGGCAACTCGACGTATCTCCACGCGGTCGCGAACGCCGCCTACATGGCGCTGATGGGCCCGACCGGGTTCGCGCGAGCTGGGCGAGGCGATCCTCAGCCGCAGCCACTACGCGGCACAGCTGCTCTCGGCGATCGACGGGGTCGAGGTCGTCTTCCCCTCCGGGTTCTTCAAGGAGTTCGTGGTGGCTTCGACGGGACCGGCAAGACCGTCGCCGAGATCAACCGGGCGCTCCGCGCGCACGGGATCTTCGGTGGCATCGATCTCAGCGCGTCGACTTGCCCTAGCTCGGGCAGAGCGCGCTGACCTGCGTGACCGAGGTGCACGAGCGCGCCGACCTCGAGCGACTCGCCGGCGCCATCGAGGAGGTGGTCGCATGACCCTCCGTCGCTATCACGCCGCCGTCTGGGACGAGCCGCTCGTGATGGAGATGGGCGCGACCGGACGACGGGGCATCGTCTTCGACGAGCGACCCCGCGCTCCGAGCCGCGGTCGGCGACCCGGCCTCCCTCGTGCCCGACGTCCGCACGACGGGGACAACCGCCGGCGCTGCCGGAGCTCTCCGAGCCCGAGGTGCTGCGGCACTACCTCCATCTCTCCCAGGAGACGCTCGGGATGATGGGCGTCAGCCTGTTCGGCACCTGCACGATGAAGTACAACCCGCGCCTCGCGTGGGAGCTCGTCGCGCGACCCGAGATCGCCGAGCTGCACCCCCAGCAGGACGACGACACGCTCCAGGGCGTCCTGGAGCTCGTCCACGGCCTCGACCTCATCCTGCGCGGGGTCTCCGGCATGGACCAGTTCGTCTTCCAGGCCGGTGGCGGAGCCCACGCCGCGTACACCCATGCAGTGATCACCCGGGCCTACCACGCCTCGCGCGGAGAGCTTGCGCAGCGCGACGAGATCGTGACGACGATCCAGGCCCACCCATGCAACGCGGCCACGGCCGCCGCGGCGGGCTTCAAGATCGTGACGCTGCCGCTCGAGGAGAACGGCTACCCGTCGCTCGACGCGTTGAAGGCAGCCGTCTCCGAGAGAACCGCGTCGCTGATGGTGAACAACCCCGACGACATGGGGATCTACAACCCCGAGATCGACAAGTGGGTCGAGGTCGTCCACGACGCGGGTGGTCTCTGCTTCTACGACCACGCCAACTTCAACGGCGTGATGGGGAAGATCAAGGCCCGCGAGCTCGGCTTCGATGCGTGCATGTACATGCTCCACAAGACCTTCGGTGCCCCCAAGGCCGGAGGTGGTCCGGCGGTCGGTGCCTACGGCTGCAGCGACGAGCTCGCACGGTTCCTGCCCACCCCGGTGGTCACACACGACGGTGAGGGCTATCGGCTGGATCACGACCGGCCCGACTCCGTCGGCCGGGTGCGGGAGTTCTGGGGCAACGTCCCGCAGCTCGTGTACGCGTACACGTGGAGCCGGGCGATGGGGACGGAGGGAATCCACGAGGCCTCCGACATCTCCGTGCTCCTCAACAACTACATGGAGAAGCGGCTGCTCGCGATCCGCGGAGTGACCAAGTCGCACCCACACCTCACCGCACCGCGAATGGAGATGACGCGCTACAGCCTGGAGACGGTCGAGCGGGACACGGGCATCAACGTGTTCGACGTGCAGAACCGCATGGTCGACTTCGGCATCGACGCGTTCTGGCTCAGCCATGAGCCGTGGCTCGTCCCGCAGCCGTTCACCCCTGAGGCGGGGGAGATGTGGTCGAAGGAGGACATCGACCAGTGGATCGACGTGCTCGCACAGGTCGTCGACGAGGCCTACTCCGACCCCGAGCTGGTCAAGACGGCACCGCACAGCCAGGCGATCAGCCGGCTCGGCCCTGCGAGTCTCGACGACCCCGCGACCTGGGCGACCACCTGGCGAGCCCACCAACGCAAGTCGGGTGCCGCACACCGGGACGAGATTCGGCCGAGTGGCGCGTTGGTGCCGCCGGCCGCGGCGGAGTAGGGGTTGTCCAGTCCAGGCACCGAGCCCCTGCTGCTGCAGGGGAAGGTCGCACTCATCACGGGCGGCTCCCGGGGCCTCGGCGCAGCGATCGCCCGCGTCTTCACCCAACACGGAGCCACGGGAGCGGTCGTCGACGTGACCGACGCAGCCGCGCCACCGGGATGGGCGTCCGTCACCGCCGACGTGACGGACGAGACGGACGTGGAGCGTGCCGTGAGCGAGACGCTCTCGCGCTTCGGTCACCTCGACATCGTGGTCGCAAACGCAGGCGTCGTGCCGGTCTGGAGCGCAACCGCCGAGCTCGACCTCGCCGCACTCGACAGGACGCTCGCGGTCAACGTGAGAGGCGTCGCCGCCACTCTCAAGCACGGTTCCCGTGGTCTCGTCGACGGCGGGTCGATCGTCGTGACGGCGTCGCTCAACGCGTGGCGCGCCGCCCCGGCACAGGCGTCGTACACGGCGTCCAAGCACGCCGTGCTCGGGCTCGCACGCACCGCGGCGCTCGACCTCGGCGCTCGCGGCATCCGCGTCAACGCGATCGCCCCCGGCCCGATCGCGACCGAGGCGCTGCTCGAGCGGATGTCCCGTCGCGCCGAGGGAGGCGGTCTCGCACTCGACGCTGCCCTCGAACAGGCGACACGCGGGACAGCGCTTGGCCGGATGGCCACGGAGGACGAGGTCGCAGCGACTGCGCTCTTCCTCGCGAGCGGCCTCTCCTCGGGCATCACCGGCGCGTGCATTCCCGTCGATGCCGGGATCCTCTGAGTGGCCCTGGCCCCGGCTACGGGTCGCTTCGCGGCTTCGCCGGACGCTTCGTTCTGCACCCTCCGCGACGCGGCCCGGAGCCGCGACGAGCCGACGTGACCGCGACCGGAGTGATCAGCGCGGCCGAGGCGGTCAGCCTGGTTCGTGACGGTGACACGGTCATGGTGGGTGGGTTCGGTCTGGTAGGTGCCCCGCTGGCGTTGATCGACGCGCTCGTCGATCACTCGGATGCGACGGATCTCGTGATCGTCTCCAACAACATCGGTGAGCCTGGCCGTGGTCTCGGGAAGCTGCTGCGGCAGGGCCGGATCCGCAGGGGGATCTCCTCGTACTTCACCTCGAATCCGGAGGCCGTCGCCGCGGTCAATGCGGGAGAGATCGAGGCGACGCTGTTGCCGCAGGGGACGTTCGCCGAGGCGATCCGGGCCGGTGGCGCAGGCATCGGCGGCTTCTACACACGGGTGGGCGCGGGCACGCTCCTCGCGGAGGGCAAGGAGGAACGCGTGATCGACGGCGTCCCGCACGTGCTCGAGGCGCCGCTCCGGGCGGACGTGGCGCTGATCCATGCGGCGCGCGGGGACACGCTCGGCAACCTCTGGTATCGCCGCACCGCACGGAACTTCAACCCGTTGATGGCGACCGCGGCGCGCATCACGATCGCCGAGGTCGCGGAGCTCGTCGAGGTCGACGGGATCGAGCCCGAGTCTGTCGCGACGCCGCATCTGTACGTCGACCACCTGGTGGTGCGCAGGTGATGGGCGACCCGAAGGCGCGGATCGCAGCACGGGCCGCGAAGGAGCTTCGTCGTGGCGAGGTCGTGAACCTCGGGATCGGCATCCCCAACCTCATCCCCGGATTCCTCGGCGAGTCGACCGGCGTGTTCCTGCACACGGAGAACGGGCTGCTCGGGGTCGGCCCGCGCCCGAACGAGCTGGAGGTCGACCCCGACCTGATCGACGCCGCGAAGCAGCCCGTGACGGCCCTGCCGGGCGCGTCCTACTTCGACAGCGCGTCGAGCTTCGCGATGATCCGCGGCGGCCACGTCGATGTCGCGGTGCTCGGTGCGCTTCAGGTCAGCGCCACCGGAGACATCGCGAACTGGGCGGTTCCCGGCAAGGACGTCCTCGGGGTCGGCGGCGCCATGGACCTGGTCGTCGGGGCAGGACGGGTGATCGTGACGATGACCGCGACCTCATCGTCCGGCCAGCCGAAAGTCGTCACCGAATGCACGTACCCACTGACCGCTACCCAGGCGGTCGACGTGATCGTCACCGAGCTGTGCGTCTTCCGCTTCCGCGAACACCGCCTCGTGCTCACCGAGCTGCTCGACGGCGCGAGCGTCGACGACGTGACTGCCGTGACCGCCGCACCGTTCGAGATCGAGCTCGACAACGCGCCGCGCGCCTGAGCCGTCCCCTCGCGTTCTCGTCCAGCAGAGCCGCTCGCGACCGCTGACGCGTTGACCCCTGATGGATGACCAGGAGCCGACCTCGGCACCGTGCCGGACATGCTGCTCGCCGGCACCTACTGGCTCTTGCTCGTGCTCGCCTTCGAGTGGATCGGCAGCGTCATCCTCCGCCGTCCGGTGCACGAGATCTTCGAGGGCTGAGACGTCGAGAACGGCTCCATGTGGTCGTACGTGCTCGCGGCGTACTTCTTCTCACCCCTGATCGTGAGGCTACTCGTGAGCGTCGGCGCTGCGCAGTCGCAGGTAGCGCAGCGGAACGCGACCTCCCGGCAGAGAGCCAGGCGCCCGTCTCGAACCGAAGTAGCAGTCCCAGCGGGCACTCGACTTCCGGAAGGCGAATCAACGATGATCCAGCGGTGCGAGCCAGACCTCTGGGTGACGTCCGAGCGACCGCTGCCACTGCAGTGGGGCTCCTGCTGGTGTCACTCGTGGCGCTGGCCAGCGGCGGGTCACCATGGCACGCCAGCGGCCGGCAGGGCGTTCCGGTCGGCGTTGTCAGCTCGCTCGCCGCTACCGCGGGCGCGCTCGTCATCGGGTTGCTGCTCCTCGTCTGGGTCGGGACGCCCTCGGTGGAAGGGCGCCGGCGACGGAAGCGACAGCTCGGAGCAAGCGACGTCGAGGAGCTCGGGGCGTCGCTGTCTGCGGCCGGGAAGACCGCTGCGATCGTCGGTGGCGCGATCCTCTTGCTCGTGCTCCTGGCCCTGCCGTTCCTCGTTCTCAATGCCTCTGCGCCGTCCGGCTCCACGCCCGGGACGGCTGCGCCGGGCGGCCAGGGGGGCGGTTCCGCGCCGGCGGGACACGCGGCCTCGGCTGCGCTGACGTGGCTCGTCGTCGGCTCGGCGGCCGCGCTGCTCCTGCTTGCGCCGGTGGCAGTCTTCGTCCGTCGTCGGCATGCGCGGCGCGAACGTCGGACGGTTGTTCCCGATGTAGCGGCGCGGATCGGCTCCGACCTCAGGACGTCGCTCGCAGACCTGGAATCCGAGCAAGACCCACGGCTTGCCGTCCAGCGCGCGTACGCGCGCATGGAGGAGTCGCTCGGCGAGATCGAGCTAGCGCGAGCGCCCGACGAGACCCCGACCGAGTTCACGGCCCGCGCCCTCCGCGTGCTCGGCGCGAGCGCAGCAGCGGCGTCCGACCTCACCGGCCTGTTCGAGATCGCCCGATTCAGCGACCGCCCGATGAACGAGGACGACCGCCGGCGCGCGATCACGTCCGTGCGGCGGGTCGAGGCGGAGGTGGCGCGGCCGTGAGCGCCCGCCGCCCGTTGCTCCTCGTAGCCGCCGGTTGCGTCGTGGCGACCGCCGTGGGTTTCGCGGTCGGGCAGGGCAGGACGGTCGCGCTCGCCGCCACGCTGGTGCTCGCCGCCGCGCTCGCGGCCGCCACCGCGCTGGAGCTCCAACCTGCGCAGAGGCAACAGCCACCGCCGCGTCCGCGGGACGACAAGATGCCGGCCCGGCTGCGCGAGATCGTGGACGTCCTGCACGCGAGCGAGCAATCGGAGTTCGCCGTCGACCGGTCGCTCCGGCCGCTGCTCGTCCCGATCGTCGCCGCACGCCTCGGACGTCGCGGCATCGACATGACGCTCGCACCCCGGCGCGCGCAGGATCTGCTCGGCGACCGGCTGTGGGAGATCGTCCGACCGGATCGTACGGCGGCCCCGAGCCGCGTCAGCCAGGGGCTCAGCAGCGACGACCTGCAAGAGGCGATCGAGCGACTGGAGCGGATGTGACCGACGGGCCAACGGCAGGCGTCGCCGTCCACGAGCTGGCGCCCGCGGTGGCCGACGCCGTGGAGCAGGCGGTCATCGGCAAGCGAGAGGCGGTGGAGCTGGTGTTGTTCGCCCTGCTCGCCGACGGCCACGTGCTGATCGAGGATCTCCCCGGGCTGGGCAAGACCCTGCTCGCACGCTCTTTCGCCCAGGTGTGTGCGATGGACTTCGCCCGGATCCAGTTCACCCCGGACCTGATCCCGAGCGACATCACAGGGGCCTCGGTCTACGACAGCTCGAACGGCAGCTTCACGTTCGAGCCCGGGCCGATCTTCACGAACATCCTGCTCGCCGACGAGATCAACCGCGCACCGGGCAAGACGCAGGCCGCGCTGCTCGAAGCGATGGAGGAACGGCAGGTGACGCTCGAGAACACGACGCGACGGCTCGAGCCCCCGTTTCTCGTCCTCGCGACGCAGAACCCGATCGAGTACGAGGGGACGTACCCGCTCCCGGAGGCGCAGCTCGATCGCTTTCTCGTGCGCGTCACGATCGGCTACCCGGAGGAGGACGCGGAGCGGGACATCCTCCTCGCTCGCTCGCGTCGGCGGAGCGAGCGAATCGAGCTCGAGCCCGTCTGCGACCGGCAGACGCTGCGGGCGATGCAGGCGGCAATCGAGCAGGTGCACGTCGCACCGCCGCTCGCGGAGTATGCGGTCGCGATCGCGCGCGCGACGAGGGACTCGCCACAGCTGGCCGTCGGGGCCTCGCCGAGGGGCTCACTCGCGCTCATGAAGCTGGGCCGCGCGCGCGCCGCGTATCTCGGCCGCGACTTCGTCACGCCGGACGACATCAAGGCGGTGTCGATCCCCGCCCTCGCGCACAGGCTCACCCTGGCGCCGGAGCTCTGGGTGCAGCGGATCGATCCGGCCGAAGCGGTGCGGGCGGCCGTGGCGTCGGTTCCGGTGCCTGTCCTGGACGAATCGTCGTGAGGTTCGATCAGCGCGCCGTCGTCTGGTTCGTCGTCGCGTCGGCCGGGCTCCTCGCGGGCCTCGCGACAGCACAGCCGGCGCTGGTCGCGGTCGGGGCCGGCTTCATGGTGCCGCTGTTCTTCGGGCTCGCGGCGCCGCCGCCTCGGCTACCCGAAGCGACCGTGCGGATCTCGGCCGATCGCGTGCTCGAGGGCGCGCGAATCGAGCTCGAGGTGACGCTCGCGGCGTCGGACGCATGCCCCTGGCTCGACCTCGAGCTCCGCCTGCCGGAACGCCTGGATTCGGGCGGAGCGGCCACACGGCGCGTGCTCGCGCTCCGTGCGGGCGAGCGGCGGACGCTCGAGTACGCGATCGACTGCCCCCGCTGGGGCGCCTTCCGCGTCGCCCCGATCCGGCTCTCGGCGCCTGACCGGCTTCACCTCCGTTCTGCGGAGGTCGTGGTCGAGCCGACCGCGACGCTACGGGTCTACCCCTCGGTGGAGAGGCTGCGACGGCTCGCAGGGCCGCGGGCGACACGTCCGGTGAGCGGCAGTCGTCCGGCTGCGGTCGCCGGAGAAGGGATCGAGTTCGCGGAGCTCCGTTTCCTCGCCCCCGGGGAGCGTGCCCGCCGAGTCAACTGGCGTGCGACCGCCGCGCGCGGCCGGCTGCTCGTCAGCGATCGGCTGCCCGAGCGAAGCTCCGACGTCGTCGTCTTCCTCGACGCGTTCGGGGCCGCCGGGACGAGCGCGGCGAGCACGCTCGACCACGCCGTGCGCGCAGCCGCATCGCTGACCGCGGCCTATCTCCGTCAGCGCGACCGCGTCGGGCTCCTCCGCTTCGGCGGCGACCTCGAGTGGATCATCCCCGGCGCGGGCCTGCGCCAGCAGTATCGGATCGCGGACGCGTTGCTCGAGAGCGAGCTCGCGCGAACGTATCGCTGGCGCGACACGAGCCTCATCCCACGCCGGATCCTCCCGCCGCAGTCGCTGATCGTCGCGCTCACGCCGCGGCTCGACTGGCGCGTCACGCGTGCGCTTCTCAATCTTCGCCGTCGTGGCTACCAGGTCTCGATCATCGAGCTCGATCCGCTCGCGTACCTCGCCGACGCCGAGGCTGCCGCCGGGCCGATCGCCTGGCGAACCTGGTTGCTCGAGCGGGACGCGGTACGAACCCGGCTCGCCGGCGCGGGGATCAAGCTCGCGTCGTGGGGGCCGAACGAGCCGGTCGCCGCTCCTCTCGAAGCCCTCGCCGCGGCATGACGAGAGGGAGGCGATATCGGCGCACCGCAGCGGCCTCGGCGCTCGGCCTCGGCGTCGTCCTCGTTGCGCTCGCAGTCCTCTACGGCAGAGACCGCCCCGCTTGGAGCATTCCGCCTCTCGTTGCCGCCGTCCTCATCTTTCTCGAGCTGGTCTCTTTGTCCCGCGGCTTCGCGCCCGACGCGGCGGTCGAGCGACAGGCAGTCACCGCCGTCCTCGTGGGACGTCTGCTCGTCGCCGCGCTGCTCGCGTTCGCCGGTGCGACCGTTGCCCTCCTGTCGGCTGCCCTTCCAGCCCGGCATGGCCTAGCCACCGGGCTCCTCGGCGCGGCGGCCGCGGCGGCACTGTTCCTCCTCGTCGGGGCGGTCGCGCGGCGAGGAGACGAGGATGGGATACCCAGCTGATGAGACCGACCACGTGATCGCGAAGGGCGCCATCGGCCCGGCGAGACATCGGGCATGCCACCCGCCAGTACCCCGCGGCTGTGCGTCTTCCGCTTTCGCGAACACCGCCTCGTGCTCACCGAGCTGCTCGACGGCGCGAGCGTCGACAACGTGACTGCTCCCGGACCCGGCGACCGCCTCGACGACGAGGGCGGGCGGAAGTGCCGAAGCACCTCACGGGCGAGCTCCGACGCGGAGCGCTCGATCGACATCAGGGATAGCGAAAAGCGCTAACGCCTCTTCCAGAGCAACGCCACCAGGTCATCACCGAGCGGGAACCGCTCGACCAGTGCGTATGGCTCCTCGCCGACGAGCTTGCGCGCGATCACGTCTCCGGGGGCGTCGTCAGAGGCTCCCTCGGAGACGATCGTCAGCAGCTCTTTGCCGGACGCCTCCCTTGCGAGAGGGACGTCGGGTGCATAGCGCTCGAGTGCGATTCGTACGCCCGGCGGGATCAGCACGACGGTCGCCCCTCGCGCATGCGCTGTCGTCGCGAGCTCGCCTGCCTTGCGCCAATCGGATGGCGTGCGTCGGTACCAGTCTACGGTCTGCCACACCCCGATGGTCAGCACCGCGACGACCGCCGCGACGCGGATCCTGCGGCCTCCGATCCGGTCGAGCGCGGCTGCGGCGAGGAGCGCGAGCGCCGGCGCGATCACGATCGCATACCGGGGAACGAGGAACGGGCGGAAGACGGCGGCGCAGGTGCCGATCAGGAGTGGCAGGGCGACCCAGCCGACCAGCAGCGTGAGGCGCCAGCCTCCGTCGGGTCCACGGCGTGAGCGGACGAGCACGACGACGCCGGCAACGGCGGCCGCGAGCAGGAGCGGGTTGGAGCCGCTCGGTCGATGAAGTGAGGTGGCGACAACATCGAGGGATGGCGAGGGGATCCACTCGACGTTCTCGCGCGTGCCGTCGACCACGTACAGGGCGAGCGGAATCCACCCGAGCAGCGCGATCCCGGCCGCGACGGCAACGGGTCGCCGCGGGGGACGCGGCCGCTGCAGGAGGGTGAGCAGCTGCGCGACGACGACGATCGCGACGTAGAAGTGACACCACGGTGCGAGACCGGCGGCGATTCCATACGCGGCCCAGCGCGCGGTCGAGCCGCTCCGGCGAGCCTGGACGAAGAGCAGGCTCGTGACCGTCACCGCCAGGACGGCGAACGCATACGTTCGCGCCTGTTGCGACCACGCGACGACGAACCCGTTTGTTGCGAGGAGCAGACCGGCCAGGAGGCCTGCCCGCCGACCCAGCAGCTCTCGTCCGAGCACGGTGACCGCTGCCGCGGCGCCAGCTGCGAAGATGACGGACGGGATCCGCAGGGTCGCGTCCGACGCGCCAACCAGCTCGCTCCAGGGCTTGAGGAGGACGAGGTAGAGCGCCTGCGCCGGCTCGCTCCGGCTCGCGACGTGGAGGAGCTCGCGCCACGGACGCCCGACGAGGTACGCGTTGTAGGTCTCGTCGTACCAGAGCGGTTTCGACCCGAGCGTGAGGGCGCCGAGCACGAGAGCAAGCAGCGCCGGGCCTGCCGGAGCAAGCCGCCACAGGCCTTCGCTCCGCGAAGGGCTCGGAGAGGTCTCTAGATCCACCGCTTCCAGCGGAAGATCGCGAGCTGCAGGATCGTCGTCCCGACGATCAGCCCGAGCGACATCCAGACGGTCCAGAACCGGTCGCCGAACACCCCCGCGAAGTTCTGCCCGTAGAACCCGGTGATCAGCGTCGGCACGAGCACGAGCGACGCGATCACGGTGAGCACCTTCACGACCTCGTTCTGGCTCTCCTGGATCTTCGACTGCAGGTAGTCGCGGACGCTCGCGAGCAGGTCGCGCGCGACGTCGAGCTCCTCCGTCGCGCGCACGAGCGTGTCGTAGGTGTCGGCGAAGGCCGATTCGACCTCTCTGGGAAACAGCTGCTCGTTCCCGATGTCGAGCCGGCCGTCGATCACGCGCCGTACCGCGGCCCGTGTCGCGGTCACGTTCTTGCGCGCGTGCAGCATCTCGTGTCGCAGGTCGGCGAGCCGATGCCGCGTCGTCGAGCCGGGCAGCTGGTCGATGTGGTCCTCCAGCTCGTCGATCTCGAGGTAGAGGGCGTCGACGAGGTCGAGGTAGCTCTCGGCGACGTCGTCCACGAGCCCGTGGATCAGCCAACCGGCGCTCATCGTCGGCGTTTCCGGCGGCGTGGACTGCGCCGGCGTCGCGAGGCGTCCGCCGACGCCGGTCTTGCGCACGGTCAGCAGCCGGTCGCCGGTCGCGACGAGCCCCACCTCGAGGTAACCGAACCGGTTCTCGTCGTCGAGGTGCACGGGGAAGAGCAGTAGGCCGAACAGGACGCTGCCCTGGCTCTCGAGGACGGGTCGGGCGTCGCGCCCTTCGCCGGCGGGTGCGGTGAGCAGGGCGATCGCCTCCGGGTCGAGGCGCGGCGCTGCGGCGAGCAGCTCGGCTTCGGTCGGGTCGACGAGGTCGGTCCAGCGGGCTCCCATGTGCCCGAATCTAGTCCTCCGGGCGGCCGGGCGCGCTCAGGCGGCCGTGACGGGCTCGGCGTCGTGCAGCGCCGCGAGGAAGCGCTCGGCGTCGAGCGCGGCCGCGCACCCCGAACCTGCGGCGGTGATCGCCTGGCGATAGGTGTGGTCCTGCACGTCGCCTGCGGCGAAGACGCCCGGCACGTTCGTCGCGGTCGACTTGCCACGTGTGACGAGATAGCCGCTGTCGGCCTCGTGCTCGAGCTGGTCGAGGAAGAGCGCCGTGTTGGGGTCGTGGCCGATCGCGACGAAGAATCCGTCGGTCTCGAGCTCGCTCGTCTCGCCCGTCACCGTGTCGCGGAGCCGCACGCCCGTGACCTTGTCCTCGCCGAGCACCTCTTCGACGGTCTTGTTCAGGACGAGCTCGATCTTCTCGTCGTTGCGCGCGCGGTCGACCATCACCGCGGACGCGCGGAACTCGTCGCGGCGGTGGACGAGGTAGACCTTGCTCGCGAAGCGGGAGATGAAGGTCGCCTCCTCCATCGCGGTGTCGCCGCCGCCGACGACCACCACGACCTTCTCCCGGAAGAAGGACGCGTCGCAGGTGGCGCAGTAGGACACGCCGCGTCCCTGCAGGCGCGTCTCCGACTCGAGCCCGAGCTGGCGAGCGCTTGCGCCCGGTCGCGACGATCACCGTGTTCGCGCGGTACTCCTCGCGGTCGACCGTCACGCGGAAGGGACGCTCGGAGAGGTCGACGCTCGTCACGTCGTCGGTCACGAACTCGGCGCCGAAGCGCTCGGCCTGGCGGCGGAAGTCCTGCATCATCGCCGGCCCCATCACTCCGTCCGGATACCCGGGGTAGTTCTCGACGTCGCTCGTGATCATCAGCTGGCCGCCCCAGTTGAAGCCCTCGATCACGAGCGGCGAGAGGTTTGCGCGCGCGGTGTACAGCGCTGCGGTGTATCCGGCGGGTCCCCCGCCGATGATGATCACGTCACGGACGTCGCTCACAGCTGCTCCATTCTCGTCAGATCGAGAGGCCACGAAGCCCCTCCGTTCCCTCAATCATTGCCAACGCGCGAGCGACGTGCGCTGTTCCGACCTCAGCACGTCACGCGGCGTCGGCGCCGCGCGGCAGCACCTCGAGCTGCGTCGGCTGCAGCGACGCCGAGGCGTGCTCGGTCACCTCGGGGAGCTCGGCCAGCGTCTCGTTCGAGGCGGTGAGGCCCTCCAGGCGGCGCGCGGAGACGAGCACCCGCGAGCCGTAGGAGCCGACGGCCTGGTTGTAGGCCTTCACGGCCGAGTCGAGACCGCGGCCGACCTTGGCGAGGTGGTCGGCGAGCTTCCCGAGCCGGTCGTGCAGCTCGGCCGCGACGGCGAGCACGGCCTGGGCGTTCTCCGAGGCGTTCTCGTTCTGCCAGGCGACGCGGATGGTGCGCAGCATCACCACGATCGTGCGCGGTGTCGCGAGCAGCACACCGCGGTCGTAGGCGAACGTGAACAGCTCGGGGTCGTGCTCCTCGGCGGCGGCGAGGTACGCGTCACCCGGGAGGAACATGAAGGTGAAGTCGGGCGACGGGGTGACGTGCGCCCAGTAGCCCTTCCGGCCGAGCTCCTGGACGTGGGAGCGCACGCGTCGGGCGAACTCGGAGAGCGCGGCCTCGCGCTCCTCCTCCGTCGCGGCGGCGGCGGCCCGCTCGAACGCGTCGAACGGCGCCTTGGAGTCGATCACGACGTTCTTCCCGCCGGGGAGGTGGACGACGACGTCCGGCCGGCCGCCCTCGCGACCGGTCTGGCGCGTGAAGTCGACGCCGTCCTGCATCCCGACGAAGTCGAGGATCCGCTCGAGCTGGATCTCCCCCAACGCCCGCGGGTCTGGGTGCTCCCGAGCGCGACCGCGAGCGACCGCGTGCCGGCGGCGAGCACCTCCAGCTGCGCGGTGAGCCGACCACCGTCCTCGAGCCGCCGGGTCTCGGTGTCGTCGACGAGCTTGCGGAGGTCGGCCAGCCGCTGCTGGACGGGCTGGAGCGTCTTCTCGACGCGCTCGCCTGCCTGCGCGAGGAACGCCTCACGCGAGGCGGTGAGCGTGTCGGCCGAGATGGACTTGACCGTCTCGGGCAGCTTCTCCTCCAGCGTCTCGAGCCGGGCATGCGCGGCGGCGGCGTCCGCTCTGGCATCGGCCGCCTGCGCCCGCGCCTCCGAGAGCTCCGCCTGAACGGCCCCGAGGGTCGTCGCGCGCTGGTCGAGCTCACGCCGCAGGACGAGGCGCTCGCCGAGCGCGGGGCGGAGCAGGAGCCAGGCGAGTCCGGCTCCCGCGACGAGCCCGATGAGGACGGCTGCGATGGTCACAGGGGCCTGGGACCGTAGCGCGGAGTCCGGACGGCAAGACCCCGACGCTACGATCGTCGGATGGCCACGAAACGCCCGCCCGCGCGTGCTCCGAAGCCGAAGCCCACGAGCGAGCCTCAGGTGGGCAACACTGCGAGAGTCGTGCTGTACGCGGTCGCAGCGCTTGGCTTCAGTCGCGCTCGCAGTCGTCTTCTGGCTCTCGACGCGGAGCGCCGCCGTCGACCCGGCGGCGGCGGCGCAAGCGCGGACGACGCTCGAGGCGGCCGGGTGCACGCTGCGGCTCGTCAAGGCACCGGCGAACGCGTCCGACCACTCGCAGATCAAGACCCCTGACATGGTCAGCGACGAATGGCAGACCGACCCTCCGACGACTGGCCCGCACTACGCCGAGACGGCGATCTACGGCGCCTACACCGACCAGCTCGAGCAGGCCCGGGTGGTACACAACCTCGAGCACGGGGCAGTCGCGATCCAGTACGGGCCGAAGGTCTCGCAGGCGACCGTCGCCTCGCTGCGCGGCTTCTACGACAGCCACCCGAACGGCACGCTGCTAGCGCCGTACGCGCCACTCGGGGAGCGCGTCGCGCTCGGCGCGTGGATCGCCGAGGGAGGTGGGAAGGGGCAAGGCGTCCTGGCGCTGTGTCCCGGCTTCGACGAGGCCGCGTACGCCGCCTTCCTCGCCGCGTACCAGTTCAAGGGCCCGGAGAAGTTCTCGCCGGACTCGATGACGCCGGGTAACCGGTAGCGTCGAGGCACCCGCCGACCGCGAGCGAGAGGAGACGTCCATGTCCACGACCCGCATCGCGATCGTCCAGCGTCCGCCCCTGCTCCTGCACCGTGAGGAGACCGTCGCTCGGGCCGTGGCAGGGCTCGAGGAGGCTGCCGCAGACGGAGCAGCGCTCGTCGTCTTCCCCGAGACCTACGTGCCCGGGTATCCGGCCTACATCTGGCGCCTCGCACCGGGCGGCGACTACGACCTCTCGCGCACGATCCACGGGCGCCTGCTCGACGCCTCCGTCGACCTCACAGGCAGCGACCTCGAGCCGCTGCGAGCGGCGGCGGCGCGGCTGAAGACGACGGTCGTCCTCGGGGTCCACGAGCGTGATGCCGCGTACAGCCGTGCCAGCCTCTTCAACACCCTCGTCACGATCGGGACGGACGGGTCGATCCTCAACCGCCACCGCAAGCTCGTGCCGACGAACCCCGAGCGCATGGTCTGGTCGCCGGGCGACGCGAGCGGCCTGCAGGTGGTGGACGCGCCCTTCGGTCGGCTCGGAGGTCTCATCTGCTGGGAGAACTACATGCCGCTCGCGCGCTACAGCCTGTATGCGCAGGGCGTCGAGGTGTACGTGGCGCCGACCTGGGATCACGGCGACCGCTGGATCTCCTCGATGCGCCATATCGCCCGCGAAGGGCGTTGCTGGGTGATCGGGGCGGGCTGCTCGCTCCAGGCCCGCGACGTTCCCGACGACTTCCCCGAGCGCGGGCGGCTGTTCGGGGCGCCCGACGGATGGATCAACGACGGCGACTCGGTCGTCGTCTCCCCGGAAGGTGACGTCGTCGCGGGGCCTCTCCACCGAGAGCACGGAATCCTCTCCGCCGACATCGACGTCAGCGAGGCGCGTGCGTCGCACTACACGCTCGACGCTGCGGGGCACTACAACCGGCCTGACGTCTTCAGCCTGCACGTCAACCGTGCCGCGGCAGAGCAGGTCGTGTTCGACGACACCGCCGAGTGAGCGCCGGCCGCCGGGCCGACGCGGGGGATGCCGGGGGAGGGATTCGAACCCTCATGTCCCGAAGGACAGCCGCTTTTAAGGCGGCCGCGTCTGACCGGTTCCGCCACCCCGGCGCTCCACGAGTCTAGAGGCGTCGGTAGGCCTCCTGGGCCGCGGGTATGCTCCTCGCTCCATGGCCTCGACCGAGCACGTGCCGAGCTTTCACGACCTCGAGTACGACACGCCGCTCTACCGGACGGCGATCGCGCAGTTCGACCAGGCAGTCCCGCACGCCGACGTCGACCCGGGGATCGCCGAGCGCCTCAGGCATCCGGAGCGCTCGATCATGGTGTCGTGCCCGATCGGGATGGACGACGGCTCACGCGCCGTGTTCGCCGGCTACCGCGTGCAGCACTCGAGCGTGCTCGGGCCGACCAAGGGTGGCATCCGCTTCGACCCCGAGGTCACGCTCGGCGAGTGCGCCGCGCTCGCGGTGTGGATGACGTGGAAGTGCTCGCTCCTGCGGCTGCCCTACGGCGGCGCGAAGGGCGGGGTTCGCTGCAACCCGCACGCGATGTCCCAGAGCGAGCTCGAGCGGCTGACGCGACGCTTCACCTCCGAGCTGCTGCCGGTGATCGGCCCACGCGAGGACATCCCCGCGCCGGACATGGCGACGAACGAGCAGACGATGGCCTGGATGATGGACACGTACTCGATGCAGCGCGGCCATGCCGTGCCGGAGATCGTCACGGGCAAGCCCATCTCGATCGGCGGCTCCGTGTTCCGGCACGAGGCGACCGGCGCCGGCGTCGTGATGGTCGTCGCGCGGGCCTGCGAGCGCCTCGGCTGGAAGCTCGCCGAGCAGCGCTGCGTCGTGCAGGGCTTCGGGAACGTCGGCGGGATCGCCGCGCAGGAGCTCGTCGACCGAGGTGCGACCGTGATCGCGGTCTCGGACGTCTCCGGCGGGATCTACGACCCGGCCGGGCTCGACATCCCCACGATGAGCCAGCACGCGAGAGATCACGGCTCGCTTGCGGACTGGCCGGGCCAGCGCATCTCGAACGAGGAGCTGCTCGAGCTCGAGTGCGACATCCTCGTGCTCGCCGCCCGGGAGGATCAGATCCACGAGGACAACGCCGTGCGCCTTCGCTGTCGTCTGATCGCCGAAGGGGCGAACGGGCCGACGTCGCTCGAGGGCGACGCGGTGCTGCGCGCCCGCGGGATTCCCGTGCTGCCTGACGTCCTCACCAACGCAGGCGGCGTGACCGTCTCGTACTTCGAGTGGGTGCAGGACCTCGGCCGCCTCTTCTGGGGGCGTGACGAGATCCGCGCGAAGCTCGCCGAGAAGCTCAACGACGCGTTCGACCGGGTGTGGGCGATCGCCCACGAGCGCGACCTCTCGCTGCGCACGGCAGCGCTCGTGGCTGGCATCCACGAGGTGGCCACGGCGCTCGAGGCGCGCGGGCTCTACCCCTGATGAGCCGGGTTCGCGACGCGATGATCACCGAGCCGCGCTCGCTCCCGAGCACGGCGTCGGCGATGGAGGCGGGTGAGGTGCTGACTCCGCCCGAGGTGCGCGCGGTGTACGTCGTCGACGCTACGGGTGCGCTCACCGGCGTGCTCACGCGCAAGACGCTCGTGGCACGGGTCGTCGCGTCCGGGCTCGATCCCCGCACCACCGAGATCGGCCCTCTGGCCGAGCCGCCGTACTACACGATCGACGCTGACGTCGCCCTGGACGAGGCGTTTCACTTCCTCGAGGAGCACGATGCGGAGCGCGTGCCCGTGACCGAGCACGGGCGGCTCGTCGGGGTGCTCTCGCGCTCGGTGCTCCAGCGAAGGCTCGCCGAGGACGAGGACCCTCCGGACGACGTCGAGTAGCGCGGCCGTGCTGCGACTCGCAGAGATCCTGCTGGAGCCCAGGCCGTGCGACGCGTGGGCACAGCTGCGCCAGATCGGGGTGGAGGAGGCGGTCGGCGTGCTCCCGCGCGGGTTCGTCGACTGGCGCGCGCACGCGCCCGAGCAGCCGTGGTCCTACGGGCCGCTCGCGCTCTACCGGCAGCAGGTGGTCGATTCCGGCCTCCGGCTCACGGTGATCGAGGACAACCCGCCGATGGACCGCCTCAAGCTCGGGCTCGCCGGGCGGGAGGAGGAGCTCGAGCACGTGGTCGAGCTGATCCGCACGATGGGACGGCTCGGGATCGGGGTGTGGTGTTACAACTGGATGGCGGTCGTGCCGTGGTCGCGGACGTCGCCGGCGCTGCCGGGGCGGGGCGGGGCCGCCGTGACGGCGTTCGACCTCTCGGTGTGGGACGACGCAGTGCCCGCACCGGGCGCACCGGTCGTCGAGGAGACGCTCTGGGAGAGCCTCGCCTGGTTCCTCGAGCGCATCGTCCCGGTCGCCGAGGAGGCGGGCGTGCGCCTCGCGCTGCACCCGGACGACCCGCCGCTCTCCCCGCTGCGGGGGATCGGGCGAATCGTCACCTCCCTCGACGCCTACGACCGCGTGTTCGCGCTGCAGCCGAGCCCCGCGAACGGCATGACGCTGTGCCAGGGCAACGTCGCATTGATGACCGACGACCTCCCTGCTGCGATTGGGCGCTTCGGGGCGGCGGGACGGATCCACTTCGTGCACTTTCGGGACGTCCGCGGGACGCCGGGGCGCTTCGTCGAGACGTTCGTGGACGAGGGGCCGACGGACATGGCGGCGTGCATTCGCGCGTACCGGGAGGCCGGCGTGGACGCGCCGCTGCGCACCGACCACTCACCGGCGCTCGCCGGGGACACCGTCACCGTCCCGGGCTATCCGACGCTCGGCCGCCTGCACGCGATCGGGTACGTCCAGGGCCTGCTCGCCGCGACCGCCTGAACAGGCCGAGCGCTACGGCTCGAGCGCGACCAGCGCCGCCGTCGCGATCGACGCGGCATCGATCCCGTAGGCCGCGTACACCTCGGGCTGCGAGCCGGTCTGTCCGAACTGGTCGACACCGAGTGGCACGCTGCGGGCGCCGAGCGCGGATCCGACGAAGGACAGGGCGTGGCTCGCGCCGTCGATCACCGTCACGACGGGGAGACCTTGCTCGTCCTCTCGCACGAGCCGCTCCAGGTGCGACCGCACTGCGGTGGTGGCCCCGCGCAGCGGGGTGGTACGCGACCGCTGCCAGTCGCGGAAGAGCCGCGACGGGCTCGAGAGGACGAGCACGGTCGCCTCGACGCCCTCGTCGGCCGCCAGCAGCTCGGCGGCAGCGAGCGTCTCCGGCACCATCGCACCGCAGGTCGCGAGGATCACGCGGTCGTCGCCGGGTGCCCCATCCCGCAGCCGGAAGCCGCCGCCGAGCACGTCGGCATGGAGGCACTCCTCACCGACGCGGGCCACGGCCTCCGCGAACGGCGCCTGGTCGATCGGCTTCGTCGAGAGCCGCAGGTAGAACGCATCACCCTCGGGCTCCTGCATCCGTCGCAGCCCGTCGAGGAGCAGCCACTCGAGCTCGCGGGCGAAGGCCGGCTCGGCGTACGTCAGACCCGGTGTCTCGATCCCGATCCCCGGGGTGTTGACCGACTGGTGGGCGCCGCCTTCGCGGGAGAGGGAGATCCCCGAGGGCGTGCCCACGAGCACGAATCGGGAGCCGCTGTAGGTCGAGTAGACGATCCCCTCGAGCGCACGCATCACGAAGGGGTCGTAGAGCGTCCCGATCGGGAACAGGCGCTCGCGCTGGAAGTCCCACGTGAGGCCGAGCTGGCCGAGAGCGAGAACGAGGTTCATCTCGGCGATGCCCATCTCGACGTGCTGCCCGGTCGGCCCGACGCGCCACTTGAGCGGTGAGTCGTCCATGGCGTCGTAGACCGGCTCGGTCTCGGGGCCCCAGACGCCCGTCTTGTTGACCCAGCCGCCGAGGCTCGTCGAGACTGCCACGTCCGGGGAGATCGTGACGAGGCGCTCGCCGACGCCGTCGATGCGGGAGAGGTCGAGCAGGATCCGGCCGAACGCCGCCTGGGTCGCGATCGGTGCGGCCGGGTCGGCGTCGCTGACCGCGAAGGGGATCGCGAACGTGCCCGCGGGAGGCCGCTCGCCACGGTCGAGTCGTGCCTGGGCCCCTGCGAGGACGCGGCCCTCGGCGGAGTCGCTCGGGAACCCGTCCCACTCGGTCAGGGGAGTGAGCCCGACCTCCGCGCGGAAGTCGTCCACCTGGGCGCCGGTAAGGAGCGCAGAGTGGTTCTGGGGGCGCCCAGCCATCTCGAGCCCGTAGCCCTTGATCGTGTAGGCGAAGATCACCGTGGGCCGGTCGGGCGTCTCGCGGGCGCGGCGGAGGGCCGCGATCACGTCGGCGAGGTCGTGGCCGCCGAGATCGCGCACGAGACGTCCCGGACCGCCGTCTGCGCCGTCGAGGATGTGCTCGAGCTGGGTGCGCTCGTCCGGGTCGAGTGGCTCGAGCAGGGCCGCGCGGACGACGTCGTCCGAGGCGCCGAACAGCGCCTGATACGCCTCGTTCGGCATCTCGTCGATCCGCCGGCGGAGCAGGTCACCGCCGTCCTCCGCGAAGGCGGCCCGCAGTCGCCGGCCGTACTTCAGCTCGATCACGTCCCAGCCGCTCGTGCGGAACTGCGCCTCGAGCTCGGCGGCGCGGATCCCGGGGATCACGCGGTCGAGCGACTGGCGGTTGAGGTCAACGATCCAGAGGACGTTCCCGAGTCGCCGTGCCAGCGGTTCGGCAAGCGCCTCCCAGATGTTGCCCTCGTCCAGCTCCGCGTCCCCGAGCAGGGAGATGAAGCGACCGCCGGTGGAGGTACCCAGGTGGGTCTCGACGTAGCGGTCGGCAAGCGCAGCGAAGAGCGGTGCAGCCGAGCCGAGGCCGACGGAGCCGGTGGAGAAGTCGACGGGGAAGGGATCCTTGGTGCGGGACGGGTAGCTCTGCAGGCCGCCGAAGTCGCGCAGGCGGGTGAGGTATGACCGGTCGAGCCGGCCGAGCAGGTACTCGAGCGCGTGCATCACCGGTGACGCGTGGGGCTTCACGCTCACACGGTCGCGTGCGTCGAGGTCGGCGAGCCAGAGCGCGGTCATCAGGGTGACCATCGACGCCGACGAGGCCTGATGACCGCCCACCTTGAGCTGGTCGCCCTTCGGCCGCTCGCGGTTCGCGTGGTCGACGATGCGGACGGCGAGCCAGAGCACGCGGCGCTCGATCACCGTGAGCGCACCGAGATCCACAGGGCGCGCGTGCGGGGCGGTCATCGAGTGGATGCTACGGCGTCGGCTGGGCTGCCGGCGACAGTGGGAGGCCGGACGCGGCCGTGGCCCCCGACCTTCGTCGCCTGGGGCAGGGTGGACGGACGGTGTAAGACATCGGAGGCCTGTCAAGCCGCATGCGTGAGGATCCCGTGACAATCCCTCCACACTCGCGCATGCACACACGGCTCGACCTGGGGAGATCAGTGCAATATCCCGTGGCACGCGGTCTCCGGTGTCGGACACCGGAATCGCCGGCCTGTCGCCAGGGTGGCCGGAAATGCGGTAGGACTCGATGTCCACAACGTCCGTGGAGGCATTGCATGCAGGGTCGTGAGGTCGTGATCGTCGAGGCGGTGCGAACCCCTGTGGGGCGTGGGCACCCCGAGAAGGGCGACTACCGCGATGTGCACCCCGTCGCGCTCCTCGCGCACGTCTACGACGCGGTGGTCGAGCGCGCAGGAATCGATCCGGCGCTCATCGAGGACGTGCTCGCCGGGTGCGTCCACCAGCTCGGCGAGCAGCAGTACAACGTCGCCCGCAACGCCTGGCTCCACGCGGGGCTCCCCGTCGAGACGCCCGCACTGACACTCGACCGTCAGTGCGGCTCGGCGCAGCAGGCGGTCAATCTCGGCGCGACGCTGATCGCTGCCGGCGTCCACGACGTGGTGATCGGCGCCGGCGTGGAGCACATGGGTCACCTCCCGTTCACAGCCGGGGCTGCGGTGATGGCCGAGCTCGGGTCGCCGTACACGCCGGAGCTGCTCGAGCGCCATCAGCTCGTCCCGCAGGGGCTCTCCGCGGAGCTGATCGCCGAGCGGTGGGAGATCTCACGGGAGGAGTGCGACGCATTCGCGCTCCGGTCGCAGCAGCGTGCGGCGCGGGCGGCGGCCGAGGGGAGGTTCGAGCGGGAGACGACGCCGGTCGAGACACCTGACGGCCTCGTGACCGCCGATCAGGGGATCCGACCGGACACCACCCTCGAAGGGCTCGCGGCGCTGAGGCCGGCGTTCAAGGAGAACGGGAGGCACACCGCCGGCAACTCGTCCCAGATCTCCGACGGTGCCGCTGCGATCCTTCTGATGGAGCGCGGTCGCGCGGACGAGCTCGGCCTGCGCCCGCGGGCGCGCTTCGTCGATCAGACGACGGTGGGCGTCGACCCGGTGATCATGCTGACCGGTCCGATCCCGGCGACCCGGCGCATCCTGGAGCGCAACCGGCTGACGCTCGACGACATCGACCTGATCGAGATCAACGAGGCGTTCGCCTCGGTCGTGCTCGCGTGGGAGAAGGAGCTGCAGCCCGACATGGACAGGGTCAACGTCAACGGCGGCGCGATCGCGCTCGGCCATCCGATCGGCTCGACCGGCGCGCGTCTGCTGACGACGCTCCTGCACGAGCTCGAGCGAACTGACGCCCGCTACGGCCTCGTGACCATGTGCTGCGGAGGAGGGCTCGGGACGGCGACGCTGATCGAGCGGCTGGCGTAGGGGCCAGGCTTGCCCGGCCGCGGCCGGGATCGGCGCTACATCCCCGGCAGGAACCAGAAGGTGCGCGCGATCGCCGCGCGAGCCTCGGCGACCGCCGCGCGCTGCACCTGCAGCCGTGCCGCTGAGGCGCGCAGGCGCTCCGTCGCCTCGGTGAGCCGGGCGCTGCTCGCATTCGCCTTGTCCAGCTGAACCGCGATTTCGTCTGCCACCCGCGCGATCCGGTCGGTCTCGGCGCTGAGGGTCGCGCTCGTCCGCTTCGCGTGTCGCCAGAGGCGGAACCCCCGGACGGCGGCGTAGACGAGCCCGGCGGTGAGCCCGATCACGAACACGGCGAGTGAGACCCAGAGAGCCATGATCCGGTGGTAGAATATCGCCCACGTCGCGGGGTGGAGCAGTCAGGTAGCTCGCCGGGCTCATAACCCGGAGGTCGCAGGTTCAAATCCTGCCCCCGCTATGCAGAGGCCCCGCCACGGCGGGGCCTCCTTCGTCTCGGCAGTGATCACGTTGACCTGGCTGTGACACGGCGTTGCGGTTGGGTCGACGGCGGTCTGCGACCCTCGGGGTGAGAGGAGGAGTCATGCAGATCAAGGATGTGATGAGCACTTCGGTCGTGGCGGTCACACCCACGACAACGCTGAAGGACGTCGCGCACACGCTCCTCGACCGGCACGTCGCCGGCGTCCCGGTCGTCGCGGACGGGTGCGTCGTCGGGTTCGTCTCGGAGTCCGACGTCGTCGCGGCGGAGCAGGCGCCGCACGAGGCCGAGCCCGTCGGACGGTTGGCTCACGTGTTCCATCGCCAGGCGCACGAGCATCTCAGGCCCACCGTCGAGACCGCGGGCGACGCGATGAGCTCACCGGCGATCGTCGCGAGCATCCAGAAGCGGGGTCCGGTCGCACCGTCGCGCCGTTGGAGCAGGCTCTTGTCCAGGAGTGACTGCAGCGTGTCGGGGTCGGCCCCGGCGACCCGCTCGGCGGACTCGAGGGTGCACCCGCTTGCGAACACGCTGAGACGGCGAAGGAGCCGCCGCTCGACCGGGTCGAGCAGGTCGTGGCTCCAGGCGGGGTGCCGCCTTGAACGCCGCCGCCGCCGCGGACCGCGCGCGCGAGCTCTTCGAACAGACGGCGCTGCCGGCCGGTCTGACCACGCCCGGCAGGGCGGATTCGTGACGTTCGCCGAGCTCCGTCTCCTCGACCCGTAGATGGAGAACGGCTACAACCCCGTTGGTCACGATTCGCGACGACCCGGACGTCCCGTCCGTCGTCGGCGCAGCACTCGACGTGAAGGGAGTCGACGGGCAAGGTGAGCAAGAGCCGGAGATACGGCCTAGCCGCGCTCGTCGCTGTTCTCCTCGTCGCCCTGGGCGCGGCGGTCGTCCTGAGCTACGGCGACCCTGAGCGGGCGTCCGCTCCGACGTGGTGACTCCCGGCGACCGGGTCTCCACGTGTCTCCCGCAGGCGAATGCCCATGGGCAGGGCGGGGCCGGCCTCTACCGCGACCCGGTCGGCGATGCGCGGGCCGGCCACGGCGACATCGGCAGGGTCGAGGTCTCGGAGCGCAACGACGTGTTCGTCGTCGAGACGGTCGCGCCCCACCTCCAGGAGTCCGACTCCGTCGTGGCGTCGCTGGACACCGACTGCGACGGGAAGGACGACTTCGTGCTCCGGGTGTGGAACGACGGCAGCACGTACCTCAGCCAGCTCACCGAGGAGGGAGTCCCGATCACCGATGTCCCGGCCTCGACCACCCGCAGCGGAAACACCTACACGACGCAGTTCGAGTCACACGAGCTCAACCGCGCAACTGCCTTCCGCTTCAGGATGAGGGTCGACACCGAGGAGTACGACGAACACGCCGACCTCGCTCCCGACAACCCGTCCGCCTCCTGGGCCTACGGTGGGGCACGGGGATGAGACGGTCGTAACCGCTGGCGACGGGGGCGCCGATCGACGCCGAGCGCCAGGGGTGCGCTGCACGATCCTCGGGGCGCGGTGTCCCTCGGCGGCGGTGTGGTCACCCACTCCCGCGTGAGGCGAGACGGCGTGTGGAGCGTGAGCCGACCCGTGTAGTGGACAATGCCCGTATGGCAGAGCCGGTGAACGTCACGCTCTACAACGATGCCGGCTGCCCGTGGGGGTACTCGGCGAACCCCGCCTTCCGCGTGCTCGAGTGGCGCTACGGCGACCAGCTCGACTGGCGCCTCGTGCTGATCGGCCTCACGGACGTCGCGCAGGAGTACGTCGACCGCGGCTACACGCCGATCCGCTCGGCCGAGGGGTATGCGCGCCGCTTCCGCCGGTTCGGGATGCCGTTGGCGCCGAACCCGCGCGCGAGGATCCTCGGCACCGGTCGCTCCTGTCGGGCGATGGTCGCGGTGCGCTTGCAGGCGCCGGGCAGAGAGTGGGCAGCGTTCCGCGCGCTCCAGTTCGGGTTCTTCACGACGACGCTGCTGCTCGACGAGGACGAGTCGATCGCGCAGGCGCTGCGCGGCGTCGCCGGCATCAACGTGGATGCGGCGATCGCGGCGATCGACACGCCCGAGGTGGAGGAGGCCTACCAACGCGATCGCGCCGAGGCCCGCAGCGCGCTCGGCTCGCCCACCCAGTTCCAGGACAAGCACGCGACGAGCGACGGCCCCGTTCGCTATACGGCGCCGTCACTGGTGTTCGAGCACGCCGGCCGACTGCTCGAGGCAGGCGGCTGGCAGACGGTCGAGGCCTACGACGTGGTCGTTGCGAACCTCATCCCCGACGGCACGCGCCGTGCGGTGCCCGACGACGCCGGGGAACTGCTGGCGTTCTTCCCGGAAGGACTCACCACACAGGAGGTCGCACAGCTCCTCACGCGTGGGAACGACGCACCGGATCGCACCGAGGCTGAGGTCGCGATGCTCCACCTTGTCGCGGAAGGGCGCGCCGTCCGGCGACCGCTCGGCGACGACGCGCTCTGGCTTCCTGCCTGAGCGACGGGAGTCGGTCGGCGGGCGCTACAGTCGCGGGGCGTTGATCTCTCTCACCCAGAGCCGGGAGCCCGGCTCCTCGACCCCTCGAGCGCTGCTGCCGCGCGCTGATCGCAGCGCCTCGTGAGGGTCGCCGTCCTCGGGCCGATCGCCTGGCGCACGCCGCCTCGGCACTACGGGCCGTGGGAGCGCGTCGCGGGGCTCCTGGCGGCGGGTCTCCACGAGCGCGGCGTCGACGTCACGCTCTTCGCGACGCTCGACTCGGAGACCCCCGCGCAGCTCGACGGAGTCTGCCCCAGAGGGCTATGCCGAGGACGACGCGCTCGACGGCAGGGTGTGGGAGGCGTTGCACGTCGCGCATGCCCTGGAGCGCTCTGGCGACTTCGACGTCGTCCACAACCATCTCGACTGGCTGCCGCTCGCCTTCGACGGCCTGGCCCGGGCGCCGCTCGTGACCACGATCCACGGGTTCTCGAACCCGGCGATCCTGCCCGCGTACGAGCGCTCGCGCTCCAAGTTCGTCTCGATCTCGCTGGCGGACAGGGCGCCGTCGATCCCGTACGTGGCGAACGTGTACCACGGCGTCGACCTTGCCGAGCTGCCGTTCGACCCGGCCGGGGGAGAGGCCCTCGTCCACTTCGGCCGGATCCATCCGGACAAGGGGACGGCCGACGCGATCGAGATCGCCCGGCGGGCGGGGAGGAGGCTCGTCCTCTGCGGGATCGTCCAGGACGAGCGCTACTTCGCCGAGCTGGTCGAGCCGCACGTCGACGGCGACCAGGTCGTCTACCTCGGCTCGGTCGGCCCGGAGCGGCGCGCCGAGGTCCTGGGCGGCGCGCTCGCGCTGCTGCACCCGATCCACTTCGACGAGCCCTTCGGCCTCTCCGTGGTCGAGTCGATGATCTGCGGGACGCCGGTGATCGCGTACGCGCGAGGCTCGATGCCGGAGATCGTCGACGAGGGAGTCACCGGCCTGCTCGTCCGCGACCTCGACGGTGCTGTGGCGGCGGTCGGTCGCGTCGCGGCGCTCGACCGGGCTGCGTGTCGGGCGCTGGCAGCCGGGCGCTTCTCGGCGGCTCGCATGGTCGACGACTACCTCCGCGTGTACGGGCTCGTGCTGGCGAGCTGAACGTCTCGGGAAGGTGGCCTCGGCTCGGTAGCCGACCGAGGTCGTGAGACGCGCGATCTGGCACACTCTTGTTACACACCATCACTCAGAAGTGTGGAACCATGGCCCGGATGCGACGCATCAACATCGTGATCGACCCCGAGCTCGACGATCGGCTCGAGCACGAGGCCGCGGCCCGCGGCACGTCGAAGAGCGCGCTCGTCCGCGAGTGCGTCGAGCGCGGGCTGCCCGACCGGCCGCTCGACAACGGGCTGCTGGCGCTGCTCGAGCTGTCGCGCGAGAACGTGGACGTGGAGCCCGCCGACATCGACACCGTTCTGTACGGCCCGTTCCTGGCCGAGTCGTGATCTTCGTCGACAGCTCGTTCTGGATCGCAGAGATGCTGCCACGAGACGGGCATCATGGTGCAGCGGTCGCTCTGGCGCGGCGCCACTCGTCGGAGCGTCTCTGCACGTCGAACCAGGTTGTCGCCGAGACGTGGACGTACCTCCGTCGGCGCTCTGGGCACGCCATCGCGACGCGGTGGCTCGACCGTGTCCTCGCGGCGCCGGGGATCACCGTGCACCGGATCGACGAAGCACTCGAGGACGAGGCATGGTCGTGGCTGCGAGTGCATGATGAGCGCCCCTACTCGTTCGTCGACGCGACGAGCTTCGCGCTCATGCGGCACCGACGCATCAGCGACGCACTCGCGTTCGACGGCGACTTCGCGGCTGCAGGGTTCGCGGAGCTGCGGCCATAGCGTCTCGCACGAGAGCGGCATGACCTCTCTTGCGTGCGCCCGTCCGGCTCCGTCCCGTTGGAGGGGCGACGTTGACGGTGCGAGGGCGTTCCGCCGGAGGGTCGGGGCCGCTTCGCGACAGGGGTCACGGCTCGCTTTGCGACCCGAACCCCGGGGCCGGCGGCGGGCGACTGCTACCGTTGTCCACGAGGCGTCAGCAGACGCCTGTGAGATCCAGCTTCTCGTTCCTCCTTTTCAGGTGTTCGAGTCTCTTGTTTCTCGAACCTGCCCGTAAGGAGAACCACCAACATGTCTCAGTCCTTCCACGCCCTCGGCGTGAGCGCGCCCCTGTGCGACGCTCTCGCCCGCCAGGGCTTCAGCGAGCCGTTTGCCGTGCAGACGCTCGTGCTCCCCGACGCCCTGCTCGGCGTCGACATCCTCGCCGAGTCGCCGACCGGCTCGGGCAAGACGCTCGCGTTCGGGATTCCGCTCGTCGAGCGCACCGCCGGCGCCGATCGCAAGCCCGCTGCCCTGGTGCTCGTCCCGACGCGTGAGCTCGCGCTGCAGGTGACCGCTGATCTCCGCCCGCTCGCCTCGGCGAAGCGGCTGCGGATCACGACGGTCTACGGAGGCACCGCCCTCGGCCCGCAGGCCAAGCAGGCGAGCCAGGCCGACGTGATCGTCGCCACCCCCGGCCGTCTCCACGACCTCGTCGAGCGTCGCTGGGTGTCGCTCGCCGACATCCGCATCCTCGTCCTCGACGAGGCCGACCGGATGCTCGACATGGGGTTCAAGCCCCAGGTCGACCGGATCCTGCGCACCGTCCCGACCAACCGGCAGACGATGCTCTTCTCGGCCACGTTCGACGGGGCCGTCGCAGAGCTCGCCCGCGCCTACACGGTCACCCCGACCCATGTGAAGGCCGACCGCCCGCTTTCGGCCGATCCGGGCGTGATCGAGCACGCGTTCGTCCCGGTCACCGCCGAGGACAAGCTCGACCGTCTGGTCGAGCAGCTCTCGGTCGAGCGGCGGCTGGCGCTGGTGTTCGTGCGCACGAAGCACGGCGCCGACAAGCTCGCCCGCAAGCTCTCTCGCCAGCACGACATCCCCACGGTCGCGATGCACGGGAACCTCTCCCAGAACCAGCGCGAGCGGGCGCTCGCGCAGTTCGAGTCGGGCAAGGTCTCGACGCTCGTCGCCACCGACGTCGCCGCGCGTGGTCTCGACGTCGACGACATCACGCACGTGATCAACTTCGACCCGCCGCGGGTCGAGGACGACTACGTGCACCGCACCGGGCGCACCGGCCGGGCCGGCCGCTCAGGTGACGCCGTCACGCTCGTCCTGCCCGACCAGCAGGCGGAGGTCGGCAAGCTCGCCGTCAGCCTCGGGCACGGCGACGCGTTCACCGCGTCCGGGATGCGTGTCCCGGAGCCGCGCCGCCAGCACAGCAGCAACGGCAGCGGTCAGGGCAAGGGCCGCCCGGGACAGGGACGCCGACGGCGCCCGACCCAAGCGCAGCGCGGCCGCTCCTAGCCTTCGATTCGACCTGCGAGCGTGGCCGGCGGAGCTCTCTCCGGCCTCGTTCGCGGCGTCGCGCCCTCGTTCGCCCGCGAATTTGTGCGACACTGCACTTGCGCGTAGACCTTGCGCGGACGCCGCCGAGGCTCTGAGCTTCTCCTCTCCGACTGCCACACCGGGCCTGAGTGCATCCGTATCCGATGCCGTCTCGGCGGCAGGAGGGAGTCACCGTGAAGGGATCGGAGAAGCCGAAGAAGCTCGCGAAGAAGCCGAAGCAGAAGACGCTGAAGGAGCGCCGCACGGAGAAGCGCGCCGCTGCGAAGCACAGCACCGGCCTCGATGTCTGACCCTGCCGGCGGACGCCCGACCGCCGTACGCGTGCCGTCGCGTATGGAGCGGGCGCTCGGCCGCGCGCTGCACGACGAGCTCGCGAGCTCCGGTGGTGTCCCGGGAGCCGAGGCCGAGCCTGTGATCGCAGCCGGTGTCCCGCTCGACTGGGAGGCATTCTCGGCCAGGTTCTATCCGGGGCGCGGCAGGCACGACCTGCACGCGATCGTCGCCTACTCGACGTACCGCTCGAGCTCTCGGGACGCGACGCCCGAAACCTAGCAGCCCCCGGGCTAGGCCCGGTCGACCTGCTAGGACGTGGGCGCCGCGAGCACGGCGGTGAGCAGGTCGTCGAGCAGCGCAGTCGCGAGGCAGATCGTCGTGTCCGCCGCGCCGTAGTAGAGACGCACCTCGTCGCTCGCGGCGTCGTGCACGAGCCCGCACGGGAAGACGGTGTTCGGCACGTCTCCGCTCCGCTCGTACGGGGCCAGGGGGCCGAGCACCCACTCGGGGAGCCGATGGAGCAGCTGGGTCGGCTCGTCGAGGTCGAACAGTGCGAGCCCGACACGGTAGAGGCTGCCCGCGACCGTCTCCTTGACGCCGTGGTAGATCACGAGCCACCCGTGCTCGGTGCGCAGCGGCGGCGGGCCGAGCCCGATCCGGCTCGAGTCCCACCACGCCCCCTCTCGCGGCCGCAGCACCTGCTCGGGCGCGCTCCAGCTCTCGAGGTCGGCTGAGCGTGAGAGCAGGATCTCGCCGTGCGCGCCACCGAACTCGGTCTTCGGTCGGTGAAAGAGGATCCACTTCCCGTCGATCCGCGCCGGCAGCAGCGCGGCGTTCTTGTCCTCCGGGTGCCGGACGATCCCGAGCCGCTCGACCTCCGTGAAGCGCTCGGTCGTCGCGAGGTAGACCGCGGGTCCGGCAGGGCCATAGGCGGTGCACGTGATCACCCAGGTGCCGAGCTCCGGGACGAACACCGTGCGTGCGTCCTCGAATCCCCACTGCTCGCTCTCGATCTCGGGGTCGGGCGAGAGCAGCGGCTCAGGGTCGACGACCCAGCCGTCGACGCCGTTCTCCGAGCGGGCGACGGTCAGGTGGGAGATCCCGCGCAGGTCCTCGACGCGAGCGAGGATCACCGTCTCTCCGTCGAGCTGCGCCGCGGCCGGGTTGAAGACAGCGTTGACCGGTGTGGGCCAGTCCTCAGCCGTGAGGATCGGGTTCGCCGCACTCCTGGTGAACAGCTCGCGCACGCTCATGTGAGAATCGGCTCCTGCAGCCGTGCCCGCCGAACGGCCGGCAGCCCGGCCGCGTCGAGGAGCAGCGCAGCATGGTGGACGGCCAGTGTCGACTCGGCGCCCTGGTTGTCGTTGGTCGCCTCGTCGCCGAGACCGTCGCTGCAGCCACCCGTCGCGAAGTCGTACATCGGGAGGTGCAGCCGGTTTCTCCCGAGGAACCAGTCGAACGAGCGCTGGGCGCGGAGCGCGTGCTCGGGATCGTCCGTGATCGCGAAGGCGGTGAGCTCCGCCGACACGAACGCATATGCGTCGAGCGGCTGCTCGTCGCCCGATCCGGGGGCATGCTCGGTGCGGTGCCGTCCGTCGTGACCCGTCAGGCGCAGCGTGCCGTCCGCCAGCCCTGACTCGTCTCCCAGCCAGCGGAGCGTCTCGAGGCCGGTCTGCGTGAGATCCGGGCGACCGAGCGCAACGCCCGCCGCGATCAGTGCCTGCGGCAGCCGCGCGTTGTCGTAGGTGAGCCTGTCCTCGAACCACTGCCAGGTGCCCGACGCGCAGGTGGCGTGGGCCGCGGCGAGGCGCTCCGCGGAGCGCTCGAGCAGCGCCCGGGCCTCCGGGGCGAGCCGATCCGGGTCGAGCCGTGCGAGGCCGAGCGCCGCGTAGGCGCCGGTGCGGAGCGAGGCATCCTCCTCGAACGTCGACACGATCGTGTCGAGCAGCCGTCCCGTCGGGCCGACGAGCGCGGGCACCCAGGCCGTCCCGAGGATCTCTCCGAGCGCCCAGATCGCACGACCGACGTGGTCACCCGGGTGCGGCTCGTCGATCCAGATCCGGTCGTACCCCATGAAGTTCCGCATCCCGGCGCGGGTGTCGGTTGCGTCCTGGAGGAACGCGAGCGAGCGATACAGGATCGATGTCCAGACCTGCTCGTCGCCGCGGCGGGAGAGCTCGAGCGCGACGACCGCGAGGCGCGCGACGTCGTCGACGCAGTAGCCCGTCGAGCGGTTCGGGATCACGCCGTTCGCGTGCTGGACGATCCCGACGTCGTCGACGAGTGTCAGGATGTGGTCGGTCCGGATGCTCACGCGCTTCGGGTCGACCGTGGTGACCCGGCGCCTGCGCGGGGCGAGCGTGACTGCCTCCTGGAGCACCGCCGCCGTGGCGTCCGCGACCGACGGCCACGCGAGCAGCGTGCCGATCCGGCGGGCCTCGGCACGCGCGTTGGCGAGCAGCTCGGGGTCGGCCGCGTAGTTGCAGACGGCGTCTGCGAGCGCGGCCGGATCGGCGAAGGGGACGAGCGTCCCCGCGCCCGACGCGAGCAGGTCGCGCGCGTACAGGTACGGCGTGGACACCACCGCGCATCCGGCGGCGACGCCGAACGTGAGCGCCCCCGAGGAGATCTGCTCCAGCGCCCGGTAGGGCGTCACGAAGACGTCCGTCGAGGCGAGCAGGTCGGCGATCTCGTCCACCGGCAGGAAGCGGTCGTCGAAGTCGACGTTGTCGGTGAGACCGAGGTCGGCGACCATCTGCTCGAGCTCGAGCCGGTAGCGCTCGCCTTCGCGTCGCACGACGTCGGGGTGCGTCTGGCCCGCGATCACGTACAGCGCGTCGGGGTGCTGCTCGACGATCGCCGGCATCGCTGCGATCACGGTCTCCAGCCCCTTGCCCTGCGACAGCAGTCCGAACGTCGAGAGCGTGAAGCGGTCTGCCTCGTCGGGCTCACGGCGCGCACGATCGATGGCGTGCTCCGAGGCCCGCCGGGCGAGGATCGTCGGTGCCCCGTGCGGGACGACGCGGATCTTCCTCGCGGGGCACGTCCCCCCCTCGATCAGGAGCCGCTCTGCGGTCTCGGTGAGCACGATCACGAGCTCCGCTTCGTGGCAGAGGGCCGTGAGGATCTTCGCCTGGTGCGGCGTCGGCTGCGACAGCACGGTGTGCAACGTGACGACGAGCGGCTGCGCGAGCCCTCGGGCGAGCGAGATCACGTACTCGCCGTCCCGCCCTCCGAAGATGCCGTACTCGTGCTGCAGCAGGACGACGTCGACGTCGAGTCGCGCCAGGATCCGTGCGGCTCGTGTGTAGTCGCCGCGGACGCCCTGCGACACCGTTGCGACGAGCCCGGGGCGCTGGGGTCGGGACGGCTCGTTGACGATGACGACCTTCTCGACGCGATCGATCCCGTCGACCCCGAGCAGCGCTCCGCGCACGTCAGCGGCAAACGTGCCGATCCCGCAGGCGCGCGGGGGGTAGGTCGAGACGATCGCGGTGCGCACGATCCGTCCACGTCCCTTCCTGCAGAGGGTCCAGCGTGACGCACGAGCGCCGAAGCAGCCGGTTCTCGACCATTCTAGCCGTCGTCGGCCGACGGGTTCGTCAGATGTCGCCGCTGGACGGTCAGGCGACGATCACGGGGGTGCCGAGCTCACGCTCGACCTCGGCCGCCACATCGGTGCCGAACAGGCCCGCGAGGAACCCATGGTGGTGCTCGCCGAGCACAACCGTGTCGGCCTTCGCGTCCCGTGCCGCATCGACGATCGCACGCCCCGGCTCGCCGGCCGCCCACATGAAGTCGGCCTCGAGGCCGGCGCCCTCGACCTCGTCACGTGCCGCCGCGAGCAGCCCCACCAGCTCAGGGGGTGGGGCGATGGGCTGACCTTCCCAGTCGGCGATGTCGTCGAGCGTGCCGAAGAAGCGCTCGACCTGTGGATCGAGCGGCACCTCGAAGACCGACAGGACGATGAGGCGTGCGCCCTTCTCCCTGGCCTCCGCGATCGCACGATCGAGCGCGCGTCGCGCTGCCGCCGAGTCGTCGTAGCCCACGAGGATCCTGCTCACGGCGTGCAGTCTCGCACAGCCGCTGCAGTCGACGTCGGGGACACGTCGGTCGGTAGGGTTCGCCCCGTGTTCCCGTGGCTCATCTTCGCGGTCGTCGCCGTGCCGCTCGTCGTGATCGCGTTCATGTCGGTTCGCCGACGCAACGCGGTCGGGGAGCACCCCGCGACGGAGGACGCCGCCACCCGTGAGCGCACCGAGCGCGAGTTCGCCGAGGCTGAAGCCTACGAGGAGCAGTGGCGCGAGGAGAACAAGGACCACCCTCGCGAGCGGATGCCGTAGCACCCGCCCGCAGGGGCGTTCCGGAAGGGTGCGCTACCCGCGCTGCGCCCATCGGCACGAACGGGCGCTCGTCGTAGCCGGTGAAGATCTGCCGCGGTCGGGCGATCTTCTGCTCCTTGTCGTTCAGCATCTCCTCCCACTGGGCGATCCAGCCCGGAAGCCGGCCGAGCGCGAAGAGCACCGTGAAGTAGTCGGTCGAGTAGCCCATCGCCTGGTAGATCAGGCCCGAGTAGAAGTCGACGTTCGGGTAGAGCTTGCGTGACACGAAGTACTCGTCCTCGAGCGCGATCTTCTCGAGCTCGAGCGCGATCTCGAGCTTCGGGTTGAGCCCCGTCTGCTCGAACACCTCGTCGGCGACCCGCTTGATCAGCTTGGCGCGGGGGTCGTAGCTCTTGTAGACCCGGTGCCCGAACCCCATCAGCCGGCCGTGCCCTGCCTTGACGCCTTCGATGAACTCCGGGACGCGGCTCTTGTCGCCGATCTCGTCGAGCATCAGCAACACGGCCTCGTTGGCGCCCCCGTGCAACGGGCCGTAGAGCGCCGCGATGCCCGCGGACACGGCCGAGAACGGGTCGACGTGCGACGAGCCGACGCTGCGCACGGCGCTGGTGGAGCAGTTCTGCTCGTGGTCTGCGTGGAGGATGAGCAGGATCTCGAGCGCGCGCTGGAGCACCAGGTTGGGCTCGTGCCGTCCGCCGATCTCGAACGTCATGTTGACGAAGTTCCCGATGTAGCCCAGGTCGTTGCGCGGCAGGACGTACGGGAGTCCGCGCGAGTGACGGAAGATCGCAGCCGCGATCGTCGGGAGCTTCGCGATCAGCCGCACACGCTGGATGTAGCGGCTGTGCGGGTCGGCGATGTCCTTCGCGTCGGGGTAGAAGGTCGAGAGCGCGCCGACGGCGCCGAGCAGCATCCCCATGGGATGGGCGTCGTAGCGGAAGCCCTCGAGGAACTTCGCGAAGTTCGTGTGGACGTACGTGTGCGAGCGGACGTCCTCCTCCCACGCCGACAGCTGCTCGGCCGTGGGGAGCTCGCCCTCCAGCAAGAGGTACGCGGTCTCGAGGAACGTCGCATCCTCTGCGAGCTGCTCGATCGGGTAGCCGCGGTAGCGGAGGATCCCTGCGTCACCGTCGATGTAGGTGATCGCGCTCCGGCACGACGCCGTGTTGAGGTACGCGGGGTCGTAGGCCATCAGCCCGCCGTCGCCTTCCGCGGCGCTGACCTGGCGGAGGTCGGTGGCGTGATCGTCCCGTCCACGATCGGCAGCTCGTAGCTCTTCCCTGTGCGGTTGTCGGTGATCGTCAGCGTCTCGGCGGCCACGGCGGTTCCCCTTTCGTATCGATCGCTGCGCTAGATCGTCGCAGAACGTCCCTGGTGGGGCGTCCGTGAACCCACGGATGCCGTCTCGGTCGATCTCCGCGCCACCCCGGCGCGCACGAGCGGCGTCCTCGGTCGCGAACAGCTCGATCGCGCGGAGCACGCGCTCGTGAGTCACGGTACCGACGCTGAGCTGGAGCAGGAAGCGGTCGTGTCCGAAGAGGCTGTGCTGGAAGAGGATCTTCTCGGGGACCTGGGCGGGGTCACCCACGTAGGCCGCGCCGCGGAGGCCGGCAGCCGCCTCGTACGAGGCCCGGGTCGTCGGTGGCCAGCCGCGCTCGCGTCCGATGCGGTTCATCATCTCCTCTACCGCGGGAAACGAGACGTCGAGCGCCTCGTCCGCGGAGTCGGCCACGAAGCCGTGCCCGTTGATCCCGAGCGAGGGGAGGAGGGTGTGACCGGCGCGCCGCGCCCCCTCCCGGTGGAGCTCGGCGAACGGAACGAAGCGCTCGGGGAGCCCGCCGATGATCGCGAGCGCCATCGGCAGACCGAGGGCGCCGGTGCGAACGGGCGACTCGGGAGTGCCGCCGACTGCGATCCACACGGGCAGGGGCTGCTGGATCGGTCGTGGGTACACGCCGAGGCGCTCCAGAGGTGGGCGGTGGCTGCCGCTCCAGCTGACGTGCTCCTCCTCGCGGAGGCGGAGCAGCAGGTCGAGCTTCTCCGCGAAGAGCGTGTCGTAGTCGCGGAGGTCGTGCCCGAACAGCGGGAACGACTCGATGAACGAGCCCCGTCCGGCCATGATCTCTGCCCGCCCGCTGGAGAGGAGGTCGATCGTCGAGAAGTCCTGGAACACGCGCACGGGATCGTCCGACCCGAGGACGGTGACGGCGCTCGAGAGCCGGATGCGGCTTGTTCGAGCCGCGGCGGCGCCCAGCACCACGGCGGGCGACGATACGGCGAAATCTGGCCGGTGATGCTCTCCGACCGCGAACACGTCCAGCCCGAGCTCGTCCGCAAGGACGATCTCCTCGAGCAGGTGCTCGAGCCGGAGCTTCGCGGCCCGGGAGCGATCGCCGTCGAGAGGGATCTCGGCGAACGAGTACAGGCCGAGCTCCATCAAAGACCCCTCCCGAGGTAGTTGCTCATGCAACGGATTCTCGCACAGATGTCCGCCCCGGAGCGCTGCGACGTCGCTCCTGTGCTCGATGAGGGTGGGGCCACGGCTAGTCCAGGGTTGCGGTGGGGGTCAGGCTTCGGCTCAGGCTGGCGCCGGACGCCGGAGCCCGGGTTGGTGCGGCGCGTCTTGCGGAGGCGTGTG
>CAWKGI010000012.1:0-17905 GCA_963849125.1 uncultured Actinomycetes bacterium | reverse complement strand
CGAGTGGTAGCGGCCGACCTCAACCGACTCAGGAAGGCCGGCGTCGACGCCCGTGCCCGTCGTCGGTGATGGTGCTCGCCTTGCCGTCGAGCGACGCCTTCGCCTGGCCGACCTCGCCCCCGAACACCTCGACGATCACCTGGTGCCCGAGGCACACGCCCAGAGTGGGGATGCTCGCCCGGCGCGTTCGATCATCTCGCGTAGACCCCCGCCTTTGCGGCCGTCCCCGGCCGGCGGAGCCGCGGGCCGGTCGGGCGGAGCGCCTCGGCCTCTGCGATCATGATCACGTCGTTTTGGAACGTAGCACCTCCACGCCCGGCTCCTCGAACAGGTGCACGAGGTTGTAGGTGGACGAATCGTAGTTATCGATCATCAGGAGTCGCACGGAATGAGCCTTCCTCGTCGCGTGGCGGCGGAGGGCGCATCGTCACAGTCTGGCGCGGCGCCGGCCGCTGCGTGCCGGGGGGAAGAGTCGTCGCCGAGGGACCGTCAGCCTCATGCTCCTGCTCGGCGAGGTCGATTGCTGTCTCAAGGGCCCAAGCTTCACAGGCACTCCTCGTGCTCAGCAGTTGGATTAGGAGTCGGCGACTACGCCGGCACCGGCCTGCAGGTGGGCGACGCCGTCACGCCACCACGATCGTCGGCAAGAGCGGTGCACGCGTCCATCGAGCCGTCAGGGCGGGGGACGCCCGCGCCCGCGTCGGGGCCCCGGCGGAACTCCTCGAGCTCGGAGGTCAGCTGCATCGCCCGCACTTTGGGGGCGCCGGAGACCGTTGCCGCCGGAAAGCACGCCCGCGCGACGTCGTCGCGCTGACGCCCGGGCGGAGTGCGCCGACGACCTCCGAGGCGAGGTTCGAGACGTCGGAGAGCGCCCGACCTCCATGTCGCGCGACGTGCGCCGTACCGCCACGCAGACCCGCGAGAGGTCGTCCCGCGCGGAGTCGACGAGCATGACGTGCTCTGCGCGGGCATTCTCCGAGGCGGCGAGCCGCTCCACGTCTCCCTCGGTCGGCTCGGTCGTGCCCGCGATCGGGCGGAGGCTGGCGCAGACCGCCCGCGCAGGCGACGAGCCGCTCGGGCGACGACCCGACGAGCGCGACTCCGTCGAGCTCGAGGAGGAACAGGTACGGCGACGATTCACGCGACGGGGCGCGCGGTGAGCTCGAGCGGTGTAGCGCTCTCGTGGGTGGTGGGCCCACTGCGACGGCGCGCACTGGAAGACGTCACCGCCACGATGTGCTCGCTTGACGGTGCGCGCACCATCTCCTCGTGGCGCTCTCCTGGGAGGGGTGCCACGGAGCGGGCCGGCCGCGCCGCGCCGTTCCCGGCTTCGGGGGGTCCCGGGCTCGAGGCGCCCTGACGACCTCCTCGGCGTCCCCCGAGCAGCGCCTCGGCGACCCGGCGCCGTGGTCAAGCGGACGAGGGTGTCCGCGACGACAACGGCTCCCGGGCAGGTCGGGGCCAGTCGACGGGAAGCGGGGACGGTCGGCTCGAGCCGTGGCGACATCGTCGTATCCGAGTGGCCCGACGACCGGGAGCCCGAGGGCCTCCGCCTCCTCGAGTCGACGATGCCGAGACCCCGGGGCCCATCCACGACGAGCCAGCCCGAGCCGCCCGCGCTCGACCGACTGAGGAGGAAAATGGAGATGCCCACGTCGCGCAGGCGCAGGTACGCCCCGAGCGGTTGAGGAGGTCAGTGTTGATCGTCGCGTTCATCGGGCCTGCGGAAACGAAAAGACCTCCCGTGGGAGGTCCCTCAGGCGAAACGGGGTGTGCATCGTCCTGAGCGCACGCTCCCGCATCGCTCGCCGTAGAGCCACCAGGCCCAGGTCTGCGTCAGGGGGATTACGCCGGAAGGTCACCCGCGACGCGCCGACCAGCGGCGAGCGCATCGTCTCCGGCGCCAGGTACCTCCAGGAATCGTTTGCGGCAATGGTGGTGGATGAGTCGAACTCCGGCCCGACGACGCGACAGCAGGGAGTGCGATGGAGGGGGCCGCGAAGGAAGGAGGCGGCGATCGTGACGGGCCTCGACGCGTGATCGGCCAGGCCGTGGTCCGGGAGCTCCACGGGCGCCGGATGTCCGTGACGGTCGCCGACATCGACGTCGACGGAGGGCGCGGCGATCGCGGAAGAGCTCGGCGAACGTGTCTGTTCGTGCCAGACCGACGTCACCCGACCGTGCAGCTCGAAGCGCATGCGTCGCGGCCCACGGCAGAGCGGTTCGGTGGCGTAGAACCCCTCGTGAACCTCGCGTGCGCCTACACCCGACGAGGGCGTCGCCTCGCCGCGCGCGGACTGGCTCGACGACGCTCGACGTGAACATGGTCAGCGCGGTGATGGCGACGAAGGCCGTGCTGCCGCACCTGCGGAGCGCCCGGTGGAAGGCGCCGCTCGTCAACTTCGCCTCGATCTCGGCGAACGTCGCCCAGACCGGACGCTGGCTCTACCCGGTCAGCAAGGCCGCGATCGTCCAGCTCACCCGCAACATGGCGATGGATCTCGCCACCGACGGCGTTTCGCGTCAACGCCGTCTCACCGGGGTGGACCTGGTCGAAGATCATGGTCGCAGCCCACCGGAGACGACCGCGCGAAGACCGATCGGGTCGCGGCGCCGTACCATCTGCTCGGTCGCGTCGGCGATCCGGAGGAGGTGGCGCACGTCGTCGCGTTCCTGCTCTCCGACGACGCGAGCTTCGTGACCGGAGCCACCTGGGCGGTCGACGGCGGCTACTCGGCGATGGGCCCCGAGGGCGCGGAGCCGGCGATCCCGAAACTGATGGAGTAGGGACGGGGCTGCAGCCGGGTCGACGCTCCGTCTCGCGAACGAACCAAGGAGGAACCAGATGGCGAAGGTCACCATCATCGGAGGAGGACAGTCCGGGCTCCAGCTCGGCGTCGGGCTCGTGCAGGGCGGCTACGACGTCACGATCGTCACGGATCGCACCCCCGAGGAGATCCACGACGGACGCGTCACCTCGAGCCAGTGCATGTTCGCGAGCGCGCTCGACAACGAGCGGGCGCTCGGCCTCGACTTCTGGGAGGACACGTGTCCGCCCGTCGAGGGGATCGCGCTCGCCGTCCCGCACCCCGAGGTTCCGGGCGCGAGGGCGATCGACTGGGGTGCGCGGCTCGATCGGATCGCCCAGTCGGTCGACCAGCGCGTCAAGTTCCCGCGCTGGATGGAGCACTTCGACTCGATCGGTGGCACCCTCGTCTTCGAGAGCGTCACCCTCGAAGGGATGGAGCGCCATGCGGCCGAGAGCGACCTGCTCGTCGTCGCCGCGGGCAAGGGCGACATCGTCCGGTTCTTCGAGCGCGACGCAGAGCGGTCGACCTTCGACCAGCCCATGCGAGCCCTCGCGTTGACCTATGTGACCGGGATGACCCCACGGCCCGACTTCTCCGCCGTGTGCTTCAACCTCATCCCGGGCGTGGGGGAGTACTTCGTGTTCCCTGCGCTGACGACGAGCGGGCCCTGCGAGATCATGGTCTTCGAGGGCGTCCCCGGCGGGCCGATGGACTGCTGGGGCGACGTGTCGACGCCGGCCGAGCATCTCGCGAGGTCAAGGAGATCCTCGCGACGTTCCTGCCCTGGGAGGCCGAGCGAAACCGCGACTCCGAGCTGACCGACGCCAACGGCACGCTCGTCGGACGCTTTGCGCCGACCGTGCGCAAGCCCGTCGGCTTCCTTCCCTCGGGACGACCGGTGCTCGGGATGGCCGATGCCGTCCTCCTCAACGACCCGATCACGGGGCAGGGATCGAACAATGCGTCGAAGGGCGCTGCGATCTACCTCCGCCGGATCCTCGAGCGCGGCGAGGGGCCGTTCGACGTGATCTGGATGCAGGAGACGTTCGAGGAGCTCTGGGCGGATACGCCGAGAAGGTGGTCACCTGGACGAACGCGCTGCTGACCCGCCCCCTCCGCACGTCCTCAACCTCCTCGGCGCCGCCGGCCAGTTCCCCGCGATCGCGAGCCGGTTCGCGAACGGGTTCGACGATCCGCGGGACTTCTTCGAGTGGTTCATGGACCCGGTGCTGGCGGACGCGTACCTCGCGGAGGTCGCCTCCGCCTGAGGAACACGAGCGAGAGGTCGCCGTCGGCCGGTGGCGTAGTGTTCCGGCCGATGGCGATCCCACCGCTGCTCGATGAGCTCCTGCGCGCTCCCGGCCCGTCCGGATCCGAGGGCGCAGTCGCCGCGATCGTCAGGCGGGAGACCGCCGGCTTCGACGCCGAGGTCGCGGGAGACGTCCTCGGCTCCACGACCGCGCTCGTCCGGGGTACGGGCACGAGCCGGCGCTCGCTCGCCCTCGTCGCGCACGTCGACCAGGTCGGCGTCATCGTCACTGCCGCCGACACCGACGGCCGCCTGCGGGTGCGGCCGCTCGGGGCGTGGCGCCCGAACGCCGTCGTCGGCCGACGGGTCAGGATCCTCGGCGATCGCGGCGAGGTGCCCGCCGTCGCCGTGCGCGTCGGCGATGCCGGCGACCTTCAGTGGGGAGACATCAGGCTCGACCTCGGCGCGTCGGATGCGGTCGGCGCCCTCGCGCTTGTCCGCGCGGGCGACCCGGCGGTGATCGTCGGCGAGCCGATCGAGCTCGCGAACGGGAGGGTCGCCTCGGCCGCTCTCGACGATCGGTTCGGGGTGTACGTGGCGCTCGAGGCGCTCCGCCGGCTCGCAGCGGAGCCCGCGGCGTGGGACGTCGTGCTCGTCGCGAGCGTCCAGGAGGAAGGCGGCCCGTACACCGGTGCCACGATCGTCGCCTCCCGGCTCCGGCCCGACGCCGCGATCGTCGTCGAGTGCACCTACGCGTCCGACGCACCGTCGGGCTACGAACCGTGGGGTGAGGTTCCGCTCGGCGGCGGGCCGGCCGTCTTCCGCGGGCCGGTCGTCCATCCTGCGATCTCGGAAGGGCTGATCGCCGCCGCGGCGTCGCTGGGAGCCCCGATCGGGATCGAGGCAGGGCGAGACACGCTGAGCGACGCCGACGAGGTGTTCGTCGCGGCCGACGGGGTTCCGGTCGGGCTGCTCTCGATCCCGATCCGGCACATGCACACCGCATCCGAGATCGCGCAGCTCTCCGACGGCGAGATAGCGATCGACGTGCTCGAGGCGTACGCGCGCTCGCTGACCGCGGACACGTCGTTCGTCCGCTGAGCGCCACGGCGGGGGTACGATCGATCGCATGAGCCGCTCGGTGATCGTCTCCGCTGTGCGCACGCCGTTCGGCCGCCTCGGTGGCGGTCTCGCCGGATTGCAGGCGACCGAGCTCGGCGCGATCGCCATCCGTGCAGGGCTGCAACACGTGGGGATCGACCCGTCCGAGGTCGGCTACGTCGTGATGGGCCAGGTGCTTCAAGCCGGCGCCGGACAGGCCCCGGCCCGCCAGGCAGCCGTCGCTGCAGGCATCCCTCGCGAGGTTCCCGCCGACACGATCAACAAGGTGTGCGCATCGTCGCTCCGAGCGATCGCGCTCGCCGATCTCATGATCCGCACCGGCCAGCACGACGTCGTCGTGACAGGCGGGATGGAATCGATGTCGAACGCGCCCTACCTCCTGCCGAAAGCGCGCTTCGGCTACCGGCTCGGCCACGGCCAGGTGCTCGACCACATGGTCTTCGACGGCCTGCAGTCCACCTTCGACGGCCTCCACATGGTGGAGCAGGCCTCGCTGGTGTCCCGCGAGCTCGGGATCACCCGCGAGGCGCAGGATGCGTGGGCCTACCGCTCCCATCAGCGGGCGGCGCAGGCGCAGGCCGCGGGGCTCTTCGACGACGAGATCGTGCCCGTCGGAGACGTCGTCGCCGACGAGAGCATCAGGCCCGACACGACGCTCGAGAAGCTCGCCTCGCTCTCGCCCGTCTTCGACCCGGAAGGCACCACCACAGCGGGAAATGCCCCCGGTGTGAACGACGGCGCCTCATGCGTCGTCGTCTGCTCGGAGGCATGGGCCGGCGCCCACGGAATCGAGCCGCTCGCGACGATCGTCGGCCAGGCTGCGATCGCCGACGACTTCGCCTACCTCGCCCGGACGCCCGCCCGGGCCGGGCACCAGGCGCTCGAAGCCGCAGGTCGAACGACCGGAGACCTGACGCGCGTCGAGATCAACGAGGCCTTCGCCTCCGTTGCCTGGAACTCGACGCAGCTGCTCGGCGTCGACGAGGAGATCGTCAACGTGAACGGGGGAGCGGTCGCGCTCGGCCACCCGATCGGCGCCTCGGGCGGCCGCATCGTCGGGACGCTCGTCCACGAGCTGCGTCGGCAGGGCGGTGGGCTGGGGCTCGTGGCGATCTGCTCGGGGGGCGGGCAGGGCGACGCCCTGCTCGTCGAGGTCTGAGCCCTCGCCTCGCCGGTGCGCTGACTGCGAGCCTGCTCGCGCTGGTCGGCCTGCCGGGAACTGCCCAAGCCGTGGCACCAACGCTCTGCCCGGACATCCCACTGCCCGACCGCCTGGAGGAGGCCGACGGCGCGTTCGTGGGGAGGCTCGTGGCGCAGAGGGACGACGCGGCCGGTGACGGGATCTACCGGTTCGACGTGCGGCAACGCGTCAAGGGCCCGATCGGCTCCGTCGTCGAGCTCCGCGCGGACGCGCCGCTTGCCGACGCGGACGGCCGGCCCCTCGCCCGTGGGGCGGCGGTCGGCGTCCTCGCGAGTCTCGACGGCGCCGTCCTCACGACCTCGTCGTGCCTGCTCACCGACCCGGCCGCGCTGCTCGCCGTCGCGGACAAGCCCCGCGGGACGGCGATCAAGATCGCGCTCGGCGTGCTCATCCTCGGTCTCGTCGTCGGTTGGTCGATCAGGCGAAAGCGCCGAGGAACACGACCGCAGTTCCCTGGCCTTCCTCCCGCTGCGTCCGGGTAGGCTCGACGTCGTGCTGATCCCACGCGTCCTCGTTGTCGGAGCCGGCCAGATGGGCTCCGGCATCGCCCAGGTCGTCGCCGCCTCGGGGAGGGAAGTCGTGCTCCACGACACCGTCCCGGGTGCCGTCGACCGTGGCCTCGCCGTGATCGAGCGCAGTCTCGAGAAGCTGCACGCCAAGGGCGGTCCCGAACCAGGCGGGGTGCTCGCCCGGATCTCGCCGGCGACGCAGCTCGAGCCGGCCGATCTCCTGATCGAGGCGATCGTCGAGGACGCGGACGCGAAGAAGGCCGTCTTCAAGGCGGCGGACGCGCTCCTCCCGCCCGAGGCGATCCTCGCGTCGAACACGTCGTCGATCCCGATCACGGAGCTCGCCGCCTGCACTGGGCGCGCGGATCGGGTGATCGGGATGCACTTCTTCAACCCGGTGCCGATGCTCGACCTCGTCGAGGTGATTCGCGCGGTGCAGACCTCCGATGCCACCGCCTCGGCGATCACGACCCTCGCCGTGGAGCTGGGAAAGACACCCGCGGAGGCGCGAGACTACCCGGGATTCGTGGCCAACCGGATCCTGATGCCGTTCATCAACGAGGCGGCCTACGCGTTGATGGAGGGCGTCGCCGAGCCGGAGGCGATCGACACGATCGCCCGGCTGGGGTTCGCGCACCCGCTCGGCCCGCTGGCCCTCGCCGACCTGATCGGTCTCGACACCTGCGTCTCGATCATGGAGGTCCTGCATCGTGGTCTCGGAGACCCGAAGTACGCGCCGTGCCCGCTGCTGCGGCAGAAGGTCGCTGCGGGGCACCTCGGTCGCAAGAGCGGCCGCGGGTTCTACGACTACGCGTAGCTCGGAGAGCCGAGCCCACCCGGGCCAGGGTCCGTCGCGAGGGTTGGCTTCTCTGCCAGCCGCACTCTGACCGCGTTCCGCGTCTCCTTGGCGTCGATCACGGCCTCGTTGAGCAGGTGGTCGAGGTCACGCCAGGCGGCGCTTCCGTCCACCAGCGTTGCCCCGATCGAGACCGTCACGTTCCGGGCAACACCCTCACCGCGAAGCGCGACTGCGGCGACGAAGCCGCGCACCTTCTCGGCGACGAACCGAAGGTCGTCTTCGGTCGCGATGCCGGGGGCGATCACGACGAACTCTTCGCCGCCTCGGCGCGCGAGGAAGTCCCCAGTCCGCAACCCCTCGCCCATCCTCTGTGCGGCTGCGCAGAGGACGCGATCGCCACCGGTCATCGTCTCGTCGGTGTTGATCTGCTTGAAGTGGTCGAGGTCGACGAGGAGCAGGCCGTGGCCGACGCCCTGACGGGACGCGAGCTCGACGGCGCGTTCCAGCTGCTCCTCGTACGCACGGCGGTTGGGGAGCTGCGTGAGGTGATCCGTGCGCGCCTCGCGTTCCAGGCGCCGCACCTTCTGCTTCAGCCGCTCCTCACGTCTCGCTGCGTGCTCGCGGACGTTCGCGAGCTCGGCGATGAATGAGTGGTGAGCCTGGACGAACGCCCAGAGCGCGAACAGGGTCGCAGCGACCGCAGCGAGGACGATGGCCGACCCTTTCTCCTCCTGGACGACCATCAGCGCGGCGAGGAGCGGCACGACGACCACCGCCTCGACCGCGTCGGACACGGTTCCGGGTCGCGCTGTGATCCGAGGGATGTGTCGCGAGCGTCCGATCAGAAGCCGGGAGACGACGTTGCTCGTCAGGAAGAGCGCGGACGCGAGCGCCGCCGACAGGACCTGTGGTGTGAGGCCGACGTCGAGGGTCACGAGCCCTGCGAGCCCGGCCAGCAGCCCTTGAAGGGAGACGATCCCACCGTAGGTGACCGACCGCTTAGCGTCTTGGCGATTGACGATGCCCGGCACCGCCGTGACGGCGCCTGCCGCGGCACCGGCCAGCGGCCCCCCGAGCAGTCCGGTCAGCAGGACGACAGGGGTCGAGGCGTGGAACATGCTGCGAGGTGTGATCGGCACTGCGATGTGCTCTGCGAGAAACGCCGCGCCCACGAGCACTGCGAACGTGAACGCGTCGAGACCGCGCATGGCCCCCGCGGCAAGCGTCCAGGCGCCGACTCCGAGGACAGCTGCGGTTACCCCGGCGACGACGAGGAGCGTGTCGTGGGCGTCGTCTGCACGCTCGGTCGGCGAGCTGGTCGGTCGACGGCTGTCGGGTCGATCTGCCACAGGTCTCGACGGACGGACGCCGTCGAGACTAATGGCAGGGTGCCGGGGGCGGTATGACCCTTTCGGGGGATCCGTGCCTTCTCGAGCGAATCGCGCCGACCCGGACCGTCGTAGGATCGCATGCGTGGATCCACGCATCGCCGCCGAGCTCGAGGCCCACCGTGGCAGCGACGCCTCGTTCGTCGAGCGCGCGTTCGCGGAGGCGCTTCGGCGCCCGCCCGACGCGGAGGCGCTGGAGCGCGCGCTCACCCGCCTTGCGGACGGCACGCTCTCTCGTGCGACGTTCCTCCACGAGCTGGTCACGGCCGCCGAGCAGGCGCGCGTCCGGCAGCTCGACGACGCGGTGGCCCTCGGGCTGGCTGCACGTCGGCGTGGGGAGGAGCTGCGTTGGCTCTCGGGCCCTCCCGGGAGCGACGAGCGGGTCGTCGAGATCCCGTGGGTGCTCTCACGGCTCGGCGGTGGCAGCGTCCTCGAGGTCGGATACGCCTTTGCGGAGGCGGCGTACGTCACGGCGCTCCTCCGGGCCGACGTGGAGCGCCTCGTCGGGGTCGATCTCGCTGCACGCGACGTCGAGGGGATGGAGGCGGTCGTCGCAGACGTGCGCTCCCTGCCGCTCGAGGACAGATCGTTCGACCAGGTGCTGCTCGTCTCGACGCTCGAGCACGTCGGCGCCGACAACGCGGTGTACGGGATCGAGGAGACAGCGACCGACGGGCCTGTCGCCCGGCTCGAGGCGCTGCGCGAGCTCCGCCGCGTCCTGCGCCGCGCCGGTCGGCTCCTGGTGACCGTGCCGCTCGGAGAGCCCGGCGACCACGGGTGGTTCCGGCAGGACGACGTCCGGGGCTGGACGCGGCTGTTCACCCGCGCAGGCTTCTTCGTCGAGGAGCAGGAGGCGTACGTGCTCGAGCCGGAAGGGTGGCGCGCAGACCCGGCCTTCCGGCCCGCGGGCGTGGTGTACGGGGACCGCGGCCCGGCTGCCTCGGCGGTCCTGTGCACGTGCCTGTCGCCGGCCAGGGGCCGACGGCTGGCGTCCCCCGACGGCGTCGCGCGAACCGCCCGACGCAGGCTCGCGCCCGTGGTGCATCGCTCTCGCCGCGCGTGAGCGGTGGGCGGCTCCGTCGCGTGCTCGCCAGCGGCTAGGCTCGGGCGATGGGGCGAGAGAGCGACGAGCCGGTCCGGCTCACCCGGATCTACACCCGCGGGGGAGACGAAGGCGACACGTCGCTGGGTGACGGCTCCCGGGTCGAGAAGCTCGACGCCCGAATCGGGGCCTATGGGACGGTCGACGAGCTGAACGCCGTCCTCGGCGTCGCGCTCGCGCACGGGGTGCCCGTCGAGCTCCGCGACGTCCTCGTGCGTGTGCAGAACGAGCTCTTCGACCTCGGCGCGGATCTGTGCGTCCCCGTCGAGATCGCCGACCGGCTGCGCGTGACGCAGGCGATGATCGACGCGCTCGAGCGCGACTGCGACCGCTTCAACGAGAGGCTGCCGGAGCTGCGGAGCTTCGTCCTTCCCGGTGGAACCACCGCCGCGGCGGACCTTCACGTCGCGCGCACGGTCTGCAGGCGCTGCGAGCGCGAGACGCTTGCGGCCGCGAGAGCGCATGCCGTCAGTCCTCTCGCCCTCGTGTACCTCAACCGGCTCTCCGACCTGCTCTTCATCCTGTCACGCGTCGCAAATGCCACTGCGGGCGTCGACGAGCCCCTCTGGAAGCCGGGCGCGACACGCTGAAGCCCGGACGCCCGCTCGAGGTGCTCCTCGTCGCGCTCCGACTCGGTCTCACGTCGTTCGGCGGGCCTGTTGCGCACATCGGGTACTTCCGCGACGAGTACGTCCGTCGGCGCCGCTGGGTGTCCGACGACGAGTTCGCAGAGCTCGTGGCGGTGACGGCGTTTCTCCCCGGCCCGTCGTCCAGCCAGCTCGGCATGGCGATCGGGTCGCTGCGTGCAGGGCTCGGAGGCGGCCTCGCTGCCTGGGTCGGGTTCACCTTGCCGTCCGCCGTCGTCATGACCGTGCTCGGTGTCGGGGTCGCAGGGTCATCCCTCCTCGACCGCGGCCTCGTCCACGGGCTCGAGCTCGTGACCGCTGCCGTCGTGCTCCTCGCCGTCGTGGGGATGAGGCGGACGCTCGCGCCCGATGCCGCCAGGCTCGCGGTCGCGGCCGCCGCCGTCGTCGCCGTGGTCGCGGTAGGCGGAGCTCGCGGGCAAGGCATCGCCCTCGCGCTCGGCGGGGGCGTCGGACTCCTCGCCTTCAGGGGAGGAGATGGCCCGCCGGAGCTCGACCTGACGTTTCCGGTCTCGCGGCGCGCGGCCGTCGCGTGCCTGGGCGCGTTCGCGGGGCTCCTCCTGCTGCTGCCGACCCTGGCGCACGCGACAGGCTCCCACGCGCTTGCCCTCGTCGCAGCGTTCTACCGGGCGGGGGCGCTCGTCTTCGGCGGGGGGCACGTCGTGCTCCCTCTGCTCGAGGGGGCGCTCGTCGATCCGGGCTGGCTGTCGCAGCAGACGTTCCTCTCCGGCTACGGCGCCGCGCAGGCTCTCCCCGGGCCGCTCTTCTCGTTCGCGGCGTACGCCGGCGCCGCCTCCGAACCAGGCCCGAACGGCGTGATCGGCGCTGCGCTGGCACTCGCCGCGATCTTCCTGCCCGCCATGCTGATCCTCGCCGGCGCGCTGCCCCTGTGGTCGGCGCTGCGGCGTCATCCCGCCGTCCACGCCGCCGTCTCGGGGATCGGAGCGGCAGTCGTCGGGGTGCTTGCGGCAGCTCTGTGGGATCCGGTCCTGCGGACGGCGGTCGACGGGGTGGAGGACATCGCCCTGATCGCTGCCCTGCTGCTCCTCCTCCGCGTGCTGCCGGTGTGGGCCGTCGTCGTCGTAGGGGCGGCGTTCGGCGCCCTCGTGCTCTGAGCGTCCCTCGACCCTGCAGGATCGCGGGGACGGGGAGGGAACCCGTTCGCATGCGCCTGCGTGCCGTCGCCGCTGCAGTGTGGGTTGCCCTCGCGATCGCCTGCGCCATCCTCCTCGAGCCGACCGCGGCGGCACTGGTCGGCGCGCTCGGGTGCGGCGTGCTCGTCGCCGTCACCGTGACGGATCTCGAGCGGCGGATCATCCCGAACCGCATCGTCGTTCCGGCCACCGCGGTCGCGCTCCTGGTGCAGACGATCCGGGAGCCGGGCGTCGAGTGGATCGTCGCCTGCGTCGGGGCCGGGCTCTTCTTCCTCGTGTTCGCCCTCGTGTACCCGGCCGGCCTGGGGATGGGAGACGTCAAGCTCGCTGCGTTCCTCGGGGCCTGGCTCGGGTGGGATGTCGCGGTGGCTCTGTTCCTGGGATCGATCTTCGCGGTGACGCCGGCGATCGTGCTCCTGGCACGGCACGGCTCCGCGGGGCGGAAGATGGGACTCCCGTTCGCACCCTTCCTCGCTGCGGGTGGAGTCGTCGCGCTCTTCGCGGGTGGGCGACTGATCGACGCCTGGCTCGGCTAGGAACTTGAGTCCGCGGTGCGAAAGGCCTAGCCACCCGCCATTCCATGCGCTCGCCGGGTCCGTCGCCGGTTTCCTGACCCTAAAGGGGTAGCGAGCGGCCCATCCGGGATGCCGATTGGTGTCCCATGCGGCACGACACTCTTCCGGCAGACGTCGGGGTGATCACGGCAACGGCCCTCGAGGACGCGATCCAGGGCGCGATCGGAGCGACCGCTCTCGACGATCCTTCGGACGTGATCGACGGCGTCCTCGCGGCGCTGCACGACGGTCTCGATGGTGGATTCGTCTCCTTGTTCATGCTGGAGCACGGTCGTCTCTGGCTGGCCGGAATGCGCGGGTACGCGATGATCTCCGACGGTGTCGGGCTCGAGGAGGGAGTTGTCGGTCGCGCGGCCAGGTCGGGCGCCGTCCAGCTCGTCGAGCGCGTCGCCGACGATCCGGACTACATCCCGTCGACCGGTGGGATCGTCTCGGAGCTCGCCCTTCCCGTGCACGGGGCCAACGGCGTGCTCGGCGTTCTCAACCTCGAGACGACCGCACGCCTGCCGGCTCTCGCGGCGACGCTCGCCGAGCCGCTGGCGGCGGCACTTCGGCTTGCCGTGGAGACGCTCGCGGTCGCGCGCACCCTCGACCTCTCGGCCCTCGCGCGTCTCTTCGTCTACACGGGCTCGCTGCGCGACCCGCAGGCGATAGCCGACGTGACAGCCCGCTCGCTCCCGCGGGTCATTCCCCTGGAGACCTGTCAGCTCGCGCTGTACGAAGAGGGACGCGGCCTCGTCGACCTCGCCGTCTGGCAGGCGTCGCCAGAGTCGCCGGATCCCCTGTCCCGCGGTGCGATCACGGCGTTGCGCGCGCGGATCGACGCCGCTGCCGTGGTTGAGCTGCTCGACCTCCGGACGATGGCGCTGCCGGAGCTCGTCGGATCCGACGTTCGCTCCGCCGCGATCGTGCCTCTGCGGGCGAGCGGCGAGGAGATCGGCGTCCTGGTCGGGACGTCACGGTTCCCCCGCGTGTACGACCACCGGCAGGCCGAGGCTGCTGCGCTGCTCGGTGCGCACGCGGCTGCGTCGATCGACGCAGCAGTTGCGCTTTCGCGCGAGCGGCACTCCGCGCTGACGGATTCGCTCACGTCCCTGCTCAACCGTCGCGGGTTCGACGAGTCGCTCGAGCGCGCCCTCACGGTCGCCCAGGAGACGCGGAGACCGTTGTCGGTGCTCGTGATCGACTGCGACGACTTCAAGGACGTCAACGACCGCGCCGGCCACGACTTCGGCGACGCGCTCCTCCGCGAGATAGGGCTCGTGCTCGAGCGGATCACGGGATCGTCGAACCGTGCCGCCCGGCTCGGAGGCGACGAGTTCGCGGTGATCCTCGAAGGCGTCGATGCCGACCCCGCCGCCGGCACGGCCGAAGCGCTGCTCGGCGAGCTGCGGGAAGGCCTCTCCCACGAGGGCTTCCCGGTGCATCTCTCGTCCGGCGTCGCCACCTACCCGTACGACGGCGCGAGCTCCACGCAGCTCAAACGGGCCGCCGACCAGGCACTCTACGCGGCCAAAGCCGCAGGCAAGAACCGCGTGGTCACGTTTCGCGACATGTCACTCGGCGTGGCCCGCGTCGACGCCGTCCCGGTCGATCGGCGCAGCGAAGGACGACCAGACGGCAGCGCGCTCGGTGACGTCCTCGAGGCGGCCGCCTCGATCTGGGGCGCGGAGTCGACACAGGTCGTGCTCGAGCGGCTCTCGAAGGCCCTTCCGTTCGTCCTCGGCGCCGCCGGCTGCGTCGTGTCGCACGTCGACGGCGCTCGCATCCAGGAGGCGACGTCGCACTCGCTGCGCGACGTCTGGCTCGGTGACAAGGTCGCCTATCTGCTCGAGGACTTCCCACTCACGGAGGAGGTCGTGCAATCCGGACGCTCGCGCGCGATCTCCTTCCTCGACGACGACCTCGATCGGGCCGAGGCATTCGTGCTGCGCGAGCTCGAGATGTCGTGCTGCCTGCTCGCGCCGATCCACGTCGCGGGGGCACCGTGGGGGTTGGTCGAGGTCTACGACCAGCGCCATCGCCGGTTCTCCACCACCGACCAGGAGGTCGCCGAGTTCCTCGCCGGTCATGCGGCACGCCGGCTGGAGGTGCTCGGAGACGCCGTCTCACGTCGACGAAGGTTCCCGGTCTTCCGCCTGCCTCAGGGGTAGCCCGCTCACGCGAGGGGCGCCGGGTTAGGGGGCAGGGCTCGCTTTGCGGCCCGGACCCCTCGGAGGGACGTGCTCGTGCTGGTGCGCGGGCGGCGAGGTTCGTCCGACCGGGCGGTGGCGCCCGGCGCCAGCGGAGAGCCTCGTCGCTTGCTCGATCGCTCGAGGCTAGACAGCCTCGAGGAAGCAGCAGCGGCGATCGTCCGCCGGCAGCGGCGAGCGTCCGCCCCGGGTCACGCGGTAGCGCGTGCCCTGCAGCTCGACAAGCGCACCCGGCGCGGGCGGAGGGCCGGGCGCCTCCATCAGGCTGTAGCCGTCACCGGGGACGACGAGGAGATGCACGTCGGTGCGCCAGGTTGGTGCCGACGCGTCAACCGCCGGTGCCGGTGCCACGCGGTCGAGGGCCGCCGCGTGCTCCTCGACCTCGGCCGCGCGCTCCCGCAGCTCGCCGGCGAGGCGCTCGAGCTCCGCCTGGCGATCCGCGGCCGCCTGCTCGCGGCGCTCGACGGCTGCGCGTCGGAGCTCGACGGCTCCAAGCTCCGTGCGGCGCTCCTCGACGTCGGCCTCGGCCAGGGCAAGGCGCTGCTCTCGCTCTGCGAGCTCCTGCGCCACGCCGGCGAGCTCGGCGTGCCGTCCGTCGAGCTCGGCCGAGCCTTCGCGCAGCAGCGCCTCGATCGTGGCGCGAAGGTTCCGCACTCGCTCCTCCCGGTCCTCGAGATCGGCGATCGCGACGCGGAGCGAGGCGGCGCGCTCCTCGAGCTCGCGACCGCGAGCGTCGATCAGCTCCTCGATCTCGTCGGTGCCGTCTGCGGTCGGGGCGAAGAGGGCGCGAAGGCCGCGCCGAGGCCGGTCGGGAGGAGACTCCATTCCCGGCCACTCGTCCCAGTCGCGATGTGGGGTGCCCGAACCGTCCATGTTCTCCATTGAGACTGTACGTCGACGGCCCGGATCCTTAGCCGTCGAGATGGGAGCCAGACCGCCGACGTGATGCTCGCTTCGACATGTCAAGGGACGGTCCTCCCCCTTCCGGGGGAGGGCAACGACCGTCAGGCGCAGGATAGTGAGCCCATGGATTCCATCGGCGCACGACTCCTCGCTGCACGGATCGCCGCCGGCGTCCGCATCGGTGCCGTGATCGAGTTCGTCGGCGACACATCCGATCGCCGCGCAGGCGAGAGGGGAACGGTTCGCGCCGTCTCCCCGGAGGGTCGCGTCGTGGTGGACTGGGAGAGCGGGTCGGGCGGCGAGATCGACCCCGTCGTCACTCCCTTTCGCCCGGTCTCGGCCTGACCGCGGAACCCACCCGAAGGAGCCAGCGTCACAGCCCGCGCGTCCCGCCGACGTCGTGTGGGCAGCCTCGCAGCGTGGTCGAGGTTGCGCTCCCGTGACCTTCTTCTCTGACCGGCCGCTGTAGCCCGCGCGGAGAGACGGCGGTACGCGGCTTCGGGGTGGGGCCTGCCGTCCGGGCTGCGAGCAGCTCAGAGATGACGTGCGGGGACGATCAGGCGGTCGGTCCGCGGAAGCCCAGGTCGAGCGTGATCACCCAGCGCGGTGCCCCGCCGAAGTCGCCGCCGGTCGACGGCGAGAAGCGAACCGAGACGCCCATCTCGCGCCACGTTCGGGAGAGCAGGTTGGTGCGGTGACCGGGCGACGCGAGCCAGGCGCCCACGATCTCGCGGGCGCTGGGCGCGCGTGGACCGAACATCGCGAGGTTCTCCGCGCCGCTCCAGGCGACAGGGCCAGGGGCGTAGAACTGCTTCAGGCGCTGCGCGAAGCTCGGGTTGCCCGGAAGCTCGTGCTCGAACGCTCCGACCCGCAGCATCGCGATGGTGTGGAAGTCAGCGGCGCGCGTCAGCTTCGTCGACCGTGCGAGCGGGCGCAGACCACGCGCGACGCGTGCGGCGTTCACCTCCTGGAGCACTGCTGCCTCCAGGCCGGCGGAGCGCTCCGTCCCGGCGGACGCGGACACGCCAGGCGCGAGGGTGAGCAAGGCCAGTAGCGCAATGACGAGTGTGACGCGACGCATCCCTCTTCGTATCGGTGATCCCGCGCGGCGATGCCTCCCCCGAAAGGGGGAAGGGGCGGGATGGTGCGGGTCGGAGGCCGACCGGCTAGGCGGGGGTTGTGCGGGGCAGCGTGAATCGGACGATTGTAGGGCCCCCGGGCCGGCTGTCAATCGAGAACGTCCCTCCGAGCATCCGGACGCGCTCACCCATCCCGACGAGTCCGAGGCGCCCGTGCTGCGCGGCCCGAGCGAGTGCCCGCTCAACGTCGAACCCGTGCCCGTCGTCGGTGACCTGCACGTCGATCGAGTGCCTACGTGCGCGAAGGGCGACGTCGACAGTACTCGCGCCGGAGTGCTCGCGCGCGTTCGTCAACGACTCCTGGATCGCCCGGAAGACGGCGATCCGCTGGGCCGCGGTCAGCGACTCGGGGTCGCCGCTGATCTCGAGGCGGCCCGCGATGCCGCTGCGGGCCGAGAACTCGTCGACGGCGCGGTGGAGCGTCTCGCCGAGCGGCCTCGACGTGACGCTGCGCGACTCGAGCGCGTGGGCTATCTCGCGCAGTGCCCCGTCGATCTCGGAGGCACGGGCGACGAGATCGTCGAACCGTCCGGCAGCGAGCTCCCGTCGGCTCTCGAGCACGAACGGGTAAACCTCCCGGCCGAGCAGTTCGAGCTCGGAGCCGAGCGCGAGGACGTCCTGAACGGGGCCGTCGTGCAGGTCGAAGCCGATCCGCATCAGCCGCTTCTCCAGCGACCGGGTCAGGGCCTCCTCACGGTCGGCGCTGCGGTCGAGCAACAGCTCCCGCTCGAGAACCGGCGTGAGTGCCCTCGCAGCCTCCTCGAGGTAGGCCCGAGCACGGATGGCATCCCAGGGGCGGGTGCGGGCGACGAGAGCGCCGACCGTGGTCGAGAACCGCCTGATCGCAAGAGCTCGAAGCTCCCCGGATCCGACCGCGAAGAGTCGCGCTCGACCGTGGATCGCTGCGCGGGCGGCCGATCGTGACCTGCCGAGCGGGAGCTCCTCGCCCAGCAGCAGCAGCGGTCGCAGATCGCCGCCGTCGGACTGCCACACACCGAGCCCGTCGACGACGTCGAGATGCAGCAGCAGCGTCAGCTGGATCTCCGCGGCCGTGACGGGAGGGAGCTCGAGCAGACCGGGGGACGTCACCACCCGCCTGAAGAGGTCGAACGCGGCGA
>CAWKGI010000011.1:0-18464 GCA_963849125.1 uncultured Actinomycetes bacterium | reverse complement strand
GAGGCTGCCCGAGCTGGTCACGATCGGCGCGTCGCAGAAGGTCGGGGCCGCGATCGAGCTGATGCAGCGCTATGGCATCTCGCAGCTTCCGGTCGTCCGTCAGGAGCCGCCCGCGAGCGTCACCGACGTGATCGGGTCACTCGAGGAGCGCGGGCTCCTCGAGCGCGTCGTCCGGAACCCGGACGCGCTCTCCGAGGACGTCGTCAACGCCATGCAGCCACCGTTCGGCGCGATCGACGCGACGGAGACGCTCGACCGCGTCTTCCAGGACCTCACCGGGAAGCGCGAGGCCGTGCTCGTCGCGCGCGGGGTCGAGCCCGTCGCGATCCTCACCCGGTCGGACCTGCTCGAGTTCCTCGCCTCGCGCCGCACCCACGTCGAAGCCTGAGCCGGCGCCTCGAGGCGGTGCCGTGCGCGAGGCGCTCGCGCCGGCCGGACCGGCACGGCCGGAAGCTGGCGGGGTCTGGGGTCGCGGAGCGAGCCCTGACCTCTGAGCCCTGACCCCTTGACACGGCGCGCCCTGAAGCCTCTTCCCGGTCGCGCTGCCGCTTGTCGGAACGCCTGCACGCCCGACCCGGACGACCGGTCAGGGCTGCTCGGCGGGGATCGTGCGGTCGGGGAGGTCGCCGACGACGGTGACCCGGCTGCCGCTCTCGCTGCGCAGCGTCGCGGCCACCGCTCCTACGATCACGACGGCGCCGACGAGCGTGGTCGGCCCCGGCCGCTCCCCGAGGAACGCGGCGCCGAGGGCGACAGCGACCAGCGGGTTGACGTACTGGTGGGTGACGACGCGCGAGATCGGGGCGTGCTGGAGGAGCCAGGCGTAGGCGGTGAAGGCGAGGATCGAGCCGAACGTCACCAGGTAGACCCACGCCGCGACCGGGCCGGCCTCGAGATCGGCTCTCTCGAGGTCGCCCCACTGGCCGAGCGCGGAGCCGACGGTGAGCAGCGCCGCGCCGCCGGCGAGCATCTCGATCACCGTCGTGACGAACGGGTCCGCCGGGAGATCGAGGCGGGACGAAGCGAACGAGCCGCGCGACCACGCGATCGTCCCCACGAGCATCGTCAGCAGGCCGACCGCCGTCGCGCCGCCCCGCAGCCCGTCGGGCGCGACGACGAGGGCCAGCCCGACGAGGCCGACGATCGCCGCGACGACGGTCGCACGCCGTACGCGCTCGCCCGCGAGCGTCCGCCACACGACCACCTGCAGCGGCACGGAGCCTGCGATCATCGCAGCGACGCTCGAGTCGATGTGCTGCTCGGCGACGTGCACGAGTCCGACCCCGCACCCGAGCAGCACGACCCCCAGGCCCCCCGCCGCGGCGACCTGTCGCCTCGACGCTCGCAGATCGCGTCCGGCCAGGTGCAGCATCGCTCCGAGGAGCGCGCCGGCGACGAGGAACCGCGCACCCGCGACGAGGAGCGGTGGCAGCGTCCGGACGGCGATCTTGATGGCGAAGTACGTCGATCCCCACACCACGTAGACCGTGACGAGCGCGACCCAGACCTTGCCGTTCGACGCGGGTCTCATGAACGGGTCAACGTGGTAGCGTCGGCGATGGTGAGATCGTTCTCGCGACGCTGAGGAGGAGCGGTCATGGGCTTTCTCGACAAGGTGGTCGGGCGCGCGAAGGAGACGGCTGCGGACGTCGCCGAGAAGGCAGGGCCGATGGTGGACAAGGCGAAGGTCGTCGCCTCGGACGCCGCCGAGAAGGCGGCGCCGGTGGTGGACAAGGCGAAGGACACGGCCACGGGTGCATACGGGGCCGCCGACGAGAAGTCGGGCGGACGCATCTCGGGTGCGGTGGACAAGGCGGGCGACGTCGCCTCGTCGGCGGTGGACAAGGCCAAGAGCGCGGTCGGCGGAGGCGGCGAGACCGACGGGGACGATGCCGCCGGTGCGTCTCCGGCCGCGGAGGGCGCTGCCGCCGCCGCGACCGACAGCGCGAACCCCGGCGACGCGACGTAGCCGGCAGGATCGCTCATCGGTGGCCGGCGGCGCTAGAGGGCAGCGGCCGGCGCCGCGGGTCGGGCGACCGGGCCAATGCGCCCGATGAACGACGCGGCATGCCCGCGGGCGTTGGCCTGTGCGAGCTCCGCCTCGTCGAGCGCACCGATCCGGTGCAGCAGCGCGAGCTCGTCGCGGAGGTGGGTGTGCATCATCTCGGGCCCGTCCGTCGCGATCGTGAACGGGACCTCGTGCTCGGCGAAGCGCCGGAAGATCTCGCGCACCGCATCCTCGTCGGGCAGGGCCTTCGTCAGGAGGTTCGAGGTGGGGCAGATCTCGAGCACGGTGCCGGTGGCGCGGAGCGTGCCCATCAGCTCCGGATCGTGTGCCGCCAGGATCCCGTGGCCGATGCGGTCGGGGCGCAGCGTCTCGACGACCTCCCCGAGCTCCTCGAGACCGGTCGCCCCTTCCTCGCCCACGTGGATCGTGACGCCGAGCCCTGCCGAGCGCGCGGTCTCGACCATCGGCGCGAGCGCCGCGTAGTCGTAGCGGAGGCCTCCGGGCCGTGGGCCTGCGATGTCGACGCCGACGACGCCGCGGTCGGCCCAGTGGATCGCCTTCTCGACGATGATCTCGTTCTGGCGCCGGTCGAACGTGCGGTCCATCATCAGGATCAGCCCTGCGCGTACCTGCGGGTACTCGAGCGAGGCCCGGTCGAGCCCGCGGATCGCCGCCAGGATGATGTGGTCGAGGTCGCGCTCCCCGCCGCGGTTCCGCTTCATCGGGTTGAACCGCAGCTCGAGCGTGGTGATCCGCTGTGACCGGTACGCCCCGCTGATCGCGGCGTGCACGGAGCGCTCGACCGCGAGCGGCGACGACTGGATCAGCTCCGTCCAGTGGTAGATCGCGTCGAGCGCGTCGAGGTTCTCGACGCCTCGTGGGTCGGAGACCGTCACGAGCTGGTCGAACGCCCAGTAGTCCTTCACGGGCAGGGCGATCCCCTGCTCGTGCGCCAGGCTCCACATGATGTCCGAGGCGACCGAGCCGCCGAGGTGCGTGTGGAGCTCGGCGAGCCCTTCGCCTTCGAGGATCACGCGCGCCAGTCTACTGCGCGTCCGAGGACGTCCTCTCCTCACGCTGTTCCACCAGCTCGGCGTTCAGCGCTGCGCAGCCCGCCGTGACGTACCCGAGTGCGTAGAGGGCGAGCATCAGTCCTGCGGCGAGGCCGAGCGCACCGTACGTCGCGGCCTTCTGCTCGAGGTACGGGAAGAGGACGAGGACGACAAGGACGTGGATGATCACCGCGGCGACCCCGAACACGACCGCGCCGGGGAGCAGTGCGCGCCAGCCCGCTTCACCGTGCGGCAGCCACAGGGAAACGAGCAGCCAGAAGGCCGGGTAGAGGGCGAGCAGCGCCGCAGTCATCAGGAGGGTGACGAGCGGCCCGCCGGCTTCCTGGATGCCGTCGAGGGTCGCCCGCACGAGCACGACACCGGTGAGGACGGCGAGCGTCAGCAGGCTGGTGCGTAGGGGCGACGGGGTGGGCGTGATCCGTATCCGCCAGACGAGGAAGTGCACCGCCCGCAGCGCACGGACGAGTGCGAACGTCGCGTAGAGGAGGAAGAGGCCGCCGAGGACCACGGCCGAGAAGAAGCCCGGTCCGGTGGCGCCGGCCGTGGCGCTCGAGACGGACGCCGCGATGTACCCGGCGATTCCGAACCGGTCGGTCGCCGCCTGCTCGTCGATCACGTGGTCTGCGTCGAAGAGCTGGATGATCGACACGACCACGAGCGAGAGCGGCAGCAGCCACACGAAGAGCCGGTAGGCGATGAGCGCGGCGAGCGCGCTGCCGCCGACGCGGGCGAGGCGCCGAGACGTCCCCCAACCGAGCTCCGCGATCGGCGCGAGCGGACCCTGCGTGGTGAGCCGCTCCGCGGTCGCGAGCCAGCGGGCGCGACGCCGCCCGAGCCAGCTCTCGGTCGACGGCTGGTTCGAGAGCTCGCGGATCGTCTCGGCGAGCGTCGGCTCGTCGTCGAGCCGGCTCGGATCGAAGGGTGCGGCCACGCGCTGAGCGTACCTCCGCCTCCAGCGGCTCAGGCTCTCGGTACCGCTGCCTCGACGACCGCGCGCAGGGCGCCGATCCAGCCGGGGTCGACCGTGTGCGGCACCGGGCTCTCCAGCCGTGTGAGCCGTGCTCCTGCGGCCTCCATCGCGTCGGCGGCCTCACGGCCGAACGAGGCGGGGATGACGGGGTCGAGGGAGCCGTGCGCGACCGCGACCGGCAGGTCGCGGGCCGACGCGAGGGCGAGCGGGAAGCCGGCGACCTGCGGCAGGAACCCGGAGAGCGCGAGCACCCCGGCCGGCCGCGGGCGCCCGGGGCCGAACGCCGTCGCCCACGACATCACAGTGCCCTGCGAGAACCCGCCGAGCACGACGCGGTCGGCGGGGACCCCGAGGGCGTCGACGAGGTCGGCGAGCAGACGCGCGGAGGCGAGGAAGGTCTCGGGCTCGGGGGTCGGGATCCCGCCGAGCCGGTACCAGTGGCGTCCGCCGGGGGGCAGCGCGAACGGCCCTCCCGGTGTCACCCCGAGGAGGCGGCGCTCCGGGTCGAGGAGGTCGAGCAGCCCGAACAGGTCGTGCTCGTCCGCCCCGCGGCCGTGGAGGAGGACGAGGGCGCCCTCGGGGTCTCCTGCCGCCGGGCGCTCCAGCCGGTCGAGCTCCGTCACGTTCCTCGCTCCCGGGGGTTCGTGATCGGCGTGAGGATCGGCTCGACCTGGGCGCGGAGGTGCTCGAACGCGGGTGGCAGGATCAGGGACTCGCCGAGATGGTCGGGCTCCTCGTCGACGGCGAACCCGGGCCCGAGGGTCGCGATCTCGAAGAGCACCCCGCTGGGCTCGCGGAAGTAGACCGACCGGAACCAGAACCGGTCGATCACCGGGGTGGGGCGGTAGCCCGCCGCCGAGACCCTCTGTTGCCAGGCCACGTGCTCCTCCATCGTCGACGACCAGGCGACGTGGTGCACCGTGCCCGCTCCCGGGATCCCCGGGCCGGACACCGGGGCCGGGTCGTACGCGAACAGCCCACCGCGCTCGGCGCCCCGCACCTCCCACGCCGTCTGCCCTGCCGGGACGAAGCCGAGCACCTCCTCCAGCAACGCGCGACTCCGCTGCGGGTCGGTCGAGAACGCGCGGACGCCGTCGAACCCCCGCAGGGCGTGCTCGCCGGGAATGCTCGCGTCGTGGGCGGTCAGAGGGGCGTCGCGGGTGGCGTCCACCACGAGCTCGAGCCCGAGGCCCTCGGGATCCTCGAACCGGAGCCGGTCGCCGGCACGCGTCGACGCGACGCCCTCCCCCCGGAGGCGGTCTGCCCAGAAGTCGAGCGCCGCGTCGGACGCGACGCGGAAGGTGATCGTGTGCACCATCCCCGCGCCGGGCCGGCCGCGCCGGGCGCCCGGGTACTCGAAGAAGGTGATGTCTGCGCCGGCGCTCCCCGCCTCGTCCGCGTAGAAGAGGTGGTACACGGTCGGGTCGTCCTGGTTGACCGTCTTCTTGACGAGCCGCAGGCCGAGGACGCGGACGTAGAAGTCGACGTTCCCCGGGGCGTCTCCGGTGATGCAGGTCACGTGGTGGATGCCCTCGAAGCGCATCTCGACTCCTCTCGGCTCTCCGGCGACGTGGACGGGCGTCACCGATCCTGGCATTGTCACGGATGGCTCGTTCGAAGAGCCCGGCGCTATACTACTTGCACATGCAAACGTCAAGCGAACCGATGCTCACACCCCTGGAGACCGCTGCCTGGCGCGGGTTCCTCCGCGTCCACTCGGCGCTCGTACGCGAGCTCGACCACGAGCTCGAGCGGAAGCACGGGCTCCCGCTGCACCAGTACGAGGTGCTGCTCGTCCTCGCCGGGTGCGAGGGCGGGCGGATGCGCATGAGCGAGCTCGCGGACAGCGTGCTCCTCAGCCAGAGCGGGCTCACGCGCCTGGTCGATCGACTCGAGCGAGTCGGGCTCGTCGCCCGTGACCGGTGCGAGCAGGATCGGCGCGGGCTGTACGCAAGGATCACCGACGAGGGGCGGGCGCGCTTCGTGGAGGCACGAAGGACGCACCTGCAGGACGTCCACGAGCGCTTCCTCGACCGCTTCTCCGAGGAAGAGCTCGACGCGCTCGCACGGGCGTGGGAGAAGGTCGTCCCCGGCTCCGCCTGGTGATCGCGACTGGTGTGAGAGCATAGGGTGACCCTGTGAAGATCGGCATCGTCGTGCCGTTCTCGTGGTCGTTCTGGGGAGCGGTCGTCGAGCACGCAGAGCTGCAGGCCCAGGCGCTCATGGAGCGCGGCCACGACGTGCGCCTGATCATGGCCAACGATCCACCCGGCCAGTTCACGCGCGTGCTCCACCCCCGGGTCGGGCGGCACGGCGACCCACCGGCTCATGTGATCCCCGTGGGCCGGTCCGTGATCGTGCCCGCGAACGGCTCGCTCCCGAACATCGCCCTCAGCCCGCGCACCGCCTTCCGGATCCGCCGAACGCTTGCCCGCGAGCGGTTCGACGTGCTCCACCTGCACGAGCCGATGACGCCGGCGATCTGCGTCGCGGTGCTGTCGCTGGCGACGGAGCCGATCGTCGCGACGCACCACGCCTCCGGCGATCTCGGCTGGATGAAGCTCGGGATGCCGGCCTGGGGATTCCTGATGGACCGGATCGACCAGCGGATCGCCGTCTCCGAGCGAGCGCGCGAGTCGGCTGACCGCTGGCTCGGAGGCCCGTGGGAGATCGTCCCCAACGGGGTCCTCGTGCCGCCCCACGCCGACCCGGCGAACCGCGAGCACACGGTCGTCTTCGCCGGTCGCCACGAACCGCGCAAGGGGCTGCAAGTCTTGTTGCGCGCCTGGCCGGAGATCAGGCGGCGGACGGGTGCGCGGCTGAAGATCGCGGGCGCCGATCCGCTCGCCGTCGGGCTCCTGATGACACGGCTGCGAACGCCGTCGGACGGGATCGACGTCGTCGGGTTCCTGGCCCAGGAGGATCTCACCGACCTCCTCCGCTCGACGAAGGCACTGATCGCCCCGTCCCTCGGCGGCGAGAGCTTCGGGATGGTCCTCACGCGCTCGCTCGCGTGCGCGACCCCGGTCGTCGCGTCCGACATCCCCGGCTACCGTGAGGTGATAACCGCCGGCACTTCGGTCGCTGTCCCTCCGGACGATCCCCGCGCGCTCGCCGAGGCGGTCGAGAGCCTGCTCGCCGACGAGACGCGACGCGAGGCGATGGGGCTCGCAGGACGCGCCCTCGCCGAGGAGCAGTACGCCTGGCCGGACATCGCGCGCCGGCTCGAGGGGATCTACGATCGAGTCGTGGAGGGCCGCGTGAGGGAGGCGGCGTGAGCCGTCTCGGAACCGTCGCACGGAACCCGTGGGCCCGTGGGCTCCTGGTCCTGGCGATGCTGGTCACCTCGATCGTGCTGATCTGGTGGCGCGGGCCGGAGTGGCATGTCGTCTACCACGCGTTCGACTTCGTCGCCTGGCGCTGGGTCGCCGTCGCCGTCGGGCTCAACTTGCTCTCCGTGCTCTCCCGCGCGACCTCCTGGAAGCTGACGATCGACCAGGCCCTGCCGGCGCCGCACCCGCCGTTCGGCGAGGTGTTCTCCGCGTTCGCCGTTGGGCTCCTCGGCAACGCCGTGCTGCCCGCGCGGGCGGGGGAGCTCGCCCGCGTCGCCGTCCTGCGGCGCCACCTCCCGCACGGCCCGGGGACGAGCGTGACGCTGCTGGGCACCGTGTTCGCGCATCGGCTGTTCGACATCTTCCCCGCGTCGATGCTGGTCGTGTACGTCCTCCTCACGGCCAAGATCCCGCACTGGGCGGTCACGGGTCTCGTGATCGGCGGTCTCGTCGGGGTCGCCCTGCTCGCCGTCGCCGTCCTCGCCGCTCGCCGTTCACATGACGGGCGTGTCCACCTCGACAGCGCCGGCACGGTTCGTCGCCTGCTCGCGATGGCGCGCCAGGGGCTTGCCGTGCTGCGCACGCCGAGCGCGGCGATCGCCGCGATCCTGTTCCAGACGATCGGCTGGTTCCTGCAGTTGATCGCAGTGTGGTCAGTGACGCGCGCGTTCGACATGGACGTCCCGCTCCCGGCCGCGGCGCTCGTGCTGCTGCTCATGAACGTCGCGACGATCTTCCCGCTCTGGCCGGGCAACGTCGGCCTGCTCCAGGCGGCGGTCGCGCTGCCGCTGAAGCAGTACGGCGTTCCCTACGGCACGGGCTTCGCCTGTGGACTGGTGCTGCAGGCGGTCGAGATGTCGGTAGGGGTCGGGGTCGGCCTCGTCTTCCTCGCACGGGAAGGGTTGAACCTCACCACCCTCCAGGGGATCGAGGAGGAGGAGGAGACCTCGGCCGAGAACGCGCTCGAGCACCTGCTCGACGACGATGACGGCGCCGCCCACGCCGGGGTCGAGTCGGACGCGACGCTGCGAGAGGCGTCCCGCGAGGCCCCGATCGAGCGCGTCTAGCAGGGCGGGAGCGTGAGCCCCGACGCGTGTCTCGGCAGGCGACTTGCGAGAAGCTCGACCGGGAGGGAAGATTTCCGACTCGAACCCCGTCTAGGGGGTTAAGATCGTCGAAGAAGTCCTACGAGCCCTCTCACAAGGAGCCAGACAATGCAGATCGTCGAGAAGAAGAAGGACTGACGCGGCTCCCTCGGCGCCTCGCGCCGAGAGGAGATGAAGGAGATAAGGCGGGCGCCCACGAGGCGCCCGCTTCATGTCGTGCGAGCCAGGACGTTCACGGCGTCACGCTCGAACGGGTCACCGCGTCATCTCCTGTCGTCCGCGCTCTTGCGGACTGAGACAAGGCGCCCAAGAGAGCGTGTTCTCGATGCGCTCGGCTGACCGGGCGCTATCTCTCAGACTCCTGGGCCGGGCGCGGTCATGTCGCCTCTGCGGCTCTCGTCGCGGCGGCTGCGCGCAGGGAGCGTTCGTCGCCCGGCAGCGTCGCGAGGTTCGCGTCGACGAGCTGAGCCGCACCCCGTGTCGCCGCGACGGCGAGCTCGTGTGCGACGACGGCGTCGGGCCGCACCATCGGACGGCCCTGCTCCGCCGCCAGCGCGGCCAGCGCGGCGACGTCGGCGCACGCATCGGCGATCGCGAGCGGCACGTCCGTCGCCCGCAGGAGCGCCGGGCCGAGGCCCGACCTCTGACCTTCGGCGCCTGCGGCCCGGAGCTCGGCGAGTGCCTCGCCGAACGCTGCCGCGTCGTCGTCGGCAAGCGCGAGGAGCCGATCCTCGAGTGCCGCTGCCTGTGCGGCGATCCCCGCCGCTTCCCGCCAGTCGGGAGACGCGCGCGCGACGAGGCCCACAAGCGCGGCGGCCATCGCTCCGGCGACCGCGGCTGCAGATCCCCCCGACGGCGTCGGTGCCGGCTCGCCAAGCACCGTGTGGAGGTCTGCGACGGTGAGCGAGCGGATCGGTGGGGTCGAGCTCACCGATCGAGTCTATGACGAAGCGCTTCGACCACCGCGGGGCTCGGCTCGAGTCCTGCGTCGAGAAGCGCCTGCTCGAGTCCCTCGATGACCCGGGCGCGGTATGCAGCGTCCTCGGTCGCACGGGCCACGAGCACGTCGATCCCGGCCAGGGCAGACGGCAGCGCCTGCGCCGCCTCGATCCAGCCGTCGGGGGCGGGCGGCAGGAGCCGCAGAAGCCCCGCGATGCGCTCTTCGGTGTGGTCGATCGTTCCGTCCATCAGCCTCTAGACGGGTCGGGGGCGGGTTTTCTTCCATCGCGCTCCTCGAGGACTCCTCGGAGCCGAGTCAGGCACCGCGAGATCCTGCTCGCGATCGTCCCCGACGGCAGCTCGAGCGCCGCCGCGATGGTGTGGTAGCTCTCGTCGCGGCAGAAGAACCGGTCGAGGATCTCGGCGCAGTCTCCGGAGAGGCTGCCGAGCAGCTCCCGCAGGTCGAGCGCCTCGTCGAGCAGCGTGAGCTCGTCGTCCGCCTCCTGCTCGGGCGGTGCGTCGGTCAGCACCTCTCCGTCATGCGCCCGGAGCCTGTCGACGCAGCACCGCCGTGCGGTCTGCGCGATCCACGGTCGCAGGGCGTCGGGGTTGCGGAGCGACCCGAGGCGCTCGTAGACCCGCGCGAAGACATCCTGGAAGGCGTCCTCGGCATCGGCCCCTTGCATGCGGTAGACCCGGCTCACGATCGCGTGGACGTAGCGGCCGTACCGCTCGACGAGCGCCCGCCATGCGGCCTCGTCGCCGGCGCAGCAGCGTTCGACGAGCTCTGCGTCCGTTGGGACAGAGCCGATCACGGCTCTCCTCCGGCGGTTGCTCTAGCGCGCCTGCGCCGAGCGCAGCCGCTCGGCGAGGATCTCGAGCAGCGTCCAGGCGACGTCGGGACGCGTCTCCACGAAGCTGCGAAAGCTCCAGACCGGGAGCGCGTAGGCCTTCACCTGGGTGGTGGCCGTGATCGTTGCGGAGCGCGCCGACTTGTCGACCAGCGCGACCTCGCCGAACGCGCTGCCGGCCGAGATCGTCCCGACCTTCTCGCCCCCGACCGTCACGTCGGCCTCGCCGCTCTCGACGATGAAGAAGTTGAGGCCGCCGACCCCCTCTTCGGCGATCATCGCTCCCTCGGCGAAGTCACGCTCGATGAAGTCGCCGGCGAGCCGTTCGAGGGTGGCGTCGTCGACGTTGGCGAACAGCTGGGCGCCGCGGAGGAGCTCTGGAGTCGGTGTGGACATGGGTGCGACTCTACAGCCCAGACGCGCCCGTGTCACGAGGCAGCTCGTCGGTTCGGGCGAGCGCCTCCACCCGGAGCTCGGCGGCGTCGAGCCGCTTGGCGCAGGCCCGGTAGAGCGCCTCGCCGCGCTGCCAGAGGCGGATCGCCTCGTCGACGGGCACGTCACCCTGCTCGAGGGCCTCGACGATGTTGTCGAGCTCTCGCTGGAGTGCCTCGAACGGCGCGTCATCCGGGATGACGACGTCCGCCGCCGGCTCTTCCTGCGTCATGTGCGCACCTCCGCGATCGTCGCCCCGAGCGAGCCGCTCGCGAGCTGGATGTCCACAAAGGCCCCGACCTCGACCGCGTCGGCGCGACGCAGCACGGTCTCTTCCCTCCTGACGATCGCATACCCGCGCGCCAGCGTGGCGTGCGGCGCGAGGGCCTGGAGCCTGGCGCCGTTGGTGTCGAGCGCGGCCCGCCGACGCTCGAGAAGCCGGAGCGGCGCGGCGGTGAGCCTCTCGTGCGTTCGTCCGAGCGCCGCCCGATCGCGGTCGAGCGACCGCACGAGCGCTGCTCGCGCCCGCCCGCGACGTGCCTCGATGCGCTCGCGGTGCCGCTCGAGCCTCGTCCGCACGCCTCCCGCCATGCGCGCCCGCGCGCCCTCGAGAGCAGTCCGCACCTCGACCATGTCGGGGACGACGAGCCGCGCCGCGGCGGTCGGCGTCGCCGCGCGCACGTCGGCGGCGAGGTCGCAGAGCGGCGTGTCCTGCTCGTGGCCGATGGCGGAGACGATCGGCACCGGGGAGGCCGCGACCGCGCGAACCACCCGCTCGTCGCTGAAGGGGAGGAGATCTTCGATGCTTCCTCCGCCACGGGTCAGCACGATCACCTCGATCCGGGGATCCGCGGCCAGCGCCGCGAGGCCTGCCACGATGCCTTCCGGGGCGCGATCCCCCTGGACCCTCGTCTCGCCGACGATCAGCGTCACGGCGGGGAAGCGCGCTCCGATCGCAGCGACCACGTCCCCGCGCGCGGCGCCCTCGGTGCCGGTGAGCACGCCGATCGCCCGCGGCATCCGGGGAAGCGGTCGCTTGCGCCGCTCATCGAAGAGGCCCTCGGCGGCGAGTTGCCGCCTGAGGCGCTCGAGGCGCACGAGCAGGTCTCCCGCGCCGACGCGCTCGATCACCGAGGCGCGGAAGACGAGCTCCCCGCGCTGTTCCCAGAGGTCGAGGTCGCCACAGGCCTGGACGCGTTCACCGTCCGTGAGCTCCAGGCCGGTCGCGTCGTACCGCCGGCGGGGCATCTGGACGCGCAGGGAGGCACCGCTCTGGCCCTTCAGGGTGAGGAACACGGTGGCCCACGCATCGTTGCGGCGGAGCCCGCTGACCTCTCCTTCGACCCACACGGAGCGCACGCGCTGCAGGTACGAGCGCAGCCGCCCGTTGAACTCCTCGACGGCGTAGACCGTGCGCTGCTCCGGGGTCGGCGGCTCGGCGGTGCTCACCGCCGCAGCCTACTCGGGCACTACGCGCCGACGGAGCGTCAGAGCAGGATCTCGGCCGCAGTCACGGGGGCGCAGCCCTGTCGCACCAGCGTCACGCACGTGTGGAGATCCGCCTCGCTCACGGCGAGCCTCTCCGCGAGGTGGAGCGGGAACCCCGCCTCGATCAACACGTGCAGCCGCCAGCTCTCGACCTTGGACTGCTCGTCCTCGCGCCACACGGATGTCTCGGTCGCCTCGGCCATGGTGAGCGGCAGTTTCGTCCTCACTGCGACGATCCCTTCTCCCGGAAGTTGGCGTCCCCGCACGCGAGCACGGTCGGCCATACGGGCCGTGGAGGCTCAGCTCTCGTCGAGGCGGCGGGCGAGCTCCTCGCTCGAGAGCAGCTCCACTGCGCGCTCGAGCTCGCGGTGGAGGCGCGTGGTCGCGTCCTCGCGCGCCTCACGGAACCGCTCGTCCACCTGCTGGAGCGCCAGCTGGGCGTGGTGCTCGACCTCGCGGTCGATCACCCGCGCAAGGCGCTCTGTCTGGCGCTTCTCCCATTCGATCAGGATCACGTCGAGCCGGGCCCGGACGTCGACCTCTGCGCGCTCGAGCGACTCGGCGATGGCGGCCTCTCGGGCGCGAAGCCGCTCGGTGATCTCGTCGATCGACCGGCGCCGATCGGCCGTGCTCGACTCGAGCTCGTCCAGCGCCTCGCTGACGGCCTGTCCCGCCGCCCGCTCGAGCTCCTCGCGCAGCCGCTCGACGGTTCGGCGCTGCTCGTCGGCCGACGAGCCCAGCGCCGCGGCGTCGAGGGCGATACGTGCCTCGACCTCCGCGACCGCTGCGCGCTGCGCCTGCTCGACCCGCGCGATCTGCAGCTCGAAGTGCCGCTGCGAGCGATCCAGGTCGTCGGTGAAGCCCCGGAGTCGCTCCTCGAGGCGTCGCTCGGTCCGTGCGAGCTGGTCGGCCAGATCCTCGCCTGCCCGACGCTCTCGCTCCACGAACGCCGTGCGACGCTCCTCTCCGAGCCGCCGCTCCTCCTCGGCGAGCACCGAGATCGACGCTGCGCGTTCCCGGGCGAGGGTGCGGCGCATTTCCTCGACGTGGATGGCGGTCTCCTCGTCGACGGCCCTCCGCACTGCCGCACGGGCCTGATCGACGAGGCGATCGGCGTCACGTGCCCGTTCGCGGCTCCGCCGGAGTGCGAGGTAGAGCGAGAGCGCGAGGACGAGTGCGGCCGCGAGGCAGGCGGCGAGGATCCAGACGGTCACGACCGGATGCTAGTGCGGGTTCAGCCGTCGTGTCCCGGCGGCGTCACCCGTGCGTCAGGTGAGCTGCCCGACGACGAGCGTCGCGGCGACGAGCACCGTTGCGAGCGCGAGGAGCCGGAGCGCCGACTCGGGTGCGGCGATCAGCGCTCCGCGGTCGAGATGCTCCTGCCCGCCCTCGCGCAGGGAGATGACGCCGTCGACGGCCACGACGTCGCGTCGCAGACGGCGAACCGACGTCGAGAGCGCTCTCTGCGCGAGCGAGAGCACTGTCGCCCATGCCGCCGCGACGAGGGCGACGGGTCTGATCTCGCCCGTCTGGGCGAGGAACGCCGTGAGCACCGGGAACGCCCCCCACGAGAGCGCGAAGCCGAGGTCCGTGTGGACGCGACCGCCGAGCCACTCCAGGTTGTACGCCGGCACGAGGAGCGCCCCGGCGACGATCGGCAGCACCAGCCACCAGGTCGTGCGGTCCGCCACGACCACGCCGAGCCCGCAGGCCACGGCGACGGAGAGCACGGCTGCGCCGACGAGGGCGCTCGAAGGGATCGTCGTCCCGAGCGGCCGACCGTTGAGCTCGTCCAGCGCATGCGCCCCGACGCCCATCGCGAGCGCGAACGCGAGCACCGTCACGCCGAGGCGACCCCAGACCACCTCCCCCGCAAGGCAGCCTCCGACGACCACGTAGGCCAGATGCCAGGCGGTGTAGGGGAGGTGGAGGATCGTCACCCAGGCGCGCCACCCGCTACGTCCGACCGCATAGAACGCCGGAGCCGGGGCGCTCACCCGCGCGTTCCCCACATGACCACGCCACCGCCGAGGCTCATGCGTCGCAGGTGGAGGTGGTCGATCCCCGCGTCGCGCCAAAGCCCGAGCAGCCGCGGCTCCGGATAGCGGGCGTGGAACCCCCTGATCGAAGGGCCGAGGAACCGGCCGACCTTCTCCCAGTCGCGTGAGACGACGCGCCCACCGAGAGGGAGACCGACCGCGCAGTACAGGTCCCACAGCGGTCGCCACATACCCCGGGGCACGGCGAACTCGAGCATCGCGACCGTCCCTCCGGGACGGACGACCCGTGCAAGCTCCTCGAGCGTGGCGCCCGGGTCGTCGACGTAGCGGAGGAGGTACGTGAACGTCAGGTGGTCGAACGACGCGTCCGGGAACGGGAGCGAGTCGGCGGAGCCGGCGACGAGCTCCGCCCTGGAGCCGAGACGGCGCCGCGCCACGTCCAGCATCCCGGGGGACTGGTCGAGGCCCGTCACGCGGAAGCCCGCGTCGGCAAGGCTCGATGCGACCAGGCCGGTCCCTGTCGCCACGTCGAGCACGTGCCCTCCGTCTCGCGGGATCCGTGAGACGAGGAAGCGCCGCCACCGTGGGTCCTGACCGAACGAGAGAGCTGCGCCGACGCGGTCGTACGTCGGCCCGAGCGGGTCGAAGAGCTCGATCGCATGGCTACGGCGGTCGGACACGTCGCTCTATCCTGGCACGGTGAGTCTGGTCGAGGAGCTCGAGCTCGTCGCGGCGCAGGCGGCGCCGCTCGGTGACGGGACGCCGCTCGCGGCGGTGCTCGTCGCAGAGGCGGCGCAGGGCGTGCGCGCCTACGTCTGTGCGTTCGAGACAGTTGACGGCGTCAGGAGCTGGCTCGTCGTAGACCGGGCAGGACGACCGGTCGTCGACCGGCGCGACGCCCGCGACGCGGTGTCGATCGCGGCGCTGTGCGAGATCGCGGAGGAGGCCGCCTTCCCGGGTGATCTCGACGAGCTCCGCGCTCAGCTCGTCGCCTTGCGGATCTCCGAGGCGCCCGAAGGGATCGAGGAGGCGGAGGCGGCCGTCGGTGACCTCCAACGGACGCTCGGGGCTCCGCCGGTCGTCGCGTCCCCCGCACGGCTGGACGACATCGGTCGTGCCGCGATGCGCCTCGAGCGAGCGCTCGATCCGACCGTCGCCTCGCCCTTCGCCGCAGCGATGCGCTCCGCCCAGGCCGTGGTCGACGAGCTCTGGCAGGAGGTCGAGCGCAGCTATCGGGTGGCGCTCGGCGGCTGATGGCCCCGACGCCGTGACGGGCGCGGCGAGCCGCGCTAGGCTGGGACGATGGAAGGCGGCGGCTTCTTCCCCTTCGGCGGCGACCCGGACGACCTCATGCGCGGTTTGCGCGAGTTCGCCGAGCAGCAGGCCGAGGGCGTCAAGGACGCCCAGCGGGAGCAGTTCGCGACGCTGACGCTCGGCACGGCGGTGGAGCTCACCAAGGCTGCGCTGGCACAGGTTCAGCCGACGGGGACGGTCGACGAGCAGACGATCGCTCTCCGCGATGCGATGCGCGTCCTCTTCCCGGAGGCCGTGGCGCTCGTCTCCGCCGCGCGCCAGGGCTTCATGGCCTAGAGGCTCGATGGTTGATCGGTGATTCCGGCACGCCCGCGTGGGGCCCGCACGCAGCGCGTTGCGGCCACGCTGCTCGGTGCAGGGCCACCCTGAGGACACCCGAATCACCGATCGACCATCTAGGCGAGAGGCTTGCCCCTCCCGCGTCGTGCCCGCCAGCGCGGAACGGCGGCGGCTACGGCTCCCAGCGCCGCGAGATGAGCGCGAGGAGGAGCGCCTCCTCCGTCGGCATCCGGTTCTCGGCCTGGCTCCACACGATCGACTGCGGCCCGTCGAGGACCTCTGCGGCTACCTCCTCGCCCCGGTGGGCCGGCAGGCAATGCATGAAGACCGCGCCCGGTGCCGCCTGCGACATCAGCCGGCTGTCGACCTGATAGGGGCGGAGCGCCTCGAGACGCGCCTCGCGCTCTTCCTCCTCGCCCATCGACACCCAGACGTCCGTGTAGACGGCGTTCGCGCCCGTCACGGCCTCTGCCGGATCGGAGACGACCGTGGCCGGGACGTCGTGGACGTACCCCGACGGGGCGGCGAGCACCAGCTCCATCCCCGTCAGGCGCGCTGCCTCCGCCAACGATCGTGCGACGTTGTTGCCGTCGCCCACGAACGCGACCTTCAGCCCCTCCAGCGAGCCGAAGTGCTCGCGCAGCGTGAGGATGTCGGCCAGCGCCTGACACGGGTGATGCTCGTCGGTGAGGGCGTTGACGACGGGCCGCGTCGCTGCCTCGGCAAGCTCGTCGACGGTCGACTGGGCGAAGGTGCGCACCACGATCGCCGAGGCGTAGCCCGAGAGCGTCCTCGCCGTGTCGCCGAGCGTCTCGCCCCGGCCAAGCTGCAGCTCGTCGGGACGCAGGACCAGCGGGAGCATCCCCAGCCGCTCGGCCGCAGCCGCGAAGGAGACGCGCGTGCGAGTCGAGGGCTTCTCGAAGAAGCACACGACGGTGTCGCCGCGCAACGCGTCGATGAACCCGTGGGGCCGCTGCTTCATCGCTGCCGCGAGGTCGAGCAGCGCCGTGAGACCGTCCGTGTCGAGGTCCGTCACGCGGAGGAAGTGGTCGGGGACGGCCGGTGCGTGCACGGTGGTCATGAGGATGCTCCCTTCTCCCGGGCGAGGGCCGGGGTGCGATGCGCCAGCTGGACGATCGGTGCGAGCACGTCCTCCAGCGTCGGCTCGCCGAGCTCGCGCAACGCGTAGCGCGCGTGTCGTAGCGGGTGACGGACGTCGATCAGTCGCCCGAGGTCGAACGGGGTGCCGGTCACCACCACGTCGCAGGGCACGCGGTCGATCGTCGCTGCCAGGTCGGCGAGCTGGGCGTCGCCAGTAGCCCATCGCGGGCAGCACGGCGCCGAGGTGCGGGTACGCTCGCAACGTCTCCGCGATCGTCCCGACGGCGTAGGGGCGCGGGTCGACCAGCTCGGCGGCACCGGCTGCGCGCGCGGCGACGGTGCCCGCTCCGAACGGCCATCCCGCCGTGCGTCAGGGTCGGCCCGTCCTCGACGACGAGCACCCGTAAGCCCTCGAGCGACGGGCCGGGGTCGAGCGTCACGGGCGACTCGGCCGTGATCACGACCGCCCCGGGGTTGACCGTCCGCGACGTCCGCGAGGACCCGCTCGACGTCCTCGAGCTGTGCGGAGTCGACCTTGTTGACGATCACGACGTCGGCCATGCGCAGGTTGGTCTCGCCGGGGTGGTAGGCGAGCTCGTGGCCGGCGCGGAGAGGATCGGTGACGGTGATGTGGAGATCCGGCTCGTAGAACGGGAAGTCGTTGTTGCCCCCGTCCCACACGATCACGTCCGCCTCCTCCTCGGCCCGGGCGAGGATGTCGCCGTAGTCGACGCCTGCGTACATGATCATCCCGAGCGCGACGGGCGCCTCGTACTCCTCGCGCTCCTCGACGGTCGGATCGGCGGCGTCGATGTCGGCCAGGGTTGCGAACCGCTGGACGCGCATCGCCTCCAGGTCGCCGTACGGCATCGGGTGCCGCACGAGCGCGACCCGGAGCCCGGCGTCGCCGAGGATCTTGCCGACCGCGCGGCTCGTCTGGCTCTTCCCGCAGCCCGTTCGCACCGCGCATGACGGCTATCACCGGCCGATGCGACTCGAGCATCGTCGCGTGCGGGCCCAGCAGCCGGAAGTCGGCCCCGGCGGCGAGCACCGTCGACGCGCTGGTGCATGACCGTCGGCGTGGGCGAGGTCGGAGTAGGCGAACACCACCTCGTCGACGTCGTCGTCACGGACGATGTCGGCCAGCTCGGACTCGGGCCGGATCGGGATCCCGTCCGGGTAGAGCGGCCCCGCCAGCTCGGCCGGGTACGTCCGGTCGTCGATCCCGGGGATCTGCGCCGCCGTGAACGCGACCACCTCGTCGCGGGATCGTCGCGGAAGACGACGTTGAAGTCGTGGAAGTCACGGCCGCCGGCTCCCATGATCACGACCTTGCGCATCGGTGCGATCCTCCATCCGCGCGCTCGGCGGCGACAGGGGCCGGCGCCGGCGACGCCTCTACACGCTCCCATTCGACCCGAAGCCGGCCGCCCGGCCATCGGCGAGAGTGCCGATCGGCGGTGTGGAGAGGTACTGACCTCTGCGTGACGGTGACGGGGGTGGGTCTCCGGCGTTACGATCGACGTGGATGGGGGCTCTCGACGGCATCCTTGCGCGCGCCCTGCCGGTCG
>CAWKGI010000010.1:0-7450 GCA_963849125.1 uncultured Actinomycetes bacterium | reverse complement strand
CTCCGAAAGGAATCCTTACAGGGTCGAGAACGTGGCGATCGTCACGCTCTCCGCCGTTCAGTGGCGAAAGTGCCGGCGCTCGGTGAAGACCATCGCGGCGCCCGCCGCTTCGCACCGCCTCGACCACCTCGGCGTCCCGCCGGACCCTCCCGGCTGGACGATGCGGGCACGCCCGCCTCGAGCGCGAGCTGCGACGCCGTCGGCGAACGGGAAGAACGCGTCCGAGGCGAGGACGGCGCCCTCCAGTTCGTGCCCGAGCTCGCGAGCCTTCTCGACCGCGATCCGACCGCGTCGACCCGGCTCATCTGCCCGGCGCCGATCCCGAGGGTCTGCCCCCCGCGCGCGACACGATCGCGTTCGAGCGCGACATGCCGACGACCGCCCACGCGAAGAGGAGATCGTCCCAGACCGCTGGTCTCGGCCTCCCCGCAACGACGCATCAGGCCGCGCGCTCGGCGACCTCCCTGTCGCGTCCTGGACGAGCGGCCACCGAGCACCCGCTTGAGGTCGGGCTCCCCCGCCACGAAGGCGCGGCGCTCCGGGTCGACGAGGATCCGCGGGACTCCTTGCGTAAGAGCGCCTCCATCGCCGCTGCGTCGTAGCCGGGTGCGAAAAGGACCTCGACGAACTGTGCCGAGAGGCGCTCACCGAGCGTCGCGCTCACCGCCCGGTTCAGGACGACGACCCCGCCGTATGCCGAGACCGGATCCGCCGCGAGGGCCCCTCGTACGCTGTCGATCGTCTCTGCGACCGCGGCGCCGCACGGATTGGCGTGCTTCACGATCACGCACCCGGGGCTGGTCGAGTCGAGCGACAAGGCGCGCGGCGGAGAGGTCGTTGAGGTTGTTGAAGGAGAGCGGCTTGCCGTGGAGCTGCTCGACTCGCGCAAGGAGGTGTGTGCGCGCCCCCGCTCCGCGTAGTAGGCAGCCTCTGGTGCGGGTTCTCGCCGTACGCGAGGCCACGCCCCGGTCGAAGACGACGACGGCCGTTCTCGGGGAACGTCCGGTTGCGCCGATCCAGGCGGCGACCGCCGCGTCGTAGGACGCCGTCGTCGCAAAGGCCCGCGCAGCCAGCTCCTGTCGCGTCTCGGTGGAGACCTCGCCGGTCGCGCGAAGCTCGTCGAGGACGCGTCGTAGTCGTCCGGTCGGCACAGCGGGACGACGAATGCGTGGTTCTTGGCGGCGGCGCGGAGCATCGCAGGGCCGCCGACGTCGATCTTCTCGATTCCTTCGTCCCACGTGACGTCGAGCCGGTCCACGGTCTGCTCGAACGGGTAGAGGTTCACGCAGACGAGGTCGAACGGGAGATCCCGTGCTCGTCGAGGTCGGCGACGTCGCCGGGGACGTCGCGGCGGGCGAGGATGCCGCCGTGCACCGCCGGGTGGAGCGTGACGACGCGATGGCCGAGCATGTCGTCGAACCCGGTCAGCTCCTCGACCGGCGTGACGTCGATCCCGTCCTCCGCGAGCAGACGCGCCGTGCCACCGCTCGCGACGAGCTCGACGCCGAGCTCGCGCAGGCCGCGGGCGAAGGCGATCAGACCGGTCTTGTCGTAGGCGCTGAGGAGCGCCCTGCGAACCGTCATGCGGCCATCAGCTCCTTGACGACCGCGGGCAGCAGCCGGTGCTCGACCTCGCGGATCCGCGCGTGGAGGCTCTCGACGGTGTCGTCGGGGAGCACCGGCACCGCCTCCTGGCGCAGCACGGGGCCGGTGTCGACCCCCTCGTCGACGAGGTGGACCGTCGCCCCCGTCTCGCGGACGCCTGCGGCGAGCGCGTCCTCGACCGCGTGGGCGCCGGGGAACGCGGGAAGCAGCGCCGGATGCACGTTCACGACGCGCCCGAGGAACCGGTCGAGGAACTCGACCGTGAGCAGCTGCATGTAGCCGGCGCACACGACGAGCCCGACGCCGTTCTCGGCAAACGAGTCCGCCATCGCGAGGTCGCGCTCGACGCGACTCGCGAACCGCTCGAGCGGGAACGCCGCCGCGGGGATCCCCGCCGACGCGGCTCGCGCCAGGGCCGGGGCACCGTCGACGTTCGAGGCGACGGCGACGACCGGCAGCCCTTCGTCCATGAGCGCCTGGAGGTTCGATCCCGTCCCGGAGACGAGCACGCCGATCAAGCGTCGCTCCAGACCACGCCTTCGACGCCTGCCGCAATCCGGCCGATCACGAGGTCGTCCTCCCGGGCGTCCGCCTGCGGGACGACGGCGCAGTAGCCGACGCCGAGGTTGAAGACGCGGCGGAGCTCGTCCTCGGAGACGCCGTTCTCGGCCAGCCATTCGAAGACGGCGGGACGCTCCCAGGCACCCGCGTCGACGATCGCGCCGAGACCCGGCGCCAGCACCCGCGCGAGGTTCCCGGCGATCCCCCCGCCGGTCACATGCGCGAGCGCGCGAACGTCGGCGCGCGCCCGGAGAGCCCTGACATGGCCGAGGTAGCAGACCGTCGGCGGCAGCAGCAGGTCGGCGTCGAACGGGTCGTCACCCACGATGCGCCGCACGAGCGAGAAGCCGTTGGCGTGGATCCCGGCCGAGGGGAAGCCGATGACGGCGTCGCCCTCGGCGACGCGTGAGCCGTCGATCAGGTCGGCGCGCCGAACGAGCCCGACGACGGTGCCGCAGAAGTCGATCTCCTCGTCGCGGTAGATCCCCGGGAGCTCTGCCGTCTCGCCGCCGAGGATCGCGCAGCCGGCAGCGCGACACACCTCGGCCGCACCCTCGACGAGCTCGGCGACCTGCTCCTCGCGGATCGTGTTCGCGGCGACGTAGTCGAGGAAGAAGAGCGGCTCGGCGCCGGTCGTGAGCACGTCGTTGATGCCGTGCGCGGCGAGGTCCATGCCGCACCAGCGCAGCCGACCCGCGCGCCTCCCGAGGACGAGCTTGGAGCCGACGGAGTCGGTGGAGGCGGCCAGCAGCTGGTCGCCCCCGATCGCGTACAGGCCGGCGAAGACGCCGAACGAGCCCTCGACTGCAGGCGTCCGCGTGCTCTCGACCGCAGCACGCAGCCGCCCGACGATCGACTCCGCGGTGGCAAGCGAGACCCCCGCGGCGGCGTACGTGTGCTCCAGGGCCATCTCCCCGAGCGTAGAGGACGCGCCGGAGCGCCGCCCGAGCACCAGCAGCGTCGGGCCAGGCCGAAGCCGGCCCTCACGCGGTTCAGGCGACCGTCTCGATGATCTCGACGAGCTCGTCCACCCTGTAGCCCTGGCGGCGGGCAAACTCGACCAGCGCACGGGCCTGCGCGACGACCGCCCCCCTCTCGGGCGTGCCCGCCACCGTGATCCCTCGGCCCCGGCGGAACTCGAGCAGCCCTTCGTCCCGGAGCTCCCGAAGCGCTCGCAGCACCGTGTTGGTGTTGACCTCGAGCACGGCGGCGAGATCACGTGCGGGTGGCAGTCGCTCGCCCGGCTTGGCCTCACCGTCGGCGATCGCGCGCCGGAGCTCGGCGGCGACCTGCTCGTAGAGCTGGGTGGGGTCGTGGTGGTCGACCTTGACAATCCTCAAGACGCCACTAATACTAGCACCATCGAACAGGAGGTCAACCCTGTGCCCGTTGTCACGCGTCCCCCGGAAGCCGACATCGACGAGCGCACGCTCGACGAGCGCGTCGCCGAGCTCGAAGCGCTGATCGAGGAGGCGCGCCAGCGCGCCCGTCGACGTCGGCGGCGAAACGTGGCGGTCGTGGTCGCCGTCGCGCTCGCGGCGGGCGCGGCGCTCCAGGCGGGCGGCGACGGGGTTCGCCTCGGGAGCGCCCAGTCGTCCACGGGCGATGCGCGTCGCGCAGCGGCCGTCGCCCCCGTCGGCTCCTGGATGGTCCCGACCGGCCCTCCGGGGTTCTCCGGGGAGGTCGTGCTCCACCCCACGAGGCCCGCGTGGCTCTATCTGCGCGCAGGCGGGCGCGTGTACCGCAGCACGAACGGGGGCCGCAGCTGGAAGTCGGGGCCGCCACTCGCGCTCAAGCTCACTGCGCTCGCCGTCGACCCACGCAACGGCTCGATCATCTACGCCGGCACCAACGACGGCGTGCTCAAGAGCACCGACGCCGGCCGCACGTGGCGCTGGTCGGGGCTCCGACCCTCACCGGGCCGGAGCCGTGAGTACGCCGACACGGAGGGGTGGGTGTACTCGATCGCGGTCGACCCGACCGACAGCAGCAACGTGTTCGCCGTCACGCGAGGGCTCGCGACCCGCGTCCTCAGCCGGTCACACGACGGCGGCACGACGTGGCACGCCGTGCGGCGGAGCACTTCACGAACCGTCATCGAGATCCATGCTGCGCGATCGGGGATCCTGTACGCCGCAGGCCTGAGCTCGGGGCTGAACCCGAAGCCTGCCGGCGTCCTGCGGAGCACGGACGGGGGCACCACCTGGCGCGGCGTGCTCGGCGGGAGCTGGTCGGTCGCGGTCGATCCGGATCGCGCGGGAACGGTCTGGGCGGTCGGTGAGCTCGGGGTGCGGGTCACGCGCGACGGCGGCACGACCTGGCGGTCGCAGGGGCCGGCCCCGGCGGGCGCCTCGGCGATCGTGCTCGACCCCCGGCGCCCCGGCACCCTGTACCTGTCGACGGGGCAGAACCGTGTCTATCGCAGCGTCGACGGCGGACGCACCTGGCGAGCGTTCGGCACGAAGGCGCAGCCGGGATCGAGATCACACCTGACGGAGCTGGTCGCCGTCGACCCTCGAACGCCCGGCACGTTGTACGCGGGAGACGGCAGCGGCCTCGTCGCGACCGTGGACGGCGGCACGACGTGGCGCCGCGCCGACGCAGGTGTCGTGGCATCGCAGGTCGCGAGCATCGCCCCCGCGGCGAGCAACCCCACGACGATCTACGCGGGCGGCTTGGTGTCGAAGACCCGAGCGGGCGTCTGGTACCCAGTCGGCGCGGCCTTGAGCCGCAGCGACGACCGCGGCCGTACCTGGACCGCGCTGCAGATCGACGGCACCGACGGCGTCACCTGGCAGCAGACCGACGGTAGGACTCTCGCAGTCGATCCGCGCGACGACCGGCACGTGCTGGTCGGCGGTCGGGGAAGGATCACCGGGTCTCGCGACGGCGGTGCAACGTGGAAGAGCCGCCTCCGGCTCGCCGCGGGCGACTGGGCATACGCGATCGCGTTCGCCCCGAGCGACCCGCGGCAGGTCTACGCCCTCGTCTACACCGCCGCCGAGGAGCGCTCCCGCCTGATCCGAAGCAGCGACGGAGGCGCGACGTGGACGATGCAAGGAGGTGCCGGCGTCGAGAACATGCGCACGCTCGCCGTCGACCCGAAGAATGCAGAGACGGTCTACGCGATCTACGAGGGAACGGCCCAACGCGGCGCAGGAGTCGCGACCAGCTCGACGGAGGGCGGTCGTGGCGCTACCGCTCGATCCCGGCGGACAACGGCGACGACGTCACCCCCACGTCGATCGCGATCGCTCCGTCCGATCCCGAGACGCTCTACGTGGCGACGTTCCGCGGCATCGCACGCTCCGTCGACGGCGGCGACAGCTGGCAGCTCCTGCCGCACCCGGAGCTGGCGAGCTTCCCGCTGACCGTCGTCGTCGACCCGCTGCGCTCGGAGACCGTCTACGTCGGCAAGGGCGACGACGGCGTCCTCCGCTCCATCGACGGCGGAGCGACCTGGCAGCCGTTCGGGACGGTCTCCCGCGGCGCGACGTCCAGACCCTGGCGTTCGACGCCTCCGGCACGTGGCTCTACGCCGGCCTGGGCGACGCGGGGCTCACCTCGATCCGGGTCCGCTGACGCGTCGAGTGACCGCGAACGTCGTCGCACCCACGCACACCGACGACCCGAGCCCCACGGCGGACCGTGACCGATGTCGTCTCTGCGGCCGCAGTGCTACGCGCCGGCGCCGGTGACCTCGAACCGGAGCTTCTCGGCGACGCCGTCGGCCGGCACGTCGGTCGGGTAATCGCGGGTGAAGCAGGCGCGGCAAACCGCGCTCGACGGGAGACGCGTCGCCCACTGCATCCCCTCGATCGAGAGGTAGGCGAGCGACGTCGCGCCGATGACTCGCCGCACCTCCTCCACCGAGCGGTGGGCGGCCGTCAGCTGATCCTCGTCGGCCATGTCGATCCCGTAGAAGCACGGGGAGACGACCGGCGGCGACGAGACGCGCACGTGCACCTCCTCGGCACCCGAGTCGAAGAGCATCTCCACGAGCTGCCGCATCGTGTCGCCGCGCACGATCGAGTCGTCGACGATCACGATGCGCTGGCCGGCGATCTCGTCGAGCGGGTTGAACTTGAGCCTGATCCCCTGGCGGCGCAGCTCGTCGTCCGGCTGGATGAAGGTGCGCCCGACGTAGCGGTTCTGGATCAATCCCTCGTCGTACGGGATCCCCGAGCGCTTCGCGTAGCCGATCGCAGCGGGTGCCGGAGTCGGGGATCGACATCACCACGTCGGCGGCGGCCGGCGCCTCCTCGGCGAGCCGCTCGCCCATGCGCACCCGCTCCATGTGCACCTCTCCTCCGCCGAGCCGGGAGTCGGGCCGCGCGAAGTAGACGTGCTCGAAGATGCACGCGGCGCCGCCGGGCGGGGACGGCCTGGCTCGAATGGAAGCCGTCCGCGTCGACCCAGACGACCTCCCCCGGGCGCACGTCGCGACACGCTCGGCGCCGACGCGGTCGAGCGCGCACGTCTCGGAGGCGACGACCCAGTTGTCCCCCGGCCGGCCCACGTGAGCGGCCGGATCGCCGTGCGGGTCGCGGAACGTCACGAGTGCGTCGCCGACGATCGCGACGACCGAGTACGCGCCCTTGAGCCTCGCCATCGTCGACGCGACGGCCTCGGGCAGGGCGCCGGCTCCGGGCGAGCAGCGCCGCATCACCTCGGTGTCGGAGCTGGAGGCGAGCCTGACGCCGTCCGCGAGGAGCTCCTCGCGCAGCGCCGAGGCTCGACGAGGTTGCCGTTGTGGCCGAGCGCGACCGTCCGCGCCCGCCCTGGTGGACGGCGGCTGCGCGTTGCTCCAGTGCGCCCCACCCGTCGTCGAGTACCGCGCCTGCCCGATCGCGATCTCGCCCGGCAGGGCGGCGAGCTTCTCCTCGTCGAAGACCTGGGCGACGAGCCCCATGTCGCGCAGGGCCGTGACCCGTCCTCCCTCCGACACCGCGATGCCGGCGGACTCCTGCCCCGATGCTGGAGCGCGAAGAGGCCGAAGTAAGTGAGTCGCGCGACGTCGCGCTCGACCGACCGCACGCCGAACACGCCGCACATCAGGCGTCCACCCCCTCGAAGGCTGCGCGCAGCTCGGCAAGCCGCACGCCGAGCACCTCGTCACCGCCGACGGTGCCGATCCTCCGCACCTGCACGTCCGCTCCCGTCGGGTCGACCTCGACCTGGTCGGACGGGAGCGCGAAGACGACCTGGCCGCCGATCTCGCCGAACAGCGCGACAGACTCCTCGTCGAGGTCGAGCGAGATGCCGACGTCGCTCCACAGCGCAG
>CAWKGI010000009.1:0-12893 GCA_963849125.1 uncultured Actinomycetes bacterium | reverse complement strand
TCGCGGTCGGCGGCGAGGCGCTTGTCGCGCAGCACCTGGAGCGAGGCGAGCAGCACCGGGAGCGGCGGCCCGCTGGCGGTGATCTGCTTGAGGAACGCCTCGGCGAGGCCTTCCGAGGGCTTCTCGATGAACCGCGCGACGAACTGGTCGTGGTGCTGCGCGGCGGTCCGACCGTGCGCCTCGCAGACGGAGATGAAGGCGCGCAGGCTCTCGGCGACGGGCTCGGAGAGCGCCCCCTCGTCCACGACCGCGAGAAAGTCGTCCATCAGGCTGCGCCGCATCCGCACGCACGCCTGCAGGAGCCGCTGGTCGTCGACGGTCATGAACGGCATCTTCTCGAGCACCAGGCCGGCGTAGGTCGGGTCGCCCACGCGGCAGAGGCCGAGCATCAGGTCGATCTCGTTGATCGCGGCGAAGTCCCCGGCGTTCGCGCCGCGGTACTCCTGCCGCCCGACCCGATACGGCTTGAAGTACGGCCGGACGTTGAAGAAGAAGCGGTCGACGTCGAGCTTCTCGTCGAGCTCGTCGTTGTACCGAACCACGTCCTCCAGCGCGGCTCTGGCGTCACGGAAGAGCGTCGTCGCAATGGGATGGGTGACGCCGAGCGGTGGCACCCGGCGCAGGACGTCCGCCGCGCGGATGTACGCCAGGATGCTCAGGCAGTTGTACTCGATGAAGACCATCTCGTCGTGAAGCCAGGTGAAGCTCTTGTGCACGCCGCGGTGCGCGATGTTCGAGAGGTTCACGTGGGCCGTCGCGAAGCGCGGCACGACGCCGAGCCCGCTCGCCAGTCGCTGTGCGAGCCCGCTGGCGACCGGGAACGGCGACCGCTCCTCGCGATCGGGGTTCGTCAGCTCGTGGCGGCGCAGCGCGGCCATGTAGAGGCCAACGTTCCCGAGCAGGTCGTACCCCCTCTCTGCGTCGAGATCGAGCAGCGGCATGGTCGCGACCGCCGCGACGAGCGCGTCTCCCTCCTCCTGCAGGGCCGCCTTCAGCTCGGGCGCCTCGCCGTCGACCGCCGCCGGGTTCTCGAGCGCGAAGTACCGCTCCTCCAGCTCGGTGTTCAGGTCTCTGAACCGGCCACGAATCCACGTGTCGAAGGCCTCGATGCTCGCTGGGTTCATGGGACGTCTCCGGGGTGGGGTCGGGGTGCGCGGACGTTCTCGCCCGGTGGCGAGTGGGATATCACAGGCACACCGGGCGCGACGTCGACGAGAGCAGGTGGCTAGCGGCCCTCGCGACGAATGGGGACACCGAACAGCTCGTTCGGACGCAGCTCGGCGCCGCACTCCTCGCACTCGACCTGAAAGGCCGAGGGGAGGCGGACGTCGCAGGCAGGGCAGCGATGACGCATCGGCCCCTCGCAGAACGGACACGCCGTCGGCAGCGCAGCCTCGTCCGCCTCGAAGTACCGCTGGACGTGCCCGCAGGTCAGGCAGAACGACACCCAGTCGCCGAGCGTCTGACGCCGCTCCTCCTGGATCCAGTTTCGCTTCGGCTTCGTCCGCGATGCCCGGACGGGCTCGGCGCCCGGTGGGTCGCTCGCACCGGATCTCCCGGCATCGGCTTCGGTGTCGGCCATCCGCGCACCGTAGCGCCAGAGCCCGCCTCACTGACAGGTGGCGGCCGCCTCCCCTCCGAAGGCACGCGCACGCCGGAGCGCAGTGCTTCGCCGGCCGTGGCGCCTGGCGGTCTCCGGGCGCGATCCTGCGCACCCGTTAGAGTGCGCGCGACCAACCCCGGCAGGAGGACGCAGTGGCGGTACGGGAAGCTGAGCCGTTCGGCTCGCTCCAGGAGGTGAAGGATGCGGGCCTCGACCGCGAGGATCTCCTCACCATCTACCGGAACATGCTCCTGACGCGCGCGATCGAAGAACGCGGCCACATCCTGTACAAGCAGGGGAAGATCCCTGGCTCCTTCTACACCGGCAGGGGCAACGAGGGATCCGCGGTCGGCGTGGCGACCGCCATGGCGTCGAACGACGTCGCGACGCCGGTGCAGCGAGACATGGGCGTGCACATCACGCGCGGCCTCGACCCCTGGCGTATCCTGGCGCAGTACATGGGCCGTGAGGACGGCCCGACGCGCGGACGCGACGGAAACGTCCACCTCGGCGACCCGCGCCTCGGCATCCACCCGATGGTGAGCCACCTGCCCGCGATGCTCCCCGTCGCGGTCGGGATGGCGCTGGCCTTCCGCATCCGCGAGGAGCGCCGCGTCGCGGTCGCCTGGACGGGCGAGGGGGCCGCGGCACGCGGCGACGCGCACGAGGCGATGAACCTCGCAGGCGTGCGCCGGCTGCCGATCGTGTTCGTGATCGACAACAACCAGTGGGCCTACTCGACCCCGAGCCATCTCGAGTACGCCTGCGAGCACCTCGCCGACCGCGCGGCCGCATACGGGTTCGAGGGGGTTGTCGTCGACGGGACCGACGTCCTCGCCGTCTACCGGGAGGCGAAGCGCGCGATCGAGAAGGCCCGCGAAGGCGGTGGCCCGACGCTCATCGAGAGCGTGACCCTCCGGATGGAGGGCCATGCTGTGCACGACGATGCCTTCTACGTCCCGAAGGAGCTCTTCGAGGAGTGGGCGAAGCGCGACCCGATCGAGCGCTACCGGACATGGCTCCACCAGCAGGTCGGGCTCACGGACGACGAGAACCTCGAGATCACCTCGTCGGTGAAGCAGCTCCTGAACGACGCCGTCCAGCGAGCCGAGGCATCGCCGCTGCCCGATCCGACAACGCTCGTCGACGGCGTGTTCGCGTCGCTCGAAGAGCTCGACACCCCACACCACAAGTGAGCGAGAAGACCTATCTCCAGGCGATCAGCGACGGCCTCCGCCAGGAGATGCGCCGAGACGAGCGGGTGTTCGTGCTGGGCGAGGACGTCGGGGTCTACGGCGGGGCGTTCAAGGCGACGCTGGGCTTTCAGGAGGAGTTCGGACCCTGGCGCGTCGTCGACATGCCGCTCTCGGAGACCGCCATCCTCGGAGGGGCGACCGGCGCGGCGCTGATGGGGCTGCGCCCGGTCGCCGAGATGCAGTTCGCGGACTTCGTCTCCTGCGGCTGGGATCACCTCGTCACGGTCGCCGCCAAGCAGCACTTCCGCGCCGGCACGCCCGTCCCGATCGTCGTCCGGCTCCCGTCCGGCGGCGGCTTCTCGGGCGGGCCGTTCCACTCCCAGAACCCCGAGTCGAGCTTCGCGCACATCCCGGGCCTGAAGATCGTCTGCCCGTCGACCCCCGAGGACGCCAAGGGTCTGCTCGTGACCGCGATCGAGGACGCAAACCCGGTCCTCTTCTTCGAGCACAAGCACCTGTACCGCAGGATCAAGGCCGACGTCCCGGACGAGCGCTTCGCGATTCCGTTCGGCAAGGCACGCGTCCATCGCCCCGGCGACGACATCGTGGTCGTCACCTGGGGAGCGATGGTCTGGACGGCCGCGGAGGCGGCCGCCCGACTCGAGGCGGAGGGAACCTCCGTCGAGGTGCTCGACCTCCGCACGCTGATCCCGTGGGACCGTGACGCCGTGCTCGACGCGGTGCGCAGGACGTCGAAGGCGCTCGTGCTCCACGAGGACACGCGGACGGGTGGCTTCGGCGCGGAGATCGTCGCGACGATCGCCGAGGAGGCGTTCGAGGATCTCGACGCCCCCGTCAGGCGGATCGCCGCGCCCGACACGCCGGTGCCGTTCTCCCCGCCCCTCGAGAAGGCGTTCATCCCGCAGGTCGACGACGTCGTCGCGGCACTCCGGGAGCTCGCGGCGTACTGAGACCTCGGCCCGTCGCACCGGGCCTCTACCATGCACCGAAGGAGATGAGACGGTGAGCACCGGCACGCAGATCGAGGTCGTGATGCCCCAGATGGGCGTGTCGGTCTCGGAAGGCACGATCACCCGCTGGCTGAAGCAGCCGGGCGATGCGATCGCCATGGACGAGCCGTTGCTCGAGATCTCGACCGACAAGGTCGACACCGAGGTGCCGAGCCCCGGCGAGGGGATCGTCGCCCAGGTGCTCGTGCAGGAGGGTCAGACGGTCGAGGTCGGCACCGTGCTCGCCGTGATCGCGCCTGCCGGGTCGCTCCAGTCGGCCCCCGAGGCGACACCCGAGCCCGTCGCTCCCGTCGCGGCCGAACCCCCTGCCGCCTCTCCGGCCCCGGCCGCCGAGGCGTCCGCGCCTCCTGCACCGCCCGCGCCTCCTGCACCGGCGCTTGCCGCGAGCTCGACGCCGTCGAACGGCGACCACGGGCGCACGTTCGTCTCGCCGGTCGTCGCCCGCATCGCGGCCGAGCACGGCGTCGACCCGTCCGTGATCCCGGGAACGGGACAGGGCGGCCGCGTCACGAAGAAGGACATCCTCGCCTACATCGAGTCGGGCGCTGCGGCCGCGGTTCAGCCGCCTGCGACCCCACCCGCACAGGTCGAGCCCCTCGCGGCACCACCATCGGTTGAGCCCGGCGTTCCGGCCGCACAGATCGAGGCGCCCCCGCCGGCGGCAGTTCCCGCGCCCGCGCCCGTGCCTGCCCCGGCCGTGGCCGCACCCCTCTTGATGCCGACCCCGGTGGCGGCCCCGCCCACGGCGCCAACACCGGCAGCGGCGGTCGGCGAGGTCGTCCTGCTCCCGGGCGAGACGGCGGAGCCGATGACGGCCATGCGCCGCGGGGTGATGGATCACATGCGCCGCTCGCTCGACACGTCTGCCCACGTGACCAGTGCGATCGAGGTCGACATGTCGCGCGTCGTCGCGGCGCGCGAGTCGCTCAAGGCGGAGTACCAGCGCTCCTACGGCGTCAACCCCACGTACCTCGCGTTCGTGGCTCAGGCGACCGTGGAGACGCTGAAGGACTGGCCGTGGATCAACGGCGAGCTGCGCGGCGAGAAGATCGTCTCGCGCTCGTTCGTGAACCTCGGCATCGCGGTCGCGCTCGACGGCGGCCGCGGGCTGATCGTGCCGGTGATCCGGAACGCGCAGGACATGAACCTCCTCGGGCTCGCGCGCTCGATCGCCGATCTCGCCGAACGAGCGCGCACGAAGAAGCTCCTTCCCGACGACGTGCAGGGCGGCACCTTCACCGTCACGAACCCCGGCGGGTTCGGCACCTTCCACGGCACGCCGATCATCAACCAGCCCCAGGTCGCGATCCTCGGCACCTACGCGCTCGTCAAGCGGCCGTGGGTCGTCCAGGACACGCTCGGCAAGGACGTGATCGCGATTCGCCCCTTGATGAACGTCACGCTCACGTACGACCACCGCCTCGTCGACGGCGCCTACAGCGGCGGGTTCATGAAGGACCTGCGAGAGCGCCTCGAGGGCTGGGACGCCGGCGGGTAGGACGATGCCCGTCGGGGAGGGCACGCCCGAGAGCCCCTGGCTGCTCACGACGCCGCCGGGCAGCTCCGAGTACACGGTCGTATCGCGATCCGGAGGCCGACCCGCCGACGCTCGTCTGCCAGGTGGGCACGACGACGCTGAGCTACCACCTGCGCGCATCGAGGACTTGCATGCGATGCTGGCCGCGCACGGCGACTGGATGGCGCTCGGCAACGCCGACGAGCAGAAGCCCGCCGCCGAGGGCACCGTGGAGGCGTGGGGCCGCTCGCCCGACAACCCGGTCGGAGGCTGGTACGGGCTGAAGAAGGGCTTCCGCGGACGCTTCGGCGAGCTACGTGCCGCCGGTGCTCGAGGTGCTCGGCCTCGCCGAGGTGGAGCACAACCCGCGCAACAACCGCATGCGCGCGGTCTAGCAGACGCTGGAGCTCACGCCAAGGGGCCGCGCACGGTGAGCCAGGTCGCCTCGGCCTCGAACCCCAGGCGCGCGTTGACGGCGCGCATCGGGTCGTTCGCCTCGTCGTTCGTCGTCTCGATCCGCCGGATCCCTGCGCCACGCGCGCGCCAGGCCTGCTCACGCTTGAGCGCCGTCGCGATCCCCCTCCCTCGGAAGGCGCGGCGAACGCCCGTCAACTGATTCTCTGCCACACCGTCCTCTCCGGTCGGGGCAAGCCCGCTCCAACCGACGACCTCCCCTCCGCGGACGGCGACGAGACACAGATCGAGAAGGGCGTCGGGCGACTCGACGGTCTCCGCGAGCCAGCCTGCGTACGGGCGAGGCGACAGCCGTTCCGCGCCGACAGGGACGTCGATCACTGCCTCGACCTCCACCTCATAGGCGGCCTCGACGACGGCCGGCCGCTCGGCCAGGCTTACGATCTCGACCTCCGGCGGAGGCGTGGGCCGCGTCCGGGGGATGCGCGCGAGATCGAGCGCAACGCGGCACTCGCGGGACAGCACCTCGAACCCGCGCCGCTCGAGGAAGGCGCGCGACTCGGGGTCGTCCTCGAGGACGCGCCCGACGAGCGACCCGCATCCGAGCGCGCGTGCGTGCTCCGACAGCCGGTGGACGAGCTCGCCCGCCGACACCTCGCCGCCGGTACACCGGCAGCACGCGGGCCATCGCGTACAGCGCGTCCGCGAGACTCGACGCCTTCCCTGTCGCCGCCCCGACCAGGCGCCCGTCGAAGGAGGCGACGAGGAACACGGTCTCGCGCTGGGTGTCGAGCTCGTGCCGGAGCAACGCGGGGGTCGCCCCGGACCGGGGTGGACGGCCTGCACGACCTCCAGGAACCTGCGGAGGTCGTCCTCCGTCGTTGCCGCCGTGATGGACAGGGGCGTCATCTACGCTCCTCTCGTGAGCGTCGGAGCCTATCTCCTCCAGCCGGGCCTCGTCCCATACGGGGAGGCGCTCGCGCTGCAGCGCTCGCTCGCAGGTGCTGTCTCGCAGGGAGCGATCCCCGAGACCGTCGTGCTCCTCGAGCACCCGCCGGTGTCACGCTCGGGCGTCGCACCGAGGACGGCGAGGTCCATCTCCCCGGCGATCTCCGAGTCGACGTCGTCGAGACCGACCGCGGTGGCAAGTCGACGTTCCACGGGCCGGGGCAGCTCGTCTGCTATCCGATCCTCGACCTCAAGCGCCACGGCCAGGATCTCAAGCAGTACGTCCGCGACCTCGAGGAGGCGCTGATCCGCACGCTCGGCGCCGTTCGACCTCGAGGGCACGCGGATCGACGGCCTCACCGGCGTCTGGATGCCCGCCACGGCGGCTGCGCCTCCACGCAAGATCGCGTCGATCGGCGTGCATGCGTCCCGCTGGGTGACGACGCACGGCTACGCGCTCAACGTCGACCTCGACCCGGCGCCGTTCACCGAGTGGATCACGGCCTGCGGTCTCGAGGACGCCTCGTTCACGACGATGGCCGCGAGCTCGGCCGGCCGGTGACCGTGGACGACGTCCGTCCTGCTGCGGTCGCAGCGCTCGGAGAGGTCTTCGGGCTCAGTTCGACGAGCTGCCCGCCGACGACGGAGCGGGTCTCTGGGCCCAGCCCGTCCACGAGAAGCTCTCGACGCGCTGAGCGCGCACTGCCACCGCAGAACGACGCGATCAGGCAGCTGCCGTTCCCCGAAGGCAGCGAGGAATCCCTGGTCGCAGCGGCCGTGCTGGCCAAGCACGATCGGATCAGGGCAGATCGGCAGGCCGACCGGGAACGCGCTTCTTGAGCGAGACGCTCGTCGTCGACACCAGCGTCGTCTTCGGCGCCCTGGACGAGCTCGACTCCGATCACGGCGCTTGTGTCTCCACGCTCTCCTCTGGAGCGACGATCGTGATGCCTGCCCCGTGATCGTGGAGCTCGACTGGCTCGCACGCAGCCGTGGTCGTCCCGGAGCGACGCCACTGCTCCTCGCCGCTGTCCTCGACGGGTCGGCGCTCGTGACCAACCTGGATGCAGAGGACTGCGCGCGGGTGGCGACGCTCGTCGAGCAGCATGACGACCTCCCCCTCAGCCTCGTCGACGCGTCCGCGATCGCCATCGCCGAACGCCTGGAGCAGGACACGATCGTGACGCTCGACCGGCGGCACTTCTCCGTCGTCCGCCCCCTCCACGTGGACGCGTTCACGCTCGTCCCCTGACCCCACCAGGGCGTAGCCTCCGTACACTGGGATCCGTGGAGACCTCGCTCCCCGTCGCCGACCGGCCGCGCCGCCCGGAGTGGATGAAGGTCGCGCGCCCCGAGCCAGGACTCGCAGTTCTTCGACGTCAAGAAGCTCCTCCACGGGGCGAGCCTGACAACGGTCTGCGAGGAGGCGCGCTGCCCGAACATCGCCGAGTGCTGGGGCAAGGGCACCGCGACCTTCCAGATCCTCGGCGACACGTGCACCCGGGCGTGTCGCTACTGCTACGTCAACTCCGGCAAGCCCGAGCACGCGCCCGATCCGCTCGAGCCGCTGCGGCTCGCGCAGGCGGCGGCGACGCTCGGCGCGAAGCACGTCGTCGTCACCTCGGTCGACCGCGACGATCTCCCCGACCGCGGCGCGGGGCACTTCGCGGCGACGATCCGCGCGCTGAAGGCGAAGCTGCCGGACTGCTCGGTCGAGGTCCTGACGCCGGACTTCCTCGACGTCGAGGAGCAGGCGCTTGCGACCGTGCTCGGCGCGCGACCCGAGGTCTTCAACCACAACATCGAGACCGTGCGCCGCCTCCACCGCCGCATGCGTGGCGCCAAGGCCGAGTTACGACAGGGCGCTGTGGCTCCTGCGCCGCGCCAAGGAGGTCGCCGACTACCCGGTGCTGACGAAGTCGGGGATCATCGTCGGGCTCGGCGAGACGAACGACGAGGTCGTGGAGACGATGCGCGACCTCCGCGCGCACGGGGTCGACGTCGTCACGATCGGCCAGTACCTGCAGCCGTCGAAGCAGCATGCGGAGATCGACCGCTGGGTGCATCCCGACGAGTTCCGCTGGCTCCGCGAGCAGGGCGAGGCGCTCGGGTTCGGCTCGGTGTTCGCCGGGCCGCTCGTGCGATCGAGCTACAGGGCCGACGAGCAGAAGCACGCGGCCGACACGGGGCGCGGCGCGGTCGCGTACTAGACTTCCGGCCATGGCTCTCAAGAACACCATCCTCGGCTGGCTGCGCCAGGATCCCGAGAAGTCGAAGCAGGAGCGCGACGGCGAGTCGAACGAGGTCGAGCGCGAGTACGGTGACGCCGAGGGCGATACGTACACCGACTTCAGGCTCGGCGGCGGCGACCACTTCGACGACGACCAGCGCCCGCCCGGGCACTGAGCGTCCGCGCTCTCGGGCGCTCAGCTCAGGTACGGAGCGAGCCAGGCGCGGATCGCCGCGGTGTCGATCCGCGTCGAGAGCGCGTAGGCCTTGCAGTTCTGCTGCACGAGCGAGCTGACGCCGACGACCACGTTCGAGTCGCCGACGAGCGCGGGCCCACCGGAGTCGCCGGAGCAGAACCCGCCTCCCGTGCCTCCAGCCTTGGTGCGCAGGTTGAACCCGGCCGTCGTGCTCCCGTGCGGGCCGCCGAGCAGTGCGATCGCTCGGTTGCGCGTGCGGTCGCCCGTCACCTCGACCGGCTTCAGCTGCTCGAACCCGTAGCCGACGAGCGTGAACGAGGTGGTCTTCTTCGAGAGCGTGTCGAGCAGGCCGACCGCAGGGATGGCGCCTAACCCGCGTCCCGTCTGCGCGGCATCGAGGAGCACGACCGCGACGTCGCTGGAGTCGGGGAACGACGCGTACCCGTCGAACGCGGGGTGCGGCACCGCGCGACCGGGGGTGCCGCCCACCTTGCCGGAGACGACGCCCGGACCGACCATCGGCTCGAACCAGACGCGCGCCTCCGTCAGCCGCGTCCCGTCGTCGGCGAAGGCGCAGTGTGCCGCGGTGAGGAGGACGGCCGGCGCGATCAGCGTGCCGGTGCAGCGCTGCACGTAGACGCCGTTCGCGTCGTAGAACGCGACGAGCCCGACGTAAGGGTGCGCGTTGCCGTCGGGCTCGCCGTTGGTGATGGCCTGGGCGACAGGTACGACCACCACGAGTGCAAGGACGAGTCGCGAGGAGCTTTCGCAGCCGCATGCTCCGGAGGATCGACACAGCAGTCGCGTAGGGCGATCCCTCGGAATGGTTCTCCAACCCGACGATGTCCGAACACCGTCGAACCGGCGGTGCTGCCCGCCGTCAAGGACGGGCAGCACCGCCGGATTGGGCACTGCGGCTAGGCGCCGGCCGGGATCCGCCAGAGGCCACGGCCGTGGGTGGCCGCGTAGAGCTGGCCGTCCGCTCCGAGCTCGACGTCCGTCACGGTCGTGGCGGGGAAGTTCCCGCCGAGGCGGCTCCAGGTGCTGCCGCCGTTCGTGGAAACGATCACACCAAGATCGGTGCCGACCACGAGCGTGTTGCTGCCGAACGCCTGGACGCTGTTCGCCGGGATGTCCGGCATGTTGCCCGAGGCGTCAGTCCAGCTGACTCCTCCGTCGGTCGACTTGTACAGGTGCCCGACGCCCGCGCCGGGGCCCTCGGCCCACGCGCGCGAGAAGCCGGACAGCGTGATGTACAGCGTCGAGCCGTTGACGGCGGCGCCGGAGATGTACCGGTTCGGCACCCCCGTGAGCGCGGAATCCTTCCAAGTCCACTTGCCGCTCACAAGCGTGCCGACGGCGAGGCCACGGGCGAACCCGGTCGGGTTGCACGACCCGCACCAGCCGGCGACCGCGGTGTTGCCGCTGAAGGCCAGAGCGGTGGTGGTCAGCGCCGGCGAGGCCCACGAGTAGACCTTCGTCCACTCCGAGCCGCTTCGGATGCCATATCCCTTGCTCTGGTACCAGATCGACGCGCCACCGGCGAGCCACTGATCCTTGTTCGTGTCGTTGTCGACGAACGGTGCGATGAATCGCGCGTTGACGTCAGGCGGCGCGATGTCGTACGTCGTCGCCTTCGAAGGATCGAGGAACGCCTCCGGATCGGTCGGGCTCGCGCAGTTGTTCGTCACGCGCATCGAGAGCACCACATACTCCTGCACGATGTTGCATCCGTTCGTCGGGTCGACGAGGACATCGCCGCCGTCACCACCGAAGTTGGAGCTCATCTTCGAGGCCCCGAGCTGGAGGATCGAGCCGCCGTTGTCCTGTAGGCCACCCGAGACGATCGGCCCGCCCGACGCGGACGTGCCGTTCGAGGCCTTCGCCGCGCCGGCATCGACTGCGTAGTACTGCAGCGCGTCGATGGTGCCGTCGTTGAGGCTCTGCCAGTCGGTGGCGTTGCCGTTGGCATTCTCGGCTCCGCTGATCGGGCGGCGGTAGATGCCGCCGTCGTTCCCGACGTAGACCCAGAGCTTCCCGCCGCTCGTACCGACCGCCGCGGAGTGCTGGTCTGGATGCGTCGTCTGCGGACACCGGTTCGGCGCCCCGTTCGGGGGATACACGGAGTCCGGCGCCCAGCACGAGAAGTAGAAGTTCCAGTACGGGCCGGCGGTGTTCCAGTTCGAGCCGCCGTCCTTCGTCTCGTAGACCTCCTCGAGACCCGCGTAGAGATGATCCGGGTTCGTCGGGTCGACGACCAGGAACTGGTTGTACCAGGATTGGATGCCAGGCCCGTAGCCCTTGCCCGACACGCTCTGCTTGAGCGCCGAGCCCGAGTTCGCGAGCTTCCGCTGGTCGGCGATCTTGCTCCACGGCCCGGAGGGCGAACCGCTGTTCGAGACGTAGATCCCGTCGAGGTAGCTGTTCACCGTCCCCGTGGCCTTGTTGAGAAGGATCGGCGACTGATTGATCGCATAGAGCTTCTCGCCGCCCTTCGAGAACGCGAAGGTCACGTTGCCGATGTCCTTCGGGTTGATCGCCCCCGTCGGGTTGACCTTCACCCACGTCGTGCCACCGTCGGTCGTCTCGTAGAACCCGTTGTAGGCGTCGCCGTTACGCCAGCCGGCCGCAGCAACGACATGCTTCGCGTTCTTCGGGTCGATCGCGACGTCGTTCACGATGTTCTTGAAGTACGCGCTCGTGCTCGACGCCGAGGCGCCGCCGGGCAGGTACGCCGGGTTCGGTGCGAACGCCTGCGTCCAGGGCGTGGTGGTCGGTGCGCTCGCGCTGCGCTTGAACACGCCGCGTCCGGTGGCGAGCCACACAGTCCCGTCGGAACCGAAGCGAATTGCGTTGATCGTCGTGCTCTCGAGCTCCTGTCCCCCGACACGGCTCGACGCGCCCGCGCCGAACGTCCCCGTGCGAGGAGCGTCTAGCCGGTAGACCCCCGATCCAACGTACGAGGTGCCACCCGTGTTCGCCTCGCCCGTGGCGTACCACAGCCGCCCCGACGAGTCGATCTGGAGGTCACCCGAGGAGAGCGACGGGAGCTGATCAGCGATCGGCTGCCAGGCGGGGTTGGCCGCGCCTGTATTGCGGCGCCAAACGCCCCCGTTCGCACCGGCCGCGTAGACCCACCCGTCGGCATCGGCGGTGAGGCCAGTGATACGTCCCGTCACCAGGCCGGAGCCGCCACTCGAGTTGGAGAAGTAGTCGCGGTACTTCGGATCGTCCGCGTCGTACGGGAGCCCGGTGAGGTGCGACCACGAGCCGCCGACGGCCGGAAGTGACGTCAGCGCCGTGTAGGCGGCTGAGTACGCACCCGGATTGACGATGCCGTTCGGCGCGAGCCGCGCCTGCGCAAACTGCTGAGCAGCCGTGAGCGCCTCGAACGCCTCACCGCCGGACCCACCGTTTGCAACGCCCTGGGAGTAGGACTCCTTGCCAGCCTCCTCGGAGTCGCCCGAGCTCTCCTCGATGAACTCCTTGGCCTTCCACGGGAGCCCTGCTTCGGATTCCCGCTCGGTCAGCCGGCCACCAAGAGCTGCAGCCAGCGCAACGACGAAGATCGTCGCGGCGGCCGCGACGAGGGCCTTTCGCCCCGGTTTGCGCATGTTGTTCTCCCCTTCTTTCCCCGAATGCTGCCCCCGTGTGGGGGACCGATATCGCAGGGTAGTCGCTGTTCGGGGCCTATGCAACGAGCCACAGCAGCCCCGGGAACTCGACGCCTCGACAGCGTTGCTCTACCCGTGCGGCTTG
>CAWKGI010000008.1:0-14198 GCA_963849125.1 uncultured Actinomycetes bacterium | reverse complement strand
CTGGTCGACCCGAACTTCGACCGGACGGTCGTGCTGATCGGCGAGCACGGTGAGGAAGGCGCGATGGGTGTTGTCCTCAACCGGCCGACCGACCTGCTCGTGACGGATGCAGCGGAGCCGCTCGGCGTGCTCGCCGGCCTCGACGAGCGTGTCCACATCGGCGGCCCCGTGCAGCCCCAGGCGATCGTCGTGCTCGCGGACTTCGTCGATCCCGCCCGTGCCGGGTCGCTCGTGCTCGGGACGATCGGGTTCCTTCCAGGCGAGGTCGACGACCCTGCGCAGCTCGGAGAGCTCCGGGCCTGCAGGGTGTTCGCCGGGTACGCCGGTTGGGGCTCGGGCCAGCTCGAGGCCGAGCTCGAGGAGGACGCGTGGATCGTCGAGCCCGGACGCCCGGAGGACGTCTTCACCGACCGTCACGAGCGGCTCTGGAGCGACGTCCTCCGCCGCAGGGGCGGTCGGGATGCGGTTCTCGCCTTGCTTCCGCCCGATCCCCGCGTAAACTGAGCATGAAGGGGTCAACTGCCGGAGTGCGAACTCCGCATTGCCGAACGTAAACATTTCGTTCGGACGCCCCACAAGGGAATGACAACACCGTCCTAAGCGTTCAGACTATGTGAGAAGCGCCGCGCCCGCATCTGCGTGCGCGCAGGTGCGATCCCTCCGGGAGAACAGAACCCCACGTGGGCCACACGGCTGCGTGCGTGCGAAGACGAAACGAGGAACATGGAGACGACCACGCTCATCGAGATACCCGCCCTGGACGCCTTCGTCGCCGACGCTGAAGAGCGCGGACGCGTGGAGGCGGCCGAGCTCGAGGCGCTTGCGCTCGAGCACGACCTCGACGAGGAGGCCCAGACGGCCCTGCTCGCGCTCCTGACCGAGCGCGGCGTCGAGACGCCCGCGTCCGACGAGGACGACGACTTCGAGCTGGACCTGACGCCCAGCTCCGGGCCCGCCACGACTGACTCGCTCGGCCTCTTCCTGTCCGAGATCGGCCGCTACCCGCTGCTCACCGCGGCGGAGGAGATCGCGCTCGCCAAGCGCGTCGAGCGCGGCGACCTCACGGCGAAGGAGCGGATGATCAACTCGAACCTCCGTCTCGTCGTCTCGATCGCGAAGCGCTACCGCGGACACGGCGTGCCGTTCCTCGATCTCATCCAGGATGGCGTGATCGGGCTCAACCGCGCGGTCGAGAAGTTCGACTGGCGCAAGGGCTACAAGTTCTCCACCTACGCGACGTGGTGGATCCGGCAGGCCTGCCAGCGCTCCGTTGCAAACCAGTCCGCCACGATCCGCGTTCCGGTGCACGTCCAGGAGCGCCAGCAGAAGCTGAACCGGGCGCGTCAGCGCCTCGAGGTCAGCCTCGGCCGCCAGCCCACGATCGACGAGCTCGCGAAGGCGACGGGTCTCAAGAAGCATCACGTCGAGGAGGCTCTCGAGGCCGTCGAGGCGTCGGTGTCGCTGAACCAGGCCGTCGGGTCGGACGGCGACGGCGAGCTCGGCGATCTCTTCGCCGACCGCACCGCGGTCGACCCGGTCGAGGAGGCCGACGAGACCATGCAGCGGGAGCGGGTGCGCACGGCCCTCGCGGGTCTCCCCGAGCGGGAGCGGCGGGTGCTCGAGCTGCGCTTCGGCTTCGACGGGCAGGAGTCGCTGACCCTCGAGGAGATCGGCCGCCGGCTCCAGCTCACGCGGGAGCGGGTGCGCCAGCTCGAGAAGTCCGCCCTCACCCGACTGCAGCACGCGCTCGATCACGACGCGACCCCGCTCAAGCGGCGCCGCGACCTGGCCGACGCCGCGTAGCCGCATCACCAGATCGGATGCTCTGTGGGGCCCGCGCAAGCGGGCCCCATGTGCGTTGTCGACGATCGGTTGCCCGACTCCATCCGGGAGACGCCGGACGGTCGGGGCAAGGAACGATCGCCTAGAACGACTCGGGGCGGCGGCATGGGGTCCGCGCTTGCCCTGCGTCAGACCCCACCACACGCCTCCACAAGACGCGCCGCACCAACCCGGGATCTGGCGTCCGGCGCCAGCCGGAAGCCTGACCCCCACCGCAACCCTGGACGAGCCGTGGCCCCACCCGCATCGAGCAACCAGGAGCGACGTCGCAGCGCTCCGGGGACGGACATCTGTGCGAGAATCCGTTGCATGAGCAACTACCTCGGGAGGGGTCTTTGATGGAGCTCGGCCTGTACTCGTTCGCCGAGGTCCCTCTCGACGGCGACCGCTCCCGGGCCGCGAAGCTCCGGCTCGACCACCTGCTGGAGGAGATCGCCCTTGCGGACGAGCTCGGGCTGGACGTGTTCGCGGTCGGAGAGCATCACCGGCCAGACTTCGCCGTATCGTCGCCCGCCGTGGTGCTCGGCGCCGCCGCGGCTCGAACAAGCCGCATCCGGCTCTCGAGCGCCGTCACCGTCCTCGGGTCGGACGATCCCGTGCGCGTGTTCCAGGACTTCTCGACGATCGACCTCCTCTCCAGCGGGCGGGCCGAGATCATGGCCGGACGGGGCTCGTTCATCGAGTCGTTCCCGCTGTTCGGGCACGACCTCCGCGACTACGACACGCTCTTCGCGGAGAAGCTCGACCTGCTGCTCCGCCTCCGCGAGGAGGAGCACGTCAGCTGGAGCGGCAGCCACCGCCCGCCTCTGGAGCGCCTCGGCGTGTACCCACGACCGATCCAGCAGCCCCTGCCCGTATGGATCGCAGTCGGCGGCACGCCGGAGTCGGCCGTTCGCACCGGCGCCCTCGGTCTGCCGATGGCGCTCGCGATCATCGGCGGGCTCCCCGAGCGCTTCGTTCCGTTCGCCGAGCTTCACCGGGAGGGGGCGCGGCGCGCCGATCACACCCTCCTCCCCGCGCTCGGCATCAACGGGCACGGCTTCGTGGCCGACTCCGCGGACGAGGCGCTCGACGTCTCGTTTCCCGCGGTAGAGGAGATGATGAACCGCATCGGACGCGAGCGCGGCTGGCCCCCGACGACCCGGGCCTCGTACGAGGCGGCTGCCGGCCTCCGCGGCGCGGCCTACGTGGGTGACCCCGCCCAGGTCGCCGAGAAGATCCTCTTCCAGCACAGCCTCTTCGAACACGACCGCTTCCTGCTCCAGCTCAGCGTCGGTACCGTGGCTCACGAGCGCGTGCTCCGCGCGATCGAGCTGTTCGCGACCGAGGTCGCACCGCTCGTGCGCGCCGGGGTGGCGCGGAGATCGACCGAGACGGCATCCGTGGGTTCACGGACGCCCCACCAGGGACGTTCTGCGACGATCTAGCGCAGCGATCGATACGAAAGGGGAACCGCCGTGGCCGCCGAGACGCTGACGATCACCGACAACCGCACAGGGAAGAGCTACGAGCTGCCGATCGTGGACGGGACGATCCACGCCACCGACCTCCGCCAGGTCAGCGCCGCGGAAGGCGACGGCGGACTGATGGCCTACGACCCCGCGTACCTCAACACGGCGTCGTGCCGGAGCGCGATCACCTACATCGACGGTGACGCAGGGATCCTCCGCTACCGCGGCTACCCGATCGAGCAGCTCGCAGAGGATGCGACGTTCCTCGAGACCGCGTACCTCTTGCTGGAGGGCGAGCTCCCCACGGCCGAGCAGCTGGCGACGTGGGAGGAGGACGTCCGCTCGCACACGTACGTCCACACGAACTTCGCGAAGTTCCTCGAGGGCTTCCGCTACGACGCCCATCCAATGGGGATGCTGCTCGGCGCCGTCGGCGCGCTCTCGACCTTCTACCCCGACGCGAAGGACATCGCCGACCCGCACAGCCGCTACATCCAGCGTGTGCGGCTGATCGCGAAGCTCCCGACGATCGCGGCTGCGATCTTCCGTCACTCGCGCGGACTCCCGTACGTCCTGCCGCGCAACGACCTGGGCTACATCGGGAACTTCGTCAACATGACGTTCGAGATCGGCGGACGGCACGAGCCCAACCTGGTGCTCCAGCGCGCGCTCGAGATCCTGCTCATCCTCCACGCAGACCACGAGCAGAACTGCTCCACCAGCGCCGTGCGCAGCGTCGGCTCGTCGCACGTCGACCCGTTCTCGGCCGTGTCCGCGGGCATCGCGGCGCTCTACGGCCCGTTGCACGGGGGCGCCAACGAGGCCGTGTTGCTGATGCTCGACGAGATCGGCGACAAGAGCCGCGTCCCGGAGTTCATCGAAGGCGTCAAGGCAGGGCACGGCCGGCTGATGGGGTTCGGGCACCGGGTCTACAAGAGCTACGACCCCCGCGCCAAGCTGATCAAGCGGGTCGCCGACGAGGTGTTCGAGCAGACGGGGCTCAACCCGAAGCTCGAGATCGCCCTCGAGCTCGAGAAGATCGCGCTCGAGGACGAGTACTTCGTGTCACGCAAGCTCTACCCGAACGTCGACTTCTACTCGGGCCTGATCTACCAGGCGATGGGCTACTCGACCGACTACTTCACGGTGCTCTTCGCGCTCGGCCGGCTTCCGGGCTGGATCGCCCAGTGGGAGGAGATGCTGAACGACAAGGAGCAGAAGATCGCCCGACCGCGGCAGATCTTCACCGGCTACGACGAGCGCCCGTTCGTGCCGATGGGGCAGCGCGGGTAGCAGCGCACCCTTCCGGAACGCCCCTGCGGGCGGGTGCTACGGCATCCGCTCGCGAGGGTGGTCCTTGTTCTCCTCGCGCCACTGCTCCTCGTAGGCTTCAGCCTCGGCGAACTCGCGCTCGGTGCGCTCACGGGTGGCGGCGTCCTCCGTCGCGGGATGCTCCCCGACCGCGTTGCGTCGGCGAACCGACGTGAACGCGATCACGACGAGCGGCACGGCGACGACCGCGAAGATGAGCCACGGGAACACGGGGCGAACCCTACCGACCGACGTGTCCCCGACGTCGACTGCAGCGGCTGTGCGAGACTGCACGCCGTGAGCAGGATCCTCGTGGGCTACGACGACTCGGCGGCAGCGCGACGCGCGCTCGATCGTGCGATCGCGGAGGCCAGGGAGAAGGGCGCACGCCTCATCGTCCTGTCGGTCTTCGAGGTGCCGCTCGATCCACAGGTCGAGCGCTTCTTCGGCACGCTCGACGACATCGCCGACTGGGAAGGTCAGCCCATCGCCCCACCGCCCGAGCTGGTCGGGCTGCTCGCGGCGGCACGGGACGAGGTCGAGGCCGCGGGCCTCGAGGCCGACTTCATGTGGGCCGCCGGCGAGCCTGGACGCGCGATCGTCGATGCGGCACGGGACGCGAAGGCCGACACGGTCGTGCTCGGCGAGCACCACCACGGGTTCCTCGCGGGCCTGTTCGGCACGGATGTGGCGGCCGAGGTCGAGCGTGAGCTCGGCACCCCCGTGATCGTCGCCTGACCGTCCAGCGGCGACATCTGACGAACCCGTCGGCCGACGACGGCTAGAATGGTCGAGAACCGGCTGCTTCGGCGCTCGTGCGTCACGCTGGACCCTCTGCAGGAAGGGACGTGGACGGATCGTGCGCACCGCGATCGTCTCGACCTACCCCCCGCGCGCCTGCGGGATCGGCGCGTTCGCAGCCGACGTGCGCAGCGCCCTGCTCGGGGTCGACGGGATCGACCGCGTCGAGAAGGTCGTCATCGTCAACGAGCCGTCCCGGCCGCAGCGCCCTGGGCTCGTCGCAACGGTGTCGCAGGGCGTCCGCGGCGACTACACGCGAGCCGCGCGGATCCTCGCGCGGCTCGACGTCGACGTCGTCCTCCTGCAGCACGAGTACGGCATCTTCGGAGGGCGGGACGGCGAGTACGTGATCTCGCTCGCCCGCGGCCTCGCACAACCGCTGGTCGTGACGTTGCACACGGTCCTGTCGCAGCCGACGCCGCACCAGGCGAAGATCCTCGCGGCCCTCTGCCACGAGGCGGAGCTCGTGATCGTGCTCACCGAGACCGCGGAGCGCCTCCTGGTCGACGGGGGCACGTGCCCCGCGCGGAAGATCCGCGTCGTCCCGCACGGGGCACCCACCGTCCTCGCCCGGCGCGCCTCGGAGCACGCCGTCGATCGTGCGCGCCGGGAGCCCGACGAGGCAGACCGCTTCACGCTCTCGACGTTCGGGCTGCTCTCGCAGGGCAAGGGGCTGGAGACCGTGATCGCGGCGATGCCGGCGATCGTCGAGCAGCACCCCGAGGCGCTGTACGTGATCGCCGGCCAGACGCACCCCGACGTCGTGCGACGTGAAGGCGAGCGCTATCGGCTCGAGCTCGAGCAGATGGTCGCCGACCTTGGGCTCACCGATAACGTCGACTTCGACGACCGCTTCCTGCCGGTGGACGAGATCGCGGACCTGCTCGCCTCGACGGACGTCTTCGTGACGCCGTACCGGGCGCTCGAGCAGATCTCGTCGGGCGCCCTCACGTTCGGCGTCGCCGCCGGATGCGCCGTGGTGTCCACGCCGTACCTCTACGCGCGTGACCTGCTCGCGTCGGGCGCGGGCACGATCGTCCCCTTCGCCGACCCGGTCGCGCTCGCCGAGGCCGTCTGCGCGTACGCCGCAGATCCCGAGCTGCTCGCCAACGCGCGTGCCGAGGCGCGCCGGATCGGCTCGCTGCTCGCATGGCCGTCGGTCGCCGACGCGACGGCGGCGGTGCTCCAGGAGGCGGTCACGCTCGCCCCGCGCCGACGCCGCGTCACCACCGTCGATCCGAAGCGCGTGAGCATCCGGACGGATCACCTCCTGACGCTCGTCGACGACGTCGGGATCATCCAGCACGCAAACGGCGTGATCCCCAACCGCTCGACGGGCTACTGCGTCGACGACGTCGCACGCCTCGCCGTCGTCGCGCTCGAGCTCTCCCGCCGCGGCGACGAGCAGGTCTGGACGTCGATCCTCTATCGCTCGCTCGCCTTCCTCCAGGACGCAACCGACACCCGGGCAGGGATGCGGAACTTCATGGGGTACGACCGCATCTGGATCGACGAGCCGCACCATGGCGACCACGTCGGTCGCGCGATCTGGGCGCTCGGCGAGATCCTCGGGACGGCCTGGGTCCCCGCGCTCGTCGGCCCGACGGGCCGTCTGCTCGACGCGATCGTGTCGACGTTCGAGGACGATGCCTCGCTCCGCACCGGCGCCTACGCGGCCCTCGGCCTCGCACGCCTCGATCCGGATCGGCTCGCCCCGGAGGCCCGGGCGCTGCTCGAGCGATCCGCGGAGCGCCTCGCCGCGGCTCACGCCTCCTGCGCGTCGGGCACCTGGAGCTGGTTCGAGGACAGCCTCACGTACGACAACGCGCGACTGCCGCAGGCGCTGATCGCCGCGGGCGTCGCGCTCGGCCGCCAGGATCTCACCCAGACCGGCCTCGAGACCCTCCGTTGGCTGGGGGACGAGTCGGGTCTGGCCGACGGCACGCTCCGCCTGACGGGCCATGCGGGACGACACCGCACCGAGAAGGCCCCGGGCCAGGGCGACGAGCAGCCACTCGACGCGTACGCGTTCGTGTCGGCGGAGCTCACCGCGTTCGCGATCACGGACGATCCCGAGCACGCGCTCCGCGCCCAGCGCTCGTTCGACTGGTTCCTCGGGAGGAACCGCCTGCACCTCCCGATGTACGACTTCGCGACGGGCGGCTGCAGCGACGGGCTGGGCGAGGAGGCGACCAACGACAACCAGGGCGCCGAGTCGACGCTTGCCGTCCACCACGCTGCGCTGCTCCTCGACGCTGCCGGCCTGCCGGCCGTTCGCCGCGCCCGGCTGCAGGAGCCGGCCCTCGCATGAGCGCGCGCGAGCTGTTCACCAGGAGCCCGGCGAACCCGATCCTCACGGCCGAGGACTGGCCCACACCGGTCAACGCCGTCTTCAACCCGGCCGCGGCGCAGCTCGACGGAGAGACGGTGATCCTCGCCCGCGTCGAGGACCTGCGCGGGATCTCCCACCTGACCGTCGCCCGCTCGGAGAACGGCGTCGACGGCTGGGTCGTCGACCCCGAGCCGCTGCTCTCGCCCGACCCCGAGATCGAGAGCGAGCAGTGGGGATTCGAGGACGCACGCACGGTGTTCGTCCCGGAGCTCGGCACCTGGGTGATCACGTGCACCGCCTACGGCCCGGCCGGACCCGCGGTCTACCTCGCGACGACCGAGCGCTTCACGGAGGTCGAGCGGCTCGGGATCGTCCGGCACCCGGAGGACAAGAACGCCGCGCTGCTGCCGGCGCGGATCGACGGGAAGTGGATCCTCTTCCACCGACCGAAGACCGAGTTCGGCGGCGCGCACGGCGAGATCCTGCTCTCACGCTCGGCCGACCTCGAGAGCTGGAGCGCGCCCGAGCAGGTGCTGAGACCGCGAGAGGGGGCGTGGTGGGACTCCAGCCGGATCGGGCTCGGCCCACCGCCGCTGCGCACCGAGCACGGCTGGCTCGTGATCTACCACGGCGTCAAGGAGACGGTCGCGGGCAGCCTCTACCGCGTCGGGCTCGCACTGTTCGACCTCGACGAGCCGACCCAGCTGCTCCGTCGGCTCCCCGAGTGGGTGCTCGGCCCCCTGGCCCCGTACGAGCGGAGCGGAGACGTGCCGAACACGGTCTTCCCGTGCGGTCTCGTGCACGACGCCGCGAGCGACGAGGTGCGCCTCTACTACGGCGCGGCGGACACCACGATCTGCCTCGCGACGGCGCTGCTCGACGACCTGCTCGCCGCGGTGCTCGCGGCGCCGACCTCCTAGGGGAGCGACCGGGCCTTCCGAGGCGCCCGTGCGCGGCTCCGCCTACGGTCTCGGGCGTCGCGTCCCGGGAGCTCGAGCGATAGGTCGAGTAGGCGACGATGGCATGCAGGTCGTGCCTGCCACGCCCCGGGTAGAACCTGGCGGAGAAGGCCTCCCAGTCGAGCGGGGCGCCTGCAGTGAGCACGGGCTCGGGCTCGAGCTCCGGCTCGCCGGGAGCGTCACGCGCGCTCGCGAGCTCGTCGTGCAGAGCGCGGCCGAGCGCCCGCTCCATCCGCGACGGCACGCGCACGGCGGTCGGGCGTCCGCCGGCAGGGTCAGACATCGAGGCCGGTGCTGTGCTTCGCCGCGGCGCGCTTCTCCGTGCGGCGCTCCTTCAGCGTCTTCTGCTTCGGCTTCTTCGCGAGCTTCTTCGGCTTCTCCGATCCCTTCACGATGACTCCCTCCTGCCGCCGAGACGGCATCGCATGCGGATGCACTCAGGCCCGGTGTGGCAGTCGAAGAGGAGGAGCTCAGAGCCTCGGCGGCGTCCGCGCAAGGTCTACGCGCATGTGCATTGTCGCACAAATCCGGCGCGCCAACGGGGCGCGCGGCCCCGAACGGGGCCGGAGGGAGCCCCTCCGGCCCTGCTCGCAGGTCGTATCGAGGGCTAGGAGCGGCCGCGCTGCGCGTGGGTCGGGCGACGGCGACGCCCCTGTCCCGGGCGACCCTTGCCCTGACCGCTGCCGTTGCTGCTCTGCTGTCGGCGCGGCTCGGGGACGCGCATCCCGGATGCGCTGAACGCGTCGCCGTGCCCGAGGCTGACGGCGAGCTTGCCGACCTCGGCCTGCTGGTCGGGCAGGACGAGCGTGACGGCGTCGCCTGAGCGGCCGGCGCGGCCGGTGCGCCCCGTGCGGTGCACGTAGTCGTCCTCGACCCGCGGCGGGTCGAAGTTGATCACGTGCGTGATGTCGTCGACGTCGAGGCCGCGCGCGGCGACGTCGGTCGCGACGAGCGTCGAGACCTTGCCCGACTCGAACTGCGAGAGCGCCCGCTCGCGCTGGTTCTGGGAGAGGTTCCCGTGCATCGCGACCGTCGGGATGTCGTGCTGGCGTGCGAGCTTGCGCGCGAGCTTGTCGGCGCCGTGCTTCGTGCGCACGAACACCAGCGCCAGCCGCCGCTCGACCGAGAGCTGCTCGACCAGGCGGTCGAGCTTGTCCTCGGCGGTGACCGGCACGAACGCGTGCTCGATCACGCCCGGCTCGGCCGCCAGCGGGCGGTCGGCCTTCACGTGGGTCGGGGTGACCGTGTAGGCGCGGGCGAGCTCTGCGACGGCCCCGTCGAACGTGGCCGAGAAGAGCATCGTCTGCCGGTTGGTCGGGACGGTGCGCAGGATGCGGTCGACCTGGGGCTTGAACCCCATGTCGAGCATCCGGTCGGCCTCGTCGAGGACGAGGATGCGGATGTCGGCGAGCGACACCCAGCGCCGCTCGACGAGGTCGTGGAGACGGCCCGGCGTGGCGACGATGACGTCGGCCTGGCTCGCCTGCTTCGCCTGCGGGCCGAGCGCCGTGCCGCCGTAGACCGTCGTGATCCGCAGCCGCTTCGCCGAGGCGAGCGGGCGAAGATCGGCGGTCACCTGCAGCGCGAGCTCACGCGTCGGGACGAGCACGAGGGCAGCGGGCTTGCGATCGGCGCCGGCGGTGCGCTCGACGAGCGGAATCCCGAACGCGAGCGTCTTGCCGGAGCCGGTCGGCGACTCGGCGAGGATGTCGACGCCGAGCAGGGCGTCGGGAAGCACGAGCGTCTGCACGGCAAACGGCTCGCTGAAGCCCTGGCGGGCGAGAGCGTCGCACAGGGGCGCGCTCACGCCGAGGGCGTGGAAGGACTGAGACATGTTGGTGGTTCTCCTTACGGGCAGGTTCGAGAAACAAGAGACTCGAACACCTGAAAAGGAGGAACGAGAAGCTGGATCTCACAGGCGTCTCATGACGCCTCGTGGTCAACGGTAGCAGTCGCCCCTTCGCCGGCCCGGGGTCGGGGTCCAGCGCGTCCGTGACCCGTGTCGCGAGCGGCCCCGCCCCGCCGAACGCCTCGCACCCTCAAGTCGCCCTCCACCGGCACGGAGCCGGACCGCGCACGCAAGAGGTCATGCCGCTCCGTAGACGCTACGGCCGCAGCTCCGTGAACCCTGCAGCCGCGAAGTCACCGTCGAACGCCAGGACCTCGGTGATCCGTTGGCGACGCATGAGGCGCGAAGCTCGTCGCGTCGACGAACGAGTACGGGCGCTCGTCGTGGACTCGCAGCCACGACCACGCCTCGTCCTCGAGCGCTTCGTCGATCCGGTGGACGGTGATGCCCGGCGCCGCGAGGACACGGTCGAGCCAGCGCGTCGCTGTGCCGTGCCCGGAGCGTCGACGGATGTACGTCCACGTCTCGGCGACGACCTGGTTCGACGTGCAGAGACGCTCCGACGAGTGGCGGCCCGCCAGGGCGACCGCCGCGGCATGGTGCCCGTCTCGCGGCAGCATCTCTGCGATCCAGAACGAGCTGTCGACGAAGATCACGACTCGGCCAGGAACGGGCCGTACAGAACGGTGTCGATGTCGGCGGGCTCCACGTCGGCGTTCTCGCGCGACAGCTCGAGCAGCGCCAGAAGTCCGTTGTCGAGCGGCTCCTCGGGCAGACCGCGCTCGACGCACTCGCGGACGAGCGCGCTCTTCGACGTGCCGCGCACGGCAGCCTCGTGCTCGAGCCGATCGTCGAGCTCGGGGTCGATCACGATGTTGATGCGGCGCATCCGGGCCATAGTTCCACACTTCTGAGAGAAGGTGTGTAATGAGAGTGTGCCAGATTGCGCGCCCTCGCGACATTGATCGGCCGCCGACCCGAGCCGGCTCTCCCCAGGGAGGCGTTCAGGTCGCGAGCACGAGCTCGTACACACGGAGGTAGTCGTCGACCATGCGGGCCGCCGAGAACCGCTCCGCCGCCAGGGCCACGACAGGCCGCCCGGTCGAGCGTCGCGGCGCGACCGACCGCCGCCACGGCCCCGTCGACGTCGCGGACGAGCAAGCCGGTGACGCCCTCGTCCACGACCTCCGGCATCGAGCCGCGCGCGTACGCGATCACCGGCGTCCCGCAGATCATCGACTCGACCACCGAGAGGCCGAACGGCTCGTCGAAGTGGATCGGGTGCAGCAGCGCGAGCGCGCCGCCCAGGACCTCGGCGCGCTGCTCCGGGCCGACCGAGCCGAGGTAGACGACCCGGTCGCCGTCGACGTGCGGCTCGACCTGCTCGGCGAAGTAGCGCTCGTCCTGGACGATCCCGCAGAGCACGAGCCTCCGCCCGCCCGCCGGGCGATCTCGATCGCGTCCGCCGTGCCCTTGTCGGGGTGGATCCGCCCGAAGTGGACGAGAGCCTCCCCCCGGCCGGGTCGAACGGCAGCTCGGCGAGGTCGACGCCGTGGTGGACGTTCGCGACGTACGGGATCGACGGCGCCCTGTCCGCCAGCGAGATCGAGACGAACTCGGAGCGCGAGCGCTCGTACGCGGGCAGGATCGCCGGGTTCGAGAACCCGTGGATCGTGGTCACGAGCGGCGCCGGGCCAGGCCGTCGAAGGCGAGCGGCAGCCAGTCGAGGTGGTTGTGGACGACGTCGAAGTCGCCCGAGCGCTCGAAGGCGTGCGCGACGTGCAGCGCCTCCCACACCCGGCCGTCGAGCGCGTCGTCCTCGGCGTAGCCCCCGGGGCAGACGCCGTCGAGCTGCGCCGGCGTCTCGGAGTCGAGCGTCGCGAAGAGCGTCACGTCGACGCCGCGCTCGTGAAGACCTGCCGCCACGAGTCCCGCCACCCGCTCCCACGGGCCGTAGTGGCGCGGCGGCGTCCGCCAGGCGATCGGCCCGAGCACCGCGACCCTCACGGGGCGCTGCGATCAGCGCGCGGCAGCAGCGCTCGATAGGTCGATGAGCCGAGCCCACGGCTCTGGGTGAGAGAGATCAACGCCCTGCGACTGTAGCGCGAGACGATCTCGTCAGGCGGGCAGCCAGAGCGCGTCGTCGCCGAGCGGGTGCCGGACGGCGCGCCCTTCCGCGACGAGGTGGAGCAGCGAGACCTCGGCCTCTGTGCGATCCGGTGCGTCGTTCCCGCGCGTCAGGAGCTGCGCCACCTCCTGGGTGGTGAGCCCTTCCGGGAAGAACGCGAGCAGCTCCCCTGCGCCATCGGGACCGCACGGCGCGTGCCGTCGGGGATCAGGTTCGCGACGATCACGTCATAGGCCTCGACCGTCTGCCAGCCGCCCGCCTCGAGCCGCCGGCCGCCGTGCTCGAACACGAGCGAGGGCGCCGTGTAGCGAACCGGGCCGTCGCTCGTCGCGTGCTTGTCCTGGAACTGGGTCGGCGAGCCGAGCGCGCTGCGGGCCTCGGCGCGGTCGCGCTGGTAGGCCTCCTCGACCTCGGGCGTGTCGATCGCCGCGATCGCGGCATCCACGTCGATGCCCGGCGACGCCGCGCAGCGCCTGCGCGATCGCTCGTCCTCGTCGAGCAGCAGCGTCGTCGTGAAGAAGCCGAACTGCAGCGCGCGGAACGCGGCCCACTCACGGCCGGGCGCCTGCAGGCGCACCGCGACGATCGCGCGACAGGAGCGACCGGTGCCGAGGATCCGCGCCCGCGGGTTCGGAGCAAGAGGCATCCCGAACCGGCGGAAGCGGCGCGCGTAGCCCTCGGCCGAGCGGATCGGCGTGTAGCCGCGGTCGACGTACTCCTGCGCGACGTCCGTGAGGCCGATCAGCACGAGGCGCCAGTCGAGCTGGTCGCCGTAGCGCCACTCGAGCACGCGGAACGCGGGGTTCGCCGAGTACCCCCACGGACAGCCCGCGTCGTTGTACATCGTCACCTTCACCGGCTCGGTCACGTCTCTCCCCCTGGTGCTCGACGCACCGTCCTTCCGCGGGGCGACCGTCCGGCGCAACCGTCCGGCAGCGGCGGCGGCGACAGGCGGCGCCGGCTACCCGGCTCACGCGCGCGCCCCGCCGTACAGCCAGGGATCCGAGGCGGCATCGGGCGCCAGGTCGGCGTGCCCTTCGTACTCCTCCGTGTCCACCCGCATCCTGAAGCGGAAGGCCGTCGCACGGTTCATCTCGTGCGTCTCGAACCTCGTCGTGTAGGTGGTGCCCCGACGGGTCGTCGAGGCCGGCACGTCGGTGATCGGGACTCCCTCCTCTGAGAGCTGGCTGAGGTAGGTGCTGCCGTCGTTCCACACCCGGAGGACGAAGTCGTCCCTCCCATCGCAGTCTGTGTCGAACGACGCGACCACGGCGTCCGTCTCCTGGAGGTTGGGCACGACCGCCTCGATGGTCGTCACGTCGCTGCCCTCGGAGACCTGGACCGTCCGGATGTCGCCGTGGCCGGCCTGCGCGTCGCCGACGGGGTCGCGGTAGAGGCCGGCCCCGCCCTGCCCATGGGCATTCGCCTGCGGGAGACACGTGGAGACCCGGTCGCCGGGAGTCACCACGTCGGGAGCGGATGCCCGCTCAGGGTCGCCGTAGCTCAGGACGACCGCCGCGCCCAG
>CAWKGI010000007.1:0-19921 GCA_963849125.1 uncultured Actinomycetes bacterium | reverse complement strand
CTCTGTTGTGACCGCCTCTGAGCATGGCGTCGATGCCGCTGGTGTTGCCGATTCCTGCGTTCTGAGAGGCACTCCGGGCGCGACAGACTCATGGCGTACCGAAGGGGTAGGATCGCCGCGTGAGCTCGACCGCTGCGCCATCACGCGTCGGTGAGGCGATCCGGGGCGAGTTCCCCATCCTCGCGACGACCGCCTACCTCAACGCCTGCTCGCAGGGCGCGCTCTCGCACCGCGTCCGCGCTGCCTACGAGGAGTACCTCGCCGGCTGGGACGCGAACGGCGCCGAGTGGGAGCACTGGGTGGAGCGGGCCGAAGCGGCGCGTGGGGCGTTCGCGCGGCTGCTCCACGCGTCGCCGTCGGAGCTCGCGGTGACCACGTCCGTGTCCCAGGGCGTGAGCGGGATCGTCAGCGCCCTCGACCTCGCGGCCCGCCCCCGGATCGTGATCTCCGACTACGAGTTCCCCACCGTCGGCCAGATCGCGCATGCGCAGGCGCTGCGCGGCGCCGAGATCGTCCACGTCCGGCCGGGTGCCGACGGGATCATCCCGGTCGAGGCCTTCGACGCTGCGATCGACGACTGCACCGCCCTCGTGTGCTGCACCACGATCTCCTACCGCACCGGCCACCGCCAGGACGTCGCCGCGATCGCACGCATCGCCCACGACCGCGGAGCGCTCGTCCTCGCCGACAGCTATCAGGCCGTCGGCGCGATCGACCTCGACGCCCCCGCGCTCGGCGTGGACTTCGTCACGGGGGGAACGGTCAAGTACCTGCTGGCCTCCGCCGGCCTCGGCTTCCTCTACGTCCGGGCAGGGCTGCTGCCCGACCTGCTTCCCACCCAGACCGGCTGGTTCGCCGACGAGGACATCTTCCGCATGGACATCTCCGACTACTCGCCTGCCGCCGACGCCCGTCGCTTCGACGCCGGCACCCCGCCGGTGCCCAACATCTACGCGGGCGTCGCCGGCATGTCGCTCGTCGAGGAGACCGGTGTGCCTGCGATCGAGGCTCACGTCCGCTCGCTCAACACCCGCCTGATCGACGGTGCGACGGAGCTCGGCGCGACCGTGGTGACACCTTCCGACCCGGCCCTGCGCGGGCCGCTCGTCTGCATCGCGTCGACCGACGTCGGGCGGCTCGTCGGCGAGCTCGCGGCCGACGGCATCGTCGTCTCCTCGCGTGACCGCAACCTGCGTGTCGCCGCGCACCTCTACAACACCGTCGAGGACGTCGACCGTCTGCTCGCAGGGCTCGCCGAGCGCCGTGAGCTCCTCGCGTAGACGTCCGCGCGCACCCGCCTCGAAGAGGCGTGAGCCGCCTGTGACGTCGCCGCCTCCTCCGCCGGCCGTCCCCTACGGCGATCACCCACTTCAGGTCGCGAACCTCCACCTGCCGTCGGAGGAGAGAGAGCCATGGCCGTGCGTCGTCCTCCTCCACGGAGGCTTCTGGCGCAGCGGCTGGGATCGCACGCTGATGACGCCGCTCGCGCACGACCTCGCCTCCCGCGGGCTCGCGGCGTGGAACGTCGAGTACCGCGGCACCGGACGCGACGGCGGCGGGTGGCCGACGACGCTGCTCGACGTCGCGGCCGCCGTCGACCACCTGGCGCTGCGCGAGGAGATCGACGCGGGCCGGGTCGCCGTCTGCGGGCACTCGGCCGGCGGGCACCTGGCGCTCTGGGCGTGTGCCCGCCATCGCCTCCCGCTCGGGTCGGTGCTAGGCGCTCCGCGCGTGAGGCCGGTCGCCGGGGTGTCGATCGCGGGCGTCCTCGACCTCGACGTCGCAGCCGTGGAGCGCCTCGGAGACGGCGCGGTGCAGGCGCTCCTCGAGGCCGAGCCCGACGAGGCGCCCGACCGCTACGCCCTCGCATCCCCCGCGAGGCTGCTGCCGATCGGAGCCGCGCTGCTGCTCGTCCACGGCGGCGCCGACGACGACGTTCCGCCCTCGCAGAGCACGGCGTTCGCCGCCGAGGCGGTGGCTGCCGGCGATCGCGTCGATCTCCGCCAGCTGGCGGGCGTCGACCACTTCGTCCCGATCGATCCTCTCCTCGAGCCCTGGCGCGAGACCGCCGACTGGCTAGTGGCCTCGCTGCGCGCGTGAGATGCACGGCGATGGAGCCCGCAGCTGTGGGTACGGGATGATGGGATCGATGCGACCCCGCGTCCATGTCACGAGCGCGGTCCCCCCGGAGATCCTGGAGGCGCTCGAGCACGACTTCGACCTCGTCGCCGGGCCTGAGCGCGCCGACGGGATCCTGGCGACGCTCGGCGTGCCTGTCGACGCCGCTCTCCTCGACCGCGCAGGCCTGTCGCTGCGGATCGTCGCGAACTACGCCGTCGGGGTGAACAACGTCGACCTCGACGCCGCACGCGAGCGCCGTGTCGTCGTCACCAACACGCCCGACGTCCTCACGCGCGCGACCGCCGAGCTCGCCGTCGGGCTGATGCTCGGGCTGCTCCGGCGGATCGTCGAGGGCGACCGGCTCGTCCGTCGCCGTGATCCCTGGGAGTTCTCCCTCGAGTTCATGCTCGGCGCGAGCCTCGAGGGCAAACGTGTGCTCGTGGTCGGCCCCGGCCGCATCGGACGCGAGACGGCGCGGCTCGTCGAGGCGTTCGGGGCGCAGACGACGTTCGCCGGGCGCGACGACGATCTCCACGCACTGCTCGCCCAGGCCGACGTCGTCACCGTGCACTGCCCGCTCACGCCGGAGACGCGCCACCTGATCGGCCGGCCGGAGCTCGAGGCGATGCAGCCCGGCGCGATCCTCGTCAACACGTCGCGCGGCCCGGTGGTCGACGAGCAGGCGCTCGTGGCAGCGCTCGAGGAAGGCGCGATCGCGGGTGCGGCGCTCGACGTGTACGAGCGCGAGCCCGACGTGGAGGAGGGACTGCTCGGCCGTGACGACGTCGTCCTCACTCCGCACCTCGGCAGTGCGACCCGACCGACCCGGGTCGCGATGGGGATGCTGTGCGTCGACGCGCTCCGTGCCGTGCTGATCGAGAGGCGCCGTCCCGCCAATGCCGTGGTGTACCCTCCCGCGCCGTGAGCGGGTACGGCAGCGCATCGATGTGGGGCGACCTCCGCCGCGTGCTGGTGCGGCGGCCGCTGCCGGCCGACGCGGCCGCGTGGGAGGCGTACGCCTGGCGCGCGGCGCCCGACGTCGCCTGCGCCCAGGCGGAGCACGAGGCCTTCTGCGCCCTTCTCGAGCAGGGAGGCGCCGAGGTCGTCGTCTCCGAGCACGATCCCGGGAACCCGGACGCCATCTACACCTACGACCCGACGCTCGTGGGGCCGTCGGGAGCGGTGCTGCTGCTGCCCGGCAAGATCGGCCGGCGCCGCGAGCCCGGCGCGACCGTCCAGGCGCTCGAGCATGCCGGCGTCCCCGTCGTGGCGGAGGTCGCGCTTCCCGCGACCGTCGAGGGCGGCGACACCGTCTGGCTCGACGCGCAGACGCTGCTCGTCGGGATCGGGTACAGGACGAACCCCGCGGCCCTGGACGCGCTCCGGGGGGCGTTCCCCGGCGTCGAGGTGATCGCGTTCGACCTCCCCCACTGGAACGGCGCAGGCGAGGTGATGCACCTGATGAGCTTCATCTCCCCGCTCGACCGCGACCTCGCGTTGGTCTATCCGCGGATCGCTCCGACCCGGTTGATGTGGCTGCTGGCGGAGCGCGGCATCACGGTCGTGGAGGTGCCCGACGCCGAGTTCGAGTCGATGGGCTCGAACGTGCTCGCCCTCGGCCCGCGGCGCGCGCTCGCGCTCGAGGGGAACGACGAGACGCGCAGGCGGATGGCGCGTGCCGGTGTCGATGTCGTGACGTATCGCGGCGACGAGATCTCGCGGAAGGGTGACGGCGGGCCGACCTGTCTGACGCGCCCGCTGCTGCGCGTCGAGCCCTGAACCGTCGATCTCGGTTCTCCCTCGCTCTCCGGAGGCGGGGATTCGGGCGGCCGCTCCTCCGCTTGCTCCTCGGTACAGAGACGGTGCTAGCCTCCGCCGCGTGGCGGGCTTCACGCACCTGCATCTGCCGTCTGCGACCGACATCGCGCCGGAGCACGGGATGGGCGAGCTGCTCGAGTTCCGCTTCGTCAGCGAGCAGCTCGGAAGCGAGGTCATCGGTCTGAGCCACCAACGCCTGCGTCCCGGGGCCCGCCTGCCGTTCGGGCATCGGCACGAGCGACAGGAGGAGATCTACCTGGTCCTCTCCGGCACCGGCCGCGCGAACCTGGACGGGTCGATCGTGGAGCTCGTGCCGTTCGACGTGCTACGTGTCGATCCCTCCGTGACCCGCACCTTCGAGGCGGGAGCGGACGGGCTCGAGCTCGTCGCCGTCGGCGCACCGATCTCCGGCGAGCGCGACAGCACGATCGAGCAGGGCTGGTGGCCCACCTCGCCCGACGCCCAAACGGTTGATCGGTGATTCCCGCTCTCGCTCGGGGGCGCCGGAGTCACGTATCAGCCACGTGATCCGATGGCTCGTCGAGGAACGTCAGCTGTCGGTGATCGGAGAGCCCCGACACGCCGACACCCACCAGTCGCAGCGCGCCTGGCCGGTCGCGCAGTCCGCGGTCGAGCAGGCGGCACGCGAGGTCACCGATGCGCTCCTCCTCGTCGATCGGGGCCGCGAGCGTGGTCGAGCGGCTTCGTAGCGTGAAGTCCGCGTAGCGGAGCTTCGTGGTGACCGTGCGTGCGGAGAGCCTCGAGCGGGCGAGATGTGCCGCCACCTCCGCCGCCATCCGGCGGAGCTCGCGGTGGAGCTCCGCACGGTCGGCGACATCGCGGTCGAAGGTCTCCTCGGTCGAGATCGAGATCCGCTCCGACTCGAGCTCGAGATCCCGAGGATCGATCCCGCTTGCCCGGTCGCGGAGCATGACTCCGACGGAGCCGGGGAGGAGCGCTCGCAGCTCCGCGTCGGTGAGCGAAGCGAGCCGGCCGATCGTGGTCACGCCTGCGGAAGCGAGCCGCTCCTCGGCGCGGGGGCCGACGCCCGGGAGGGCACGCACCGCCAGCGGCGCCAGGAATCGGGCTTCCCTCCCGGGTGGGACGACGGTGATTCCTCCGGGTTTCCGTCGCTCGGAGGCAACCTTGCAGACCACCTTCGAGGTCGACACGCCAAGCGAGCACGAGAGGGACGTCGCGGCGCGCACGGCGACCTGAACCGCCTCGGCGACCGCGCGCGCCTTCCCGAACGCGTCGACGACGCTGCCGAGGTCGAGGTAGCCCTCGTCGAGCCCCGTCCGCTCCACGCGGGGCACCACTTCGCCGATCGCCGTCCACACCGACTGCGAGTACTGGCGGTAGAGCGCGTGGCGCGGGCGGACGAAGACGACGTCGGGGCACCGGCGCAGCGCCTCGGCCGAGCTCATCGCCGAGCGGATGCCGTATCGACGCGCGACGTAGTTCGCGGTCGCGACCACTCCTCGCCCCTGCGGGTCGCCGCCGACGACCAGGGCCTGCGTGCGGAGCGTCGGGTCCTCGAGCTCCTCGACAGCGGCGAAGAACGCGTCCAGGTCGAGGTGGGCGAGGATCCGCACCGGAGGAAGGCTACGGTTCCGACGTGACCGTCGTCGCCGCCCCGCCTCCTCCTCCCGCGATCGTCCAGCCGACCGCGCGAGAGGCCTGGTACGGGATGGTCAGGGGCATCGCGGCGCCCGGAGCGCGTCGCGTCGTCGTCCGGGTGGACGGGCGGACGGTGAAAACCCTCACGCTGCGCACACGCGCCTTCACGGTCGATCTCGACCTCCCGGTCGGAAGGCGCGTCGTGCGCGTCGAGACGCTCGACGCCCGCGGGCGGCGCGCAGGCCGAACCATCCGCGACGTCGTGTCACTGCCACGGTCGGCGCGGCCGCGGTTCAGGCTCTCCCGGCTCGATCCGGCGCTCCAGCAGGACGTCACGGCGCTGGCGCACCGGTTCGGTCGCAGCACGGGGATCTACGTCCAGAGCCTCACCTCAGGTGCCGGCGCCGCCTGGAACGCCCGCGCGGCGTTTCCCGGGGCGTCGTCGCTGAAGCTGGCGATCGCGGTCACCGTCCTCGCCCGAACGGACGGGCCTCCGAGGGCAGGGTCGACGCTCGACGGGCTGATGGGCCGGATGCTCATGCTCTCGGACAACGCTGCCGCCAACGCGCTCGAGACGGTGATCGGAGGCTCGACCAGCGGCGGCTCCGCGCTCGTGAACGCCACCATGCGGTCGATCGGGCTCCGGGACACGGAGATGTACGGCGGGTACGTCCTCGGCACGTCGCTCGCACCGTCACGCACGATCGCCTCCCCCGGGATCCCGCTGACCGTCGCCGACCAGCCCTCATGGGGCCTGGGCAAGAGGACGACCGCATACGACCTCGCCAGGCTGCTGCGGGCGACGTGGCTGGCGAGCGGCGGCCTCGGACCGCTGCGCGCCGCACAGCCCGGTCTCTCCCCCGCGGAGGCCCGGTACCTGCTCTATCTGCTCGCGGGCGTGCGCGATCACGGCAAGCTCGATCGGGTCGTCGGCTCGCTGCCGGGTGTCCTCGTCCTGCACAAGGCGGGCTGGGTCGACACCGCCCGGCACGACAACGGGCTCGTCGTCTGGCGTGGCGGCATCTACGTCGCGACCGTGATGACGTATCGCTCGTACGGTGCGGGGACGTCGTCGGACGTCCTCGCAGGCCGCGTGGCCGCTGCCGCGCTTCGCCGCTTTCGCGGCTGACGCCGCGCACGATGTGCGGCGGCCCGCCCGTCGGTGAGCGGGTGCGGGCGGGGCGGACACCCGCAGGCATCCGCCCCGACCGACGATCGCCTGCCACCCTCGGAGAGCGGCGGGCGATCCTGGGGCCGTCCTCCGGGGAGGCGGAACCGGGGAGGAGCGACCTCGAGACCATTGCAGCGTCCTGTTCGTTCAGTGCGCGTAAGGGTTCGGTAAGAGCAGACGAGCGCGACGGGAATACCGGTATTCTTTTTGTAGTTAGTAACTCATCGAGCGAACAAACCCGAATCCGATTGCCCGAGGAGTGTGAAGCCCCACCGTGTCGAAGCTGTTGCTCGTCCCACTCGACGACGTCGTCGTCTTCCCGAACATGAACGTCACCCTGACCGTCGAGGTGGGTGACGAGGATCGCGTCCTGCTCGTCCCGAAGAGCGAGGGAGCCTTCGCAGGCGTCGGCACCGTCGCCCTCGTGACAGATCGCGTCTCCCTGCCGCGCGGAGGCGTCGCCGTCGCGCTCGAGGGGCTCCACCGTGGCATCGCCGGCGTCGCCGAGACCGACACGCAGGGCCGCCTGCTGGTCGAGGTAGACGAGCGCCCCGACGTCACGCCCACGGGCGAGCGGATCCGCGAGCTCGAGACCGAGTACCGCGCGATCGTCGACGAGATCCTCGAGCTCCGCGGTGACGACGGCCGGATCCAGGCGTTCGTGCGCTCGATCGCCGAGCCCGGAGCTCTCGCGGACACGTCCGGCTACAGCCCCGACCTCACGTTCGAGCAGAAGGTGCAGCTGCTCGAGGCCGTCGACGTCGAAGAGCGGCTCGAGCTTGCGCTCACGATGCAGCGCGAGCGGCTCTCGCTCATGCAGATCCGCCAGCGCATCCGCGAGGACGTCAACGCCGGCATGGAGAAGCAGCAGCGCGAGTTCTTCCTGCGCAAGCAGATGGACTCGATCCGCAAGGAGCTCGGCGAGGACGAGGCCTCAGTCGTGGACGAGTATCGCGCCAAGATCGACGAGGCCGGCATGCCCGACGCCGTCCGCGAGCAGGCCGACAAGGAGCTCGGTCGCTTCGAGCGGATGGGCGAGAGCTCGCCCGAGTCGAACATGATCCGCAGCTACCTCGACTGGCTCCTCGCCGTGCCGTGGGGCGTCCGCTCCGACGAGGTGCTCGACCCCGTGCTCACGCGCGAGATCCTCGACGCGGACCACGCCGGTCTGGAGGACGTCAAGGAGCGCATCGTCGAGTACATCGCCGTCGCGAAGCTCCGCCGCGAGCGGGGCATCGAGCCCGACAAGCGGTCGGGAGCGATCCTCACCCTGATCGGGCCGCCCGGCACGGGCAAGACCTCGATCGGCGAGTCGATCGCGAAGGCGCTCAACCGCGAGTTCGTCCGCATGTCGCTCGGCGGCGTGCGCGACGAGGCGGAGATCCGCGGCCATCGCCGGACGTACATCGGCGCGCTCCCGGGCCGCCTCGTGCGGGCGCTGCGAGACGCGAAGACGATGAATCCCGTCATCCTCCTCGACGAGGTCGACAAGGTCGGGGCCGACTGGCGTGGCGATCCGTCCGCTGCGCTGCTCGAGGTGCTCGACCCGGCGCAGAACTCGACGTTCCGCGATCACTACCTCGATGTGGAGATCGACCTCTCCCAGGTCGTGTTCATCGCCACGGCGAACATGGCGGAGTCGATCCCCGGGCCGCTGCTCGACCGCATGGAGGTCATCCGCTTCGACGGCTACACGACCGACGAGAAGGCCGCGATCGCTCGTGGCTACCTCTGGCCGCGCCAGCGCGAGCGGGCGGGTCTCGTCGAGGACGAGGTCTCGATCGCGGACGACGCGCTCCAGGTCGTGATCACCGAGTACACGCGGGAGGCAGGCGTGCGGAACCTCGAGCGGGAGCTGGGGACGATCTTGCGCAAGACCGCGACGAAGGTCGCATCCGACGTCGTCGAGACCCCGGTCGTGCTCGACGTCGCCGCGGTGCGCGAGGCTCTGGGGCGGCAGAAGTTCTACCGCGAGGCGGCGGAGCGCACCGCGAGCCCCGGCGTCGCGACCGGTCTCGCCGTCAACGCGACGGGCGGCGACGTGCTGTTCGTCGAGGCCACCGCCGTGGCCGGCCCCGAGAAGCTCGTGCTCACGGGTCAGCTCGGCGACGTGATGAAGGAGTCGGCCCAGATCGCGCTGTCGGCTGTCCGCGCGAGGGCCGAGCAGCTCGGCGTCGAGCCGGATCAGTTCGAGAAGGCCTTCCACCTGCACGTCCCGGCCGGGGCGATCCCCAAGGACGGTCCGAGCGCGGGCATCACGATGGCCACGGCAATCGCATCGTTCCTCACCGGACGGCCCGCGCGGCACACGGTCGGCATGACGGGAGAGGTCACGCTCCAGGGACGTGTCCTCCCGATCGGCGGGCTCAAGCAGAAGGTGCTGGCTGCCCACGCCGCGGGGCTCACCGACGTCGTCATCCCCGAGCGCAACCGTGCCGACCTCGACGACGTGCCGGAGCACGTCCGTGAGGAGATGACCTTCCACCCGGTCATGTCCCTGGACGAGGTGCTCTCGATCGCGCTCGAGGAGAAGCCGGTCGGTCGTGTCCAGCCGGTGTAGGCACTGCACGCCCGTCCCCGAGGGGGTCCGCCGCGCGGCGGGCCTCCTCGAGGGGCGCTGGACGGTCTCCATCCTCTGGGCCTCGTCCGACGGCGCGACCAGGTTCAACGAGCTCCGTCAGGCGGTCGGGGAGATCCCTCCACGCACGCTCGCGCAGCGGCTCGTCGAGCTCGAGGCCGCCGGGATCCTCCGTCGAGACGTCGTCGACGACGCGCGACCACCCCGCGTCGAGTACCGGCTCACCGACGAGGGTCTTCGCCTCCGCGCCGTCCTCGACGCGCTCGCCGCCTACGCGGCCCGGTAGTTCTGCCGGGGTCTGGGCTCGCGCGGGCGACCCAAGGGCCCTCGCCAGGGCGAACGCGCGCCGGGTGGCGAGCCAGACCGCACGCGTTGGGGTCTGGCGTCCGGCGAAGCCGGAAGCCTGACCCCCGACACCACACGACGCCGCCGGCCCGATCCCGCCCCGAGCTCGAGCCTCTACGCCGGGGTTCCGAGCGCCCGCCGGAGCGCTGCGACGCCGTCGGCGAGGACGGGATCGCCGTGCGAGGCGAGGACGCGCTCGACCGGGAGCCCGAGCAGCGGGGCGAGCTCGGCCGAGAGCGCCGAGAGCGAGCCTCCTCCGTCGAGCCACGACGCGGGGCACAGGCGAACGCCGCCCGCGCCGTCACCGAGGAGGGTATCGCCGGGAACCACGGCCCGAGCGCCCTCGAGCCACCACACGGTCTCGTCCGCGACCGGGACGTGTACCGCCCCCACGCCGTCGGGCAGTGTGGCGTCGTCGTCGAGTGGGCCGACCACGCGACCGCCGTAGCGTGTGCTGACGGCCGCCTCGCTTCGGTCGTGCCAGCTGCAGGTGACGAGCGTGACGACGGGGCGGCCGAGCCGCTCGACATCACGGTCGAGCGCCTCCCAGAACCGACGGCGCTCCTCCTCGTCCGTGGGGACGAGCGGGTCGACGAGCACGATCTCGGACGGGCCCTCCCAGTACACGCAGCCCACGCTCCGATCCCAGTCCTCATCAGGCGTCCAGGCCGGATGCGCGGTCGTCCAGCGCCAGAGGCCGTCCTCGATCCGGGTCACCTCCACTGCGGCGACGCTAGCAGGGCGAACCCCTCGTTCGATGGATGTTGAACTGGGGCTGTAGCCCGAACGGGGGACTGCCGATATCCAGTCCCATGAGCGAGCCCGCAGTCGTCTCCGCCCGTCTGATCGGCGAGATCTTCGTCGAGCGCGGCCTCGTCACCCACGAGCAGCTCGAGGAGGCGCTCGTCGTTCAGGCGCGAAGCGGCGAGATGATCGGCGAGGTGCTCGTCTCCTCGTTCGGCGTCTCCCGGATCCAGCTTGCGAGCGTGCTCGCGGAGCAGTGGTCGGCCATGGAGCGGGGCACGGGCGACGAGCGCCCGGTCACGCTTCCCGTGCCGCCAGTTCGCCTGGTCGAGGATCACGACGCGGTCGACCCCGAGTCGAAGCGACCGCTGGGCGAGATCTTCGTCGAGAGGGGGATGGCGACCGAGGAGCAGCTCGACGAGGCGCTGAGAATCCAGAGCGAGTCCGGCGAGCGGCTCGGCGAGATCCTCGTGCGGATGGGCGTGATCCAGAGGCTCGACCTCGCCGGAGCGCTCGCGGAGCAGTGGGCCGGCCTGCAGAAGCTACGTCCGCCCGAGCCCAAGCCGGTCGAGGCGTGGCACGACCTCGCCGCCCGGCCCGCCGGAGCGGACGCTCCGACGAACGGATCGACCGACCTTCCAGCGCTGCAGGAGGCGGTCAGCAGCATCCAGAAGCAGCTCGCGGCCCTCGCCTCCCGCCCCGACCCGGATCTGACGACGCTCCGCGCCGAGACGCGCGCAGTCGAGCAGCGGCTGGCCGGGATGGAGGGCCGTGTCGACGGGCTCGCGACCGCTGAGGACGTCGCACGGCTCGCCGAGTCGGTCGAGCGCCTCTCCGCCGAGGCCGCCTCCGCGAAGGCACAGGATCTCGCGCCCGTGCTCGCGGAGCTCGCCGATCGTGTGGCCGCGCTGGCCGCCGACACCGAGCTCGCAGACCGTGTCGCCGGCGTCGAGCAGCAGGTGGCCGAGACCGGTGCGCTGCGTGCGGATCTCGCCCGACTGCAGGACGACGTCGCCCAGGCCGCTCGGGTCGGCGACCTCGACGATCTCAGGCGGCGCCTTGACGAGGCTGTTCCGGGATCGCTCGGAGACCGCGTCGACGAGCTCGCCGCCGGACTTGCGCGGCTGTCGCAGAGAGGCGACGACGGTGCTGCGAACCCGACGCACGACCCTCAGCTCGACGCCCGGCTCGCCGAGGCGCAGGTTGCCCTGCAGAGCCTCTCCGAGCGACTCGGCTCGCTCGCCGATCGTGTCGACGGGATGCAGGCGGCCGACCACGATGAACAGGATCTGCTGAAGGCCCTCGAGGGCAGGATCGCCACGGCGGTCGAGCGTGCCGAGCTCGACGCGCTCGCCGAGGGGCTGCAGGAACGACTCGCGGCCGCGGACGATGCGCTTCGCGACCTCGCCGGGATCAGATCGGAGCTCGCGGCGCGTCCGACGCGCGACGAGCTCGTGTCGTCCGTCTCGGAGGTCGCAGCGCGGATCGACGAGCTTGGCCCGCCGGTGGGCGACGACGGCGCCGCCGACGCGGTCGCCGCTTCGATCGCCGACCTTGCCGCCCGCATCGACGGGCTCGAGCCTCTCACCAGGGCGGCCGCCGGGAGCACGGACGTCGACGCCCTCGCCGCCGAGCTGCGGGCCGGGCTCGAGGAGATCCGCCACCAGATCGTTCCGGCTGTCGAGGACGAGCGGGTTGCCTCGCTCGTGGGTGCCGTCGAGGACCTCAGGTCGCGGTTGGAAGGTCTGCCGAGTCGTGGGGAGGTCGAGGGTCTCGGGATCCAGCTCGGTGCGCGGCTGGACGAGGTTCGTGCGTTGGTCGAGTCGTCGTCGGTCGAGGATGCGCTTGCTGAGCTGCGTGGTGTGGTTGACGGGTTGGCGTCGCGCGCGGATCGTGCGATCGAGCGTGGCGAGCTCGACGGGCTGCAGCGACGGTTGGAGAACCTGGTCGAGCGGACCGAGGTCGAGGGCCTCACGGCGCGGCTCGGTGCGCGGCTCGACGAGGTGCGTGCGCTGGTGGAGTCCTCCGAGGACGACGACGAGCGTCTCGCTTCGCTGGTGCAGGCAGTCGAGGAGCTTCGTGCGCGAGTTGAGGAGTCCGTCGCACGTCCTGAGCTGGCGGCGCTCTCCGCCAAGCTGGAGAGCGGGCTCGAGGAGCTTCGCCGTCGCGCCGACCCGACCGCGCAGGAAGACCGCGTCATCGCTCTGGTCGACGGCGTTGCCGAGCTGCGCTCGTATCTCGGCGTGGTTCAGGGCCGTCTCGACGGCACGGTCGGTCGTGCCGACATCGACGAGCTAGCGGCCCGACTCGGCGCACGCGTCGATGAGGTTCGCTCCCTCGTCGAGTCGTCGTCGGTCGAGGATGCGCTTGCTGAGCTGCGTGGTGTGGTTGACGGGTTGGCGTCGCGCGCGGATCGTGCGATCGAGCGTGGCGAGCTCGACGGGCTGCAGCGACGGTTGGAGAACCTGGTCGAGCGGACCGAGGTCGAGGGCCTCACGGCGCGGCTCGGTGCGCGGCTCGACGAGGTGCGTGCGCTGGTGGAGTCCTCCGGGGAGGACGACGAGCGTCTCGTTTCGCTTGTCGTTGCCGTCGACGAGCTTCGTCCGCAGGTGGAGGCAGCGGTCGCTCGCCCCGAGCTCGCGGCGGTCTCCGCCAAGCTGGAGACGGGGCTCGAGGAGCTCCGTCGCCAGATCAGGTCGGGCGGCGACGACGACCGGGTCACCTCGCTCGCGGACTCCGTCTCGGAGCTGCGTTCGTCCCTCGCCTCGATGCAGAGCCGCCTCGGTGGCGCGGTCGACCGGGCGGAGGTCGACGGTCTCGTCGCGCAGTTTGCTGCACAGGTGGATGAAGTCCGTGTCCCCGTGGAGTCGTCGTCGGCGGAGGATCGCATTGCTCCGGTGGAGGGTGCGGTCGCGGAGCTGCGTGGGTGGCTTGGGTCGGTGCAGGGTCGGCTGGACGGGGTGGCGGATCGCTCCGAGGTCGAGGGTCTGGTGGGGCAGCTCGACGTGGTGCGTGCCCGGTTGGAGGACGCGGTCGGCCGGCCGGAGGTGGTTGCGCTTGCGGGTGATCTTGGTGCACGGGTCGAGGAGGTTCGGGCGCTGGTCGAGTCGCTCGACCTCGATGACCGTGTCGTTCCAGTGGAGGGTGCGGTCGCCGAGCTGCGCGATGCGGTCGGCGAGCTGCGAGATCGTGCGGATGGCGCGGCCGGTCGGGGCGAGCTCGATGCGGTCGTGGCCCAGATCGGCGCGGTGCGCGCGAGTGTCGAGGCGATCAGGCTGGAGGATCGTGTTGCTCCGGTGGAGGGTGCGGTCGCGGAGCTGCGTGGTTGGCTCGGGTCGGTGCAGGGTCGGCTGGACGGGGTGGCCGAGAGGTCCGAGATCGAGAGCCTCGCATCGCAGCTCGGACGTCGGCTCGACGAGCTCGCCGCAGTCGCCGACCTGCGCCTCGCCGAGCTCGCCGCGCGAGACGACGACATCGCCCTCGGAGCGCACGCGGCTGCAGAGCGCGTCGACGGCCTCACCCGGGATCTCGAGTCGACGGCCAGTGGGCTCCGGAGCGAGCTCGAGGACCGTGTCGCCGGGCTCGCGCCCCGCAAGCGGCTCGACCGCGTCGAGGGCGAGCTCGGCTCGCGCATCGCCGGGCTCGAGCAACGGGTCGACGGCATGGCGCCCGCGACAGCACTCGAGGCGCTCGGAAGCGATGTGCACGAGAGGATCGCCGTCCTCGACCAGATCGCTCGAGACGCAGCCGCGCACGCCGCGAGCGCGCCTGAAATCGCCGCGCGGATCGTCCACGAGCATCTCGGTGACATGGTCGGCCGGCCTGAGCTCGCTGCGCTGGCGGGAGACCTCGACGCGCGGCTGGCAGCAGTGTCTGCTTCTGGCGCGGACGTCTCGGCCCAGCTCGCGGCCGGACTCGACGCGATCGCGATCGAGCTCAGGGAAGGACTTGCGCATCTTCACGGTCGTGTCGACGAGCTCGCTGCGGGGCTCGGCCACACCGGCGGACGCCTGGCGGCGGTCGAGCAGACGGCTGCGAGCGCGGCCACTGTGGACGAGATCGCCGCCCAGCTCGCTGCCGTCCACGCGAAGGTCGAGCTCGAGACGTCGGTGTCCGACGAGCGCGCCCGCGCGACGGAGCGTGCGATCCGGAAGGGCCTCGCCTCGCTCGGCGAGCGGCTCGTCGCGGGCGAGCAGGCCTACCTGGAGGCAGGGACGGCTCTCCGCCGCTCCCTCGAGCGGCTCGGTGCGGCGGTCGTGGAGGCCGATGCACGGATCGAGGATGAGCCTCTCGACCCGCCGGGCGTGGGGTACGTCGCCTTCGTCCCCACCGTCGACGGGTATCGGCTCCGGCCGATGGACGGCGTTGCGCCCGGCATCGGTGAGCTGGTCGAGCTCGGTCACGACGAGCCGGCGATGCGCGTGGGGCGCGTGACGGTCTCGCCGCTGCCGCTCGACCGGCGGCCGTGCGTCTACCTCGAGACCCTCTAGTAGAAGCTCGTTGCAGGATGAATGCCACCGGCTGTGCGCGCACAGCGCGTTCCGACGGCACAAGGCTTCAGTCTGCAGCGAGCTCTGAGCCTGCGCCGGCCGACCCTCGGACGAGGGACGCACGGGGCCGTAGGCACCGCCGATACCGAGAGCGGTGGGCTCGACCGTCACCTCCGCACGGGTGGCCGGGGCCCTTCTCGTCGAGCGGGGGCTCGTCACACCCCCGCAACTCGCGGAGGCCCTGGAGCATCAGCGTGCGCACGGCGGTGACCTCGACGAGATCCTCGCGACGCTGTTCGACCTGCCGCAGGCTTCCCTGACGGAGGTCATGAGCGACCGTGACGCCGCGACGCGCGTCGACATCGGGTCGATCCTCCTCGCGAACGGTGCGGTCGACGAGGACCGGCTCGCCGAGGCGCGGGAGCGCAGCGTCGGCACGGGGCAGCCCGTCGGGCCCATCCTCGTCGAGATGGGGGCGATCTCACGCCTCGATCTCGCCAGTGCCCTCGCCGACCAGTGGAGCGACAGCCCCGCGCAGATCCTCCCCCCGCCGGGAGCCCGCGAGCGGCTGCACACCCCGACCATGCCCGGCGAAAGCGTCGACGACCTTCGCTTCGCCATGGCCGCTCTCGAGGCGTCCGTGCGGGCGGCGAACGAGGCCGGCGACGAAAGCACCGCGGTCGAGGAGCTCCTCCGGCGGGAGAACGCGCTCGCCGAGCGGATCGCATCGCTCGAGGAGCTGATCGATCAGCCCGTCGAGGCCGACCCGGCGCTCGTCGCGGAGATCCGCGGGATCGCGGAGGGCCTCGAGACGCTCCAGACCACGCTCGCCGACGTCGCCTCGACCGACGACGTCGCAGCGCTCGGGGCAGCCGTCGCCGACGTCGCCGAACTGCGCACCGGGCTCGCGGAGCTCGAGGAGCGCTTGGCGATGGCAGCTCCGCTCGGCGTCGTCGAGGAGGTGCGCGCCGAGGCGGCCGCAGTGGCGGCTCGGGTCGCCGGCATGGAGACCGCGGGGACCGAGCTCGCGGCGCTCGCGGCGGCGATCGAGAGACTCGAGGCCCGGCCACAGGGCGACCCGTCTCTCGGTGAGCGCCTGGAGGAGCTCGGACGTGCGGTCGACGCGCTCGGCGTGCTCGCCGAGGCGACGACCGGGGCCGACGGTCTCCAGGAGGCGATCGCAGGTCTCGCCGCGCGCGTGGACGAGGTCGGTGCGACGGTCACGCGGGTCGAGGAGCTCGCAGGCGCCGTCGCCGAGACGCGCGCGGAGGTGGAAGCCCTCCGGGCGCTCCCGGAGCGGCTCGCCGGGCTCGACGGCCTGTCGGACAGGATGGAGGATCTCTCCTCGTCACTCGGCGAGCTGCGCAGGGTGGTCGACGAGCTCGCCGTCCGTGAGCCCCAGGATCCTGCGCTGGCCGAGCGTCTTGCCGAACTGGGTTCCCTTCCCGCGCGCACGGAGGAGGTCTCCTCGTCGCTCGACGAGCTGCGCAGGACCGTCGAGGAACTCGCAGTACGCGAGACGCACGATCCTGCGCTGGCGGAGCGCGTTGCCGAGCTGGGCGACCTTCCCGCCCGCGCGGAGGAGCTCTCCTCGTCGCTCGACGAGCTGCGGAGCGTGGTCGACGCCCTTGCAGCACGCGAGATGCAGGATCCTGCGTTGGCCGAGCTCCTCGGCGAGGTCGCGGAGCTCCCGGCACGGGCCGAAGCGCTCTCGGAGGCGATCGACGTGCTCCGGGAAGAGCTCGCCGAGGTGCTCGCCCGTCCCCGGATCGACCCGGGAATCGTCGATCGCGTCGAGGAGCTGGCAGAGATGCGGTTCGTCGTCGACGACGCTGTCTCGTCGGTCGCCGCCCTCAGGGGCGAGGTGGATGCGCTCTCCGATTGGCCCGAGGCGGATGCGCAGCTCGCCGAGCGCATCGAGACGCTGGCCGCGGAGATCGCCGCCTCGGCGGGCGTGGTCGCATCCGTGTCGTCGCTCGCGGGGGAGGTCGCCTTCGCCGCCGAACGGCTTGCGTCGGTCGAGGGCCTGGAGCTCGAGATCGCCTCGCTGCGCACGGCCCTGGACGAGCTCGCGGCCAGGCCGGACGGCGACACGGGTCTTGCGGAGCGCGTGGAGCTGCTGATCGAGCGGGTCGAGGCGCTGTCGGCAGAGGCTCTCGGCCCTGCCGCGGAGGCGGCGGTCGCGGGTGTCGCAGCGCGTGTCCAGCAGCTCGCCGACGCGCAGGAGGAGGACGGGAACCGGCTGGAGCTGCTCCGCGCCCGCCTCGACGACCTCCGCGACGACGTCGCGGCCTCCCTGCACCACGATGCGCTCGGTGAGCGCGTCGAAGCGCTGGGTTCGCTGCTCGACCATCTCGTCGAGCGCGTGGACGGCGCGGCGCCGGCCTCTGCCCTGGCCGCGCTGGTGGTCGCAGTCGAGGAGCTGCGGGGCCTCCAGGCACCGATTGAGGCTCGCATCGTCGCGCTCGACGGCCGGCTCGTCGAGGCCGAGGAACGCGCGGCCGGCGCGCAGCTGGCCGCCGACGAAGCCCTTGGCGCCGTAAGGGATCGCCTCGAGGCGCTGGCCGGAGAGGCCGAAGCGCGGTTCGAGGCCGTGCTCGCGCGCCTCGACCGTGTCGAGGCCGCGCGCGGAGCGGGAGCGGCTCCGGACGACGCCTTGCGCGGCGAGGTCGCAGCACTCGGCGCGACGCTCGAGACCGTGCGCGAGTCGGTCGCAGCCGACCTCGCGCGGGTGGAAGCAGCCTGGGCGAAGGAACGGGCCGCCCTCGAGGAGATGATCGCCACCCGGACGGTGGCGAGCGACGGCTCGGGCCAGGGCGTCGCGGACGGTGGCGGTGCGGCGTCGCCGTCTGCGCCCGAGCTCGCGAAGCTGGCGCGCGAGCTCGAGCGCGTCAGCGACCGGGTGATGGAGCAGGAGCGCTCTCTGGTCGAGCACTTCGCCCGGCGCGAGCGCGCGCTCATCGAGCGTCTCGGGGCCGGAACGGACGTCGGCCAGCGGCTGACCGAGCTGACCCGCGGCGTCGACGAGCTCCGCTCGCGCATCGAGCGCGTCGGCGCCGGCGGCGGGGGAGAGGGCGGACCGTCTGCCGAGGAGCTCGCGGCCCTGAAGGACTCGCTCTTCTCGCGGCTCGAGCGACTTGCCTCGTCGATCGACTGGCGCTTCCAGCGGCTCGAGGGCGGTCCGGCGGCCGCGGCCGGGAGGACCGACCTCCACACGCGCGTCGAGCAGCTCGCGCGGGTCGTAGAGCTCCTCGCGAACGCCGAGGGGATCGAAGGGGTCGGCCTCGCGCCGGAGGCGAGCCATGACGTGTTCCTCGCACTCGTCCCGACCGCGACCGGCCATCAGCTCGTCGAGCTGCCCGGGGACGCGCCGGAGGCCGGCACGCTGATCCCGGCCCCGCTCGGCAAGGGCGAGCTCCTCGTCGTGGCGGTCGGAGCCTCGCCACTGCCCGGTGACGACCGCGCCTGCGTCTTCGTCGAGCCGGCGGACGCCCCCGCGCCGGCCTGAGCGCTGGAGTCGGACGATGTCGGCCGCCGGCGTCGTCTCAGCGCTCGCAGCGGTCATGCTTGTCCTCTCGGGGCGGGGTGCACGGGCGACAGCGCGGACACATCGGGTGACACGAGCCCGGCCGAGACCGTGCCGTCGGCGTCCACCACCCCCTCGGCCTCCGCCGATCCGCGCGTCGGCGCGGGTGGGCCGGAGGCGATCGTCAGGGCGTGGAGCGCCCGGTTGAACGCCGGGGATGACGAGGGACTCTGGCCGAGCTCTTCGCGGTTCCTACGACGATCGTGAGCGGGACCTCGGTCTACCGCCCGACCAAACGGGGCGACATCGCGCGCTGGTTCTCCTTCCTCCCGTGCTCCGGTCGGATCGTGGACGTCGAGGTGACCGGCGCAGCCGCCGTCGCGGTCTTCGTCCTCGCGGATCGTGGTGCCACGCGGTGGGACGCGCCTGGAATGAGTGCGTCAGCGCAGTTCCAGATTGAAGGAGACAGGATCGTCTCGTGGGCTCAGGTGCTCGTGCCGGCTCGCCTTCAGGACGAGAGCGGGCCGATCGCCTGAGTGGGTGGCCGACGACTGCGAGGTAGCGCGTCGTCGGAGGCGCGCCGAGCCGAGCCGAGCCTGTCGGGTGGAGTGCGCGCATCGAAGCGCTCCCCGGGTGACGGTGCGCGGTCGAGGTAATGCCCAGCCGGGCGTGTGCCGATACAGCTGCCATGGCAGTTCGACGGTCAGACCTGTGCGTGCGCGGCACGATCGAGACCCCTCGTCTGCTGCTCGAGCCGTGGGACGATTCGCATCTCGAGCGCTTTGCGCTCTTCATGCGCGACCCCGCGGTCATCCGGTACATCCGCGCCGCGCCGCTCGACTGGCAACGTGCGCTCGAACAGCACGAGCGCTCGCTGCGGGAGTGGGACCTTCTGGGAATCGGCAAGCGTGCGATCATCGAGGCGAAGACGGGAGACTGGCTCGGGTTCGTCGAGCTGTCACTGGTCGGTCCCGGGAAGGGATCGCGCGACGACGATGTCGAGATCGGCTACTTCGTCGAGCCGCCGCGTTGGGGTGAGGGCATCGCCACCGAGGCGGCGCTCGCCGTCCGGGACGATGCGTTCGATTCCGGGATCGACGAGCTGATCGGCCGCTGCCGCGTTGAGAACACCGCCTCGGCACGGGTTCTCGCCAAGCTCGGGTTCCAGCGCCTGCGCCTCTTCGAGCTCGACGACGGCATCGTGGTCGAGATCCATCGGTTGCAGAGGACTGACTGGACGAGCCCGGGCGACCGACGCGGGCCACGTGTCGCAGGCGAAAACCCGGTCGTCGGGGCGGAATACCGCGAGACGGGATAAGACGAGTCGCTCGACCGAGCTTCTCCGATGATCCCTAGGCGGGTCTCGTGACCCGCAGAGCCTCCCTTGCAGGACCGGACACCGAGCCGCAGGTACCGGCCTTCGGCCCCACTCCTCCCTTCGCCTTCGTCCTGCGGTGCCTGCGTGTGTCGGAGCGGCGACCGACGACGTCCTCCGCGTGTTCACCAGA
>CAWKGI010000006.1:0-11571 GCA_963849125.1 uncultured Actinomycetes bacterium | reverse complement strand
GACGAGATCCACGGGCGCTGCCACCACCCGATCGCGCCCGCGTCCGGCACCGGCGATTTCGCCGGCGTGCGTGGGGTGCTCTCGTTCAAGGACATCCCGAGCGAGGGCCGCTTCCCCTACCACGGGAACATGCAGCTCTAGCTCGAGACCGACCGGGTGCCCGCGCGGTCGCGGGCGCCCGGCCGTCGCCTCCGAAGCGCCCGAGCGCCGCTCCTTGTCAGGCCCCTCGCCAGCTTGGCCTGCTGCGGGCTCCGGACACGAGACGCGCTCCTCCTCGCCGACCCGGCCACCGCCTGCACGATCGCCTGCGAGATCATCACGGCACTCGCGAGCGGTGCGAAGCCGTAGGATCGGCATGTGACCTGGCCGTGCGACGACGAGAAGCTCGACCGCGTCCGTGCGCTGATGGCGGAGCGGGGCCTCGATGCGATCGTTGCGCGGGCCCCCGACAACATCGTCTATCTGACGAGCTTCTGGGGGATGAAGGGCTACGACGCGGTCGTGTTCCCCTGCGAGGGCGACCCGACGCTGATCTGCCTCGAGGCCTCGGCCGATGATGCCGCCCGCACCGCCTGGACCGACGACGTGCGCCTCTTCGCCGGGTACCACCCGTCCGATCCGCGTCCGCCGGTCGCCCGCGTCCTCGAGCAGGTGCTCGAGGCAGCGGCGGGATACGGGACGGTAGGGCTCGAGCTCTCTCTCGGCACGCAGGCCTCCGACCGCATGGTCGGCGAGCCGACCACGTTCACTCGCGCTTGGTTCGACGCGTTCCCGGGCGCGGTGGACGCGACGCCGCTGCTCGCCGACGCGCGGGCGCTGAAGACGGCGCAGGAGGTCGAGCGGATGCGCCTCGCCAACGAGATCGCCGCGGCCGCGATGGAGCACGTGCGCGCGGTGATCCGCCCCGGGATGACGGAGGCGCAGATCGCTGCGGAGTGGCTCGGGTTCGTGCACGGTGAGGGCACCGGCTGGCATGGGACGGTCGACCTCGCTCTCGGGTTCTCGCTCGTGTGGTCGGGGCCGGGGATCAAGACGTTCACCGCCACGACCAACCGTCCCGTGGTCGAGGGCGAGCCGACGCTGTTCGAGATCTGGGTTTGCGCCGACGGCTACTGGTGCGACCACACGAAGAACGTCGTCGTCGGTGAGCTCACATCCGCCTACCGCGACCTGGAGGAGCGGCTCCTCGCCGTGTACGACGACGCCGTCGCCTTCTGCCGTCCGGGGGCGAGCCTCGCCGAGCTCGACCGGCGGGTTCGCGAGGGGATCGCGGCGCTGGGCTTCCCCGGCCAGCCCACGCACCCCATCTGCCACGGCGTCGGTGCGCGCGCCCACGAGCCGCCGTATGCCCACCAGGCCGGCGGTGGCGAGTGCCGCCCCGGGATGGTTCTTGCAATCGAACCAGGATGCTACTGGGAGGGTGGTGGCGGATTGCGCGTGGAGGACAACTTCCTCGTCACCGACGTTGCACCGGAGAAGCTTTCGCCCTTCCCCGACGGCATCGTCCAGGCTCTTGTGTGACCCCGTGCGTGTCAGCGGTGCCGTGGTGCGGCACCGGGAAGTAGCGCCGTGTTACAAGGAGGGACGATGACGCTCGATCGCAGCAAGGTCTGGACGGGCACCGTCAACGCCCAGGCGCTCGACCCCCAGCCGCACGTCACCGTCGGCCTCTACGACACGACCCTGCGCGACGGCGAGCAGACGATCGGCGTCGTCCTCGCGCCGGAGCAGAAGCTCGAGATCGCCCGGGCGCTCGACGCCGCCGGGATCGACCGGATCGAGGCCGGGTTCCCGCGCGTGTCCGAGGACGACTTCCGGGCGGTGCGGATGATCGCCGAGGCCGGCCTGCGCGCCGAGGTGTGGGGGTTCTCGCGTGCGGTGCAGGCGGACGTCGAGGCGCTCGTCGAGCTCGGCGTCCAGGCGTCCGTGATCGAGAGCCCGATCTCCGACGGCAAGCTCGCCGCGCTCGGCGTGAGCCGCGAGAAGATGCTCGACCGCATCCGCTCGGCGGTGCGCTTCGCGACCGACAACGGCATCCGCGTGGCGTTCTTCGGGGTCGACTCCTCCCGCGCCGACCTCGCGTTCTTCGACGAGGCGTACGCTGCTGCTGCGGAGGCAGGGGCGCAGGAGCTCGTGGTCGTCGACACGCTCGGGATCGCGACACCCGAGGCCGCGGCGATGCTCGTCTCGCGCACGGTCGATCGGGTCGGTCCGGACGTGCCGGTGCACTGGCACGGCCACGACGACTTCGGGCTCGCCACGGCTGCATCGATCGCTGCCGTCCAGGCCGGCGCGACGTGGGTGCAGGGGACGATCAACGGGATGGGAGAGCGGGCCGGGAACGCCGATCTCACCGAGGTCGCGCTCGCGCTGGAGGCGCTCTACGGGATCCCGACCCGGCTCGACCTCACGCAGGCGCGGACGCTCTCGCACCTGATCGCCGAGACCGCCGGGACGCCGCTGCCGCCGTGGAAGGCGGTCACGGGTGACGCCCTCTTCGTCCGCGAGTCGGGGGCCGTGGCCGCGCAGTTCCACGACCCCGCCGCGATCGAGCCATACTCCTCGGATCTCGTCGGCGCGACGCGTGGCATCGTGCTCGGCAAGAAGAGCGGCATCGACTCGATCCGGATCGCCGCCGAGCGGCTCGGGCTCGACCTGTCGCCGGAGCGTCAGGCGGAGCTGCTCGTCGCGGTGAAGCGCCTCGGCACGGAGCAGCGAGGGCTCGTCACGGACGACCAGCTCCTCGCGCTCGTGCAGGATGGCTGAGCTGCCGACGGCCGTCACCGTCGTGCTCGTCGTCGGGCGCCAGCGAGAGCGATCCGCTCGGGCGCTCGCGAGCGTCCTCGGGCAGGAGGGGATCGACCGGAGCGAGGTCGTGCTCGTCGACGCCGGACCGCCCGGGGTGGAGGCGCTGCCCGGGGCGGATCACGCGTCGGTGCGCGTGGTCGAGCGACCCGGGCGTGGCCCGTTCGGCGCCGTACGGGCCGACGCGGTACGCCTCGCCCGCGCCCCCGTGGTCGCGTTCCTCGAGGAGCACGCGGAGGCGAGAGACGGATGGATCGTCGGGATCGAGGCGGCGTTTGCCGATCCCGCCGTTGCGGGTGCGAGCGGTGAGGTGCACACCCTCAACCCCGGCGTGGGCATCTCGGACGTGATCGCCGTCATGAACTACGTCCGCTGGCTTCCCCCGCTCCGCGAGGGCTGGGACGCCGACGTGATCGTCGGGCACAACGCGGCCTATCGCACGGACGACCTTCTCGCGTTCGGCGCCGAGCTCGACGAGCTGCTCTCGAGCGAGGTCGTGTTGCAGCGGGCGCTCCGCGCTCGCGGTCGCAGGCTCGTGATCGACCCACGCATCGCGATCGGGCACACCAACGAGGTGACGACGCGCTCGATCAGTCGCGGCTACTACCTCTGGAACGTCTCCTTCGGGGCGACCTGGGCGGACGCCGAGCGATGGTCGCGCCTCCGGCGAGCTCTGCAGGTCGTCGGTGCGCCGTGGTGGGTCGTCCGTCGCGTCGCCGACATCCTCGGGGGCGCGACGCCCGCACACAGACGCGTGCTCCTGCGGCATCTCGGGAGCGTGGTCGCCTCGCAGTGCGCCGGGGCGGCCGGCATCGCCGTCGGTGCCACCCGCGGTGCGGGCGACGCCGGCACGCGGTTCACCGACTACGAGCTCGACATCGATCGTCCGACGTCCTCCACCAGCTCGGCGTAGAGCCGTTCGAGCTCGTCTGCCCGGGCAGACCACGAGCCTTGACCTTCCGCGAACGTGCGAGCGCGATCGCCGATCGCACGCATCCGGGGCTCGTCCCGGAGCAGCGCCACGATCGCCGCGGCGAACTCCCGCGGCGTGGCAGGCGAGAGCACGCCGACTCCGTGTGTCGTCACGAGACCGGCAAGATCACCGGTGGGGTTCGTGACCAACGGGCGGCCCGCTGCGAGGTAGTCGCCGGCGCGGTTGGGGAACCGCGCCTCGTTGTGAGGATTCGGGGAGTAGGGGAGGGCCATCACCGACCCGGCCGCCATCACGTCGCCGAGCGCGGGATACGGGAGCGTGCCGAGCTGGAGGACACGACCACGCGAGCCGGTCTCACGGGCCCGCACGTCGAGGACCTCGATCCGTCGCCCCGCGGTGAGCATCCAGGCGCTCGGCTCGGCCCGAGCGACGTGGCACCACGTCTCGGCCAGCAGGTGGTCGTCGAACGGCGCGAAGCCCGTGTGCACTACGGTTGGCGCGTCGGGCGGGATCCCCAGACGCCGCCGTGCTGCACGGGCGTCGCCGGGCTGAAAGGTGTCGGCGTTCGCCCCGATCGGCACGAGACGGACGCGTTCGGCCGGCACCCCGAGGGCGAGCGCGCGCGAGGCGAGTGACGAGCTGATCGCCGTCACGGCGTCCGCGCTCGCGCGCGTTCGCCGCTGGAGCGACTCGTCGAACCTCCCGAGCGTCTCGCGCTCGAACGGCGGCCAGATGGCGGCCATCCCCTCGACTCCCCAGAGGTCGGCCCAGTCCGCAACGAGCGGAGCCCCGGTGCGGCGCCGCAACGCGAGTGCGGGCAGCGTCGCGGCAGGCCTCGGCTCGAACGCGTGGACGACGTCCGCCTCGAGCCTCCGCACCAGCCGCAGCCGTCCGACGAGATCGAGCGGGCTGAGCCCGCCGTTGCGCAGGCGCGCGGGCGCGAGGTCGGGCAGCTGGAGGAGCCGGACGCCCTCGACATCCTCGAAGACCGTGGTGGCACCCGGCTCGCGGCGCGCGGCAACGACGGTGACGTCGTGCCCACGCCGCGCCAGGGGCCGTGCGAGAGAGAGCGCACGCAGCGCGCTCCCTTGCCACGCGACGTTGTGGGCGAGCATGACGATCCGCACTCAGCGCACCGCTGACCCTGGCCCTGCGGCCATTCCCGCGAGCTCTCCCGCGAACCAGGCCAGCTGCGCAGCCGCGACGACCGGAAGCGAGGTCACCGCCTCCGCGTGACCGACGTGGCGCCAGGCAGCTCTCGTCGAGCGTGCGGTGACCCGCGCGGGGCGGACCAGGCTGAGGGTCGTCGTGACGTCGAGGGCGCGTCGGGCGCTCCCCGGCGAACGGACGCGTCGCAGCGCCGCGAACTCGCGGCCACGGGCGTAGCGCTCCCGGACGAGCGTGCCGAGCGCGGCGCCATGATCGTGCTCGAACACGGCCTCGCCGGCGAGATGAAGAGGCACGCCTGCTTCGACGAGCATCCACGAGAAGACCGTGTCGCCGAGCATCCCCTGCTCGGGGATGCGTCCCACGCGCGTCCACGCCTCACGCGGGACGAGGAGCCCGGACGTCGGACCGACCTCGATCGCATGGAGTCCCGGGCGCGGGAGCCAGCAGTCGTACTTCGCAACGTGGGCGGCCCGGTCGAGGGCGTTGTCTCCATGACACGCGACGGCGGCGGCCACTGCCCCACCGGTCTCCCGCTGTGCGTCGATCAGCGCGGCCACTGCTCCCGGGCGGGGGTAGATGTCGGGGTCGGTGAAGAGCAGGAGCGGCGCGTCGCTCGAGGCTGCTCCGAGGTTTCGCGCAGCATGAGGGAGCAGCCGACGGTCGGAGACGATCACGGAGACTCCGCCGACGCTCCGGGCGACCGTCGCAGAGGCCGCATCGGACGCGCTGTCGACCACGATCAGCGCGGCATCCGGGGCCTCTTCGGCGAACAGCTCGAGGCAGCGACGGATCGTCCGCTCGGAACGAAACGCGGGGATCACCACGGCCAGGGACGTCATCGCTCCACCCTAGATGGCCGATCGCCTAGGCCGGCGCGCCCGAGTGGGGCCTGCACGCTGCGCTTCGCGTCCGTCTCGCTCCGTCAAGACCACGGGCCTTGCCGGCATCCGGCCCTGCAGCAGCGCCCGCTTGACTGTCATGTCACCGTTGGGCGATACTGGCCCCTTACGTGCTTGACATGTCACACACTCGACGAGGGCTCGCCGGGCCCCAGCGCACGTGATCGAGCGCGTCTGTGTGATCGGTGCCGGTTCGATCGGCAGCCTGTTCGCAGGGCACCTCGCGCAGGTCGCGGAGGTCTCGGTCCTCACTCGGCGGCAGGAGCATGCCGATGCGCTCAACGCCGAGGGCCTGCGGGTCACGGGCCGCAGTGACGTCCACGCGCGCGTGCTCGCGAGCGCCGACCCGGACGCTCTCCCTGCGTTCGACCTCGGGATCGTCGCCACCAAGGCGACGGGGCTCGAGGAGGCCGCGGCTGTGCTGGAGGGGAGGTTTCCGGAGGCGACGATCATGACGACGCTCAACGGCCTCGGCGCGGAGGAGGTCGTCCGCGCGCATGGTGACTGGCCGATCGTGTCCGCCGTCACCTTCATGTCCGGGACCAAGCACTCCGACACGGAGGTCGAGTACATCCTCGACACCGAAACGTGGCTTGGCCCGTACGAGGACACGCCGTACCAGCGGGTCGAGGAGATCGCGGAGCTCCTCACGCGGGCCGGCCTCAACGTCGAGGCGATGCCCGACCTGCGGCCTGCGCAGTGGTCGAAGCTGATCTTCAACGCGACCGTCAACGCTGTCGCCGCGCTCACGGGGCTGCCCCACGACCCGCACTTCGCGGCGCAGGAGCGGCCGTCCGATCTCGGCCACCTCGTCCACGATCTGATGGACGAGGGCAAGGCTGTGGCCTCTGCCGCGGGGATCCAGCTCCACGACGACCCGTGGGAGATGAACGTGCTCGCGACCCGCCGTGGGTCGGCCCACTATCCGTCGATGCTCGAGGACGTCGAAGCACACAGACGGACGGAGATCGACCTCATCACCGGTGCGCTCGTCCGCGAGGCCGGGCGCCACGGCGTCGAGGCGCCTCTCCACAACGCGATGTACCGGCTCGTCAAGGCGAAGGAGGAGTCCTGGTGAGGCGGCCGTCTATGCAAGGAACTCAACCCCACAAGGAGGGTGCATGAAGGGCAGCACAAAGGGAGCGCTCGCGCTCCTCGCAGCAGTCGTCGCCGTCACGGCCGTGATGGCCGGGTCGGCGTCGGGTGCAGGCAAGCCGATCGTGATCGGCTGGGCCTTCGACGGCAAGGGTGCGATGGCTCCGTTCGACGGGCCTGCGCTCGCCGCGGCACAGATCCGCGTCAAGCAGTGGAACGCCAAGGGCGGCGTCAACGGCCGGCCGCTCAAGATCAACACGTGCGACACGCAGGGCAACAAGCCGGCGCTCGCGAAGGCGTGCGCCGTCAAGCTCCTCGGCCAGGGCGCGGACATCATGTTCACGACCTGCGACGTGGACTTCGCGGCACCTGTCGTCCAGGAGTCGATCAATCGGGGCGTCCTCGCGGTCGCGCCGTGCATCGGCACCGACCAGATGGGCCCGAAGCGCTTCGGCGCGAAGGGACGGCTCGCGTTCTCGTACGGGAACGTGGCCCAGGATGAGGGCTCGGCGATGGCCGAGGTCGCGTGGGGCAAGGGCTGGAAGTCCGCCGCGCTCGCGACGGATACCGTGATCGTCTACTTCAAGGACGTCGTCAAGGCGTTCAAGGCGCGATTCACCCAGCTCGGCGGCAAGATCGTCGCCGAGGAGTCGTACCAGTCGCTTGGCTCCACGACGTGGACGAACACCGTGACCCGCCTCAACGGGGTCAAGGCCGACGTGATCGTGACGTCGACCGCAGGTGCGTTCGGTGCGCTCCCGCAGATCCTGGCGGGGCTCCGGACGCTCGGCAACAACACGCCGATGCTGAACTCGTGGGCCGGTGACGGCAACTACTGGGTCACGAAGGACCCGCAGGTGACGAACTACTACTTCGTCACCTTCGCGTCCATCTTCGGTGACGACCCGGTGCCCGCGATCAACAAGCTCGCCAAGACGCTCAAGGCGGGCACGGGCGGGTTCATCACGGGCTCCGCTGCGATCGATGGCACGGTTCTCGCGATCAAGCGCTCGGGCGGAAGCACCTCGGGCGTCAGGCTCGCGAAGACGATGGAGGGCTTCAAGAAGGTCCCGACCCTCTCCGGGCTCGTGAGCTTCTCGCCTCAGTTCCACACGGTGTTCGGGCGGGCCTACCGCGTGATCACCATCCAGAACAACGCCGGCAAGCGCGTCGGCATGGTCACCGCGAAGGTCGTCCCGAAGATCTAGGGACGTCTTGACCGACGCGGAGACGCAGTCGCAGGACGTCCGGCGGCCCGGGGACACACTCCGGGCCGCCGGGCTGTCCCGCTCCTTCGACGGAGTCCACGCCCTCCAGGGCGTGTCCTTCGTGCTGCAGCCACATGAGGTGGTCGGGCTGATCGGGCCGAACGGCGCCGGGAAGTCGACCCTCGTCAATCTGCTCACGGGCTTCGACTTCCCCACGACGGGCACCGTGACCATGGATGACACTGACATCACGCGTTGGAGCGCCAGCCGTCGGGGCCGTCATGGTCTGGCCCGGACGTTCCAGCACAGTCGGGCGTTCCGGTCGCTGAGCGTGCGCGAGAACGTCGAGGTCGCGGCGCTCGGCGTCGGCGCGTCACCGTCGGCGGCCCGATCCCGCGCGACCGAGCTGCTCGTGGTGCTCGGCCTCGACCGCAAGGCGGAGGCGCCGGCCGGCGCGCTCGCGCACGGGGACGAGCGACGACTCGGCGTCGCACGCGCGCTCGCGACCGAGCCCACCTTCGTGCTGATGGACGAGCCCGCCGCCGGCCTCCCGGAGGCGGAGGTCCCGGAGTTCGCTGCGGTCGTCCGCTCGGTGCGCGACGACCACGGCGCCGGCGTGCTCCTGATCGACCACAACATGGCGCTGATCATGGACGTGTGCGACCGCATCCAGGTTCTCGACCAGGGCCGCACGCTCGCAGAGGGAACCCCCGACGAGATCCGCGGCAACCTCGACGTCGCCGCGGCCTACCTCGGCGACAGCGCCGTGCACGAGGAGGACGGCGAGTGAGCGACGCGCCGGCGCTCGAGATCCACGATCTCCACGTGCGCTACGGCGCTGTCACTGCCGTCCGCGGGGTCTCCCTCGACGTCCGTGCGGGGGAGATCGTCGGTCTGATCGGGCCGAACGGCGCCGGGAAGTCCTCGACCCTGCACTCCCTGATGGGCCTCGTCCCGCCTGCCGCAGGCGACGTCCGCATCGCCGGCGTGTCGGTCGCAGGTCGCTCACCGGAGGCGATCGCCCGCCGCGGCATGGCGCTCGTGCCGGAAGGACGCCGGATCTTCGGAGAGCTCACGGTCGACGAGAACCTGCGACTCGGACTGGCCGCGCGTCGCAGCCGCGACGGCCTCGACGCCGATCTGAAGCGGATCTTCGAGCTCTTCCCGATCGTCGAGGAGTTCCGAGCCCGACACGCGGGCGCGCTCTCGGGCGGGCAGCAGCAGCAGCTCGCGATCGCACGAGCGCTGATCGCCCAGCCCGACGTGCTGCTCCTCGACGAGCCCTCGCTCGGCCTCTCACCGACGGTGACCGACGCGGTGCTCGAGGCGCTCGCGCGGATCCGCGACCAGGGGATCGCGATCCTCCTCGTCGAGCAGCGCGCCCAGCGCACAGTCGCCCTCGCGAACCGCTCCTATGTCCTCGCGAACGGCGAGGTGCGACTGACCCTGACCCCCGATGACGCCGGGGACACCGAGCGCATGATCCACGCCTACCTCTCATGAGCCCTCTGCTCGCCAGCGGCCTGTCGGACTTCCTCCACGCGTTCGTGGACCCGCAGGTGCAGGTCGACGCGATCGGGATCGGCGCGATCTACGCGCTGATGGCCGTCGGGATCGGCCTCGTGTTCGGCGTGCTTCGACTCGTCAACTTCGCCTACGGCCAGCTGATCATGGCCGGCGCGTTCGCGCTCGCGTTCGCCTCCATGCACGACTGGCCGCTGTGGGCGGGGATCGGGCTGTGCTTCGTCGTCGTGATCGCGCTCTCCATGGCGATGGAGCGCATCGTCTTCCGACCGCTGCGAACGCAGTCCCCGGCGACGATGCTGGTCGCGACCTTCGCGGTCGCGTTCCTCCTGCAGGCGATCGCCCTTCTGATCGACGCACGGGACAACACGCTCGGGCAGCCGGCCGCCTCTCTTGCGCAGCTCAACCGGCCGTGGGAGATCTTCGGCACCGACGTGCGGAAGATCACGGTGGTCGCGATCGTCGTCGCCGCCGTCTGTCTTGCGGCGGTCGCGGGCTTCCTCAACCGGACGTCGATGGGACTCCAGATGCGCGCCGCGTCGATGGACTTCCAGACGGCCCGGCTGCTCGGGGTCAGGGGAAACCGCGTGATCGGCACGGCGGTGCTCGTCTCGGGGATCCTCGCCGCGATCGTCTCGGTGATGCTGACGGTCCAGCAGCCGCTCGTCACGTCGACCTTCGCGCTGCAAGAGACGATCGTCGTCCTCGCGGGCGTCGTCCTCGGCGGGATGAACCGGCTGCTCTCCGCGACGCTCGGCGGGTTCGCGATCGGCTACGCCTCGGGGCTGCTCGGCGGGGCGCTGCCGTCGGCCCAGAGCCAGTACCTGCCGTCGTTTCTCTTCGGGCTCGTGATTCTCGTCCTGCTCGTACGTCCCCAGGGCCTGTTCACGCGCGGCGCCGGGCCGGTGGAGCGAGTATGAGCCGCCTCGTGCGCTACCAGCCGCTGCTCGCGCCGGTGCTGCTCGTCGCCGCGACGGGGATCGTGGGCTCGTTCCTCGGGCGGGAGAGCCAGATCTACGTGATCAACGCTCTGATCTACGTCTCCATCGTGGTCGCGCTCTACACCTTCGTGGGCAACTCCGGCGTGCTCTCGTTCGGGCACATCAGCTTCGTCGCGGTCGGCGCGTGGACGGCCGGAGTGCTCTCCGTGCCCGTCGCCGAGAAGCCGGCGACGATGCCCTACCTCTTCGGGTTCCTCCGCGACACCACCGTCGGGAACATCCCGTCGCTCCTGCTCGCCGCGGTCGTCGGCGGCGTGTACGCGTTCATCTGGGGGCTGCCGCTGATGCGGCTCTCAGGGCTGGCGGCGGGCATCGCGACGTTCGGGCTGCTCGAGATCACCAACAACCTCCTCCGGTACTACGAGAAGGTCGGGCCGGGCCTGAACGTCTTCTCGTCGGTGCCCGAGACGACGGACATGCGGCAGGCGTCGATCGGCGCGATCCTCGTGATCCTCGCAGCGTTCCTCTACCAGGTGAGCCGATTCGGGCGACAGCTCCGCGCCACACGGGAGGATCCTCCTGCAGCGCGCGCCGTCGGGATCTCGATCTACCGGCAGCGGCTCGTCGCGTTCACGCTCTCGGGCGCGCTCGCCGGCTTCGCCGGCGGCCTGTACGTCCACTTCGTCCCGATCAACGTCGACGCCGTGTTCCTCGAGATGACCTTCATCACGCTCGCGATGCTCGTGATCGGCGGGATGTCGAGCCTCTGGGGTGCCGTCGTGGGAGCGCTCGCCGTCTCCGGCCTCGACTCGCTCCTCGCCCAGATGGAGAACGGGTACCACGGCATCGACCTCCCGTCGGGGACGCGCCTGGTCGTCGTGGGACTGCTGATGGCGGCGGTGCTGATCCTGCGTCCCTCGGGGATCACAGGCGGCAAGGAGGTCACATTCGCGCGGCTTCGCACCGGGCGCCACTCGCAACAGAAGGAGGGATCT
>CAWKGI010000005.1:0-13621 GCA_963849125.1 uncultured Actinomycetes bacterium | reverse complement strand
GTAGCCCCTCCGGTAGTCGAACTTCTCGACTGCCCGGATCAACCCCACGACCCTCCTGGATGAGATCGAGGAACGACAGCCCTCGACCAGAATCCCTTCGCGATGGACACGACGAGACGTAGGTTCGCCTCGGTCATGTGCTTCTTCGCCGCCATGTCGCCACGCTCGATGCGCATCGCGAGGGCGACCTCCTGGTCGACGGGGATCAGCGGCACCTCCCCGATCTCGCCCAGATCGAGCCGGAGCGAGTCGAGCGACGGCTCGACCGACAGGTCGAGCCTGGGAGCCGACGCCGCCCTGGCCCCTCCTCGGTGGGAGCCGCGGCGGGTGTTCGAAATGCAGAGCCTTGGCTGTTCCCCCTCGACCAGCTCGATCGACTGGTCGACGAGGAAGGCCGTGAAGTCCTCGATCTGCTCCTACGAGAGATCCACGTCCTGAAGCAAGGTCGCGATCTCGTCGTAGGTCAGAAATCCCTTCTCCTGCCCTTGCTCGACGAGCTTGTGCAGCTCTTCGACGTCCGGAAGGGCGATGTCAACGGAGAGCATGGACCTCTCTTTCTCCTTCGCGGTTGACGGAATGAACCACCGAACTGCGAGGAACCGACCTCCCCGGCCCCGGCCCCAGACCCATCAGGCGGCGCATCGTATAGACGGCTTCGGCATTTGGGAAGGGTCGGATGCGGAGATCACCCACGGAGGGTCAGCTCGCGTGTCCCTGTACCCGGATCTCACCCACCTCCTCCCCCCTGCTGTTGCGCAGCACCGGGTCGGCGATCCCCTCTGCGGGAATGCCGAGCAGCGTCGCCACAGAGGCGAACGCGGGGCGGATCGCGCGGTACGCACCGTCCTCGACCTTGAGCGCGACACCGAGCCCGTCGGCGGAGCTCGCGCACAGCAGACCCTCGGCTCCGCCCTTGGCGACCCAGCCGTCGAGGCGGGTCATCAAGACGGCGTCAGCCGCAACCGGGCCACGGAGGAGCGCCGGTCGGCGCTGCATCGCCGCGACCACGCGATCGGCACCTTCGAGGTCGCGCAGACGGACGAATGTCCCGGCTGCGACCCGCAGGGAGACCGCATAGGTGAGCACACCGCAACCGTCGACCCCGACAGGCAGCTCTGCCTCGCGGATCCCCGTCGCTGCCGCGACCTCGTGTCGCATCGCCTCCTGGCACGGATGGCCCGCCAGCCGGTACCCGCGCACGTCCCAGCCTCGGGCCACGCACAGCGCGAGGAACCCCGCGTGCTTGCCCGAGCAGTTGTGGCACAGCCTGGTCGGCTCCTCGCCGCACTCGAGGTCGGCGGGCCCGAGCCCGGCGCCGGCGAGGGTCCGCTCGACGATCGCGATCTGCTCGGGGCTCGCGAGATGCGACGCGCAGCACAGGACGACCTGATCGTCGTCGAGGTCGGGGCAGGAGCGAACGACGGGGAGCGCCTGGATCGGCTTCGCCGACGACCGCAGGAAGGCGACCCGGTCGGGATCGCCCGCGACGAGCTCGGTGACACCGTCGCGCACCACGACCGCGTGGACGCGGTGCACGGCCTCGACGGCGCCGGCCCGCACGACCTCCACGACGATCGGCTGCACGGCCCGAGGGTAGCGCCACGACCTCCCGGTCGTCACGAGGTCGCACCTCGCCTAGGCTTGACGCATGCCCGAGCTGCCCGAGGTCGAGGCGTGGGTGCGCGAGCTCGACCCTCTCGTCGGGCTGGCCCCCGTGGAGAGCGCCCGCGCGGAGCACATCGCCACGCTCAAGTCGTTCGACCCTCCACCCTCGGCGCTCGCCGGCCGCCTCCTCGGCGGTGCCCGCCGCCGAGGCAAGAACCTGCTCCTGCCCACCGACACCGGTGACCTGACGCTGCGGGTGCACCTGATGAGCGCCGGCCGCCTGCGCTACCACGCGCCCGGCGGCAAGCCACCGAAGACCTCGATGTTCCGCGTGCGCTTCGCCGACGGCGGCCAGCTGGTCCTCACGGAGGCCGGCAAGCACCGGCGCGCGGGCGTGTGGCTGCTGCGGCCCGACGCCCTCGAGGCCGAGCTCGGTCACCTCGGCCCTGATGCCCTCGGGCTCGATGCCGCCGCCCTGCGTCCCGTCCTTCAGGCGGCGCGGCGCCAGCTGCACCCGCTGCTGCGCGATCAGCGCGCGCTCACGGGGATCGGCCGCGCGCACGCAAACGAGATCCTCTGGCGCGCGCGGCTCTCCCCGTTCCGGATGTCGACCGACCTCGACGAGGCGGAGATCGAGACCCTCGCCACGGCGATCGACGAGGACCTCACCCGAGCGCTCGACCTGCGGATCGCAGGCAAGGGCGATGCTGCCGTGTACCTCGTGCACGGCCGCTTCGGCACGCCGTGTCCCCGGTGCGGTGACATCCTCCGGCGGGTCGACTTCGAGGAGCACACCATCACCTACTGCGCGACCTGCCAGACCGGTGGGCGCGTGCTGAAGGACAGGCGGATGTCCCGCCTGCTGCGCTAGGAACCGGAAGCCGTGACGGTCACCGGCGACCCTGAGCGCCACTGGGCGCCGCTCGTCGCCCTGGAGACCGCCACGCTGCTCTCGGCCGCGGGCAACGGCATCGCGCTCGTCACGTTCCCCTGGATCGTGCTCGAGCTCACCGGGAGCGCCGCCGGTGTCGGCCTCGTCGCGGCGGCGGCGGCGCTCCCGCTCGCGCTCTCCGCCTTCGTCTCCGGCACCCTCGTCGACCGTGTGGGCCGACGGCGCACGTCCGTCGTCTCGGACGTGCTGAGCGCGCTGAGCGTCGCGGCGGTGCCGGTGGTCGCGGCCTTCGACCAGCTCTCGCTCCCGATGCTTGCGCTGCTCGCGGCGACCGGAGCGGTGTTCGACCCGGCTGGTGCGACGGCTCGGGAGACGATGCTGCCCGAGGCCGCCGCAGCTGCACGGCTCCGCCTCGAGCGCGTCAACGGGGTGCACGAGGCGGTGTTCGGGATCGCCTACCTCGTAGGGCCGGGACTCGGTGGGCTCCTGATCGCGCTGGTCGGGGCGAAGGAGACGCTGTGGGTGACGGCCGTCGCGTTCGCCGTCTCGGCGCTCGTCCTCCTCCTCGTCCGCGTGCCCGGGTCGGGCCGCCCGACCGACCACGCCGATCGCGCGTCATTCTGGCGGGAGAGCGTCGAAGGGCTGCGGTTCGTCTGGGACGATCCAACGCTCCGCGCGATCACGATCCTCTTCACCGTGCTCGTCGGAGCCTGGGTCCCGATCGAAGGCGTCGTGCTCCCCGTCTACTTCGAGGCCCAAGACGCCCCGGAGCGCCTCGGTTGGCTGCTGATGGCGATGAGCGGCGGCGGGGCCGTCGGCGCGCTCGCGTACGGCGCCTGGGGACACCGTTGGAGCCGCCGAAGCGTTGCCGTCCTCGGTCTCGTCGGCACGTCCCTCGCCGCCTTCGGCATGGCGCTGCTGCCGCCGTATCGGGCGCTCGTCGTGCTCGGCCTGCTCACGGGGCTCTGCTTCGGGCCGATCAACCCGATCGCGAACGTCGCGCTCCAGGAACGCGCCCCGACCCGGCTGCGCGGACGGGCGATCGGCATTCTCACCTCGCTCGCCTTCGCCGCCGGGCCATTGGGATTCCTGGTCGTCGGGCCGCTGATCCAGCTGATCGGACTGCGCCCGACGTTCGTGGCGCTCGCGCTCGTGCTGGTCTCCGTCGCGCTCGTGACGCCGTTCGCCCGCTCCCTCCGCGGGCTGGACGAACCGCCGGCGCCAGTCGACTGACGGATTACCAGCGACCGTTCCCGGGCCGCATGTCTGCGGGGTCGAGCCGGATGGGGAAGCGCTCGCGGATCCGGGCGTCGAGGGCAGGATCAAGGTACGCGGGGTAGTGCGACCCGAGGATCTCGCGCACGCGCTCGTGTGCCCGTTCGTAGACGTTCCTGCTCCCTTCCTCCTCCCACGCTCCAGGAGAGCTGCGGTCGGCGATCTCCGGGTAGACGAACTCCGAGCGCATCAGCTCGACCGTCTGGTCGCTGCCGAGGTAGTGCCCGATCCCCGCCACGGCCTGGGCGATCACGTCGAACGAGAGCGTCTCGTCGGAGACCTCGATGCCGCGCACGACACGCTGCACCGAGCCGATCAGGTCGTTGTCGATCACGAGCCCTTCGTACGACTGTCCCATGAGGCTGCCGACGATCCCCGGATAGGCGGAGACGAGGTTGGCCCCCGCCAGCGCGGCTGCGGTGACCGTGACGCCCTTCTCGTAGCCCGCCTGGGCGTCGATCGTCTTCGCGTCGGTCATCCCCGCGGCGACGCTCGAGGTGAGGCCGAGGTGGTTCGTGATCTGGGCGCTCGCGGCCATCAGCAATGCCTCCTCGCCGCCGCCGCCGGTGAAGGCACCGGTGCGGAGGTCGGAGACGAACGGCCACATGCCGAAGTCGAACGGCGACCCGGGCCGCACGAGGTTGACCACGCAGAGGCAGGCGAGCGTCTCGGCGAGACACTGGACGAGGGCGCCCGCCAAGGCGGCGGGGGCAGTCGCGCCGGCCTGGGGCGCGATCGCGAGGTCCGCGACGAGGCCCAGGCTCGCCACCTTCACGAGCACCTCCGCGTTCTCGCGGCCGAACCGGAGCGGCGACACGATCGGGCAGCCGCCGATGCTCGCAAAGGGACGCTCGAGGAAGGCGCCCTCGCCCCCGGCGACCATGTCGAACAGCGCGATCAGCGGCTCGACGTGGTCGACGTTCGCCGTGCTCAGGGCGAACGGCTTGCGCGTCCCCGCGAGCGCGGCATACGCGACGTTGAGATCGTGCACGAGGAGCTCGCCGCTATGCTCGGTCGCGACGAAGGGCTGCCCGTAGCCGTGGACGTTGTCGAGACGGTCGACGAGGCGAGCGGCGTCGTAGAGGTCGACGAGCGTCGAGGGCCGGAAGGTCTGGGTCGCGTAGTCGAGGATCGTCACCGCCTCGCCCGATGTCGCGAAGTACACACGCTCGCCCGCGATCTCCTGGTCGAGCGCAGGGTCGACGCCGTAGCGCACGTAGCTCCGACAGGCGTGCTCGAGGACGTCCTCGACGAGGCCGCGCGGGAACAGCAGGCGACCGTGGTCATCGAGCGAGCATCCCCGTGGGAGCGCCACGTCGAGGATCTCGGGGATCGGCTCACCGATCCCGATCCGCTCCAGCACGTCGAGCGCCGTCACGTAGATCCGCTCGATCTGCTGCGTGGACAGCGGGCGGAAGGCGCCGCCCGTGTACCCCGGGGCGGGTGCCGGGAGGAAGGCGCCTCCGGATCCGGCGGAGCGCGCAGCGCGACCCCGGCGGGTGGGCGGGGTGGAGCCCGAGCGCGGCTTCGAGACGTCCTGAGAGGCGTCGGTCATCGTCCGATCCTGGCGCACCCTGACCGTGCGGTCAACCTGCCGTCTGACAGGCCTTCCCCGGCCGACGGCGCGCCTCGTCCCGGAGCAGGGAGGCTCGTCGCAGCGTGCTAGCGTGGCGTGATGAGCGACGTCAAGCCGCGCATCGACGACATGCAGGCCTCCGCACCGCCCGTCGGAATCGCCCTCTCCCGTGCAGGTGTGACGAGCGTCCAGAAGGCGATCCGCATCCGTCGCGGCGACCAGGAGATGCTGATGGCAGCGACGATCGACTGCACGGTCGACCTCGATCGCAGCCAGAAGGGCGTCCACATGTCCCGGTTCCCGGAGCTCTTCGACGAGTCGATCGAGGACGTCGTCCTCGGAGAGGGCGAGCTCGTCGAGGCGCTGGCCGAGCGGATCGCGCGCGAGATCGTCGAGCGACAGCGCGCACTGCGCGCCGAGGTGCACATCAGCGCACGCTGGCCGATGCGCCGTCGGACGCCGGTGACCGACCTCGCGACCCAGGAGATGGTCTCGCTGATCGGGATCGCAGCGGCGACCGAGGCCGGCTCGCGCCGCGTCGTGGGCGTCGAGGCGACCGGGATCAACGCTTGCCCGTGCGCGCAAGGCCTCGTCCGCGACCGGGCCGCCGAGCGCCTCGCCGATGCGGGCTATCCGGAGGACGAGGTGGATCGAATCCTGGATCTCGTACCGATCGCGACGCACAACCAGCGCGGCCGGGGAACGCTGCTCGTCGGCTCGAAGGTCGAGCTCGACGCGGAGAACCTCGTCGCAGTGGTCGAGCGCTCGATGAGCGCCCCGGTGTTCGAGCTGCTCAAGCGACCCGACGAGCTCTTCGTGGTCGAGCACGCGCACCTGCAGCCACGCTTCGTCGAGGACTCGGTCCGCGTGGCGCTGAAGGAGCTCGTCGAGACCACTCCTCTGCTCGAGGACGGCGACTTCGTGCTCTCACGGCAGGTCAACCTCGAGACGATCCACGACCACGACGTGGTCGCCGAGCGGTGGGGCACCGTCGGCGAGCTCCGGAGCGAGCTCGCAGGGGGATCACCTGTCGAGCGCCAGACCACGCTCGAGGCCTGGCTGACCCTGTAGACGGCCGATCAGCTCGCGCCGTCCGACACGGGCTTCGACCGGCGGCGGAAGCGCGGCTCGGTGCCGGCCCGTAGCCGCGCGAGGTTCTGGCGGTGCAGGAAGACGACCGCGACGGCAGCGACGGCCGCGAACGCGACCACGGGCCAGCCCTCGCCGAGGACGACGCAGGCGAACGGCAGCGTGATCGCGGTGACGAGCGAGGCGACCGACGCGTAGCGCGTGAGGGCGAACGTGACGACGAAGACCCCGAGGCAGACGAGCGCCGCGAGCGGTGCGAGGGCGAGCGTCACCCCTCCTCCGGTCGCGACCATCTTCCCCCCCTTCGAGAAGCCGAGCCACACAGGCCGGGCATGGCCGAGCATCGCGGCCGCGCCGGCGAGCACCCCGACCCACTCGCCCCCGACCTTCACGCCGACCAGCGCAGGCACGAAGCCCTTCGCGACGTCGAGCACCGCGACCGGGATTGCGAGCCACTTCCCGTACAGGCGGAAGACGTTGCTCGCGCCGACGTTGCCGCTTCCCTCCTTGCGGATGTCCTCCCCGCGCACGAGCCTGGGCACGACGTACCCGAACGGGATCGACCCCAGCAGGTACCCGGCGGCGACGATCAGGACGTCGGTCGGCACGCGCTGAGACTACGCCTCGCGACGGCCGACCGTCAGCGGCGGCGGGGTGAGGGTGGCCCGGTCACGCGTCCTGGGTTGGGATCGCGTACGCGGCGACCCAGCCGTTGACGACGTCCCAGTCGAGGTTGTCGAGGAACGCATCGACGTAGGCCGCTCGATCGGTCTGGTAGTCCAGGAAATACGCGTGCTCGTACACGTCGAGCGCGATCAGCGGCGTCGAGTTCCAGACGGGGTACGTGTTCTGGGCATCGCCGATGAACGTGAACAGGCGCCCCTCGTCCCAGTCGTAGGCGGTCCAGGCCCACCCGCGCGCTGCGAGCGCGGTCGCGCGCAGGTCGTCCCGCCAGGCGGCGATCGAGCCGAAGTCGCGGTTGACGAGCGCCCGGAAGGGACCGGTCGGGTCGCCACCGGCTCCACCGAGGTGGGCGAAGTAGACCTCGTGGTTCTTGATCCCGCCGAGCGCGAACGAGAGCTCGACCTTCAGTGCCCGCAGCTCCGACGAGACCTGGTTGGCGGACCCGCGATCGGCCGTCGCCAGCAGGCCGAGGATCTCGTTGCGCTTGGCGACGTAGCCCTGGTACAGCCTGTGGTGCGCCTCGATCGAGGTCCGCGAGATCCCGCGGAGCGTGAGCAGTCGTGGATCGAGTGGGCGAGGTGCGATCTCGACGAGGTCGGTCATCGGTGCTCCTGGATCGACGCGGGACGGATGGGGTCTGAGCATATCCTTGTGGCAGAGAGTCGAAACGAACGACGAGAGGAGCCAGGAATGGCGTATTCCGTGCCGGATCTGAGCTACGGGTTCGATGCGCTCGAGCCGCACATCGACGCGCGCACGATGGAGATCCACCACGACAAGCACCACGCCGCGTACGTGACCAACCTCAACGCCGCCCTCGAGGGGACAGGGCTCGACGACCAGCCGATCGAGCAGCTGATCGCCGACCTCGGCCAGGTGCCAGAGGAGAAGAGGACGGCGGTTCGCAACAACGGCGGAGGTCACGCGAACCACACCCTCTTCTGGGAGATCATGGGCCCGGGCGGCGGCGCTCCGGAGGGCGACCTTGCGGCGGCGATCGACGAGGCGTTCGGCTCGGTCGACGCGCTCAAGGCCGCCGTCAACGACGCCGGCGTCAAGCGGTTCGGCTCCGGGTGGAGCTGGCTCGTCTGGAACGGGAGCGGCCTCGCCGTCGAGTCGACGCCGAACCAGGACTCGCCGCTGATGGAGGGCCGCACCCCGATCCTCGGGGTCGACGTGTGGGAGCACGCCTACTACCTCAACTACCAGAACCGGCGTCCGGACTACCTCGCCGCCTGGTGGAACGTCGTCAACTGGGAGGCCGTCGCCGCGAAGCTCGCCGCTGCGCGCGGGTAGGGAGTCGGTGGGGGGACGGGCTCCGGCCCGTCCCCCGGCCAATCCGCCGCGGCCTCCTCCCCGTACATGCTTGGGTGGGCACCGTGGCAGCCATCGCAGTCGGATCGCTCGCGCCGCACCCCATGTCCGCAGATCCGGACACCAGCGAGGCCTCCCGGTCAGGAGGCTCGTCGGCCCCCAGCGACGCCGAGCTGATCGCGCGTGTCGCCGACGGCGACCGCACGGCCTTCGGTGAGCTCCACCGGCGCTACGCGAGGGCCGTTTTCGGTCTCGCCCTGCGCCGGATCCGCGACCGCGGGAGGGCCGAGGACGCGACGCAGGAAGCGTTCGCCGCGCTCTGGCGCTCCGCGGCGAAGTACGACCCTGCCCGGGGCGCGGGCGCGCCGTGGCTCTTCGTCGTCGCGAGGAACGCCGTGACCGACATCCTGCGCAAGACACCCGAGGTCGCGGTCGACTCCGCGGTCGAGGAGGCGAGTGACGAGGCCGGGCCAGAACGGCGCGCCGAGGCGGACTGGGAGGCCTGGCAGGTGCACCGTGCCGTCGAAGGCCTCTCCGACACGGAGCGGCCCCTCGTGGAGCTCGCCTACTGGAGCGGCCTCTCGCAGAGCGAGATCGCCGCCTACCTGGGGATCCCCCTCGGAACGGTGAAGACGCGCACGCGCGCGGCCCTCGCACGACTCGCCCAGGCACTCGAGGAGGAGCTCCAGTGACCGACCCACGGCTCGACGAGCTCCTCGGCGGAGCGGACGACACGGAGCGGGAGGGGCTGCGGCACGTCCACGAGCGCCTGATCGCGGCGGGCGCCCCGCCCGAGCTCCCACCGGCGCTCCTGCAACCCCCCGCACCGCCGAAGGCCTCCGTCGTGCCGCTCCCGCGGCGGTACCGCTACACCGCGGTCGCGGCGGCCATGGCGCTTGCGCTCTGCCTCTTCGGCGCGGGGTACGTCATCGCCGGTGGCGACTCCCGGAAGGCACCCGTCCAGAAGGTCTCGATGAAGGGTGCCAACGGCGCCTCCGCGACGCTCGCAGTGTACGAGCAGGACGCCGCCGGCAACTGGCCGATGGAGCTCACCACGACGCGCCTTCCGGCCCTCCCCGCCGGGAAGACGTACGAGCTCTGGCTCACCCGGGACGGCGTGCGCACGGAATCGTGCGGCTCGTTCGTGACCGGCGGATCCGAGACCGTCGTCCGCCTGAACGCGCCCTATCGGCTCGGCGCCTTCTCGGGCTGGGTGGTCACGCGCAGCACTGACGACACCCCGGTGCTTCGGACTGACGTCGTGTAGACCGCCGGAGATCGGTGACGTCAGGTGACCCTCCGGACACGAACCGGCTCGCGCGGATCTCCGATCACCCGCCCAGCGAGCGCTCGCGACTCGCGAGCGCGGCGTCCACGAGCGGCGCGAGCCGGCGAGCGACCGCTCCGTTACCTTCCGCGGACAGGTGCACGTGGTCGATGTACGTCGGCCCGGCATCGTCGAACAGCCCGCTGAAGTCGTGGATCCAACCGTTGCCGGGCCGCCGGGCGACCTCCTGGAGGTACGGATACACGGCACGGAGCTGCCGGGCGAGCGCGCCGTTCGAGGGCTCACCAGGAGTCTCGACGTCTTCGAAGTAGCCGAGGTCAGGCGTCCCGATCTCGGCGACGGGCTGGAGGACGGCGACCGTCTCGGCTCCCCGTGCCCGAAGCAGGGTGCGCGCGAACCGCCACTGGTTCACGACAACCCGGGCGACCGCACGGGCCCGGACGGGGTCGGTGTCGCAGGTGAATGCTGCGTGATTCGAAGCGAAGACATTTGCCAGCAGCTCCATCGTCTTGCCGGCAAGCAGGTACCCCGGCGTACCGGCGCGATCGAGGATGGCCCGCATCCTCACCTGCTCACCGTGGCCGTTGAGGTCGACGTCGTCGCGACAGAGCGTGAGGACATCGTTGAACCCCTCGTAGAGCACGGCGACGTCCACGCGCTGGTCGCTGGAGAGGACGTTGACGAGCCGCTCGAGACCCTGCCGGGAGTTGTGCTCGCTCTCGCCGTGGTTGAGCACGCGCAGACCCGGTCGCAAGCGCTGGAGACGGGCCGGGATGGTCTGGGCATCCGTGACCCCCGTCCCCCAGAGCGACGACCCCCCGAACATCCGCACGACCGGTGCGTCAGCGGAGTGGTTCGGGGCGCCGGGCCAGATCCGGTCGCCGTCCCGGCCGATGGTGATCGTCCGCCCGGTGTACGGCTTGCGCCGCCACTCGACGAACGGTACGTAGCCGACCTGATTCGCGTCGGCGAACTCCTTCCAGATCAGGCGTGCTTGCTCCTTGTCGGTGTAGATGGGAAGGTCGACGTAGGCGGCAAGAGGCGGAAGACGTTCCGCCCCGACGACGCGCAGGACTCGACGCACGGTCTCCTGGCGCGACATCACGATCGCGCTCAGGAGGTTCGTGAAGAGGAGCAGCGCGACGAGGATCACGACGTTCGTGAGCACGAGCCACGTGATCCGCAGCGTGCGTCGCCCCGCGCCGACCGGGGAATCCGCCCCGTCTCCGACGACCTCGTCTGGCGCATCGCTCAATCGAGCCCTCCAGCCGCCTGAAACGAGGCTTCGAGCCCCACGGGCTGCGACTCCTTCGTGAGCATGCAGCTGCCCACGACAAGTCGGTCGAGAGAGGTCGTCAGGAAGCAACGCAGCGCGTCCTCCGGCGTGCAGACGATCGGCTCGCCGCGCACGTTGAAGCTGGTGTTGACGAGGACGGGGCAGCCGGTGATCCGTTCGAACGCGGACAGCAGGGCGTGGTACATGGGATCGGTGGCCTGCTCGACGGTCTGGACACGCGCGGAGTAGTCGACGTGGGTCACGGCCGGGATCTCCGACCGGGCAACCTGGAGCAGCGCGATCCCGTCGAGCCCTTCCTGTTCGGGAGTGGTCGGAAGCCGGCGTGCCGATGCGACCTCCGCGACGAGGAGCATGTAGGGACTGTCGACGTCGAGGTCGAACCACTCCGCCACGGATTCGCGTCGGACGGACGGAGCGAAGGGCCTGAAGGACTCGCGCCGCTTGACCTTGAGGTTGAGCGTCGACTGCATCTCCGGGGAGCGCGGGTCGGCCAGGATCGATCTCGCCCCGAGCGCGCGTGGGCCGAACTCCATCCGACCCTGGAACCAGCCGACGACCTCGCCCTCGGCGAGCGCACGAGCGGTGCGCTCGATCACCTCGGTGTGGTCGAGCCGTTCGAGCACGGCGCCCGCACCCTGAAGCCGGGCCTCGACCTCGTCGTCGGAGAACGCCGGTCCGAGCAGTGCGCCGGACATGCCGTCGGGTCGCACCGGTGTGCGCGGGCGTTCGCGAGCTCGTGATAGGCGGCGAGCGCAGCACCGACTGCGCCCCCTGCGTCGCCTGACGCGGGCTGCACCCAGATCTCGCGGAACCGGCCGTCGCGCAGAACGCGCCCGTTTGCGACGCAGTTCAGCGCCACCCCTCCCGCGAGGCAGAGGTTCTGCGACCCGGTCTCGTCCGCGAGCGCCCGTGTGAGCCGGAGCACCACCTCCTCCGTGACCGCCTGGATCGAGGCCGCGAGGTCCATCTCCCGGTCGGTCGGCGGCGTGTCGAGCGGCAGCGGCGGCCCGCCGAACAGGTCGTGGAATCGCTCGCTCGTCATCCGGTCGCCCCCGAGGTAGTCGAAGTACGAGAGGTCGAGTCGGAACGACCCGTCCTGCTTGACGTCGATGAGGTGGTCGAGGATCAGCGACGCGAAGCGGGGCTCGCCGTACGGCGCGAGACCCATGACCTTGTACTCGCCGGAGTTGACGCGAAACCCGAGATACGAGGTGAACGCCGAGTAGAGGAGCCCCAGCGAGTGCGGAAACGAGATCTCGCGGGTCAGCTCGAGCCCGTGCCCCCGCCCATGGCCGGCGACCGTGGTCGCCCACTCGCCGACTCCGTCCATCGTCAGCACTGCCGCTTCCTCGAAGGGCGACGGGTAGAAGGCGCTCGCGGCGTGGCTCTGGTGGTGCTCGGCGAAGTGGAGCCGCTCCTCACCGAAGGTCGCCCCCAGATCCCGGAGCTGTCGCGCCAGAGACCTCTTCTGCATCAGCTTGTCCTTCAACCACAGCGGCATCGCGATCCCGAACGAGCGAAAGCCCTTCGGCGCGATCGCGAGGTATGTCTCGAGCAGGCGCTCGAACTTCAGGAAGGGCTTCTCGTAGAAGACGACCAGGTCGAGGTCGTCGAGGGCGACCCCCTCGCACGCGAGACACGAGGCGATCGCGTTCGCCGGGAACGCAGGGTCGTGCTTGATCCGCGTGAACCGCTCCTCCTGCGCAGCGCTGACGACGACCCCGTCGCGGACGAGCGCAGCTGCGCTGTCGTGGTAGAAGGCGGAGATCCCGAGGACGTACACCTAGAAGAAGCTGTAGAGGTACGGGCCGAGCGCGGTTCCCTGGGCGACGATCACGAGTCCGATCAGGATCGCCATCCACACGATCACCGGGAACATCCACACCTTGCGACGTGCCCTGAGAAACGTCCAGAGCTCACCGAGGATCGACCGCATCAAAACTGGTTCCGCATGTGCTCGGAGGGCCGCACGTCTCTCGGTGAAAAGTATGACAACGCCTCCGGATCCAAGCGCCGGTCGAGCGCGTCGCGCCCGGCGAGCCGAAAGACGAACGCGATGGGAGTGATCGTCAGGAAGAACACGATGCCCATGACAATGGGATGGAGCACAGCTGCGACGAATCGGGCGCCGAGGAGCCAGAGGCGGTGAGGAGCGGACAGGACACGGGGAGCGACGAGCGCGACGACCAGGAGGACGCCCACGACGGGAAGGATCCAGAGACGAGCGTCCCGGCCGCGGACGAGTGGAAAGAACGTCGCCACGAGCAGCGCGGCCACCAGGAGGAGGCCGAAGCTCCGATCGGAGACCCGCTTCTGGAGCGTCGGGGGAGCGGGTGGATCATGGGGCGAGACGTACGCCACTGCGATCAGGGCGGACCCGAGCCGGCCGCCGGTTGCCGCTCCTGCGCCACGCGCCGAGCCTACCACGGGACCTGGTCGAATCCCCTGGAGCACCGTCTCACAGCCGCGCTATCGTCGATTGGATGTCCGAAGCGAACCAGGCGCAGGGCGCTCCTCGTCAGTACGAGGACTTCGCACGCCATGTCTTGGCCCATGGCGTCCCAAAGGGCGATCGGACCGGAACCGGCACGGTGAGCGTCT
>CAWKGI010000004.1:0-163584 GCA_963849125.1 uncultured Actinomycetes bacterium | reverse complement strand
ACGGCGACCTGACGCTGTGCGCCCTGCCCCGGGTGGCGCCCGCCCTGGTGGAGCAGGGTCAGCGGTGCGGGTCGGTATCGGAGACGTCCGCGCGGGGCGGGACGGCGGTGGTGCGCTCCGCCCGACGGCGCCGCACCTCGTCGCGGACGAGCCAGGCGAGCGCGAGCAGCTCGAGGACGAGCACGACGACGCCGAGCAGTGGAGCGACGCGCGCGGCGAGCACGAGCACTGCGAGCGCGCAGAGCGTCAGCAGGACGAGGTGGAAGGCGGCGGTCTCGTCGCGGAGGGGGTTGCCGAGCCGCATGTCGCCCGACGAGTGCTAGCCGCCGGCGACGGAGCTGACGTAGTCGGCGACCGCGTCGATCTGAGCCGCCGAGAGATCCTTCTTGAACGACGGCATCCCGCCCTGGCCGTTGGTCACGCGCTCCGTGGCGAGCTCCTTGGAGGGCTTCGCCTCGTCGAGGTTCGGGCCGACGGCGCCGTTCGAGCCGGCGTCGGCAAGAACGTGGCAGCTGCCACAGCCCGCCGCGGCGAAGATGGCCTTGCCGTCGCCCTCGTCCGGATCGACGCCGCCTCCACCCCGGATCCCTCGTCCGGGAGCCCGTCCCCGTCGACATCCACGCCCGCCACGGCGGCGACGTACGTCGCGACGTCCTCGGCGTCCTGCCCGGTGGGATGTCCTTCGGCATCCCCGGCGAGCCCTCGACGACGGGATCCACGACGGGATAGGCGATCTGACCGCGAACGACCTGCCGGATGGTGTCCTCTCCGAGCCCGTCCTTGCGCGACTGGAGGAAGGCATAGTCGAGGTTCGGACCGATCTGCCCGGTCGTGCCGGCCTCGGCGAGGGTGTGGCATGAGCCGCAGCTCGCGATGAACAGCTCGCGACCCCGTGTCTTGTCGCCGGTGCCCTCCGAGTAGCCGACGGTCTCCCCGCAGCCCGAGATCAGCCCGACGAGCACCGTGCCGAGCACGGCGGCGGCGATCGCGCTCCTGCGCGTCGTCGGGCGGGGCGTCACGGGCTCCACGGAGCGCGAGTCTACCCTGCCGCGGCGGCCAACGACTTCTTGAGCTGCTTCACCTGCTGCTCGACGATCGACGCGTTCGGATCGTCGGGCGCGAGCACGAGGAATCTCGTGTACGCCGCGATCGCCGTTGAGGCGTCTCCGGCCTGCTCTGCGGTGGACGCGAGCTCCAGCTGGACGTTCGGATCATCCGGCTCGATCGCCACGACCTTCTTGTAGGCGCCGACCGCGTTGGCCGCGGCCAGCCTCGCGGCTGTGAGGGCGTCGTTCGTGTCCTTCGTGGCGGCGTCGTTGACGACGCTGCCGATCGGGTCGGTGAGCACGAAGGCGCCCGTCGGACTCCGCAGCGAAGCCGGGAAGTTCCACGACGCGGCGCCGTACGCCGCGCGGAGCTGCGCGAGCTGGGCGTCCGTCTGCTTCTCGGTCGCCTGGGTGAGATAGAGGCCTGCGAGCTCGCGCTGGATGCTCGTGTCGCGGGGCGTGATCGCGGCTGCCGACACGAGCGCCGCGATCGCCTCGTCCGTCTCTCCCTCGGTCTGGAGCGCGGTTGCGAGGTCGCGCCAGGCCGCGACGTCCTTGGGGTTCTCCTCGGTCGCCTTGCGGGCGTCGCTCACCGACTGGCCGTTCGCGCCACCGCTGTCGCGCAGCACGTCGCCGACGCCGACCCCGCCGGCGCCGACCCCGAAGATCACGAACCCGACCCCGAACACCAGCGCCAGGAAGACGAACATCCACTTCGCGTGCCGGCGCAGCCGCGGGAAGAACATCGTGTCCTCGTACGAGGATCCCTTGGCAGGCTTCTTGCGCGCGGCTACTGCAGCATTCGTGCTCGGGCTCTTCGTGCTGCTCTTGTCGAATCGGGCCATCGTGTGATCCCCTGCCGGTAGCGGTCCTCGCCGGCTACGAGAGTAGCGACAACCCGTTCCGGGGACCCGCTCTGGACGACCGCCACAACAGGATCTTCAACAGGCGAAGCCGGGGATCCGGCCAGCGAGACGACCGTCAGGTCGGCGCGCTTCCCGGGGACGAGCGAGCCGACGCTCTCTGCAACCCCGAGGACACGGGCTCCGCCGAGCGTCGCGCAGGTGAGAGCCTCCGCGGCGGTCAGGGCATCGGGACGCTGCGCACGGGACCGCGCGGCCACGATCGCCGTGCGGATCTCCTCGAAGAGGTCGAGCGACGGTGTCGAGGCGGGGCTGTCCGTCGCGATCGCGACCTCGACGCCCGCGGCGCGGAGCTCGGATACCGGAGCGAGTCCGCAGCCGAGGTAGCCGTTCGAGCGCGGACAGTGCGCCACCCCGACCCGGTGCTCGGCGAGCAGGGCGATCTCCTCCTCGTCGACGTGGACGCAATGGGCCGCCGACCACGTGCGGGCCGAGCAGCCCGGCGTCTGCCAGCAGCCTGACCCCGGTCGCCCCGGCCGGTGGGATGAGGAAGTCGGCCAGCGGCGTCCAGTCGCCCGTGCCCTCGACGAGCCACGCGGCGCTCCGCCGGGCTCTCCGCGAGGTGCGTCTGCACGGGGAGCCCGAGGGCCGCGCACGCCGCGTACAGCTCGACCGAGCACGTGTACGGGGCGTGAGGAGAGATCCCGAGCCGCACGCGGTCGGAGAGAGCGGGTGCGATGCGCTCGCGCAGCTCCTCAAACCGGGGGAGCGCGGTCTCGGCGTCAGGCGTCGCGCCGAAGACCTCGAGGAACACGACCGCCGCCAGCCCCGTCTCCGCCGCGGCCTCCGCAGCGGCGCCGCTGAAGCTGCAGTCGCCGATCGTGGTCATGCCCGAGCGCAGGCACTCCCAGGCCCCGAGCCGGGCGATGGCGCGCATGTCGTCGAGGTCGAGCAGCCCCTTCCGCCGGATGTGCATCCCGATCCACGGGACGAACGGCAGGCCGTCCCCGAACCCGGCGTACACCGCGTACTCGATGTGCGTGTGCGCGTTGACGAGCCCCGGGACGATCACGGCCTCGGCGAAGTGCTCGCCGCTCCCGAGCTCCGACCGCGGGCCGACGGCGGCGATCAGCCCGTCGTCGTCGATCGCGACGGCTCCGTCGGCGAGCGGCGTCTCCCTCGACGGGGACGACCCAGTCGGCGGAGAGGATCCTCACGACTCGGGAGCCGGCTCGGGAGAGCCGTGCCAGCGCTTCTCCATCACGACGGAGAGCCAGATCGAGAGCTCGAACAGGATCAGCAGCGGCGCGATCTCGAGCGCGAGCGAGACCGGATCGACGGTGGGCAGCAGGATCGCGAACGCGACCATCCCGACGATCCCGAGCCGTCGGTTCTTCCGCAGCGTCGCAGATGTGAGGACGCCGAGTCGCACCAGCCCGAGGATGAAGATCGGCATCAGGAAGGCGATGCCCCGTCGCGAGCATCGCCACGGAGACGAAGGAGAGGAAGTAGCTCGGCGCGGATCTGGTCGGTGTAGAGCTCGCTGTCGTAGCCGACGAGGAAGTCGAGCGCGCGGCGGGAGGACGACGAAGTAGGAGAACGCCATCCCGGCGATGAAGAGCCGCTCCCGAAGACGACGAACGCCGAGATCACCCGCTGCGTCGAGTGGTCGAGCGCCGGCGCGAAGAACGCCCAGGCCTGCCAGAGGAGGATCGGGATGCACGAGCGCGACCGCCGCGTAGAAGCTCACCTTGATCGACGTCGTGAACGGCTCCGCGACACCGAGCGTCACGAGTGGCGTGCCCTCCGGAAGGAGGTCGATCAGCCAGCCGATGAGCGTGTCGTGGAAGGCGTAGGCCAGCAGGAACGCCGGGACGATCGCGAGCAGGCAGATGAAGATCCGGTGGCGGAGCTCGGCGAGATGCTCGACGAGTGTCGCCTGCTCGTCGGGCGCGAGGCGCCGGGGCACAAGCCGGGCCACAGTGCGGTCGGGCTAGGAGACGGTGTCGCGCTCGGCCGCCGAGGCGGACGTGGGCGCAGGCTGTGCCGGCGGGAGCTCGGTCGCGGCGTCCTCGACGATGTCGGAGCCGTCGTCCTTGCCGGAGACCGATTCCTTGAACTCGCGCATCCCCTTGCCGAGCTGGCGTCCCATCTCGGGCAGCCGCTTGGGCCCGAAGACGAGGAGCAGCACGAGCAGGAGGATGAGGAGCTCCCAGATGCCGATTCCGAAGGGCATGGGCCGGAGGGTACCAGCCGCGCGCACCTCGATCGGGAGCGACGAGGGAATCCGTCGCGGCACGAGGGCGTTGTGAAGGTCGACGGAGATCCGCCCGCGTGGCGGGGTCCCGGTACCATCGAACGAAGCGAACTTCCGCTTTTCAGGAATCGCGCTTCCCTTTTCGCAAACGAGCCGAAGGAACCACCGTGGCACTGCTCGAGATCACGAACCTGCACGTCGCACTGGAGGACGGAACCGAGATCGTGAAGGGTCTCGACCTCGCCCTGGACACGAACGAGAAGCACGCGATCATGGGGCCCGAACGGCTCGGGCAAGTCCACGCTCGCGTACGCGCTGATGGGGCACCCGACCTACGAGATCACCGAGGGCGACATCCTGTTCGAGGGCGAGAGCCTCATCGAGCTGGAGGCCGACGAGCGCGCGCGCAGGGCCTGTTCCTCGCGTTCCAGTACCCGCTTGCGATCCCCGGCGTGACCGTCGCGAACTTCCTGCGCGCCGCGCTCAACGCGAAGCGCAAGGCGCTGAACGGCGGCAGGACGACCCGATCCCGGTCAAGGAGTTCCGCACGGAGATGCTCGCCGCGATGGAGCAGCTCAAGGTGCGAGCGAGCTCGCGCAGCGCTACCTCAACGACGGCTTCTCGGGCGGCGAGAAGAAGCGCGTCGAGATCCTGCAGATGGCGATGCTCAAGCCGGCGATCGCGATCCTCGACGAGACCGACTCGGGCTCGACATCGACGCGCTGCGGATCGTCGCCGAGGGCGTCAACGCGCTGTCGGGCCGGAGATGGGCGTGCTGGTGATCACCCACTACCAGCGGATCCTCAACTACATCAAGCCCCGACCTCGTCCACGTCTTCGTGGACGGCCGGATCGTCGCCTCGGGCGGCGCCGGAGCTGGCGCATCGAGCTCGAGGCGCGAGGGCTACGACTGGATCCTGCGCGGCGGCGTAGGAGGCGAGACCGCGATGAGCGAGACTCCGACCGAGACCGAGGTCATCCGCGAGATCCGCGCGGACTACGAGTACGGCTTCCACGACGACGGAGCAGCTCGTTCTTCAAGGCGCCGCAAGGGGCTCGACGCACGAGCTGGTCGAGGCGATCTCGGAGCATGAAGGGCGAGCCCGACTGGATGCGCGAGTTCCGCCTCAAGGCGCTCGACGTACTTCCTCGCGCAGCCGATGCCGACGCTGGGGCGGCGACCTCTCCGGGATCGACTTCGAGAACATCCACTACTACGTCAAGCCGACCGAGAAGCAGGCCGACAAGCTGGGAGGACGTGCCCGCCGACATCAAGCGACACGTTCGACAAGCTCGGCATCCCCGAGGCCGAGCAGAAGTTCCTCGCCGGCGTCGGCGCGCAGTACGAGTCCGAGGTCGTCTACCACAAGCTCCAGGAGGATCTCGAGGAGCAGGGCGTGATCTTCCTCGACATGGACTCCGGCCTGCGCGAGCACGAGGAGCTCGTGCAAGCAGTACTTCGGCGACGGTGATCCCGCCGAACGACAACAAGTTCGCCGCGCTCAACTCGGCGGTCTGGTCGGGCGGCTCGTTCATCTACGTGCCGCCAGGGCGTGCACGTCGACGATCCCGCTCCAGGCCTACTTCCGCATCAACGCGCGAGAACATGGGCCAGTTCGAGCGCACGCTGATCATCGTCGACGAGGGCGCCTACGTGCACTACGTCGAGGGCTGCACCGCGCCGATCTACTCGACCGACTCGCTGCACTCGGCGGTGGTCGAGATCATCGTCAAGAAGGGCGGCCGCTGCCGCTACACGACGATCCAGAACTGGTCGAACAACGTCTACAACCTCGTCACCAAGCGCGCCGTCGCCTACGACGACGCGACGATGGAGTGGGTCGACGGCAACCTCGGCTCGAAGCTGACCATGAAGTACCCGGCGGTCTACCTGATGGGCGAGGGCGCCCACGGCGAGGTGCTCTCGATCGCGTTCGCCGGCAAGGGCCAGCACCAGGACGCCGGCGCCAAGATGGTGCACGTGCGCGCCGAACACCACGAGCGTGATCACCTCGAAGTCGATCTCCAAGGACGGCGGCCGCGCCGGCTACCGCGGCCTGCTCGAAGGTCGCGAAGGGCGCGACGGACTGCCGAAGTCGAAGGTCGTCTGCGACGCGCTGATCCTCGACGAGGACTCGCGCTCCGACACCTATCCGTACATCGAGATCGAGGAGGACGACGTCGACCATCGGCCACGAGGCGACCGTCTCCAAGATCGGCGACGAGCAGCTCTTCTACCTCATGAGCCGCGGCCTCTCCGAGGCGGAGGCGCGCCGCGATGATCGTCTCCGGCTTCATCGAGCCGATCGTGAAGGAGCTGCCGATGGAGTACGCCGTCGAGATGAACCGCCTGATCCAGCTGCAGATGGAGGGCTCGGTCGGCTAGTGCCGCGCTCCGCACGGCACGAGAAGGGCTGGGAGACCATGGGCGTCACCGTCGAGAGAACCGACTTCATCTCCGTGCCGGTCACCGACCTGGAGCGCTCGCGCCGCTTCTACGGCGAGACGCTCGGCCTGGCCGAGATCCCCGGGCAGGGCTCCTGGCCGGAGTTCCAGCTCGGGGAGAACGTGAGCCTCTACCTGCTCGACCCGACCAACATCGGGCAGACGTTCGAAGGGCCTCACACCGCGCCGATCGCGCTTCGCGTGCCGGACGTGCACGAGGCGCAGACGGGCCGCTCGAGGCCAAGGGCGTCGAGTTCCAGGGCGAGCCGTTCGACACGAGCGTCTGCCACATGGCGATCTTCCACGACCCTGACGGCAACGCGCTGATGCTGCACCGGAGGTATGCACCCCATGAGAGCCGACTGCTCGACCGCTACCGGGCGCTCCCGCTCCCGACGACCCGTGACGAGCACTGGCGGTTCACCGACCTCTCCGCCTTCGACCCCGACGCGTGGGACGCCGCGGTCGCCGCCGAGGCGTCTGCCGGGCGTCCTTCCTCGAGCTCGACGCCGCCGGCATCGCGACGCGTCGACGAGCGCGGGCTCACGATCGATGTCGCGCCCGAGGGCATCCGCTTCGAGGCGCTCGACGACGCCGAGCCGCTGCTCGGCTCGCTGGTCAAGCCCGACGACAAGCTCCGCGCGCACAACGCCGCGCGTCTGGCAGCACGGTCTGCTCGTCCACGTGCCGACGGGCGTCGAGCTCGCGCGGCCGCTCTTCCTCCGGGTCACGAACACTGTCGACGGCGGCTCGCTGTTCTGGCGGGTGCTCGTCGTCGCCGAGCCCGGCAGCCGCGTTCACGCTCATCGAGGAGCTCGCCTCGGCCTCGCCTGAGCTCGCGGGCTACGTCAACGCAGCCGTCGAGATCGTCGTCCACGACGGCGCGAAGGTCGAGTACGTCTCGTCCAGAACCTCTCGCAGAAGACCTGGCTCTTCTCGTCGAACCACGCGCAGGTCGAGCGGGACGCCGAGCTCGACTGGGTCGCGGGCGGGTTCGGCTCGGCGAAGGGGAAGATCTGGATCCAGAACGACCTCGTCGGACGCGGCGCGACGTCGCGCGTCACCGGCGCCTACTTCGCCGACGGGCACCAGCACCTCGACTACGACACCTACCAGCTCCACGCCGCGCCCGACACCGAGAGCGACTTCGCGTTCAAGGGCGCGCTGCGCGACTCGGCGCCGCACGGTCTGGCGGGGGATGATCCGCGTCGAGGAGGGCGCGCAGAAGACCAACGCGTATCAGGAGAACCGCAACCTGCTCCTCTCGAAGCAGGCGTCACGCCAACTCGATCCCGGGTCTCGAGATCCTCGCCAACGACGTGCGCTGCACGCACGGCGCGACGCTCTCCCCCGTCGACCGCGAGCAGCTCTTCTACCTGATGGCCCGCGGCCTGCCCCGCGCCGAGGCAGAGCGGCTGATCGTGCGCGGCTTCTTCCAGGACGTGCTCGACCGGATCGAGCTCGAGCCGGTGCGCGACGCGCTCGGAGCCGCGCTCGAGGCGCGGATCCCGCAGGCCTGACGTGCGTCCGCCGGGCCTCGTCAGGGCGCTTCGGGCGTCGCGGCCGAGCAGAACCCGTCGCGTTCGAGGTGGGCTCGGAGCAGCTCCTGCAGAAGCGGCTGTGACCAGGCCGGTCTGAAGGTGTGGTCGGGGCCTGCGACGACGTCGACGGTCGCGCCCGCCGCCTCGAGCCGCGAAGCGAACGAGGACCCGAGATGCTGCTCCAGGTAGGCGAGACCCAGATCGCCTGCGGAGAAGACGAAGTGAACCGCCGTCCCCCGCTCGGCGAGCGAGGTGAGCGCGTCGACGATGTGGGCTCCCGTCCGGTCATGGCGGGCCGATGGCCGGATGGCCGCGAGGAAGCCTCGTGCGACCTCCCCGATCCTGGACCGCCCGCGTCGCAGACCGCGTAGCCACAGCCCCGGCCGCGTAGGAGTCGACGGGCGTGTCGGAAGGTGTGCGCGGTCGCGGCACTGGTGTCCCAGAAGAGCACCTGCGGGTTCACGAGGCACACGGAGTGGATGCGGGGGTCGAGCAGCGCTGCGTGGAGGCCGACGAAGCCTCCGGAGCAGAGACCGATCGCGGCGAACGATCGGGCGCCGTTCGCCTGCTCCAGGACGTCGATCCAGGCGCGCAGGTCGCGCACGGCGTCGGTGGAGTAGTAGCCGTCGAGATGCTCGTCGGGGGTGGTGTCGAGCCCTGCGTCCCCGTCGCTGTCGCCGACGCCCCGGACGTCGAGCCGAAGCGAGGCGGAGCCCCGGGACGCCTCCCGGCGAGCCATCGTCGTCCAGAGACGACCGGGCCCGACGCGTCGCACGCCGCCGGCGTTCAGGAACAGGAGCCAGCGGTCGCCCACGCTCCCGGTGGGCTCGCACGAGACCCCGGCGAGGGAGCGTCCGTCGCTCTCGATCCTCATCGCGGTCTCCCGTACCTCCATGCCGTCCACCCGCACAGCGGCCGTCTGCTCGAGCCGGGGCGCGTCCCCGACGGCCTGCGGCCCGTCCTGGGCGAGCGGCGCGATGCGCGCGACGACGATGTCGGACACGTTCGGCGGCAGCGCCGAGCGCTGCGCGTCGTCGTAGAGATGCTCGATCCCAGTCGTCTGCCTGACCTCCACCTCGACCCCCGCGGAGGCGAGCGCCTCCTCGACGCGCAGCTCCTGACCGCCGATCCTCGGTGAGAGGATCAGCGCCGACCGCGCTCGCACGCTTCCGGTTGCGAGCGACGCCAGGTCGAGGGATCCGAGCTCCCGGACCGTCGTGGGGGACAGGACGAACCCGCTCGCTTCGAGCGCTCCCGCTTCCGGCGGCGCGGCCGACTCCGGGGGATCGCCGAACCAGTGGGCTGCGAGGGCGTGGAACGCGGCAAGCTCCCTGAGACACGCTCGGCCCGTGGCATACGGTGCGATCAGGATCAGCTCGGCCGCCTCGACCTCTTCGCCGACCGCGAGCGCCGCGACGGTCGCTCCGAAGCGCAGCCCGACGAGCGCGATCTCGGTCACGCCGGTCACGTCGCGGAGCGTGCCGACGGCTGCCGCGACGGTCTTGGTCCAGCCCGGCGCGAGCGCGGTGCTGCGATCGGCGCTGTCGCCCGTTCCTTGCCAGTCGAAGCGCAGGGTCGGCACCCCGCGATCCGCGAGCGCCGAAGCGAGGGTGCGGAGAGGGCGATACGCGCCGAGCTCCTCGTATCCGAGGGGAGGGCAGATCACCGCGCCGCGCCGACCTCGTCCGCGCGTCCCGCCGAGCGAGAGGGTGCCGTGGACCGGTGCGTCGGGCGTGCCGAAGTAGAACGACAGGGACTCGCTCACGACGCTCCTCCGTCGGGACTCGCCGCGCGAACGCGCAGCCTCACGACGTCCTCCCGAGGAACGGACCGGCGTCCGGTCGGGAACGCCGTCGCTCGTGCGACGGCGACGCCGTCGTACCGGAGAACGGCCTCGAGCAGATCGTGACCGGGAGGGCCGAACCCGTAGGCGAGGGAGGCGTCGAAGAACCTCCCGACGACGTGCTCGAACGAGAGCGAGACCGCATCGCGCGCCGCCAGCTCGATCGGGGTCTCCCCGTTCGCGACGGCGACTCCGTCGGCGCGCAGCGCGCGCAGCTCGAGCCGGCCGGAGAAGGCCTTTGCGCCGTCGTTCGCGACGTGCACGTCGAACCCGTTGGTGCCTTCGTCGGTCATCCAGACAGCCAGGGGTCTGAGCACCCTCTGGATCTGCCAGTACGCCGGCCTTCGGCCGGCCGTGGCTGTCGACGATCCCCCAACCGGCGCCCGGGCCGCATGTCGTTCAAGCACCACAGGAGCGCGCCGGAGCACGGCGAACCGGCGCGGCGCCATTCCCCGAACGTCTCCGCCACCACCTCGCCCGCGGCGACCCGGGAGAGCTCCAGGTAGCGCTCCGGATCGTCGCGGCGGACACCGCCGGGGTCGACGCCCGAAGAGCTCACGGAGGTAGTGGTCGCGAACGTCCTCGAAGTCCCAGTCGGCGCCGTTGTCTCGCGGGACGCCTGCCATCCAGAGAGGAGACCCGAGACCGACGCGCGCTGACTCCTCCTCGTCCGGCACGTGCGCGAACGCGAGGCACTCGGCGGCGAACCGCACGCCGGCGCAGCGCGCATCCGCAGCGGTCGGAGGTAGGCCCCGACGCCGAAGTAGTGGGCGACGCCCACCCTCGGACGGAAGGCACGTCCCCGCCTGTCGGCGTCGACCGGACGAATGGGACCTCGGTGTCGGTCTCCGCCAGCGCTCCAGGGCAGGACCGCGTCGAGCAGCGGGAAGTCCGGCGTCGATCCCCAGCATCGCCGCCTGCTGCTCGATCTCCGACCCGCCGCACAGGACCGCCAGGCTCGCGTGCCGCCCGGCAGCGCCGAGGAAGGCGGCCGCCTCCGCCTCGACGAGGCCCCGAAGCCGGGGTCGTCCACGGGGTAGTCCATGTTCGCGAACGTGAAGTCCTGCCAGACGAGCAGCCCGAGCTCGTCACAGCGATCGAGCAGCTCGTCCGAGGCGTACGCGCCCAGCCCGGGGAGGCGGAGCATGTTCATGCCGGCGTCCGTCGCCAGGGTGAGCAGGGCGTCGAGGCGATCTCGGGCGTGGTCGACGGTGACCGGATCCGGCATGAACGCGCCACCGCGGCAGAAGATCGCGATGCCGTTGACGACGACCGCGAAGCGATCCGGGTCCATGATCTCGACCCGACGGAAGCCGACCCGACCTGCGTCGATCTCGACGTCTCCCGCGGACGTGCGAACGTGGAACGAGAGCTCGTGCAGGGCAGGATCGCCGTGCGTGCTCGGCCACCAGGGCGCGAGCCGCGCCGTCGCCGTCCCGATGGCCTCGATCGCATCTCGCCCGCGAGTGACGACGAGCGGGAAGCCGAACCCCCCGACGCGACCCTCGATGCTCACGATCGACGCGCCGAGCTCGCGCAGACCGAGCCGCACGTCGAGACGGGCACGGCCGTCGTCGAGCAGCAGGGGTCTGATCCGGCAGGCGTCCACGGCGAGCAGCCGGCGTCTCTCGAGCGAGACCGGTCGCCACGGCCCGATCGTCGGCGGCCCGGGGGCGAAGCCGGGGCAGCGGCCGAGGAGCATCGTGCGGTGCCAGCGCAGCGATTGCTCTGCGACGACGCGCGTCTTCCAGCGAGGTCGCGGATGCTTCCGCGCCAGCACGGGGGCGAGCGCCCGGAAGACGAGCCTCAGGCCGCCAGCCTCGATCCCCGCGTGTCCGTCGAGGGCGATGCTCGCGGGGAGGAACATGTCGCTCGACTCGAGCAGCCTGCGGCCTCCCGCCCAGACCTCGGCCTCCGTCGCGAGCCCGTCGAGATGCAGGACCGTCTCGACGCCATCCTCCGATGCGGGAACGGCCATGCGGCAGGCGTACCACCAGTCCCGCTCGTCGATCCCGTCGGTCTCGAGGTCGGCTGCCAGCAGCGCCTGGGCGACCGTTCCCGGGGCGTCCGCGTCGATCGCGCAGGCGAGATCGGGCTCGGCCGACTCGGGAGCGGCCCCGACGAGGAGCCAGCTCGAGAGCGGTGTTCTCTCGTGCCCGTCGACGGCGAGCCCGGGAGCCTTCGGAGGGAGCGGGCGAGCCTGCATGGACAGGAGGCTACGCCGTGAGGCGATCGAGCGTCTCGTCCCAGGTGCGCGCCATGGCCTCCACCGGCTCGGCCGGCTCGAACGGGCGCCCCGTCGCAGCGGCCCGTGCGAGCTTGAGCAGCATCGTCTTCGATGCGCCCGCGAGCTCCGCGAAGCCGTCTGCGGCTGTGCCGTGCGCGTCGTCGAGCCAGCGCAGGAACGCGGCTGCGGCGTCCCATGCAGCACCGCACTGCCGGAGCGTCGCGAACGCGTACACATGGTAGGCGTCCTCTCCCTGCAGGCCTGGGAGGGTTGCCTCGAGGTGTCGTCCGAAGGCGCGGACCGGGTTGGCCTCGGGCCGCCGGGCGAGGTGGCCCTCCAGCAGGGTCGCGGCCTCCGCACGGAGGCGCTCCGGGGGACACGGCGCGAGACGTCCCCGGCGGACGATCTCCGCGTACGGCGGCAGGTCGTCGGCGGGCCGGCCTTGCGCTCTCAGCGCACCGTCGTAGTCGTCGCCGGAGAGCTCCCAGTACCCGGCGTTGTGGAAGTAGCGCATGACCCGCGCGTTCCGGTCGAGGGCCTCCACCGTGACCGAGGTCTTCTCATGGGTCGTCCGGTAGCTGCGGCCTGCCGTGTCGGGGAGGAAGTGACCGTCGACCTCGACGATCACGAACCGGTCACGGCGGAGCTGCTCCTCGATGTGCTCGGGGAGCGGACGGTAGAGCGCGAGCTCGTACGTCGAGCCCGTACAGCCGCTCGAGGTCGGAGAACGACGGCTTGAAGAACGTCCACTGATCACCCTCCCAGTCGACCACGCTGCAACAGCCGAGCATCGCGGTCGGCTCGTGCCGCAGAGCATGGACGAGCTCGATCCACAGGTCGGTGTAGCAGTTCGTCTCGGGGAACATGCGACCGGGCGCGTGCAGGACATGCGGCTCGTAGAGCGCCGGGTCGAGATCGAGGATCGCTCTCACCGAGCGACCGCTCCGTCCGGCCAGAGACGCGAGCGCACCTCGACCGGCCAGCGGTCAGGCCGGAGGCCGTGGCGGAGGAGCAGCGCGAGGGTGACGCGCTCGAGCCCGAATCCGATGCATGCCGTGTGCGCGACCGTCCCGTCGGCCGTCTCGATCCCGAAGTCGGCCCCGAAGTGGTCGAGGTGGGCGTTGGCCGAGAGGATCGCGCCCGGTCGGGGCGACGAGATCGGGCAGACGACCTCCAGCTTCAGACCCTGCTCGCGCTGGCCCTTGGCGAGCATCCTCCCGGCCCGACCGAAGAACGGGTCGTTCGCGGGCACGACGTTCACCTCGAGGCCGAGCGAGGCGAGCACGGACGCGCCGCGCTCGAGCCATCCGTGATGCCACGCCCCGACGACGTCCGGCTCACCGATTCGCACGTTCTCGTGCATCCTGAACGCCTGCATGCGGGCAGGATCGGGCGACGGCTCGCGGCGAAAGCACCAGCCGCCAACGTCCACGAGCCGGCCCCCCGGCGGGAGCTGCCCGGCCGAGGCGACCCACGGATACACCGGATAGCACGACGCGGGCGTGAGACAGAGATCGGCGACGCCGAGATGCCCGCTCCAGTCCTCGTGAGCGGCAGCCTTGAGCCCCAGGTCGAGCGCATCGTGCTCGGACCCACCGAAGGCGAACACGGTGCCGGCGAGGTGTGGGAAGCGTCGAGAGATAGCCGCTGCGCTCGAGGTCGTGGCGTGGGATGACCGGGGAGAACCGGATCGGCTCGGCGCCGTCCGCTCTGCCCTCGGCCCCGGCCAGGGCATCGATTGCGGCCACGATCGCCTCGAAGACCGCGCCTCGTCCCAGCACCCCGTCCACGCCGGTCTCGACGACCAGCCCGGAGTCGACCAGCGCCGCGTGGAACTCCCGCTCCGCTGCCTGGTCGCGCTCCGTCGCGCCCGACATCGCTCAGCCCTTGCTCACGAGGAGCAGTGTGGCGTTCGTGGCGTGGATGCGGTCGTTGCCGATCATGAGCGCCGCCGAGAGCGCGTCGCGCACGTGACGACCGACGCTGAACGGGGTGTCGTTGCGGTAGCCCGCTATCCCGCACACGGCGAGCGCCCCGAGCGCCGTCTCCGCCGCGAGCTCCGAGGCGTTGATCTTGAGCATGTTGACGCGGATGGCGTACGCCATGGTGAAGAGGTTGTCAGGGTGATCGTCGGAGGCTCTCAGCGCCTCGTACTCCTGGAGGCCGGCCGAGACCTCGTTGCGCAGCCGCTGATGCACCCGGGCGAGCTCGGAGAGACGCGCCGCCGCGACCGGCGTGGTGCCCGGACGGGCGCGTGCCTGCTCGCGCACGAAGGCACGCGCCCGATCGAGAGCGGCCGTCGCGATGCCCAGCCAGACGTGTCCCCAGAGGATGTGCGTGAGCGGCACCATCGTCTGCGCGGCGACCAGTGCGAAAGGGGTCGGGAGGACATGGTCGCGCGGCACCCGGGCGCTCAGGACGAAGCCGGGGCTGCAGGTGCCGCGCATCCCGAGCACGTCCCAGGAGGATGTCTGCTCGAGCGTCGTCGCGTCCTTCCGCGCGAGCACGAGGACCTGATCCCCAGGCTCGGCCTGCGGGCCACTCCGCGCCGTGAGGAACACATCGTCCGCCTCGAGCGCGTAAGAGATCGTCGTGCACTGCTTCTCGACCGTGACCGTGTCATCGCCGCCGTCGACGACCGACGTGATGCTGCGACGCAGGTCGCCTCCCGTTCCTACCTCCGAGGTCGCAGACGCGACGAGCAGCTGCTTGGCCGCGAGCTCGGACAGGTACTCCTCGTAGGCCGGCGCGCCGTCGAGATGGTGGATCATCGACCCGACCTTGATGTGATGCATCGCGAACACCATTCCCGCAGCCGAGCAGGCGCGGGCGAGCTCGTAGCATCCGGCCGCCAGCGTCGCGAGCGAGACCTCGTGGCCGCCGAGGCGCTCGGGCACGTACGCCGAGAGGGCTCCGCTGCGCCTCAGCGCTGCGAGGGCCTCGTGCGGGAACCGCGCGTCGCGGTCGACGGCGTCAGCAGCGAGCGTCGCTGCCGCCGAGGCCTCGGCGATCCCCTCGAGGAACGTCGCGTCACGCTGCGCGAGAACCGTCACGCCGCGACCTCGTCGCCGAGCAGCTCGGTGAGCGCGGCGCCGATCGACGAGACGCTCTCGAAGACGGAGCGGGTCAGCATGCGATCGGGGAACTCGACGTCGAACTCGCTCTCCAGCCCGAGCATCAGGCTCACGCTGGCATGGGAGGTCATGCCGGCCTGGTACAGATCGTCTCCGTCGGCCAGCTGGTCCGGGTCGACCCCGAGCTTGGCGTGATCTCGGATCACGCGTCTGATTCGTTCATTCATCTGTGCTCCAACGTTGGGCTGTCCATGTGCGCCAGGGCGAAGGCGGTGGCGCTCTCCCGGGCGATCCCGAGGCTCACGCTCACAGCGGTCACCTTGCGCCGCTTCGCGAGCGCGGCGGCGGCGCCCTCCAGCGCGACGCCGACGATACCCGAGCCCGGACACAGGACGATCGATCGAAGCGGCAGAGGGTCGTCCGGCTCCGGAGCGAGCGCCTTCGCGACGGCTTCCTTGCCCGCGAACAGCGCAGCGACTCGCCGCTCGTCCAACGCGTCCAGGCGCACGCACCAGCGACGCTCGTCGGGGCCGGCGATGCGGGCGAGGTAGGCACCGCCGAACGAGGCGAGCGCCTCGCGCACGTCTGCCGTGTCCACGACGTCGATACCGATCCGGGTGCCCACCGTCACAGGATTCGAGCGCATGACCCTGCTGTCAACCCCGGGCTCACGATCGGGTCGAGCCCTCGCGATCACGGCGCGCGCCACTAGGCTTGCGGTGTGGACGAGATCGGCCTGTTCCCCCTGTCGCTCGTGCTGCTCCCGGGAGAGCAGATCCCGCTCCACATCTTCGAGCCGCGCTACCGCGAGCTGATCGCCGAGTGCCTCGACGACGAGAAGCCGTTCGGACTCGTGTACGCCGACGACGACGGCGTGCGGGAGGTCGGGACCTTTGCGACCGTCGTCGAGGTGATGCAGCGCTACGACGACGGTCGGCTCGACATCGTGGTCGAGGGTGGCGAGCGGTTCCGTCTGCTCGGGATGACCGACGGGAGGTCGTTCCACACCGGCGAGATCGACCCGCTCGACGATCTTCCCTCCACGGTCGACCCCGGGCTCGTCGCCCGCGCCACGTCGCTGTACGGCCGCTTGCTCGCGCTGACAGGCACGGAGCTCCCTGCGCCCGATCCGGACGATCCGGCGCTCTCCTTCACGCTCGCGGGTCGCTTCGAGCTCGCGCCGGAGCTGAAGCTCGAGCTGCTCGCCGAGGAGACGGAGGCAGGACGCCTCGAGCGCGTCTGCGAGATCCTCGAGACCGCACGGAGCGAGCTCGAACGGCGGCAGGAGCTCGCCGAGCGCGCGAAGACGAACGGCCACACCCCGCACTGAGCGAACGGCAGCACACGCCACACGAGGGTGCGTCGCGGTCCAGCCCTGCGTGCCAGGGGTACGATAGGTCGCTGTGAACCCGGCCATCACCCCGCCTCTCGACGCCGCCCGGATCCGCTCCGACTTCCCGATCTTCGGGCGTCCCTCGCACGGGCGCCGGCTCGTGTTCCTCGACTCGGCGGCCAGCGCCCAGAAGCCTCGTGCGGTGCTCGAGGCGATGGACTCGTTCTACGAGACGTCCTACGCGAACGTCCATCGCAGCGTGTACGAGCTCGCCGAGCGCGCCACGGCGGCGCTCGAGGCCTCACGCGAGACCGTCGCCCGGTTCCTGAACGCGGCAACGCCACGCGAGGTCGTCTTCGTGCGCAATGCGACCGAGGCGCTGAACCTCGTCGCCTACGCCTGGGGTGCCGACAACCTCGGGCCGGGTGACGTCGTCCTCACGACGCAGCTCGAGCACCACTCGAACTTCGTGCCGTGGCAGGCCGCCGCACAGCGGACCGGCGCTGCCTTCCGGGTGCTCCCGGTGGACGACGACGGCGAGCTCAGACTCGATCTCCTCGACGAGACCGTCGCCGGGGGAACGCTCCGCGTCGTCGCGGTCGGCGGCATCTCGAACGCGCTCGGCACGGTGAACCCGCTCGAGCGGATCGTCGCGTGGGCGCACGCCCAGGGCGCCGTCGTCGTGGTCGACGCAGCCCAGATGGCGCCGCACCAGCGCATCGACGTGCAGGCGCTCGGCGTCGACTTCGTCGCCGTCTCCGCGCACAAGCTCTGCGGCCCGAGCGGGATCGGCGCCCTCTGGGGTCGGGCCGCGCTCCTGCAGGAGATGCGCCCCTTCCTCTACGGCGGGCACATGATCGCCAGCGTCGAGGACGACCATTCGACGTGGGCCGAGCTGCCCCACAAGTTCGAGGCCGGCACGGCTCCGATGGCGGAGGCCGTCGGGTTCGCTGCGGCGATCGACTACGTCGAGGCCGTTGGGCTCGACGCGATCGCGGCGCACGAGCGCGAGCTCACGGTCAAGGCGCTCGGCCTGCTCGGCGAGCGCGCGTGGGTGAGGCTCTACGGACCACCGGTCGAGCGCAGAGCCGGGATCATCTCGTTCGGCGTGGACGGCGTCCACCCGCACGACGTCGCCCAGGTCCTCGACTTCGAAGGCGTCGCGATCAGGGCCGGCCACCACTGCTGCCAGCCGCTGATGCGGCGCCTCGGGGTCCTCGCGACGAACCGCGCCAGCTTCTACCTGTACTCGACCCCGGACGACGTCGACCGGCTCGTCGACGCCGTGGACGTCGCGAAGGCGCGGCTCGGATGAGCGAGTTCGAGCAGCTCTACCGCGAGGTCATCCTCGATCACTACAAGACGCCCCGGAACCACGGTCTCCTCGACCCGTGCGATGCCGTCGCGGACGGGAAGAACCCGCTGTGCGGCGACGAGGTCACGGTCACCGTCAGGTTCGGCGAGGGTGATGTGATCGACGAGGTCGGGTTCGAGGGGCAGGGCTGCGCCATCAGCCAGGCCGCCACGTCGATGCTGACGGACCTCGTCAAGGGCCGCACTGCCGCCGAGGTCGCGGCGATGCCGAAGGACGAGCTCCTCGAGGAGATCGGGATCCCGCTGACGCCCGTGCGGCTCAAGTGCGCGATCCTCGGGCTCGGCGTGCTCAAGGTGGCGCTGCACCGCGCCAAGGGCACGCCGCTCCCCGACGAGTGGGGCACGTCGACCGACGAGCTCACGCTCTCCTGACGTCGTGGCCGAGGTCGAGGTCTGCCGGCTCGAAGAGCTTCCGCCCGGGTCGCACCGTGTGCTCGACCGGGCCGGGCCGGAGGGAGTCGGCGTCTACAACTGCGACGGCGCGCTCTTCGCGATCGAGGACCGCTGCACGCACGACGACGGCAAGCTGTGCGAGGGCGAGTGGGATCCCGCGTCGTGCGAGGTCATCTGCCCACGCCATGGAGCCCGGTTCGACGTCCGCACCGGGAACGCGCTCACGCTCCCCGCGTACATCCCCGTCGACACCTACGCCGTCCGGGTGCGTGACGACGGGATGATCGTCGTCGACGTCCCCTGAGCGCGCCCGCCGGGGCCCTGCGAGCCGTGACGCCTGGCGGGTAGGCTCGGCGGATGCCCGACGATCGCGTCTGCCGCACGCTCGCCCGGCTCGAGGCCGAGGACGAGGCAGACCGCGAGGCGGGGCTTCCTTCGCTGCAGCGGTCGCTGCCGGTCGGGCCCGAGGCCGGAGCGGTGCTGCTCTCTCTCGCCGCTGCGGCCGAGGGGTGCCGGGCGCTCGAGATCGGGGCCTCCCGGGGATACTCGACGATCTGGATCGCAGCGGGCGCGCGGCTGCGAGGTGGCCAGGTCGTCTCGCTCGAGCTGGACCCGGTGAAGATCGACGCCTGGCGGAGGAACGTGGCGGACGCTGGGCTCGCCGATGTCGCCCGCCTGGTCGCGGGTGACGCGCACGAGACGATCCCGGGCCTCGGCCCGTTCGACCTCGTGCTCCTCGACGCGTGGAAGCGGGACTACGAGGAGCTCTTCGGGCTGGTCAGGCCGCTCGTCGTCCGCGGCGGGTCGATCGTGGCGGACAACGTCGGCGACCATGCCGAGGCGCTCGCCGACTACGTGGCAGCCCGCCGAAGCGACCCGACCCTGTCCTCGGTGACCATCCCCGTGGGCAACGGCCTCGAGATCTCCACCGTCCTGGACTAGCTCCGGACGGCCGGGCGGAGGCCCCTGCAAGACCGCTGCCTCGGGGCTCGGTACCTCTTCAGGCGGCGTCGGCGCGGGCTCGCAGGCGGGTCTCGACCACTTCCGGGGCGGCGGGCGCCGCGAACAGGAACCCCTGCCCGAACGGGCAGCCGATCTGTCGGAGGCGCTCGCGCTGCTGCGTCGTCTCGATCCCCTCGGCAACCGCGTCGAGGCCGAGAGCCGTCGAGAGGCGGACGACCGCGGTCACGATCCGCGCCCCGTCGCGCTGCCCGATCTCGTCGAGGAACGGCTTCGCGACCTTCAGCACGTCCACCGGGAACCGGCGCAGGTAGCCGAGGGACGAGTAGCCGGTTCCGAAGTCGTCGATGGCGATGCGCACGCCAAGCGCGCGCAGCGCGGTGAGCCGCGCCGCGGCCTCCTCCGGCTCGGACATCAGCATCGTCTCGGTCAGCTCGAGCGTCAGGAGTCGGGCCGGCAGCCCGGTCTCGGCGAGGATGTCCGCGACGCTCTCCTCGAACGAGTCGTCCGCCAGCTGGCGAGCGGACAGGTTCACGCTGATCCCGAGCGGTCGCCCGAGCGACCGCCGCCACGCCGCAGCCTGGCGCGCTGCGGTGCGCAGCACGTGCAGTCCGATCGGGAGGATGAGGCCCGACTCCTCGGCCAGGGCGATGAACGTGTCCGGGCCCGAGCGTGCCGCGCACGGGATGACGCCAGCGCAGGAGCGCCTCGAGGCCCACGACCTCCTCGGTGTCGAGCCGCACGATGGGCTGGTAGTCGAGATCGAGCTCGCCGCGCGTGACGGCCTGCTCGAGCTCCGCCTTCAGCTCGAGTCGCTCCACGACGAGGCCTCGCATCTCCGGCTCGAACACCTCGACGTGCGCCTTGCCCGACGCCTTGGCGCGGTACATCGCGAGATCGGCGTCCCGGACGAGGTCGGTCGCCGTGTCTCCCACGGCGTGCACCGCGACCCCCACGCTCGCCGAGACGACGATCTGCCCGTCACCGACGTCCAGGGGCGGCTCGAGGGCCTTCAGCACCCGCGCGCTGATCGCGGTCGGGTCGAGCTCCCTCGAGGCACCCGCGACGAGGACCGCGAACTCGTCTCCGCCGAGGCGGGCACACGTATCGGTCGGTCGGATGCACCCGGCGATCCTCGCGGCGACGCTGCGACAGCACCTCGTCGCCCGCCTGGTGCCCGTGGGTGTCGTTCACCAGCTTGAAGTCGTCGAGGTCGATGAACAGCAGGCCCACGATCTCCGACGTCCGCTGCGTGCGGGTCAGCGCCTGTCCGACGCGCTCGAGCAGCAGCGACCGGTTCGGCAGGCCGGTCAGCGGGTCGTGGAATGCTCGATGCACCAGCTCGTCCTCGAGCCGACGACGTTCCGTCACGTCCCGCGCGGTGATCACGTATCCGCGGACGTTCGGATCGTCGAGCAGGCTTCGTGTCACGCACTCGGCGACCACCGAGCTCCCGTCCGCGCAGAGGAGCCGGAACTCGCGCGTGAGCTCCTTCCCCCCGCGCGTCGCCACCTCGTCAAGGAACCCGACGATCGCGTCACGATCGTCCGGGTGCAGCAGCATGGTGACGGCGCTTCCGGCCAGGCGCTCGGCCCGGTGTCCGAGCACCCGCTGCACCGAAGGGGTGTGGTAGCGAACCGTGAGATCCCGCTCCACGACGAGGATGAGATCGCTCGAGCTCTGGACGAGCGACCGGAACCGCTCTGCCGCCTGCCGCTCCAGCAGGTCTTCGATGCGTGCGACCGCCTCGAGGGCCAGGCCGACCTGCGCCGCGAGCGTCTCCAGCACCTCGGTGTCGAGTCGGCCGTGCCGCCTGCGCCGCTCGCGCACCACGAGAGCGCCGCGGGCGGCACCCTGCACGACGATCGGCGAGATCGACCACGAGCAGTCGCTGCGGACGATCCGCACGGTCGACATCGCTCCGTCGTCGGTGACGGCGGCCCCGATCCGATCGAGGGCCTCGTCGACGTCGGCGGACTCCAACGCACCGAGGCCGCCGGGGGCCTCGGAGGAGATCGCGACGAGCTCCACCCTGTCGGTCTCGCCGAGGGCGAGCCCGGCGGCCACGACCTCGTCTCCGCCGAGCCGGCGCGCGTTCTCGACTGCCGTCTCTCCGATCTCCGCGCGCGTGCGGGCCGAGACGAGCCGTCCTGCCGCCTGGCGCAGCGCCTGCTCGCGGCGCTCGAGCTGGAGGTGGCGTCCCACCGCGACGATCAGACGTGACGTGACCAGCGCCACGACGGCCGTGAAGCAGACCACGAACGCGACCATCTCGCTCGGCTCGAACGACCCGACGTCGGCCACGATCACGAATGGTGTCGCCAGTGCCAGGACGACCAGGACGGCGAGGCGCCCCCGGCCGGTCGTCCGCGACGACCTCTGCACCGGAGCCCCGAGCTGCGCCATCGACGGGTCGAACATCGCGGCCGCCCACAGCACAGCGGAGGCCGCGAAGAGCACGTCGACAGGGTTCCCCGTCGCGTACCAGCCGCGCAGCACGGTGAATCCGACGGCGCCCCTGCCGATCACGAGCAGGATCAGCGACCCGGTCAGCAGCGTGCCTGCGGCGTTGCTCGCCCCGGCCGTGAGCTGGATCGCGAGGGCGACCATCACGACCGAGACGACCGGATACGCGACGGCGATCGCCTGTTGGAGAGGGGTCGCGTCCGTCGTGGCGTCGTTCGGCTGGACCAGGAGCGCCCAGCTCGCAGCGCCGGCCGCCACCGCGACGATCGCGAGGTCGAGAAGCCCTCCGGCGTCGAGCCGTCCGACGCGTCGCCGCGCGAGCAGCACGAGCCCGCATGCGACCGCCGCATCGCCGCCGAGGCGCAACGCGTCGAGGAGGGATGGGAAGGACGCGTCCGCATCGAGCGCTCCGGCGGTGACCGCCGCGTCTGCGGCGAGCCGGGCGAGCATCCCGCCGACGACGAGCAGCCAGACCGCATCCACCTGCCGGCTCCGGACGACGGCGACGAGGGTCGCGAGCACGGCCAGGATCGCGAAGCTCTCGAACCACCACGCGTAGACCGGCCCATCGTGTCGCAGCGCCGCGTAGCCGGCCACCGTGGCCGTGAGGCCCACCGCCACGGTGACGGCCGCCTGGTTCCTGGCGGATGCTCCGCGGAGCGTCATCCCCTCCGATATCGGCAGGGCGCGTCCCTCTCGTGAGGGATCCGGATCGGTCCCTTGCGACCGTCCGACGTCTCTGCGTACACTCGCGGCTACCGCGGAAAGGAGGTGGTCCGGTAGTGAGCGATTCCAGTAGTACCGGCAGCGGAGGTACCAGCGGGTAGAGGCGTGCCCCCGGGACCACCGGGAACCGCCTAGCCAGCGTGGGGGGCTCGCGATTCGCGCCGCCGACCGAGTGTCGAGCGTGAAGCGCCTCTACCAATCCACCGCTGGTCGCCGAACGACGAGGGGCCGTGCGCTGCACGGCCCCTCGTCGTTCCTGTGCGCACTCCCCCGCGCGGCTGCTCCTCGTCGGGCGCGCCCGCCAGCCCCGCGGGCCAGCACGCCGACTCCCAGAAGGTCACTCGTCCGTGAAGTTCCGCCAGTAGGCGCTCGGCGTCGGGCCGCGCTGCCCCTGGTACTTCGAGCCCATCCCGCTGCTGCCGTAGGGACGCTCCGCGGGCTCGCTCAGCAGCATGAAGGAGAGCTGGCCGATCTTCATCCCCGGATAGATCGTGATCGGGAGGTTCGCGACGTTCGAGAGCTCCAACGTCACGTGGCCGTCGAACCCCGGGTCGATGAAGCCCGCCGTCGAGTGGATCAGGAGGCCTAGCCTGCCGAGCGACGACTTCCCCTCCAGGCGAGCGACGAGGTCGTCCGGGAGTCGCACGACCTCGAGCGTCGAGCCGAGCACGAACTCACCCGGGTGCAGGATGAACGGCTCGTCGTCGGCGACCTCCACGAGCTCGGTGAGCTCCTCCTGCTCGCACTTGACGTCGATGTAGGGGTAGCGCGAGTTGCGGAAGACGCGGAACAGCCTGTCGACGCGCACGTCGAGGCTCGACGGCTGCATCAGCGCCGGCTCGTACGGATCGATTCCGATCCGTCCCTCGTCGACGAGCCGCCGGATCGTTCGGTCGGAGAGAACCATGCGTGCGCAATCGTACGCCGTCGGACGCTTCGCAGGGCCGGCCAGGTGCGCTACCCTCCTGGACCCGGTGTCCATGCTCTATCCATCGATGGACCCCAACGAGCGGTTCCGTGCTCGTCGGGAGCAGGATCGGCGCCGCAAGCGGCGGCGGAGGGCGCTCGTCTTCGCCGTGGCGCTCCTGGGCGTGCTCGCGCTCGCCGGGGGGATGACGCTCGCAGGCAAGCGGCCCAGCGAGACGACGCAGGTGACATCCACGTCGATCTCACGAACGGGCGCCGCGGCGACGGCTCCGGCAGGGGTCGGGCGCCGCTCGCTCCCCGTGGAGGTGCGTGGCGTGCACGTGACCGGCGCGCTCGCCTCGCTGCCCGGCAAGCTCGAGGAGTATGCGAACCTGACGAAGGTCGGCCTCAACACGATCCAGCTCGACGTCAAGGACGAGGGCGGCGAGATCGGCTTCCGTCCCGTGGGCGTCCCGCTCGCCACGAAGGTCGGGGCGGTGCGCGCCTATTACGATCCCCGCATGGCCGTGCGCATGCTCCATGCGCGTGGCATCTACGTGATCGGCCGGGTCGTGGTGTTCCAGGATCCCGTGCTCTCGCGTGCGAGGCCCGACCTCGCGATCCGTCGCCCGGGTGGCTCGGTGTGGACGACCAGCGCGGGTCTGGGCTGGCTCAACCCCTACGATCGGCGGAACTGGGACTACGCAGTGGGCGTCGCCGCTGCGGCTGCGCGCGCCGGCTTCGACGAGATCATGCTCGACTACGTGCGCTTCCCGTCCGATGGCGACCTCGACTCCGCCGTCTACCCGGGACGGACGAGCGTGCCCAGGGGCGAGGTCATCGCCGACTTCGCGGCGTACGCCCAGCGTCGGCTCGCGCCGCTCGGCGTCCGGATCTCGACGGCGCTCTTCGGTCTCTCGGCGACGCGCGACCTTCGCATCGGGCAGGTACCGGCGTGGATCTCACAGCACGTCGACCACGTGAACCCGATGGCGTACCCCGTCCTCTACGGCGGTGGCGAGCTCGGGATCACGAGCCCGAGCGCCGAGCCGGGAGAGACGGTCTTCCGCACCCTCGTCGACTTCAAGCAGCAGCTGAAGGGGAGCCGCGCCCAGCTGATCCCATGGATCCAGGACTGGAGCTACGGGCCCAAGCAGCTGCGCCAGCAGATCGAGGCCACCCGGCTGCAGGGCGCGAAGGGCTACCTGCTCTGGAACGCGTCGGGGATCTACACGAAGAGCGCGCTCGCGCCTCCCAGGACGCCGTAAGGCGCCGTCCCACCGGTCCCGCCCGCGTGAGCTCGGGCACGGCGGCGCCGGCGAGCCCTGCCCGTGCCCCTACGGCGCGAGCCTGGTGCGCCGCCACACGGCCCCGTCGCGCTCGTAGCGCACCCGGTCGTGCAGCCGGTTGCGCCCGTGCTGCCACAGCTCGACCGCGGCAGGGACGACCCGGTAGCCGCCCCAGAACGGCGGGAGCGGCGGGTCATCCTCGCCGGCGAAGCGCTCCTCGACCTCCTGCAGGCGTCGCTCCAGGTCGTCTCGGTCAGCGAGCGGGCGGGACTGTGGTGACGCCCAGGCGCCGAGTCGGCTCGCGCGGGGACGGGTCGAGAAGTACGCGGCCGACTCGGCGGTGCCGACCTCCTCGACCGCACCCTCGATCCGCACCTGGCGCTCGAGTGGCGGGCCCCAGTGGAGCGCGAGCGCAGCACGGGGTTCGCCACGAGCTCGACGCCCTTCCTGCTCTCACGGTTCGTGAAGAAGCAGAAGCCCCGCTCGTCCCAGCGACGCAGCAGCACCATGCGGGCCGAGGGAGCACCGTCGGCGCTCGCGGTGGCCAGCGCGGCCGCCTCGGGCTCCCACAGGCCCGCCCCGCGTGCCTCGTCGAGCCAGAGGGCGAACTGAGCGACCGGATCCGGATCGAGGCTCTCCAGGAACGCGTCCACGGCCCGAGCGTACCCCGGTCGGGCTCCGCTACGCTGCGCCTCCGATGGCCACGACGAAGGTGATCGACATCCGCACCGCGATCCCCGGGCCACGCTCCCGGGAGATCCTCGCGCGCGAGCAGCACGCGGTCGCGCACCCGTTGCTCGTGCACCTCCCGGTCTTCGCCGCCGACGCCAAGAACGCGACGATCGTCGACGTCGACGGCAACGCGTTCGTGGACTTCGCCGGCGGGATCGGCGTGATGAACGTCGGTCACGCGCATCCCCGCGTGGTCGAGGCGATCGTCGATCAGGCCGGGCGGTTCGTCCACACCGACTTCACGCTCGTCCCGTACGAGGGGTATGTGACGCTGGCGGAGCGGCTCGGCGAGCTCGTCCCGATCGCCGGTGAGACGCGCGCCGCCTTCTTCAACTCGGGAGCCGAGGCCGTCGAGAACGCCGTCAAGATCGCGCGGCTCGCGACCGGCAGACCCGGCGTGATCGCGTTCGAGGGAGGGTTCCACGGCCGGACGCTGATGGCCATGACGATGACCTCGAAGGTGCACCCGTACAAGACCGGGCTCGGCCCCTTCGCGCCCGAGGTCTACCGGGCCCCGTTCCCGAACGCCTACCGTGGACCGAGCGTGTCCGAGGCCCTCGCTCAGCTCGAGCACATGCTCCACACGCACGTCTCGCCCGCCCACGTCGCCGCGCTCGTCTTCGAGCCGGAGCTGGGCGAGGGAGGCTTCGTCCCCGCCGACCCGGCGTTCGTCCGGGGTCTCCGGGCGCTCTGCGACGAGCACGGGATCGTCCTCGTCGCGGACGAGGTGCAGACCGGGTTCGGGCGCACCGGTCGGATGTTCGCGATGGAGCACTTCGACGTCGAGGCCGATCTGATCCTCGTCGCCAAGTCGATCGCCGCGGGGATGCCGCTTTCGGGTGTGATCGGCAGGGCGTCCGTGATGGACGCGCCGCACCCCGGCGCCATCGGCGGCACGTACATCGGCAACCCGCTCGCCCTCGCTGCTGCCCTTGCCGTCCTCGACGTGTTCGAGGAGGAGGAGCTCGTCGCGCGCGCCAACGTCGTCGGAGACCGGATCCGTCGGTGTCTGACCGGCTGGCAGGCTCGCCATCCCCGGATCGGCGACGTCCGCGGGCTCGGCGCGATGCTCGCGATCGAGCTCGTCCGTGACCCCGTGACGAAGGAGCCCGCCCCCGAGCTGGCCGAGGCCGTGATCGACGCGGCGCTGCAGCGAGGGCTGATCCTGCTCAAGTCCGGGGTCTCCGGGAACTGCATCCGGGTGCTCTGCCCGCTCACGATCTCCGAGCCCGAGCTCGATGACGCGCTCGAGGCCTGGGAGGACGCGATCGACGCCGTCCTCGGCGACGCCCCGTAGGAGGCCCCGCTCGCCCGTCCCGGCCGGGATCCGCTCCTAGAAGCTCAGCGCACGACGCCGCTCGTGGCGCTCGAGAGCAAGCCCGACGAGGCGGTCGAGGAGCTCGGCGTACGGGATCCCGCTCGCGGCGAACAGCTTCCCGTAGACGCTCGTCGCGGTGAAGCCCGGGATCGTGTTGAGCTCGTTGACGACGACGCCATCGTCCTCGTCGACGAAGAAGTCGACGCGCGCCATCCCCTCGCAGTCCGTCGCGACGAAGGCCTCGACGGCGAGCCTGCGCACCTCGGCCGTCGCCGCCTCGGAGATGCCCGCCGGGATCCGCAGCTCCATCCCACCGGGGGCGTACTTCGCCTCGTAGTCGTACCAGTCGGCGTTCGCCACGATCTCGCCCACGACCGACGGGATCGGCTCGAGGTTCCCGAGCACGCCGCACTCGACCTCGATCCCCGGCTGGTACTCCTCGACGAGCACCTTGTCGTCGTGACGGCGGGCGAGGGCGACCGCGGTCTCGAGCTCCGCCGGCGTCCGCGCCTTGGAGATCCCGACGGACGACCCGAGCCGGGCGGGCTTGACGAACACCGGGTAGCCGTACGGGTTCTCGAGGGGATCGCCCGGGCGCAGCGTCACGTTGCGCGCGACCGGGATGCCGCGGTCACGGAGCACGGCCTTGAACAGGTCCTTGTCCATGCAGAGCGCCGACGCGGCGACGCCCGCGCCGACGTACGGGACTCCGGCCAGCTCCAGCAGCCCTTGCACCGTCCCGTCCTCGCCGAACGGGCCGTGCAGGATGGGCAGGACGACGTCCACCTCACCGAGCGCCGTGGGGGAGCGGTCGGCAGGAACCGGGAGGGTGGCAGCGGCCCCGGCGCCGATCGCGGTCGCCGTGGCCGCCGGGAGCGCCCACCGACCGTCGCGGCCGATCTCGATCACGGACGTCTCGTAGCGGGCGGGATCGAGCGCCTCGACCACCGAGGCGGCCGAGGCGAGCGAGATCTCGTGCTCGCTGGAGCGGCCTCCGGCGAGCACGGCGACGCGGAGGCGACTCACGGGAACGTCGGAGTCGTGTCCGTGGAGGTCGTGTCGGTGACGGGAGGCGGGACGTAGAGCCCGACGGTCAGCGTCACGGTCGAGCCCGGCTCGGCCTGCGCCTCGCCGGCGGGGTCCTGTGAGATGACGACCCCGTCGAGCGTCTCGTCGTCGGTCTGCTGCTGCACCGTCCGCGACTTGAAGCCCGCCGCCGTGAGGGTCGTCCGGGCGTCGGCGAGAGGCGAGAGCGTCACGTCGGGAACCGTGACCGTGCTCGGGCCCTTCGAGACCGAGAGGGTGATCGTCGCTCCCTTCGACGTCGTCGTGTTGCCTGGAGGACTCTGGGCGACGACCTCGCCTGCGGGCCGGTCGCTCTCGACCTGGACAGGGAGCACGGGGAACCCGGCCGTGTTCAGCTGCGACGTCGCGATGTCGACCTGCAGACCCACGACGTTCGGCACCGCGACCGGCTTCGGGCCCTTCGACACGTTGACGCGCACCGACGAGCCCGAGACGAGGACGGTTCCCGGAGAGGGATCCTGCGCGATCACGATCCCGCCCTGCTTCTGGGAGTTCACCTCGACGACGTTCGCGTCGAGCCCGAGCCCCGTGAGCTCCTTGACCGCGTCGTCTCGCGTCTTGCCCACCAGCGACGGGACCGGGACCTTCGCCTTGCCCGTCGAGACGGCGATCGTGACGATCCCGCCCTTGGGCAGCTCCGTCCCCGCCGCCGGCTCCTGGTCGAAGGTGTACCCCTCGGGGACCTCCCCGTTCGGCAGCCGGCGAACCCTTGGCTCGAGCTCGTCGGCGAGGATCAGCTCGACCGCCTTCGCCTCGAGGATGCCCTCGTAGTTGTCGACTGCCACCGTCTGTCCGGCGTCGATGCGGTCGCTCAGCCCGTTCCACGCGAAGAACCCACCGATCCCGAGCGCCAGCGCCACGCCCGCGGCGAGCAACCACGGCCAGAGCGCCCGCCGGGTGCGCACCTCGCCGTCGTAGGCGCGGTAGCGCTCTGCGCCGTTGGTCGCCGCAGGCGGGAGGGCGGCGGTGGCGGCGGTCGTCTCACCGCGGAGCACCATCGTCGCGGCCTCCTCCGTCTCGCGACCGACCGGCTCGCCGCGCGCGACGAGCTCGAGGTCGTGATCCATCTCCTGCGCTGACCGGTAGCGGTCGATCGGCTCCTTGGCCAGGGCGCGCAGCACGACGAGGTCGAGGTCGTGCGGGATCTCGTGGCGCAGCGTCGACGGCGGCGCGGGCGGCGTGGAGAGGTGCTTCATCGCGATCTCGACAGGCGTGTCGCCCGTGAACGGCACCGTGCCGGTGAGCAGCTCGTAGAGGACGATCCCGGTGGAGTAGAGGTCGGAGCTCTCGTCGACGACGGAGCCTCGGGCCTGCTCGGGCGAGAGGTACTGGGCGGTGCCGATGATCGACCCCGCCTCGGTCATCTGGCTCGTCGCCGGCCCGCGCGATCCCGAAGTCCGCGACCTTCGCCCGCCCCTCCCGGTCGACGATCACGTTGTGGGGCTTGATGTCGCGGTGGATGATCCCGTTGCGGTGCGCGTAGCGCAGCGCAGCGAGCACCTGCCGGACGTAGGAGATCGCGACCGGCACCGGGCAGGCGCCGCGCGTGACGATGAGCTCCTTGAGCGTCCGGCCCTCGACGTACTCCATCACGATGTAGTACGAGCCCTCGGCCTCGCCGCGGTCGAAGATCGAGACGATGTTGGGGTGCGAGAGGCCGGCGGCGTGCGTCGCCTCACGGCGGAAGCGCTCGACGAACTGCTCGTCGTTCGCGTAGCGCTCGTGCAGGACCTTGACGGCGACGTTGCGCGACAGCTCCTGATCCTGCGCGAGCCAGACGTCGGCCATCCCGCCGCTGCCGAGCTTGCGCTCCAGCAGATACCGGCCGGCGAAGAGGGTTCCCTGTCTGCGATCGCCTGTCATTGGTCTCCGAAGGTTAGGGGTTCGACGTGCGGGGTAGGAGTGCCTCCATCACGGCGCGCGCGATCGGTGCGGCGGTCTGGCCGCCCGTCGAGGCCTGACGCTCGACCGCGACCGCGATCGCGAGCTCCGGACGCTTGCCCGGCTTGCCCGCGAAGCCGATGAACCACACCGTGTTCAGGCCCGGGATGCCGGTCTCCGCCGTCCCGGTCTTGCCGCCGACGCGGTACCCGGGGATCCTGGCAGCCGTGCCCGTCCCGCCCTCCACGGCGCCGACCATCATCTCGGACACGTCCCGGGCGGTGACGGGGCCGACCGCCCGCGAGAGCCGCTGCTTCTGCGTCTTGGCGACGGTGGTGCCGCGCGGCGAGACGACCCGGTCGACGACGTACGGCTTCATCAGGATCCCCGCGTTGCCGACCCCGGCGGCGACCATCGCCATCTGCATCGGCGTCACGAGCATCCGCTCCTGCCCGAACGCCATGCGGCCGGCGTCGACCTGGGTGTTGCGCGTCGGGTACCAGAGCTCGCCGTCGCGGTACAGCCCGCTCGGGAGGCGTTCGCCCTCCGGCGTCTCGAGCGGCGGACGCTCGTAGAAGCCGAAGCGCTTCGCCTGGTCGAGGATGCGCTTGGCCCCCAGCTCCTTGCCGATGTTGCAGAACACGGAGTTGACCGAGTACCGGAGCGCCGTGACGAGATCGATCGTCCCGAATGGACGGGACGTGTCGAAGTTGTTGACCCGCTTGCCGTACGCGATGCAGTAGCCGGGATCGACGAACGTCGAGCTCGGCTCGAAGCGGCGGGACTCGAGCGCCGCAGAGGCGGTCACCACCTTGAACGTCGATCCCGGCGCGTAGAGCCCGGCGGAGCCACGGTTGAGGAGCGGGGCCGCGGGGCGGCAGTCGGCGGTGATCCGGTCGATCCGCTGGTAGCTCTCCTCCACGAGGTTCGGGTCGTAGCTCGGCGACGAGGCCATCACCAGCAGACGTCCGTCGCGCGGATCGAGCACCACGACCGCGCCGCAGCGCGTTCCGAGCTGTGCGAGAGCCTCACGTTGGCCGGCGAGATCGAGCGTGGTGACGACCGAGTCCCCGACGATCGGTCTTCCCTTGAGCTCGTCGAGCTGCTGCTGGACGAGGTCGTCGAGCGCGCGATCCGTTCCGGTGAGGATGCCGTTCAGCGACCGCTCGAGGCCGGCTCGGCTCCGTGCGATGGTCGAGTACCCGACCACGTGCGCCGCGAACCGTCCCTGTGGGTACTCGCGGAAGTACAGCGTCCGGCGACCGCGCTTCTCCTCGCGGTTCCGTGCGAGCACGCGGGTCGGCGCGAGGATCAGCCCTCGTCTCACCTCGAACTCCGCGACGCGCTGGATCTCGTTGTCCTGGCGGGCGGCGAGGCCCGGCCGCGCCCATGTCTGCCAGTACGTCGTCGCGACCACGAGGGCGACGATCAGCCCGAGCGCGACGTACGTGACCCGCGTGAGCTGACGGTTCACCGGCCACCCGCGGTGAGGACAGCGCGGTTGGAGACGAGCAGGAGCAGCGCGAGCATCACGAAGTTCGCGACGATCGAGGAGCCGCCGTACGAGATGAACGGCATGGTGATGCCCGTGAGCGGCACGAGCCGGAGGACTCCGCCGACGATGATGAACGTCTGCAGCGCGAAGCCGAACGTGAGCCCGGCGGCGAGGAGCTTGGAGAACCCGTCCTGGGCGAGCAGTGCGATGCGCATCCCCCGAGCGACGACCGCCAGGAAGAGGAGGAGCACTGCCGCTGCGCCGACGAGCCCGAGCTCCTGTGCCACGGCGGAGTAGATGAAGTCCGTCTGCAGGTAGGGGATCAGCGGTGTGCCGTCGACCGTCTCGAACGTCCCGCGCCCGATCCCGGTGCCGCCGTAGCCGCCGTTCGCGATCGAGTACAGGCTCTTGACGAGCTGGTACGAGTCGCAGCTCTGACGGAGCTCGAGGCGGCCGTTGATCGAGCAGTACACCTTCTCGTCTGTCCACGGCTGGAGCCAGACGGTGACCCGCTGCTGCACGCGGCTGATCTCGTTGTAGAGGAAGGCCGCGCCGCCGAGGAAGAGGACCACCCCGCCGAGCACGTAGAGGGCTCGCCCGGTCGCGATGTAGAGCATCGCCAGGAAGATCCCGAAGTTGAGCAGCGCCGAGCCGAGATCGCTGGTCTGGACGAGCACGAGCATGGCCGCGCCCCAGATCGCCAGGAGCGGGCCGATGTCCTTGAGACGCCCCTGTGCGAGCGACTCGCGCTTCTCGCGCAGGTATCCGGCCAGGAAGAGGACGAGGAAGATCTTCGCGATCTCACCGGGCTGGAACTGCAACGGCCCGATCTCGATCCACAGCTTGACGCCGTTGATGCGGACCCCGAGCCCCGGCACCGAGGGGAGCATCAGCAGGACGACGGCCGACACCCCGAACAGGTAGCGATAGCGCTCGAGGGTGCGGTAGTCGTAGCGCAGCACCCAGAGCACGGTGCAGAACACGCCGACGCCGACGGCGACCCACACGAGCTGCCGGCGGGCGTCGTCGGGCGCCACCCGGTAGACGAAGGTCAACCCGATCGCGCAAAGGGCCCCGGCAAGGGGGAGGAGCACCGGATCGGCGTTGGGAACGGTCATCCGTGTGACGAGGTGACCTCCGACGAAGACCGCTGCGAGGACGAGCGCAGCGGGGAGCCATCCGAGGTCGATCGTGCCGCCCTTCGCGATCCAGGCCGTCGCGAACGCCGTCGACGCGACCAGGCTCGCGAGGACGAGGACGAAGAGCTCGCGGTTCCGTGCGCTCACCGGGTGAGGCCCCACCAGAGGGCGAGCGCGGCGACCAGCGCGATCGCCGCGAGCAGCAGGAGAGCCGGCCACCGGCTCCCGTCTCCCGCTCCGTGGCGTCGAACCCGGGCTGCCGGCTCCCCGGGGGCTGCGATCGCGTGCGGCTCCTCGCTGGGCGCGGGCGGCACCGGGGTCGGCATCGGCCTCTCCGGGGGCTCGCCCTCGAGCACCTCGAACAGCACGACCGTGATGTTGTCGTCGCCGCCCGAGGCGTTCGCCGCGGCCACGAGCGCCTCCGTGGCCTCGGCGGGACCGGGCGCGGCGAGGACGAGGGCGAGGATCGTCTCGTCGCGGAGCATCGCGCTCAGCCCGTCCGAGCACAGGAGCACGAGGTCTCCAGGCTGCACGGCATCCGTCGTCGTGTCGACGTCCACGACGGGATCGGTGCCGAGGACGCGCGTGATCACGGAGCGGGCCGGATGGACGAGCGCCTCCTCCTCGGTGATCCTGCCGCTGCGGACGAGCTCGGCCACGAGCGAGTGGTCATCCGTCAGCTGCGTGATCGCCCCGTTTCGGATCAGGTACGCGCGGGAGTCGCCGACGTGGCCCAGGGTGACGGTGCCCGCCGCCTCGTCGACGACGACGATCGTCGCGGTCGTGCCCATCCCGCTCACGCTCGGGTCGCCGAGCGAGCGTTCATGGATCCGGGTGTTCGCGAGGCCGAGGAGCTCGACCAGGGCTCCCTCGTCGCGCAGGCCGGTACCGCGCTCCTCGATCGTGGAGACGGCGAGCCCTGAGGCGACCTCGCCGGCCTGTGCGCCGCCCATCCCGTCGGCGACGGCGAACAGCGGCGGCTCGAGCACGAAGGCGTCCTCGTTGTCGAGGCGCCGGCGGCCGGTGTCGGTGAGCGCGGCGGCGCGTCCGATCCTCACGACTCCACCACCAGGTCGGTATGCCCGACGCGGAGGACGTCGCCAGCCTGGAGCAGGCGCGGGCTCGTGACACGCGCGCCGTTCACGAACGTGCCGTTGGTCGAGCCGGTGTCCTCGACCCACAGCCCGTCCTCCCTGCGCGTCACCAGGGCGTGTCTGCTCGAGACGGTGGAATCGCCGTCGAGCGGCACGTCGCTCTCGGCGCCACGACCGATGCGGAGGCTCCCCTGGATCTCGAGCCGCGAACCCTGCGCGAGGGCCGGGCTGGAGCGCACGACGAGCCGTGACGTCGGGGGCGTGATCGCCGCCCGAAGCGCCGCCGCCTCGGCGGGCGAGAGGATGATGCTCTCCTGGGGCGCGGCGTGACGTTGCGCGTCGCCGTCCGGACGACCACCCAGACGAACAGGTACAGCAGCACGAGGAAGCCGACCTTGAGCGCGAGCAGGGTCTCGTCGGTCGTCAGCGCGAGGCTCACGGCAGCGATCGCCCGAAGACGATGGTCGTTCCCCCGACGGTGATCCTGTCGCCGTGCGCCAGGGCCGACGTCCCGGAGATCCGTCGTCCGTTCAGCTCCGTCCCGTTCGTCGAGCCGAGGTCCGTGACGGACCAGCTCGCGGCGTTCTCCTGTGCGACCTCGCAGTGACGGCGCGAGACGTTCGAGTCCTCGACCTGGACGTCGGCCTCTCGGAGCGGCCGATCACGACGCGGGCGCTGGTCACGGGCACGACGCGATCGCCGATCGTGAGCGTCACCACCTCGCGCGCGACCTCTGCAGGCGGCCCGTCGTCGCTGCCGAGCGGCTCCTCGGGCCGGTAGACCATCGTCACGGGCGGAGGGTGGGGAGCGGCGGGGGAAGCTGGGAGGGAAGCACGACGTCGGCGGCGTCGGGCTCGGTCAGCCGGGTCGCGATCCCGAACTCGCCGATCGCGAGGTCGTCGTCCGTCGCGACGAGCACTCGTGGCGGCGTCAAGAGCGCGTAGCCCTCGCGGCGGGCGTGCTCGGCCAGGTACTCCTGCAGCTCGCCGACGAGCGAGCCTTCGTAGGAGGCGAACTGGGCGCGGTCGGCGGACGCGAGGTAGAGGGTGTACTCGTTGGGGACGTAGACGCGGGAGACCGACACCGAGCGGTGCTCGTCCATCTCCTTGGCCAGCTTTCGCGCGAGCTCCACGGGCTGCACGTGCGTGCGGAACGCCCGACCGAAGAGGCCCTCGAAGAGGCTCTCGATCTTGCCCTCGAGGCCGCGCAGAACGCTCACCGTCGACCTCCGGTCGGGTGTGCAGCGGCGGCGGGTGGCAAGGCGGCGCGGATCATCGGAGGAGGGCTCCCCTCGGGCCGAGTGTAGAGGCTCTAGAGCCCACGGCGGCGGGCGATCGCCGCAGCGGAGGGGCGGGCTACGAGGAGGAGCGTGGCGAGCATGGAGGACAGCACGATGCCGGGCCACGGGATCGACGGCCCCCAGGCGAGGACGAGCGTCGCCTGGGCGATGCCGAGCCCGACGACAGCTCTCGGGCCGCGCCGGACGGCGGCCGGGAGCAGGGTCGCGGCGAGGGACAGCGCGAACGCGGTGGTCAGGATCGGCGTCTCGGTGCGAAGCAGCGCGACGAGCGCGTCCGTCACGGCCCGGGGGCTCTCGGCCCCGGCGACGCCGAGGTCGCCGACGGTCGTGCCCGTGAGCGGCAGAGCGCGACCGCTCAGCCCCGCCAGCGCAGCGGCCGTGAGGACGCCGACGAACGCGTGGAGCCCACGCCGCCAGGTCCCTCGTGCGGGCTGGACCGCGAGGGGGAGCAGCCCGATCAGCCCCAGCGGCGCCAGGATCGGGCCGGCGAAGAAGGCAAGGCCGGCGCGCGCGTCGCGCCAGACGATCGCGAGCCAGGCGACGGCGAGCGCGACGTACACGACTGCGGCCGCCTGGGCGACGTTGCCGAGCGGCAGGATCGGCGCCGCCAGCGCGATCAGCAGCCCGAGCCGTGGTGTCGTCAGGGTCGCGAGCCCGGCCGCGACGGCGATCGCGAGCACGAGCCCGGGGGGCCAGAACGGCAGCACCGAGGCCCCGAGCAGGGCCACGACGGCAGCCAGGCCAGCGGGTACGACGCGTGCCTCGATCGGCAGCGCCGGGGCGGCGACGCTCGGCTCGGACGTCGGGCGGTCGCCCTCCGCCCTTGCCCTGACCGCGCGCGGTGTGCGGTCGGCTCGCGCGCGCCGAGCGGGAGTGGTGAACGCCTCGCGGAGCTCGTGTGCGAGCTGCGCGGCGGTCGGACGGCGTGCGGGGTCGAGAGCCAGAGCAGCGTCGACGACGTTCAGGAGACGGCGAGGCAGGTCGGTGCGGCGGGTCGCGAGCGACGGAGCGCCGCCGCCGATCGCGCTGGCGACCTGCGGGAGGGGAACGCCCCAGAACGGGTGCTCGCCAGCCAGCGCCTCCCACAGCATCACGCCGACGGCCCAGACGTCGCTTCGCTCGGACGCCTCCTCGCCGGCGAGCCGCTCGGGGGCGATGTAGGCAAGGGTTCCCGGCACGTCGCCGACGGCCGTGAGCGTGTCGGCCTCGTCGAACTGCGCGAGCCCGAAGTCGAGGAGCTTCACGGAGATCGTCGGGCCCTCTTCGACCACGATGTTCGACGGCTTCACGTCACGGTGGACGATCCCCTTGCGATGCGCGTGGGCCAGCGCGTCGAGCACCTGGGCCGCAGCCTCGACCGCCTCGCGGTCGTCGAGCGACTCAGCCCGGAGCCGCTCGCGCAGCGTGCGCCCGTGCACGACCTCGTAGGCGATGTAGACGTGGCCCGCGTCCTCGCCGAAGTCGAGCGCCCGGCAGCAGCGATCGTGTCGGAGGCGCGACGCGGCCTCCATCTCCCGCGTTGCGCGCGCTGCCCGCTTGCCCTCTCTCGGGACGATCTTCAGCGCGACGTCGAGGCCGGTGCGCTCGTCGCGGGCGAGCCACACCGATCCCGATCCACCGCGCCCGAGGGGTCTCAGGGGTCGGTAACGATCGAGAACGAGCTCGCGGTCGGGAAGCGCGTGAGCCGCAACGGACACCGGTCATGCCCCGTTCTGCGCGGCAGGAAAGGTCCTGCACCGCCGAAATCTCCCGTACACTCGCCTGGCACGACCAGGATTGCTGCTGCATGGGCGTCTATGACGATGACATCCTCGACTTCGACTTCGTCGAAGACGCGACCCGGGAGACCCCGGCGCCGTCGCGTGGCGACTCCGCGCCGCGCACCCCGTCGGGGGGAGGTGGCGGCGACGGAGGAGGCAGCGGGCGTGGCCCACGGCGGCCGCAGCTCCGAGGCCCGCACGGAGCCGCTCCGCTCCTGCGCCTCGTCGGCCTCGTCGCCTTCGCGATCCTGCTCGTGGTGCTCGTCGCGGTCTGGGCCCAGGGCTGCGCCGAGAGCGACAAGCAGGGCACGTACGACACGTACTACGGCGAGATCGGCGCGGTCGGCAGCGACTCGGCGAAGATCGGGACGGATCTCGCAACCCTCTTGACCACGCCGGGGCTCGAGCAGGCCGAGCTCGAGACGAAGCTCGGCGGGCTCGTCCAGCAGCAGCAGCTCGACGTCGAGCGCGCCCAGGGCATCGATCCGCCCGGGCCGCTCACCCCGGCGCACGACCACTCGATCGAGGCCCTGCAGCTGCGCGTCGTCGGTCTGCAGGGCATGCTCGACGTCTTCAAGGCGACCAAGGACTCCGACGACGCGACGGCTGCCGGTCAGCAGCTGGCCGCGCAGGGCCGGCGCCTCGAGGCGAGCGACGTCGTGTGGAAGGACCTCTTCCAGGGGGCGGCGGACGACGTCGCGGCCTCGGAGGGCGTCGACGGCGCGGCCCCACCCTCGGTCTTCGTCGAGAACTCCGACCTCTACACGGCGCGCTCGATGAGCGCGATCTGGCAGCGCGTCCATGGCGCGTCCACCGGCGGCACGCCGTCCGGGCTGCACGGCTCCGGTCTCGCGTACACGAAGGCGACGCCGTCGGGCATCCAGCTGTCGACGACCTCGGAGTCGACGCTCACCGTGTCCACCGACCTCGGCTTCGAGGTGGGCGTGACGAACACCGGCGAGGAGCAGGAGGTGCAGCTCGAGGTGACCCTGACGATCCCGAAGCAGCCCAGCCCGATCGTCAAGAAGGGCACGATCGACCTGATCGACCCGGGCGAGACGAAGACCGTCGTGTTCGGCGACTTCCCGGACGTGCCGTTCGGTGAGAGCACCACGGTGCAGGTGAGCGTGAAGCCGGTTCCGGGTGAGAAGAACACCGAGAACAACTCGGCCGAGTACCCGGTCGTCTTCACGCTCGGCCAGTGACGATCGAGCTCGGGGTCGCGATCGGTGCGTGCCTCGTCGCGCTCGTGGCGCTGCTCGCCGTCGTGGTGCTCGGTCGGCAGCTGCGACGGATCAGGCGCGACCAGCAGGCGATCATCGGCGGCTCGACCCACGATGTCGTCGACTTCGCGGTGTCGCTGCAGGGGAGGATCGACGACCTCCTGCGTGCCGTCGATGAGGTCGCCGGGGGGTTGACGCGCGTCGACCGCCGGGTCGACTCCGCCGTCACGAACACGTCGGTCGTCCGGTTCGACGCCTACGAGGACTCGGGCGGCCAGCAGTCTGCGTCGTTCGCGTTCCTCGATGCGACGAGGACGGGCACCGTCGTGACCGCGATCCAGGGCCGCGACTACGCCCGGGTGTACGTCAAGGAGCTCGATCGCGGCAGCCCCTCGGCCGCGCTCTCGCCCGAGGAGGCCGAGGCCGTGGAACGGGCCATGGGTCGGTAAGACGCCCGCGCGGCACTTCTGCCTGCGGCAGAAGTGCCAGAGGATCGTCGCGCGCACCGCGTTCGTGTGGCGCTCTTCGGGTTCTCTGGCGCTTTCCGGGCCGTCAGGCCCGGGAAGCGCCCTGCTACGCTCGCGCAACGTGCATCAGGTCCTCGTCCTGAACGCGAGCTACGAGCCGCTGAACGTGTGCTCGGTACGCCGGGCGCACGTCCTCGTGGGCAAAGGCAAGGCAGAGGTCATCGAGCACCACGACGTGCCGCTGCGGACGGCCACGCGTGAGTATCTCCGCCCGCACGTCATCCGCCTGCTCTCGTACGTCCGGGTCCCCCGCTCGGTGAAGCGCCGGATCTCCCGTCGCGCGCTCTTCGCGCGCGACGGCTGGCGCTGCGTGTACTGCGGGACGAGCGCAGGACGTCTCACGCTCGACCACGTGATCCCACGGTCGCGTGGAGGCGCGTCGGTGTGGGAGAATGTGGTCACGGCCTGCGCGCCGTGCAACCTCAGCAAGGGCGATCGCCTGCCCGAGGAGGCGCGGATGCCACTGGCCCGGCAGCCCCGCCCACCTGCCCCCGTGCTCTTCATCCGTCTCGCCGCGCATCGCGTGCCGGAGACGTGGCACCGCTACCTGCCGGCGCTGGAGCACGAGCCGCCGTCGGCGCTCGAGGCCGCCTAGCGCTCGGACGGCGACGCCGGCCAGCGGTCGGCGCGGTGGACGTGGCCGGGCAGGTTCCGGTCGAGAACGTGCTCGAGCCACCGTGCCGTCTCCACGAGCACGTCGAGATCGACACCCGTCGTGATCCCCTCCCGCTCGAGGACGTAGACGAGATCCTCGGTGGCGACGTTCCCCTGTGCGCCCGGCGCGAACGGGCAGCCCCCGATCCCCCCGACAGACCCGTCCAGGCGCGTGGCGCCGGCATCGAGCGCCGCGAGGGCGCACGCCACCGCCGTCCCGCGGGTGTCGTGGAGGTGCACCCCCACCCCGGCGCCCGTTTCCGATGGCGTTGGCGACCGCTCGACGCACCGCGCCGGGCGTCGCGACGCCGATCGTGTCGGCCAGCACCACGTCGTCCACGAACGACGCGGCATTGAGTGCGAGCTCGGCGACCGCCCCTTCGTCCACGACGCCCTCGTAGGGACACCCGAACGCGCAGCTGAGCACGGCCGACACTCGACGTCCGTCGGCGCGTGCGCGACGGGCGATCGCCTCGGCGCGTGCGACCCCGGCAGCGAGGGACGAGCTCCCGTTCCGCTGCTGGAACGTCTCGGTCACGCCGAAGGTGACGTGCACGAGCGGGAGCCCCGTCGTCGCGAGGCGCTCGTACCCGTGCTCGTTGAGGACGAGCCCTGCGTGGAGCGCCGCGGTGAGGTCGAGCGCTGCGACGACGCCCTCGGGGTCGGCCATCGCGGGGACGAGCTCGTCTCGGACGAAGCTGACCGCCTCGATGCGGGGGAGGCCGGCGCTCGCGAGCCGGCGGCAGAGCTCCGCGCGGGTCGCCGCGGGCACCGGCACCGCCTCCGTCTGCAGCCCGTCCCGAGGCCCGACATCGCAGATGACGACCGAGTTGGTCACGTTCGCGCCAGGGTAGTCCTCAGAGGCACTTCCCGAAGGGAAGTGCCCTACGCGGCGACCGTCTCCGCTCCCTCGTCGTCCAGGTCGGCGCGATACGAGCCGATCACCCGCAGCCTCGCCGTCTCGACCGTCATCTCGCGGAGGCCCGCGGAGAGGTTCTCGTCGAGCGGGTGCCCGCCGATCACGCAGTCGAAGCGATAGTCGAACGGTCGCGAGGGGATCGGTCGCGAGACGAGCTGCACCATGTCGATCCCGCGGTCGGCGAGCGGCGAGATCGCCGCGTGGAGCGCTCCGGGCCTGTGGTGCGTCTCGAACGTGAGCGCGGTGCGCCAGGCACCGTGGCGGCGGTCGAGCCGCGTGTACGGCGCGAGCGCCGCGAACCGGGTGTAGGCGGTGTGATCGCCGACGTCGTCGGCGAGCACGACGAGCCGGTGCATCCGCGCGGCGCGCATGCTCGCGATGGCGACCACGGTGGGGTCGCCGAGCTCGGCCACCGCCGACGCGGCGTCCCCGTCGTGGCTGTGACGATCGCCTGGGCGCCCGGCAGCGAGTGGAGGAGGCCACGGCACTGGTCGAGCGCCATCGGGTGCGAGCGGATCTCGCGGACGTCCTCGAGCGCCACCTCCCGCGGGCCGACGAGGCAGTGACGGATCGGGAGGATCGCCTCGGCGACGATCGAGAGCGCGGAGTCGTAGAGCAGGTCGTGCGTCTCGTTCACCGGGCCGGCGAGCGAGCTCTCGATCGGCAGCACCCCGTACGTGCAGGTGCGCGCCGTGACAGCCTCGACGACGTCGGCGAAGCTCGGCTGCGCGACGAGCCGGGCCGCGGGGAAGAGTCGGTCGCAGGCCGCGGCGGAGTGGGCGCCCTCGCGACCGGGGTAGGCGACGGTGTTCTCGGTGGGTGTCAACGCGGTGCCTTTCGGAAGGGACGTCCGCCCTGGTCCTTCGAGCTAGCCGGCGCGGGGCGGGAAGCGGGAGCGCCGGCTAGCGCCGAAAGGCGAAGCCGAAGGAGAGCGCAAAGGTCGCGCGGGTCGAGCGGGTGGCGCGGGCGGTCCCCATGGCACGCGAAACGGTAGATCAGACACCGAGGGCGCGCAACACCGCATCGCCGACGTCCGAGGTCGAGGCCGTCCCGCCCCGGTCCGGGGTGGGGGTCTCGCGGAGCGCGGCGTCCACGGCCCGCTCCAGCGCATCGGCGTCGTCGGGACGTCCCAGGCCGTGACGCAGCATCAGCGCCACCGAGCGCAACATCGCGGCCGGGTTCGCGACGCCCTGGCCGGCGATGTCGGGCGCCGACCCGTGGACGGGCTCGAACAGCCCGGGGCCGGCGTCGCCGAGCGAGGCCGACGCGGCGAGCCCGAGCCCGCCGGTGACCGCGGCGGCGATGTCGCGGAGGATGTCGCCGAACATGTTCTCGGTGAGGACCACCTCGAACTGCCGGGGTCGGTGACGATCTTCATCGCGAGCGAGTCGACGAGCGCGTGCTCGAGCTCGATGTCCGGGAACTCCTCGGCGTGCACGCGGTCACGACCTCGCGCCACAGCCGGCACGTCTCGCAGCACGTTCGCCTTGTCGACGCACGTGAGCCGGCAGCGCCTTCCCGGGCGGCTCGAACGCGACGCGGGCGATCCGCTCGACCTCGGGCCGCGTGTACCCGCACGTGTCGAACCACGTGCCGTCGTCGCGGACGCCCTTCGCGCCGAAGTAGAGGCCGCCGGTGAGCTCGCGCACGATCAGCAGGTCGATCCCCGTCGCGCGCGCGGCCGGGCGCAGGTTCGCGAACACGCCGAGCTCCTTGCGCAGGCCGAGCAGGCCCTGCTCGGGGCGCCGGGCTGCCGCCTCGAGGCTCGGGCCGGCCGACGGCGGCGAGCAGCACCGCGTCGGCCCGCGGCAGGCGGCGAGCGTCTCGTCGGTGAGCGCCGTGCCCTGGGCGTCGATCGCGCGCCGCCGAAGGGGTGCTCCGTGTGCGGCGATCCCGAGAGCGTCGAGCACCTCGACCGCCTGCGGCGGCGACCTCGGGCCCGATGCCGTCGCCCGGCAGCAGCGCGACGTTCATGCGGCAGCGTCCCCTGGCACTTCTCCGCTACGCGGCGAAGTGCCAGACGCGGCCGGCGCCTCGTAGGCGGCGATCGCCTCCTCGTGCTGGAGCGTCAGCGCGATGTCGTCGAGGCCGTTCAGCAGCCTTGCCGCGTCGACGGGTCGATCGCGAACGGCGACTCCGTCCCGTCGGGGCCGACGACGACCTGGCGCTCGAGGTCGACCGTCGACCTCGAGCCCGGTCGCGGTCGACCGCTCCATCAGCTGCGCACGTCGTCCTCGGGCAGCTCGACCGGCGAGCAGCCCGATCTTGCGTGCAGTTCGTGCGGAAGATGTCGGCGAACGACGGCGCGATGACGCCTCGAAGCCGTAGTCCTCGAGCGCCCACGGCGCGTGCTCGCGCGACGAGCCGCAGCCGAAGTTGCGGCCGGCGACGAGGATCTGGCGCCCGGCGAACTCGGGCCGGTTCAGCTCGAACGCCGGGACGGGCGCTCCTCGGCGTCGTAGCGCCAGTCGTAGAACAGGAACTCGCCGAAGCCGGTCCGCTCGATGCGCTTGAGGAACTGCTTCGGGATGATCTGGTCGGTGTCGACGTCGGCCCGGTCGAGGACCGCGACGCGCGCCGGTCGACGGTCGTGAACGGCTTCATCCGACGCAGCTCCCAGTCGCGGATGTCGACGAAGTGGCCGGCGATCGCGGCGGCGGCGGCCATCTGCGGGCTGACGAGGTGCGTGCGCCCGCCGTGGCCCTGGCGGCCCTCGAAGTTGCGGTTCGAGGTCGAGGCGCAGCGCTCGCCCGGCGCGAGGATGTCGGGGTTCATGCCGAGGCACATCGAGCAGCCCGCGTCGCGCCACTCGAAGCCCGCGTCGCGTGAAGACCTCGTCGAGGCCCTCCGCCTCGGCCTGGCGCCTTCACCTGCGGCGAGCCGGGGACGACCATCGCGCGGCACGCGGTCGGCGACCTTGCGGCCCGCGGACGACCGTCGGCGGCGGCGCGCAGGTCCTCGATGCGCGAGTTCGTGCACGAGCCGATGAAGACCCGGTCGACCGCGATCTCCGCGATCGGCGTGCCCGGCTCGAGCGCCCATGTACTGCGAGCGCGCGCTCCGCGGCGCGCGGTCGTCGGCGTCGTCGAGCGCGCGGGTCGGGGACGACGCCGTCGACCGGAGCGACCATGCCCGGGTTCGTGCCCCAGGTGACCTGCGGGACGAGCGCGGCGACGTCGACCACGATCTCGCGGTCGAACGTCGCGCCGTCGTCGGTCGGCAGCGCCGCGCCAGCGCTCGAGCGCGCGCGTCCCAGTCGGCGCCCTGCGGCGCGCGCGGGCGGCCCTCGAGGTAGGCGAACGTCGTCTCGTCGGGCGCGATCATGCCCGCGCGGCGCGCCGCCCTCGATCGACATGTTGCAGATCGTCATCCGGCCCTCCATCGAGAGCGCGCGGATCGCCGCGCCCGGCGTACTCGACGACGTGGCCGACGCCGCCGTCGACGCCGATCTGGCCGATCGTCGCCGAGGATCAGGTCCTTGGCGGTGACGCCGGCGGCCGATCGCCCGCGAAGCTCGACGCGCATCGTCTTCGGGCTGCGCTGCGGCAGCGTCTGGGTCGCGAGCACGTGCTCGACCTCGGTGGTGCCGATGCCGAACGCGAGCGCGCCGAACGCGCCGTGCGTCGAGGTGTGGCTGTCGCCGCAGACGATCGTCATCCCCGGCTGCGTGAGGCCGAGCTCCGGGCCGATCACGTGGACGATCCCCTGGCCGCCGCGAGCCGAGCGAGTAGAGCGGTGATCCCGAACTCCGCGCAGTTGCGCTCGAGCGTCTCGACCTGCGCTCGGCCGAGCGCGTCGGTGATGCGGCCGCCGGCGTGGTCGGGACGTTGTGGTCCACCGTCGCGAGCGTGCAGGTCGGGCCGGCGCACCCGCGGCCGGCGAGCCGCAGGCCCTCGAAGGCCTGCGGGCTCGTGACCTCGTGGACGAGGTGCAGGTCGATGTAGAGGAGCGCCGGCTCGCCCGGCTCCTCGCGCACGACGTGGGCCTCCCAGATCTTCTCGAAGAGCGTCTTCGCCATCCCGGCATCGTACGCAGTGACCGCGGGTCGACCCCGCCGTACCCTCAGCTCACGGGGCGAACGCGAAGGTGCGCGGCGCGTAGACCGAGCGCGAGCACTCCGGCGACGAGACCCCAGAACGCCGAGCCGATCGACCAGAGGGTGATCCCCGACGCGGTCACGAGGAACGTGATGAGCGCAGGCTCCCGCTCGTCCTCGTCGCGCAGCGCGAGCGCGAGGCCGTTCCCGATGGGGCCGAGGAGCGCGAGCCCGGCGATCGCGACGACGAGCTCGCGCGGGAACGCGGCGAAGAAGCCCGCCACCGCGGCGCCGAAGAGACCGACGAGCACGTAGAAGCCGCCGGCCGAGACGGCGGCGGTGTAGCGACGAGCCGGGTCCGGTCGGCCTCGCGGCCGGCGCAGATCGCGGCCGTGATCGCCGCCAGGTTGAACGTGTACCCGCCGAACGGGGCGAGCACGACGGTCGTGATCCCGGTCGTGGCGATGATCGGCGAGACCGGTGGGTCGTAGCCGTTGGCGCGGAGGACGGCGACGCCGGGGACGTTCTGCGAGGTCATCGTGACGACGAACAGCGGGAGCGCGACGCCGATCGCGGCGGCGATCGAGAAGTCCGGCGTCACCCAGACGGGTCGCGTGAGGCCGGAGGGCACGTCGACGTGGCCGAGCAGCCCTTCGGTCCACGCGACCGCGACGCCCACCGCGAGGGTTGCGATCACCGCGTACCGTGGCGCGACCAGACGGGCGACGAGGTACGTCACGAGCATCGCGCCGACCAGCGCGAGCTCGGTCTCGAGCGCCGCGAACGCATCGATGCCGAACCGCACGAGGACGCCGGCGAGGAGGGCCGAGGCGAGGCCGATCGGGATCCTGTCCATCACGTGCGCGAACGCTCCCGTCACACCCGAGACGAGGATGAGCACGCCGGTGAGGACGAACGCGCCGATCACCTCGGGAAGCGGTAGGCCGGCGACGCTCGTGATCAGGAGCGCTGCCCCCGGCGTCGACCAGGCGGTGAGGACGGGCATCCGGTAGCGAAGCGAGAGACCGATGCACGTCAGCCCCATCCCCAGCCCGAGCGCCCACATCCACGAGCCGATCTCGCGTGGAGATGCCCCCGCGGCGCGCGCTGCCTCGAACACGATCACGGCCGAGCTCGTGAAGCCGACGAGCACCGCCACGAACCCGGCCGCGACGGCGGACGGGCTGAGGGCATCGCGAAAGCGCATGAGCGCCAGACTCCGTGATCGCAGCGGCGTCCGCAAGTGCCGGGCGCACGCCTCGCTCGAGATGGTGTCCGACACCGATTCGGCGGTCGTGCCGTGCGACCAACGAGGGCTCCACAGGGCGGTCGTCGTGCTGTCCTGAGTGAAGACCCTGGAGAGAAGCGGCCCCGCTTCGTGTCGATCGCGCTCGTCCTGGGGATCGATCGGCACAGAGTTGACCTCGACGCCCTTGACACGGCGCCGGTGTCTTACACCGCATTCCTCCACGTCGCTGACGCGGCCACGGCGAGCGACCCGGGTCGAGGGCGTTACCGGGCCGGGGCGAGCACCTCGTCGAGGAAGGCGTCCGCGTCGGCGGCGATGTGGACGGGGGCGAAGGTGTGCGCGGCCGGCCCGGGTGTCTTGAGACCGTCGCCCGTCACGAGCAGGACGACGCGGTCGCCGGCGCCGACCTCACCCGCGTCGATCGCCGCGCGGAGCGCCCCGAGCGTCACTCCCGTCGCGGTCTCGCCGAAGACGCCCGTCGTCCGGCGAGCAGCGCCATGTTCGCGCCGATCGACTCCTCGTCGACCGCGTGGATGGCGCCGCCCGTGCGCCGCGCCGTCGCGACCGCGAAGTCGCCGTCCGCAGGGCTGCCGATCGCAAGCGAGCGGGCGATCGTGTCGGGCGCACCGGCCTGACGGGCGCGCCCTCGCGGAAGGCGGTCGCGACGGGCTGCGCACCCCGCCGCCTGCCCGCCGATCTGACGCGGCGCGGGGCCGTCGATAAGCCCGAGCGCGCTGCAGCTCCTCGAACCCCTGCCCGACCTTGTGGAACAGCGCGCCGGAGGCGATCGGGACGCGACCACGTCGGGCGCGCGCCAGCCGAGCTGCTCGGCGAGCTCGTAGGCGATCGTCTTCGAGCCCTCGGCGTAGTAGGAGCGGAGGCTCACGTTGACGAAGCCCCACGGCAGCTCGAACGACAGCTCGACCGAGAGCCTCGAGCAGTGGTCGTAGTGTCCGTCGACGGCGTAGATCGTCGGCCCGTACACCGCGGCCGAGAGCAGCTTCTCGGGTTCGAGGTCGGCCGGCACGAACACGGCCGCCTCGAGGCCCTCCGCCGCCGCGCGGGCCGCGACCGCTCCCGCGAGGTTGCCGGTCGATGAGCACGAGAGCGTCCCCAGCCCGAGCTCCTGCGCCTTGCGCGCTGCCACCGCGACCACGCGATCCTTGAACGAGTGGGTCGGGTTGGCCGTGTCCAGCTTCAACCAGAGCTCGCCGACCCCGAGCTCCTCTGCCAGTCTCGGCGCCGGCACGAGCGGCGTCCATCCAGGTGCGAGGCGTGCCTCCGCAGGCGCCGTCGACGGGAAGCAGGTCGCCGTAGCGCCAGATCGACGCAGGTCCTGCTGCAAGTCGCTCGCGCGTGAACCGGCTGCGCACGAGATCCCAGTCGTAGACCGGGTCGAGCGGCCCGAAGCAGCGGGTGCAGGTGCCCACCGCCTCGAGCGGATGCTCGGTCGCGCAGACGCGACAGGACAGGGAGAGTGCTGGCATGGGGTCGTCCTCCTCGTGGTCGCTCGACATCCGTCCGGGTTTGGCACCGTGCCCCTATCGGGGTGGGTTGCCGAGGCGTCACAGGGCCGGTCCCTCAGCCTCTCTCGATGTGGAGCGAGACGGATCCCGCGCCGGGCGAAACCGTACCTGAGCCGCCCGGCGCTGTCGAGCGCTCACGTGGACGGTCGACGCGGTCTCTCCTCTGAGAGGAGCTCGACCACGCCTGCTCGATGCGGGTGAGCAGCGGTCGGGTCGAGCGTTGTCGCCAGACCCGACCGCGTGGGCGGATCAGCTCGGGTCGGCGACGATCCGGATGTACGGCTTGGGCTCGTCCCAGCCGTCGGGCCAGAGCTCGCGTGCCTGGTCGTTGGTCACGGAGCCGGCGATGATGACGTCCTCGCCCGGCTGCCAGTTCACGGGTGTCGAGACCTTGTGCTTCGCCGTGAGCTGGAGCGAGTCGATCACCCGCAGCACCTCGTCGAAGTTGCGTCCGGTCGTCATCGGGTAGACGAGGATCAGCTTGACCTTCTTGTCCGGCCCGATCACGAAGACGTTGCGGACGGTCTGGTTGTCGGCTGCGGTGCGGTCGAGCGCGTCGCCGGACACGTCCGCGCCGAGCATCCCGTAGAGCTTCGAGACGTTGAAGTCGGCGTCGGAGATGATCGGGTAGTTGGGCGCGGCGCCCTGCGTCTCCTCGATGTCCTTCGCCCACTCGGCGTGCCGGTCGAGCGGATCGACCGAGAGGCCGATGATCTTGACCCCGCGCCGGTCGAACTCGGGCTTGATCTTGGCCATGTAGCCGAGCTCGGTCGTGCAGATCGGGGTGAAGTCCTTGGGGTGCGAGAACAGCACCGCCCACGAGTCGCCGATCCACTCGTGGAAGCGGATCCGCCCCTCGGTGGTCTCTGCCTCGAAGTCCGGTGCCAGCTGAGCGATCTGTAAGGCCATGTCTCCGTCCTCCCTTGTCGGTTCGCACGGGAGACTAGCGCATTACTTCATTTCGGAAAGCATCGGGCAGGCGATCCTCCGCCCGGGAGGGATGTCGGTCACGTCTCGTACCGCGAGAGCGTCACCGCCCCCTGCGAGGCCGAGGCGACGAGCGTCGCGTAGTTCGCGAGCACCCCGCGGCGATAGCGCGGCTCGGGCTCGGTCCAGTCCGTCAGGCGGGCTCTCGAGCTCCTCGGCGGTGAGCTCGACCTCGAGCACGCCGCGGTCGACGTCGATCACGACCGTGTCGCCCTCGTGCAGCGCCGCGATCGGGCCGCCCTTCGACGCCTCGGGCGCGACGTGGCCGACCATGAAGCCGTGGGTCGCTCCCGAGAAGCGCCCGTCGGTGATCAGCGCGACGGAGTCGGAGAGCCCCTCGCCGACGATCGCGCCGGTGACGTGGAGCATCTCGCGCATCCCCGGGCCGCCGTGCGGGCCCTCGTAGCGGATCACGACGACGTCGCCCGAGACGATCCGGCCGGCCTTGACCGCCGCGAAGCAGTCCTCCTCCGAGTCGAACACGCGGGCCGGACCCCGGTGGACGGTGCGGTCATGGCCCGCGAGCTTCACCGCGCAGCCCTCGGGCGCGAGGTTGCCGTAGAGCACGGCGACACCGCCGCGGCTCTTGAGCGGCTGCTCGACGGGGACGACCACCGTCTGGCCTGCCGTCTCGACCGCCCCCGCCGCGATCTCCGCCATCGTGCGACCGTCGACCGTGCGGGCGTCGCCGTGCAGCAGTCCGGCTCGTACCAGCTCCCGGGCGACGAGCGCTGTGCCTCCCGCCGTGAACATGTCGTTCGCATGCCAGCGGCCCCACGGCTTCATGTCGGCGATGATCGGCGTGCGGGCGGAGATGCGCTCGAAGTCGTCGATCGTGAAGTCGATCCCGAAGTCGCGCGCGATCGCGACGAGGTGGAGCACGCCGTTCGTCGAGCCACCGGTCGCGGCCACGCCGGCGACGGCGTTCTCGAAGGACTCCTTGGTGACGAACGAGCGCGGCCGCACGTCCTCGCGGACGAGCTGCACCGCGAGGCGGCCGATCTCGTAGGCGGCCTCCTCCTTGGCGACGTGCATCGCCGGGATCCCGTTCGCGCCGAGCGGCGAGAGGCCGAGGAAGTCGAGGATCCCGGACATCGTGTTGGCGGTGAACTGCCCACCGCACGCGCCTGCCCCCGGGCACGCGGTCGACTCGAGCTCGTGGAGCTCGGCATCGCTCATCTTCCCGGCGGCGTGGGCGCCGATGCCCTCGTAGACGTCACCGATCGAGACCTCGCGCTGCCGGTACAGGCCCGGTGCGATCGAGCCCGTGTAGAACGCGACCGCGGGGATGTCGAGTCGGCCGATCGCCATCGCGGTGCCGGGGTTCGTCTTGTCGCACGCGCAGAGCTGCACCAGCCCGTCGAAGAGGTGGCCGCGGCAGACGAGCTCGATCGAGTCGGCGATCACCTCGCGGGAGACGAGCGACGCGCGCATCCCCGAGGTCCCCATCGAGACGCCGTCCGAGACGGCGACCGTGTTGAACTCCATCGGGGTGCCGCCCGCGTCGCGGATCCCACGCTTCACGTGCACCGCCAGGTCGCGCTGGTTGAGGTTGCACGGCATCGTCTCGATCCACGTCGTGCCGACCCCGACGATCGGCTTGGCGAGGTCCTCGTCCGTGAAGCCGGTGCCCTTGAGCATCGCCCGGGCGCCTGCCCGGTCGGGGCCGTCGGTGAGCGCGGCGCTGATGCGCTTCGCGGGATCCGAGGGGATGTCGTACGGGGTGCTCACGGGGCGGTGCTCCTCTCGATCGGGTGCCCCTCGCGGCGGCACCACTCGCTGAACGATCCGGGGTACATCCTGACGTCCTCGCGTCCGGCAAGCACGAGCCTCTGCACGACGACGCAGGCGGTCACGCCGGAGCCGCAGTATGCGGCGAGCTCGACCGCCGCGGGGAGGTCGTCGGGCACCGGCCCCTCGTGCCAGGCGTTGCGGGCGCCGGGGATGCGGCCGGCGACCGGATCGAGCGGCTCGGCATCCCCGCGCCAGCGCTCGGGCGAGCGCGCGTCGAGCAGGACGAGGCCGGGATCGCCGAGACGGGAGCGGATCTCGTCGCTCTCGATCACGTCGTCGGAGCGCGGCCGTGCGACGAAGGCGCGCGGGGACGGTGTCGCCGGCTCCGTGACGAGCAGGCCCCGGTAGTCACGCAGGTCGAACGTGCCGGCGAGCTCGTGCCCGACGTGGCGCAGCAGCCACCAGCAGCGCGCGGCCCAGCCCGAGCCCTCGTCACAGGCCAGGACGAAGGTGTCGGCGTCGACGCCGACACCGCCGAACACCGCGGCAAGCCGGTCGACGGAGGGAAGTGGATGGCGGCCGCCATCCGCGGCGTCGACCACGGGGTCGCTCAGATCGGCCTCCGGCTCCACGTGGAGCGCGCCGGGGACGTGTCCTGCCACGTACGCCGCCGCGGGGCGGCAGTCGAGGACGAGCGTCCTCACAGCGCGCCGTGCGGCGTCACCGCGAGCTCGAGCACGTCGTGGTCGGGGAAGCGGTCGCGCAGGGATGCCGCGCTGGAGGGAACGTCGTCGGCCCAGGCGATCACGGTGGGGCCGGAGCCGGAGAGCGTCGCGCCGCGGCTCCTGGCGGGGCCTCGGCGCGGATCGCCGACGAGCACCGCCGACGGGCGGTACGGCTCGTGCAGCGTGTCTGTCGAGCGCGGCGGCGAAGAGCTCGGCATCCCCGGAAGCGACGGCGGCGCCGAGGAGCGCTGCCCGCCCCGCGTTGCAGGCGGCGTCGGCGTGCGTGACCGAGGTCGGGAGCATGCCGCGCGAGGCCTCGGTCGAGGTGCGCTCGCGCGGAACCACCGCGACCGGCGCGAGCGGGAGCGTCCGCGCGATCTGGGCCAGCTCTCCGTCCCACGCGAGCGTCATCCCGCCGAGCAGCGCGGCGGCGAGGTTGTCGCCGTGGCTCTCGAGCTCGGAGACCTGCGCGCAGCAGCTCGCGTGCAGGCGCGTTCGGCGCGGCTGCGACGAGCCCGAGCGCGATCGCTGCGGCGGACGAGCCGAGCCCGCGCTCGAGCGGGATCCGGTTCACGAAGCGGAAGCGCTTGCCGGACGGGTCGGCGAGCAGCGCGAAGGCGCGGACGGCGAGGTTGGACTCGTCCTCCGGCAGCTCCCCCGAGCCCTCGCCCTCGACGACGACGCCTTCCCCCTCGGTCACCTCGAGCTCGTTCCAGAGGTCGAGCGCGGCGGCGGCGCAGTCGAACGCCGGCCCGAGGTTCGCGGATGTCGCCGGGGCGCGAGTGATCACCCGGTCTCCTAGCGCGGCCGCGCAGCGGCTGCGCTGATCGCGTCGGGATCCGGGTCGACCACGGTCGTCGCGGGGGCGTGGCGCTCGGCGATCTCGACGTCCTTGAGCCCGTGTCCCGTGACGGTCACGACGATCCGCTCCCCGTGCACCGCGCCGCGCCGCAGCGCGGCGACCCCGGCCGCCGACGACGGCTCGCAGAAGAGGCCTTCGGTCTCCGCCAGCAGCCGCCAGGCGGCGACGATCTCGTCGTCGTCGACGGTGACGACCTCCGCGCCCGACTCGGCGACCGCGTGCGCGTGGGCAGGGTCGCCGATCCGGATCGCCGAGGCGAGCGTCTGTCGGCGGTCGGCTGCCTCGACCGAGACGATCGGGACGGCGAGACCGAGCTCACGGAGCGCCTGGGCGTACGACGACGTGTTGCCGCCGCCGCCGTAGGGGATCACGAACGCGTCCGGGGCGGCGCCGAGCTCCTCGACGATCTCGAACACCGCCGTCTTCTGCCCCTCGCGGCGATACGGGTTGAGGGAGTTGACGAGCTGGTGGGTGCCGCGCCGCGAGAGCTCGCGTGCCGCGTCGAGCGCCTGGTCGAAGTCGCCGCGCACCTCGAGCACGGCTGCGCCGAGCATCCTCGTCTGTGCCACCTTGGCGCCGGCGACCGCCCCCTGCGGCGTGAGGACGACCGCGGTGATCCCGGCCCGAGCGGCGTAGGCGGCCGCCGAGGCTGCGGTGTTGCCGGTCGACGCGCAGATCACCGCCTGCGCGCCCTCCTCCAGCGCCTTGGAGACCGCGACGGTCATCCCTCGATCCTTGTAGGAGCCGGTCGGGTTCGACGCCTCCCACTTCACCCACAGCTCGGGCACCCCGAGCGCCTCCGCGAGCCGCGGAACGCGCAGCAGCGGGGTGGAGCCCTCTCCGAGCGTGACGACGGGAGTGGCCGTGGTGACCGGGAGACGATCGCGAAACCGCTCGATGAGAGACGGAGGCATCATGGATCCAATCTAGGCTGATCCGCTCGGAACGAGCCGATCACGCCCAGCCGAGCCCTTCGACGCCGCGGTCGGAGACCACGGGCAGCGCGCTCGCCTCGCCCCTCGACTCGGGCAGCGCCCGGATCGCGGCCAGCGCGGCGTCCACGCTGCCTGCGGACGCCTCGTGCGTGATCACGTGGAGGACTGCCCCGCCGTCGCCAGGACGCTGGACGAGCCGGGCGACGGACACCTGGTGCGTCGCGAACTCCTGCGCGATGCGCGCGAGCACGCCGGCGCGGTCCTCGACCTCGAGGCGCAGGTACCAGTTCGAGCCGAGATCGCCGGGCGCCAACCGGGAGAGATCGCGCCACACCGGGTCGTTCTGGAGGAAGCCCGTCCCGGTCGTCCCGATCACCGAGACCATGTCCGCGACGACCGCGGAGGCGGTCTCGATCCCGCCTGCCCCGGGGCCTTCGAGCGTGATCTCCCGGATCGCGTCGCCCTGCAGCATCACGGCGTTGAACGCTCCCTCGACCGCCGCGAGCGGATGGTGCGCGTCGACGAACGCGGGACCGACCCGCACGTCGACGCGGTCGCCGACCAGCGTCGCTCTCCCGAGGAGCTTCACGCGCATGTCGAGAGCGCGCGCGGCCGCGACGTGCTCGCCGGTGACGCCCTCGATCCCCTCGACCGCGACCCACTCGATCGGAACCCGGGTCCCGAACGCCACGGTGGCGAGGATCGCGGTCTTCGCCGCGGCGTCGATCCCCCCGACGTCGTCGGTCGGATCGGCCTCCGCGTAGCCGAGCCTCTGCGCCTCGGCGAGCGCGTCCTCGTAGGAGCGGCCCTCCTCCATCGCGGAGAGGATGAAGTTCGTCGTGCCGTTCACGATCCCGAGCACGCGGTGGACGTTCGTGACGACGAGCGACTCGCGCAGCACCTTGATCACCGGGATCGCGGCGCAGACGGACGCCTCGAAGCGCAGCTGGACGCCGTGCTCGGACGCCGCTGCGAAGAGCTCCGCGCCCCGCCGGGCGACGAGCTGCTTGTTGGCCGTGACGACGGAGCGCCCTGAGCGCAGGAGCCCGAGGACGTGGTCGCCGGCGGGCTCGACGCCCCCCATCACCTCCGCGACGACGCGGATCGACGGGTCGTCGAGGATGTCGGCGGGGTCGGTCGTGAGGACTCCCGGCGCAGCGGCGAAGCCGCGCTGCTTCTCGACGTCGCGAACGAGCGCGCGGACGACCCGGGGTCGGTGCCCTGTCGCCCGCTCGATCTCGTCGCCCTGCTCCTCGAGCAGCCGGTGCACCGCCGCTCCGACCGTCCCGTATCCGAGCAGCGCGACGGGAACGTCAACGGATGCCATGGACGTGACCCTCTAGGGCTCCTGACGTCACAGACATCAGGAACCCTCGCGGTGCATGAGCGAGCGCAGCTCCTTGCCGACCGACTCGAGCGACGTGCTCTCGGCCGCGGCGCGCAGCGACCGCAGCTCCGCCTCGCCGTTGTCCATGTCCGCGATCCAGCGCTTCGCGAACGCACCGGAGCGGATGTCGTCGAGGATGCCCTGCATCGACTCGCGGACGTGACCGTCGATCACGCGCGGGCCGCTGACGTAGTCGCCGAACTCCGCGGTGTCGGAGATCGACCAGCGCATGTGCTGCAGGCCGCCCTCCCAGATCAGGTCGACGATCAGCTTGAGCTCGTGCAGGCACTCGTAGTAGGCGACCTCCGGCTGGTAGCCGGCCGCGACGAGCGTCTCGAAGCCCGCCCGGATCAGCTCGGCCGTTCCGCCGCAGAGGACTGCCTGCTCGCCGAAGAGATCGGTCTCGGTCTCCTCCTTGAACGTCGTCTCGAGGATCCCCGCGCGCCCGGCGCCGATGCCGCTCGCGTAGGCGAGCGCGGTCTCGCGCGCCGAGCCGCTGGCATCCTGGTGCACGGCGATCAGCGCCGGCGTCCCGTAGCCCTCGGTGAAGAGCCGACGGACGACGTGGCCCGGCCCCTTCGGGGCGACCATCACGACGTCGTGGTCGGCCGCAGGCGCCACCCGCTCGTAGAGCACGTTGAACCCGTGCGCGAAGAGGACGGTCGCCCCCGGCGCGAGGTTCGGCTCCACCCACTCGCGATAGACCTGCGGCTGCACCTGGTCGGGAAGGAGCATCGACACGAGCTGCGCGCCCTCGACCGCGGCGCCGACGGTCTTGACCTCCAGACCGGCCGCTTCGGCGTCCCCGCAGGAGGTCGAGCCGTCGCGGAGACCGACGACGACCTGCACGCCGGAGTCGCGGAGGTTGAGCGCGTGCGCGTGGCCCTGGCTGCCGTAGCCCACCACCGCGACCGTGCCGGAGAGCAGCGAGAGGTCGCCACCGGAGAGGATCGTCGCCATCTGTTTCGTCCCTTTCGGATTCAGGGGAGGGACCGTGTCGCCCCGCCCACCATCAGTTCGCGGTCATTGTCTCGAGAGCCCACAACTATCGCCGATGCCACGCTGCCGCGTCGCAGGCCGCTCGTTTGCTCTGCTCTCTCTCCAGGGCTCTCTCGCAGAGAGAGCCCTAGCTGATCGCGGCCAGCCCGTGCCCCGCAGTCCGCGAGGAGGCCCGGGTCAGCCCGATGCGGCCGGTCCGCACCTGCTCGACGATGCCGTGGGGCCGGCACAGCTCGTGGAACGCGTCGAGCTCCTCGGGCGTCCCGACGAGCTCGAGCACGAGCGCCTCGGCGCCGATGTCCAGCACGCGTCCTCGGAACGCCTCGGCCGCGCCGATCAGCTCCGCGCGGCGCTCCGGCGTGACCGACACCTTCAGCACCATCAGCTCGCGCTCGACCGACTCGCCCGGGACGAGCTCGGTCACGCGCAGCACGTTCACGAGCTTGTGGATCTGCTTCTCGATCTGCTCGAGCGTGTGCTCGGCGCAGTCGACGCGCAGCGTGATGCGCGAGATGCCGGGCCGCTCGGTCGGGCCGACGGCGAGCGAGTCGATGTTGAAGCCGCGACGCGCGAACATCGACGTGATGCGCGTCAGCGCGCCCGGCTTGTCCTCCACGTGGACGGAGATGGTGTGCTTCACAATGCCTCCGCCTTCTTGAGCGTCGGGGTGTCGAGGGTGTCGGTGTACTCGATCATGTCCAGGGCCGCGGCACCCGCCGGGATCATCGGGAAGCACTGCTCGGCGGGATCGACGCGCACGTCGACGACGACGGTGCGGTCGAGGGCGAGCGCCTCCTCGAGCGCACCCCGAACGTCCTCGCGGCGGGTGACGACCATTCCGACGCCCCCCATCGCCTCCGCGAGCTTGGCGTAGTCGGGCATCGCCTCGTCCAGGTGGACGTGCGATCGGCGTCCGTCGAAGAACATGTCCTGCCACTGCGTGACCATCCCGAGGTACCCGTTGTTCACGAGCACGACGACGATCGGCAGTCCCTCCACGGATGAGGTCGTCAGCTCCTGGCAGGTCATCTGGAAGCACCCGTCCCCGTCGATGCAGACCACCTTCGCCTCGGGCCGAGCTGCCTTGGCGCCGATCGCCGCAGGGATGCCGTAGCCCATGGTCCCGAGGCCTCCCGAGGTGATGAACGTGCGCGGACGCTCGGGCAGGAGGTACTGCATCGCCCACATCTGGTGCTGACCGACTCCGGTGGTGAAGATCACGTCGTCGCCCGCGGTCAGCTGCTGCAGCGTCTCCAGCAGCGCCTGAGGCTTGATGAACTCGCCCTCGGCGCCGTAGCGCAACGGGTACTGCTCCCGCGCCTCCGCGATCCGGCGCAGCCACTCCGTGGGCGGCGGCGCGCCCTCGGCGCGGTGCTTCGCGACCTCGCCGACAAGGGCTGCGAGCGCCTGCTTGAGCGGCCCGACGACCGGGACGTCGGCGTCGCGCAGCTTCGAGATCTCGGCGGCGTCGATGTCGAGGTGCACGACCGTCGCGCCGGGCGCGAACGCCGAGAGCTTCCCGGTGACCCGGTCGTCGAACCGCGCGCCGACCGCCACCAGCACGTCACAGGTGTTCATCGCGATGTTGGCCCACTTCGTGCCGTGCATCCCGGGCCAGCCCATGAACAGCGGGTGGGTCTCGGGGAACGCCGACTTGCCCATCAGCGTCGTCACCACCGGCAGGTCACCGCCCTCGGCGAGCTGCAGGAGCTCGGCGCACGCGTCGGCGTTGAGCGTGCCGCCGCCGACGTAGAGGACGGGCTTCTCGGCATGAGCGAGCACCTGACCGGCCTGCCGGATCTGGAGCGGGTGCACCTTGCGCGGCGGCTTCCAGCCCGGCAGGTCGACCGTCTCGGGCCAGGCGAAGTCCATCTCTGCCTCCTGCACGTCGCGCGGCACGTCGACGAGCACCGGGCCGCAGCGTCCCGTGCGCGCGACGTGGAACGCGGCCTTCAGCACCGCAGGGATGTCCCGCGCGTCCTGGACGAGCCATGAGTGCTTGACGATCGGCATCGTCACGCCGGTGATGTCGCACTCCTGGAAGGCGTCGGTGCCGATCAGCGTCGAGCGCACCTGGCCCGTGATGCAGACGAGCGGGGTCGAGTCCATCCAGGCGTCGGCGATCGGGGTGACGAGGTTCGTCGCGCCCGGCCCGGAGGTGGCGATCGCGACGCCGACCCTCCCCGAGGCGCGCGCGTAGCCCTGGGCCATGTGGCCTGCGCCCTGCTCGTGCCGGGCCAGCACGTGGCGCACCGTCGTCCCGCGTGCCATCGCGTCGTAGGTGGGCATGATCGCGCCGCCCGGGATCCCGAACATCACCTCGACGCCCTCCGCCTCGAGCGAGCGGAGGATGGCGTCTGCTCCGCGCATCCTCATCTGGTCACCCCCAGTGCGAACTCCGTATCACGACGCGCGCTCGGCAGCAGCGCGAGCACCGCGTCGACGAACTCCCTGGTCGTGGCGGTCACGCCCGGTCCAGAGACGCCGAGAGGCAGCTCCGACCGGGTCAGGGCGACCGCCAGGCTCTCCTCCAGCGCCTCTCCTGCGGCCCGCCGCCCGAGCCCTTCCGAGAGCAGCAGGGCCGTCGCGAGCAGCATCTCGCTCGGGTCCGCCATGCCGTGCCCCGCCGCCTCGTGGCCGGTGCCGTGCGTCGGCGCGAAGAGCCCGGGGCCGGAAGACGCGAGCTCGGCGGTGGCGATGAGCCGCTCGCGCCCGCCGAGTCTCGGCGCCTCGGCCACCGCATCGGCGAGGACGCGCTCCGCGACGACGACTCCGCAACCTCCGTTGGCGAGCTTCCACAGCGCGTCGGCGAGTGGAAGGTGGACGACCTGGACGCCCGGGTGCGACTCGGCATGTCGATCGACGCGCTCGGCCCACGCGGTCGGTCACGCCGACCGAGACGACGCAGCCCGCCTGCGCGCGCGCGGCCGCGAACGACCGGTCGATCGCGAGGTCATCCGCCTCGTCGTGGAGCGCAGCGAAGATCGTCGAGTCGCCGAGCTCGTCGAGCACTCGCGTGACGCACACGGCGAGCTCGAGCTCGGCGCGGACGCCTTCGAGCGCGGGAGCGTCGGCGCCGGCGACCAGCACGGCGTCTGCGCTCCTCGTCGCGCGTCGGGTCGCTGGGGGAAGCGGATGACCCGACCGAGCCACCGCCTCGGTGTCGAACGGCGGATGCACCTCGTCGACCCGGAAGCCGTGGTGCCGCGAGAGATCGGCGAGCGCGCGGCTCGCAGCCGCCGTCACCTCGGGACCGATGCCGTGCCCCGCCAGGCACGTGACGACGTAGGCGGCATCTCGCTCGGGGCGGTCTGTGCTGGTGCTCGGATCAGTGGTGCTCACGATGGTGGTGCTCCTCCTTCCGGTCGCCCGTGGGCGCTCGGGTGGCGTCGTCTGGGTCGGCGTGTGCGCCGGGCGAGCGGCGCGTGAGCGTCATCCCTCCCCTTAGCGGGGAATGACGAGAATGAGCTCGATGCCGGCACCCGTCGCTACCGCGGGGCGCGGTACGAGCACGGGTACGGATACGACACGGCAGAGCATCTGCCTTCCAGAGTGCCCGAGAGGATGAGGGGTGTCAAACCGCAACGTGTGCACGTTCCGGTGAAGACGCTTGCCGACCGAACCGCATTTCTTTAGGATCGATAGCGATGTTGCCGTCGACGATCGCCCCGATCGCGAAAGATCCCGCCGCGAACGCCCCGTTCGCGATCGTCGCGCGCACCGCGCGCTAGCCGGCCTCTCCCCGCCCTCGCCGGACTAGCTCAGAAGCAACGGGCGGGAGCCTCCCTCCTCGCGTCCCCCTCCAGAAAGGCGCACCTCCGTGACCCGACCGCTGCACGACCCGACGATCGAGCGCGATGCCTGCGGCATCGGCCTCGTCGCCGACTCGGGCGGCCGCGCGTCGCGCGAGATCCTCGACCGCGCGCTCGCCGGGCTCGGCGCCGTCTCGCACCGCGGCGCCTGGGCGGCGGACGGCGTCACGGGGGACGGAGCCGGCGTCCTGCTCCCGCTCTCGCCAGCGCTCACGGGGGTCGTCGACGGCGGGATCGCGATGTGCTTCCTGCGCGAGCCGTGGCTGCGGAACGTCGTCGAGGAGGCCTGCCGGTTGGAGGGGCTGGATCCGCTCGGGTGGCGCGACGTCCCTCACGACGTCGCGGCGCTCGGCTCGACGGCGACCGCGAGCCTGCCGCGGATCGCGCAGCTGGTGCTCGCGCCCTGCGTGCACCCCGACGGCGAGCTGCGCGCCCACAGGGCGCGGCGGCGCGCCGAGGCGGTGCCGGGCGTCTACGTCGCCTCGCTCTCCTTCCGGACGGTCACGTACAAGGCCCTCTGCGCCGCGACCCAGCTCGCGTCGTTCTTCCCCGATCTCGCCGACCCGGAGTGGGCGGTCTCCTGGGCGATCTTCCACCAGCGCTTCTCGACCAACACCGAGCCGAGCTGGGAGCGGGCACAGCCCTTCCGCCTGCTCTGCCACAACGGCGAGATCAACACGATCGAGGGAAACAGCGCCTGGATGGAAGCGCGCGAGCGCGCGGGCGGGATCGAGGAAGGCCTTGCGCCTGCGCTCGACCGTGGCGGGTCGGACTCGGCGATCCTCGACAACGCCCTCGAGGCCGTGGTCCGCGCCGGGGTGGACGTGCGGGAGGCCGTCGCGATGCTGGTGCCGCCGGCGTGGCAGAACGACCCGCGGATCGACGACGCCCAGCGCGCGATGCACCGATATCACGCCATGCTCGTCGAGCCGTGGGACGGGCCTGCCGGTCTCGTCTACACGGACGGCGTCGTGTGCGGCGCCGCGCTCGACCGCAACGGCCTGCGTCCTCTCCGCGTGGCGGTGTGCAGCGACGGGCTCGTGACCGTCTCCTCCGAGGCCGGGGCGATCCCGCTCTCCGACGAGAGCACCGTGCGGCGGGCCGGCTCGGCCCCGGCCAGCAGCTGTCCATCGATCCGGAGCGAGGCCTGCTGTTCGACGGCGAGCTCAAGCGGGAGCTCGCCCGTCGCAAGCCGTACGCGACCTGGGTCTCCTCGACCGTCTCGGCAGGCGAGCAGGGCGCTCCGGCCCGGATCGGCGAGGAGGACCTCACTGCGCAGGCACGCGCTCCACGGGTACACGCGGGAGGAGCTGAGCCTGATGCTGCGGCCGATCGCGCAGTCCGGACAGGATCCCGTGTACTCGATGGGCGACGACGCGCCGATCGCGCCTCTCGCGGGCAGGGCCAGGCCGCTGGCGTCGTACTTCCGGCAGCGCTTCGCCCAGGTCACGAACCCGGCCATCGACCACTACCGCGAGCGCACCGTGATGTCGATCGCGACGCTGGTCGGGCCGCGGGCGCCGCTCGAGTCCGAGGGTCCGCTCGCGCCGCTCGTCGTGCTCCCGTCGTTCCTCGTCACCCCCGACGGTCTCGCGGCGCTCGAGCCAGCACGGGTCGACGCGACCTTCGCCGCCGAGGAAGGGCTCGGACGCGCCGTCGAGCGGGTCGCGGACGCGTGCGCCGAGCTGGCCGCCGCGGGCTGGACGTCCGTGTGCGTCTCCGACGCGCTCGCCGGCGGCGACCGCGCCCCGATCCCGTCGCTGCTCGCCGTGGCGGCTGCCCACGACCGCCTCGTCGAGCGAGGCCTGCGGACGGCGTGCGCACTGCTCGTCGAGACCGACGAGGCGCGGGACACGCACATGGTCGCGACGCTCCTTGGCTACGGCGCCGACGTCATCTGCCCCCGCCTCGCGCTCGAGACCGTCGGTCGGCTCGCGGTGACGGACAAGGTCGGTGGTGACCGGCCGAGCCCCGAGGAGGCGCAGCGGAGGCTGCTCGCGGCGTTCGAGGACGGTGTCCTCAAGGTGATGTCCAAGATGGGCATCTCCGACGTGTCGAGCTATCGCGGCGCCCGGCTCTTCGATGCGGTCGGGCTCGATCGGCGGCTCTGCCGGCGCTTCTTCGGCGGCACCCACTCCGCGATCGGCGGAATCGGCCTGCAGCGTCTCGAGCAGGACGCACTCGCGCGTCTGGCGGAAGTCGGGACAGGCCGAAGCCCGAGCTCGAGAACCCGGGGTTCTACAAGTTCCGCAAGGGTGGCGAGCCCCACGCGACCGATCCCGAGGTCGTCGCGGCGCTCCAGGAGGCGGTGACCGCGAACCATGCGCTGGTGAAGGCGGTGAAGGGCGAGAAGTTCGATCTCTACGAGCGGTTCGCGTCGATGGTGAACGGGCGCACGCCGATCGAGCCACGCGACCTGCTCGAGCTCGTGACGGCGGCGACCCCGGTACCCCTGGAGGAGGTCGAGCCCGTCGAGTCGATCGTCCGGCGGTTCTCCGGGGGCGCGATGTCGCACGGGGCGCTCTCCGCCGAGGCGCACGAGACGATCGCGATCGCCTTCAACAGGCTTGGTGGCCGCTCCAACTGCGGCGAGGGAGGGGAGGATCCGGCCCGCTACCGCGACGAGCGCAACTCCAAGATCAAGCAGATCGCATCGGGGCGCTTCGGCGTGACGGCGGAGTACGCGGCGTTCGCGGAGGAGCTGCAGATCAAGGTCGCCCAGGGCTCGAAGCCGGGCGAGGGTGGCCAGATCCCGGCGCACAAGGTCACCGAGGAGATCGCGCGGCTGCGAAACACGAAGCCCGGGGTCTCGCTCATCTCCCCGCCCCCGCACCACGACATCTACTCGATCGAGGACCTCGCTCAGCTCATCTTCGACCTGCGCGAGGTCAATCCCGACGCCGACATCTCCGTGAAGCTCGTCTCCGAGAGCGGGGTGGGCGTGATCGCGGCGGGCGTCGCCAAGGCACACGCGGACGTCGTCCACGTCGCCGGCGCCGACGGGGGCACCGGGGCGAGCCCGCTCCCGTCGATCAAGCACGCCGGGTCGCCCTGGGAGCTCGGGCTCGCGGAGACGCAGCAGGCGCTCGTCGCCAACGGGCTCCGCGGTCGCGTCCGGGTGCGGGTCGACGGAGGCTTCAAGACCGGACGGGACGTCGTCGTCGCGGCATTGCTCGGCGCAGACGAGTTCTCGTTCGGCACCGCCCTGCTGCTCGCCGAGGGCTGCCTGATGGTGCGCTCCTGCCATCTCGACACGTGCCCGGTGGGGATCGCGAGCCAGAAGCCCGAGCTGCGCGCAAAGTACGCAGGCACCCCTGAGATGGTCGAGGCCTATCTCCGGTTCGTCGCCCTGGAGGTGCGGGAGCTCCTCGCCTCGCTCGGTCTTCGTACGGTCGACGACGCGGTCGGGCGCATCGACCTGCTGCGCCAGCGCTCCACCGGCGATGCGTCGGCGGACTCCCTCGACCTCGGGCCGCTCCTCCAGCGCACGGGTCAGGGTCACGCGCGCTACGTGGGCGAGCCCGTGCCGCACGAGGGCGATCGGCTGGGCGCCCTGCTGCTCGCCCAGGGGAAGGCGATCATCAGCGGGGCGCGGCTCGTCGAGCCGGGCTACCAGATCACCAACGCCGACAGGTCGATCGGGGCGCGCCTCGGGGGCGCGATCGCCAAGGTCGTCGGATCGGGATCGCCGGCGGGCCGTGTCCGCGCGCGGTTCGAGGGCTCCGCAGGCCAGAGCTTCGGTGCGTTCAACGTCACCGGCGTCGAGCTGTCGCTCGTCGGGGAGGCCAACGACTACGTCGGCAAGTCGATGAGCGGCGGTCGGATCGTGATCGCGCCGCCCGCCGACGACGCCGGCGACGCGTGCCTCGCCGGCAACACGCTGCTCTACGGCGCAACGGGAGGGGAGCTCTTCGTCGCGGGGAGCGCAGGCGAGCGGTTCGCCGTCCGGAACTCGGGCGCGACCGCCGTCGTCGAGGGCGTCGGCGACCACGCGTGCGAGTACATGACCCGCGGCACGGTCGTCGTGCTCGGACCGCACGGCAGGAACCTGGGTGCCGGGATGACGGGCGGTGAGGCGTTTCTCCTCGACGCCGACGAGCGCCTTCTCAACGACGAGCTCGTCCGGCTGGTGCAGCTCGATCGCGCCGACGCGGAGCGGCTGGTCGCACTCGTCGAGCGCCATCGCGACCTGACCGGCTCGGCACGCGCGGCCGCCCTGCTCCGTGATCCGGCGGCCGCGCTCGATCGGTTCAGGCGGCTCGTGCCCCGCGGGGCGGAGGTCGAGCTCGCGGTGAGCGAGGATCGCGCGACCGCCTGACGCATAGTCTGCGAATTGTCTGCATACTATGCGTTCCATGGCGTATGTCTCGATCATCGGCGCGGCCGGGTACACCGGCCAGGAGACCCTCGACCGCGTGCTTCGGCACCCGGAGCTCGAGGTGTACGCCGTCGGCTCGGACACGCTTGCCGGCAGCGACGCGACGGCCCTCGACCCACGCCTCAACCGCGACGGCGGCAAGCGCGTGCCGCACTTCATCACGAACGACGCAGCGCTCGCCTGCGAGGCCGACGTCACGTTCCTCTGCCTCTCCCACGACGAGTCGGCCCATCTCACGATGCCCACACGGGGCGTGATCGTCGACCTCTCGGGGGCGCATCGGCTGGACGACGCGTCGGACTACGAGCGCTGGTACGGCTTCACGCACCCCCATCCGGAGGAGCTCGGGCACTGGTCGTACGGGCTTCCCGAGCTGTCGCCGCCGTCGGGGCGGCTGATCGCGAACCCTGGCTGCTACGCCACTGCGATCCTGCTCGCGCTCGAGCCCGTCAAGGATGTGATCGACCCGGACAGCGTCGTCGTCGACGCGATGTCGGGGATGACGGGCGCCGGGAGGACGCCGAAGACCGGCACCCACGCCGGCGTGGTGCTCGAGAACGTCGCGCCGTACAAGGTCGGACGCCACCAGCACGTCCCGGAGATCGCGCAGATGCTGGGTTTCCCGGTCTCGTTCACGCCTCATCTCCTGCCCTTGCGCCGCGGCATCATCGCGACCTGCAACGTCCGCGGCACGGGCGCCGACCTGCGAGCTCTGCTCGAGGAGCGCTACGCGGAGAGCCGGGTCGTGACCGTCCTCCCGGAGGGCGTCTCGCCCGGAGCTCGCCCGGGTCCAGACGACGGACGTGGTCGAGCTCGGCGTCTTCGACGACGCCTTCACGGGGCGGACGATGATCGTGACCGCCCTCGACAACCTCGGCAAGGGCGCCGCAGGGCAGGCGATCCAGAACGTGAACCACCTCTTCGGGTTCGACGACGTCACGGGTCTCCGGCTTGCCGGGATCCTCGTCTAGGGCGTCGGTGTCGGTCACCGCAGCACGGGGGTTCGAGGCCGCCGGCGTCTCCGCCGGGATCCGGCCGTCGGGCAAGGCGGACGTCGCGCTCGTGCGCTCGACAAGCCCCGCGGTCGGGGCGGCGCTCTGGACGACCAACCGCGTGCAGGCGGCACCCGTGCGTCGTCTCCCGTCGCCACCTCGCTGCGGCCGAGCCGCAGGCGGTCGTCGTGAACGCCGGCGTCGCGAACGCCGCGACCGGAGCCGCCGGGGAGGCGGACGCCGAGGCGACTGCCGTCGCCGTCGGCGAGGCCCTCGGGATCGCGAGCGAGGCGGTGGTCGTCCTCTCGACCGGCGTGATCGGCGCCCGCCTCCCGCTCGACCGGGTGCTCGCCGGCGTCTCGTCGGCCTCCGCGCTGCTGTCACCGGACGGCGGGGACGCGGCGGCCGAGGCGATCCTCACCACCGACTCCGGCCCGAAGCTCGCACAGGTGAGCGCAGGAGGCTTCACCGTTGGCGGGATGGCGAAGGGAGCGGGGATGATCCATCCGGTCCTCGCGACGATGCTCGCGGTCGTCACCACCGACTACGCCCTGGCCCCCGGCGAGGCCGAGACGTTCCTGCGACCCGCGGTCGAGCGCTCGTTCAACAGGATCTCGGTGGACGGCGACTGCTCCACCAACGACGCCGTCGTGCTGCTCGCCAACGGCGCGAGCGGCGCCCCACGGGACGACGCGGCCTTCGCGACCGCGCTGGACGCGGTGTGCGCGTCGCTCGCGCGCCAGATCGTGGCCGACGGGGAGGGTGCGACCGTCGTGCTGGAGATCACCGTCACCGGTGCCGCAGACGCCGTCGAGGCGGAAGCGATCGCGCGGCGGGTCGCGACCTCGCCGCTCGTGAAGACCGCCGCCTTCGGCCGCGATCCCAACTGGGGGCGCGTGCTCGCGGCGGCGGGCTCGGCGCCGTGTGCCGGCGAGTTCGCGCAGCTCGAGCTCGGGAGTGTCACCCTCGCGTTCGACGGGACGACCGTGTTCGCCGACGGCGCGCCCACCGGCCGCGTTCCCGTGCTCTCGGGCCCGTCCTGCCGGATCGAGCTCGACCTGGGGCTCGGCGCCGGCGAGGCGGGATACCTCGCGTCGGATCTCTCGTACGACTACGTGAAGATCAACGCGGAGTACACGACGTGATCGTCGTCCTCAAGCTCGGTGGCCGCGTGGCAGCAGAGGCCGCGCAGCGCGCGCACGCCCTGCGCGCGAACGGACACGACGTCGTCGTGGTGCACGGTGCAGGCCCCCAGATCACGGCCGAGATGGAGCGTCGTGGGATCGCCCCGTCGTTCGTCGACGGGCGACGCGTGACGAGCGCCGAGGTGCTCGAGGTCGTGCGCGAGTCGCTGGCGGCCGTGAACGACGAGGTGTGCTCGGCGCTCGGCGCCGCTGCAGAGCCTCTGTGGGGCGACGTGATCGGCCTGCGCGCGCGTCGAGTCGAGGTGCTGGGGCTCGTCGGCGACCCGGAGCCGTCCGCTCCCCCGGCGATCCTCGCCGCGCTCCGCGCCGGGCGGGTGCCCGTGGTCGCCCCGCTTGCCGAAGGCCCGTTGAACGTCAACGCCGACGAGGCCGCCGCCGCCCTTGCCGTCGGGCTCGGCGCCGGACGCATCCTGTTCGTGACGGACGTGCCGGGGGTGCTCGTCGACGGTGCCACGGTCGACGAGCTCGCCGTGGACGAGGCGACGGCGGGGCTCGAGTCCGGGCGCTTCGAGGGCGGGATCGTCCCGAAGCTCACGGCCGCGGTCGTCGCCGTGCGGGGCGGAGTGCGCGCGACGATCGGCACGACGGAGGTCGTCGCCTGACCGCGCCCCCTACACCCCCCGGTCCCCAGCCGGATCGGGCGCCGAGCGCAAGTACCACGGTGGTACAAGCGCGGTCGGTCCTGCTGCCGACCTATGCGCGCGCCGACCTCACGATCGTCGAGGGAGACGGCTGTCGGGTTCGTGACGCCGACGGCCGGTGGTACCTCGACATGGTGGCAGGCATCGCCGTCGTCGCACTCGGGCATCGCCACCCGACCGTCACCGCCGCGACGCACGCCCAGCTCGACCGGCTGTGGCACGCATCGAACCTCTACTGGACGGAGCCCATGCTGCGCCTCGCGGCGCTCCTCTCCGACCGGGTCGGGGGTGCGCAGGCGTTCTTCTGCAACTCCGGGGCCGAGGCGAACGAGGCCGCCCTCAAGGTCGCCCGCAAGGCGACGGGGCGGACGCGGATCGTGGCGCTCGAAGGCGGCTTCCACGGCCGCACCTACGGCGCGCTGAGCGTCACGGGGCAGCCGTCGAAGTGGGAGGGGTTCGGCCCGCTCGTCCCTGGCGTGTCCTTTGCGCGACCGAACGACGTCGAGTCGCTCGAGCGCGTGGCCTCGCCCGGTGGTGACCTCGCGGCGATCATGATCGAGCCCGTCCTCGGAGAGGGAGGCGTGATCCCACTCGATGAGGGGTTCGTGCAGGCGGCCGCCGAGCTGGCTCGTGAGCTCGGGGCGCTGCTCGTCGCCGACGAGGTGCAGGCGGGCCTCGGGCGCACGGGGACGTTCCTCGCGTCCGAGGCGCTCGGCGTCGAGCCCGACCTCGTGACGCTCGCAAAGGGGCTTGCCAACGGTCTGCCGATCGGCGCGCTGCTCGTTCGGAGCGGCAGGGCCGACGCGATCGGGCCTGGTGACCACGGCTCGACGTTCGGCGGGAACCCCGTCGCTGCCGCTGCCGCCTGCGCTGTCGTCGAGGCGATCGACGAGGAGCTCCTCGCCCACGTGGCCTCGGTCGGCGAGCGCCTGAGCGCCGGGCTGGGGAGCCTGCCCGGCGTGAGCGAGGTGCGCGGGCGGGGACTCCTGATCGGGGCGACGCTCGACCGTCCGGTCGGCCCTGTTGTCGAGGCGTGTCGAGACCGTGGTGTGCTCGTGCTCTCGGCCGGTCCCGACGTCCTGCGGCTGACCCCGCCGCTCGTCCTCTCGGCGGAGGAGGCCGACGAGGCGCTCGCCGCGATCGCACAGGCCCTCGCGTCTACGAGCCCCACGGCATAATATGCAGACGTCATGCATGGTATGAGTCGCAACGTCCGACACCAGGCCATCCTCCGCCTCGTCCGCGACGGGGCGATCTCGACGCAGGCCGAGCTCGTCCACGCGTTGCAGGAAGAGGGACACGACGTCGTCCAGACGACCGTCTCCCGCGACGTCGCGGAGCTCGGTCTGGTGAAGGTACGCGCGCCGTCGGGCCGACTGGTCTATGCGGCGCCGGGGACCGGCGATCTCGACCGGCTCAAGGCGATCGGCGCTGCGATGCGTCGCTACGCGACGGGCGTCGAGGAGGCAGGCCCGCTCGTGATCGTGACCACGCCGTCGGGGTACGCGAGCGCGCTGGCGCAGGCGATCGACGAGGGACACCACCCCGGCATCGCAGGGTCGATCGCGGGCGACAACACGATCTTCCTCGCGCCTCGCGCGACGACCACCGCAGGCGAGCTGACCCGCGAGCTCGCGGGTCATCTCTCCGAGCCGGTCTGAGTTCGGGAAGAATCAGAGCATGACGCTGTGGTCAGGCCGGGTTGGCGGCTCCATCGACCCCTCCGTGTGGGAGTTCCTCCGCGGCGAGGACGCGGAGCTCCTTCCCTACGACTGCGAGGCGAGTGCCGACCACGCGCGCCGTCTCCACGCTGCGGGCCTGCTCACGGACACTGAGCTCGCGGTCGTCCAGGAGCGGCTCGGGGCGATCGCCCAGGACCCAGGGGGCTACCTCGAGACGGACGAGGACGTCCACTCTGCGATCGAGCGGTTGCTCGGAGACGTCGGCCGCAAGATCCACGCCGGACGCTCGCGCAACGACCAGGTCGCCGCCGCCTTCCGCCTCTACGTGCTCGACGCGGCGGCAGAGGCCCGGCAGGAGATCGAGGCCCTTGCTCTCGTCGTCCTCTCGTTTGCGGAGTCCGAGGCGGACACCCTGATGCCCGGATACACGCACATGCAGCGGGGTCAGCCGGTGACGCTGGGGCACCACCTGCTCGCCTGGGTGGAGATGCTCGACCGTGACCGGACGCGCTTCGCCGCCGCGGCCGAGGCGGCGGAGCCGAGCCCGCTCGGGGCCGGTGCGATCGCAGGCTCGACGCTCGGGCTGCCCGCCACGCCCGGCCAGATGCGGAACTCGATCGACGCGGTCGCGGATCGCGACTTCGCTCTCGACTATCTCTATGCCGTCGCCATGCTCTACCAGCATCTCTCCCGGATCGGGGAGGAGATCGTGCTCTGGTCGACGGCGGAGTTCGGGTTCGCGCGACTGCCCGAGGCGGCGGCGACTGGCTCGTCGATGATGCCGCAGAAGCTGAATCCTGACGTCGCGGAGCTCGTCCGCGGCAAGGCAGGCACAGCCATCGGTCGGCTGACGGGCCTGCTGGCGACCGTGAAGGGGCTTCCGCTCGCATACGACCGTGACCTGCAGGAGGACAAGGCGCCCGTGTTCGCGGCGCGCCGCGACCTGCGGCTGGCGCTCCAGGCGATGACGGTGCTGGCCGCCGGCCTCGAGGTCGACCGCGAGCGGCTCGCCGCGGCCGTCGCCGACCCGCTCCTGCTCGCCACGGACGTCGCCGAGGATCTCGTCCGCGGCGGCGTGCCGTTCAGGAACGCGCACGAGCAGGTCGCGGCGAGCGTGCGGGACGGGTCGTTCCGGCCGATGGGCTCGGCACGAGAGAGCGTGCAGGCGCGGCCGTCACCCGGACCGGGTGACGTGGTCGAGGCGATTCAGTCGGCCCGGCGCCGCTTCGAGTCGTCTCTCTGAGACGGGGCACCGGACGAATGCGGGCCTCGTGAGCGAGCCGACAGGCGCCTCCGCTCATCCGCCGTGGGGCGCGCTGATCACGCTCTCGGCGGGCGTCTCGCTGATCATCATCGACGCGACGATCGTCAACGTTGCGCTGCCGACGATCATGGACGAGCTCGACCTGACGCTGACGCAGGCCGAGTGGGTCAACTCCACGTACGCCCTCGTCTTCGCGTCCCTGCTCATCCTCTTCGGCCGTCTCGGCGATGCGCTCGGCCGCAAGCGGGTGTTCATCGCCGGGATCGTCGTGTTCGTCGGCGCGAGCCTGCTTGCCGCCCTCGCCCCGTCGGGCGGCTGGCTGATCGCCGCGCGCGTCGTCCAGGGCGTCGGCGGAGCAGCAGTGCTCCCGTCGTCGCTCTCCCTCGTGAACGCGACGTTCCGCGGCAGCGCGCGCCCGGTCGCCTTCGGCGTCTGGGGGGCGACGATCGGCGGAATGGCCGCGCTCGGCCCGCTCGCCGGAGGCGCTCTCACCGAGTTCGCAGGCTGGCGCTGGATCTTCCTCGTGAACCTGCCGCTCGGCGCGATCGTGGTCGTCGCGGCGCTCCGCCTCGTCCCCGAGTCACGCGATCCGGCGCCTGTGCGGAGCTGGGACGTGCCGGGTGTCATCACGCTGTCCCTCGGGCTCGCCCTGCTCGTCTTCGGCCTGATCGAGGGCCAGACGTACGGATGGCTGCGCCCGGATCAGACCTTCGCGGTCGGCGCCTGGGAGTGGCCGCTCTCGGGTGTATCTCCGATCGCCTTCGCGTTCCTCTTCTCGGCGGCCGTGCTCGGGGTGTTCCTCCTGAACGAGCGCCACGCGGTGCAGCCCCTCGTGGACGTCGGCCTCTTCCGCATCCGCAGCTTCTCCGCCGGCAACGTCGCGGCGTTGATCGTCGCCCTCGGGGAGTTCGGCCTCGTGTTCTCCATCCCCCTGTTCCTGCAGAGCGTCCTCGGGCTCTCCGCCCTCGAGGCGGGCGCCGTGCTCGCGGTGACCGCGCTCGGGGCGCTCGTCGCGGGTGGTGCGGCCGCGACGCTGTCCAAGCGGATCGGCCCTCGCGCGGTCGCACGCTGGGGCCTCGGGCTGGAGGCGATCGGACTCACGATGTACGCCTTCCTGGTGGGTCCCGACATCTCTGCCTTGCGCCTCACACCTGCGCTCTTCGTGTACGGCCTCGGTGTCGGGCTCGCGACCGCGCAGCTGACGAGCGTGATCCTCGCGGACGTCCCGCGCGAGCGCTCGGGCCAGGCGTCCGGCATCCAGTCGACCTCCCGGCAGATCGGATCGGCGCTCGGGATCGCCATCCTCGGCGCGACGCTCGCGGCCGGCCTCGCGTCTCAGTCGGAGACACGGCTCGTCGATACGGGAGTGCCCACAGCGCAGGCCGCACAGATCTCCGCCGCCGTCGAAGGCTCGGGAGGGACCGCGATCCCGGCCATCTCGGCGCAGGCGCCGCCGGCCGTCGGCGAGGCGCTCCGTGAGGCCGGCGCCGCGGCGACGAAGGTCACGGGCCTCGTCGCCGCGGGGTTTGTCCTGGTCGGCCTCGGCGCGACGTTCCTCCTGCCGCACCAGCGCCACGAGGATCTCTAAGGCCTCGTGGGAGCGCTCTGCGCTGAATCACCGATGCGCCGCACTGCCCGCGGCGGCATCCTGGAGGCGAAAGGAGTTCGTCATGAGGAGACGGAACACGCGCGTCTCGCTCGCGTGACCGCTCGTCCCGACGCGCTCGTGTTCGGGCGCGGGAGGAGCAGGAGGAAGAGCCTGTCGGTCGCGCTGCCCGCGGCTCTCGCGGTCGGACGTACGGTACGCCGGAGGAGAGGTCGATCGCTTGCGGGCGTGCTCTCGAAGGCGAGCATCCCCCGGAGGAGCCGGAGGAAGGGGTTCTCGATCACGCTCCCGGCCGCGCTTGCGCTCGGTCGGACGAGGCGAGGGAGCGGCGAGCCCTTTCGCTGACCCTCCCGGTGCGCTCGAGGCCCGCCACCTGAAGCGCCGCCTTCGCCCGCCGCTGCAGCGGCCGCCGTGCCGCCGACGAGCGCGAGCGCGGCGAGAGAGATCGCGATCGCGACCGCGCCGCGACGGCCGAGCCTACGTCGGGCTGGTGGCCTCGGCTTGCGCACCTGGGGGCCACGAAGGACGAGGCCGGCCGAGCATTGCCGGGCGATGGGCTCGTCGCCGGGCACGGTCTCGGTCGACGATGGCCACGCGCTCGACGCGCCACCGGAGGACGTGTGGCCGTGGCTCGTCTCAGATGGGCCGTGGACGGGCCGGGTGGTACAGCATCGACCGTCTCGCTCTGCTCGGCGAGCACAGCGCCGACGCGGTGCACGCCGAGTGGCAACGGCTGGCGCTTGGCGACAGGCTGCCGTCGTCGCCCGATCGCACGTGGTTCGACGTATCGCTGCTCGAGCCCGGCCGAGTGCTGGGCCTGACCGCGAGAGTCGACCTGCGTCGCGGGCGCTCGGTTCCCGTTGGCGGAGCCGCTTCCGCGCCTGGCGAGCGGCCCCGGTTGTGCTGGCGCCCACCGACGGGGCGCGCGCTGCTCGTGCGCACGGCCGGCGACGCCGCGGCCGTAGCGCTCGTCAACCCGTTCGGCTGGCTCGGTGCATGCGCTCATGCAAGCGCGTCAGTTCCAGGGGCTTCGCTCGCGGGTCGAGCGTCGACCGCGCGACGCGCCGGAGCGTGCGGCCGAGGTGCCGCTCGCAGTCGCCGCCTGAGAGCGCTCCGGGGACCCGGCCTCGAGCCGGGCCCCCGGCTGTCGCACGACCGGCCTGATCGACCTGCACCTCGAGGACGCGAGGAGACCGGCGACAGCCGGGGGAACGCGTGTGACGTAGCACCTGCGCGGCGGCGTATCTCCGACAGAACTCGACCAGGGAGGACGAACCATGAAACGCATCGCCATCGTCGCCGGACTGCTGCTTGCGGCTGCGGCACTCGCCGGCGTCCTGCGTCCCGAGGGCGCGCGCGCCGTCGACGAGCCGTCGCAGCCGTGACACCGTGACCGTCAGCGGCACAGGCAGCGTGCGCGCGACGCCCGACCGCGCGTCGATCAGCGCAGGCGTCGAGACGCGCGGTGCAACGGCCCAGGCGGCGCTCGCCGCGAACGCATCCGCGATGAACCAGGTGCTCGACGCCCTTCGCAGCGCGGGTGGGAAGGACGTCACCACGTCGAACGTCTCGCTCTCCCCCGTGCAGACCCCCGACGGGAAGCCGAACGGCTTCGTCGCCACCAACGTCGCGACGGCCGAGTTCTCGCTCGCGCAGGTCGGCAAGGCGATCGACGCGGCCGTCGCCGCCGGCGCGAACACGGTCTACGGACCGTCGTTCTCGTTCTCCAACCAGGAGGCGCTCTACCTGAAGGCCCTCGACGGCGCAGTCGCGAACGCGAAGACGCACGCCGAGCGGCTCGCGAGCGCGGCCGGCCGCACGCTCGGCCCGGTCGTGTCGATGAGCGAGAGCTCCTCGGGCCCGGTGCCGATCTTCGCGAAGGCCGGTGCGGCGACCGACTCGACCCCGGTCGTGACCGGCGAGCAGGAGACGACCGCGACGGTTGCTGTCACGTACGAGCTGCGCTGACGTGGCTCCTCCGGGCGGGCGACACGCCCGCCCGGAGGAAAGCCCGCAGGCCACTTCGGCCTTCCCGCTCTCTTGACGAAGGAAGACGCGCAGTCCTTCGCTGCTCGTTTTCGTGGCGGTCAGGTCACGGGCCCGTGCCGTCCGTCAGGACAGGCGAGCAGTAGTCGTTCTCGCCGAAGTCGGGCTCGGTGTCGTCAGCCTTCGCACCCGGCGAGGGGAGCAGGCCGAGCGCGACCGCGACTGCGCCGAGCACGGTTGGTCTCGCAAGACGGCTCAGCTCGCCGCCTTGGGGAGGGAGAGCACAACCGCGCTGACGTTGTCGACGAACCCGCACGGGCCGGAGCCGGTGCGGGAGCCGGTCAGGGTCACCCTGACCTGTCGTGCGCCCTTCGGCACCGTGCCGGCGGCGCTCCGCGCCTCGACCCGGGTGATTCCCTGGCGCTGGAGGTACGTAGGGCCGACGAGACGGATCTTCCTGCCGACGGGTGAGCCCGCGGCGTTCAGGAAGGCCGCCTGGGCCGTAGCACGGTTCTCGGTGCCGTCGTACCCGCCGAGCTCGGCGGAGAAGGCCAGCGTGACCGTGCCGTTGTCGATCGCTCGCGCCCAGCGTGCGATCGAGACAACCTGCGTCGCGGTACCGAGGTTGACCGTCTGCCCTGGCGAGGCGAGGCAGCCGTCGAAGAACTTCGAGCCCGAGCCCTTCGTCTTGTCGCGCGGGTCGGGAGCCCACGCGGTAGCCGCCGTAGCCGACCGCGCGGAAGCCCCCGGTCGTCTCCCACGCGGGCAGGGGGAGCGCCTCCTGCGCGCTGTCGGGGGTCGCCGGGCCGAGCTCCGCGCCGGGATTCTTGAGCAGGTTCTTCGAGAGCGGCTTCCCGGCAGGTGCCGGTGAGGCGAGTGCTGCGAGCGGGACGAGCAGCGCCGTCGTGGCGAACATCAGCAGCGCGAGACGCATCGGTTGTCCTCCTTGGTTGGTCACGGCCGCTCGACGAAGAGCAGGCCGAGGTGGGTGTCGGTGAGGTCTCCGGTGTCGGAGAGGAGGTAGTTCGAGGTCACCCAGCCGCGGGCTCCCGTGAGCCGGCCGGTGCCCGACACCACCTCGAGCAGAGCTGCGCCGTGGCTCAGGTGCGGGCGACAGGAGGGCTCGGCCCCGTGTCGCTCGGCGGCACGCAGGCCCAGCGTCGTGCCGCCGCCGAAGTCCACCTGGCCCTCGACCGGGCCGAGGCCGTCGAGGGCGACGCGAAACACGGCCTCGCCGGCGCCGACGTCCTCGAAGCGGCCGTGCGGCCCGTCGCGGTCGACGACCGAGACGAGCATCGCACTTGACGCGCGGGCGGCGACGGTGCCCCGGGCTCCGGTCGTCTCGACCTGCCCGCGGAACTGGAGCGCATAGGTGATGGGGATGGCGTGAGTCATTGAGGCCTCCGCCGCGGTCGGAGGGGCCACGAGGGCACCCCCGACCGGCGGCAGCGTCGATCAGGGGAGGATGCGGAGCACCTCGCCGCCACCCGGGGTGACGGTCTTGTTGGTCACGTACAGCGCACCGTCCTTGCCGAGCTCGAGGCCGGCCGGCTGCTGCAGGGCAGCGCCGGTGTCCAGCGTGGTCCGGGTTCCGTCGGAGGCGACCTTGACGATCTGGCCGGGGCCTCCGATCGCGAACGGGCTCGTCGCGTACTGCAGGACGTAGAGCGAGCCGTCCTTGGCAAAGGCCATGTCCATGATCATCTTGAAGCCGGTGAGGAACACCGTCGGAGCCTCGCCTGGGACGACCCGCCAGATCCGCGCGACGCCGGCGCAGAACGGGAAGCCCGTCAGCTCGCCGACGTAGAGCGCCTTGTCGGGGCCGCGGACGACCGTCGTCGGCACCGACTCCTGCACCGGCGGTGCCGGGAACGGCGTCGTGCACGTCCGCTTCTGCGGCGGGAACGTCGCGACGAGCGACACGTTCCAGCCCTTGACCCGGTAGAGGGCGTTCGCGCCCGCGTCGGTGACGAAGACCCCGCCCGGCTCGGCGAGGACACCGTATGGGTTGGAGTCGACGGGGCCGCCGGCCGGGTTGAAGGCCTGCTCGAAGCCGGCGATGTCAGCCGCGCTCCGACGCTTGCCGTTCGGGCCCGTCTGCACGAGGTATCCGAAGGCCTTGCCCTTCGCGGCGGGCGCTGTGCGGGTCGCCGGGGTGCCGCCCCACCCGACGCTCACGAACGCACGGCCCTTCGTCGGGAAGTCGATGTCCTGAGGGCCGGTGACCTCGACGAACGGCTGGTTCGGTGCGTTGCTGCGCCAGCTCGGCCAGCCAACCTGGTCGCGGCTCTGCTGGCCGTCCTCCAGCACCGAGATCGAGCCGGACGATCCCGTGCAGATCGGTGCTCCGCGCGGTGGCAGGCTCATCGTGTTCGTGCCGTCGGTGCAGGGTGCGGCCCCGTTGCCTGCCTCGACGACGACGAGCGTCGCCAATGGGCGAGAACCCGAGGCCCCGGGGGCTGTTGAGGCCCGTCATGACCGTCGTGATCTTCGGTGCGGAGGTCGCCGGGCCGGCGACCAGCGCGACCGCCGTGGCGACCAATGCCGCGATAGCCGCCCCGGCTGCGAGCCGGCGTCCGCGGGGCTGCTGGGGTCTCGGCGGAATCATGTGTGTCTCCTCTCGTCGGTGATGCTCCTGGGTGCACCGACCACGATGCGAGAGAAGGCGCGCAGCTCGCGCCAGGGGGCTACCCTGGTCCTTCGGAGGAGGAACCCTGGAGCTCATCGGCCGTCAGCAGGAGCTCGAGCTCGTCGTCGCCGCGCTCGAGGATGCGCGCGTCGGACGCGCTCGCTCGCTCGCGCTCGTGGGCGAGCCGGGGATCGGCAAGAGCGCCCTGCTCGAGGCCACCGCGCAGGCGGCCGTCGGCTTCACGACCCTGCGCACCCTCGGCGCGCAGTCCGAGCGCGACTTCCCGTACGCCGGGCTGCTCGCCCTGGTGCGGCCGCTGCAGGACGGCCTGGCGGAGCTTCCCAGCGCGCAGGCGGACGCCCTCGAGGCGGTGCTCACGACAGACCTGGCAGGCGTCGAGGCGTTCGCCGTGTCGGCCGGGCTGCTCGCTCTCCTGACCGCCGCGGCCGAGCGGCAGCCGCTGCTCGTGCTGGTCGATGACCTCCAGTGGCTCGACGACCCGACGCGCGATGCGCTGGGCTTCGTCCTCCGGCGGCTCCGCGCGGACAGCGTCGCGGTCGTCCTCGCGGCGCGGCCCGGCGGCCTGGGCGACCTCGTACGCGTCGTGGAGACGGTCGTCGACGTCGCGCCGCTCGACGACGCATCCGCGGCGGCGATCCTCGAGACGGGGGCGGTGTCGATCGACGAGGCCGCGCGCATCGGCCGTCCTGGAGGCGGCCCACGGCAACCCGCTCGCCCTGCTCGAGCTCCCGCACCGGCTCAGCGTCGAGCAGCGAGAGGGCCGGGAGCCGCTTCCGCCGGCTCTCGTCGCAGGCGAGCTCGTCGAGTCCGCCTTCGCACAGGCGGCGGCAGGTCTTCCCACGTCCTCACGGACGGCGCTCGCGCTCGCCGCGCTCCTGGAGGAGGACGGCGTCGACGTGTTCGAGACCGCGGCCGCACGGCTCGGCGTCTCGCTCGCCGACCTCGAGCCCGCAGAGGTCGAGGGGCTGATCACGCTCGCCTCCGGACGGATGACCTTCCGGCACCCGCTGGTCCGCGCTGCCGTCCTCCGCGCGGTCGACGACCCGACGCTGCGCGACGTCCATCGCGCGATCGCCGAGGTGCTCCCGCCCGGTGAGCGTCGTGCGCTCCACCGGGCCGAGGCGACGGCCGGCACCGACGACGAGGCTGCCGCGGAGCTGATCGCCGCCGCGGACGACGTGCCCGCGGTCACCGGCGCCGCCCTCCTGACCAGGGCAGCCGACCTCCTCTCCGATGCGTCCGAGCGCGCTCGCGTGCTGGGCGAGGCGGCGCGGCTTGCGTATCTCGCCGGTCGGCTCGACCAGGCGACGTCGCTCGTCGAGCGCGGGCTCGCGCTCGACCCCCCGCGTCGCCGTGAGGGGTGCGCTGCTCGTCACGAGCGGTCGGATCGCCTGGATGACCCGGCCGCCCGTCGAGGCGACCGCCCTGCTCCTCGACGGCGCGGCGCTGCTCGAGTCCAGGACCGCGCCCGAGGCGGTGTCCGCGCTTGCCGATGCGTTTCACGCGAGCCTCGCCGGTGGCTCTGGTCGCGACCTCGATCGTGGAGCGGATCCTCGGGCTCGCCGACCGGTCCGAGCCGACCGGAGCGGATGCTGGCGGACCTCGTCTCGGGGATCTCGCTCGTGCAGCTCGGCCGCGCCGAAGAGGGCGAGCGGACACTCCGTGGACTGCTCGCCGAGCCCCGGAGGGCGAGTCCGGCGTTCGGCCTCGCAGGACGCCGGGGTCATCGCCGCGCTCTGGCTCTACGACTACCCGAGGGCGCTCGAGGAGGTGGCGCGTGCGATCGAGAGCGCTCGGTCTGCCGGTCACCTCTCCCGGCTCCCGCAGCTGCTCCAGTTCCAGGGGTTCGCCGAGGCGAGGAGCGGTCGCTTCGCGGCCGCCTACGCCGCCGTCTCGGAGGCCGTGTCGCTGGCCGAGGAGCTCGGCCAGACCGTCGTCTGGGCCGACGCGGTCAACACCCTCTCCGGGTCTCGAGGCGAGGCTCGGCCTCCACGACCGCTGCCACGAGCATGCAGACCCTCGCGATCGACGCATGCGCCGCGCTCGGCCTCGACTGGATCCGTTGGCACGCCATGCTCAACCTCGCGCTCAGCGAGGTCGCGCTCGGACGCGGCGACCGCGCGGTCGAGCTCGTCGAGGAGGTGCACGCGCTGCTCCGGGACGCGGGCATCAGGGATCCCGACGAGTTCGCATACGAGCTGCTCGTGGAGGCGCTCGTGCGGCTCGGGCGCGACGACGGCGCCGCGGCGGCATTGGCGGAGATGGAGGAGCTCGTCGGGGCGGACGGGCGACCCGCACGACGACGCCCTCACGATCCGGTGCGCGGCGCTCGTCGCGAAGGACGACCGCGCTCCGTCGCTCTTCGAGCAGGCGCTCGCGCTCCATCCCGACTACTCGCCGTTCGAGCTCGCCCGCACGCACCTCCTCTACGGCGAGCGGCTCCGCCGGATGGGCGAGCGGCGTCGCGCGCGCGATCAGCTCCGGGCCGCCGCCGAGCTCTTCGAGCGGCTCGGTGCCGACTGGTGGGCCGAGCGGTGCCGGCGGGAGCTCGCGGCGAGCGGCGCGCGGCTCCGGAAGATCGACGCCGCCACGCGCGACGAGCTGACGCCGCAGGAGCTGCAGGTCGCGCTGCAGGTCGCGCGGGGGCAGACGAACCGCGAGATCGCGCAGACGCTGTTCCTCAGCCCGAAGACGGTGGAGTTCCACCTGACGCGCATCTACCGCAAGCTCGGGCTCAACGCGCGCGCGGAGCTCGTCGAGCGGTTCGCCGACCAGGTCGGCTGAGAGCGGCTGCGAGGGCGGGGAGGGCCGCCCGCGGACGGGCACCCTCCCCAGCCTCGCGTCTACCCCTCGGCCTCCTGCGTCTCCGCGGCGCGGAGACGACGCGAGTTCGCGTCCCGGAGACGCGACGACATCTCCTTGAGGAGGTTGACCGCGAGCCGCGGATTCTCTGCGATCCGCTTCTCGACGCTCTTCTTGTCGACCTCGATCACGTGGGCCTCGCCGACCGCGCGCACGGTGGCGGACCGCACCTCGTCCTCGAAGATCGCCATCTCCCCGAAGAACTGCCCCGACCTGAGGGTGCCCAGGCTCTGGTCGGTCCCGTCGGAGGTCGTCTTGACGACCTCGACCTCGCCCGACTGGACGACGTACATCGAGTCGCCCTGCTGGCCCTCGGCGACGATCACCTCCCGATCGGCGAAGCGCTGTCCGGCCGTGGCCGTGACGTGCTCCGATCCGTAGCCGCCGGGGACCGGGATGTAGAACTCGGGGTAGCCCCACATCCCGTGCTCGGAGACGTCGAGCCCCATGGTCTCCACCTCGGGCTCCGTCCGGATCCCCACTGCCTTGTCCATCAGCCAGAGCACCAGGAACGACGCGGTGAACGTGAACGCGCCCACCGAGGCGAGGCCGAGCGCCTGGACGCCGAGCTGATGGAGCCCGCCGCCGTAGAGCAGGCCACCCGTCCCTGTCGCGAGGTTCTCGGCGAGCTCGGGGACGGTGAGGAACCCGAGCATCAGGGTGCCCCAGACGCCCGACATCCCGTGCGCCGCGACCGCCCCGATCGGGTCGTCGATCCCGATGCGCTCGACGAGCAGCACCCCGAGCACGACGACGACGCCGGCCCCGAGGCCGATCACGATCGCCGCCCAGGGGGCGACGAACGCGCACGCGGCGGTGATCGCGACGAGGCCGCCGATCGCCCCGTTCAGCATCATCGAGAGGTCGGGCTTGCCGATCACCAGCCACGCGGTGATGAACGCGCCGAGCAGGCCCGCCGCGGCCCCCAGGTTCGTGTTGAGCGCGACGTAGGCGAAGAACCCGACGCCGCCGAAGTCGACGCTGAGGGTCGAGCCGGCGTTGAAGCCGAACCAGCCGATCCAGAGGATCAGCACGCCGAGCGTCGTGAACGCCATGTTGTGGCCGGGGATCGCGTTCGTCGTCCCGTCCTGGTTGCGCTTGCCGATGCGCGAGCCGAGCAGGATCGCCCCGGCGAGACCGGCGAGGGCGCCCTGGTAGTGCACGACCGTCGAGCCTGCGAAGTCCTGCATGCCCTTCGAGAACAGCCACCCCTGCGGGCTCCAGATCCAGTGGGAGACGACGGAGTAGATGAGCGTGAACACGACGCCGAAGGCGAGGTACACCCACAGCCTGGTGCGCTCGGCCATCGCGCCCCACACGATCGCGAGGGAGACCGCCGCGAACGCCACCTGGAACAGGTACGCGGCCGCGGCCGGGACGGCCGTGAACCACGAGAACGGCGCCTGTCCGACGGCGAGGAGCTCGTCGACCGTCGGGAAGAACCCGGAGCCGCCGACGAGGCCGTTGCCTCCGTCGCCGAACGCGAGCCCGAACCCGACGAGGAAGTACACGATCGACGCGAGCGCGAGGATCAGCGCGTTCTTCGCCGCGATGTGGCCGACGTTCTTCATCCGCGTCAGCCCTGCCTCGAGGAACGCGAAGCCGGCCTGCATGAAGATCACGAGGATCGCCGCGACGACCACCCAGACGGTGCTGGTCGCGATGGCAAGGTCCTTGGTGCTCATACGCTCTCCACCTCCTCGAGCTTCATCCCTGTTCGGTTGTGCGTGACCTCCTGGACGGGCGACATCCAGCAGATGCCGTCACCGCTCGTGTGCCCGGTGCGCGCTGCGTCGACGATGGCCGCCTGCACGTCTGCGGCGATCTCGTCCCGGACGACGAACGTCATGTGGGCCTTCGGGAGGAAGCGCGACTCGAAGACGCGTCCCCGGTACTCGTGGGTGATCCCCTTCTCGCGGCCGTGCCCGACCGCCTCGATCACCGTCACGCCGACATGCCCGGTGTGCTCCTCGACGGCCTCCATCACCGTCTCCACGCGGTCGCGAACGACCACTGCCTCGACCTTGATCACGGATGTGCTCTCACGGGGGCTCCTTGTCTCGGACCAACGAAAAGCGCCCCACCTCCCGCAGGGAGATGAGGCGCCGTTGCCGTCGGCGGGACCTTCGTCGCCCCCGCCAGAACGAGGAGGATAGACGAACGCGCGGCCGGCCCGCAACCTTGTGGCGGCGGAGCCCGCCCGTTAGGCTCCCGCGCGTGGCATCCCGGGATTGACGTCTCGCTCGTCCCGGCGGTCCTCTCCTGGAGCGGGCCGCCTCGTCGTCGACCCTGAGCACCCCGAGGAGCCTCCGTGCCACGCATCGTCCCGTACCGTCGTCCGAGTGCCGTCCCGGTCTACGTCGGGCTGCTCTTCGCCGAGTCGCTCGCGAGCATGCTCACGTTCACCGTGACCAACCTGTACTTCGTGACGGAGCTCGGGATGAGCCCGTTCGCGCTGGTGCTCTGCGGCACGGCGATGGAGCTCGCGATCTTCGTGTTCGAGGTGCCGACGGGGATCGTCGCCGACCTCGTCAGCCGGCGGGCGTCGGTCGTCCTCTCGTACCTCGTGATCGGTGTCGCCGTGATCGGGTTCGGTCTCCTGCCCAGCGTTCCGCTCGTGATCGCCGCGTACGCCCTCTGGGGGATCGGCTACACGTTCCAGTCGGGTGCGCTCGACGCGTGGCTCGCCGACGAGATCGGCACCGACCGGCTCACCCGGGTCGTGCTCCGGGGAGCGCAGGCGGGCTGGGCGGGCGCCCTGCTCGGTGTCGGGCTGGCGATCGTCGTGGGCGGGGCGAGCCTTCGCGTCGCGATCGTGGCGGGAGGGCGTTGCGATGCTCGCGATCGGCGTCGCGCTGGCTCTCGTGATGCCCGAGACCGGGTTCCGCCCGCACGAGACGTCCGAGACGGGTGGCGTGCGTGCGTTCGCTGCCACCGCCCGACGGGGCGCGCGGGAGGTGCGCGGCCATCCGGTGCTGCTGCTCCTGCTCGGCGTCGCGTTCACCTACGGGGCGTGGACGGAGAGCTTCGACCGCCTGTGGGTCGCGCAGTTCCTCTCGATCGGCCTGCCCGACGCGCTCCGTGACGTGACCACGATCGGGCTCCTCACCGGCGTGGCGTTCCTGGCGGGCATCGTCACGAGCGAGCTCGCCGCCCGCCGGCTCGGTGAGGCCCCGTCGCGGACGCTGGCGCGCGTCCTCACGGCGCTGAACGTCGGGCTGCTCATCTCGGCTCTCGCGTTCTCGCTCGTCGGCTCGTTCGCGCTCGCGTGCGCCGCCTACCTGGGGATCGTCGCGCTCCGCTCCCTGGTCGGGCCGCTCCAGAGCGTGTGGATCAACCGCACGATCGAGGACTCCTCCGTGCGCGCGACGACGCTCTCGATGGTGAGTCAGGCGGACGCCGTCGGCCAGGTCGTCGGCGGTCCGGCGATCGGCGGGCTCGCGACGGCCGTCTCCCTGCGCGCCGGTCTCGCCGTCGGGGCGCTGCTGCTGGGCCCGGCGGCCCTGCTGACGCGCACGGCGCGCTCGCGCCTGGCCGCACCCGAGTCGGCGTCGAACGACTCCTGAGCGCCGAACGGCCCGGCCCTGCGAGCGAGGTGCTCGTCACGGGCCGGGCCGTTCAGGTCACTGGTGCGGAGGGAGCGCTACGCGGCGGCCTCGCTCAGCTCGCGCTCGCCCAGGCCGAGGCTGTCGACGTCCACCATCGCGATCGTCTCGATGATGCGCCCGGCGATCCGGTAGGGATCGCCCTGCGAGTTCGGGCGCCGGTCCTCCAGGTAGCCGCGGTAGTCGTTCCCGACGAAGCTGTGCGGCACGCGGATCGAGGCACCGCGATCGGCCACGCCCCAGCTGAACGTGTCGATCGACTGCGTCTCGTGCAGACCCGTGAGCCGCAGGTGGTTGTCGGGGCCGTACACCTCGATGTGGTCGTGCATGTACTGCTCGAACGCGTCCATCAGCGCGTGGAAGTACTCCTCGCCACCGATCTCGCGCATGTAGGCGTTCGAGAAGTTCGTGTGCATGCCGGAGCCGTTCCAGTCGACGTCCGCGCCGAGCGGCTTGCAGTGCCAGTTGACGTCCACCTCGTAGCGCTCGCACAGGCGGAGCAGGAGGTAGCGGGCGATCCAGAGCTCGTCCGCGGCGCGCTTCGAGCCCTTGCCGAAGATCTGGAACTCCCACTGGCCCTTCGCGACCTCGGCGTTGATCCCCTCGTGGTTGATCCCCGCCTCGAGACACAGGTCGAGGTGCTCCTCGACGATCTGCCGCGCGATCGGCCCGACGTTCTTGGTGCCGACGCCCGTGTAGTACTCGCCCTGGGGGGCAGGGAAGCCGCCGCCCGTCGGGAACCCGAGCGGGCTGCCCTCGACGTAGAAGAAGTACTCCTGCTCGAACCCGAACCAGGTGTCCGGATCGTCCGGGATCGTCGCGCGGCTGTTGCTCGGATGCGGCGTGCCGTCCGGAAGGAGCACCTCGCACATCACGAGCACGCCGTTCGTCCGGGCCGGATCCGGGAAGTGGGCGACCGGCTTCAGCACGCAGTCCGAGTCACTCCCTTCCGCCTGGCGCGTCGAGCTCCCGTCGAAGCCCCAGAGGGGCAGCTCGTCGAGCTCGGGGTAGCGGTCGAGCTCGACGATCTTCGTCTTGCCCCTGAGGTTGGGGACAGGCTCGTAGCCGTCCAGCCAGATGTACTCGAGCTTGTACTTCGTCATCGTCGTCTTCCTCCCGTTGACCAGCTGTCGTCGTCGATTCCCGAAAAAGGCAACAAAAAAGCCCCAGGGCTCCCCGGGGGAGCTCTGAGGCGTCGTCGCCTGCGCGGAGAACCGTCGTCGGTGCTCCGAGACGGACATCATAGATGCGAACCGACCGTCACGGCAAGCGGGACGGAGCACCCAGCGGCTGTGCGAGGATGGAGCGAGCGGGGCCGCACCGCGCGGCGCGCGGGACCGGGTGCCGGTGCCCGGGTGCCGCTCTGGCCCCTGACTTCTTCGTCTCAAGGGAGGAACGGCAGATGGCGAGACCACGGAGCACTGCGACGGCGGCGAACAAGCGGCCGGCGCAGGTGCAGAGCAAGGACAGGGCGACCTCGAGCGTCGCGGCCCGGCGGGCGGTGCTTGAAGCGAATCAAGGACGAGGGCGTCGAGCACGTCCTCTTCTGGTTCACCGACCTCGAGGGCCACCTCAAGTCCTTCGCGATCACGCCGAGCGAGATGGAGGGCGCGCTCAACGACGGGATGGGCTTCGACGGGTCGTCGATCACGGGCTTCAACCGGATCGAGGAGTCCGACATGGTCGCGATCCCCGACCCGGCGACGTTCGAGATCATGCCGCGCCCCGTCGACGACCACGGCCACGCGCTGGGATCGAAGGTCGGCCGGATGATCTGCGACGTCGTCAAGCCCGACGGCTCGCCCTACGAGGGCGACCCGCGCTACATCCTCAAGCTCGCGCTCGAGCGGATGAAGAAGATGGGCTTCGACACGTTCAACGTCGGCCCCGAGCTCGAGTACTTCCTCTTCGAGGACGACAAGGGCACGGAGACGATCGACGAGGGCGGCTACTTCGCGATGACCGTGCAGGACGCCGCGACCGAGGTGCGCAACGACACGATCACGGCGCTCGAGTCCGTCGGCATCGAGATCGAGTACCACCACCACGAGGTCGCGCCCTCGCAGCACGAGATCGACATGCGCTACGACGACGCGCTCGCGATGGCGGACAAGACGATGACCTACCGGATCGTCGTCAAGGAGGTCGCCGCCTGGCACGGCTACTACGCGACCTTCATGCCGAAGCCGCTGTTCGGCGAGAACGGCTCGGGCATGCACACCCACATGTCGCTGTTCAAGGGCGGGCGGAACCAGTTCTTCGACGCGAAGGACCCGAACCACCTCTCCGACACCGCCAAGTCGTTCATCGCAGGGCTGCTCGTCCACGCCCGCGAGCTCTCGGCGGTGCTGGCCCAGTGGGTCAACTCCTACAAGCGGCTCGTGCCCGGCTACGAGGCCCCGGTCTACGTCGCCTGGTCGCAGCGCAACCGCTCGGCGCTGATCCGGATCCCGCTCTACAAGCCCGGCTCCGAGCAGGCGACCCGCGCGGAGATCCGCTGCCCGGATCCGGCGTGCAACCCGTACCTCGCCTTCGCTGCGCTGCTCCACGCGGGCCTCGAGGGCATCGAGCAGGGCTACGAGCTGCCCGCCGAGATGACGACCAACCTCTACCGGCTCTCCGACGAGGAGCGGGTCGAGCAGGGCGTCGAGGCGCTGCCCGGCTCCCTCGGCGAGGCGATCGAGGCGTTCGCCGCCTCGGAGCTGCTCGAGAAGGCGCTCGGCGAGCACATCTTCCCGCGCTACGTCGAGCTCAAGCGGAACGAGTGGGACGAGTACCGCACCCAGGTCTCCCAGTGGGAGCTCGACCGGTACCTGAAGGCGCTGTAGGCGTCGTTGGTCCGCAGGTGGGGGGATCCGCAGGAGCGGATCCCCCACCGCGAGGATCCCTGAAGCGGCCGCCTTCGGCGTCCGGCGCTGGTGGAGGGATCGGGATCCGCAGGAGTGGATCCCCCCGACGCGGGATCCCTGAAGCGGCCGCCTTCGGCGTCCGCGGCTGGGAGCAGTGTGGTCGCGGGGTCTGGGGTCGCGCAGCGAGCCCTGACCCCTGCTCGTCTCCGTGGCGTCGGGTCAGGGTTCGTAGCACACGTCCGCGCGCTCGCGGGCTCTGAACCAGCCCCAGCCGGCGCGGGATCCGTCGTGGCGCAACTCGTGCTGGACAGCGTCCGCCGGATGCCTCATAGTCACGGGTGCAGGCTGCGCCACAAGGCGAGTGGCAGGTCTGTGTCTGACGGCCGATCGCGGGTCCCCTGTGGGGGCCCGTGGTCGTTGTGGACTCAGCCGGGCCGTCCGAGGGGTCAGGGCTCGCTGCGCGCAGACCCCGCCGAGGGTTGTGCCAAGCTCCCCGACGCGACCGCCGGCCCTTGATCCCGACCCATGGCGTTCCGTCACGGGTGCGGGAGGGCCGGGTGGAGGAACCCCTCGCTAGCCGGGCTTCCAGACCATCAACGCGACGATCGCCAGCGTCGCGAGCAGCATCGACGCGTCGAGGCCGAGCACGAGCGGGTCGCGGAGGCGCGCGTCAGCTCGGGCGTCGGGCGATCGCCGTCGGCGGCGAGCTCCTCGGCCAGCTCGCGGGTGCGCCGGTCGGCCCGCCCGGCGAGCGCGCCGACGACCAGCAGCCAGAGGATCAGCGCAAAGGTCGCGGAGAGCCAGGTCGCGCCGAGATCGAGGTCGAGGCGCCCGACGAGCCAGAACCCTGCGCCGATCGTGAGCACGAAGCCGCCCGCGACGATCGGGACGATCGGCCGGACGGTGCGCAGCAGGAGCGCCTGCTCGGACGGACGCTCCCGCCGGATCGCCGCGACGCGCAGCACCGTCGCCGTGAGGCTCCCGCCGACGAACAGGAACGCGCCGAGGAGATGGAGGAAGAGCGGCAGCTCGGTGTCCACGGACGCGAGGCTAGAGGGTCGACCCGTGGGCGCGCCGACCGAAGCGGCTAGCCTGACCCGACCGTGCTCGAGGTGCTTCGCGTCGTCCATCTGCTCTCGGCCTGCGTCTGGGTGGGCGGCACGGTCGTGCTCGTGTTCGTGGGCGTTCCCGCGATCCGCAAGCTCGAGGGCGAGGCCCGTGCGACCGCGATGCGAGCGCTCGGGCGGCGGTGGAGGCCGCTCGGCTGGAGCGCGATGGGGGTCGCGATCCTCTCGGGGCTCTGGCTCACCGAGCTGCACGGCGGCTTCAACCGCGTCGCGCTCGACACCGACTTCGACCGGACGCTCATCGTCAAGTCGGTGCTCGTCGCCGCGCTCTGCGTCGGGGCGGCGATCCACGACTACGTGCTCGGTCCCCGGCTGCAACGGGAGATGCGCGCCGGGGAGCCGCAGGCGCCGGTCACGCGGCGTCGGCTGATCGCCGTCGGGTGGTTCAACTTCGCCCTCACGATCACCGTCCCGATCCTCGGCGCCGTCGTGCTCTCCTACTCGACTGATGTCCGTGGGGGAGCGACTCGCATGAACGACGCCGCTGCGCACCTCGCGCTCCTCACGCGGACGATCGAGGTCGTCAACTCGTCGCTCGACCTGCAGGAGGTGATGGAGGCGATCGCGCACGAGACTGCGGCGGCGCTCTCGACCGACGCCTGCTTCGTCTACCTCTACGACGAGCGCGCCGACGAGCTCGTGCTCCGGGCCACCCACGGGACGCGCGTCGAGGACGCGACGATCGCGCCGCGGATGCGGCGGGGCGAGGGCATCACCGGGCGTGGCCGCGGCCGACCGCGCGCCGATCATGATCGCGTCGAAGGCGCACCTCGACCCGCGGTTCAAGGCGTTCCCGAACCTCCCGGAGGACGACTACGAGTCCATCCTGGCGGTCCCGATCCTCGCGCGCGAGGTGCTGGAGGGGGCGCTCAACGTGCGCACGCGCGCGCCGCGCGCGTTCACCGACGCGGAGATCGCGCTGCTCACGTCGATCGCCGCCCAGGTCGGCCAGTCGATCGAGCACGCGAAGCTCTACGCGCAGGCGCGCCGTCGGGTCGAGGAGCTGGAGGCTCTCGCGCGCATCTCCGAGGCGGTCTCGGAGGCGCTCTACCTCGAGGAGGCGCTGGAGACGATCGTCCGCACGACGATGGAGTCGCTGCGGGCGACCGGTGCCGCGATCGTGCTCGAGGACGGGCGGATCGCCTGGCCCGGAGGGCGCTCGGGCGCCCACGCCGTACGGCTGCCGTTGCGCTGGCGAGGGCGGCAGATCGGCGAGCTCGTCGTCGATCGCGACACGCCGTTCACCGACGACGACCGGCAGCTCCTCGACGCGATCGCGAGCCAGGCCGCCGTCGCGCTGGAGCACGGTCGCATGGCGCTGCGCGGGGTGCTCGCCCAGGAGATCCACCACCGCGTCAAGAACAACCTCCAGACCGTCGCCTCGCTGCTGCGGCTGCAGGCGCGCTCGGAGAGCGCGGATCCCCGCAAGGCGCTCACGGACTCCGTCAACCGGATCCTCGCGATCGCGGCCGTCCACGAGGTGCTGACCGAGCACCGGGAGGACGTGGTCGACCTCCACGAGCTGGTCGATCGCCTCCGGGCGATGCTCGTCCAGGGGCTCGTCTCGGGCAAGGAGGTGACCGCCGACCTCGCCGACGTCGAGCTCGCCGGCCAGCGGGCGACGGCGCTCGCGCTCGTGTTCAGCGAGCTGCTCGGCAACGCGCTCGAGCACGGCGGCCGACACGTCTCGATCACGCTCGTGGCCGACGCCGACGACGTCCTCCTCACGGTCGCCGACGACGGGCACGGGTACGGTGACGCCGTCGACGGCACCGGGATGTCGATCGTGCGGGCGCTCGTCAGGGACGAGCTCGGCGGGACGCTCGAGCTCGAGGACGGGCCCGGGCTCCGCGCGAGCGTCCGGTTCCCGGCCTGACCGGCGAGACCGCCGCTACGCTACGCCCCGTGGCGACGCCGACGTCGCCGCGCCTCCGTCGACGCTGACGGGCCGCTGCACACAACGCGGCGACGTGCTCGCGTCGCACCCGAACCGGGAGGCTGCGCCACATGAAGATCCTGATCGCAGAGGACGAGACGATCATCCGGCTCGATCTCCGCGCGCTGCTCGAGAAGGCCGGCTACGAGGTCGTGGCCGAGGCGCGGGACGGCGAGGAGGCGGTGGAGCTCGCACGCTCCGCCGAGCCCGATCTGGCCCTGCTCGACGTCAAGATGCCGAAGCTCGACGGGATCGAGGCCGCGCGTCGGATCATCCACGAGCGACCGATCCCGATCGTGATGGTCACCGCCTACGGCGAGGACGAGCTCGTCTCGCGGGCGGTCGAGGCGGGCGTGTTCGGCTACCTCGTGAAGCCGTTCCGGGAGTCCGACCTGCTTCCCGCGATCCGCACTGCGCGGGCGCGCCACGAGGAGCTGGCCGCGCTGCGGGAGGAGGCCGACTCGCTCACGGAGGCGCTCGCGGCCCGCAAGTCGATCGAGCGGGCGAAGGGCCTGCTGATGGAGCGGGAGGGCCTCACGGAGCAGGCGGCGTTCGCGCGGCTGCGCAAGGCGAGCCAGATCTCGGGCCGGCCGCTCAAGGTCGTCGCAGACGCGCTGATCGCCACGCTCGACGTCTAGAGGCCCCTGGGGCGCTCAGGGCGCTCAGGGCGCGACGCCGGGCACGACGTGAGGAGGAGCGCGGTCAGCGAGAGGCCGTCGGGCACCTCGCCGCGCTCGATCGCGACGCGGACCTCCGGCGCGGTCAGCCACGCGACCTGTGAGGCCTCGTTGGGGTCGTGCTCGCCGGCCTTCTCGGCCCCGTCCGCCGTGAGGATGTGGAAGCGGTGGTCGCTCGAGCCGTTCGTCGGGTTGTAGCTCGCCACGAGGCGTGGCGCGCGTCGGGCGCCAGCCCGTCTCCTCGAGCGTCTCGCGAGCGGCGGTCTCGACCGGGGTCTCGCCCGGATCGACGCGCCCCGCCGGCACCTCCCAGCCCCACGTGTCGGTGGTGAAGCGATGGCGCCAGAGGAGCAGAACGCCACGCGCGGGGTCGTGGACGACGAGCGCGGCAGCATCGGCGGTCGCCCGGACGACGTGGTGCTCGAACCGCTGACCGTCCGGGAGCTCGACGTCGACGAGCGTGAGGCGCACCCACGGGCTCTCGTAGAGGGCGCGCTCTCCATGCACCTGCCACTGCATCAAGCGAGGGTACCGACGGCGGATTTCCGGGCCTGGCGACCCCGAGCAGCCGGTCGCGTCGCGGCGGCGCGGCCAGCGGCGCGCCCCAGAGACTGCCAGCCCCAGCACGGCGATCGGCGCCAGCACGACGAGCAGCCCCAGCAGCGTGACCGCCTCCCAGGCGAGCACGTCGAGCGCCCGCGTGAGCGTGCGGTCGAGCCGGGACGGGACGGGAGCGACCCCGCTGCTCTGCTCGGTGCGAAGCTCCAGGTCGATCGATGCCTCGGCCGCCTCGGCACGGGTGGCGTCGCGCTGGCCGCGCGTGGCGACGAGCTGGGCGACGAGCTGATCGCGTCGAACCTGCAGAGCGGCTCGCTCGGTCGGCGTGAGGTCGTCGCTCGCCAGCCGGGCACGCACCGCGGCGAGGCGGGTGCGCAGCCGGGCGAGCTCGGCGTCGAGGGTGTCGAGGCTTCCCTGGAGGTCGTCGGCCTGGACACGCTGTGCGACGATCGTGCCGAGGCTCCGAGAGCTGCGCGATCGCGTCCTGGGCGCGCGCGGCGGGGACGCGCACGGAGATGCGCGCAGCCCCGTCGTCTCCCGCGGAGACGTCCGAGCGGACGACGTATCCGCCGAGCGTACGGGTGATCCGGATCGCATCACGCGTCGCCGTCGAGAGAGCGTCGCCGTCTGCGACGCGCAGCGAGAGGAACGCCGTGATCCGCTGCGCGCGGCTCCTGGGCCGCCGGCGTGCCCGCCTTCGCGGACGGCAGGGTCGTCGCGCCCTGGAGCGAATCGGCGGCGCCGCCGACCGAGGACTCGGGAGCCGCAGCTCCGGGCAGCGCGGTGGAGGCATCGCGGCCGGTCTCCGGACGCGTGACGCCGATCGCGACGGCGAGCGGCGACGGCCAGGCTCGCAGCGAGCGGGACGGCGACGAGCAGTCGGCGGCCGCGCAGACGGTCGAGGAGCGACGGCGCCGGGACGGCCTCGCGGGCTGCGCCCTCGAGGACGCGTGCCCGAAGGGCTGCGGGTGCGACCGGACGCGCGGCGCGGAGCTCTCGTGTGATCTCAGCCGACGTCATCGGGGTCCATCCTTTCCTCGAGCCGCTTCAGCGCCCGGCTCAGCCGGGTCGAGACGGCGGTGGGGCTGATCCCGAGCAGACGGGCGGTGGCGTCACCGTCCAGCTCGAGCACGACGCGCAGCGCGAGAACCTCCCGCTCACCGGCCGTCAGCGTCGCGAGCGCGGCCTCGAGCGACGGCGAGAGTCCCTCGACGAAGGACTCCTCGACCCGGTCGGGCAGGGCGGTCTCCTCCTCGCGGCGACGTCGCCGCGTGTCGGCCCTGAAGGAGTCGAGCGCTGTCGTGCGGGCGATCCCGAGCAGCCAGGTGCGGGCGGTCCCGCGGCGAGGATCGAACCTCGACCAGAGCCGCAGCGCCTTCTCGAACGTCGCCGAGGTCAGGTCCTCCGCGGCGTCGCGGTTGCGGGTGAGGTAGAGGAGATAGCCGAAGACGTCATCCAGGTGCTCCTCGGCCGCCTGCGCGAACGACCGGGCCGGCGCCGTGGTCGCGAGCGGATGCTCGAGCGTCATCGTCTGCACGCCCTCTCTACGCCGCCGCTCGGGGCGAACGTCACCGGCCGGCCGGCGTGGGAGCGGTCGACGGGCCTCAGGAGGGCGCCGGCTCCGCGTCGGGTGCCTCGACCTGGCTCTCCTCGAACAGCTCCTCCCACCGCGTCAGCTGGCGCTGGAGCTCCTCCCTGGCCGCGGTGTGCGCGGCCAGCGTGTCCATGTTCGTCCAGTCCGCCGCGAGGCGCGCCTCCAGCTCCGCGACCTGGCGCTCCAGCTGCGCGACCTGCGCCTCGACCTTCTCGAGCTCGGTCGGGCCGGTCTTGCGGACGGGCCGCTCCTTGCGCGGCCTCGGCGTGCTCACGGCCACGGGTGGCGGATCCTCGCGGCGCTCGCGGACGAGATCGGCCCAGGCCCCGTCGTACGAGCGCAGCGTGAGGTCCTCGACGGCGACGATCCGGTCGGGGACGGCGTCGAGGATCGCCCGGTCGTGCGACACGAAGAGGATCGGTGCCGGGGAACGCCTCCAGGGCGGCCTCGAGCGCCTCGCGGCTCTCGAGGTCGAGGTGGTTGGTGGGCTCGTCGAGGACGAGCAGGTTCGCGCCCGAGGCGACGATCAGCGCGAGCGCGAGCCGGCGGCGTTCCCCACCCGAGAGGACGGACACCTGCTTCTCGTGCGCCTCCCAACCGGTGAAGAGGAACTTCCCGAGCAGCGACTGCGCCTGCGGGCGGGGAAGACCGGTGCCCGCCACGGCAGCGTCGAGCACGGTGCCGGTCTTCGGCAGCTCGGCGTCGTGCTGGCTGAAGTAGGCAGGCACGACCCCGTGGCCGAGCTTGCACGTCCCGCGTCCGGCTGCCGCTCGCCGAGCAGGGTCTCGAGCAGGGTGGTCTTGCCGGAGCCGTTCGGCCCCACGAGGGCGACGTGCTCTCCTCGCTCGAGGACGATCTCCGCTCCGCGGAGGAGCTCCTTGTCGCCGGCCCAGACGTCGAGCCCGGTCGCCTCGAGCACGATCCGGCCCGAGCGGGCCGGTTTGAGGAACTCGAACCCGAGCGAGCGACGACGCGCCGTGAGCGCCTCGAGCTCCTGCTTCGCGGAGCGACGCTCCTTCTCGAGCCGCTGGATCTGCGTGAGCTTGGCCTGGGCCTGCTTCGCCTTGTTCTTCTTCGCGCGGAAGCGGTCGACGAAGCGCTGGAGCCGCTCGATGTCGACGCTGACGCGGTCGACCGTCGTCGCCATCGCCGAGGCGCGCGCGGCCTTCTCCATCCGCCATGCGCTCCAGGTGCCGTCGAAGAAGAACGGCTTCGGCCCGCCGAGCTCGAGGACACCGGTCGTGACGGCCTCGAGGAACCAGCGATCGTGGGCGACGAGGACGACGGCCATGTCACGGGTCGTCAGCTCCCGCTCCAGCCACTCGAGGCTCTCGACGTCGAGGTGGTTCGTCGGCTCGTCCAGGAGGAGCAGATCCGGATCGGCCGTGAGCGCGCGACCCAGCGAGGCTCGAGTCAGCTCACCGCCCGAGAACGTCTCGAGCCGCCGGTCGAGGTCGTCGTCGCGAAAGCCGAGCCCGCGCATCGTCGCGGCAGCGCGGTCGCGCCACCCCCAACCGCCGGCGTGCTCGAGCCGTGCTTGCGCGTCGCTATAGCGGCGGAGCGTCTGCGCGGCATGGTCGCCGGCGGCCATCGCCTCCTCGAGACGACGCAGCTCCTGCTCGATCGCCACGAGGTCGGCCGCGCCCGAGAGCGCGTACTCGCGCAGCGTCAGCCCCTGGTCGCGTGGCGGTCGCTGATCGTGCAGCGCGACCCTCGTTCCCTTCGTGAGGGAGACCTCGCCTGCCGTGATCGACGTCTCGCCGACCAGCATCCGCAGGAGCGTCGTCTTCCCTGCCCCGTTGGGCCCGGCGAGCGCCAGGCGATCGCGGCGGCGCAGCGTGAACGAGACCCCGTCGAAGAGGGGCTCGCCCGACAGCTCCTTCCGGAGCCCCGATGCGACGAGGACGGCCATCGCTGCATTCCAGCAGCGATTGGTCGCGCTCGTGTGACCGGCTTCTCGTGGGCGACGTCCGGCTCGGCCGAACGTCCCCGGGGCGCTCCGCCGCGTCGCGTCGCGGTGGATATGCTCGAGGCCGTGGCCACCGACCCCGCACGCCTGACGATCGACACGATCCGCGCGCTCGCGATGGACGGCGTCCAGAAGGCGAACGCCGGCCATCCCGGCACGGCGATGGCGCTCGCCCCGGTCGCCTATCTCCTCTACGCCGAGGAGATGCGACACGACCCTGCCGATCCGCACTGGCCGGGCCGCGACCGGTTCATCCTCTCGGCCGGTCACGCGTGCATCCTCCAGTACTCGACGCTGCACCTCTGCGGCTACGACGTCACGCTCGACGACCTCAAGCAGTTCCGTCAGTGGGGCTCCAGGACGCCGGGCCACCCGGAGCACGGCCACACTGCGGGAATCGAGACCACGACCGGCCCGCTCGGCCAGGGGTTCGCGAACGGCGTGGGGATGGCGATCGCCCAGCGGTTCCTCTCCGACCGGTACGACCGACCTCTCCACCCGATCGTCGACTCGTGGATCTACGCGATCTGCTCGGACGGCGACATGATGGAGGGGGTCACGCAGGAGGCCGCCTCGATCGCGGGTCAGCTCGGCCTCGGTCGCCTCGTCTACGTCTATGACGACAACCGGATCACGATCGACGGCTCGACGGCGCTCAGCTTCGACCACGAGGACAAGGGCGCCCGCTTCGAGGCGTACGGGTGGCACGTCCAGCACGTCGACGATCCGAACGACCTCGACGCGCTGCGCGGGGCCTTCGCTGCGGGTCGCGAGGAGACGGCGCGGCCGTCGTTGATCGTGCTCCGCACGGAGATCGCGTATCCGGCGCCGCACGCCCGGGGCACGTCCAAGTCGCACGGCGCCCCGCTCGGCGACGCCGAGGTCCGCGCCACGAAGGAGGTGCTCGGGCTCGACCCGGATGCGACCTTCGCCGTGGCCGACGAGGTCCGGGCGCACATGGCGGGCGTCGCGCAGCGCGGGGCCGCCGCCCACGCCGAGTGGGACGCGCGGGTCGCGGCCTGGGCCGCTGCGCATCCCGATGTGGCCGCCGAGCGTGAGCTCGACCTCGCGGGCGTCCCTCGGGAGGGCTGGCGCGACGCGCTCCCCGTGTTCCCGGCCGGCGGCGAGGTCGCGACCCGCGATGCCGGCAAGACGGTGATGCAGGCCCTCAAGCCGTTCACGCCGACGATGATCGGCGGAGCCGCCGACCTCGTCGAGTCGACGAAGACCTCGTTCGAGGGGACGGGTGTGTTCGCGGCGACGCACGTCGGCCGCAACGTCCCGTTCGGGATCCGCGAGCATGCGATGGGCGCGATCGTGAACGGCATCGGGCTCGACCCGGCGATGCTGAAGCCGTACGGCTCGACCTTCCTCATCTTCTCGGACTACATGCGCCCCTCGGTGAGGCTCTCCGCGCTGATGGGGCTGCCCGTGGTCTGGGCCTGGACGCACGACTCGGTTGCGGTCGGTGAGGACGGGCCGACGCACCAGCCGGTCGAGCACCTGATGAGCCTCCGCGCGATCCCGAACCTGTGGGTCGTCCGTCCCGCCGACGCCAACGAGACGTCGATGGCGTGGCAGATCGCGCTGGAGCGCCCCGACGGCCCCGTCGCGCTCGCGCTCAGCCGGCAGAAGCTCCCGACCCTCGACAGGACCGTCGTCGCGTCGGCCGACGGGGCACTCCGGGGCGGGTACACGCTGTGGCAGCGCTCGTCCGGCCCGCCCGACGCGATCGTGATCGCCACCGGCAGCGAGGTGCCGATCGCCCTCGAGGGCGCCCGCCTCGTCGAGGAGGCGAACGTCCGCGTCGTCTCCCTGCCCTGCTGGGAGCTCTTCGCGGCGCAGGATCAGGCGTATCGCGACGAGGTGCTGCCTCCCTCGGTTGCCGCGCGGGTCTCGATCGAGGCCGGCATCACGTTCGGGTGGCAGGCGTGGGGGGTGACCGAGGCGATCGGCATCGACCGCTTCGGGGCGTCGGCGCCGTACGAGCGCGTCTACGAAGAGCTCGGCCTGACGGCCAGCGCGGTCGCGGACGCGGTGCGAAGGGCTGCCGCGTGAAGGTCGCGGCGGGGTTCGACCACCGCGGGACGATCCTCCGCGAGGCCGTGCTCGATGCGATCCGTGCGTCCGGCCACGAGCCCGTCGACCTCGGCGTCTCCGACCCCTCGACGCGGGTCGACTACCCGGACGTCGCGCACGAGGTCGGCATGGCGATCCGCGGAGGGAAGGCGGAGCGCGGCGTGCTGGTGTGCGGCTCCGGTGTGGGAGCATCGGTTGCGGCCTCGAAGATCCCGGGGATCCGGGCGGCGATCTGCCACGACGTCTACTCCGCCCATCAGGGCGTCGAGCACGACGACATGAACGTGCTCTGCCTCGGCTCCGGTGTGATCGGCGTGTCGTCGCCGACCGAGCTGGTCGAGGCGTTCCTCGGCGCGCGCTTCGTGGGCGAGGGGCGATACCTCGCGCGACTCGAGAAGGTCGAGAGAATGGAGAAGATGGTCGATGGCTGACCGGTTGGAGGCACTGCACGCGGCTGGGGTCAGCATCTGGATCGACTCGCTCTCGCGCGAGATGCTCGTGGCCGGCGAGCTGGCCCGGCTCGTCGAGGAGGACGCCGTCACGGGCGTGACCTCGAACCCGACGATCTTCCAGAAGGCCCTGGCCGAAGGAGATCGCTACGACGAGCAGCTGCGAGGGCTCGACCCCGCTCTCTCGACCGTCGAGGTGTTCTTCGCGCTCGCGCAGGAGGACATCCGCGACGCCTGCGACGTGCTGGCGCCCGTGTTCGAGCGCACGGCCGGCGTGGACGGGTACGTCTCGCTCGAGGTCGACCCGACGCTCGCCTACGACCGCGAGGCGACCTTCGACCAGGCGATCCGCTTCCACGAGGAGGTCGCTCGTCCCAACCTCTACGTGAAGATCCCGGCAACGCAGCCGGGGCTCGGCGCGATCGAGGACTGCATCGCGCAGGGGCGCTCGATCAACGTCACCCTCATCTTCTCGCTCGAGCGCTACGCCGCGGTCCTCGAGGCCTACCTGCGCGGCCTCGAGCGCAGGGCCGCTGCCGGCGGTGGCCTCTCGCAGGTCTCGTCGGTTGCGAGCTTCTTCGTCTCGCGGGTCGACACCGAGGCGGACCGACGTCTTGCCGAGGCCGGTCGGAGCGACCTGCAGGGCCACCTTGCCGTCGCGAACGCCAAGCTCGCCTACGCCCACTGGCGGGAGGTGACCGCGAGCGCGCGCTGGCAGGAGCTCGCCGCGAAGGGCGCCCGCCCGCAGCGCTGCCTCTGGGCCTCGACCTCGGCGAAGAACCCGGCCTACCGCGACGTGGTGTACGTCGAGGAGCTGATCGGGAAGGACACCGTCAACACGATGCCCGGCGAGACCGTCGCGGCGTTCCGCGACCACGGCGAGGTGCGGGAGAGCCTGGTCGAGGACATTCCTGCGGCGGAGGCCCTCCTCGCCGAGATCGCCGAGGCAGGTGTGAGCTACGACGATGTCGTCGAGACCCTCGAGGCGGAGGGCGTCCAGAAGTTCGCGGACTCGTTCGCCGAGCTCCTCGCCGGCCTCGAAGCCAAGCGCGCAGCCCTCCGCGCGTGAGCGAGCCCAGGAACCCGCTCCTCGAGGGGCTCGGGATCCGGAGGCGGCCCGACTGCGTGCGCTCTCGCGATCTTCGGCGCGTCCGGCGACCTGACGAAGCGCAAGCTCTTCCCCGCGCTGTACGCGCTGGCCGTGCGTCGGCTGCTGCCGGAGCGCTTCGGCGTGGTCGGCGTCGCCCGATCGGAGCAGTCCACACGCCAATTCGTCGCGGCGATGCGGCAGGCCGTGAAGGCGCACGCGCGCGACCCGTTCCACACGAGCGTGTTCGACGAGCTCGCCGCCGGCGTGCGCTACGTCGCCACCGACTTCGCGGACGACTCGGGCGAGGACAGGGTCGGCGACGCGCTCGCCGAGCTCGACCGCACGCGCGGCACCGGCGGCAATCGTCTGCACTACCTGGCGGTGCCGCCGCAGGCGTTCCCCGTCGTCGTGCGCGAGATCGGCGAGCGCCGAGCACGCGAGAACGGGTGGGTGCGGCTGATCATCGAGAAGCCGTTCGGCCGCGACCTCGCCTCCGCACAGGAGCTCTCCGGACAGGTCACGCGGTGGTTCGCGGAGGACGAGATCTTCCGCATCGACCACTACCTCGGCAAGGAGACGGTGCAGAACATGCTCGCGCTGCGGTTCGCGAACGGGATCTTCGAGCCGATCTGGAACCGGCAGTTCGTCGACCACGTGCAGATCACCGTCGCCGAGTCGATGGGGATCGAGGGCAGAGCGGGGTTCTACGAGCAGGCGGGAGCGATCCGCGACATCTTCCAGAACCACCTGCTGCAGCTCGTGGCGCTGACCGCGATGGAGCCGCCGATCGACTTCACCGCCGACGCAGTGCGCAACGAGAAGGTCAAGGTGCTGCGCTCGATGCACACCCCCGGCCCGAAGTCGGTCGTGCGCGGGCAGTACGGGCGCGGCTGGGTCGAGGGAGAGGAGGTGCCGGCCTACCGGGAGGAGGAGGGCGTCGATCCCGGGGTCGCTCACCGAGACGTACGTCGCCGCGAAGCTCTTCGTCGACAACTGGCGCTGGGCCGACACCCCGTTCTACGTCCGGGCCGGCAAGCGGCTCGCCCGGCGGGAGACGACGATCGCGATCCAGTTCAAGCGAGCTCCGCATCCGCCGTTCGAGGCCACATCGGGTGACGCGCTCCGGCCGAACGTGCTCCTGATCCACGTGCAGCCGGACGAAGGGGTCTCGCTCGCGATCGGGGCGAAGGTGCCTGGCGCGGGGATGTCGATCCGGACCGTCCACATGGACTTCCTCTACGGCGGCGCGTTCCGAGAAGGGCTGCCCGAGGCGTACGAGCGGCTGATCCTCGACGCGCTCCTGGGTGATGCGACGCTGTTCACCCGCTCCGACGAGGTCGAGGAGCAGTGGAAGCTCGTCGACGCGATCGTCGGGGCGTGGAATCGCGACCGGCCCGCCTTCCCGGATTACGCGGGCGGGACGTGGGGCCCGGCCGCTGCGGACGAGCTGATCCACCGCGACGGCCGCTCCTGGCGGAGTCACTGACGGTGTCTGACACCGGGAGCCGATCTCCTGTGGAGCTTCCGGCACGGTCCGGAACGTCTCGTCGCGACCTCGTCTTTGGAAAGCCCTGCATCTGGTCGAATCCACCTGTGGGACGATCGGCGCAGCTCCGTGACCGCCACCCCTTGACATGGAGCGGTGTCTGACACCGTGGGTGTCGTCGGCGACATCGAGCGCCGGCTCTCCCGGCTGAGAGGAGAGCAGCAGGACGACGGCGTCCCCGAGCTCCGGACGAGCACGATGACGCACGTGGTGTGGGCGCCGCCGGCGTGGCTTCCGCGCGTGCGGCGCGTGCTCGACGGACTCGCTGAGCGTCACCCTGCAAGGACGATCATCCTCGTGCCCGAGCCGGGCCGTGTCGACAAGGTGACGGCGTCGGTGCGCGTCCGCGACTTCGACGTCCCCGGCGGGCACGAGATCCTCTCCGAGGTCGTCGAGGTGCGCCTCGTCGGCGCGGCGGCCGAGCACCCGGCGTCGATCGTGCTGCCGCTCCTCATCTCCGACCTCCCGGCCTTCTGCCGCTGGCGAGGCGAGCCGGAGTGGAACGGCTCCGCGCTCGAGGAGATCACCTCCGTGTGCGACAGGCTCGTCGTCGACTCGTCGGAGTGGAGGCGACCGGCGCCCGGGCTGCGGCAGCTGACCGGTCTCTTCGATCGGGTCGCCGTCTCCGACCTCGCCTGGCGGAGGACGCTTCCCTGGCGCGCGAGGCTCGCCGCCGAGTGGCCGGGCATCCGCCGCATCTCCCGGCTTCGCGTCGCCGGACCCCGGAGCGATGCGCTGCTCCTCGCGGGCTGGCTGCGCTCACGCCTGCGGCGTGAGGTCGCGCTCACCATCCGGCCCGGCGAGGCGGTGGTCGGCATCTGGGTCGACGGGCGCGAGATCCCCGCTCCCCTGGGGCCGCCCGCGACCGGCAGCGATCTGCTCTCCGCCGAGCTCGACACGCTGTCCCGCGACCCCGTCTTCGAGGCGGCAGTCCGCGCCGCAGGCTGACGGCCCCCACAGCACGGGTCGGTCGCGACGTCAGCGGGAGTCGGCGACGGCGGCGAGGAGCTGAGCGTGCAGGTGCCCGTTCGACGCGATCGCGCTCCCGCCGTCGATCCGTGCCACCCCCGCGAAGTCGGTGAACGTGCCGCCCGCCTCCTCGACGATCGGCTGCACCGCAGCGAGATCCCACGGGGTGACACCGACCGCGTCGACCGCCCCGTCGACGGCGCCCTCCGCGACGAGCATGTGTCCCCAGAAGTCGCCGTACCCGCGGGTGTGCCACGCGAGCGTCGCGAGTCCGGGCAGCGGTTGGTCGAGCGCGAACGTCAGCACTGCGTCCTCCACCCGATGCACGGCGGACACGTGCACCTGATCGCCGTTCACGTGCGCGCCACCACCGCGCTCGGCCCACCAGCGCTTGTGCAGGGCGGGTGCGCTGACGACCCCGAGCTGCACGACTCCGTCGACCTCGAGCGCGACGAGGGTCGCCCAGACGGGAATCCCCCGGAGGTAGTTCCGGGTTCCGTCGATCGGGTCGATGATCCAACGACGTCCTCCGGCTCCCGCGCCGCCCTCCTCCTCGCCCAGGATCACGTCGCCGGGCCGCTCGATCGCGAGGATGGAGCGGAGCGTCGACTCCACGAGCCGATCGGCGTCGGTCACGGGCGTCGCGTCGGGCTTCGTCTCGATCACGAGATCGCGCGCGCGAAAGCGGCCGAGAGAGATCTCATCGGCCGCGTCCGCGAGGTGAAGCGCCAGCTCGAGGTCGGAGGCCATGCCCCCTGACCTTACTCCTACCGGCTGGAGATCGAGAAGCTCGGTCGCGCGATCTTGACGCGTACCGGGAGCGACCACGCCATCTCCGCCTTACGGAGCTGGGCCTGGTTGAGGCCGCGAACCCGGTAGTACCAGGTGCCGGGGCCGAGGTCGAGCAGCGAGGAGGTCGAGAGCGTGACCTTGGAGCCGTTCGGGCGCCAGGGATAGCGGCTCTTCGACCACTGCACCTCGTAGGCCGTCGCGCCGGTCGCAGGCTTCCAGGCGACGAGCGGTGTGGAGTAGACGATCGGGCGACGCTGGCTCGAGGTGAGCAGGCGGCCGCTCGGCGAGAGACCGGAGACGAACGGGTTGCCACCCGCGGCTCCCGTCACGACGGGGTCGCTCTCCTTGCCGAAGCTCGCGACCCTGCCTGCCGAGCAGGCGTCCTGCGGGGTCTCGACGTCCCGGTACCCGGTCTTGGTCTCGTCGGCGTTCGACGCGATCTCGACGGGGACGACCGTCCAGTAGTAGCGCGTCGTCGGGAAGTCGATATCGGGGAGATCGACCTTCGATCCGAGCTGCGAGGACGACTCGTCGACGGGGGCGTTCGGGTCGACAGTGGTTCCTCCTGTCGAGCCGCCGGTCGTCGTCCCGGTGCCGCCGCGCGTCTCGCTCGCGACCACGGGCCGCCAGTCGGCGCCGAACGTCGTGCCCTCCGACCCACCGTCCGGTGGGACCTTCGACTTCGGCGATGCACTCGTGTAGGGGCCGGGGTCGCTCGGAAGGACGAGCGGGCCGGTCGTCCGCGGGGCGAACGCCGGGCTGCCCACGACCGAGCCGCGGAACACCACGTTCACGCAGTCGCGGTCGGTCGACGCGTAGGTCCGGAAGAGGTCGTACTGCTGACCGTCGAGGCCGGTGTCGCCCGTGAACACGAGGCCGGGCATGAGCTCGTGAGCGGAGCTCTGGCGCGTCGTGCTCGTCCGGTCGGAGAGCGCGGCAGTCACGCGGAGCTTGCCGGTGCCGACCGACGTGGTCTTGGCGGTGTACAGCGGGCTCCAGGGGCCGTAGGAGACGGCGGGCAGCCCGTTCGGGATCGTCCCGAACACGCGCCGCACGGCGCGGACGCGCCACTTGGCTGTCGACCACCAGCCGCTGTCGGCGCGGTGGAAGGTGAAGAACTCGCGCAGGTCGGCGACGTTGGTGTGCGTCGAGAACGACTTGCCGATCTCCGGGTACCAGACTTGGTAGCCGTTCGCGCCCGCCACGGGTGACCAGCGGACGAGCCCCGACTGGGTCTTCATGGGTGCAGGCACGCTCGGCCACCGCATGTTGAACCCGAAGGAGGAGCTCCAACGCGTCGGACCGGCGGCCGTCACTGCACGCACTCGAGCGTAGAGGGCGTACGGCTGGCCCGTGAACCACGGCAGCGCGACGTCGACCGAGAGCGCCGGGACCTTGACCGGGGCGATCATCGTCGGCGTCGTGGTGCCGGTGGTCGGAGTCGCTCCGGCCGTCCCGGGGGCAGGAGCGGTCGACGGAGCGGTCGCGGTCGCAGGCGTGTCCGCGGGGACGGGCTGGCATGCCTTGGACGGACCGACGCCGTAGGCGACGTTCGACCAGACCACTGCGCTCTCCGTGAAGTTCCGGCTCGTGGCGAGCTCGAACTCGTAGCAGCGTGCGCCACGCACGGGTGCCCACGAGAACGCGGGCGTGCGCGGGAAGACGGTGGTGGTGGGCTCGTTCGGGGTGAGGAGGAAGCCGTGGAGGTTCCTCGGCGGCGCAGGCTTCTTCGCGTCCTTCGCGAGAGCGGCGCCGGAGACGAGCGTCGCCGCAAGGAGGGCGACGCAGACGGTGGCGAGGCGAGAGGTGCGCATGACACCCCTGTTGTCGGCAGCGAGCGAGCCCTCGCCGTCCCTCGTTCGGGGGATGCCACGGGCGGATCCACAGAACCTTCGGGAACCGGGCCAGAGCGTCCCGGCCGCGCTGTTGCGCGGTTTGCGGCCCTGGCTAGAGGATGACGGGGTCGATAGCCGCCGCCACGAAGAGCAGCGCAAGGTAGGCGAGCGAGTAGTGGAAGAGGACGACGGCGTTCCTGCGCGACCCGTCGACCCGCAGGCGCCACGCGAGCAGGAGGAAGTACGCGCCGAGGCCGACGGCGGCGACGGTGTAGATCGGGCCGAGCCAGAAGCCGACGCCGACGGTGAACGCGACCATCACGAGCGAGTAGAGGAGGATCTGGCGCGTCGTCTCTGCGTCGCCCTTCGTTCCGGGGAGCATCGGGACGTTGGCGTTGGCGTAATGCTCCTTGATCATCAGCGCGAGCGCCCAGAAGTGCGGCGGTGTCCACAGGAAGACGATCAGGAAGAGCCAGAGCGCGGGGAGCGCGAGGTCGCCCGTCGCGGCGGCGTACCCGACCACCGGAGGCACGGCCCCGGCAGCGCCGCCGATCACGATGTTCTGGTCGGTCGAGCGCTTCAGGTAGCCGGTGTAGACGACCACGTAGAACAGGTTCCCGACGAGCGCGAGCACCGCGGTGAGGACGTTCACGGTCGAGGCGAGGAGCGCGAAGGACAGGCCTGAGAGCGCGAGCCCGAACTCGAGCGCCCGCGGGGCTGGGACACGGCCCGACGCGACGGGGCGGGCAGCGGTGCGCTCCCCCATCAGCTTGTCGATGTCCGCGTCCATCACGTGGTTGAGCGCGCTGGCGCCGCCGCAGGCGAGCGCGAGGCCTGCCATCGTCGCCACGAGCAGCCCGAACGGAGGCACGCCCCCGGCGCCGACGAACATCCCGGCCGCCCCGGTCACGAGGAGGAGGCTCATGATCCGCGGCTTCGTGAGCGTCACGTAGTCGCGCCACGGGCCCATCGGCACGCTTCGTCCCCTGAACGACATACCGACGGTCGCGAGCGACGCCGCCAGCGCGATCCCGGCCGCGCCGACGTGCACGACCACCGACCACCGCGCCGTGTCCGTCCAGGCGACGACCGCTCCGGTCGCGACTGCCCCGACCATCGCGACGACCGCGACGAGAGCGGCTGGGACGAGCCACGGGTACGCGACGATCGCCATCACGAGAACCGCGACGAGGAGTGGGAGGGCAACGAGGGCCGCCGCCCAGTGGGTTCGACCGAGGTCGAGTGCCGCGCTCGCGACGATGACGCCGGCCCCGAGCGCTCCGCCGAGCGCGGTCAGGCGGAGGAGAGGGCCGGGTGCGACGGCGTCAGAGTGCACCCTGCTCCCGGAGCGAACGCCGGAGGTCGTCGAGCGGGCGCTCGCTCTCGACGGGAGGAAGCGACTCGAAGTTGCCCGGCACGGGCGGTGATGCGGCGTACCACTCGAGCGTGTCGCCGTCCCACGGGTCGTTGCCGACGCGGCGGCCGCGACGGGATCCGAGCTTTGCGAGCCCGAAGAGCGCGAGCCCGGCCACCACCCCGGCAACGCCGATCGAGGCGATGAGCGAGGCCGTGCCGGCGTCCTCGACGGTCACGCCGGTGCGGCTCGCCTGATCGCTCCAGCCGGCGGCTGCGTGCCCGACGGCGAGGAGCACCGCCGAGCCGAGCAGCACCACTGCGGAGAGGTTCGTGAGCCGCGCGTCGAGCATCCGCCCGAACAGCTTCGGCCACCAGTAGACGACGCCGCCGAGCACGGCCAGCAGTGCCGCGGTCCAGAAGAGGTCGAGCCGTGCCGTCGCAAAGGTCGTTCCGCCGAGGTCGTCCCGCCGGACGACGAGCACCAGGCTCGCGAGCGCGCCGAGCAGCACGAGGATCAGCGAGCCGAGCGCGAACGGGAGCGGTGTCGTCGGACCGGCGCGCAGCGCCCCGAGGCCGGCCGGGAGCAGCACGAGCGCGATGCCGGCGGCAGGGACCGCCGCGAGCAGGCCCAGAATTGCCGCCCACGTGCGTCCGTCGACCAGGTCGGCGCTCGGCACGATCGCGACCAGCACTGCCGTCGCGACGAGCGCGAGCGTGACCAGGTGTCGGGACGAGAGCGGCCCGCGGTGGAACGTGGCGACGAGCTCGGCCGCGATGCCGAGGGCGGGGACGATCGTCACCGCGACGAGCGCCTGGCCGAAGACCCAGCCGTAGCCACGGAGGAGGCCGCCGTCGTCCGTGATGTACCAGTCGAACGACCCGGGGTTCTCGCGGGCGAGCAGGAGCATGAAGCTGCCGAGCAGCGAGAGGGGGGCGAGCACGAGGAGCGCGACGGCGAAGATGCCGACCGACTGGGTGAAGAGCGGTAGGCGTGCCTTCGTCATCCCGGGCGCCCGGCTCGCGCGAAGCGTGACGACGAGGGCGATCGCGGTCAGGAGCGCACCGAGGCCGACGAGCAGGAGGCCCATCAGCCTGATGCTCTCGCCCGGTCGCGCCGGGTCGAGCACCAGCGGGGGATAGGTCGTCCACCACGACCGCGGAGCGTCGCCGCTCGCGAACGACGAGAGGACGATCGCCGCGACGCCCGACACGCCGAGCCAGAGCCCGCCGGTCGCCAGCTGGGGCAGCGCGAGGCCGCGTGCGCCGATCTGGAGCGGGACGAGCGCGACGGCGAGCCCGAGAGCGAGTGGCAGCAAGCCCCCGTACGTCAGCAGGGTCGCCTGCATCGTGACGACGCTCGCGTACGTCCCCTCACCGATCAGCGTCGTGTCCGCGCGGGCGGTCTGGAGCGCAACCACGAGCGCCAGGACCACGCTCAGCGCGATCCCGAAGCCGCCGACGGACAGCCACATCGTCCCGACCCGCCGATGGTCGGTCGCGAAGATCCACCGGGAAAAACGCCCGCGGAGCCACGACGGCGAGGTGGGCGCGGCGGATGTGTCGACGTTCACGGTGATGTGCTCCTCTCGCACGACCGCGCCGGCGCACGGTTCTCGAGGGTCGGGGGCCTGTGCGGTGGCATTCTAGGGGCATGGCCGACGGTCAGCGAATGCGAACGATCGTGCGTCTGCCGGCCGACGTGCAGCGTCCGTTCGAGGTGTTCCTGAACGCGGTACCCCAGGTCGAGGGCCGCGACTACGTCGTCGAGGGCGGAGAGCTCGTCTTCGAGCGGCCGCTCGCGAAGGAGACGGTCGGCCTCGCGCGGTGGACGTCGATGGTGCTCGGGATCGCAGGGTCGTACGGCAAGGACGACTCCGTGGACGTCGCCTACACGCGCGACGGGGCGCGGAAGGTCGCGGCCAAGCTCCCGTTCGAGACGCCGTCGCGCTGAGCTCAGCAGCGCGGCTTCACACCCTCGCAACACTCCTGCCACGCCTGCGCAACGTTGCGTTGATCCTCTCCACACGGTTCGACCGTTCAATAGGGCACATGACTGCTGCAACCCTCACCGCACCCAGGCGTGACGCCTCCGCCGACGTCACCCGCTGGCGCATCGAGCGTCTGCTCTCGGCCGGGTACGACGGCGAGGCGTCGATCGTCCTCGCCCTCGATCGGGACGTCGACCTCCACCGGGCCGTCGAGCTCCTCGAGCGAGGCTGCTCGCACGACCTCGCGCTGCAGATCCTCCTCTAGTCGGACGCCAGCCCTCCGCCCGGCGGGTCTAGCCCGACGGGCGGAGGGTCAGCCACCCGAAGCCCAGCACCCCACGCCGGCTCTCGCGGTACTCGCGCTCGCGTTCGCGGGCGAGGCTCGCCGCCTCGGGCTCCCCTGCGCTCTCCAGACCGCTGCGCGAGGCGGCCTCGAACGCGTCCCACTCCTCGCTGCTCGACCGCTCGGCCCGCTCGACGGCGAACCCTGCGCCACGCGCGAGCAACTGGAGTCCCTCGAATACCGGCAGGTCACCGTGCCTCGAGCGCGCGACGTTGCCGGGAGGGCGCTCCCAGAAGCCGTCCGCGAAGAGGACGCGGCCGCCCGGGGTGACCAGCTCACGGAGGCGGCGAAGCGCGGCCGCGGCTCCGCCGAAGGCGTGCCCGGCACCGACGCACAGCACGAGATCGCCCTTATCCTCGAAGGTAGGCAGGTTCGCCTCGACCAGATCGACGCGCTCGTGGAGCCCGCGCCGCGCTGCCTCGAGCCGTCCTCGATCGAGAGCGGCCCGGTCACGGTCGACCCCGGTTCCGGTGGCCGCAGGGTGCGCTGCCACGACGCGCAGCAACAGCTCGGCCCACCCGCAGCCCAGATCGAGCACGTGCCTGCCCGGAGCGAGCGGGAGCTCCGTCACGAGCCGCGCCGCCCGGCCCTCCGAGAGCGGCGCGTTGAAGGTCAGGTGCGCGTGGGCCAGGCGGCGCAGGCGCGGATCGAGCTCACGCACGGCCTGCGGTCTCCGCGGCGGCTCTCAGCCTCGCCGCATCGGCGAGCGTGAGCTGTCCCGGCTCCAGCCGCCACGTCCAGTTGTGGGCGCCGACCTCGCCGGGGTGGTTCATCTGCGCCTCGCTGCCCAGGCCGAGAACGTCCTGAACGGGCAGGATGGCGAGGGAGGCGCGTGAGCCGAGCGCGAGCTCGACGATTGGCCACGTCTTCTCGCCGGGCATCGAGCCGGCAAGCGTGTTCATGTCGTGCGTCGAGGTGTAGACGACCTGGTTCTCGCGGTGGTTCTCGATCCTGTGGGGGTTGTCTCGCGGTCCGCCGAACGCCCAGAGCATGATCGCCATCCCCGGGAAGCCGAGGGCGTCGCGGAGCTCGACGACGTCGGGGGTGATCACCCCGAGATCCTCGGCGATGACCGGCAGCGGTCCGAGCTCGCGCTCGGCAGCGCGGAACAACGCAGCCCCGGGGCCCTTCTCCCAGCGGCCGTCTCGCGCAGTCTCCTCCTGCGCGGGGACGGCCCAGTAGCCGGCGAACCCGCGGAAGTGGTCGATGCGGAACACGTCCGCGAGCTCGAGCGCGCGCCGCATCCGTGCGATCCACCAGCGATAGCCGTCCGCCGCGTTCGCGTCCCAGTCGTAGAGCGGGTTGCCCCAGAGCTGGCCGTCCTCACTGAGATCGTCGGGTGGCGCACCCGCGACGACCTCGCTCACCGGCTGGAAGAGCTCGGGGTGCGCGCGATGGTCGCAGCCGTCGACCGCGACGTAGATCGGGATGTCGCCGATGATCCTGATGCCGCGTCGGCGCGCGTAGTCGCGCAGCGCCTGCCACTCGCGGTCGAAGCGCACCTGATCGGCGAGGGCGTCGCCCGAGACGAACTCCACCCAGTCCCCGATCCAGCTCGCGTGCCGGTCGGCGAACGCCTGCGCCTCCGAGCGGGGAACGGCGTTGTCCGGTTCGCAGAGCAATCCCGGCCACGCGGCGAACGCAGACGGGGAGGCATACGGCGAGCCGAACTCGTCCGGCGGATTGAGCGGGAGCACCTGCCACCAGCGGGCTCCCGTGGCCGCCAGCCAGTCGACGAACGCGAACGCCTCCGGGCCCAGGCGGCCGCCCGGGAGGGAGGTCGGATGCAGCTGGATTCCGAGTGATCGTTCGATGTGCATGTCAGGACTGTTTACCTTGTGCGAGGCGATGCCTGTCGAGAGGATCATCCTGAACGACGTCGAGCCCCAGGTCGACTGCGGTCGTTGGCCTGCGAAGGCGTGCCTTGGCGACGACGTCCCGGTCGCCTTGACCGTCGCGCGTGACGGTCACGAGGTGATCCGGGCCGTCGTCCGGCACAAGGCTCCCGGCGGCCGATGGCGCGAGCGTCCGCTCGTCCACGCGGGCAGCGACAGGTTCGTCGGCTCCTTCCCCGTCGCTGCGCTCGGGCGGCATCGCTTCGCGGTGGAGGCCTGGGTCGATCGGCACGCCGGCTGGCTGGACGAGCACGACCGCAAGGCCGCGGCGGGACAGGCCGACCTCGCCGGTGAGCTGTCGGAGGGCGAGGCGCTCTTCGGGCCCGGGACGGTGGAGTCCTGGCGGGAGCTCGCGGCAGCGCTCGCGGACGAGGAGCGGCACGGCAAGGCGCGGAGCGGCGTCCTCGAGGTCGAGGTCGAGCGGCCGCTCGCTCGCACGGGCGCCTGGTACGAGCTGTTCCCCCGGTCCTGGGGCGGTCTCGCCGGGGTGGCGGAGGTCGTCCCGGAGCTCGCGGAGCTCGGGTTCGACGTCCTCTACCTCCCGCCGATCCATCCGATCGGGGAGACCAACCGGAAAGGCCGCAACAACGCCGTCAGCGCCTTGCCCGGCGACGTCGGGAGCCCGTGGGCGATCGGCGGCAGCGCCGGAGGGCACGACGCTGTCCATCCCGAGCTGGGCACCAGCGCCGATCTCGAGGCGCTCGTGGCGACCGCTCGGTCGCACGGCATGGACGTCGCCCTCGACTTCGCCATCCAGTGCTCGCCCGATCACCCCTGGCTCACCGAGCACCCGGAGTGGTTCCAGCACCGCCCGGACGGATCGATCAAGTTCGCCGAGAACCCGCCGAAGCGCTACCAGGACATCCACAACCTCGACTGGGACACGGACGATCGCAAGGGACTGTGGAACGCGCTGCGCGACGTCGTCCTGCACTGGTGCGCGGCCGGCGTGCGGGTCTTCCGCGTCGACAACCCGCACACGAAGCCCGTCCCCTTCTGGGAGTGGCTGATCGCCGAGGTGCGGGCGGCGTATCCCGAGACCGTCTTCCTCTCCGAGGCCTTCACCCGGCCCGCGATGATGACCACCCTCGGCAAGGTCGGGTTCTCGCAGAGCTACACGTACTTCACGTGGAAGGTGAGCAAGTGGGAGCTGATGGAGCTGATGGAGCAGCTGCGGTCGTGGTCGACCTTCCTGCGCCCGAACCTCTGGCCGAACACGCCGGACATCCTCCACGCCAGCCTCGTCGAGGGCGGCCGCGCTGCGTTCTCCTCCCGTCTCGTGCTCGCCGCGACGCTTTCGCCGAGCTACGGGATCTACTCGGGGTACGAGGGATGTGAGAACGTGCCCGTGCGACCCGACAGCGAGGAGTACATGGACTCGGAGAAGTACGAGCTCAAGCAGCGCCGCCTCGAAGGGCCTCTGCTCCCCCTCATCGGCCGCCTCAACGCCGTGCGGCGGGCCCATCCCGCCCTTCAGCACGGGGAGGGTCTGCGCTGGCTCGACACGTTCGACGACGGCCTCCTCGGCTACCTTCGTGCCTGGGACGACGACCGCGTGATGGTGGTCGTCAACCTCGACGCCTCCGCTGCCCGGGTCGGCGCGCTCGACGTCCCCGGTGACGTCGGCCTCCCCGCCGCCTTCACCGTCCGCGACGAGCTCACGGGGCTCGAGTGGGGCTGGTCGATCGGGCGCAACTACATCCGGCTCGAGCCGGGGCAGGCGCACGTCCTCACGGTGGCGAGATGAGCGCCGACATCGGCGACCTCGACCTCTTCCTCTTCGGGGAAGGACGGCACGAGCGGCTGTGGGACGTCCTCGGCGCTCACCCCCGGGACGAGGGCGTGCGGTTCGCGGTCTGGGCACCGAACGCGTCGGCCGTGTCCGTCGTCGGGGACTGGAACTTCTGGAGCGTCGGCGCCGATCCGCTGCATCCACAGGGATCGTCGGGGATCTGGGCCGGCACCGCCGCATCCGCGCACGAGGGGCATCGCTACAAGCTCGCGATCACCCAGGCCGACGGTGCGACCACGCTGCGCGCGGACCCGGTCGCGTTCCGCGCCGAGCCCCCGCCGGACACGGCCTCGACCGTGTTCCGCTCGAGACACGTGTGGGGCGACGACGTATGGCTCGAGCGCCGCGCGGCGACGGATCCGCTGACCGCGCCGATGTCGGTCTACGAGGTGCACGCAGGCTCCTGGCGGAAGGGGCTCGGCTGGGCGCAGCTCGCGGACGAGCTCGGCGCGTACGTCGAGGACGCAGGCTTCACGCACGTCGAGCTCCTGCCGGTGATGCAGCATCCCTACGGGCCATCCTGGGGCTACCAGGTGACGGGGTACTTCGCCCCGCTCGCGACGCTCGGCGACCCGGACGACCTACGCCGGTTCGTCGACGCGTTGCACAGTCGGGGGATCGGCGTGATCCTGGACTGGGTACCGGCGCACTTCCCGCGCGATGCCTGGGCGCTCTCGCGCTTCGACGGCACGGCGCTCTACGAGCACGCAGACCCGCGGCGAGGCGAGCATCCCGACTGGGGCACGCTCGTGTTCAACACGGGCCGCCACGAGGTGCGGAACTTCCTGCTCGCCAACGCGCTCTACTGGATCGAGGAGTTCCACGCCGACGGGCTCCGCGTCGATGCCGTGGCCTCGATGCTGTACCTCGACTACTCGCGCGAGTCCGGCGAGTGGGTGCCGAACGCGTTCGGCGGTCGGGAGGACCTCGACGCCGTCTCGTTCTTCAAGGAGCTGAACGAGGTGCTGCACGGAAAGCACCCCGGGGTCGCGGTGATCGCGGAGGAGTCGACGGCGTGGCCGGGTGTCTCGCGTCCGACGAGCGCGGGCGGGCTCGGGTTCACGTTCAAGTGGAACATGGGCTGGATGCACGACACGCTCGACTACATGGAGAAGGACCCGGTTCATCGGCGCTACCACCACGACGAGCTCACGTTCTCGCTGGTGTACGCCTGGGACGAGAACTTCGTCCTCCCGCTCTCGCACGACGAGGTGGTGCACGGCAAGCGGTCGCTGCTGCGCAAGATGCCGGGCGACGAGTGGCAGCAGTTCGCGAACCTCCGCGCGCTCTACGGGCTGATGTGGAGCCATCCCGGAAAGCAGCTGCTCTTCATGGGCGGTGAGCTCGCCCAGGGCGACGAGTGGTCGGAGGGACGCTCGCTCGACTGGTACGTGCTCGACTATCCGGCCCATGCTGGCGTGCACAGGCTCGTCCGCGACCTCAACAGCGCGTACCGCGCCGAGCCGGCCCTCTGGGAGGTCGACCACCGCCCGGAGGGGTTCGAGTGGCTCGTCGGCGACTCCCGGGACGACAACGTGGTCGCGTTCGCACGGCGCAGCGCCGACGGCTCCCGCTGGCTCGTGTGCGTCGCGAACCTGTCGCCTGCGGTCCGGGAGGGGTGGCAGGTGCCGCTTCCCGTCGGCGGTGACTGGGAGGAGATCCTGAACACCGACGCCGAGGTGTACGGCGGCACCAACGTCGGCAACCTCGGCAGCATCTCCGCCGACGCCGGCCCGCTCCACGGCCGGGCGCAGTCCGCGGCGGTCACGCTTCCGCCGCTCGGCGTCCTGTGGCTGGTGCCCGCGCCCGACCGCGACTAGGTAGCCTCTCCCGCGAAGCTGACCCGGAGGCGAGAGGAGGAAACGGTGTCGAGGATCGCGGTTGTCACGTTCGGGGCGGTGAGCCTGCTCGCTGCCGGTGTCGCCGCCGGGTGTGGAAGCGACGGCGAGAGCAGCGGGACGACCACCGCCGCGACAGAGGACGTCCGTCTCACCCAGGAGCAGTGGACGGAGTACCAGGCCGCCCGCGAGGCGTTCGTCACGGCGAACACCACCGCGAAGAAGCGGATCGACACCTGCGCGAACGTCCAGAACGCGGAGGCGCTCCAGGCCTGCGTCGGGAACGTCTACGGCGAGCTCGCCGACGCCACGAAGGCGCTCGGCACCACGCTCGAGGGCTTCGGCAGCACGGTCTCCGGCAGCTGCGCGGTCGCTCTCGGAGCCTTCGTGAACTACGTCGGCCCGTACGCGGCCTCCGCCGGGCAGATCCAGACGGCTGCGGACACCGGCGACCTGCTCGACTACCAGAGCGCGGCCGACGACCTCGGGGTCACGGCGAACGCCGCCAAGGGCGAGGTCGAGGCGTTCGAGAAGGACTGCGCGCCTGTCTAGCACCGGGCCGCTCGCCCGCGACACGAACGGGATCGAGGCGACCGGGCTCGTCCGGGAGTTCCGGAAGGGGCCTCGTGCGGTCGATGGGATCGACCTGGTCGTCGAACCGGGCGAGATCTACGGGTTTCTCGGCCCGAACGGGGCGGGGAAGTCCACGACCGTGCTGATGCTGACGACGCTCCTGCCGCCGACCGCCGGCGACGCCCTCGTCGGCGGGCACTCGGTGGTGCGCGAGGGTCCCAAGGTGCGCTCGCTGATCGGGGCGGCCCTCCAGGAGGCGGCTCTCGACGCTCTGCTGACGGGCCGCGATCACCTGCGTCTGCAGACGATGCTCCACGGCCTGCCCAAGGCGGAGCGCGCGGCACGCACGCACGAGCTGCTCGAACGCGTCGGGCTGACCGAGGCCGCCGACCGCAAGGTGGGCGGGTACTCCGGCGGGATGAAGCGCCGGCTCGACCTCGCGCTCGCGCTCGTCCACCGTCCGCGGATCCTCTTCCTCGACGAGCCGACCACGGGGCTGGATCCGCAGAGCCGCACCGCGTTGTGGGAGGAGGTCGCACGGCTGGCCCACGACGACGGGGTGACCGTCTTCCTCACGACGCAGTACCTCGAGGAGGCCGACGTCCTCGCCGACCGGGTCGGGATCATCGACCACGGCCGCATCGTGGCCGAAGGGACGCCCACGGCGCTCAAGGCCGAGATCGGGCGCCCGAGCGTGCACGTCATCCCCTGCCGTCCCGAGGATCGTCAGCGGCTCGCCTCGTTCCTTGCCCGCTTCGGCGACCCGCTCGCCGGGGACGACCTTGCCGTCAGGCTCGGTGAGGGGCTCGGCCTGGCCGACGTCGTCCGCGCGATGGACGCCGATGGGATCGTGGTCGACGACATCGAGCTACGTGCGCCGACGCTCGACGACGTCTTCCTCGCGAAGACGGGCCGGACGCTGGAGGGCGCGGCCGAGGGGGCCGGCGCAGCTGCGTCGGACGGCGAACCGCGTGCCTGAGTCCGGCGATTGCTCTCCGCGGGGCCGATGAGCGTCCTCGCAACCCAGATCGGCGCGGTCGCCGGCCGGTCGGTTCGGCGCACGCTCAGACAGCCCGCCAGCGTGATCCCGCCGCTCGTGTTCCCGCTCGCGCTGATGGCGGTGAACGCCGCAGGGCTCAAGCCGTCGACCGAGCTTCCCGGGTTTCCGACGGACTCGTTCCTCGCGTTCGCTCTCGCCGTGCCGTTCATCCAGGGGGCGCTCTTCGCCACCCTGAACGCCGGCACCGAGCTGGCCCGCGATGTGCAGACGGGCTTCCTCAACCGCCTCGCCCTCACGCCGATGCGCTCGTCCTCGCTGCTCACCGGCCAGCTCACCGGGATCGTGGTGCTCGGAGTGCTCCAGGCGATCGTCTACATCACCGTCGGGCTCCTCGTCGGCGTCCGGTTCGCGTCCGGCCCGGCGGGCATCCCCGTGTTGCTGCTCTTCTCGGCGCTCGTCTCGCTCGGCTTCGGAGCGCTCGGATCGTTCCTCGCGCTGCGTGCCGGCACCGGCGAGGCGGTGCAGGCCTTCTTCCCGGTGTTCTTCGTGTTCCTGTTCATCTCGTCCATGAACACGCCACTCGATCTGATCGCGGTCGACTGGTTCCGGATCGCCGCGAGCCTCAATCCGGTCTCGTACCTGATCAACTGCGTGCGGAGCCTCATCATCACGGGCTGGGACGTCGAGGCGCTCGCGCTCGGGTTCGGGCTCGCAGCCGTCATCGCCGTCATCGCCCTCGCCCTCGCCGCCCGCGCGCTCGACAAGAGGATGACGCGCACGTGAGCCGTCGAACCCTCCACGTCGCCCGTGGCGTCGCCTGGCGCACCGTCAAGAACGCCCTCACCAACCCGGCCATCCTCCTCCCGACGGTGCTGTTCCCGATGTTCTTCTTCGTGGCGTTCGCGGGTGGTCTCTCGCAGGTCCAGGAGGTGCCGGGCTTCGACTACGCCGGCAACTACACCGCGTTCCAGTTCGCGTTCGTGCTGCTCCAGTCGGCGGCGTTCGGAGGCGTCTTCACCGGGTTCTCGATCGCGCGCGACTTCGAGTCCGGGTTCGGGAAGCGACTGATGCTGACGGCGCCTGACCGCAAGGGGATCATCCTCGGGTACTGGCTCGCCGCGCTCGTCCGCTGGCTCGTCGTAGCGGTGCTCCTTACGGTGGTCGCGCTGATCGTCGGGATGGACATCGCGGTCTCCCCACCCGACGTGGTGGGGATCTACACGCTCGCAGCGCTCGTCAACGCCGCAGGCCTGCTCTGGTCGGCGGGGATCGCCTTGCGCTTCAGGACGATCCAGGCCGGCCCTCTGATGCAGATGCCGACCTTCCTGATCCTCTTCTTCGCCCCGGTGTACGTGCCCCTCGCGCTGCTCGCGGGCTGGATCCATGCAGTGGCGACCGTCAACCCGATCACCTACGTCCTCGAGGCGATCCGCAGCCTGCTCGTCGGCACGCCCGAGGAGGTGGGCGTCGCCTTCGGCGTCGCCGTCTCCCTCGTCGTGGTGCTCGGCGTGTGGGCGCTGCGCGGGCTCCATCGTGCGGAGGCCGCCGGCTGATGCCTCCGATCCGCCTGCTGCGCAGCGAGGGCGTCGGAGAGAGGTAGCGTCTCCGCTCGTGTCCCGCATCGTCCAGCCCGGAGCGCCCCTGCCACTCGGTTCCCGTCTCGAGAGCGAGGGGACAACGTTCTCGGTCTTCTCCCGGCACGCGACGGGCGTGGAGCTGTGCCTCTTCGACGATCACGATCGGGAGGAGCGCGTCCCGCTGCGCGAGCGGGCGGCGGGCGTCTGGCACGTCCACGTGCCGGGTGTCGGGGTGGGCCAGCGGTACGGCTACCGCGTCGACGGGCCGTGGGATCCTGCGCATGGTCATCGCTTCAACCCGGCCAAGCTGCTGATCGACCCGTACGCCCGCGCGATCGACGGCGACGTCGACTTCGACCGGGCCCGGACGTTCGCGTACGTCGCAGGCAACGAGGATCTGTGCGACGCGACCGATTCGGCGCCTGCCGTCCCGAAGAGCGTGGTCGTGGACGACGCCTTCGACTGGGAGGGAGACCGTCCCCTCGAGCGCGCGTGGGACGAGACGATCGTCTACGAGGCGCACGTCAAGGGCTTCACGCGGCTGCTCGAAGGCGTCCGCGAGGATCTCAGGGGAACGTACGCCGGACTCGCCTCGGAGGCTGCGATCGCGCACCTGACCTCGCTCGGCGTGACCGCCGTCGAGCTGCTGCCGGTCCATCACATCGCGAACGAGACGCACCTCCACGACCATGGCCTCTGGAACCACTGGGGGTACTCCACCATCGGGTTCCTCGCGCCCTACTCGGGGTACGCAGCGACGGGCTCCCGCGGCGAGCAGGTCCGCGAGTTCAAGGGGATGGTCAAGGCGCTCCACCGGGCGGGGATCGAGGTGATCCTCGACGTGGTCTACAACCACAGCGGCGAGGGCGGTGTGCTCGGGCCGTCATTGTCGTTTCGAGGGCTCGACAACGCGGTCTACTACCGGCTCGATCCCGGCAACCGCAGGCGCTACGTCGACACGACGGGAACCGGGAACGCCCTCGACGCCTCCGATCCGGACGTGCTCCGGCTCGTGCTCGACTCGCTGCGCTACTGGGTCACGGAGTGCCACGTCGACGGGTTCCGCTTCGACCTCGCCTCGACGGTCGGGCGGGACGCGGCCGGCGCCTTCGGAGTCGGCTCGCCGTTCTTCACGGCGGTGCATCAGGATCCCGTGCTCTCGCGGACGAAGCTCGTCGCCGAGCCGTGGGACGTGGCGCCGGGCGGCTACCAGGTCGGCGGCTACCCCATCCTCTGGGCGGAGTGGAACGGCAAGTACCGCGACACGATGCGCGACTTCTGGCGGGGTCACACCGCCGTCGCGGCCTTCGCACAGCGGTTCACCGGGTCGAGCGACGTGTACCAGGACGACGGCAGGACGCCGTTCGCCTCGGTCAACTTCGTCACGTGTCACGACGGCTTCACCCTGCGCGATCTCGTCTCGTACGAGCGCAAGCACAACGAGGCGAACGCCGAGGGCAACCGCGACGGGACCGACGACAACCGGAGCTGGAACTGCGGCGTCGAGGGGGAGACGACCGAGCCGGAGGTGAACGCGCTGCGCGATCGCCAGACCCGAAACGTGCTCGCGACGATCCTGCTCTCGCAGGGCACCCCCCTGCTCCTCGCCGGGGACGAGCTCCGTCGCACGCAGGCCGGGAACAACAACGCCTACTGCCAGGACAACGAGATCTCCTGGGTCGACTGGGAGCTCGACGACCGTGCCAGAGGGCTGCTCGCGTTCACGCAGCGTGTGATCGCGCTCCGGCGTGAGCATTCGGTCTTTCGCCGTCGCGCGTTCCTCACGGGTGAGGAGCACATGGGCTCGGGAGCGCCCGACGTGTGGTGGTTCCGTCCGGACGGGCGCCGCATGACGATCGCCGACTGGGGGCGGGGCGACGCGTTCGCGCTCGGCGTGTTCCTCAACGGGGAGGAGATCCCCGGCTTCGATCCTGAGGGAGAGCAGGTCGCGGATGAGTCCTTCATCGTGCTCTTCAACGCGTGGCGCGACCCGGTCACCTTCCTGCTCCCTCCGACCCGGTTCGGGCGCCGCTGGGTGCACGAGCTGTCGACGGCCGAGCCGACGCTGCCCGCGAACGGGCACGAGCTGCCTGCGCGTGCTCCGGTCACGGTCGACGGGCGTGCGCTCCGCGTGCTGCGCCGCGTGGGCTGAGCACGGCGTCACCCGTGGGAGTGGACTCCCGCGACGGCGTCGCTACCCCGGCGGCGGTGCCTCGAGGACGCGCATGCAGACCTCGACGATCCGCGGATCGAACTGCGACCCTGCCGCTTCCTCCAGGCGTCGGAAGGCCTCCTCCCCCGGCAGGGCCTTGCGATACGGACGGTTGCTGGTCATCGCATGGAACGCGTCGCAAGCGAAGATGATGCGGGCCTCCAGCGGGATCTCGTCGCCGCGGAGCCCGTCCGGGTAGCCCTTGCCGTCGAAGCGCTCGTGGCAGGCCCGGACGATCGGTCGCACGTCGGCCAGCTGGTCGATCGGCGCGAGGATCCGCTCGCCGAGCTCGGGGTGTCGCTCGATGATCTCCCGCTCCTCGTCGTCGAGCGGGCCGGGCTTCATCAGGATCGACGCAGGGATCCCGATCTTCCCGATGTCGTGGAAGAGCGCGCCGAGCTCGACCCGCTTCAGCTGGGCGCTCTCCAGCCCGAGCTCTGCCCCGACCTTGAGCGCCATGTCGCAGATCCAGCGGGCGTGGGAGGAGGTGTACTCGTCCTTTGCCTCGAGGGCGTTCGCAAGCGCCTCGACCGTCGACAGGAACGTCCGCTCGAGGGTCTCGAAGCTGCCGGCGTTCGTGATCGCGAGGCGCGCCTGGTTGGCGATCCCCTCGAGGAGCACCAGCTCCCGCGCCGCGGCGGACGACGCGATGGAGACGGCGAGGACGCCGAGCCCCGATTCGAGGTGGATGGGAGCGACCGCGTACGGGTGCCCTGGGTCGGGCCTCCCGAGCGCACGTGCGACGAGCGCGGCCTCGCCGTCCTTGAGGATCCACGGCTCGGTCCGATCCGAGAAGCGCGCCACGACGTCGGCCGGAAGACGGAGCCCTGTGTCGTCCTTGACGCCGTCCTCGTGCGCGGCGGCGGCGCACACGAGATCCCCGGTATCGCGCGCGGGCAGCCAGACCGAAGCCTTGCGGGAGCCCGTGATGCGTGACGCCCCGCGGACGATCCGTGAGGTGACGGCACCGAGGTCGGTCAAGGACGAGAGCTCGCGGGAGAGGTCGAGGAGCGCCTTCGCGCTCTCCGCCTCCCTGCGCTGGGCCTCGTAGAGACGCGCGTTGACGAGGGCGACCGAGGCATGTCCTGCGAGCACCTCGAGCAGACGCAGGTCGTCGGCGTCGAACTGGTCACGCCCGAGCTTCGAGACGACGATCACCCCGACCACCTGCTGCCCGTAGCGCAGGGGCACCGCGAGGAGCGACTCCTCGATCCGCTCCGTGCCTTCGATCTGGCGTCCGATCTCCGCGTTCGCGGCGTCACCGGTGAGGAACGGCTGCCCGGTCTTGGCGACATAGCCGGTGACCCCTTCGCCGACCCTGGTCGCGAGGAGCTCGAACGTCGAGCCCTCGGCCATCAGGTCGCCCCGGAACGCGATCGGCGTCAGGTCGTTCCCGTCGCGGACGAAGACGCGGCAGTTGTGGTAGTCGATCAGCAGCCTGAGCTCGTCCGCGATCGTGCGACCGATCTCCGTCACGTCGTTCAGCCGACTCAGCTTGGTCGAGACCCCGTGCAGCATCTTGAGGTGGGCGATCGAGCGGATCTCGTCCGCCCGCACGGCGTCCGGCTCCTCGGGGCGGGCTGCCGAGACCTGGTCGAAGACCACGATCCGGCTCTTGCCGGAGGCCTTGGCGGTCATCATCGCCATCTCCCCGCAGGCGATGAGCTCTCGTGGGTTCGCGGCGTGATCCGGTCCGCAGGCGATGCCGACGGACACGCTCAGCGCCCCGACGGCGTCGAAGTCTGCCTCGAGGATCCGGGACGAGAGACGCTCCGCGAGCCGAAAGGCATCGCCGAGCTCGCCTCCGGGGACGATGATCGCGAACTCCTCGCCCCCGATCCTGCAGACGTGGTCGCCGGCACGGACGCTGGCGCGGAGGATGTCGGCGATCCCGACGAGCACGGTGTCACCGACACCGTGACCGTAGATGTCGTTGACGCGCTTGAAGTCGTCGAGGTCGAGCATCACGAGCCCGACGCTCGCCTGCGTGGCTGACGCCCGGACGAGGTCGCTCCTCAGGCGCTCGTGGAACGCCCGGTGGTTCCACAGGCCGGTCAGGGAGTCGGTCTGCGCCTGGAGCTCGAGCGACGCGCGGATGTGCGCGTTGTCGATCGCGAGCGCCGCCGCGTCGCCGAAGCGGACGGCCAGCATGAACTCGTCCTCGGTGAACTCCTGGAACCCGAGCCGGTAGATGTTGAGCGTCCCCTTGAGCTCGTTGCGTGCGACGAGCGGTACGACGATCAGCGACTCGGGATCGGGTGGCGTGTTCGCCACGAAGCGGACTCTCGGGTCGAGCTCGGCGCGGTTCGCGAGGACGGGTTCGCGGTGCTCGACGGCCCAGCCTGTGATCCCGACGCCGTACGGGAACGGCTCATCCTCCAGCACCTTCGGAGCGTCGGTGCCGCTGGCGTACACCGCCTTCAGCTCCCGGGCCGGGTCGTCGGCCTCGTAGAAGGTGATGTCGTCGTACGGCACCAGCTCGCCGAGCGTGTCGGCGATGCGATGGAGGAGCTCGTCCAGGCTCTGCTCGGAGAGGACCTCGTGGAAGACGTCCGCAAGCTTGCGGTATGACTCGACGAGGGGGTCGCCGGAGGACGAGGTCGCTGTGGTGGACTCGACTGGAGGGGTCATGAGGAGACACCACCTCATCGGCGCGCGGCACGGCTCGCTTGAGGACGTCGTCAGGATCGGTTCGCCGCTGCCGATAATCGAGGCATGGCGCGGCCCGCGACGATCCGGCAGGAACGCGGTCGTTCCGTGTCGAACCCGCCCCACGTGAGACGCTCTCTCGTGCTGCTGTGCGCGCTCACGGCGCTCCTCGCGACGGTCGGCCCTGCAGCGGCCGGGACGTCCGTTCGCGCCGGCGAGGTCTGGTTCGTGCGAGACGGGAAGCCTGTCGCGGTACCCCGCGGCCCGAAGCGGCTCCCGGCGGTCGTCCGGGCCCTTCTGGCTGGCCCGACCCCCTCCGAGCGTCGCCGCGGGATCGTCTCCGCCATTCCGCCGGGGACGCAGCTGCGGGACCTCAGCGTCCGGTCGCAGATCGTCACGCTCGATCTCGGGTCGCGGTTCGCCAACGGTGTCGATCGGATCTCCCTGCGGGACCGCGTCGGCCAGGTGGTGCGGACGCTGACGGCGGCTCGGGGTGTCAGGGGCGTTCGGATCCGCGTCGAGGGCGGCGTGCCCGTCGGCCTGTTTCCCGGCTACGACCTCCGCCGCCCCGTCACCCGGCCGTTCGAGCCACCCGTCGCAGTCCGGCTCACGACGCGAGGGGTCCAGCAGCTTCTCGTGGATCTCGGCTTCATGGAGCCGGGGGGGCTCACGGGTGTGCTCGACGCACAGACGACGACCGCCCTGCTCGGCTTCCAGAAGTGGACAGGGCTCCCGCGCGACGGGATCCTCACCGAGGCGACCGTCGACGCGCTCGAGCGAGCGACCAGGCCACAGCCCGCGCGGAAGGGCGAGGGGCGCCGCATCGAGGTGCAGCTCGACAGGCAAGTTGCGGTGCTGATCCTCGACGGCAGAGTCGAGCGCGTCGTCCACGTCTCGAGCGGCGCCTTCGGGAAGACGCCCGAAGGGACGTTCCGCGTCTATCGCAAGGAGCGGTACTCGTGGTCCGTCCCGTTCAAGGTTTGGCTGCCGTGGGCGAGCTACTTCACAGGAGGGGTCGCGTTCCACGAGTTCGGGTCGGTGCCCACCTACGCGGCGTCCCACGGGTGCGTGCGGGTCAACCACTACGACGCCCCGAGGCTCTTCGCCTTCGCCGACTTCGACACGCAGGTCGACGTCTTCCACGAGGCGCGCGTGTGACCGGCCGCGGTGCTGTCGCCGCGCTCGCGGGTGGGCTCGGGCTGGTCGCGCTGGTCGTCGTCACGACCACCGTCGGCGCGGTCGCGCTGGTCGCGCTCGGTCTGCCTGCGACCAGCCGGGCCGACGACACGCCACCCGCGCCGGTCGCACCTCCGCTCCCGACGGAGCTCGTCGTCGCGCTTTCACCAGGCGAGCTGTCGCTGCAGGCAGGCGTGATCCGCGGTCGAGACGTGCTCCTCGCACGCGGCTTCGAGGTCGAGGTCGTCCGGGCGGTCGCGGAGCGGCTCGGGATCCCGCGCATCCGGTTTGTCTACGCCGGCGCGCCCGAGCGGCTGCTCGCCTCCGGCGAGGGTCGGTGGCATCTCGCCGTCGCGTCGCTGCAACCGTCGCGCTCGGTCGACGTCTCGCACAGCGAGCCATATCTCGCTACGGATCAGGTCGTCCTCCTCCGGCGGGGCACTGCCCGGCCTCGCGGGCTCGCCGAGCTGCGCACCCGGATCCTCTGTGCAGTGCGAGGCACCGACGCGGCCAGAGCTGCGGCCCGTGTTCGGCCGGCCGACCCGGTCGTGCTCGCCCCGACCCGGGAGCGGCTCGCCCAGCTGATCCAGACGGGTGCGTGCGACGCGGCCCTCGTCGGGCCGGTCGAGGCGACGTCGATGCTCGAAGGACGGAAGGCCCTGCTCGGCCCCTTCGCGGCGCGGGTGCAGTGGGGCGAGGGTCTCGTGATCGCCGTCAGGCCCGGCGCCGGGATCGAGGTAGCGGTTGTCGACCGCGCGCTCGCGCGGCTGCGGAGGGACGGGACGCTGAATCGGCTCGCGCGGTTCTGGCTCGGCCTCGACCCGGCGGCCCTCCCGGTGCTTCGCTGAGCCCGCCGGGCAGAGGAGTGCCGTCTGCAGCTCCCCAACGAGTCCGAACGAGCCACATGCTCGCGAAGTTCGTCGTCACGAAGGACCCGACCGGGAAGCTCCGTTTCAGCCTGCTCGCCACGAACGGGCAGGTCGTCGTCTCGAGCCAGGTCTACGAGACGAAGGCCGCTGCGATGGCGGGCGTGCGCTCGGTCCAGCGCAACGCCCCGGTCGCGGTCGTCGACGACCAGACTGCAGCAGCCCGCCCGGCCGCGAAGGCAAAGCCCGCGGCGGCGTCGAAGCCCGCCGCGAGGAAGACCGCAGCGAAGAAGCCCGCCGCCCGCGAGCGGTAGCGCTATCCCGCGTGGGGCCTTCCCTCGTCTCCGACGGGGGGCTCCGCGCTCCACGGGAAGACGATCCACCGGTCCGTGCGGCGCCAGACGTACTCGCAGCGCACGGTCGAGTGCGGCTTCTCATAGAGCACTGCGCACCGCGTTCGAGCCGCTGCCCCCTCGCAGAGGCGCTTGACGAGCTCGAGCGTCGCACCGGTGTCGGCGACGTCGTCGACGATCAGCACCTCCGCACCGCTGAGGTCGACGACATCAGGGATCGGCGGGAGCAGCAGCGGCTCGGCCAGGCGCTCGTCGATCCCGGTGTAGAGCTCGACGTTGAGGGTGAACGTGCTCTTCACTCCGATCGCGTAGGCGACGGCGCCGGCCGCGAGCAGGCCGCCACGGGACACGGCGAGCAGGATGTCGGGGACATAGCCGTCGGCATAGGCGGCCTCTGCGATGGCACGTGAGCCTGCGCCGAGGTCGTCCCAGGTCATCACCTCGCGCAGCTCGCTCATCGCGGCGACGCTATCAGGGCGGCCGAGCCGGTACCCCAGACCGTTCCGAAGGCCCCGGGGCCCGTGCCGGCTCAGGCTTCGGGCGCGGCGACCGCGACGCCGGGCTGAGCCACGGCTGCTTCGTCCCAGTACCGATTGAGCGAGCCCTGCACCTTCACCGCCCAGACGATGGCGGGGATGATGAAGAACCCGAACGGGAAGAGCCAGAGCCCTGTCCAGCCGGTCACGGGCTTGGGCTTGCCGTCGTTCGCGAACATGTTCCCGATCTCGGACGGGATCACGAACGCGCTCACGGGGGAGACGACGATCCAGACGACCAGGCCGAGCACGCCCCCGAGCCCCTCTCCCGTCCGCTGCTTCAGCTCGTCCTGGGTCTTGAACACCCAGTAGAGCCAGTAGATGCCAAAGGTCACCACGCCGATCAGGATCACGAACGCGACGCCACGTGGCTTGCCGAGCGGTCCGGTGTTCATCGAGCAGCCCTCCTGGTCGTCATGGCTTCCCCTCAGCAACGGACACTAGTGGGCCGGAAGGCTCCTCCGCGAGCCCGAGCCGTCTCGCGAGCCACGGCTTGGTCGTCGCCTGGAGTGAGACGGTGACGACGAGCGCCATCGCGACGCACACCGTCACCAGGTCCCCGCCCTCGACGCCCTTCCCGACCAGCACGCCGGCGAGCGCTGCCGGGATCACGCCCGTCTCGCGCGTCCAGGCGACGAACGCGAGCTCCTGGCGCGTCCACGCGCCGCGCCGATCCGGCACGAGGCACAACGCGACGACGAGGGGGCGGGCGACCAGCACGAGCACGGCGACCACACCGAGAGCCGGGAGCCACTCGTCGCGCAGCAGCGCGAACGGGAGGTTCATCCCGACGAGGACGAACACCAGGAGCACGACGACGTCGGCGATCAGGCCGACCAGCTCCCGGATCTGGCGCTCGTGGTCGGTCTCCAGCCGGTGGCGGAGCTCGTCCATGTTGCCGACCAGCAGACCTGCGATGAACGCGCCGAGGTAGCCCGACCCGCCTGCGAAGTCGATCGACACGTACCCGGCGGCGACGACGAGGATCACCGCGATCGCAGCGGATTCGCGGAAGATCCCGGTGCGGCGGCTCGAGAGCGTGAGCGCGAGCGCGATCCCGAACATGACGCCGAGGAGCGTCGAGAGCCCGATGTCCACCACGAAGTCGCGCGCAAGGTGCCCCACCGACCCGCCCCCCTCGGTGATCGCCCCTGCGACCGCGAGGGCGAGCACGGCGCCGATCGGGTCGTTGAGCGCAGACTCCGCGACGATCGTCTGCCCGATCTTCGGGTGCACGCCGAGCCGCTCGAACAGCGGGATCAGGATCGCCGGGTCCGTGGGCGCCAGCGCGCTGCCGATCAGCAGTCCCACGAGGGGATCCACGCCGAAGAGGGCCGCGGCTGCCGCCCCGACGATCGCGGCGGTCACGATCACGCCAGGGACGACGAGCAGGCCCAGGCCGACGACCGTGCGGGACAGCACCCGCACCGACAGCTCGAACCCACCGTGGAAGAGGATGAACGACACGCCGAGCGTGAAGAGCACCTGGGCGCCTTCGCTGCCGAGGGGTACGTCGACCCAATCCAAGGCGCTGGGTCCGACGATGGCTCCCGCACCGATCAGCAGCAGGAGCTCCGGGACGCGGGTGAACACCGACACCGTTCGTGCGACCAGGCCGGCGCCGAGCATCAGGGCAAGGGCGAGAATTGCGTCCTGCGCGTCCATGCGTTCGATTCTCCCGGGAGAAGCGGCGGAGCGCTACGCCGGACAGCGCCCGGCGCGAAACGCCGGGATGTCACGATCCGGCAAGACCCAGGCCCAGCGTGTGTCGATCCACACGGCACGCACGGTCGCGTCGGTCGGGGCGAGAGCACGGCCGGCGTCGTCCGAGATGCGGAAGCGGAGGATCACCTGCGTCGAGGTGTGCTGAGGGACGCCAGGCGAGTCGATCCGCACGTACCGCTTCTCGATGAAGCGCGCGGAGACGAGCTTGTACGGCGCGATCGTCGGATCGGTCGAGCGGCACCGCACGAACCGACCCTTGGGCGCGAGCTTCTGATGGGCCGGGTGGAGCAGAGCCCAGGCCTGCCCGTAGCGGGCTTCGACGGTCAGTCGCAGCACGCGGGTCATGAAGGCCTCGGGCGACTCGGGAGCCCCTGCGCTCGCGGGCGCGACGACCACCAGCGCAATCGCTGCGATTGTCACGAGTAGACCGATCCGGCGCATGAGCGAAAGCGTACTGATCACGGCGCATCCTGCGACGTGGGCGGCGCTGCGCCTCACCTCGGGTCGTCCCCGGTCTCGGATGCGTCCTTCTCCCGGGCGATCCGGAGCAAGGCAACGAGCGCGCCGATCGGGAGCACTACGGCTGCGATGACCCATCCCACGAGCCCCATCGCGGCGAGCCCGACGATCGCGAGCGGCAGGCCGACGACCAACGCGACCACGATCACGGTCATCTGCCCGAGCCCCACCCCGCGAGGCTACGTCCGGGACCCGACCCTGCGTCGCGGCGAGCGCGTTGCGCGGGCGATGCCCTCGGGAGGAATCGAACCTCCGACGCCGGCCTTAGGAGAGCCGCGCTCTATCCACTGAGCTACGAGGGCGCGCGGAAACCGTAGCGGGGAGGCAGCCGCGTCGTTGCTTCCGATCAGGAGTCCGCGCTTATCGGACCCGGCCTCCACGTCTCGGGCATCCTTGGTGGATGACGCGACGGGCGATTCTGGCACTCGTAGCGATCGCGCTCGGCGTCGCGGGCGCCGTGGTTGCGCCGGTCCGCGCCCGGGCGACGGCGCCGGCCCCGCGCGTCACCGTCGTGGCCGACTCTGTCGGAGGCGCGCTCGTGTGGATGGGGGACGCCCGCGCCATCCTCTCGCGCGGCATCGACCTCGAGCTGGAGATCGCGACCTGCCGGAAGCTCGTCGACGCAGGCTGCGCCTACCAGGGAGGGCGTCCGTCGAGCGCCCTCGACGCGATCAGGACGCGGGAGACGTCGCTCGGCCGCGTCGTCGTGGTGAATGTCGGCTACAACGACGTCGCCGCCGGGTACGGCGACGGCATCGATCGCGTGATGCGCGCGCTCCAGGCGCGACAGGTGGAGCGGGTCGTCTGGGTCACGCTGAGGGAGCAGCGGCCGAGCTACCCGGCCATCAACGACGCGATCCGCGCCGCTGCGAGACGCTGGCCGGGGCTCGTGGTCGCGGACTGGAACGCCGTCAGCGAGGCGCACGACGAGTGGTTCAGCGACGGCGTCCACATGTCGGTCGAGGGCGGAGAGGTCTATGCGCGCTTCCTCCGGCCTCTCGTCCTGGAGGCGTGTGGCGCGAGCTGCGGGCCGAACGGCGACCTCCTCGCGGTCGGGACGACCAAGCTGGTCGGGGCACGAGTGGGAACGCCGTTCGCGGGACGGCTCCAGGCCCGGGGTGGGACCGCGCCGTACCGCTGGAAGGTCATGGGCCTCCCGCGTCCGCTGCGCGTCACCGGAGCGGGAGCGGTCATCGGTCGTCCACGGTCGTCGGGGCGCTTCCGACTCGTCGTGGACGTGACCGACGCCGACGGCATCACGAACGAGGGCATCGTGCTGCTGAAGGTAGCGCCCCGCGGCTGACGGTCGGACGCGACGCGCGGTCACGTCGTCCAGAATGACGCCATGACCGCCCCACGGCGTGACCGACGACGTGCCCGAACCCGCGCCCTCGCGGCGACCGGGCTCGCCGTCCTGCTCGTCGGCGCCGGTGTCTCCGTCTCGCTCGCGCTCGACGAAGGCGGGAGCGACCAGGCCGCGCCGACCGCCGCCTCCACGACCCGACCGCGTGCGACAGCCCCGGCGAAGGTCGTGGTCGTTCGCGTGCCGCTCACCGCCGTCGGAGCGCTCGACCCTGAGGGCGATCAGCGCGAGAACGACGCGCAGGCGAGCCTCGCAGTCGACGGGAGCGCCTCGACCGCGTGGATGACCGAGCGCTACGACACGTTCTTCAAGCAGGGCGTCGGGCTCGTGCTCGACGCCGGCCGCAGCCGCCGTCTCCAGCGACTGGACGTCGTGAGCGGGACGCCGGGGGTGACGGCCGAGATTCGCGCCGGCTCCTCTCCCGACGGGCCGTTTCGGGTTGTCGCGGCAGTGCAGCCGCTCGCGCAGAGGACGTCCTTCCGGCTCGGCGGCGCTCGAGGTCGCTACCTCGTGGTGTGGATCACCTCGATCCCGGGCGGGGGCGCAGCCGAGGTCGCGGAAGTCGCGCTCCGCGCCCGGCGCTAGCGCCCGCGGGTCGCTACGACAGCAGTCGCAGCAGAAGCGGCGCGATCACGATCTTCATCGTCATCGACAGCGGCACGACGGTCGCGTAGCCCACGTTCACGTCCGTGTCGTCCTCCTGCTGCTCCGAGGCGTAGGCCAGGACAGCCGGCTGGGTCTGCATCCCGGAGACGATCCCGGTCAGCGCCGCGACCGGGAGCTTGAGGAGGAACGCGCCGGCGAGCACGGTGACGAGCGACGCCGTCGCCGCCACCACGGCCGCTGCCGCGACCACCCCGAGCGCCTGCCGGCTGAGCACGGTGCTGCCGAACGCGTCCCCGGCGTTGACGCCGATGCCGGCGAGGAAGAGGACGGTGCCGAGCTGGCGGAGCGTCAGGTTGGCCGAGTGCGGCAGCTGCCACACGATCGGCCCCGTCCGACCCACGGCGCCGAGGACGAGCCCCACGATCAGCGGACCGCCGGCAAAGCCGAGCTCGAAGCTGCCCCCGGGGAGCGGGATCGGGATCGCCCCGACGAGCAGCCCCAGCGCGACCCCGACGCTGATCGAGAGGACGTCGAGCTCGCGCAGCTCGCGGTAGGAGTCGCCGAAAAGATCGGCGATCGCGGTCATCCTGTCGGGTGGGGCGACGACGCGAACGCGGTCGCCGAGCTCGAGGACGAGCTCGGGCGTGGCGACCATGTCCACGTCTCCGCGGCGGACACGGGTGACGATGCCCCCGTGGGCCTCGGGCAGGTCGAGGTCGGCGAGCGTGAGGCCCGCGACCGCTCTGCTCGAGACGACGATCCGACGGAAGTCGACCTCACCCCGGTCGAGCTCCATGCGCTCGGCGCTCTCGTGGCCGAGCAGCGCGACGGTCTCCTCGACGGCGGGCTCCGTTCCGACCACCGTGACTCGATCGCCGGGCAGCGGCTCGATCTCGTCGGCGGCGACCGACAGCGCCTCACCTCGCTTCACGCGACCGAACGCGACGGCGCCGCCGCTGCTCTCCCGCACGTCGGCCAGCGTGCCGAGCCCGCTGTTGTCCACGAGCGCGGTGCGGACGACGATCTCCGGCGGTGCCGTCGAGGGCTCGCCTCGGCCCCGACGTCGAACGACCAGGAACACGGCGAGGAGGGCGATCGTCACCCCGATCGGGTAGCCGAGGGAGTAGCCGACGAGGATCCGACCCGAGGCCGCGTCGAAGGAGCTCTCCGGCTCGATCTCCTTGAGCGCCTCGAGCGACGCCGCGAGAGCAGGGGTGTTCGTGAGGCCGCCGGCGTAGGCGCCCGCCGTCTCCTCCGCCCCGAGTCCCAGAGCGAGCCCCGTCGCCGCGATCGTCCCCGCCGCCGTGACGACGGCGGCGAGCACGACGACGTTCGCTCCCACGCCGCGCCGACGCAGCGCCGCGACGAAGCCGGGACCTGCCGCGAGCCCGACCGTGTAGACGAAGAGCACGAGACCGAGCGTCCACAGGGCGCGCGGCACCTTGAGCTCGGGGTCGGCCATCCCGAAGGCGAGACCCACGAACAGCACGGCCGCAACGCCGAAGCCGAAGCCCGCGACCCGGATCCTGCCTGCGAGGTACCCGATCGCCGCCACGACGAAGACCAGCAGCAGGGGATCGTCGCGCAGCAGGCTCATGCGATCGAGCCTACGTCACGTGACGGCCTGGTCATCTCGGCTCCGGCTAGCTGCGCTCGCGCGGCGTCCAGGTGAAGCGGCGCCAGGCGACGAGGTAGCCGGCGATCCCCCAGGCTGCGACCACGGCGATCGCCTTCGCGTCGCCGAAGATCGAGCTGTCGAGCAGGTAGGCGCGCTTGAGAAGCTGGTTGTAGTACGTCAGCGGGAGGACGTCGGCGATGGTCTGCAGCACCTGCGGGTAGCTGCGCGTCGGGCCGAACGAGCCGGACAGGAAGGCCATCGGCAGGATCACGAGGTTGACGACCGCCGAGGAGCCCTCGGCGGAGCGGATGAGCGCCGCCGCGCCAAAGCCGAGCCCGGCGAAGGCGAGTCCTCCGAACAGGACGAGCAGGCCGAGCTCTGCCCATCGTGCCGGCCCGTTGGCGCCGTAGAGCGTCATCCCGAGCGCGAGGGTGAGGAGCATTTGGGCCACGAACACGAGCAGGATCGAGACGACGGCCGCGAGGAGGTAGGTGGCGGCAGGGAGCGGTGTGCCCCGGAGGCGCTTGAGGATCCCGTTCTCGCGACGGATCACCTGGGTGATCGCGAGCCCGCCGAACGCCGTGTTCGCGCAGCCGTAGCCGATGAGCCCGGCGAGCAGCACGTCGCCGGCCGGCCGGCCGTCGATGTCGTCGCCGTACACCGCGCCGAGCAGCAGGTAGAGGAGCGGTGGGAACACGAACACGAAGATCGCGGCCTCCCGGTTGCGCCAGAAGAGCCGCTGCTCGTTGCGCACCTGTTGGAGCAGCATCTTCACGCGGTGTCCTCGTCGCCCGGAGGCGGCTCCCCGATCAGGTCGAGGTAGACGTCCTCGAGCGACGGGCGTCGCACCTCCAGCCCTTCCAGCTCTGTCCCCGCCTCGACCGCCCGACCCGTCGCCTCGTGGAGGACGCGGGTCGGCTCGGTGGTGCGGACCACCACCTCCTCTCCGCCTTCCAGCCAGCGCACCTCGGTCTCCGGCGTCGCGTGGATGAGCTCGCTCGGCGCCCCCTCCGCGACGATCACGCCACTGCGGAGCACGGCGACCCGGTCGGCCAGCTGCTGTGCCTCGTCGAGGTAGTGCGTCGTCAGGAAGATGGTCTTTCCGAGCTCACGCAGAGCGCGCACGAGGTCCCATGCCGATCGCCGTGCCGCGGGGTCGAAGCCGGTCGTCGGTTCGTCGAGGAACACGAGCTCGGGGTCACCGACGAGGGCCACGCCGAGGTCGAGGCGCCGCTTCTGGCCGCCCGAGAGCGTCTTCACCCGCGCACCGGACTTCTCGTCGAGCCCGACGAGCGCGACGACCTCGTCGACGTCACGCGGTCGCGCGTAGTAGCCCGCGAACATCAGGTGCACCTCGCGCACCGTCAGGTTCGGCGGCAGCTCCGAGTGCTGCAGGACGATCCCGATCTGCTCCCGGAGCGCGCGGTCGGCGTCACCCGGGTCGAGACCGAGCACCGTGACCTCACCTGCATCGCGTTGCAGGTAGCCCTCGAGGATCTCGACGGTCGTGGTCTTCCCGGCGCCGTTCGGTCCGAGCAGACCGAAGACCTCGCCCCGCTCGATCTCGAGGTCGATCCCGCGTACCGCCTCGATCGGACCGTACGCCTTGCGGAGGCCCTTGACGCTGATCGCACTGCTCACGCGGGAGCGCTTCCGGGGTCGACCTCGAGCTCCACGCACGCGGCCGGCGGGAAGAGCGCAGCCGTGCCGGTCAGCGCCTCGACGATCTGGGAGCAGTCGGGCTGGTGACCGATCGCCACGACCGGCCCTTCGAGCCGGTGGAGCGCGGCGAGGATCCCGTCGAGGCTCGCACCGGGAGCGAGGCGCGTGTCCACCAGCACGGGAACGTCGAGCTCGTCACCGACGCGTTGCGCGGTCTCGCGAGCGCGGACGAGCGGGCTCGTGAGCACGATGCGAGGAGGGGGATCGGCAGACGCGAGACGCCGCCCGAGCTGGGTCGCCGCCTCCGCGCCGCCGGGCGTCAGCGTGCGAAGCTCGTCGGGCGTGCCCGGAGCTGCATCGGCGTGGCGACAGAGGAGAAGACGCACCGCGCGCAGGATAGGCGTTCGCCGACGGCCGACCGCGGGCCATCGTCAGCCGTCGTCGCACCGCACTAGCGGGGCACGTGTCCGGTGCGCACGCCGGCGAGCGCTTTGCAGAGGGTGACGGCGCGTGATCGAGGTCGACGTCCGGCGGTCGCGCGGCTCGTGCTCGCGCGGTCCCGCGTAGGATCGCCGCATGGCACGCCTCCGCTACGTCGTCTGCGACGTCTTCACCGACACGCCCCTGACCGGCAACCAGCTCGCCGTCTTCACCGACGGGCGAGGTGTGTCGGACGAGCTGATGCAGGCCCTTGCGCTCGAGGTGGGGTTCTCGGAGACGGTCTTCGTCGTCCCTGCCGAGCTCGGTGGCACCGCCCGGATCCGCATCTTCAACCCGCGCGCGGAGATGCCGTTCGCCGGACATCCGACGCTCGGCACGGCCTTCGTCCTCGGCGCGCCGCTGCAGCGTGGCGTGATCGAGCTCGAGACGGGCGTGGGGATCGTTCCCGTCGTCCTCGAGCGTGACGAGTCGGGTCGGATCGTGTTCGGAAGGATGGAGCAGCCCGTCCCCCGGGTCGAGCCCTTCGAGGGCGTCGCGGGGCTCCTCGCGGCGATCGGGGTCGAGAGCTCGGTCCTGCCGGTCGAGCTGTACGACAACGGGGCGCGGCACATCCTGGTCACGCTCGACTCCGAGCGGGAGCTCGCTGCGAGCCACGAGGCGCGTGAGGTGATCGCTGCCCTGGGCGTGACCGGAGTGAACTGCATCGTCCGCGCGGGGCCGGGCTGGCGCAACCGCATGTTCTGGGCGCACGGCGAGGATCCGGCGACGGGCTCGGCCGCAGGCCCGATCGCCTGCCATCTCGCCCGGCACGGCCTGATCGCGTGGGGCGAGGAGATCGTCATCACCCAGGGCGTCGAGATCGGCCGGCCCTCGACCCTGCACGCCCGCGCCGAAGGCGCCGCCGGACTGATCGACGCTGTCGAGGTCGGCGGCTGCGCCGTCGTCGTCGCGCGCGGCGAGTACCGGGTGTAGCGGCCCGTTCCGGGCAGGCACCCGGCGCCCGTCGCCCCCGTCGAGGAGGCGAACCCGTCGCGGCTTCGCCTTCCTGGGGGGTCAGGCGAACGCGAGCGCGGTGATCGCGTGGAGCTCGAGGTCGACGGCGTGCCAGAACAGGCCGCCGCTCGTCGAGACCCAGACCCGCGAGTCCGTGGCGAACGCCAGCCTGTCGATCGCGTCCTGGTCGATCGCGATCGCGACCCCGGGAGGAAGGCCGGCGCCCGCCTCGCGCCAGGTCGTGCCGGCGTCGTCCGAGAGCACGAGCGGCGGTCGGCGCTCGACGACCGCGACGACACGGGAGCCGACAGCGGCGGCCGCGACCACGAGCGGCAGCCCGGTGTCGACGACCTGGGGCACCGGCGGGTCGTCGTCGACGAGCTCCGCGTCGACCGCGTCGACGTCGACCCGGACGGTCCCGAGGCCGGTGGCGACGAGGAGCCGCACTCAGCGCGCGATGATCGTGGAGACGAAGCGGCTCGCCGCGAGACCGGCCTCGCGCGGCGTGGCTCCGCGCAGCCGCTCGACGGCGTAGGCGACAGGAACGAGTCGCCGGCTCCGGTCGGATCCACGGGGCCGTCCACCGGCACCGCGTCGACGTGGGCCGTCTCGTCGCCGTTGACGATCACGGCGCCCTGCGAGCCGAGCGTGAGGATCACCTCGGGGACGCCGAGGCCGCGGAGCGCGTGCTCGTCCATGCCGCCGCAGAGGATCTCCGCCTCCTCGTCGTTGAGCTTCAGCGCGGTGACGTGCTCGAAGAGCCTCCGGTCGACCAGTCCGTCCGAGACGAGCGGGCCTGGCGTGCCGCGCCGCACGATCCCCTGCGCGTCCAGCACGAGCCTGTGGCCCCGGGCCGTGAGCGCCGACAGCAGCTCGAGCGGTGCGTCGTCGCGCACGAGCGCGCCGACGAGCACCCACTCCGCCTCGCCGAGCGCATCTCCCACCCAGCCCGCGACGTCCTCCGGCGTCCACGGATCGCCGACCTGGTCGAGCCGCATGATCCTGCGGTCGCCCTCGTAGTGAAACGCGAACCGGGTCGTGCGTTCCGCGGGACGCCAGACCACGGGAAAGCCGAGCGCCTCCACCGCGGGGAGAAGGGTGTCGCGGTCGGCCTCCGCGCAGCGGCAGACCAGCACGACGTCCGCGGCCGGGTTGATCTCCCGGAGGGCCCGCCCGCAGTAGTAGACGGCACCACCGGGACGAGGCGGAGCGCCTGCGACCTCGTCGAGCACGAGGTTCCCGAGGATCGCGGCGCGGGGCATCGCGCGATGCTAGCGAGCCGTCGTCACCTCGGGATGTACCCGGGGGCGACGCCGACGAGCGCGTCGACGGGCGTCGTGCCCGCTCCCTCGAGCCGGTAGGCGCTTCCCAGCGGCAGATACGCGGCGTCCCAGCGGCCGAGCGCGAACCGCTCCTCGACGCCCTCGAACGACGCGTGCACGACGAGGTCGCCCTGCTCCACGAGCACGAGGACGTCACCGGCCCGCTCCGCCCACGGGCTCGTGCCCCCCGGCACGAGCCGCGCCGTCGCGACGGTCAGGTGCTCCGTGCTCGCGATCAGCCCCACGAGCGCATCGCCCTCGAGGCGGTGCGCCCGGTCGGCCTGCCTGACCGGGTGGAGGGTCTGCCGAGACGGTCCCGGACGCGCCGGGCAGCTTCCCGACGAGGCCGTCGTCGCCGTAGCGCCACTCGGCCTCGGACAGGTACGGCCGCGTGCGCGCGTACGGGCCTGACGCACCCGTCGAGGGCGGCGGGGCGAAGAACTCGAGCACGCGGAGCGGCTCCGCGCCGTACGAGAAGCCGTGGTGCCAGGTGTCCTTGCGGAAGAACACGCTCTCGCCGGGCTCGACCCGCACGACCTCGCCCGTCTCGGGGTTCGCGAGCGCCAGCGTCCCCTGGAGGACGTGGAGCACCTCGTCCGCTCCGAACACGGTCCGGAAGTCCTCCGAGTGCGTGAAGCAGCCGCCGGGATCCATGCCGAACACGATCGTGTGCAGCAGTCCGCTCGAGACGTAGAGCCAGTCGTCGACGTGGCCGGCCACGGGGTCGCCCCAGGTGTGGCGCGTGACCTCCGCGAATGGCAGCGCCGTGGGGCGTTCGAACGTCGGGCGCGGGGACGGCTTATAGCCCACTGTGACTGCGGCGGTCGTGGGAGCGGTGCTCCTCCTCGGCGTCGAGCAACGTCTGCTCGAACACGGGCTCCGGGAACCCGGTGGAGAGCTCGCGGGCGACTCCGTCGCGGCCCGCTGCCTGTGCCGCGAGCATGATCTCGAGCGCGTGCAGCGCGTGCTCGGGGCGGTTCACCGGCGTCGCGCCGCGTTCGACGCAGTCGACGAGATGACGCAGACCGTCCGTCCACTGCCAGTGCGGGTCGCTCTCCGGCATCAGCCGCCAGCAGGCCTCCTCGTTGCGCCAGAGCTCCCACCCCTCGGGTGCCCAGTCGTCCCCGAGCAGCTGTGCCGTGCCCTGGGTGCCGTACAGCTCGACCGCCGGCGAGCGGTACTTCTGCATCGTGAAGCCGGTCGTGACGACGCCGAAGCGCGCGTCGCCGAAGTCGAGGAGCACGTGGGCGTTGTCGTCGGCCTCGACGGTGATCTGCGCACCGTTCACGTCCCGTTGCGGGATCGCCGTGCCGACCATCGCGGTCACACGGCGTGCCGGCCCGAAGAGCGCGCAGAGCGTCGTGACGTTGTAGACGCCGAGGTCGAACAGCGAGCCACCTCCCGGGCGGTAGAACCACTCGTTCCACCAGGGCCCAGCCCACCCGTACCGCGCCCGTGCCGAGACGAGGCGTCCGATCTCACCCGCGTCGACGGTTCCCTTGATGGCACGGAACGTCGGGCTGAGGACGATGTGGGGAGCGCAGACGAGGAGGCCCGGCACGTCGTGCGAGAGCTCTACGAGCCCGCGGGCAGTTGCGAGGTCAGTGGCCAGGGGCTTCTCGACGAGCACGTGCTTTCCGGCCTCGAGTGCCGCCCGGGTCAGCCCACCGTGCTCGTTCATGCTCGTGAGGACGAGGACGACGTCGACATCGTCCCGCGCGATCACCGCGTCCGCATCCGCGAGGTCGGGGTCGACCCCGTAGCGCGTCGCGGCGCCGTGGCGCTTGTGCGGGTCGACGTCGTAGACCGCGGCGACGTGCACCCGCCCGTGCCGCTCCAGCCGGTCGATCATCCCCGCGTACGGCCCTGCGAACACGCTGCCGAGGCCGAGCACACCGAGCCCGAGGCTCACGGCGCGCCTCGGGCGACGGCGTAGTAGGCGTCTGTCCAGGTGGGTTGGTCGACGTCGAGGCCGCGCGTCGAGCCGAGTCGTGCAGCAAGCGCGACGAGCGCCGGGAACGTCGTGACCGCGGCAAGCCGTCGGTCGGCCATCGCCGCGCCGGGGGCACGGACGACCGTCGCGCCGCGGGCCGCGCATGCAGCTTCGGCCTCGGCCGCGAGCGGGTCGTCCGCGGCGGGGAGGCTCACGACCAGATGCCCCGGCGCGAGCGCGTACATCGCCGACGTCGCTCCCTCGCGCGTCTCGACGCCCTCTGCCGGGATCCCGGCGACCTCCTTCAGGAGGAGCGCGCCCTCGAGCGCGCCTGCCCAGGCCGGGCCCGTCCCGAAGACGACGGCGTAGGCAGGGGGAGCGTCGAGAGCGAGAGCATCCGCCCAGTGCTCGGCGTTTGCGCAGGCGGCGGCGACCGTCGCGGGGAGGGCCTGCGCCGCATCGCGGAGAGCGTCGTCGCCGCTCAGGCTCGCCCACACCGAGAGAGCGGCCGCGATGTTCCCGCAGAAGGCCTGGGTGTGCGTGACCGCCTCCTGCGAGGCGACGGTGATCCGGGCGACGGCGCCGGCCCTCGTCCCGATCGACGAGGTCGGCGTGGCGGTGATCGCGGCACACGGCTGCGGTGCGCCTGCGTCGAGCGCCTCGATCACGTCGCGCATCTCCCCTGACGACGAGAAGGCAAGCAGTCGGTCGCCCGTGCGCCACCGGAACGCCCCGCGAGCGACGAGCCCTGCCGGAACGGTCACGACCTCGGGTCCGGTCGCCGACTCGAGGGACGCAAGCCAGAGCGCGAGCGCCGCGTAGTACGCGGCGCCGTTGCCCGTCGCCACGATCCGGCGGACGCCGGGCGCACCCAGCAGCTCCGTGACCTTCTCGAGGTCGGGCGGGAGGGAGGAGAGCGTGACGGCGAGCGCCTCCGGGATCGCACAGGTCTCGCGCCAGAGGTGGCTCTCCTTCCACCGCTCGTCCATCGGGCGACCATAACACTCAGATCCGCCAGAAGACCAGTCGCAGACCGGTGTGGGACTTGACCTCGACCGGTCCGTCTCGGATACTCGCCGGAATGGGTGTCTCCCTCGTCGGCGCGCGTCCTCTTCACGACCAGGTGCGCGAGGCGATCGAGAGCCAGATCCGCTCGGGCGACCTCCCTGCAGGCTCGCGCCTGCAGTCCGAGCGCGACCTCGCTGAGCTCCTCGGGGTGAGCCGCGTCACCGTGCGCAGAGCGCTCGACGAGCTCGAACGGCAGGGCCTCGTGCGCGCCGCGCCCGGCAGCGGGCGCTACGTGGAGGGCCTGCCACTCGAGGAGCCCCAGAACGCGCTGCTGAGCTTCACGGAGCTCGGGGCGAGTCGGGGCCTCGGCGCGTCGGCGCGCGTTCTCTCCTGCCGTGTCCGAGCGGCGACGCTCGAGGAGGCGGAGCGGATGGGGATCGCGCCCGGCGCCGACGTCTTCGAGCTCGAGCGCCTGCGCATGCTCGACGGGCTCGCCGTCGCGCTCGACGAGAATCGCATCCCGCTCGCCGTCGCGCCCACGCTCCCGGAGCGTGACTTCGGCGTCGATTCGCTCTACGACGCCCTCGAGGAGGCGGGGGCAGGGGTCGTGCGGGCCGACTACACCACCGAGGCCGTCTCGGCGAGCGCTCCGCAGGCGCGCCAGCTCGGCGTCCAGCCCGGCGAGCCTCTGCTGCTCGCCCGCACCACGGCGTTCGACGCGGCCGGCAGGCTCGTCGAGCTCAGCCGGACGTTCTATCGCGGTGACCGATACCGCTTCCACGCGAGCCTCGCGCGGAGGCCGAGAACAGGAGGAGGGAACAGCACATGAGAGGCTTCCGGACCCGCTCGAAGGCGCTTGCCGCCGTCGGGGCGGTGCTCGTGCTCGCGCTCGCCGTCGCCGTCGGCGCGAGCGCGAAGGGGAACGAGGACATCACGCTGACGATGTGGTCGTACGACAACCAGGATCCGGGCCTCCAGCCCGTGCTCCAGCAGCTCAGCAAGAACTTCGAGAAGTCCCACCCGGGCGTGAAGATCAACATCGTCTTCAAGGACTTCAACAGCCTGGTCGGGACGGTGCCACGCGCGCTCGCCTCAGGGAGCGGCCCGGACGTGACCGAGGGGAACCAGGGCTACCAGACCGACGCGCAGCTCGTGAAGGCGAAGCTCATCATCCCGCTCACGAAGTACGTCAAGAAGTACCGCTGGGACAAGCTGTACGCGCCGTCGACCTGGGGGATGTTCCGCTGGACGCCCGACGGCAAGTCGTTCGGCAAGGGCCCGGTGTGGGGCATCGCGCAGACCGGCCAGAACGTCGTCGCGTTCATCAACAAGAAGAAGCTGGTCGCGGCCGGGATCAACCCGAACAAGATGCCGACGACGTTCGCGGCCTGGGAGAAGATGCTCGCCCAGCTCCGCGCGAAGCTCCCCGCCGACGAGCCCGTGATCATGGCCGGCAACAAGGAGGGCTACGGCTTCATCCACATGTTCGGCGGCATCTGGGGCGCCTCGACCAGCCCGCACGAGCGTGCGCAACTGGATCTACCACGTTCCGGGCTCCCGCTACGACTCGCCGGGCACGATCAAGGCGCTCGGCCGCCTGCAGGCGTGGGCGAAGAACGGGTACTTCAACGCGGACTACAACGCCCAGGGCAACGACGCCTCGGCGGGCGTCTTCGCCAAGGGCAAGGGCGCGATGTGGATCGGCGGTGACTGGGACTCGACGATCATCAAGACCGGCCTCGGCGCGAAGAACGTGCTCGTGATGCCGGTGCCTCCGGGCCCGAGCGGGAAGTGGGCTTCGATCGGCGGGCTCTCCGGGCCGTGGCACATCTCGTCGAAGACGAAGTACCCGGACCTCGGCGCCGAGTGGCTCAACTACGTGATCGCGACGCCGATCGCGCACAAGCTGATGTTCGCGCAGCAGCAGCTGCCCTCCGACCGCCGGGCGAAGCTGCCGACCAACGACCCGTACCTGGGCCAGGTCTACAACGCGTTCGCGAAGGTCGCGAACGACGACGGCCTTCTCCTGTACACGGACTGGGCGTCGCCCTCGATGTACACCACGCTGCAGAACCAGTTCCAGCTGCTGCTCGCCGGCAAGACGTCGCCGGCCGGCATGGCGAAGGCCGTCCAGGCCGACTGGGAGAAGTTCGACAAGACGCTCCGCTGAGCTAGGTGGCGTCGAACGACTCAACGAACGCGGCCCGCCCGGACACGGGCGGGCCGCGTCGTCGTCGAGGACGGTCGACTGCGCCCGGCGTGTCGCGGAACATCGGCTGGCTCTACGTCCTTCCGGGGTTCGTGGTCTACGCGCTCTTCACGCTCGGCCCGCTGCTCCACACGGTCTACTACTCGTTCTTCTCCTGGGACGGCCTCACCGCCAAGGTCTGGGTCGGCTTCGACAACTACCAGGAGGCGTTCTTCGACCAGGATCTCCGGCGCTCGTTCCTCCACTCGGGCGTGCTGATCCTCTTCTACGCGGTCCTCCCCGTGATCCTCGGGCTCCTGATCACGGCCGCGCTCACCCGGTTCGAGGTTCGCGGGTTCCGCTTCTATCGCACGTCCCTCTTCCTGCCGCAGCTGATCGCCGGCGTCGTGATCGCGCAGGCCTGGACGTGGATCTACGCCGACGACGGGCCGCTCAACGCGTTCCTCGACCTGATCGGGCTCGGCAGCCTGACGCGCGCCTGGCTCGCAGACTTCACCTGGGCGCTCCCCGCGATCGGCGCGATCGGCACGTGGGTCACCTACGGGCTCTGCATGGTGCTCTTCGTCTCCGGCGCGCAGAAGATCCCGATCACCCTCTACGAGGCGGCGCGGATCGACGGTGCCGGTCCCGTGCGGGAGTTCTTCGCGGTGACGCTGCCGGGCCTGCGGGGCGAGGTCCTCGTCGCGTTCGTCCTGACGACGATCAACGCGCTCCGGAGCTTCGACATCGTCTACAACACGACCGCCGGCGGGCCGGCGAACGGCACGCTCGTGCCGTCGATGTACATGTACCAGAACGCGTTTCTCTACAACCGCGTGGGGTACGCGGCGGCGATCGCGACGATCCTGGCGATCGTCATCTTCGTGCTCGCGGGCGTCGTGATGCGCGTCGGTGACAGGAGCAGCGCGTGACCGCGGGGCGTGCCGAGCGGCTGATGTCGTACGTCGTTCTCTCCGCGTTCGCCGTGCTCGCGATCTACCCGGTGCTCTCGATCCTCTTCCTCGCCCTGCACGAGAAGAGCGACCTCGTCACGGGCTTCGCGTTCCCGACCAGCATCAACCTCTCGAGCTTCCAGGCCGCGTGGACCGAAGGGAACTTCGCGACCGGGTTCAAGTCGAGCTTCATCGTCGCGGCGGCGGTCACCGTTGCGTCGGCCGTCCTCTCGATCGGGACCGGGTACGCGTTCGGGACGATGCGCTTCACCGGCGACCGGATCCTCTTCCCGGTGATCCTGCTGGGGATCATCTTCCCGTACGAAGCGACCGTCATCCCTCTCTACTACGACTTCCAGGACGTCCCGCTGCTGCACATCAACCTGCTCAACACCTACTGGGCGCTGATCCTGCCGCAGGTCGGGCAGTCGGTCGCGTTCGGGACGTTCTGGATGCGGGCGTTCTTCCGCTCGGTGCCGAAGTCGCTGATCGAGGCGGCCCGCATCGACGGCGCCACGAGCTTCGGCGTGCTCTGGCGGGTCCTCGTCCCCCAGGCCCGGCCGGCGATCCTGACCCTGGCGCTCCTCGTGTTCGTCTACACCTGGAACGAGTTCCTCCTCGCGCTCGTGCTCGTCTCGAGCAGCGAGAGCCACCAGACGGCGCCGCTCGGGCTCAGCTTCTTCGCCGGCGCGGCGCGCGCGGGCGACCCGACGAAGGTGGCCGCAGCCGCGGTGCTGGTCGCTGCGCCGATCCTGATCGTCTACCTCTTCCTCCAGCGACACTTCGTCCGCGGCATGCTCGCCGGAGCGATCAAGGAGTGACCTGCGTGGCCGACACGGACGGGAGGTGCTGAGTGGGCGAGATCCGCCTCGATCGCGTGACGAAGGTCTACCCCAACGGCGTCAAGGCGGTCGACGGCGTCGAGCTGACGGTCGCCGACGGCGAGTTCGTCGTGCTGGTCGGCCCGTCGGGCTGCGGGAAGTCGACCCTGCTCCGCATGATCGCGGGCCTCGAGGCCGTGACCGACGGGCGGATCCTGATCGGGGACGCGGACGTGACGGAGGTGCAGCCGCGCGTCGCGCGACATCGCGATGGTCTTCCAGGACTACGCGCTCTACCCGCAGATGAACGTCCGCGAGAACATGGGGTTCGGGCTCAAGCTACGTCGCGTCCCCAAGGACGTCCGCGCGCGACGCGTCGAGGAGGTGGCCGCGATCCTGGGCCTGTCGGAGCTCCTCGACCGCAAGCCGGGAGCCCTCTCGGGCGGTCAGCGGCAGCGCGTCGCGATGGGGCGTGCCGTCGTCCGTGAGCCGACGGCGTTCCTGATGGACGAGCCGCTCTCGAACCTCGACGCGAAGCTGCGGGCGCAGACGCGCGGGGAGATCCGCAGGCTGCAGCGGTCGGTCGGGACGACGACCGTGTACGTCACGCACGACCAGGTCGAGGCGATGACGATGGGCGACCGGATCGCGGTGATGAGCGGCGGTCGGATCGCGCAGGTCGGCGACCCCGACACGGTCTACCAGCGCCCCGCCAACACGTTCGTCGCGGGGTTCATCGGAAGCCCGGCGATGGCGCTCGTCGAGATGGGCCGATCGGCCGACGGCACGCTCACCCGCGGCACCGTCGGCGTACCGCTCGCGCTCACAGGCGACGGGATGCCCGACAGCGTCGTGCTCGGCGTCCGGCCCGAGTGCGCCTCGCCGTGGCGCGACGACGCAGGGCTGGTAGGCCCCGTCGAAGGAGTCGTCGAGTACGTCGAGGCGCTCGGGCGAGAGACGTTCGTCGGTGTCTCGGCAGACGACGGCGCGCGCTTCGTGATCGAGGCGGACGGCGCGCTGCGCGTCGGCATCGGCGAGAGCTTCCGATTCGGGCTCCGGCGGAGCGGCCTCCACATCTTCGGCGGGCCTGACGGCGAGCGACTGACAACCCTGTAGAGGAGCGAGCATGGCACGCATCAAGCTGGCGTATCTCGGAGGCGGCTCGACGCGCGCCGCGGGGACGATGGCGTCGTTCATCCACCACCGGGGCAAGGACTTCGACGGCTCGGAGGTCGTCCTGATCGACATCGTCCCCGACAGGCTCGCGCTCGTCGAGACGCTCGCGCGCAAGATGGCGGCCGCTCGTGGCGTCGACATCACCGTCACCTCGACCACGGATCGACGGGCCGGCCTCGCCGACTGCGACGCGATCCTCTCGAGCTTCCGGCCGGGAGGCTTCCAGGCGCGCGCCCTCGACGAGCGGACGGCGAACGAGCACGGGCTGATCGGGCAGGAGACCCAGGGGGTCGGCGGCTTCTTCATGGCGCTCCGCGCGATCGAGGTGATGAAGGCGGTCGCCATCGAGATCGAGGAGGTGTGCCCCGGTGTGCGGGTCTTCAACTACACGAACCCGGTCAACATCGTCGCGCAGGCCTGGACGACGCACTCCGCGATCCCGTTCGTGTCGCTCTGCGAGGGGCCGTACTACTTCACCGCGGAGCTCGCCGAGGCGGCAGGGCTCGATCCGGCGAAGGCGACCTCGACGATGGTCGGGCTCAACCACGCCTGCTGGAGCGTCGAGCACCACTACGACGGCGCCGACCTGATGCCGCTCGTCGTCGCCGCGGCAGCCGAGCGCCTCGGCCCGGACACGGAGCTCGACCTCAGGCAGCAGCGGATCCTGCGGCTGGCCGCCACGATGGGAGCGATTCCCGCCGACTACTTCCAGTACTACTACTGGCGCGACGAGGTGCTGGCCGAGCAGCTCGCCAGCCCGACGACCCGGGCCGAGGACATCCTCTCGTGGGTTCCCGGCTACTGGGAGCACTACGCCCAGCAGGCCGAGACCGACGACCCGGTGCTCGACCCGGATCGCTCGCGCGGCGGGATCCACGAGCTCGAGCTCGCGATCGACGCGATGCACGCCGTGTTCAACGACACAGGCGACGTCCTCCCCGTGAACGTGCCGAACACGGGTGGGGTGCTGCCCGGGTTCCCCGAGGACCTCGTCGTCGAGATCACCGGGCGCTGCTCCGCCGACTGGGTCGAGCCGCTTCCGCAGAAGGCCGCTCCCGCGCCACGTGGTCGGGCTCGTCGAGATGCTCGGCGAGTATCAGGCGCTCGCCGCGGAGGCGGCGTGGTCGGGGACGACGGATCGACGCGATCCGAGCTCTTGCCGCGAACCCGCTCGTCCAATCGGTGGTCAAGGCGGAGGCGGTCTACGACGAGCTCGCCGCCGCGCACCGTGCCTTCCTCCCCGACCGGCTCCTCCGCTGAGGCATCGCGTGGGGAGCTCGTCCTCGGAGTCGACGGGGGCAACACCAAGACGGTCGCGCTCGCCGCGACGCCTGACGGCGCGATCGTCGGTGCCGGTCGCGGCGGGTGCGCGGACATCTACGGCGCGACGACGATGGCAGCAGCGATCGGTGAGATCGGCAAGGCGGTGCGCGCGGCGCTCCCGGAGAGCGCGAGCAACGACGACGTCACCCACGCGTCCTTCAGCCTGGCGGGCGCCGACTGGCCCGAGGACAAGGACGAGCTGCGCCGCGCCCTCTCGCCGCTCGTGCCGTCGGCGGATGTCCTCGTCGTGAACGACGCGATCGGCGCGCTGCGCGCCGGGACGCCCGACGGCGTCGGCGTCGCGGTCGTGCTCGGCACAGGAGGCTGCATCGGTTCCGGTGGGCGCGACGGAAGCCAGTGGCATTCGAGCTGGTGGGGCCTGAACCTCGGTGCGTGGTGGATCGGCGGCGAGGCGCTCCAGGCCGTCTACGCCGCCGAGCTCGGGACGAGGCCGCCGACCGCGCTCACCGAGGCAGCGCTCGCGCTCTACGGCGACGCCACCGTCGAGGATCTCCTGCACGCGTTTCACCGTCGCGACGGACGGCATCCGTGGGAGGCGTCACGGTTCGCGCCGGACGTGCTGCACCTGGCGCGCGCGGGCGACGCCGCGGCGCTCGAGGTCGTCGTCGGGCACGGCGTCAAGCTCGGCGAGATCGCCCACGTCGCTGCGGAGAAGGTCGGTCTCGAGGCGCCGTTCCCGCTCGCGCTGCTGGGAGGGGTCTTCCGCGGGGAGGGCTCGAGCCTGATCCTCGACGAGATCGTGGCGCGGGTTCCGGGTGCCGTCGTCGTCCGTCCCTGGCGCGAGCCGGCCGTCGGGGCGCTCCTGCTCTCGCTCGACCGGTCCGGAGCCGACTACGAGGTCGCGACGGTCGACGCGACCGTCCCCGGGGACGGCCTCTTCCACACCCATCCTCGTCCCTGAGAGCGACGCGCGGGTGGCCGCGGTCAGCCGCCCGATGGGAGGGGACGGGAGCGAGACCGGGAGAGCGCAGCCGCGGCGACGCCCACGGCGAACGAGGCGACGAAGCTCGGCAGCGTCGCGCCGATCCCCCAGGCCGGCGGGTCGAGTCGCTGCACCTGCTCGACCCACCAGGTCGGCCCGGTCGGTGACAGCCACTGGTACGTGGCGAACCCGACGACCCAGGCCGCGATCAGGCCCGGCCGCCACGCCGGTGCGCCGAAGACGTCGTCCGCGTCGTAGGAGCGCCCGGCGAGGAGCCAGTCGGCGAGCAGCACCGCGAAGAGCGGCACGAAGAACGAGCCGAGCAGGAAGAGGAACGACTGGAAGCTCGTCAGCTCGAGCGCGAGCGCGCCGAGCGTGCCGATGGTCGTCGTGGCCACGATCAGGAGCCGCTGGGGCGCCGCCGGGAAGAGGTTCTGGAGCGAGACGGCGCCGGAGTAGGCGTTCGCGAACGCCTCGTCCGTCTCCGCGACGGTGAGCACGAAGAGCGCGATCAGCGCGACGATCCCGCCCGCCGCGACGGCTGCGGGCAGGGCCGCCGCGTCGCCGACGTCGCGCGTGAGCAGGATCACCGCGCCGAGGCCGAGGAGCAGCGCGTCCGGCAGCAGGTAGCCGATGCCCGTTCCCCAGAAGGCGCCGCGCTGCGTGCGCGCGAAGCGCGTGTAGTCGGCCGCGAGCGGCACCCACGAGACGGTGACGCCGACGACGATGTCGATGCCCTGCCAGGTCGAGAGGCCGCCCTCGCCGGGAGCGTTCCACGCCTCCGAGAGGCCTCCGGCGCCGAGCGCCCACCAGATCAGGTAGGCGATCGCGACCGGCACCACCCAGATCGCGACGCGGCGGAGCACCTTGCGGACGACGCCGATCGGGCCGGCAAGCCCCAGCGCGAGCGCGGCCGCGCCGAAGACGAGCGTCCACGCCCACTGCGCCCCGACGCCGATCGAGCTCCTCGGAGAGCGCCGCCGCGGCTGTCGCGATCACGAGCAGCTCGAACACCGTCCAGCCGAGGCACTGCACGACGTTGATCGCGGTCGGCAGGTACGAGCCGCGCGAGCCGAGCGGCGCCCGCATCAGCGTCATCGCGGGAACGCGCGCCTGGGCGCCGATCAGCCCGGCGAGCGCGAGCATCAGGTTCCCGATCAGGCAGCCGACGGCGATCGCGACGAGCGCCGACGGGAGCGAGAGCGCCGGCACGAGGATCGCCCCCGCGACGACGACGAGGAGCGAGACGCCGAGGTTGCCCCACAGGAGCGCGAGGTCGAAGCCGCCGAGCACGCGGAGCCGCTCGGGGACGGGGTCGATGCCCCAGGAGGTCTCGTTCTCGCTCACGGCGCAGTCTTACCGGCAGCGGCCACGCGTGTGATGCCGGACGCGCCGGATCAGACGACGACGACGCGCGAGGAGAAGGTGACCCACCTCGCGTCGGCCGTGAGAACGACGTCCGCATCGAGGACGTCGCCGCTGGCCAACACGAGCGCGTCGGGGAGACCCAGGCGGTGCTTGGCGCGGAGCTGGGCGGCGCGGCGACCGATCTCGCGGTCGATCGGGAGGACGCGAATCGGGAAGCTGTCGAGGAAGCCGTCGACGGCTGCGACCTGGGCCACCCCCCGCCGTGCTGGATCGACGATGGTCTCCGAGTACGCGCTTGCGGGAACCACGACATCGTCTCGTGCATGGTTCCGGAACCCCTCCGTCGCGCGTGCGTGGAGCGCGTCGCCGGGATCGAGGAGACCGATCAGCACGCTCGCGTCGAGGACGCTCACTCCCACGCGCGCTGTCGCTCCGCCAGGAACCCTTCGACCCCACCGGGCCACGTGCCCTTGAGCTGCTCCGCATAGCGCTCGATCAGGCTCTCCATGCGCTCGACGACGACTCGTCCTTCGCCGTCCGGATACACCGACACGACGTCGCCGGCAGCGATGCCGGCCTTCCTCAGCGCGTCCACCGGAATGGTCACCTGATTCTTGCTCGTCACCAGCGTTCGTCCCTTCGGCATACCCTTACAGTAGAGCAGAAGAGTAAGGGTACGCCTCTGCGGTCTCGCTTGTCCAGATGTCCGCGCCGGCGGTCTCCTACTCGGCCAGCAGTCGCCGCAGCACGTACGGGAGGATCCCGCCGTGGCGGAGGTACTCGCGCTCGCGCGGGGTGTCGAGCCGCACGCGTCGCGCGGAACGAGATCCCGTCGGCGGTCACCGTCGACCTCGCTCGCCTCGCCGTTCTCGACGCCCGTCACGCTGAAGGTCTCCCTCCCGGTCAGCCCGAGGGTCTCCCGGCTCTCGCCCGGGAGGAACTGCAGCGGGAGGATCCCCATCATCAGCAGGTTCGAGCGGTGGATGCGCTCGTAGCTCTCGGCGATCACGGCCCGCACCCCGAGCAGCTTCGGGCCCTTCGCGGCCCAGTCGCGCGACGAGCCCGAGCCGTACTCCTTGCCTGCGAGCACGATCGTCGGGACGCCCTCCGCGCGGTAGCGCTCGGCGGCCTCGAAGATCGTCATCTCCTCGCCCGAGGGGAGATGCACGGTCCACGTCCCCTCCGACCCCGGCACGAGCTGGTTGCGGAGCCGGACGTTCGCGAACGTCCCGCGCACCATCACCTCGTGGTTCCCGCGCCGCGACCCGAGCGAGTTGAAGTCGCCGCGCTCGACCCCGTGGCCGAGCAGGTACGCGCCCGCGGGCGACTCGGGCGGATCGCGCCGGCCGGCGAGATGTGGTCGGTCGTCACGGAGTCGCCGAGCGAGACGAGGCAGCGCGCCCCGCTCACGTCGTCGACGAGGCCGACCTCCCTGGTCACCCCGTCGAAGTAGGGCGGGAGCCGGACGTAGGTCGACGCGTCGTCCCACGCGAACAGCGCGCCCTCCGGCACGGGCAGCTCGCGCCAGGCCGGATCGCCCGCATAGACGTCGCCGTAGGAGGAGATGAACATGTCGCGTCCGAGTGCGCCGGCGACGACCTCCTGCACCTCGGCCGGGCTCGGCCAGAGATCGGAGAGGTAGACGGGCTCGCCGTCGGGCGCGTGGCCGAGCGGCTCGGTCGCGAGGTCGACGTCCATCGAGCCCGCGAGCGCGTACGCGACCACGAGCGGCGGCGAGGCGAGGTAGTTCGCCTTCACCTCGGCGTGGACGCGGGCCTCGAAGTTCCGGTTCCCGGAGAGCACCGCGCACGCGACGAGACCGCCGTCGGCGATGGCGGCCGAGACCGCCTCCGGCAGCGGGCCGGAGTTCCCGATGCAGGTGGTGCAGCCGTAGCCGACCGTGTGGAACCCGAGCGCCTCGAGGTACGGGGTGAGGCCCGCCTTGTCGAAGTACTCCGTCACCACCTTCGAGCCGGGCGCGAGGCTCGACTTGACCCACGGCCGCCGGGTGAGGCCGCGCTCGACCGCCTTCTTCGCGAGCAGCCCGGCGGCGACCATCACCGCGGGGTTGGACGTGTTCGTGCACGACGTGATCGCGGCGATCACCACCGCTCCGTGGTCGAGCTCGACGACCTCGCCGTCCTCGAGGCGGGCCTCGACCAGCGTGGCGACAGGCCCGCGCTCTGCGCCGAGCCCGGGCAGCGCCTCCTCGAACGCCGCCTTCGCATGCGAGAGCGGGATGCGGTCCTGCGGACGCCGCGGCCCGGCGAGCGACGGCTCGACGTCGCCGAGATCGAGCTCGACGACCTCCGAGTACGTCGCCGGCGCGGCGGGCTCGTGCCAGAGCAGGTTCTCCTTGCAGTACCCCTCCACCAGCGCGACCTGCTCGTCGCTGCGCCCGGTGAGCCGCAGGTACCGGAGCGTCTCCGCGTCGACGGGGAAGAAGCCACACGTCGCGCCGTACTCGGGCGACATGTTCGCGATGGTGGCCCGATCGGCGAGCGGAAGGCCGTTCAGGCCCTCGCCGAAGTACTCCACGAACTTGCCGACCACCCCGAGCCCGCGGAGGATCTCCGTCACGGTCAGCACGAGGTCGGTCGCCGTCGCTCCCTCGGGCAGGCGCCCGTGGAGCCTGAACCCGACGACCTGCGGGACGAGCATCGAGATCGCCTCTCCGAGCATCGCCGCCTCGGCCTCGATCCCCCCGACGCCCCAGCCGAGCACGCCGAGCCCGTTGATCATCGTCGTGTGCGAGTCGGTCCCGACGAGCGTGTCCGGGAACGCCTGACCGTCGCGGCTCTCGACGACCCGTGCGAGGAGCTCGAGGTTGACCTGGTGGCAGATCCCGGTGTTGGGGGGCACGACCTTGAGGGCCTCGAACGCGCCCTGGCCCCACCGCAGGAAGGCGTACCGCTCCCGGTTGCGCGAGAACTCGAGCTCGGAGTTGCGCGCGATCGCGAGGCGGCTGGCGAAGTCGTCGACCTGCACCGAGTGGTCGATCACGAGCTCCGCCGGGATGAGCGGGATCGATCCGGCTCGGATCGCCTCCGAGGTCGGCCATCGCCTGCCGCATGGCCGCGAGGTCGACCACCGCGGGCACGCCGGTGAAGTCCTGGAGGAGCACCCGAGCAGGCGCGAACGTGACCTCGCGCGTGGGAGCCGCGCTCGCGTCCCAGCGCGCGATCGCCTCGACGTCGTCCGTCGTGACGTCGACGCCGTCCTCCCGGCGCAGCACGTTCTCGAGGAGGATCCGCAGGGTGTAGGGGAGGTGCGCGACGTCGTCGCCGAGCGCCGAGAGTCGGAAGATCTCGTGGGTCGTACGCCGCCCACGGTGAGCGTCCCGCGTGCGCCGAAGGAGTCCGGGTTGGTCATGGTGCTCCTCTCTCGTCTGCTCGAGCTTCTGTTTCTTACAAATGAACGATCGTATCTCTCAACAATACACTGTTCATGATCCTGATGCCAGCCGCGGCGCTCATCCCGGACCGCCGATCGCGGCGGAGATCCGCTCCGCGCACGCGCGCACCAGCGCCGCAAGGCGATCCTCGTCGCCCGGGATGAACCGCTGCGTCGGCACGCTCACCCCGACCTCGCCGGCGACCCTTCCGCCTGCGCCGAACACGGGTGCGGCGATCCCGACGCCACCGAGGCGTCGCTCCTCCTGGCTGAACGCGTAGCCGCGGTCACGGACGGTCGCGAGCGAGCGCTCGAGCGCCTCGGGGCTCGTGATCGTGTGCTCGGTCGCGGGAGCGAGCCGCGTCCGCTCGATCACCTCCGCCCGCACGTCGTCGGGCAGGAACGCCATCACCGCCCGGCCGCTCGCGCCCGTATGCAGGTCGCGCCACTCGTGGAGGCGCGTGACGTAGCGGAACGGCTCGTCGCTCTCGACGACGGCGACGACGCATGTCTGGCGGCGCACCGGGTCGTAGAGCCCGAACGTCGCGGTCTCGCCGCTCTCCGCGACGAGCACCTGCATGTGCGGCAGCGCCGCGCGCTCGATCGGGTTCGTCCCGGCCGCCGTCCACGCGAGCCGCAGCAGCTCGTCGCCCACGCCGTAGCGGGAGCCCTCGGCCTCCTGCCGCACGAGCCCTTCCTCCTCGAGCAGCCCGAGCAGCCGGTGGACCGTGCTCGGGTTCATCCCGACGCCCTTCGCGAGCTCGCGCACGCCCCAGGGCCCGTCGTCGCGCCGGGCCATCCAGGAGAGGATCGTGAAGGCACGCCCGATCGGGTTGCGCGTCCCCCTCGGTGCGGACTCCTCCTCCATGAGGCGATTGTACGAGGCCGTCTCCGTTCACCCGTGGGTCGCGACCACGACACCCCAGCGCCGGACGCGCTCCGGGTCGAGGTCGAGGGCGGTGGCGATCGCGTGCTGGCGCTCGCGGCGTCCCGTGCGGCCGTTCGCGTGCGCCCATGAGGCTGCGTCGTACGCGGGGTCGCCGACGCAGGGCAGCGGATCGATCGCGACGAGGCCGCGGCGCGCGCAGACGAGCATGTTCCGCTCGTCGAAGTCTCCGTGCAGGACCACCTCCCGCTCCGTGGTCGCGACGAGCGCGGGGAGCAGCTCGGCTGCTCGCGCGGCCCTGTCGGCCGGCTGGCGTCCCTGGGCGACCGCGCGCGCCAGGCGCGCCCGCGCGACGTCCTCCACCGCGCGAAGCTCGGCGAACGGCTCGACGTGGAGGCGCCGTAGCAGCGCTCCGACGTCCGTCGCCGCTGCCGCCGCGGCCGCCGTGCCCGGCTCCACTCGCTCGAGCAGGAGCGCTCCGCGGTCGGGATCGGCCTCGAGCACGCGCGGCGCGCCGTCGCCGGCCCACCGCCGAAGACACAGGATCTCGTCCGGGGTCAGTCCCAGCCCCGGTGAGCTTCAGGACGACGGGCTCGCCGTCACGGGTTGCGGCGAGCACGCACGAGAGCAACCCACCCGGCAGCTCGGCGCCCAGCTCGAGCCTCCAGCGGACCGCGAGCTCGGTGGTGAGCGCGGGGAGCCGGTCGAGCCAGGCGCGACCCTCGTCGCCGAACGTTCGCGCGACGAACGCCCTGAATCCCGGGAGCACCTCCTCCACGTCAGTCGCGCAGGGCCGGAGCGGCGGACGCCCCGCGGTCATCGCGGCTGGCCCCGCATCGCCTGGCGGATCCGCTCGAGACCCTGCTCGGTGAGCGACGGCGCGCTCGTGTCGAAGTGCCGGGCGACGGCGGCGGCGTACGGCCGGGAGACGCGGTGGGCGTACGCGCCGAACCCCTCGTCCGCGAGAGGACGGAGATCCTCCGTGTACGGGTCGAGCAGGTGCTGCCGTCCGACCTTCCGCGCCGAGTTGAAGAAGGCGAACCCGATCCCGACCGAGACGTCGAGCATGCTCATCCCCTCACGGGCAGCGGTCAGGCGAATCGCCTGGTAGACCCGTGCGAGCTCGTCCTGAGAGGGAAGCGACGATGCGTCCCTGCGCATCTCGTCGAGCGAGCGCCGGAGCGCCTCGACCTCGAGCGGCGGGATGTCGATCAACCGGGCCGACGTCCCCGACACGCCCTGCAGCGAGGCGAGCAGCTGATCGACGGAGCGCACGTCCTCGTCGTGGGGGAGCACGCCCTCCCGGACGAGCTCGCCGACGAGAGCGTCGAGGTACGCGCGCGAGCCGCCCGGTGACGTCGGCGGCGGCCGCCAGCACCCAGAGCGGCGAGAAGCCGAACGCCGCGATCGATCCGAGCTCGACGGCGTTCCCGGCCCCCTTGCGGACGGCGAGCCGGGTCGGGTTCGGCTCGTGCTCGAGCTCGGGCGGCGACTGCGGCTCGACGCCGCCGACGAGCTCGGACGTGACCCGGAGCAGGTTGCGGGCCGTCGCCTCGTACAGCCGCGAGGTCCTCACGACGCGAGGGAGCACGAGCTGGAACGTCTCGTGGACGGTGCCACCCAGCATCGCCGCGACCGCGCGCACGAGGCGCTCGGGGAGGGAGAGGAGGAAGGAGATGCGACCCACGGTCGTTAGCATCATCGCCTATGCACACCGAGCTGATCAGCACGCTTCTCCAGGACGCCTTCCCCGGTGGCGCCGTCACGGTCACGGATCGGACCGGCACCGGAGACCACTTCCACGTCGCCGTGACGAGCCCGGCGTTCGACGGGCTCTCGCTCGTCGAGCAGCACCGACTCGTCAACAGCGCTCTCGCCGGGCCTCTCGCCGACGGCACCATCCACGAGCTCCGCATCTCCACGAAGGGAACCGCATGACGCTTCGCGACCAGATCCAGCACGTGATCGACACCGAGCCGGTGGCGGTCTTCATCAAGGGCACGCCGGAGATGCCGGCCTGCGGGAACTCGATGCGCGCTCTGCAGGCGCTGTGGGCCGCCGGGGCGCCGATCACGGCCGTCGACATCCTCCCCGACCCGCGGATCCGTCAGGAGCTCTCGTCTCTCACCGACTGGCCGACGATCCCGCAGGTGTTCGTCAAGGGCGAGCTGATCGGCGGCGCCGACATCACCGAGGAGCTGCAGGCCTCGGGTGAGCTCGCGCAGAAGGTCGACGCGGCGCTCGGCGCAGAGCACGAGCAGGTCGTCAAGACGGTCGCGCTCGACCTCGCGAGCGCCTGATCGGTCCGTCGCGCTGAAGCGTCGGGCAGGTCCGACGCCCGAGTCGACGCCGCTTCGCTCGGCAACGCTCCCTTAACCGGCCGCAACAGGGCGTTCACCGCCGGCAGGGGTAGAACGGGGGCATGAGCTTTCCTCCCGACCCGACCTCCTCTCCCGTGTCCTCCCCCGACTCCCGGGCCGGACGACCGCTCCGGCCCGGGAGGCCCCTCCTTCCGCTCGCTCGCGGCACTCGCGGTCGCCTCTGCGCTCGGCGCGGCCGTCGCGCTCGGCGGCGCGGCGGCGATCGGCGTGTTCGACGACGCGCCTCCGGCCACGACGACCGTCGTCGAGTCCCAGCCCACCGTCTCCGTCGCGCAGGGCGAGGGTCTGAGCGTCGGCGAGATCTACCGCAGGGCGGGCAGCGGCGTCGTCCAGGTCACGACCTCGAGCAGCTCGGGCTCGGGTCTCGGCTCCGGCTTCGTCGTCGATCGCGAAGGGCACATCGTCACGAACTACCACGTCATCGACGGCGCCGAGAAGATCCAGGTCAGCTTCTCCAACAAGGACACGCTCTCGGCCGAGCTCGTCGGCAGCGACCCCTCCTCTGACCTTGCCGTCCTCAAGGTCGCCACCGGCGCCGGGGCCCTCACGCCTCTCGCCTTCGCGAACTCCGACGCGGTTCGCGTCGGCGATCCGGTAGTCGCGATCGGGAACCCCTTCGGTCTCGAGCGCACCGTCACCTCGGGCATCGTGAGCGCGCTCCAGCGCGCCGTCACCGCGCCCAACGGCTACACGATCGACGAGGTCATCCAGACGGACGCCCCGATCAACCAGGGCAACTCGGGTGGGCCGCTGTTCGACGCGAGCGGCAAGGTGATCGGCGTCAACTCGCAGATCGAGACCGCGAACGGGTCGTCGGGGAACGTCGGCATCGGGTTCGCCGTGCCGTCCAACACCGTGAAGAGCGTCGTCTCCCAGATCCTCGCCGACGGCAAGGTCGACCGTGCGTATCTCGGCGTGACCCTGGCCGAGGTCTCCGACGGACAGGCGGCCGGGCTCGGCCTCGAGCGCGCCGGGCTGCTCGTCCAGGGCGTCCAGCCGGGGAGCCCCGCCGCGGCCGCGGGTCTGAAGGGCGGCAACGAGACGAAGGTGGTCGCCGGCGAGAGCTACGTCCTCGGCGGCGACCTGATCGTCGCGATCGACGGCGTGGAGATCTCGACCGTCGCAGGGCTCCGCAGCGAGCTCGCCGGTCGCAAGCCGGGCGACGTGGTCACGCTCGACCTCGTGCGCGACGGCGTCACGAAGACCGTGCGCGTGAAGCTCGGGCAGCAGCCCGCTTCCTTCTCGGGCTGAGCGCTGCCCGAGCCCCCTCGACCGGAACCCTCCTGCCCCCCGGTCGACGTGAGACCGCCCGGCCGGGCGGTCTCACGCGTCTGGTGGTCGACCGTGACTATCGTGCCGGGATGCAGGATGCACCGCACCAGACCGGCTCCATCGTCCTCGACGACGAGGAGCTCGTCGACGAGCGTCTCTGGCGTGAGGACGAGGGCGGCGACCACACCGGATGGTGGTGTGTCCGCACCGATCCGTTCCCGTGCCCGGCGGACGGCTGCACGTTCGTCGCGGAGTTCATGACCGCCGCCCACCTCGTCCTCGTCTGGCAGGAGCGCGACGATCCGAATCTGCTGTGGCACGCCCAACGGGCGAAGGAGGTCGGTCGCAACCCGAGGATCGTCGAGTACACCTCGGCGTACGGAGCGAGCGCCTCGTACTACGCCTGGGAGGCAGCCGGGCGTCCCGTGCACGGCGTGAAGGGCAAGACGCCGGCCTCGAGCTGAGCCCCGGCTACCATCGCCCCATGGCGGAGGTCGTCGAGACGATTCAGGTGAACGGGTTTCGCTGCGAGCGCTGCGCCACCCGCCTGGCGGCGGTCCTCGACGGTCACGACGGGCTCCTCGCCGCCCATGGAAACCTGATGGGCGAGATCACGCTGACGTACGACGACGACGTCACATCGCGTGTCGCGTTGCTCGCCTCGATGGCGCGCGGTGGCTTCCACGAGGCCGCGCCCGTCGTCGTCGGCGGCGGAATAGGCACAGCGCGCGAGGCGTTCTCTGCCTCTGTAGGGCGCTGCTACGGTAGCCCGGTGGACGAGGTCGAGCCCGATACCGAGGCCAGCCGCCTCGCGGGTCAAGCCCGCGATCGCGTGCGGTTCGAGGAGGAGGCTCTCGCGCTCGCCGACCAGGTCTACCGGGTCGCCCGCCGGATGGTGTCGAGCCGCGAGGAGGCCGAGGATCTCGTTCAGGACACATATGCGCGTGCCTTCCGCAGCTGGCAGTCCTACACGCCCGGGACGAACCTCCGTGCCTGGCTGCTGCGCATCCTCACCAACCTCAATCTCGACCGGGGGCGACGCATCCAGCGTCGGCCCGACGAGACGCCGCTCGACGAGGGCGACTACTACCTCGCCAACCGTCTCGCCGAGCAGGCGGGCGAGCAGACGCTCGACCAGGACCGCGCGGTCGAGCGGCTCTCACAGGACTCGATCGTGAACGCGCTCTCCGGTCTCAGCGACGACTTCCGCGAGGTCGTCGTGCTCGTCGACATCGGTGAGTTCAGCTATGCGGACGCAGCCCAGATCCTGGACGTCCCGATAGGTACCGTGATGTCGAGGCTCCACCGCGGCCGGAAGGCGCTGCGGCAGGCTCTGGCGGAGGAGGCAGCGTGACAGGCGACCACGTCCCATGTGACAAGTGCGAGGAGCTGCTGCACGGCTATCTCGACCGGACGCTCACCGACGCCGAGGTCGTTCAGGCCGAGGAGCACCTCGACGGCTGCGACTACTGCCGCCGTCGGTACCGCTTCGAGGAGTCGCTCCGCTCGTACATCCGCGTTGCCGCCGTCGAGCGGATCCCGACGGGCCTGATGGCCCGCCTCGAGCAGCTCCGCACCGACGGCCCGGGCGCCGCGTAGCCCTACGTCCCAGCCGGCAGGTCCTCGGGACGGTCGACGTCGCCCGGCGCCCCGAGGTCGTCGCACGCGACGAGCACGGGCTCGACGACTCGCAGTCCGCCGTCGGGGATCTCGTCCCAGCCGGCCCGCGCCACGAGCAGTGGATGGCCTCTCACCCCGCCGTACGAGGCCGCGACGACCGGCGCGCCGAGCTCATGCCAGGCGTCGACGACGCGCTGGACGCTCGCGGGACTCAGATCCGGGCCCGTCCGCCAGGATGACCACCACCGCGTCGACGTCGGCGGAGACCGCGTCGATGCCGCAGCGCAGCGAGGCTCCCGGGCCAAGCGCCCACGCGTCGCAGTGGACGACCCTCGCGGGCGGCCGCTCCGGGAGCGAGATCGCGTCGAGGGAGTGCGCGCCCTCCACCACGACGAGCTCGTCGAGCGGAGCGCGGCGCAGGCGCTCGAGCACCTGCGGCAGCAGCACGCGCTGCTTGGCGCCGCCGAAGCGCGAGCCCTCGCCTGCGGCGAGGACGACCGCAGCAACCCTGCTCACGACTCGACGACGGTGACCGACTCGACCACGATCGGCTTGAGCGGCTCCTCGGTCGTCGTATCGCCCTGCTCGCCGATCGCGAGCACGACGTCGAGCCCGTCGGTCACGGTCCCGACGACTGCGTAGTCCGGCGGGAGCCCGGCATCCTGGGCGGTGACGACGAAGAACTGGCTTCCCGACGTCCCCGGCGCCTCGCTCGCCGTCTTCCCCATCGCCACGACGCCCTGCGTGTAGGTGGTGTCCTGCGCCGGCGTGTCGACGGTGGTGTAGCCCGGGCCGCCGTTGCCCGACTGGGTCGGATCGCCGCCCTGGATCACGAAGCCCGGGACGATCCGGTGGAACACGGTGTCGTCGAAGAACCCGTCGCGGGCGAGCGAGACGAGCGATGCCGCCGTCGCCGGTGATGCCGCCTGGTCGAGGGTGACCGTGAACGAGCCACAGCTCGTCGCGAACACGAGCTCGTAGGTGACCTCGGGATCGAGCCGCTCGGTCGGCGGCTTGGCGCCTCCGTCGGCGCGTGGGTCCGGAGCCGTGACGTCGGCACAGACCGGCGTCCCGCCGGGCCCGGTGGTCGTCGCCTCTGCCGTCGACTCGGTCGCGCCGGCCGATCCCTCCGAGGAGCTCGCTCCGCATCCTGCGAGCAGCGCCTGTGCGACGAGGACGAGCACGGCAAGGAGCGCCAGGCGGAGTCCCATCGACCGTGCCCTAGACGCTCGTGGCGCTCGTCACGGACAGCACGCTTGCGAGGTGGACGAGCCGGAAGGCGCCTCTCGAGGCCCGGCGTGCCAGGTGCTCGTCCTCCGTCGCGCCGGCGATCTCCCAGAGCTCGCGGGTCGCCACGAGCAGCTCGCGGAGCTGCTCGGTCTCGTCCCTGTGGCCGTTCGCCTTCTCGTCGCACGCGTTCAGCGCCAGGCCGAGGACGCCGAAGGTGTCCGCCTGCCTGAGCCAGAGCATCGTCGAGGCCATCGTCAGGTACTGGTGGATGCGCGCGAACGTGACGGGGTGTGCGACCTCGTCCGGCCCGAGGGGCGCGGTCGGCGTGATCGGCGGCAGCCCGTCGGCGATGCGGGCCGCTGTTCCGCCGAGCATCATCCGCAGCGCTGCCTCGTCGAGACCGGCGGCCCTTCCGGTCCGCAGCGCCATCAGCAGCGAGTTCGGCTGGCGCCCGTACGGGTAGTCGGAGGCGTACACGACCTGCTCCGGTGGAACGACCCGGTAGAGGTCGAGCAGGTCGAGCGGGCTCCAGACGGAGGTGTCGAAGAAGACGCCCGGGCGACCCGAGAAGTTCCGGGCCATCGCCGCGAGGTCGACGATCCCCGCGTGCGCGATGATCAGCGCCGGAGGCGTGTGCAGCTCGACGAGCCGCCCGAGGCTGTCGGCGATCGGCGGCAGGCCTCGTCCCCCGTGGATCAGGATCGGCACCTCTCGCTCGGCGGCGAGCGCGAAGATCGGCTCGAGCCGAGCGTCGTCGGGCAGGAAGCGCTGGGCGCGGGGATGGAGCTTGATGCCGCGTGCTCCGGCGTCGATGCAGCGCGCTGCCTCCTCGATCGGCGACTCGTTGAGGTCGAGCCGCACGAACGGCAACGAGCGCGCCGTTGGAGGCGGCTGCGTGCACGAGCGTCCGGTCGTTGGCCGCCGAGAACGCGGGGTGGCGGTCGGGCTCGTCGAGGCAGAACATGAACGACCTCGTGATCCCGAATGCCTTCTGGATCCCGAGCAGCTCGTCGCGGTCGCCGACCATGCCGTCGATGTCGTCGCCGAGGTGGGTGTGGGCGTCGAACACCTCGGCGTCCGCCGGCAGCTCGGCATGGACGAGGCCGGCGTAGGCGTCGAGCAGCTGGTTCGCGCGGTCGAGTGCTTCCACCTCGGTCAGTGTACGCGGGCTCGGCCGGCCGGCCGACCGCTACCCGGACGCGGCTGCTGCGGCCACGAGGCGCTCGACGAACACGCGCTCCGGCACCGAGCCCGCCCAGGCCGGGCGATCGTCGACGACGATGGCCGGGACGCCGTGGACGGCGTGACGGTCGGCCTCGGTGGGGAACTCCGTAGGCCTCGATCGCGAGCGCGGTCACCGCGTCGGACGCGAGAGCGCAGCGGGTCGCCAGCAGCACGGCCGGCGGGCAGTGCGGTCAGGTCGGTGTGACGTAGACCCGGAGCTCCACGGGCCGGGTGAGCGTTGCGAGGCGCGCCTGTGAGTCCTCGCTGAGCGTAGGGCCGAGCCGTCCGGCCTCGACGATCGCGTACACCAACGCGGTGAGCTCGTACCCGAGCGGCATCCCGCGATAGACGAGACCGTCGCCGATCGTGAGCTGCGGCCAGGGGCCCGGTCCGGTCGTGCTCGACGACGTCGAGGTGGACGCGCTCGCCCAGAGCGCACACCGCCTCGACGAGCCGAAGCGTCTCGGCGGCGGTGTCCACCTCCCGCCCGCCGGCTGCGAGGAGCGTCACCGGGGTCGAGGCCGGGCCGAGCTCGAGGACGACCCCGACGTCGCGTTCGAGCTCGGCCAGGACCGAGCCGATCGCCTCCGCGTCCTGCGTGCCGAAGACGCTCACGTGCCGAGCGCGTCGATCTTCGCCTCGAGGTACGCCAGGTACGGGGCCGGATCGATCGTCGGCGAGCCGGTGAGGCGCTCGATCGTCTCCTTCGGCGTCAGCTTGCGACCGAGCGAGTAGAGGTTGTCGCGCAGCCAGTCCGAGAGCGTGAGCGCGTTGCCCGCGGCGAGCTGTGCGTCGAGGTCGGGCAGGGCCTCGCGGACGACCTGCCAGAGCTGCAGCGAGATGACGTTGCCGAGCGCGTACGTCGGGAAGTATCCGATCCCTCCGCCGGACCAGTGGACGTCCTGCAGCACCCCGTCGCCGACGTGTGGCACGTCGACGCCGAGGAACTCCTTCATCCGCGTGTCCCAGATCTCCGGGAGGTCGGCGAGCGTAGACCGCCCCTTCGATCATCTCCTGCTCGAGCTCGAAGCGGAGGATGATGTGCAGCGAGTAGGTCGTCTCGTCGGCGTCGACACGGATCAGACCCGGCTCCGCACGGTTGATCGCCCGCACGAAGTCGTCGAGCCCGACTGCGGCGAGTGACGGGAACGTCTCCTGGAGGGGTGCGTACCAGTGCTCCCAGAACGGCCTGCTGCGCCCGACGAGGTTCTCCCAGGTGCGGCTCTGGGACTCGTTGAGCCCGAGCGACGGCGCTCCGTGCAGGGGCGTTCGCTGCAGCGCGTCGGCGATCCCGTGCGCGTACAGTCCGTGACCGGCCTCGTGCAGGGTCGACCAGATCGACTCGAGGTCGTGGGGGTTGTAGCGGGTGGTGAGTCGGACGTCGCGGGTCGAGAAGGACGTGCAGAACGGGTGGGCGGTCGGGTCGAGCCGCCAGGCGCCTGCCTCGAAGCCCAGGGTGGGCAGGACGCGCTCCGCGAAGACGCGCTGTCCCTCGGGGTCGAACGCGCCGTGGAGGAATGACGCATCGACCTCCGGCGCTCGCGCGACGAGGGCGGTCAAGGCCGGACGCAGGACGGCGAACACCTCGCGCACCTCGGTTGTGGTCATCCCCGGCTCGTAGTCGTCGAGCAGCGGCGTGTACGGGCTGTCGCTCCACTCGAAGCACTCGATGTAGCGCCGCTTGAGAGCGACGTTGCGCTCGAGGTACGGGAGGAACGAGGCGAAGTCGCGGTTGCGGCGCGCCTCGATCCAGGCGTGGTGGCCGGACGCGCCGGCGCGGGTCATCTCCTCCTCGAGCTCGGCCGGGACGCGGCGCTGCTTCTCCCAGTCGCGCCGCGTGACCCTGACGAGGCTTGCGTCGTCGCTGTCGTACGGAAGCGACTCCTCGAGTGGTGCCAGTCGGTCGAGAAGTCGGCCGATCTCGGGATCGGTGAACCGCTCGTGTGCGATGCGACCGAGCGTCGCGAGCTGGTCTGCGCGTGCGGGCGTTCCGAGCGGAGGCATCGACACGCGCTGCTCCCAGCCGAGCACCCCTGCCGCGCGCGAGAGATCCGCGATCTCGGCGAGGCGGGTACGGAGCTCCTTCATGGCGTTATCCATGGCGCGCACCCTATCGGCGCCGTGTCACGCGCCGAGGTCATCTGGTGCTGTCGCCTGACCGTCTAGAGTGCGGGGCGCATGTCGGACGTGCTGATCATCGGCGACACGGAGCGCTCGGCGGACCTGCGCCACCACGTGCCGGTCGCGATCGTCGATCCGTTCGTCTACGCCGAGACGGGTGGGCGGCGCGTGGCGATCGTCTGGAGCGTCGAGGGCGACCGCATCGCGGCCGTCGACCCCGGGATCGAGCTGATCCCGAGCGAGACCTTCCCACCTGACGCGCTCATCCGCGACGGCGTCGATCCCTACGAGATCGGCCCTCGGCTCACCGTCCAGATGGTCGAGAGCCTCGGGCTGCAGCGCGCGCTCGTGCCCGAGGGGTTCCCCGTCGGGCTCGCCGACCGCCTGCGGGCCGTCGGCGTCGAGCTCGTCGTCGACCCGCGCTTCTTCGCCGACCGACGCCGGCGCAAGACGCCCGTCGAGATCGAAGGGATTCGCGCGGCGTCGGCCGCCGCCGACGCCGCCACTGCCGCGATCGCATCGCTGCTCGCCGCGTCCGAGCCCGGACGACGAAGGGCGCACCGTCGCCGGCGAGCCGCTCACCGTCGACCACCCTGAAGCGGGCGGCCCATGCAGCCCTCGGACTGCATGGCTGTCGCGCCGACGACCTGATCGTCGCGCGTGGTCCGCAGGCCGCGGACGGTCACGACCCCGGCTCCGGCCGCGTCGAGAACGACGATCACCTCGTCTGTGACATCTTCCCGCGCCATCTCGAGAGCAGGCTGCTTCTCGGACATGACCCGCACCTTCGCGGTGGGCACGCCCGCCCGCCGAGATCGTCGAGTGGCACGCCCAGGTTCGCGAGGCGCTCGAGCTCTCCCGGTCGCTCGTCCGGCCGGGCGTCGACGGCCGCGACGTCTTCGGTGCCGTCTGCGACTACTTCGAGGCGCGAGGACACCCCACGGGCCGCTCCCGGCCCGAGGGGACGGTGCTGCGCGACGGCTTCTACCACGGCCTCGGGCACGGGGTGGGGCTCGAGGTGCACGAGGGGCCGTCGCTCGGCAAGGTCGGGCACGAGCTCGTCGCGGGTGACGTGATCACGCTCGAGCCAGGGCTCTATCGGCATGGGTTCGGCGGTGTCCGTCTCGAGGATCTCCTGCTCGTGACCGAGGACGGCTGCGAGACGCTCACGCACCACCCGCTCGGCCCTCGCTCCCGGCCTGACCGCGTCGCCCACGGCGGCGTGGTAGAACGGGCCGCATGAGCGACCACGCGATCGTCACCCTGTTCGACGAGGAACGGCGGTTCCCGCCGGATCCCGCGTTCGCGGCCTCGGCGAACGCCGGCCCCGAGATCTACGACCGCGACTTCGACGAGTTCTGGGAGACGAGCGCCCGCGAGCGCGTGAGCTGGTTCACGCCGTGGGAGACGCTGTACACCTGGGAGGCTGCCGTACGCGAAGTGGTTCCTCGGCGGGACGCTCAACGTGACGTACAACTGCGTCGACCGCCACGTCGAGGCCGGGCTGGGCGATCGTGCCGCCTTCCACTGGGAGGGGGAGCCAGGGGATACGCGGACGCTCACCTACGCGGAGCTCCAGCGCGAGGTCGTCCGCTTCGCGAACGCCCTCCGCGAGCTCGGCGTCGTGAAGGGCACCCCGGTCGCGATCTACATGGGCATGGTCCCGGAGCTGGCGATCGCGATGCTCGCCTGCGCCCGGATCGGCGCGCCGCACACCGTGGTGTTCGGCGGGTTCTCCGCGGACTCGCTCTCCGACCGGATGAACGACTTCGGCTGCCAGGTGCTCGTCACGCAGGACGAGGCATGGCGGCGTGGCGGCCGGGTCCCTCTGAAGGCGACCGCCGACGAGGCCATGGCGGTCTCGCCGAGCGTCAGGCAGTGCCTCGTCGTGCGAGCGCACGGGCGGCGCGGTCTCCATCACCCCGGGCCGCGACCGCTGGTACCACGAGCTCGAGTCTCGACGACGACCCGGCCACGCTATCCGTGCGAGCCGATGGACAGCGAGGACCTGCTGTTCCTGATGTACACGTCGGGCACCACGGCGAAGCCCAAGGGCATCGCCCACACCACCGGCGGCTACCTCGTCGGAGCGGCGACCACGCACCACTACGTCTTCGATCTGAAGTCCGAGAAGGACGTCTACTGGTGCGCCGCCGACATCGGCTGGATCACCGGTCACAGCTACATCGTCTACGGCCCGCTCTGCAACGGGGCGACGTCGGTGCTCTACGAGGGGACACCCGGACTTCCCCGACCGGAACCGCTGGTGGGACATCGCCGAGCGCTACGGCGCGACGATCCTGTACACGAGCAATACGTGGTGGAGGAGGCGAAGCTGTTGCTGCTCGGCTCGGTGGCCTTGTTCCGGCCCCCACATGGCGCCGGGGCGGACGATCACCGTCTGGCAGGCCGCGGACGCAAGACTCGGCGACGCACTACTCGGCGTCGAGCTTGCTCGCGCTGTACGGATCCAGCTCCAGGCCGGCGGCGCGCCCGGTCGGCGAGCGTTCGTCGAGCGTTCGACCGTCGCGTGGGTAGCCCGAGCACGGTCAGGGTGCTGACGTGGACCACGCGGCCCACGCGGGCGGCCAGGCAGGCCTCGAGGAGACAGCGGGTGCCCTGGACGTTCGCCTGCTGGAACAGGTCACGGCTGCCCCAGTCGCTCACCCGGGCGGCGGCGTGGATGACGACGTCCTGTCCCCCGACGGCGCGGGCGAGCGAACCGCGGTCGCCGAGGTCGCCGCGCCGGACCTCCACACCGGCGGCGCTCAAGGCCGCAGCGTCGCGTCCGGGGCGGACCAGCGCGCACACGCGCTCGCCACGCCGCGCAGGGCGCGGGCCACGTGGCCGCCTAGGAAACCGGTGGCGCCGGTGACCAGCACCTCGTCAATGTAGCAGAGCCTCCTGGCAGTCGCGTGCGCTGCCGGCCAGCCTGCCGCCGGTCGCGCCTGCGCCAGAGGCGGCCGCTCAGCGCCCCGGCGCGGCCCGAGGCCCGAGGCGCGGTCGAACTCGACGCGCGCGAGCATGTCCTCGGCCTCGAGGCGGAGCGTCTCGGGCGTGGTCGGGTCGTCGCGGAGCGCGCGGAAGGTGGCCGCGGCGAGGCCCGGCTCGCCGGCCTGGTGGGCCGCGTGGCCGAGGAGCCGCTGGTTCTCGCGGCGGAAGCGCTCGTCGGGCAGGGGGAGGGCGGCCGCCGCGCCGCAGCCACGGCAGCGCCTCCGCGCGGCCGGCCGCGCAGGAGGAGCTGGCGGCCGAGGAGGTACGGGCCGAGGCCGTCGTCGGGCGCGGCGGCCACGACCTCGCGCAGCCGCAGCAGGAGGAGCGCGGCGTCGGTGCCCCTCCGGCTCCGGGCGCACCAGCGCCGGCCGGAGCGGCGGCCCGAGCCGCGGGTCGCGAGCGCCAGCAGCCGGGCGGTGGCGCTCGCGCTTGAGGCCGTCGTCGGTCGGCAGCGTGAGCAGCGTGCCGAGCGCCGCGCGGGCCTCGTCGTCGCGGCCAGCGCGCATGAGGAGGTCGGCGAGGGCCGACGTGACGCGCGCCCGCGTGGCGCCGGGGAGCTGGCGCGCCAGCAGCTCGTCGAGGGTGCGGCGCGCGCCGGCCGGGTCGCCGGCGTGTCCGAGGGCGACCGCCAGGTCGAGCGGCCCCTCGGGGTCCCCGGGGTCGTCGCGGCAGACCTGGCGCAGCTGCGCCACCGCCTCCTTGACGGCGCCGCCGCGGAAGAGCCCTTCGGCCTTGCGGCGCCGGGCCGCCACCGCGTGGGCGCAGGGGACCCGGAAGATCGCGGGCCGGAGGAAGCGGTCGCGGGCCAGCTCCCGAGTCCTCGGTCGAGAGCGGGACCTGGCGCACCCAGCTCAGCCACTCGCGCTCGAGCGCGGCGAGGTCGCGGCCGTAGACCGCGCCGAAATCGCCGCCGCTGCGGTACACGTCGCGCAGGCGCGCGGCGCCGCTGCGTGTCGAGCAGCAAGCGGCAGAACGAGCCGGCCACCGTGTAGCTGCGCGCCGCGCTGTGGGTGAGGAAGCCGAGGCCGAAGACCTGGCGGAGCGGCGGCCGCTTGCCGATCTCGTCGAGGGCGCGGACCCACTGGTGCGGCGTGAGGCGGCCGCCGCCGGTCCACGCCGCGGCCTCGGCGACCCCCTCGATGAGGCCGACGTTGACGACGGGGCGGCGCTCCGTGCCGAGGAGGCTCGGGCGCGTGGGCACGTGGAACGGCGCCCCCGCGAACTCGCCGGCGAAGACGTGCGCCAGCTCGTGCCGCGAGCACCGGGTGCGGGAAGCGCTCGTGCTGGATGTAGATCTCGCGGCGCCACGGCTTGGCGACCTGCACGCGGGCCGCGCCCATCAAGCGGCGCTTCTGGTCGGCCGAGGCGAAGACGTAGGAGGTGATGCGGCGCGGGCGCGACGCCGAGCGTGCGCTCGAGCTGCGCGTAGCGGAACTCGTGGTCCTCGACGAGGAGGTCGACGTGGCGCGCGGCGTCGCCGACGCTGCGGGTAGAGGATGGTGAAGTGGGGGGTGCTCGCGGCGCCCGCCGAGCGTCGCGCGCGATGGTGGCGGCGTCGTGGCGGAAGCCGAGGCGGGGGCCCGAGCGCGTACGAGCGGTCGTGGCCACGAGGAGCCCGGCGACGCACGCGGCGACGGCGCCGCGCCGGTCGGGCGAGCGGAGGAGCCGCGCGCGCAGCCGGAGCGCGTGGTAGTCGGCGAGCGCGGCGACCGCGGCGAGGAGCGCGAGCGCCCCGGCCAGGTGCTGGAGGCGGGCCCAGAGGAAGCGGCGCCTCCGACCGCGCACGTCCTCGTCGTAGAGCGCGCCGGGGAAGTACCCGCCGAAGGGGTCGTAGGCGAAGATGGGCGGCGCCGCCCAGAAGCGGTAGAGCGCGAGGCCGAGCGAGGCCGAGCGAGCACCAGGAGCGCCGCGGCGCGTGGCCCGGCCGCGCCGGCTCAGCGCGAGGCCGGCGCGCCACCCCCACCGCCGACGCGCAGGCGACCGACACGACCGGCAGGAGCAGGTAGAAGGCGAGCCCGCCCCAGTAGTCGCAGACCTTCACCCGCGCCGCGTTGAGGGACACAGGAGGAGCGGCGCCACGAGGAGGAGGGCCAGGTTGGTGGCGAGCGGCCCAGCCGTAGAGGCGCCACGGCGTGGTGATCTCGGCGGCCGCGCGCGCCCGCGGCGACGAGGTGCACCGCGAGGTGAGCCGCGCCGAACGCCGCCGAGAGGCCGACGGCGAAGGCGAACTCGTAGGAGAGCAGGTCGAAGAGCGGCACGAAGCAGAGCGCGCCGCCGAGGAGGGCGAGCGCGGCGCCCCAGGCCAGCGCGCGACCGCTCCGCAGGTGCGCCCCGACCAGGGGCGACAGTTTGACAGGTCCGGGATTCACGGGTTTAATCGATCGCCATGGCTCAGGACGGAAGCGAGCGTCGGCAATACCCGCGAGCCCCGATCGAGCTCAAGGTCGAGTACAAGAAGCTTAACACCTTCTTCGCCGACTACACGAAGAACATCAGCAAGGGCGGGACCTTCATCCGCACGCGGCGCCCGCTCGACGTCGGCACCGAGTTCCTGTTCCGGCTGACGATCCCGTCGCTCGACGAGCCGCTCAGCATCCGGGGCGCAGGTGCTCTGGGTCGTGCGCGAGGGCGAGCCGCCGCCCGCCGGCATCGACCCGGACCACGAGCCGGGCATGGGCATCCGCTTCATCTACGCGGACGACGCGCAGCGCCGCGAGATCGAGGCGCGCGTGGAGAAGCTGATGATCACGTCGCTGGGCTCGCTCCTCTACGCCAAGCTCCTGGGCAAGGAGCAGTCCGGCCGGAGTAGGCGCGCGTCGCGCCTACTGCGGCGGCGTGTAGAGCTCGAGGCGCGCCAGCGGCGGTGCCGTCCGCGTCCACGCCGCCGGCGAGCAGCACGGTCCCGCTCGCCAGCAGGACGGCGGCGTGGCCGGCCGCGCGGCCCACGAGCGCCGCCGTGCCGGTCACGGTGAAGCCCGTCGTCGTCCAGCACCTCGGCGTCGGCGAGCGCCCCGACGTCGTCGGCCCCGCCGGCGACGAGGAGCGCCGCCCACCAGCGTGGCGGTGTGGCGCGACCGCGGGGTCTGGAGCACCGCCTCGTAGAGCGCGGCCGTGCCATCGGCGGCGACCACGATGACGTCGCCCCGGGCCGCGCCCGTGGTGTCGACGCCGCCGACGATCGCGACGCGCCCGTCGGCGAGGAGCGTGGCGGAGTGCTGCGAGCGCATCAGCGCGGCGTCCAGCTCGAGCGCGGTGAAGGTCTGCGTCCCGGTCGAGTAGCGCTCCGCGACCGGGGCGTCGGTCGCCGTCGCGCCGCCGTAGATCAGCGCCGCGCCACCGTCGAGCTGACGCGTCACGGTGTGCCCGGCGCGGGCGGCCGCGAGCGACGCCGTGACCGCGGTCGCCGCGGGCGCGTCCCCGGCCACGAGCGTGACCGCGGAGGCGAGCGGAGCGTCGGACCCATCGGTGCCGCCGGCGCACAGGATGCCGTCCGCGAGCACCGCCGCCGGGGCGTGGGCACGGGCGAGGCTGGCTACCCCCTCGGTCGAGGCGGCGACCCACACGCCCGTGTACCCCTGCCACGGGTCGAACACCTCCATCAGCGAGCTGACGCCGCCGGGGGTGCGCCCGCCGAACGCCACCACGATCGTGTCCGAGGCCTCGAGCAGCGTGAGCCCCGCGCGCGCGGCGCCGAGGTCGGCCGCCTGCGCGGCCTGGTGGAGGTACTCGTTGTAGGCGGTGGTCACGGCCACCGGGGCGCCGTTCACGTCGGCGCCGCCGACGATGAGCGCCCCCAGGCCGGTCAAGGTGGTCAGGCCGACGTCGGTGCGGCCGGCCGCGAGCGCGGCGGGGGCCTCGCCGAAGCCGCCCGCCCGCCCGACGT
>CAWKGI010000003.1:0-70534 GCA_963849125.1 uncultured Actinomycetes bacterium | reverse complement strand
CAGCGAGGCCGAAGGGGGGCGCGGAACGTCGTGCAGTGGAGGACGTCGAGCTCCCGGGTCGCGCCGGCAAGGCGCAGGGGATACCAGACCGCATCGCGACTCACCGTCGCCAGCCGGCCGCTCCCCGGGACGCCACCCCGACGAGGTCGAGCCCGGGCCGCCCCTCGAGCGCCTGCACGAGTCCACGCACGTGACGGGCCGTGCCGGCACGCGTCTGGACGAGCGGGCTGACATCGATCCCGACCTTCACGTCCGCGCTCCCGCTCGACTGCGGCCAGCACGGCCAGTCCGGGCTCGGGGAAGTGGAGCAGCGCGACCGCGTCGGCCGCCTCGAGCCAGCGCCACTCGACGTGCTCCGCGTCGATCGTCGGCTCCCAGCCGGCGAGAGCCTCGGCGAGGAACGCATGCAGCTGCACGCGATCGGTGCCGGGCGGAAAGCGCAGCCGGAGATCGAGCGGCTCGTACCTGACCGCGTACGAGAGACCGAGTCCGAGGTCTGCCACCGGCGTCTCCAGCCCGGTCTCCTCGCGAAGCTCGCGCGCCGCCGCGTGGGCCGGCTCCTCTCCCCACTCCACGCCGCCGGCGACCAGATGCCAGTAGCCCTGCTTGGCAGGCGAGCGGAGGAGGACGAGGTACTCGAGCCCTGTCGCCCCGGGGCGCCGCACCACGATCACCGCCTCGTCGGGTCGTCTGCCGACGCCGGTCACCAGCGGGCCTCGAACGCCTCGAGCATCACGCGGCCGGTGCTCTCCCACGTGAACCCCGCCGCGTGGCGCAGGCCGCGCTCGACGAGCTCGTCCCTCCGGCCGAGCGCCTCGCGCACCCCGGCCGCGATCGCCGAGGGATCGAGCGGGTCGACGCGGACGGCGGCGTCGCCGCACGCCTCGTCCAGCGACGGGTGGGAGGATGCGACGACCGGCGTGCCGCAGGCCATCGCCTCGATCACCGGCAGACCGAAGCCCTCGAACAGCGAGGGGTACACGAGGACGTCTGCACCCCGGTAGAGCGCCCCGAGCTCCGAGTCGGGCACGAACCCGAGCCGTCGGATGCGCGGATCCGCGAGATCGGGTCGGTCGCCCCAGCCCTCCCCGCCGACCAGCGCCAGCCCGAGGTCCGGCGCGAGCTCACGCCACGCCTCGACGAGGCGCGCGAGGTTCTTGCGCGGCTCGATCGTCCCGACCCCGAGCACGTTCGGCCCGCCGAGCTCGACCCCCGCGCCGTCGGGCGAGAGCCCCGGCCCGAGCCCCGGATGGGCCACGACGATCGCCTCCTCCCGCGCACCGAGCGTCTCCACGACGTCCCGGCCCGTGAAGGCGGAGTTCGCGAAGAGCACGTCGCACGTGCGCACGGCGTCGAGCGCCTTGTGGGTGTGCATCGACACGGTCCGCGGCGTGCACCACTCCGGATGATGGAACGGAACGAGGTCGTGGAAGACGGTCGAGCGCAGGCCGCCTCGCTGCGGCGGGTACATCCAGTCGGTGAAGACGAACGCGTCGGTTCGCCCGACGATCCGCTCGAGGCTCACTCGCCTGCTCCGGCTCCACGCCGTCCGGATCGCGTGGGAGGCGGGCAGCGGGACGAAGCGGGTCTCCACGGGAATGCCCTCGAGCGCCTCTCGGATCCGCGCAGGCCCATGGAGGCTCGTCGGCGCGAACGCGACGACCTCGTGGCCCGCCGCGTGCGCCGCCGACGACGAGGCCCTGGAGCGAGCCGCGGATGTAGTTCCCGATCCCGGTGCGCGGATGGGAGAGCGGCGAGACGTCGACGACGATCCTCATGGCCTCGGCGTGTAGGAGAGCACGTCGAAGTGGACGCCGAGCACGCGATCGTCGCGCGAGGCCGGATCCACCTCGGAGGGAACCGCGGTCGGCGTGATCACGTAGCGCACGACGCAACGCCCGTCGGCCGCCGGCCGGACGGGGATGCGGAGGGTCGCAGCCCGCGTCGGCGGGAAGCGCACCGCCGCCTCTGCGCCGCCGGTCGCGAACCGCGTCGTCGCCTGCACGAGCTGCGGCTCGTCGAACAGCCCCGGATCGCTGTGGAGGTCGGCGCGGAGCACGCCCGGACGGCAGCGGAGCCGCGTCCAGGTGACGGTGCGGCCCGACCAGGTGTCGTTCGGGTAGAGCCCGGTCACCGCCGTCGTGCGGGCGAGCGGGCCGGTCAGCTTCCACAGCGTGATGCCGAGCGCCTCGTCGCGCGCGACGACCGTGCCGTAGGGCACGACGGTCTGGTCGAGCAGCGCGTACGGGGCGACGATCGGCCTGCCGTCCGGGCCGCGGTAGACGCCGTCCCGGCTCACCCGTACCCGGGTCTCGGCCAGCCCTCCTGGCGTCGGCGTCTTCGTGTAGAAGACCCTCCCGACGCGGCGGTTGAAGAACTCGTTCTGGTTGATCGTGAACCGATCGGCGTTCCTCGTCCACAGGGCGACGACCTCGCTCCCCTCGGGGACGGCGCGGTCGATCCAGTCACGCTCGACGGAGCGGATCCCCTGGAACAGCGCTCCCTTGCTCGCGATCTCGAACCCCTGCTGGCTCGCCCAGACCGGCCGGGAGAGCACGACGAACAGCGCGATCACGGCGACCGGCAGCACGGCGGCGTGGCGCGCACGGGACGAGCAGGAACAGCGCGACGAGGGCGAGCCCGACGAGCACGACCGTGACCCACTCCCGCCCTGCGACGAGGTGCCCACCCCAGGCCCAGAGCGGGATCAGCCCGAGGGCATCGGACTTGGCAGGCTCGCCGATGAACCGGTCGAACGGAAACGTCGCGACGAGCAGCAGCCCCGCCGCGGCACCGACGCCGGCGACGAGGCGAGGCCGCGGCGCGCCGACCGCCGCCCACGCGGCGAGGCAGCCGAGGAGCAGCGGGGTCAGGAAGAAGAGGTACCGGTCCTGCACCCGGTCGGAGGCGAATCGCGACGCGAACGCCCCGACGACGAGCGTCGACCAGAGCGCGACGGCCAGCGTGGCGGCGAGGTGCTCCTGCACGCGCGGGCCGAGCGTCCGCGCCCGGACGGTGAGGACGACGAGCGCCACGATCGGGACGATCGCGACGTACAGCGTCAGCTCCTGCACGTGCCACAGCCAGAACCGCAGGACGCTCCCCACGTCGTAGCCGCCCTCGCCCACCACGCTGTAGGCGCCGAGCAGGTCGGCGAGCGAGCGGCCGCGCACCGCCTGGAGGACGAGGAGCGCGACGAGGGCAGCGCCGAAGACGCGTAGAGGGGCACGGCCCGGCGCAGGTCGCTCCAGCGGCCCCGGAGCAGCGCGAGGACGAGCGGTGCGGTGAGCAGCGCCGGGACGAAGGCGAGGCCCTGCGAGCGCGTCGCGAACGCGACGGCGACGACGCCGAGGAGGGCTGCGAGGCGTCCGCCCGACGGGAGCTCGAGGTAGCGGACGAGGACGAGCGCGACGCAGAGCGAGACCGGGTAGAAGAGGCTCTCGGTGGTGATCGTCCCGGCGTACGCCATCGACGGCACGAGGACCGTCCCGGCGGCGACGAGCAGCGCGAGCCCCGTGGGGGCGACACGTCGCGTGAGCGCGTAGGCCGGGATCGCCGCCAGCGACATCACGACGGCGTTGATGGACTGCGCCAGCGCGTGCGCGTCGACCAGATCGGAGAGCGCGTAGGCAGGCGCGATCAGCAGCGGATAGAGGAGGCTGTACCCGCTCGTCGACGCGCCCCGGACGGCGTAGCCCTCGCCCTCGGCGAGGCTCTTGGCGAGCTCCGAGTAGATCAGCTCGTCGACGAAGATGAACGGTGCGGGCATCCCGCGGACCAGCCAGATCCGGAAGGCGGCCGAGGCGACCACGATGCCGGTGAGCCAGCCGGCAGCCGGCACGCGCCGCAGCGCGTCACGCACCGAGGTCGACCTCGCCGAGACGCGCCGCGAGCTCCCGCGCCTCGGGCGAGCCGGGCTCGATCCCGACGTCGGCGGCGGCCCTGCTGACCTCGCCGAGGACGCCGTCCGCGACCGCTGCTCCGCCCGCGGCCAGCTCGAAGGCCGCGACGTAGCGCTCGGCGACCTGCTCGACGGAGTGCGGCCCACGCGCGAGCGCGGCCGACGCCTCGCCCATCCGCTCCCGCACGTCGGGCCGCTCCGCGAGCAGCTCCAGCGCGGCGGCGAGCGTGTCGACCTCGTGGGCATCCACGGGAACCTTGAGCGCGACGTCGTCGGGCAGCTCGGCGAACCAGCCGACGTCGCTCACGACGAGCGGCTTCCCGAGCGTGAGCGCCCGGATCGCCGTCCCCGACGTCTCACCCATCGTCGGTGAGCGCAGGTTCACGTGGACGTCGGCCGCGGCCATCAGGGCCCAGAGGCGGGCCTCGTCGACGTACCCGGTCAGCTCGACCCCGGCGCCGTCGAGGCCGAGCCGCTGCATCCGTCGCTCGACGTCGAACCCGGGGGACGGCGCACCGACCAGCAGCAGTCGGGCGCGCCGGATGCGTGCGACGCAGCCGCGCGAACGCCTCGAGGAGCTGTGGCGCCCGCTTGCTCGCGTTGAGGTTCCCGAAGGCCGCGACCACCGGCGCGCCGTCGACGGCGGCCGGCTCGAGCGCAGGCGCGGGCCAGGCGGCGTGCGGGACGTGCGCGATCCGCCCGCGGAAGCCGGTCTCCCGCGCCCGCGTCGCGACGTACCGGGAGTGCACGACCAGCGACGAGGCGTGGTCGAGGACCTCTCGCGCGAGCGGGTAGTCGACGGCCCGGCTCTCCCAGAGCGGCGGGATCCGCTTCTCGATCACGGCGTGCCCCAGCAGCCTGGCGACGAGCCCGCCGTCGCGCTCGAGCGCGTCGAGGTAGCCCTTCGCATCGCGGCGACCGAGCGTCATCCCCGAGACGAGGTGGTGGAGGACGAAGTCGTGCAGGACGACGAGGCCGGGAGCGCGCCGCAGCGCCTCGACGATCCACCCGTGCGCTGCCGGGTCGTTGCCGACGTGGTAGACGGCGAGGTCGACGCCGCGCGGCGGTCGCTTCGTCCCGCGGCGGACGACCTCCACCTCGATCCGCTCGCGCACCGCAGGCAGGACGAGCGCGGCGTAGTCGGCGATCCCCGAGCGCTCCGGCGGCATCGGCGAGAACCAGGCGATCTTCACGACAGCAGCCTCGCGATCGCGCGGTCCCAGGTGACCTCCGCGGCGAGCCCTCTGCCCGCGCTCGCCGAAGGCACGCGCCTCGGCGACGTTGTCGCGGAGCCAGGCGGCCGCGCCGGCGATCTCCGCGGCGTCGGCGCTGACCACGAGGCCCGTCGAGCGGTCGTGGACGACGTCGAGCGGCCCACCGGCGTCCGCCGCGGTGATCACGGGCTTCCCCGAGAGGAACGCCTCGTACGGCCCCATCCCGAAGTCCTCGTCGACCGGCGCGTAGTAGACCGAGCCGCAGCGCGCGTAGAGCTCTGCGAGCCGCTCGGCGCTGACCCGGCCCTCGAACCGGACGCGTCCGTCGAGGCGGAGCTCGCGGGCGAGCCCTTCGAGCCGCTCGCGGTCGGGTCCGTCGCTCGCGACGACGACCTCGAGCGTCGGATCGTGCGCCGCGGCCTCGAGCAGGAGGTCGATCCGCTTGGCCCGGTCGAGCCGGCTGGCGCTCAGCACGTACCCCTCGAACGCCTCGCAGCGGTAGTCGAGCTCCTGCGGCGGGTGCGGCAGCACCTCCGCGTGGAGGCCGGTCGACCGCTCGAGCCTCCCGGCCACGTTCCCGGAGGTCGCGAACAGCCGCGCCGCCTCTCCGAGGGCGATCCGGTCGAGCTCCTGCACCTTGCGCCGCACGGCCCGATCCTCGGGGCGCTCCGAGAACTGGCCGAGCGCGGTCCGGTCGAGCTCGTAGGCCTGACGGAACTGGTGGATCAGCCACACGCGCTTCTCCGGGTGGCGGACGACGTACGACGGGAACTTCGTCGCGACGACCATGTCGACCGGGCGCCCGTCGACCTCCTCGAGGTCGACCATCCGCCAGAGGAACGCCTGGCCGAGAACCCGCTCCCTCGGGTACCAGGTGAAGGGCACCGACACGATGTCTGCCTCATGCCCGCGCGTGCGCAGCTCTGCCGCGAGGGTGTCCGTGAAGATCTCCGCACCGCCGCGGGCGAACGGCACCTGCGGCCGGCATACGGCGATCCTCATCGCTCGAGCCCTCGGCGCCCGAGGGCGCCGTGCGACCGTCATCCGCCCCTCGTCCTCGCCCCGCGCCCGGGCGAGCTCCTCCTCGAGCACGCGGATGCGCTCCTCCTGGTCGTCCACCAGGCGGAGCAGCGCGGCGTTGAACGAGCGCTGGTCGTAGGCGAGCGGCTCGACGTACCACCGCATCAGCTTGCGCAGGACCCACTTCACCGGGATTCCGATCGCACCCCTCCAGCCGGGACGCAGCCGGAGGGAGCGGTCGGCCGACACGGGCCACAGCCGCTCCGCCTCGGCGCGGGCGAGCGCCCTGTCCGCAGAGCCGGGCTCGCCGCCGTCGTGGACGCCCGAGCGGCGGACCTCCTCGCGCAACGACTCGAACAGGGCCGCGACGTCGACCTGCTCGACGACGTCGTCTCCGCCGGGGACGTCCGGCCCCGGGCCGCTCACACTGCCCTCGTCCGGCACCGGGCCAGTGTAGCCCTGCGTCCGGCCGCGTCAGGGCCTGGAGGTCCGTTGCGTAGGATCGGCGCGTGCGGATCGCGCTCTCGCTGCTCACGCTGGATCCACGCATCGCAGGCGGCACCGAGACGTACGCACGCTCGTTGACCGACGCGTTGCGCCGCGTGGGCCGGCACGAGTACGAGGTGCTCGCCTCACGGCTCGCGCCGGACGTGGGCAGCGGCCTCCCGACCGTCGTCGGCGTCGGGCTACCCCGACCTCCGACACGACCCTCGGACGGGTGCGCTCGATCGCTCGGCGCGTCGATCCGACCACGGGCTCTGGCCGGCGACGCTCGACCGGGCCGACGTCGTCCACTACCCGGTCACCGTCCCCGTCCCGCCGACGCGACGCCCGACGCGTCGTGACGCTCCACGACCTCCAGCACCGTGATCTCCCCGGCCTGGTCAGCCCGACGAAGCGCGCGTTCCGCCACCGGGCGTACGACCGCAGCGCCCGACGCGCGTCACCACGTCGTCGTGATCAGCGACTGGGTCAGGGCGCGCGCGATCGAGCTGCTGGGGCTCGAGCCGGAGCGCGTCCACACGATCCACCTCGGCGTCGACCACACGCGGTTCTCGCCCGATCCGACGGTCGCGCGGGAGCCATTCCTCCTCTACCCGGCGAGGGCGTGGCCGCACAAGAACCACGCGCGGCTGCTCGAGGCGTTCGCGCTGGTCCGCGACGACCGCCCGGAGCTGCGGCTCGTGCTCACCGGCGCCGGCCACGAGGCGCTCGCCGCTCCCCGAGGGCGTCGAGCGGCGCGGACGGGTCTCCGAGGCGAGCTCATCGCGCTCTACCGCACCGCGGCCGCGCTCGTGTTCCCGAGCCTCTACGAGGGCTTCGGGCTGCCGCCGCTCGAGGCGATGGCCTGCGGCTGCCCCGTCGCGGCGTCGAACCGGGGCGCGCTGCCCGAGGTGTGCGGCGACGCGGCCGTGCTCTTCGATCCCGAGGACGTCGAGGCGATCGCGGCCGGCATCATCGCGTCGCTGGAACGGGCGGACGAGCTCGCACGGGCCGGGCTCGCGCGGGCGGCGGGGTTCACGTGGGAGGCCGCGGCGCGTGCCCACGACAGCGTGTACGCCCTCGGGGGTTGACCCGCCAGCCGGGTCGTTAGACTGGCCCCCCTTGGGCGGAGAGCACACGACTGCGGACGTCGCGTCCGATCCCGGCGCCGGTGCGAGGGAGCAGATCCGTCGCGAGATCGACGCGCTGATCGCGACGCACTTCGAGCACCTCCCGGAGATGCCGTTCGACGAGTGCCCGCTGTCGGTGCCGCTCTACGGCCCCGAAGAGGTGAGCGCCGCGCTCGTCGGGCTGCTCGAGCAGCGTGTCACGATGGGCGCGCAGGTGCGGACGTTCGAGCGCATGTTCGCGGAGTTCATGGGCGTGCGCCATGCCGTGATGGTGAACAGCGGATCGTCGGCCAACCTGCTGGCGGTCTCTGCGCTCTCGGAGCTGACCGTTCACGGCGGCCTGCGCCCCGGCGACGAGGTGATCGTCCCGGCGGTGACGTGGGCGACGACGGTGACGCCGATCCTGCAGCTCGGCTGCGTCCCCGTCCTCGTGGACATCGACGTCGAGACGCTCAACCTCCGTCCGGAGGGCGTCCGCGACGCCTTGTCGCCGAGGACGCGGGCGATCATGCCGGTCCATCTTCTCGGCAACCCGGTCGACATGGAGCCGCTCATGGAGATCGCGCACGAGCACGACCTCCGGGTGATCGAGGACACCTGCGAGTCGCTCGGCAGCGAGATCGCCGGGCGCAAGGTCGGGTCGTTCGGCGACTTCGGCACGTTCAGCTTCTACTTCTCACACCACATCACGACGATCGAGGGAGGGATGCTGGTCACGAACGACGACCACCTCGCCGACCTCGCGCGCTCGCTGCGCGCCCACGGGTGGTCGCGGGACATGTCGACCCGCGAGGAGCTCGAGCGCGCCAACCCTGGGATCGACCCGCACTTCCTCTTCATCAACGTCGGCTACAACCTCCGCCCCACCGAGATGCAGGCGGCGTTCGGGATCGTCCAGCTCCGCCGCCTCGAGGAGTTCAACCAGGCCCGCCGCGAGAACGCCCGCTTCCTCGCCGGGGCACTCGGCGGCTTCGCCGAGAAGGGGATGACGCTCGTGAGCGAGCAGGAGGGCGGTCGCTCGACCTGGTTCGGCTTCTCGGTCCTGCTCTCCGACGCGGAGACCAGGAGACGGCTGCGCGACCATCTCGAGGCGCGGAACATCGCGACCCGCCCGATCGTGGCCGGGAACCTGGCTGTCCAACCGGCCTTCCGTGACAACCCGCACCGGATCGTCGGCGATCTCGCCAACGCCACCGCGATCGGCGAGCGTGGCCTGTTCATCGGGAATCACCCGAGCCTCAAACAGGGGCACCTCGACCACATCGTGCGCGCCTTCACCGACTTCTTCGCCGCGTAGACGCCACAGCCGACCCGTCGTCCTCAGGACGTACCCTGGCGCGATGGGCCCCGACGGAGAAGCCGCATCGGCCGGAGACGCCACGTCATCTGCGTCACCCCGCCCGGTGCTCTGGGCGCACAGCCACTTCCTGCTGCCGACGGGTGGGACGAAGTACATCTTCGAGGTCGTCCGCAGGCTCAACGAGCGGCGGCCCGTCGAGGTGGCGGTCGAGCGGACATCCGACTACTGGCGGGAGCGGTACGCGGGCGCAGGCGTGCCACTGCACGAGCTCTCGGCCTCGACGTCCACCTCGAAGCTCTACTGGCTGACCTTCCCTCGTCATCTGCGCTCTGACCGGCGGGCGCTGGACGCGGTGGTCGCGAGCCGGGACGTCGGTGCGCTCGTCTCCAGCTTCTTTCCGATGAACCACCTGCTCGGCTCGATCGGGAAGCGCCGAGGGCTGCGCCACGTCCATCTCTGCTTCGAGCCGTTCCCGTTCTTCCACGACCGTGAGGTGATCGGGCTCTACCCCGCCTCCAGCCGGGTGCTGATGCGGGGACTCGGGCTCCTCTACGGGCGTCTCGACCGCGACGGCGTGCGAGAGGCCGACGCGCTGCTGACGCTCAACGAGGTGACAGCGGCCTCGATCGCGCGCGTCTACGGCAGACGCGACGCGATCCCGATCTACGCCGGGGTCGACCTGGACTTCTTCCACCCGTACGCCGAGGCCGACCTGGCGGACCTGCGGGAGCGCCACGGACCCGGCCCGTTCGCGATCCATTCGACGGACTTCTCGCCCATCAAGCGCACGGATCTCGCCCTTCGAGCCTTCGCGGCAGCGGGTGTGACGGGCGCACGCCTGCTCGTCACGAGCACGATCGACGACCCCGCCGGCCTGGCAACGATGCGCGCCGACGCGGGCGAGCTCGGCATCGCCGATCAGGTGGACTACCTCGGGTTCGTCCCCTACGAGGATCTGCCTCGCTACTACTCGCTCGCCGACGTGCTGCTGCAGACCGGTACGTCGCTGAACTCCGGCGCGACCTCGATGTCGCTCCCCGTGAAGGAGGCCCTCGCATGCGGGACGGCCGTGATCCGCTCGGGCGCCACCGAGGAGGATGTCGAGGACGGCGTCAGCGGGTACCTCGTCGATCCGAGCGACTCGGCGACGGCCGGCGCCCGACTCGCAGAGCTGCTCCGCGACCCGGAGCGTGCGCGCGCGTTCGGCGAGGCCGGCCGCACTCGGATCACGGAGCTCTATCGGTGGGACCGCGTGGTCGATCTGGTGGATCGGGCGATCGGATGACCTCGGGCACCGCACTCGTCACGGGTGTCTCCGGCTTCGCCGGCCGCCAGCTCGCAGCACAGCTCGTCGAGACTGGCTGGGACGTCGTCGGCACGGTGCGCTCGCGCTCCTCCGGCGTCGCCGGCATCCGGGAGGTGCAGATCGAGATCGGCGACCGCGAGGCGCTCGAGGATCTCATCCGCGCGCTCTCACCGACCGTCGTCTTCCACCTTGCGGCGATCGTCGACACCGTCACCACGCCCGACGTCGAGGAGCTCCACCGGGTCAACACGGGAGGCACGGTCGCCGTCGTCGAGGCGATGCGGGTCGCCGCGCCACGCGCACGCCTGCTGTTCGCGAGCAGCAGCTTCGCCTACGGGCGCACACCGCCCGAGGCACAGCCGGTGACGGAGGATCATCCGCTCGACCCGGTCACGCCGTACGGCATCAGCAAGGCGGAGAGCGAGGCCGTCGTAGCACGGTTCGTCCGGGACGACGGAGCAGATGCCGTCGTCACCCGGGCGTTCCAGCACACAGGCCCCGGGCACGTTGGTGCCTACGCACTCGCAGACTGGGCGCTCCAGCTCGCGAAGATCGAGCGCGACGGAGGGCCTGCGACGATCGCGACGGGGAACCTCGACGTCGAGCGTGACTACCTCGACGTTCGCGACGTCGCCTCGGCCTACCGCGCCGTTGCCGAGCGAGGCCATCGAGGAGCGACCTACAACGTCTGCAGCGGACAACCGGTGTCCATGCGCTCGCTGCTCGTCGGGCTGATCGCAGCTTTCGGCCTCGACGTCGCGATCGACACCGACCCGGCGCGACTCCGCTCGGTCGATCAGCCGCGCTTCTACGGAGACCCTCGCCGACTCGTCGCCGACACGGGATGGGCTCCGAGGTTCACGAGAGCTGAGACGCTCGAGGCGCTCGCGTCCACCGCACGCGAGCGGCTTCGGACGACGTCGGTCTGAACGCCGCGACGGGCCGTCAGGAGAGCGCGCGCAGGTAGCGGAGCGAGTCACTGAGCCCGGCGGGGCGGAGGAGAACGATCAGCGCGCACGTCGCGACCGTGCCGGCGACGGCAGCGGGCGTCGCGGGGAGCAGGAGGTCGGCGACGACGAACGCCGGGACGGTGACCGCCGCGACCATCGCCGTCGCCCGGAGCAGCCCGGCGAACGTGGAGCGGGCGGCCGCAAGCTGGTGGAGCAGGCCGGCGAGCGCGAGGACGGTCGTCGCCGTGAGAGCGAGCGCGAGCCCCGTGAGGCCGCCGAGCGCCTGGCCGACGGGTGCCGCGATCCCCTGGAGGACGACGACCCCGAGTGCGAGCCACACGAGAGCTCGCTCCCGCCGTGCGACGAAGACCAGCGGGAACGTCACGGTGAACCCGATCGCGACCACCATCCAGGCGGCGAGGGTGGCGATCAGCCGTCCGAGATCCTGGCCGACGGTGTCCGCGTATTCCGGGCCGAGGACGCGGACGACGATCGGCTCGCCGGCGACCGCGAAGATCCCCGCGGTCAGCCCCACGGCGATCAGGGCGAGCCATGAGGTGGCGACGACATGATGGGCAACGCGCGACGCCTCGAGGCCGATCCGGGTCAAGGGCACGGAGGTGACGAGCCCGAAGGATGCCGCCGTCGCGGCCACGACCGCAGAGCCTGCGAGGTACGCGTACCCGAAGCTCGTGACCGCGCCGACCCCCTCGCGAGCGGCGAGCGGCAGGCAGATCAGGTACGCGGCCTGCAACGCGAGCGGCAGCGCAGAGCCTCGCCCCGCCTGGGCGATCCGACCGCCGAGGCCCGACCCGGTCGGACGGGTGCCGGAGGCCGGCATCGCCGCCCGTCGGGCACGCACCAGCAGCGCGACCGCGGGGATGGCGACCGCGACGAGGCCGTTGACGGCCATTCCCGCCGCCACCGCCTGGATCCCGTCGGCGTCGACGCGCAGCAGGATCACCGCAAGACCGAGCGCGCTCGCCACGATGAACCCGATCGCCGACGTGACGTAGTCGTCGAGCGCGGCGAGTGCGCTCGCCGCCAACCCGGCGTAGAGCTGCCCGACGCCTGCCAGCACCACGAGCGGGAGCGTCCGTGCAGCGACCTCACGCGCCGCGCTCGGACCGGAGCCGGTCAGGATCTCCCCGAGCGGGTCGTCGAGCACTACCGCGACCACGAGCAACGGCACGGAGAAGAGCGCGAGCGCGAGCGCCCAGGCAACGGTCTCGCCACCCAGACGCTGCTCGGCGCGGGCTCGAGCGAGCGGCGGGAGGACGACGAGCCGAATCGTGTTCGCAGCGAGCGCGAGGACGATGAACACGCCGTAGGCTGCGAAGAACCCGTCGGTCTCGGCGGTGCGTCCGAACTCGCGTGCGATGATCACGCCGACGACGGCCGCAAGCCCGGTCTGGACGGCGATCGCCGCGGCTGTCACCGCCGCAGTGGCAAGGGACCCGTGCCCGGCGGGGGCGCTAGGCTTGCTCATTCACCGGGAGGGTAGTGACCATGGCGAACGACGTTATCTGGACGGAGAGCGACATCGAGGGCCTGCGCCGCGACTTCGGCGACATCTACCGCGGCCGCACCGTCTGCGTGACCGGCGCGGACGGCTTCATGGGCTCACACCTCACCGAGGCGCTCCTCGACCTGGGCGCCGATGTGCATGCCTTCGTCCGGGCGACGTCCTCCGGTGCGCTCAACAACATCGGGCACCGTCGCCGCGAGCTGAAGGTCCACTTCGCCGACCTCACGGATCGCACGTCGGTCGACTACCTCGTGCGCGAGCTGAAGGACGCACCCGACAAGCCCTACCTCTTCCATCTCGGCGCGCAGGCGCACGTCGGCGAGTCGTGGCACCGGCCCTACGAGACGATCATGGCGAACACGATCGGCACGCTCAACCTGCTGCAGTCGATCGTCGACTGGGGCCTCGAGCTCGAGAAGTTCGACACCGCAGGCACCTCCGAGGAGTACGGGAACGTCCGCGAGGACGTCGCGCACCATCATGACTTCGACGACGCCGGGGCGCTGATCCTCCATGAGCGCTCCCCGATCAACCCCAAGTCGATCTATGCGACCGCGAAGGTCGCCGCGGACTTCCTCACGATGAACTACTACGACGGGTTCGGCGTGCCGGGCGTCGTGACCCGCATGTTCAACAACTACGGCCCGCGGCAGAACCCCCGCTACGTGACGGGCACGATCATCACCCAGGCGTTGACCCGCCCCGTGGTCGAGCTCGGTGCGCTCGATCCGCTGCGCGACTTCTGCTTCTGCACCGACGGCGTGCGCGGTCATCTCACGGTCGCCGCGCACGGCACTCCCGGCGACGTGTACGTCTACGGGCAGGGCGAGAACATCTCGATGGCCGACTGGGCCGACCTGATCCTCCGGACCGGCGTCGAGCACGGCTTCTGGGCCGGCGACCGGCATATCGTGACCACGGAAAAGCGCCTCCGGCCGGGATCGACCGACGTGATGGCGCTGCGGGTCGGCCACGAGAAGCTGACGCGCGAGACCGGCTGGCAGCCGCAGATCTCGTGGGAGGAGGGAGTGCTCCGGACGATCCGCTGGTACGCCGAGAACCGGGAGCGCTGGATCGGGCGGGTCGACTGGCTGCCCGTCGGACACCCGGCCGAGGCCCGACCGGGCGGTTGACCGCCCCTCGGGGGACGGCGCTCGCCAGTGGCGTCGCGGCGATCGCCGCGTTGTCGCTCGTCACCGCGGCGACCCATCACGCGGACGAGACCGCGCTCTCGCCGATCGAGCCGAACGGCGTGTGGGGCCCTGTCTACCGCGTCGCGGTCGTCGCACTCCTTCCGCTCTACCTGCTCGGGCTCTGGGCGATCAGGCGTCGCCCCCCGGCGGTCGTCGCGATCGCGGCGGTCGCCGTGACGCTGCAGCTCATCCCCCTGGCTGCGCCGCTCCTCTACTCGACGGACGCTTACACCTACTGGGACTACGGTCGGATCGCTGCCGTGCACGGCGGGAACCCGTACGTCGACCCGCCGAGCGACTGGCCCGACGACCCCGCCTACGATCTCATGGGGGCGCAGTGGCACGGAACCACTGCCGCGTACGGGCCGCTGTGGATCCTCACCAGCGCCGGCGTCGCGAGCGTCGCCGGGGACGACGCCGATCGCGCCACGTGGCTCTTCAAGGCGATCGCGGCGCTGGCCTCGGTGGGCCTCGTGGGAGCGGTCGCCTTCGCCGCCCCGCTCGCTCTCCGACCGTTCGCCGTCGCGTTCGTCGGCTGGAACCCCGTGCTGCCCCTGCAGTTCGCAGGTGGTGGGCACAACGACACGCTGATGATGGCGCTGCCCGTCGCCGGGCTCGCGCTGCTCGCAGCCGGACGTGCCCGCCTGGGCGCGTCGCTCTGGCCGATCGGGATCGGGGTCAAGTGGCTCCCGGCGATCGTCCTCCCCATGCTCGCCGCCCGCTATCGACGTGCTTTCGGCTGGTCGGGTCTCGCGATCTCCGCCGCGATCGTCGCCGCGATCGCGACAGCCGCCTACGGATTGCACTGGGTTCGGGCTGCCTCTCCGATCACGAACCAGCTGCAACGGGCGAGCTCGACCAGCATCCCGTTCTACGTCGAGCGCTGGACGGGCATTCCGCAGTTCCGGGTCACGGAGGTGCTCGCCGTTCTCTTCGCTGTCGCCTATGTCTTCTTGCTCCGCGAGGCATGGCACGGGCGGACGCGGCTCGGACTGACGCTCGGGCTCTTCTGTCTGAGCCTCTCGTGGCTTCCTGCATGGTACGTGGCCTGGCCTCTGTCGCTCGCCGCGATCGAGGACGACCGCGCCGCGCGATGGGTCGCTCTCGGGTTGACGGCCTGGCTGCTCCGCGACGCGGTGGCGCTCTGACGACGACTCCTATACTCGACGCGATGTCCGACGGAATCGACGAAGGGTTGAGGGCGTGACGCGCGTCGTGGTGACGGGCGGTGCGGGCTTTCTCGGCTCACACCTGGTCGAGCGGCTCCGCGCGCGCGGCGACGACGTCGTCGTGCCGCGGCGAGCGGAGTTCGACCTCACCACGATGGAGGACACCGCCCGCCTGTTCGCGCGGGCACAGCCGGAGTGCGTCTTCCATCTCGCGGCCGAGGTCGGTGGGATCGGCGCGAACCGCGCGAACCCCGGGCGATACTGGTTCGCCAACCTGATGATGGGAGCGCACGTGCTCGAGCAGGCACGGCTCCACGGCACACCCAAGCTGGTGTTCGCCGGCACGATCTGCTCGTACCCGAAGTTCGCGCCTGTCCCATTCCGCGAGGACGACCTCTGGAACGGCTACCCGGAGGAGACGAACGCCCCGTACGGCATCGCGAAGAAGGCCGTGCTCGTCGGCGCGCAGGCCTACCGGGAGCAGTACGGAACGAACGCGATCTTCCTCCTCCCCGTCAACCTCTACGGCCCTCGCGACAACTTCGACCTCGAGACCTCGCACGTCATCCCGGCGCTGATCCGGAAGATGGTCGACGCCCGGACCCGAGGCGAGGACGCGATCGTGCTGTGGGGAGACGGGTCGCCGACGCGCGAGTTCCTGTTCGTCGACGATTGCGTCGAGGGGCTTCTTCTCGCCGGCGAGCGCTACGACGGAGCCGATCCGGTGAACCTCGGGACGGGCGAGGAGGTCTCGATCCGCGACCTCGCCGAGCTCGTGCGGGAAGCGACGGGGTTCGAGGGCTCGATCAGCTGGGATACGACCAGGCCGAACGGGCAACCGCGCCGCAAGCTCGACACCTCGCGTGCCGAGACGCTGTTCGGGTTCCGCGCCGCGGTGCCACTCGCCGACGGAGTCCGCCGAACCGTCGAGTGGTACCGGGCGAGCGGCCTTTGACTGCGATCACCGTGTCTGCACGTCCCGCGCTCGAGCTCGTCGCGCGCTTCGTCTCCGTCGCGACGCGCCATGTGAGGATCAGCCTCGCGGTGGTGGTCGGGCTCCAGCTGCTGCTCGTCCTCGCGCTGTTCGCGTCGGTCGAGCACAACCGGTGGCTCACCTACCAGGGAGGCGACCAGCTATGGCTGATGACGAGCGGCTGGCTGCTCGCACACGGGACGATCCCGACCGCGGTCGTCTCCTACGGCTGGCCGGTCGTCATGGCGCCGCTGACATGGATCGTCGGCGAGTCGAGCATGGACGCGCTGCCCCTGACGACGCTGTTCCAGGTCCTCGTGCTCGGGCCGATCGCGACGCTCGCGATCTACGACATCGGCGCGCGCGTCGCCGGGCGGGCTGCGGGGCTGTGGTGCGCGTTGGTCGCCGTGGTGGCGCCGTACGTCGCGACACCGCTCTTCGTCGATCGGTATCAGGAGCGGCTGGACCGACCAGGTGCTCGTCCAGGCGACCGGACTGACGCAGATGGCCGACTATCCGTCGACCGTCGTCGCGCTCGTCGCTGCCGCCCTGGTGCTCCGGTCGCTCGACGACCGGCGGATGGCAGAGGTGCTGGTCGCGGGCTCGCTTGCCGGGCTGATGATCGCGATCAAGCCTGCGAACGCGCTCTTCGTCGCAGGCCCCGTGCTCGCCTACGCTCTGGCGCGGCGGTGGCGAGCGCTGGCGCTCTTCCTCGGGGCGCTCGCACCGGCGCTGCTCACGCTCGCCGTCTGGAAGGCCCGTGGGCTCGGAACGCTCCCGATCCTCGCCGTCGACGAGCTCCGCCTCGCTGCCGGCGCCTCGCTCGATCGGCTCCCGACCGGCTTCAACCTGACGCGCAGCGCACCGTTCCACCTCGAGGAGTGGCGCCGGAACATGTCGAACCTCCGCGAGTTCTTCTGGAGCGCTCGCCTCGCCCAGTGGGCGCCGCTCGCAGGCGCGTTCGCGGTGGCCCGGCTGTCGCGACCGGCCGCCGGCCTGCTGGTCGGCTGGCTGGCGGCGTTCTTCTTCGTGAAGGGCTCTTCCTACGTTGCCGGGATCGAGAACGCGTCGTTCTGGCGGCTCGTGATGCCGGCGCTTCCCGCGTACGTGATCCTCGTCGCGGCCACGCCCCTGCTCGTGCCGACGGCCCCGCGCCGGCTCGGCGGCTGGATCGCGCCCGAGCCTGTTCGTCGCCACATGTCGCTGCGCGTCGGCGTCTCGATCGCCGTGACCCTCGCTCTCGTTCCTCTCGCGTTCGTCCTCGCGGGTCGCCACAGCGCGGCGGAGACGAGGCGGTCGTCCTCGACGAGATCTTGATCCCCGTCGCCCCAGGACTCGACCTCACCGCACGCCGGGTCGGCGGGAGCGTCGCTCTGCGGTGGCGCGACACGACCTCGACGACCCGACCGTTCTATCGCGTGTATCGCACGGATGGCAGGTTCCCCGACCTCGATCTGCGCCCGTGGCGGCGCCGACCGCTGCGAGGTCGCGATGTCCGTGATCGGCGTCACGCGCGCTCGGGCGTTCGTCGACAACCAGCCGGTTCGGGGCGGCATCTATCGCGTCGGCGTCGCGGCCAACTGGGTCGACGACACGACGCAGGGCGACGTGTTCATGATCAGCCCGCCGGTGAAGGTCCGATGACGCAGCGTCTGGTCACGGTCGTCGCGCCCGTCCTCGACGAGGAGCAGATCGTGGTCGAGCTCGTGCGCCGGATCGGCGCGGCCTTCGCCGACGAGCCCTACGCGCTCGAGATCCTGATCGTCGACGACGGCTCCACCGACGCGACCTGGGACATCCTCCGGAGCCTGACCGAGAGCGAGCCGCGGCTCACGCTGCTGCGGCTGTCCCGGAACTTCGGGCACCAGGCGGCGCTGAGCGCGGGGATCGAGGCCGCCAAGGGCGATGCGGTCGTCTGCATCGACGGCGACCTCCAGGATCCTCCGGAGGTGATCCCCGACCTTCTGCGCCGCTGGGAGGAGGGCCACGACGTCGTCTACGGCGTCCGCGCCACGCGGGAGGGCGAGACGCGGTTCAAGCTCTGGACCGCGCGGGTCTTCTACCGTCTGCTCGGTCGGATGGCAGCCGTCGAGATCCCGCAGGACGCCGGGGACTTCCGCCTGCTCTCGCGTCCGGCCGCCGACGCGCTCTGCTCGATGCCCGAGCGGGCGCGCTACCTCAGGGGGATGACGAGCTGGGTCGGCTTCTCACAGGTCGGCGTTGAGTACGATCGCGCCGCCCGCGGGTCGGGGCGAACCAAGTACCCGTTGCGCAAGATGATGCGGTTCGCGACCGACGGCGTCACCTCGTTCTCCACCGTGCCGCTCCGCCTGCTCTCGTGGATCGGTCTGTGGCTCGTGGCGCTCTGCGCCCTCTACCTCGCCTACGTCGCCTACAAGCGGGTCTTCACGGACGACACGGTCGCGGGCTGGGCGTCCGTCGTCGGCGTCGTCGTCCTGATCGGCGGCGTGCAGCTGCTCTCGCTGGGGATGATCGGCCAGTACGTCGCCCGGATCTACGACGAGGTCAAGCAGCGTCCGCTCTACGTCGTGTCCGAGCGGGTTCCCGGCTCACGCGTCCGCCCGGACTCGAGCGACGACAGCCGCGCGTCCTGAGAGCGGATCCGCTCTCGCAGCAGGCCGATTTCCTGCGCGAGTCGGACGTTGTCGTCGGTGAGGCTCGAGAGCACGGTCGAGTAGTGCAGCAGCACGACGATCACGAAGAGGATGGCGAGCGCGAAGAGGATCGCCGGGGGGTAGCTCTCGACGCCGAGCCAGCCGGCGATGGTGTTGAGGCCCTCCCGCCACACGGAGAGCACGAGCAGCACGATGCCGGTGCCGAGCCAGAGCAGCGCGTAGCGCTCCTTCAGCCGGCGGCCCCGGATCAGCTCGAGCACGACGAGGATGAGCAGCACGGAGGCGATCGCAGCCGCAACGGAGACGAGGAGCGGGGTCATGCGGGCATCCGCTCCTCTTCGGGCAGCGTCGCCCGGCGCCCCATCGCGACGAGCAAGCGCGAGCGTCACCTTGAACACGTAGTAGACGGAGCGCAGGAACGTGATCGACGACGCCCCGTGCTCGCGCTCGCGCATCACGACCGGCACCTCGACGAGGCGGAGCTTCGACCGCAGGACGAGGAGCGTGGCCTCGACCTCCGGGTAGTCGCTCGGATAGTCCCGCGCGAAGAGGATGATGCCGCGCCGATTGAGCGCCTGGAATCCCGAGGTCGTGTCGGTCACCCTCTGCCGGGTGAGCAGCGAGACGAGCCGTGCGAACCAGGTGATCCCGAGCCGACGGGCAAGCGGCGGGCGGTAGGAGCCGTCTCCGCCCACGAAGCGCGACCCCGTGACGACATCCGCCCCACCCGCATCGAGGACGGTCAGCAGCTTCGGGAGCTCCGCCGGGTCGTGCTGGCCGTCGCCGTCGAGCCTGACCGCCGTGTCGTACCCCTGCTCCAGCGCGAAGCGGAAGCCGGTCTGCACCGCAGCCCCGATCCCGAGGTTGAAGGGGAGCCGCACGACCCGTGCCCCTGCGCGGGCCGCCGCTGCAGCCGTCCCGTCCGGCGATCCGTCGTCGATCACCACGACGTCGATCGACGAGTCGAAGGCCCTGATCTCCTCGACGACCGACCCGATCGCAGCCTCCTCGCGGAAGGCGGGCACGATCGCCACGATCCGCCCTCGGCTCATGCCGGCACCGCCGCCTCGAGCGACAGCGCGCGCAGCACCTGTCGCGCCCGATGCGCGTAGGTGTGCTCGTCCAGCACGCGCTCGCGAGCTCGCTCTCCCAGCGCGCGGGCCTCCGCGGGATCGTCGAGCAGACGGTGGTACGCCGCGACCGCCTCTTGCTGCGGTCTCGACCACGAGCAGCTCGCTTCCCGGTTCGAACCAGCGCTCGATCCCGTCGTGGGGATTGGACACGATCGCGGCGCCGGCGGAGGCGAGCTCGAAGGGACGGCACGTCGAGGAGCCGGGCACGGTCGCGTGCGAGCGCCGCGTCAGGTTGAGGTTGATCCGCGCGGAGGAGATCGCCCGCGCGAACGAGTTGAAAGGCACATCACCGACGAGGCGTGCGGCGCCGACGTCGCCCTGGAAGTCCCTTCCGCCGAGGGCGAAGTCGATCCGAGGGTCGAGCCGACTCGGTTCACCGACGAGCGCGGCCATCCACTCCCGGCGGAACTTGTCGCCGTAGCCGTAGAAGAACACGTCCCACTCCTTCTCGACCTCGATCGGTCGGAAGAACTCGGGGTCGGCCCCCCACATCACGGGCTCGACGCGTCGCGCGCCGAGCTCCAGCAGCCGTCCTGCGCCGCCCTCGGAGTTGGAGAACAGCAGGTCGTACTCGGACGGGTCCGCACCGTGGTAGTAGTTGAAGCCGGTGTCCATCCCCCCGAACTCGGGCAGGCTCATGGGGACGTCGCCGTCGTAGAAGGCGACTGGGATCCCGAATCGCTCCCGGAGATGGGTGGCGATCCCGCGGAAGTGCGCCATCGGCACCGTGAACACGATCACCGCGTCGGGGCGCTCGCTCTCGACGAGCCGCTCGAGATGTCGTCGCCACCGCGGGGTGACGACCTTCCAGATCGTCTCCCGGGTCATCCTGTCGAGCGCCGACTCCTCGGGGCTCTCCTCCGCGCGGCGCAGGTACCGGTCGCCCTTCAGGCGCGCGAGCCCGTCCCGCAGCGTCGCGTACGTCTCGCCCTCCCGATACGTCGGATTCGGCGCGACCCGCCACCACGGCGACTCGACCGGCCGCCCACGGTAGGGGGTCACGACGAGATCGACGCCCGCCTCGTACATCCCCTTCCACAGCTGCCACCACGCAGGTGTGCAGCCGTACCGGAAGTCGAGGTCGACAGCGGAGGCGACGGCGAGGATGCGTGGCTGGCGCACGAGGCGTCAGTGTAGGCGTCGCATTGGTCGTCCTCGCCCGGGACGCGGCGCCGATGCGCTAGTACGCCCCGCGCCCGGTGAGCACTGCGGGGATCGTCTTCGCGATGATCGAGACGTCCGACCAGATCGACCAGTTCTCGATGTAGGTGAAGTCGAGCCGGACGAGATCGTCGAAGTCGAGGCCGGAGCGACCGGAGATCTGCCAGAGGCCAGTCATCCCGGGGAGCACGTGGTAGCGCGCTTTGTGCCACTCCTCGAGCAGCGCGTGGTCGCGCAGCGGAAGCGGGCGCGGCCCGACGAGACTCATCTGGCCGTTGAGGACGTTGCCGAGCTGTGGCAGCTCGTCGATCGAGAGCCGGCGGAGCACGCGTCCGACGCGGGTGATGCGGGGGTCGTCGCGGATCTTGAAGAGCGCTCCCGTCGCCTCGTTCTCCTCCTCCAGCTCACCCTGCCGCTCTGCAGCGTCGGCGGTCATCGTCCGGAACTTGAGCATCCCGAACTCGCGCTCACCCACCCCGATCCGACGGTCGACGTAGAGCACCGGACCGCGGGAGTCGAGCTTGATCGCAACGGCGACGAGCAGCCAGAGCGGTACGCCGATGACGATCGCGACCGTCGCGACGACGAGGTCGAAGGTGCGCTTGGCCGCCCAGGCGAATCCTCCGAGGATCGGTGGGCGCAGCTCGAAGAGTGGCAGCCCCTGGCCGGGGACGTACTCGCCCTCGTGCACGAGGAGCTCCGTCGTCGACGGCGCGAGCTTCACCTTCACGCCGAAGCGGTGCGCCCGCTGCACCACGTCCAGCACTGTCCGCTCGTCGAGGTCGCCCTCGGCGAGGAGCAGCTCGTCGGGCGCGACCGTGCCGATCACCGCTTCGACGGCGGAGAGGTCGTCCGCCAGGAGCGCGACGCCCTCGGGAGCCGTACCACGGGTGATGGCGCCGACGACCTCGACCGCGATCCCGCCACGCGTCGCATGCAGCTGGCGCACGAGGTTCGCAAGCGCCTCGCCCTCGCCGACCACCACGATCCTCCGACGGATGCCGACGCCCTTCATGAGCTCGAGCGAGGCCGACGAGTATGCCGCCCGGAGGGCGCTGATCGAAAGCGAGCAGGTCACCACGGCGGTCGGGATCAGCCCGGTGGTCGTGAACTGGTAGTCGGTGCCGAGCCCGAAGGCGAGCACGATCAACGCGACGAGGACGAGCGAGCCGACGACGCGGCCCGGACCGGCACGACGCTCGCGCGGGGCGTACAGCCCGGCCTGGAGGAACACGAGCACGGTGATCGGTGCGAGGAACGGGAGCCACTCACGCGGCCCGGTGTCCCAGAGCAGCGACCAGTAGATCGTGTCGCCGTACACCGACGACCGCAGGACGAGCGCGAGGTAGATCCCGAGTGCCAGCCCCGCGACGTCCATCACCGCGAGCGCGGTGATGCTGGCTCCACGCCGGAGAAGGCTCACCCACGGGGCCCTGCGCAGGAGGTACGGGCGGGTTCGGCGGATGTCGGTGACCGGGCCCTCGCTCTGCCCGGTCGGCGGGGGCGCCTCGCGCTCTGTCGGGGGCGCCTCGGTCGGCACGTCCTGATCGTACTACCGTGGCACCCCGGCCTCACCCCGCGCGACCGACGACCAGGCCACACGCGGTGCGCGCTCGGCGACCGCGGCCGCCTCCTCCGCAAGCGTGCGCGACGTGAGGCGGGAGCCGAGCGTGCGCAGCGCCGCCTCGACGACCGCGCGGCGCCGGAGGTCGACGAGGTCCGTGTCGTGGAAGTAGACGTGAACCCGCGCGGGCAGCCGCCGCCGGAGCGCCGCCCGGCAGGCCGTCCCCGGCGCTGTGGGTCGTCGGCAGCACGGTGAGGGAGCCTCCGTCCGGGAGATCCACGGCCGCGGGGCTCGCCAGCTCGGCCCACGGAGCATCCTCCGGGAGGTACGCCGGCCGTGAGGCGCGAGGCGTGCAGTCGGCGTAGCCGAGGCTCGCACAGGCCGTCGCGACCGAGAGGTCCGTGTACCAGCCTCCACCGCAGAAGAGCGTCGGCACGATCTCTCGCTCGCGGAGCCATGCACCCTCCCTGGCGACCCGCTCACCGGGGTCGTCCGAGGCTCGTCGGACGTGCGTGGGTCGGGCTCGTCCAGTGCGTGTGATGGCCGAGCGGGCCCCTGGCCATCGCCTCCCTCGCGCGCCCGACCCAGAGCTCGGCGTCCACCTCGCCCGCCTCTGCGTCCGGCGGGCGCATCAGCGCGGCGACGACGAGCCCTCCGGGACGTCGCTCCTGCAATGCGGTGAAGGCCTCCCAGACGCGGTCGTCGAGCGGTCGTTCGACGTGGCAGGACGCGACGACGTACCGTTCGGGAGACGTGACCGGCATCGCGCCATGGATACCACGCCGCGCGGTGCTTGGTGTGGCTCTCGCAGCGGCAGTCCCACGGCTGCTCGTGCTCGCGCTCGAGCGAGAGACGATTCTCGACCAGTACGTCGAGAAGAGCGACAGGTTCGCGACGACGCTCGTCGACAGCGGGACGTTCGGGTTCCTCCCGGGGATCCCCTCGGCCTACACGCAGCCTCTCTACGCGTGGTTCCTGGCGGGCCTCTACTGGCCCTTCGGCCGGTCCTGGCTCGTCGTGGGGCTCGCGCAGGTGCTCGTGGCCGTCGCCACGGCGCTGCTCGTGCTGGCGATCGGACGGCTCGTCGCCTCGACGCGGATCGGGGTGATCGCCGCGCTGGTGGCGACTCTGCACCCCTACGTGGTCTGGCACGACGTCCACGTCAATCGCGAGCTGCTCGACTCGCTGCTGCTCGCCGCGATCACGTTGCTCGCGCTCCTGGCCCACGAGCGTCGCTCGGCGTGGCTCGCGGCGGCCACCGGAGCCGTCAGCGGTCTCGCGATCCTGGGGAACTCGCGGCTCGTGCTCCTGCCGCTCGTCCTCGCGCCGTTCCTCGTCTGGCGGATCGTGCCACGGCGTCGCGCCGCGACGATCGCGGTGCTGAGCATCGTCGCCGGTGCTGTCGTGGTCGCTCCCTGGGTCGCCCGGAACGACGCGCGCGTCGGATGCGCGACGATCACCACCGACGCCCGCGCGCTGTGGAAGGCGAACAACCCTGCGACGTACGCGATCCTCGCGCGGGGAGGGTGGATCGACGACGTGCCCGACCTCCCCGGAATCCCCCCGTGGCCGGAGCGCGCGGCGGACGAGTTCCTGGCCGGTGGGCCGCTCGTGCGCGTCGACGAGTGCGCCCAGATGCGCTTCTACCAGGACGAGGTCAAGCGCTTCTGGCGCGAGCAGCCCGGCGAGAAGGCGCGTCTCTCGGCGCAGGCTGTGTGGATGCTCTGGTCGCCGCTCCTGTCCGTCGAGGCGGACGACCAGGGCCAGCAGGGGCTCGCTGACCTGGGTCAGCGGACGATCGAGCCGCTCTACATGATCCTGCTCTACGGGCTCGCCGTCTGGGGCGCGTTCCTCGCCCCGCGGAGGCTCACGGCGCTCGTCGTGCTGATGGTCGCCTACAACACCGTGATGGCGATGGTGTTCGCGGGCACGGTGCGCTATCGCGTCCCGTGGGACTTCCTGCTGGCGCTCCTGGCCGCGTTCGCCGTCGAGCGCGCGTGGGAGCTGGTTCAGGCGCGTCGGGAGCGGCCGACGCCGGCGAGCGCCTCCTCGTAGAGCGCCTCGGTGCGCGCGGTGCACCGCTCCTGCGAGAACTCCGCGACGGCACGCTGTCGCCCCGCGGCGCCCATCGCCGCCACGCGATCGGGATCGAGGAGCAGTGTCCGGAGCGCGCCGGCGAGCGCAGCCGGGTCGTGTGGCGCGACGACGAGACCGGTGACGCCGTCCTCCACGATCTCCGCGAGCCCTCCGACGGAAGTCGCGACGACCGCCCGGCCCCGCTCCATCGCCTCGAGCGCGACGAGTCCGAACCCCTCGCCGTGTGACGGCACGACGACGATCGCCGCCTCCTCCAACACGGGCTCGACGGGGCTCACGCGTCCGCGGAACCGGACGCGGTCGCCGAGGCCGAGCTCGGCGGCCCGCGCCTCGAGCGTCGCGCGCAGCTCGCCGTCGCCGACGACGTCGAGCGTGAGACGGCACGTCGTCGAGCAATGCGAGCGCGGCCAGGAGATCGTCGTGCCCCTTGATCGGGATCAGCCGACCCACGATCACGAGCGCGGCGCGCTGGGGCGGCGGTCCCGCCGGCTCGCGTGGCTCGATCCCGTAGTGCACGACCTCGAACGTCCCGGGAGCGAACCCCTCCGTCTCCTCGAGGTAGCGCGCGAGCCCGCCCGAGATCGCGATGTTGACATCGGCCAGGCGCGCAACCGCCCTGTCGGCAGCCGAGAACGCGCGCGACGCGCGGAACTCGTTGAAGCCGTGCTTGGTGCTGACGCGCACCGGCACCCGCGCCAGCCGCGCCGCTGCGAGGCCGTGGAAGTCGGCGTGCACGAGGTGGGTGTGGACGATCGTCGGGTCCTGCTCGCGGACTGCGCGCAGGATCCGACTGAACGCCAGCGGACTCGCCGCGTTGCCGATGCGCACGCCCTCGAGCGGGACGCCCACCTCCTCCACCCGGCGGGCGAACTCCCAGGCTCCCGGCTCGTCCTCGTGGAGCAGAAGGAACCGGACATCCCAGCCGCGCTCTCGGAGCCGCGGCAGCAGCGCGAGCAGGTGGTTCTCCGATCCCGAGACGCCCTTCACCTTCCCGATGTGCAGCACGCGCACGCTCACAGCGGTTCCACCGACCCGCCGGAGGCGACGGCGACGACTCGATCTGCCCATCCGTCGACGCCGTGACGCGCCTCCACCTCACCGCGAAGGGCGTGCCCGATCGCGTTGCGGTCGGCGTCGAGCAGCAGGCGGAGTCGATCGGCCAGCATCGTTGGATCGTCGCGCTCGAACCGCAGCTCCGCGGGGAGCAGCGTGTCGAACGCCGGGTTGGAGGCGAGCACCGGCAGGCACGACGCGGCGGCCTCGTACACGACCTTGTCGGTCGCCCCGGAGCGCATGTTGTTGACGAGCACGTCCGCGTCGGAGAGAAGGTCGGGAACCTCCGCCCGCGGAACCGCGTCGAGGAGCCGGACGCGCTCGCCCGCGCCAAGGTCGTCGATCAGGGATGCGAGAGCTCGCCGGTGATCACGCTCCTCCTGGGTGAGCGACGGCCCGCGGATCTCGAGCGACACGCCGGGGACGAGACAGGCTCCGCGGACGACCGTCTCGAGCCCCTTCGCGGGTGACGTGCGCCCGAGCGCGAGCGCACGGAGCCCTGCCCGTGGCGGTCGCTCCACGCAGGGGAAGTCCCCGAGGTCGATCCCGTGCCCGATGGGGACGACCTTGCGCGAGGCGAGCGGGAACGACCGCCGATCGACGCGTGATCACGTCGGTCGAGAGGCGCTCCGCGGCCTCGAGCAGCCTGCTTCGCCGCCAGTGCGTGAACCACAGCACGACGCGCACGCCGAGCGGGCGGCAGAGCGGCGCGGCGAGGACCGCGTAGATCGGGCACATGTGCGCGACCACCGCAGCGGGACGAGGCCGCCGCGCGAGCTCCCGCGCGAGCGCATCGGTGAACCGCAGCCCGCGCCCGGCGCGCGAGGCGGCGCCGAAGGGCCGGACGACGCAGTTCCCGGGCAGCGCGCCGGACACTGCCCTGTCCGTGAGGACGACGACCTCGTCGACGCGCGCCGCAAGCGCGGTGATCTTGGCCACGGTCGCGCCGAGGTTCGGGTCGTCCGGATCGACGCGCTGCGTGACGAAGACGAGCCTCACGAGCTCTCTCGCTGCGCGATCGCGCGCTCGACGAGCTCGGCCATCCTCGCGGCGTACTCCTCGGGCGTGTACGTCCACGCGGACGACCACGCATGGCCCGCCTCGCCGTAGCGCTCCGCGAGCAGCCTGTCGGAGAGAAGGCTCACGAGTGCGTCTGCGATCGCCTCGCGGTCCTCGGTATCCACGATCAGGCCCGTCTCCTCATCCCGGACGACGTCGGGGATCCCGCCTCCGCGACTGCCGATCACCGCCCGACCCCGGCAGAGCGCCTCGAGCACCACCCGCGGCGTCCCCTCCGACCGGGACACGAGCAGCAGGCACCACGCGTCGTCGAGCGCTCGCACGACATCGGGCGTCTCCAGTCGTGGCAGCCACTCGGTCTGCTCGGGCAGCTCGGCGACGAGGGCTGCCACGTCGTCGCGATGGCGTCCGTCGCCGACGAGCCGCAGGACGGCTCCGGGCACCCGGGGTGCCGCGATCCTCCAGGCTGCGACGATGCCGTCGATGTTCTTGTATCGCTCCAGGACGCCGACGAACAGCGCGGTCGGCCGCGCAGGCAACGGGTGCAAGGGCCGGCTCGGAGAATGCCGTGAGCTCCGTGTACGTCGTGAACGACATCGTCGGCTCGGCCCCCGCGTCACGGACGATCCCTTCCGTGAACGGCGAGAGCGTCCGCACCGCATCCGCGCGTCGCACGACCCACGGAGCAGCGCGATCGGCGACGGGGTTCGCGAGGCGCCGGAGCGACGAGCCGTAGAGACGAGACCACGTCGCCCAGTCGCCGTGGATCTCGACGATCACCGCCGCGTCGCTCCGTGCGAGCGCCCGGGCCGCGAGCGCCGCGGACGCCTCGTAGGGACTCTGGGCGACGATCGCCTCGGGATGGAACGAGCGGATCTCCCGCGCGATCCGCAGCGGGAGCGACCCGTAGAACGCCGGCGCGTCGAGAGCCCTGACGGGGAGCGGGCGCAGCAGGGAGAACGTGCCGTCGCCCCGATCCTTCGACGACCGCGCAGCGCCGACCACTCGAAGGTCGAACACGCCTCCGAGCGCCTCGAACTTGCGCTGCAGGCTCGGCGAGAGCGGAAGGCGCGTAGCGCGTCCTTCCGACCATGAGCACCCGTCGCCTCATCCCACCACCTCGACCAGCTTCCGCTCGACGACACCGAGGAGCACGTCCTCGGCGAGCGGCTCCACCGAAGGCGCTGCGGCGGCCGCGAGCCGATGCCGCAGCCCTTCATCCTCAACGACCCGGCGGAGAGCGGCTGCGAGCGCCGTCGAGTCGCCGGCCGGCACGAGCAGCCCGTTCACGCCGTCTCGCACGATCTCCGGGACCCCGCCTACGGCCGTCGCGACCACCGGCGTGCCGACGGCGAGCGCCTCGACGACCGTGTGCGGGAAGTTCTCCCACGCCGAGGAGAGCACGGCGGCATCGGCCGCGGCGAACAGTCGCAGCACCCCGTCGCGGTCGCCGAGCCCGAGGAACCTGGCCCGGTCGCCGAGCCCGAGCTCGCGGGCACGGCGCTCGAGCCGGTCGCGCTCGGGACCGTCGCCGAGCAACAGGAGCACGGCCTCCGGCACGGCGACGAGCGCCTCGAGCAGATCGTCGAGCGCCTTCTGCGCCGTCAGCCGCCCTGCGAACCCGAGCACGAGGCCCTCCTCGGACACCCCCAGCGCACGCCGGAGCTCCGCACGCGGCGGGAGCGTCGGCACCCGGGGCGCGGGGTTCGGGAGCACCGTCACGAGGTCGGAGTCGAGCCCCCAGCCGAGGGCGACGTCGCGCAGGTACGCCGACGGGACGAAGACGTGAGCGGCACGACGCAGCGCCGCGGTGCGGCTCGTTCGGAGCGCGCGCACACGCCGCGTTCCCGGCCACGACTGGAACTCCTCGAGTGTCCCCGAGAAGAGCCCCGACCGGCGCGCCCGCTCGTAGGCCTCGTCGGCGACGAGCTTGACGACGACGGGGCGGCGCGCCGCCGTCGCAGCCGTGACCGCGCGACGCACCATGCTGGTCGCGTACACGACGTCCGCGCGACGCGCGGCTGCGCCGACGCGACCGGCGACGGCCGCGTGTCGGGCACCTGCAGGCAGGGAGCGCGACACCCAGACGATCGGGTAGCTCGCCGCGGCGGGCGCGACCGCCGCGGTCGTGACGACCTCGACGCCGTGGCCCTTGACCGTGAGGAAGCGCGGCGAGCGCCGGGTGCGTGCACCGCCGGGCCGCCGACGTCGGGTGGCCAGATCCCGCTGACGAGCAGCACCCTCACGTGACCGCGACCTCCTCGGCGGCCAGGACGAGAGCGTGGTCGCGACGGAGCTGCCGGAGGAGCACGACCCACACGAGAGCGTAGGCGACCGTCGAGGCGAGGATCGCCCACGCAGCGCCGGTCACCCCCCACTCCGCGCCGAGGAGCGCCGTGAGCGGCAGCAGCACGAGCGTCTCGACTCCGTGGGACAGGACTCGCAGCTGCGGACGACCGATCGTCGTCGGCAGCGACTTCGTCCAGCCCAGCGACGAGCTGGATCGCTGCCGCGATCGTCACGATCCGCGCGGCGGTCACGGCACCGAGGTACTCCTCCCCGAACACGACCTCGACGAGCCAGGGCATCGCCAGCAGGAAGAACGGCACGCTGACGACGGCGACGAGCACGGCCCCGGCCATGTAGCGCCGGAGGCCGTCGAACACCCGGTGCTCCTTGCCGTGCTCCCAGTCGCGGGTCTGCTCGGTCAGCAGGATCAGCCGCACCGGTGAGCTCGCGGCAGCGAACCCGCTCTGCGGCGCCTGGGCGATGCGCAGCAGACCGACCTGCGTCGGCCCGGCGACGAGACCGAGGACGAGCGGCGCCAGCGTCGTGCGGGCCGAGACCATCCCCGTCGCGAGGCTCGACTGGATCACGAACGAGCGGATCCCCGGGACGTCCTCGCCGAGTGGGAGCTCGGGCGCCTGCGGGAACCGGGCGAGCGACGCGCGCCCGACGATCCACACCGCTCCGGTCGCGATGCCCTGCGCGATCACGATGCCCGCGATCGCCTCGGTGACGCCGTAGCGCGCGCCGATCGCGACCGCGACGAGCTTCAGCGCCTGCGCGAGGGTCTGGTACGCACCGCGCAGGTCGTACCGGCCTCGCAGCAGGAGCGCCGACGTCGAGACGTTCTCGGTGCACTGGACGAGAGGGAGCAGCGCCGCGACGAGGATCGCCGAGGTCAGCCCGGTGGTGTCGAAGAGGTCGTCCGCGAACGGGGCGAGCAGGGCGAGCACGAGAGCGGCGAGGACGCCGCCCGCGAGCTTGATCCGCGTCGCCACCGAGAAGAGCCGTCGCAGCCTGCCCCAGTCGCCCGCGGCGACGTACCGGAACCCGACCTTCGTGAGCGCCTCCTCGACGGTGAGGTCGAGCAGCATCTGGAAGAACGACGCGGCTGCGAGAGCGGTGGCGTAGAGGCCGAATGCCTGGAGGCCGAGGATCCGGGCCGCGACGACGGTTGCGAGGATCCCGAGCGCAACCGACGCATAGAGCCCGGCGGCGGTCGCAGCACGACGCCAGAGGAGCCGGGAGCGCATCTCGGAAGGCCAGTATAGTGGCCGCCTTGGCGACCCGAACGGGCCCGAGCGCGGGAGAGCGTGGGACGGCGCGGTGGTCGGCCGGGGCGGTGGCGCTGGCGGTGGCCGTTCCGCCCCTGTTCCTCCACGCGACCTACCAGCCGACGCTGTCGCTGCCTCTCGGCGGCACCGACGTCGACCTCACCCTCGCCGACCTCGCGATCGCGTGCGTGCTCGTGGTGGCGGCGCACGAGGCGTGGCGCGCACGGGATCGAGCCTCTCCGGCCGTGCCGCGCTGGCTGCTCGCGACCGCCGGGCTCTTCGCGGCGCTCGACGATCGCGTCGCTCGCGACGCCGTCGCTGCTCGGCGAGGACTACCCGCTGCTCGTCCGCGCCGTCAGCCTCGGCAAGTTCTGGTGGTACGCGCTGCTCGCCCCCGCCGTGCTGCTCCTCGTCCGTCGCGCTGGACGACGCCGTTCCGCTCGCGCGGTCCGTCGTCGCCTGGAGCGTCGCCGCGTCGGCGTGGGGTGCGCTGCAGTTCGCCGGGCTCGTCGACGAGTTCGAGGGACGCCGGCCCGGCCAGCGGGAGCCGAGCTTCGTCGGCATCCACGACTTCGCCGCGCTCTCGGGGGCAGCGCTCACGCGTCGGCGTTGATCGGACTCGCGTTCGGCGACGGGCGCCCCGCGGGCCGTCGCTGGGGATGGATCGCGCTCGTGGCCGGCGGGGTCGGGCGTCGTGCTCTCCGGCGCGATGACCGGCGTCGCAGGGCTCTGGCTCGCGGCGCTCGCGGTGCTCGCTCTCGCCGCGGCGTGCGGGCGCGCTGCGCACGCGCGCGGTCGTCGTCGACCGTCGCGACCGTGCTCGTCGTCGTCGGTCGGGACGTCGCTGATGCGGGCCGACACGCTGACGCGGTTCGCGGAGTTCCTCGGGCTGCGCGACCGCACGCGAGCAGACGGGCGTCGAGAGCTACGCGCACCGCACGCTGCTCGCGTACATCGGGGTGAGGATCTTCCTCGACCACCCGCTGACCGGCGTCGGCTGGAACGGGTCGCTCGAGGAGTGGGCGTACGCGCCGCACCTCGACGACGCCCGACGACGCTTCCCGACGGAGCCCGACCAGGCGTTCCCGTCGCCCGAGCACCCCTGGGGCGTGCAGAACCTCTACATCCAGGTGCCGGCCGACATGGGCGTGGCGGGGCTGCTCTCACTCCTCGCCCTCGCCGCCGCGGCGATCGTCGGCGCGCGTCCGCGCCGCGGCCACGTCGCGGGTCCCGGTGCTGGGACTGGCATGGCTGCTGGTCGCGGTCGGCATCTGGGGCGGGATCGGGCTCGTCGCAGGGATCCCGCTGCTCGCACTCACGTGGATCGGTCTAGGGTTGTGCGGTGTCCGTGGCTGACCCGCGCCTCGACCCCCCGCTCTCGATGCCGACGTACGCCGTTCGCGCGCCGCTCGCCGCCTGGCTCGGAAGGAGGCGGAGGCTGCGCACGCCGCGCTCGGCCGCGTACCGCGTGCTCGACGTCGGCTGCGGCGAGCGCCCGTACGAGCCCTTCTTCGCCCCGTACGCGACGACCTACACGGGTGTCGACCCGGTCGAGAACCCGCGCGCCGACCTGCGGGCCGCGGCCGAGGCGCTGCCGCTGCCCGACGCGTGCTTCCGACGTCGCGCTCTGCATCCAGGTGCTCGAGCACGTGCGACGACCCGGCCGCGGTCGTGTCCGAGCTCGCGCGCGTGACGGCGCCCGGCGGTCGCGTCCTGCTCTCGACCCACGGCGTGATGGTCTACCACCCGACACCCGATCGACCGCTGGCGCTGGACGCACGCGGGACTCGAGCAGCTCTTCGCGCAGGCAGGGCCCTGGGAGACCGTTAGTGTGACGCCCGTCGTCGGGAACGGCGGCCTGCCTCGCGATGCTCACCTCGATCTACATGGGACACGTCCTCAAGCGCGCCCACCTCGGTCGGGCGTCCGGCCGCCCGTCGTCGCCGGGCTCAACCGCGGCGGCGCGCGCCCTCGACGCGCGCGCGTGCCGCTGCTCGAGCGGGACGCATCCCGGATCGCTGTCCGCGAACTACCACGTCGTCGCGGTGAAGGCCGCGTGACCCGCGTCGCTCGTCACCGGCGGCGCCGGCTTCATCGGCTCCAACCTCGTCCGCGCGCTGCTCGAGCGCGGCGACGCGCGTCCGCGTGCTCGACAACTTCTCCACCGGCAACCGCGCGAACCTCGACGGCGTCGACGCCGACGTCGAGATCGTCGAGGGCGACCTCCGCTCGTACGAGCGCGTCCACACCGCCGTGCGCGGGATCGACGTCGTCTTCCACCAGGGCGCGCTCGGCTCGGTGCCGCGCTCGGTGCAGGACCCGCTGACGACGACCGCGGTCAACGTCGAGGGCACGCTGAACGTCCTGCTCGCGGCGCGCGACGAGGGCGTCCGCCGCGTCGTCTTCGCCTCGTCCTCGTCGGTCTACGGCGACGGCGGCACGTTCCCGCGGGTCGAGACCGCCGCGCCGAACCCGATCTCGCCGTACGCCGTCGCGAAGCTCGCGGCCGAGCGCTACTGCGTGAGCTTCCACCGCGTCTACGGGCTCGAGACGGTCGCGCTGCGCTACTTCAACGTCTTCGGGCCCCGGCAGGACCCGAGCTCGCAGTACGCCGCCGTCGTGCCGCGGTTCATCACGGCGATCGCCGAGGGCCGAGCCCGTCGACGGTCTACGGCGACGGCGAGCAGTCGCGCGACTTCACCTACGTCGCCAACGTCGTCGCCGCGAACCTCGCTCGCCGCCGAGCGCCGACGGCGCGGCGGGCAGCGTGCTCAACGTCGCGACGGGCGGCTCGGAGACGGTCAACGCGCTCGCCGACACGATCGGCCGCCTGCTCGGCACGCGCGTCGTGAAGCGCGTTCGAGCCGGCGCGCGCGGGCGACGTCGAGCAGTCGTGGGCCGACATCGCGGCCGCGTCCGAGCGTCGCTCGGCTATCGAGCCCGTCGCGTCGGGTTCGAGGACGGCCTACGCCGCACGATCGAGAGCCTCGAGGACGAGCCGGACTGACCATGGGTCACGCGTTCGGTTCGCTCGACGAGCTCGGCGACGGCTACGGCTTCCGCAAGGTGCGACGCGCGCTCGGGGTCGACGGCGTTCGGCGTCAACGCGATCGTGATGCCCGCCCGGGTTCGAGGGCTTCCTCCACTACCACGAGACCCAGGACGAGCTCTACTTCGTCCACGCGGGCACGGCGCGCTTCGAGGTCGACGGCGAGGAGCGGCTGCTCGGGCCCGGCGGGCTCGTGCACGTCGAGTCGACGACCCCGCGCACGGTCTCGAACGCGCGGCGACGACGACCTCGTCCTGCTCGTGATCGGCGGCAAGGACGGCTACGTCGAGCGCGACGGCCACCTGGTCGACGCAGCCGACCTCGAGCGGCGCCAGTCGTTCGGCTAGGTCTCGGCTCAGGCGCCGAGACCTAAGGTCGACCCCGCGACCGTGCAGAGCGACAGCCGACCGGGTCGAGCGCCGCTCGGGCTCGGGCTCGCCCGAGCTGCCGGCCCACGGCGGCCCCCGCGAGCGCGAACACCACGACGGCGATCCACGGGACGCCCAGGACGTCCGTCTGCAGGCCGATCGCCATCACCGCCGCGACCGAGGCCGTCAGCCACGCAGACCGGCTGCGCAACGCGACGAGCAGAGCGACGAGCCACGCGACGAGCGCCGCGAGCCCGAGCACGCCGGTGTCGATCCCGATCTCCGTGTAGGTCGACTCGCCTGCCTTCGGCTCGATCCCGGTCCTGGAGGCGCTCACGCCGGCGTTCCCGAGCCCGTAGCCCTGCGGGTGGCGCGTGACCGCACGAACACCGTCCCTGAGGTTCCGCAGGTGACTGCGCGTCGATGCGTCGTCCCCGGTGAGCGAGTCCTCGCTCCCGGAGCCGTCGACGGCAGCGGCGTTCTCCCGGAGGCACGTGAGCTCCTCCGGCGTGTAGCGTCGTCGTCGGGCCGATCGAGGGGAAGACGGCGACGAACGCGACCGACGCGGCGAGCGAGCCCGCGGCGAGCGCCGCGGGGCGCCAGTCCCGCCGGACGAGCGCGAGCACGACGAGCCCTCCCGCCAGCGCGAGGAAGCCGGCCCGCGTATGCGTGAAGAGCAGCCCGACGAACACGACCGCGCCGACCGCGAGCGACCACGGCCGGCGGCGGATCGCGGCGAGCAGGAGGAGCGCCACGACGAGCAGGTAGGCCGTCGCGAGCGGGCTGAGGAACGGCCCCACGAGACGCCGCAGCGGCGCATCCTCGTCCCCGGTGTTCAGGATCCAGTTCTCGGGCAGCCCGCTGAGGCAGCGGTACGCGAGACCGAGCTGCTCCGAGAACCAGCCCGGCACGCCCGAGTCGCGCCACCACTGCAGCGGCACGAGGAACACCTCGAAGAGGCCGACGACCGCGACGGCCGCGGCCGTCGCCAGGACGGCGACCTCGACCCGTCGCCACCATCTCCGCTCGAGCGTCAGCAGGCGACCGAGCGCGTATCCCGCGACCGGGAGCAGGTGATGACGCAGTGCGAGGATCTCACCCCTGGTCGTCGCGTCACCGCCGAGCCAGCCCTGCGGCAGCAGCGCGTAGAGGACGACGATCGCCGCGTACGCGAGGGCGAGCCGGTCGACCCAGCGGAGCGCCGGGAGCGACCCCGCAGCGGCCAGCGCGGCACCGATCGCGACGAGCAGGAGCACGTCCTTCCACGACGCGACGACGTCGAGCGCGACACCCGACACGCCGGCGCCGTAGAGCAGCGCCATCACGAGGTTGTGGAGCGCGAGACCGACGACGAGGACGAGCAGTGCGACCCGGGGGATGCGCTCGCTCACGTGATCGCCACCAGCGTCATCCCGAGGTTGACGACCTTGACCGAACCCGGAAAGAGCGCCCTCAGGTCCGAGGGGCCGAGGAGATGGTTGTCCTTCGCCCAGGCTCTCCCCGTCCAGTCGTACGCGCGGTGCGAGAGCTCGTCGGGGAGCCAGTGCACGAGCGGCAGACGGGTGTGGACCTCGATCGGGAACCACCGGTTCGGCGTCGTCAGGAACACGCGCCGTCCTACGCGAAGCGCCTCCTCGACGAACAGCCGCTGACGATCACGGTCGCCGACGTGCTCGATCACGGCGTTGGAGAACACGACGTCGAACGCCGCGTCGGCGAACGGCAGCGCACATGCATCTCCCTCGACGTACGGGATCCGCGGGTATCGCGCCCGGAACCGGGCGCCGTCGTGGAGCCCGAGCGCGGTGACCCGTCCGGGCCACGGATAGCGCTCCTCGAAGAAGTTGTGCGTCGAGCAGCCGCTCTCCCCACCCTCCTCGCCGAGCGAGACCTCGTCGACGCCGACGTCGAGCACGGTCGTCTCGCAGGTCGGGCGCAGCTCGGCGAGGAACAGGTCGAGCTTGCGCTGCCGGGAGCGGAGGGAGATCGCGTCGGCGAGCCGCACGGCTCGACGGTAGCGGTCGCGCCCGTCGGGCGACGCCCACGCGGGATCCCGGGTGGTACCGGTGTCAGACACCGAAGGCGTGTCAAGGTCATTGACGTGATGCATGCCGATCGATCCCCGAGAACCCGTGCGACGGCGTCGGTGTAGACACCGACGCGTGTCGCGCCTCTTCGCCGCACGTGCGTGCCGATCGACCCCGCAGGCCCGAGAGTCGAGAGGAGCACGGCGAGGCGACGTCCGAGCCGTCGCGAAGACGCGATAGCCTCGAACGGTGGTCGAGTCCACCCTCAGGCCGGCCGGCCCCTACCGCCTCGCGCTCATGGCGCGCTCGGGTCGATGGCACGCGCCTCTCGTCGACGGACGCTCGGCCACCGCGTGGCAGCTGCCCGACGGACGGGTCACGATCGCGGCCAGTGACGAGCGCGGGATCGACGAGGCCCGCTTCATGCTCGCGCTCGACGACGACACGGGCCCGTTCCACGAGCTCTTCGGCGTCGATCCCCTGATCGGGCCGTCGGCGAGGGCGCTCGTCGGCTACCGACCGCTGCGCCTGCCGACCGTGGCCCACGCGGCGCTCCGGGCGGTGTGCGGCCAGCTGATCGAGGCACGCCGCGCGCGCGCGATCGAGCGCGCCGTGTGCCGGGCGACCGGCGAGGAGGTCGCGACGCGCGACGGTCTGGCGAGGCTCGGCGCTGCCGATCTCCGCCGGCGGGACTCGCGCAGCATCGGGCCTCGACCCTCGTCCGGCTCGTGCGCTCGCTCGACCTCGAGCGGCTGCGTGGGCACACGACCGACGTCGTCCTCCGACGCCTCGCGTCCGAGCGCGGGATCGGCCCGTGGACGGTCGGCGTGATCGCCCTCGAAGGGCTCGGGCGGTACGACCACGGCCTCGTCGGCGATCTCGGGCTCGTGAAGCTCGACACGGCGCTCCGTGGAAGGGTCGTCGAGCCGTGGGAGACCGCAGAGCTCCTCGCACCCTACGGGGCATGGCAGGGGCTGGCGGGCGAGATCCTCATGCGCGGCGTGGGGCTCGGGCTCGTCCCGGGCGCGAACCTCGACGCGGCCCGGCTTGCACGCCGCAAGGCGCGCCGCGCCGCCTGACGCCCGTAGACTGCCGGGAAATGGCCGTCGACGAACGTCGGATAGCCGTCCTCGGGGCGGGCAAGATCGGGGAGTCCCTCATCTCGGGACTCCTCTCGTCGGGCTGGCGTACGACCGACGACATCGTCGCCTCGAGCCGACGCCCCGAGCGCGCGGCCGAGCTGACCGAGCTCTATGGCATCGCGACGACGACCTCCAGCGAAGAGGCTGCCGTCGGCGCCGCTCTCGTCGTCGTCGCGGTGAAGCCGCAGGACATCGAGGCGCTGCTCGGGAGCATCGCCACGGTCATCTCGACGGAGCAGACGGTGCTCTCGATCGCCGCGGCGATCCCGACGGCCTCGATCGAGCGGCATCTCGCGGCCGGCGTCCCGGTCGTGCGGGCGATGCCCAACACCCCGTCGATGGTGCACGAGGGGATCGCCGGCCTGTGTGCCGGAGCGCACGCATCCGACGCGCACATCACGCTCGCCGAGGAGGCCCTGGCGCACCTCGGGGCCGTCGTCCGCGTCCCGGAGCGATACATGGACGCCGTCACCGCCGTGTCCGGCTCCGGCCCCGCCTACTTCGCGCTGCTCGCCGAGGCGATGATCGAGGCCGGGCTGCTGCTGGGTCTGTCGCGGGAGATCTCGACCCAGCTCGTCGTCCAGACGATGCTCGGCACCGCGAAGCAGCTCCGCGACGGCGGCATGCATCCCGTCGAGCTGCGCGAGATGGTCACGTCACCGGGTGGCACGACGATAGCGGCGATCCGCGAGCTCGAGGTCGCAGGGGTGCGCGCCGCGTTCCTCAACGCGATCCAGGCGGCGATGACGCGAGCACGCGAGCTCGCTGCCGGCGAGGACTAGCTCCGCCCGATGTGGCTGCCAGATCCAGCGCCGCCGTCGAGCGCGCTGCGCCGGCTGGCGAGACGCACGATCCGCCCGGGACTGGACCGCCTCGCCGGCCCGCTCGACGTCCCGCGACGGTTCCGTCCGATCTTCCGCGACGTGCACCGGGGCGACGTGGCGATCGACTGTGGCGCGCACGTCGGTCGCGTCACGGCCGTGCTCGCCGAACGGGGAGCGACGGTGCACGCGTTCGAGCCGAACCCCGATGCCTTCGCCGTGCTCGCCGCCCGCTTCCGTGACACGCCTCACGTCCATTGCAGGCAACAGGCGGTCGCGCTCGCCGACGGGCGCAGCCGGCTACACCTGCACGTCGACGCCGCCTCCGACCCGGTCGGTCGCGCTACCGCGTCCTCCCTTCTCACGGTCAAGCGCAATGTCTCGGCGGATGCGTTCGTCGAAGTCGAGACGATCGACCTCCGCCCGTTCCTGGACGATCTCGGGGAGGTCGCGCTGCTCAAGCTCGACGTCGAGGGAATGGAGCTCCCCCTTCTCGAGGCGCTGGTGCCGGGTGGCCGCCTCGAGCGAATCCGTCACGTGCTCGTCGAGATGCACGACCGCCGCTCGACGGGGGGTTACACGCCCGACGGTACGCGCATCCGGGCGATGCTCGCAGACCCTCGCTTCGACCACGTCCGTCTCGACTGGGACTGAGCCAGTCCGATCGACGGCTGATTGAACGGTCAGTCAAGCACGGTGTATCCTCCGGCGATGGCCCGGACGCTGCGAGAGGTCGTCTTCGTCGACGGTGTGCGAACCGCGTTCGGGCGCGCAGGTGACGCCGGGCTCTTCGCCCGCACGCGCGCCGACGACATGGCGGTTCAAGTCGTCCGGGAGGTGCTCGCCCGCAACCCGACCGTTCCGCCGGAGCGGATCGGCGACGTCGTCCTCGCCGCCACCGCCCAGGTCGGCGACCAAGGGCTGACCCTGGGCCGCGACGTCGCGATCCTCGCCGGCCTGCCGCATACCGTCCCCGGGTTCGCGGTCGACCGGATGTGCGCCGGTGCGCTGACCGCGACGACGGCCGCCGCCGGCGAGATCGCCTTCGGCGCGTGCGACCTCGCGATCGCCGGCGGCGTCGAGCACATGGGCCATCACCCGATGGGCGAGGAGGTCGACTTCAATCCCCGCTTCGTGGCCGAGCGCCTGATCGACCAGAGCGCCGCCGTGATGGGACAGACAGCGGAGAACCTCCACGACGCGTTCCCCGAGCTCACGCGCGAGGACGCCGACCGCTACGCGGCGGAGAGCCAGCGTCGTGCGAACGACGCCTGGGGGACGGGGCCGGACGGGGTGTTCGGGCGCACCGTCGTGCCGATGGCGGCGCTCGGGCACGAGGGGTGGCGGATCGCCGATCGAGACGAGTTCCTCCGCCCCGGGACGACGATCGAGGCCCTCGCAGCGCTGCGCGCACCCTTCCGGGTCGGCGGACGTGTGACGGCAGGCAACTCGGCGGGCCTCACCGACGGCGCGACGGCCTGTCTGCTCGCGGCTCAGGAGACGGCGGACGAGCTCGGGCTCGAGCCGACGATGCGTCTCGTCGGGTTCGCGTACGCCGGCGTCGAGCCGCACCTGATGGGCCTCGGCCCGGTGCCGGCGACACAGCAGGTGCTCGCCCGCGCCGGAGCTGACGCTCGACGACGTCGGGCTGTTCGAGCTGAACGAGCCCTTCGCCGTGCAGGTGCTCAGCTGGTGTCGGGGCCTGGAGGTCTCCCCCGACGATCCCCGGCTCAACCCGTACGGGGGTGCGATCGCCTGCGGCCACCCGCTTGCGGCGACGGGCGTGCGCCTGATGGCCCAGCTGTCGCATGGCTTCGGCGAGCGCCCTCACGTCCGCTACGGCCTCACGGCGTTGTGCATCGGGTTCGGGATGGGCGCGGCGCTCCTCTGGGAGAACCTCCGGCATGGCTGAGAGCGAGAGGTCCCCGGAGCCCGTCACCCGCTTCTTCCTGCAGGAGACCGCGACGGGGGCTGGACGAATCGCGCTCGTCACGATCGACAACGGCGCGGACTGGCAGAAGCCGAACACGTTCGGACCGGAGGCGTTCTCCTCGCTCGACGAGATCCTCGAGGAGCTCGAGCAGGACGGCTGGGCCGGACTCCTGCTCGTCGGAAAGCCTCTGGTCTTCGCGGCCGGCGCAGACATCACCCAGTTCCCGGGGATCACGCCGGAGCGGGCGCGCGAGGGAAGTGCGGCCGGGCACGCGCTGTTCGGGCGGATCCGAGCGCTGCCGTACCCCACCCTCGCCGCGATCACGGGCGCCGCGCTCGGCGGCGGGATCGAGATCGCGCTGCACTGCGACGTGAGGACGGTCGCATCGTCGACCCGCCACCTCGCGCTGCCCGAGGTCTTCCTCGGCCTCGTCCCTGGCTGGGGCGGGACACAGCTGCTCCCGCGCATCGTCGGCGTCGAGCGGGCCGTGCGGATGATCGTCGACAACCCGCTCGACCGGAACCGGATGCTCACCGCCGCCCAGGCGCTCGACCTCGGGGTCGTCGACCATGTGCTCGATCCCGTCGACCTCGTCGAGCGATCGCTCGAGCTGCTCGTGGAGCGCATCGAGGCCGAGGTGCCGAAGCACACCTACGACGCCGACCTCACCGACGCCGCAGAGGTGTGCGCCCGCGCGCGGCATCGCGTCGACGACGCCGTCCACGGCGCGGCGCCCGCCCCGTACCGCGCGCTCGAGCTGATCGAGGGTGCCGCGACCTGGACGATCGAGGAGGGCTACCGGGCCGAGCAGGATTGCCGTCGCCGACCTGCTGCCCGGGCCACAGGCGCAGGCGTCGATCTACGCCTTCGACGTCGTCGAGCGGCGGATCAAGCGCGGCGTCGGGGTGCCCGACGCGCCGCCGCGCAGGGTGCAGCGGGTCGGCGTGGTCGGTGCCGGGCTCATGGCGACGCAGCTGGCGACGCTCTTCCTGCGCCGGCTGGAAGTGCCCGTGGTGCTGACCGACGTCGACGCCGATCGTCTCGGCGAAGCACTCGATCGGATCCGCGAGGAGCTCGCAGGGCTCGTTGCGAAAGGGCGGCTCGACGAAGGGAAGGCACGGTTCCTCGGCTCGATCGTCTCCGGCGGTGCAGGAGTGGAGTCCTACGCAGGCTGCGACCTCGTGCTCGAGGCGGTCTTCGAGGAGCTCCGCGTGAAGAGAGACGTGTTCGCAGCGCTCGAGCAGATCGTCTCTCCCGAATGCCTCCTCGTGACGAACACGTCGTCGCTGTCGGTCACCGCCATGAGCGACGGACTCACGCATCCGGAACGCGTCGTCGGGATGCACTTCTTCAACCCGGTGGCCGTGCTCCCGCTCGTCGAGCTCGTCCGCACTCCCGCGACCGACGCCGAGACACTCGCGACAGCGTGGGACGTGACCCGACGCCTGGGGAAGCGCGGGGTCCTCGTCGCGGATGCGCCCGCCTTCGTCGTCAACCGGCTTCTCACCCGCCAGTCGTCCGTCCTCATGCGGGCGATCGAGGCGGGGTGCTCGTTCGAGGAGACGGACGAGGCAGCCCTGCGCCTCGGGCTGCCGATGCCCCCGTCGGCCCTGCTCGCGATGGTCGGGCCGCGCGTCGCGAACCACGTCCTGCACACGCTCCACGACGCGTTCCCGGACCGGTTCCCGCTCTCTCCGACCCTCGAGGCTCTCGCCGAGGGCGAGCTCCCGTCGCTCGAGACGCGAGACGATCGTCCGAGCGTCGACGAGATCCACCTGCAGATCCTCGAGGCGCTCGCCGACGAGTGCGCACGGATCCTCGACGAGGGCGTGGTGGGATCCGCGGCAGAGATCGACGGGTGCCTGATCCTCGGCGCGGGCTATCCCTTCTTCCGGGGTGGGATCACACGTCACCTCGACGACACCGGCGTCTCGACGCGGGTCACCGGCGAGCCGCTTGCCAGCCGAGGTCACGTCGCCTGAGACCACGACGACCGCCGTATCCGCTACTCTCCCGGCGTCGACCGCGCTCGCCAAGACGAGCTCCGCGAGCGGGCCGACTCCTCGACACGTAGGAAGCACCCGGCAGCGCCTTCGAGGTCGCTGCGGACATGCAGGATTCGACGATCACCCCGACACATCCGTCGGAGCGCTCCGAGGCCATGAGGGCCGACGCGCTCCGCGCCGAGCAATGGTTCGGCGAGCCGTTCCTCCATCCGGGCGAGGATCCCGCCGTCGCGCTCGCACCCGGCACGGCACGCCGCGCGGCCCTCGACGACGCGCTCACGGAGATCGGGGACGGCCGCCGCACCGCGTCGTCGCGCTGGCGCGTTCGCTACGGGCTGATGCTCGGACTCGAGCGCGTGCTCGCCGCCGAGCCTCCCGCGACCGCGTCCGGGACGACGCTCCGTCGCCATCAGATCGACGCGCTCGCGGGGATGCTCACCGAGCTGATCGCCGCGACGCAGCGCGGCTTCGACGAGAACGGCGGCGCGAACGGCAACGGGCCTGCGACGGCGACAGAGCTCGAGGAAGAGCTCGAGCTCGAGGACGAGGAGGACGAGGACATCGCCCTCGTCGACGAGACCCCCGAGCCCGAAGGCTTCACCGGAGCAGATCCCGGCGCCTCGCGCCGCTACCGCTTCCGGCACCCGACGGCGTCCGGCAAGACGATCGCCGCCGCCGGCTTCGTCGAGGCGGCACGTGAGCTCGGCGTTCTGATCCTCACCCACCGGCGTCTGCTCGTCGACCAGTTCAACCGCGACCTCACCCACGAGGGATACGGCGACCGCCTGACCCCGGCGATCGAAGGGGGCAAGGAGCCTCTCTCCGGCTCACCCCTCACGATCCAGACGTACGCCTGGTTCGCGCGACACGCCTCGGAGATCTCGCGTGAGGCGTACCAGCTCGTCATCTGCGACGAGGCCCACACGGCGCTCGGCGAGAAGACGAGCGCTGCGATCCGCTCGTTCCACGAGCCGCTCTACATCGGGATGACGGCGACCGAGGAGCTGATCGCCAAGCAGGTCTCGGACGTGTTCCCTGCCTCCGTCGACGACCTCCCGCTCACGGACGCCGCGCGGCGCGGTCTGATCGCGCCGCTGCGCTCGCTGCGCGTACCTCCCGTCGCGGCGATCAACTCTGTGCCCATCATCGGCGGCGACTTCGAGGAGCGCGCCCTCGCGGCGGCCCTCGACCACACGGCGCTTAACCAGGCGGCTGCGAGCCTCTACCGCGACCGCTTCGGGCCGACACCGGGGATCGTGTACGCAGCCGGCGTCGAGCACGCGTACAACCTCGCGCAGGAGTTCCGGGCGGCAGGGCTCAAGGCCCAGGCCGTCTCCGGTCGCACACCCCCGCGCGAGCTCGCCGAGACCCTCGCCGCGTACGAGCGTGGCGAGATCAACGTGCTGATCAACGCGATGCTGCTCGCGGAGGGCTGGAACTCGCCGAGAGCGACCGTGTGCATGCACCTCGCTCCGACGGCCTCGAAGCGCGTCTACCAGCAGCGGATCGGCCGGATCATGCGCACGCATCCACGTAAGGAGGCGGGAGTCGTCGTCGACTTCGTCCCCAAGGGAGCCACCCACGCCGAGCGCGTCGTCTCCCTGCACTCGCTGCTCGACGCCGACTTCTACCGCGAGGGAGCGCGTGTCACGCCCGCGCCGCGCCGCCGCTCCGCCCGTCGTGCCCGTCGCAGGCTCTCGCCGGCACCGTGGCTCGTCCCCGTGACGCAGGACGTGCGCCGTCGGCTCGCGGTCATCCAGCGGGACTGGCAGCGCGTCGACCCGAAGTTCCTGGACGATGACGAGCAGCGCTTCTGGGCGACCATCGCCGGCCGCCAGATCCGGTTCGACCAGCGTGCCGACTTCGCGCGGAAGTTCACCGAAGGGCGGGCCGGAAAGGGCGCCCTGGAGACGTTCCTCGCAGTGTGCGCCGCGGAGAACCCCAATCGCCGCCTCCGGATGACCGCGCTCGCCGACCGAGTCGCGACGCCGGTGGAGCGGGCGGACTTCGACGACCTCGTGACGCTCGTCACCCAGGCGCCGCCGTGGGAGAAGGATCGCGCCGCCGGCGTGCGCATCATGCTGCGGGCGATCGGCGACGGAAAGGCCTCCGCCCCTGACCAGATCCTCCAGCGCTGGACGTGGCGCCTCACGCGAAGCGTCCGCAAGACGCTCGACCGGAAGGCAAGCCAGGAGTTCCCGGAGGGAAAGCGTCTGCTCGGCGCCGTCGCGAACTCGCGGGGGCATCGCCATGAGGAGAACGTCGTCCAGCTCGTTCGCATCGCGAAGGCGCTGCCGCTCACGGTCGGAGCCGCGCTCCTCGCCTCCGCGGAGGGCTACACCCCCAGGGCGACCCAGACGCTCGACCTCGCTCGCGAGGAGCTCGCCCCGATCGAGGAGATCGCCGCCGCGCTCGCCGACGACCTTCCGGCACCGAAGGCTCCAGCGCGCAAGTCGCGCCGCCGTCGCAAGAAGAAGCGGCCGGCTGCGACGGGACGCCCGCCGAGCGGCGAGCAGGCGACGGATGCCCCCGGCGAAGGCTCACAGGGGGACGCAGGCGCGCCCGGGGCGGAGCGGCGATGCGGGTGCGGTCACGGACATCGCAGACGGCGCTGCGCCGGCGCGCTCACGGAGCTCCCGCCGACGGCGACGGCCAAGGGCGGCAAGCGACGCGCCGTCTCCCGGCGACGTCGCGGACGAGACCGCGGCCTAAGCCTCGGCCGACGCAGCGACCCCGTCGAGCGATTCGCGTTCTCAGGCCGGGGGTGTGATCGGCCCGTCGTCCTGATCCTCTTCACGCTCTCGCAGGAAGCGCGTCAGCTCGGCCGCGATCGAGTCCCCGGAGGGCAGCTGCCCGCCCTCGGCGAGCCCTTCCATCGAGTCGATGCGCCGCTCGAGCTCCTCGACGTACGCCTGCGTCTCGGAGTCGGACGCGACGGCGTCGCTCACGTGACGGGCGTACTCCGCCTCGGCCTCCTCGAGCGCCGCGAGCTCGATCTCGACGTGCAGGAGCTCGGCGAGCTTGGCGACGAGAGCCTTCGCAGCGCGAGGGCTCGGCGCGAGCGAGACGTAGTGCGGCACCGCGGCCCAGAGGCTGGCCGAGCGGATTCCCGACTGGCGGCAGGCGTCGTGGAGGACGCCGACGATCCCGGTCGGCCCCTCGTAGCGGGAGAGCTCGAGACCGAGCTCCTCGACGAGGCGCGGGTCGGTCGCCGCCCCGGTCACCGGCGCGGGCCGAGTGTGCGGCACGTCGGCGAGCAGTGCGCCGAGCGAGACGACCAGTTCGACCTCGAGCTGCCGGGCGAGCCCGGTGACGAGCTCGGTGAACGTCCGCCAGCGGTAGCTCGGCTCGACGCCCGCGAGCAGGATCACGTCGCGATCGGCCCCGGGAATCGCCGCGTGCTGGAGGGCGTTCTCGGGCCACTCGATGTGCCGCGTGAGACCCTCGTCGAGGACGACCGTCGGGCGGGTCGCCTGGAAGTCCATGAAGCCTTCGGGGTCGATCTCCGCGAAGGTCGTCGCCTCCCAGACCTCCTGGAGATGCTCGACCGCCATCGTCGCGCCCTGGCCGCCGTCGTTCCAACCGGAGAACGCGCAGATGAGCACCGGCCGGCGCAGCGACGGCAGCTCGGAGATCCGTAGCTCCTGCTCCACTCCTGAAGCCTACTCGCGCGGACGGCTCTGGAGGCCCGGTGCGTCCCGGCAGCGCCGCTGGGACGACTCTGCACCGGGGAGCGCGGCCGACGTGGGCGACGTCACGGGTGGTTGCCTTGACGTCGGAGGTGACGGACGCGATCCGCAGCATGCAGAGCCGCGACCAGACGTGCTGCCGATGCGCATCGCTCCTCTACGACCGCAGAGCGGCCGCGTCGACCGCTCCGGCGGACTCCGTGGCCGCCGCTGCGAGGGGAGCCGGTGGACGCGCTGAGCGCATGGACGACCGCGACCGTGAGCGCCCAGATCGCAGCGGCGAGCGACACGTGCACGAGCACGAGCCCCCACGGCAGGGCGTTGCGGTACTGGATCTCTCCGACGAGCATCTGCGCGAGCAGCACGACGAGCAGCACGACGCCGAGCGCTGCGACCCCGGGCAGTGTGCGGCGGCGGCGCACGAGCTGCCACCCGAACAGGAGCAGCCCGATCCCGTAGACGGCAGTCGCCCGCACGTGGACGTACACGGTGTCGGTGATCCCCAACCCCAGGCGCTGCACGTCCTGGTCGGCGCCGGGATGAGGCCCGGACGCCGTCGCGACCGCTCCGGTGACCACCATCACGGCGCAGGCGACCGACACCGAGCCATCCTGCGACCAGCAGCCAGGACGGGACGCCCGACGCAGCGCGCCCCCGCGCGTTCGACCAGGCCTCGAGGACCACGATCACCGAGAGCCCCGTGACGACGAGTGCGAGCAGGAAGTGCGACATCACCGCGAGCGGATGGAGGTCGAGCAGCACCGTCACACCGCCGAGCGGGATCTGGGCGACCGTGCCGAGGAACGCGACGAGCGCGGTCGTGCGCACCCAGCGCGGCAGCCCGTCGACCCTGCGCGAGGCGAGCCAGCACACGAGCGCCATCACGATGCCCACGAGCGCCACCATCCGGTTCCCGAACTCGATGAACGCGTGGTACCCCTGGGCAGGGAACGGGGTCTGGCCGCAGCGGGGCCAGTTCTCGCAGCCGAGCCCTGAGCCCGTGAGACGAACGAACGCGCCCGACGTGACGACGAACTGCAGGGTGATGAACGAGGCCAACGCGATGTGCAGGAACCGCGTCGAGGACACCGTCCGAGCGCCCGACCGCCTCATCCCAAGCACGACGCGAGTCTAGCCTCGCGACCTCGCAGGCGTCCCGACTACCCGAGGGTCACGCCGGAGCCCTCGACCACCCGGCCGATGCGCCAGATCTCGAGGCCTGCGGCCGACGAACGCAGCCTCGGCGACCGCGGCACGCTCGGCGGGAAGCGTCACGCAGCAGCCCTCCGGCCGTCTGCGGGTCGTACGCGAGCGCCTCTGCGACCGCGTCGGCGGTGCTCTCGACGTGCGGGCCGGCGAACTCGCGGTTCCGCCGCGCTCCGCCGGTTGCGACGCCCGCCGCCGCGAGCTCGAGCGCACCGGGCAACGCCGGCAGGGCGCCGGCGTCGAGCTCGATCCGCACGCCCGACCGACTCGCGGTCTCGTGCGCGTGCCCGAGCAGACCGAATCCCGTCACGTCGGTGACAGCGTTCGGCGACAGCGTCCGCAGCACGTCGGCGGCAGCGCGGTTGAGGGTCGTCATCGCGTCGATCGCCGCATCCAGCGCCCCTGGTGGGTCGCAACCGTCCCGGCGCGCCTGGAGCACCAGACCTGTCCCGAGCGGCTTCGTCAGAAGGACTGCGTCGCCGGCGCGCGCATTGCTCTTCATCCAGACGAAGTCGGGATGCACCGTTCCGACGACAGCAAGCCCGTACTTGGGCTCGACGTCGCGGATCGTGTGCCCGCCCGCCAGGATCGCGCCGGCTTCCACGGCCGCCTCTGCCGCGCCGGCGAGGATCTCGCCCAGGATCTCGGTCGGGAGCTCCTCGGGGAAGGCGGTCACCGAGAGCGCGAGGAGCGGCGACCCACCCATCGCGAACACGTCGTTGAGGGCGTTCGTGGCGGCGATCCTCCCGAACGTGCGTGGGTCGTCCACCACCGGCGGGAAGAAGTCGACCGTGAAGACGAGGGCGCGCTCGTCGTCGAGCCGGTACACGGCAGCGTCGTCCGCCGGGTCGAGGCCGACCAGCAGATCGGCCGCCTCGGCCGGCACGATCCCGGCGAGGAGCGTCTCGAGTCGCGCTGCCGAGTACTTCGCAGCGCAGCCGCCCGCCTTCGCCAGCGACGTGAGGGAGGGCTGCTCCACAGGCTCAGTCTACGGACGCTCCTCTGGTGAACGACTGTCGTCACCCCGGCGTGACGCGGCGTTGGGAAGGAGCCGTCCGACGGAGTCCGAATGATGGTGGCGAAGGAGAAGACTCGCTTCTCCCTCTTCCCCTGATCGACGAAGGCCGCCTCCCCGGGCGGCCTTCGCTCTTCTCGTGCGACGATGCGGCGGTGCGCAGCGCGATCGTCACCGGGGGCTCGTCCGGCATCGGGCTGGCGATCGCCCGGATGCTCGTCGAGGAGGGCTTCGCGCTCACGCTCGCCGCACGTCGAGCCGAGCGACTCCAGGCCGCGGCGGCGGAGCTCGGGGCGCTCGCCGTCGAGACGAACGTCGCCTCCGAGGAGCGACTGCGCTCGCCTGGTCGAGGCGCACCAGGCGGCGCACGGCGGGCTCGACGTGCTCGTCAACTCGGCCGGGCTGGGAATCGCCGGGCGGCTCGGAGACGTCGAGACGAAGCACGTCGACCTCCAGCTGGACGTCAACCTCGCGGCGCGCTCCTCGTGACGCGGGAGGCGCTGCCGCTCCTTCGCGCCACCCACGGGCTCGTCGTCAACGTCGCCTCGATCGCCGGGACCGTTCCGACACCCGACCTCGGCGTCTACGGCGCGAGCAAGGCCGCACTGATCGCCCTCACGCGCACGCTCTCACGCGAGGAGGAGTCGACGGGTGTCCGCGCCACCGCACTCTGCCCCGCGTTCGTCGACACCCCCATGGCGGAGTGGGCAGGTCTCGAGCCGGAGGCGATGATCCAGCCGGAGGACTGCGCCGAGCTCGTCCGAGCGCTCCTGCGCCTCTCTCCTGCCGTCCGCGTCCCCGTGATCGTCGTCGAGCGCAGCGGCGACGCGTCTAGATGGTCTATCGCTGGTCCAGGCGTCTCCGGGCAGGTCAGACCGTCTCGTCCTCGCCGGTGCCGAGCAGGCCCCACGGGTCTCCCGCCGCCGTGAGGCCGAGCCGGGCGTAGAGCCCCAGCTTGTCGCGTGAGTCCTCGAGATCGAGGACGCGCATCGTGAGCTGGCCGATGCGGTCGAGCGGCCCGAAGGCCTGATCCTCGACGCGCTCCATCGAGAGCCGCTCGGGGTGATACGTCGAGTTGTCGCTCTGGCGTGTCGAGGATCGAGTAGTCGTCGCCGCGGCGCAGCTCGAGCGTGACCGTGCCGCTGACCGCCGAGCCGACCCAGTGCTGGAGGCTCTGGCGGAGCATCAGCGCCTGCGGGTCGAACCAGCGGCCCTCGTAGAGGAGCCGGCCGAGCTTGCGTCCCAGCGTGCGGTAGTTGTCGATCGTCGCCTCGTTGTGGATCGCGTTGACGAGCCGCTCGTAGGCGATGAAGAGCAGCGCCATCCCGGGCGCCTCGTAGATGCCCCGGCTCTTCGCCTCGATGATCCGGTTCTCGATCTGGTCGGACATCCCGAGCCCGTGCCGGCCCCCGATCTCGTTCGCCGCGAGGACGAGCGCCACGCGATCGTCGAAGGCGACTCCGTCGATCGCGACCGGCCAGCCCTCGTGGAACGTCACGGTCACTCGCGTGGTCTCGATCTCGACCGCCGTGTCCCAGTGCGCGACACCCATGATCGGGGTGACGATGTGCATCGAGTGCCCGAGCGACTCGAGGTCCTTCGCCTCGTGCGTCGCGCCCCAGATGTTCGCGTCCGTCGAGTAGGCCTTCTCCTTCGTCTGGTGGTACGGCAGGCCGCGCTCGACGAGCCACTCGCTCATCTCCGCGCGACCGCCGAGCTCCTCGACGAACAGCGCGTCGAGCCACGGCTTGTAGATCCGCAGCGCCGGGTTCGCGAGCAGCCCGTAGCGGAAGAACCGCTCGATGTCGTTCCCCTTGTAGGTCGAGCCGTCGCCCCACACGTCCACGCCGTGCTCGTGCATCTCGTGGACGAGCATCGTTCCCGTCACTGCCCGCCCCAGGGGAGTGGTGTTGAAGTACGTCCTCCCGCCCGTGGAGACGTGGAACGCCCCGCACTGCAGCGCCACGAGCCCCTCGTGCACGAGCTGCGGCCTGCAGTCGACGAGGATCGCCTCCTCGGCGCCGACGGCGAGCGCGCGCTCGGGGATGCCTCCGATGTCATCCTCGTCGTACTGGCCGAGATCGGCGGTGAGCGCGTACGGGATCGCGCCCTTCTCGCGGATCCACGCCACGGCGACGGTCGTGTCGAGCCCGCCCGAGAAGGCGATGCCGACGCGCTCTCCGACCGGGAGCTCGGTGAGGACGCGATGCATCGGCGCATTGTAGGGACGGTCCCGCCCGGCCCGTGTCGACGCCACGGCCGGTCGGTGACCGGGGCCTGCACGGCTGCGCACGCTGCCGAACGAGCGGGCGGGAGCCCCGCGACCTCTCGCTACGGTTGGACGATGCGCCTGCAGCTCGTCACCGGTGAGGGCGTCCCCGACTTCCTCGACCTCCCATGGGACGTCCCGCTGGAGGAGTGGGAGAGCGAGCGGCTGGTCGACGTCGTCCGTGGCATCTCCCGCCACGTCGTGCGGTTCGTGCGCTACGACGAGGCGATCTTCGCGCTGAAGGAGATCAACCCGAGGCTCGCGCGCAAGGAGTTCGCGCTCCTGCGCAACCTCGCGGAGCGCACGGTGCCGGTCGTCGAGGCGACGGGGATCGTCGACGGGCGCGGAGCCGAGCTCCAGCTCGACGCGGTCCTGGTCACGCGCCACCTCGACTTCTCCCTCCCCTACCGGACCCTCTTCCGCTCGAGCGGCGACCCGCACCTCCGGGAGCACCTCCTCGACGCGCTCGCGCAGCTCCTCGTCCGGGCGCACCTCGCCGGCTTCTTCTGGGGCGACTGCTCGCTCTCGAACACGCTCTTCCGGCGTGACGCCGGAGCGCTCTCGGCCTACCTCGTGGACGCTGAGACCGGCGAGCTGCATCCCACCCTCACCGAGGGGCAGCGCCTGCACGACCTGCTCGTGGCCCGCGAGAACCTCGCGGGCGAGCTCTTCGACCTCGCCGCCGCCGGCGAGCTGCCACCCGAGATCGATCCGGTCGACATCGGCGAGGCGGTGATCAGTCGGTACCACGGGCTCTGGGACGAGCTGACGCGCGAGGAGCTGATCCGGCCCGACGAGCGTCACCGCATCCAGGAGCGGCTCGAGCGGCTGCACGAGCTCGGGTTCGACACCGAGGAGCTCGAGCTGGTCGCCGACGGCGACGCGTTCCGACTCCGGGTGAGCCCTCGCGTGGTCGAATCCGGCTACCACCAGCGCCGGCTCCTCACGCTCACGGGGCTCGACGTCCAGGAGAACCAGGCGCGCCGGCTGCTCGACGACCTGCGCAGCTTCCGCGAGGAGGCCGAGCGGACGGAGGGCGGCCGCCTGCCCGACCCCGTCGTCTCCTACCGCTGGCTCGCCGAGATCTACGAGCCGGCGCTCGCCGCGATCCCGATCGACCAGCACGGCAAGCTCGAGGCGCCGGAGCTCTACCACCAGCTGCTCGAGCATCGCTGGTTCCTCTCGGAGGAGCTCGGCCGGTGCGCCACGATGAGCGAGGCGATCGCCTCCTACAGCGAGCGCGTTCTGCCGACGGTCGCGAGCGAGCGGGTCGTCCCGGCAGAGGCGTAGACGCCTCATCCACTCCGGACGTTCACCAGCCCCAGCCCGGATCACGGCCGTAGACTCGAGGCATGCCCGACGTCGACGAGCTCATCGACGATCTCGACCGGTCGCTCGAGCGGGGAGCGAGCTACGCCGACCTCTACCGGCGTTGGGAGGAGCAGCCCTGGGCGGCGACGTCCCTCGACCTCGCCCGCGACCGCCAGGGTTGGCTCGCGCTCGAGCCCGACCGGAAGGTGCGCCTCCGCTGGGCGCTGACCCAGTTCTTCCAGGGCGAGGAGGCGGTCACCGTCTCGCTCGCGCCGTTCGTCGACGTCGCACCCCTGCCCGAGCAGCAGCTCTTCCTGACCACGCAGCTCGTGGACGAGGCGCGCCACGCAGTGCTCTTCCAGCGGGTGTTCTCGGAGGTCCTCGGGCTCGAGGAGCGCTCGCTCGGCGGGCCTGCTCGACGCGACGCGCCCGGACGTCACGCCGGGATACGCGCTGCTGTTCGGCCTGCTCGACGAGGTCACCGAGCGGATCCGGGTCGAGCGCACCGTCGAGGCGCTCGTGCGCGGGGTCACGGTCTACCACCTCCTCGTCGAGGGCACCGTCGCCCTCGCGGGCCAGCGCCACATCCTCGACTGGCTCCGCCGCGAGGACGTCCTCCCCGGCTTCCGTGAGGGGTTCACCCACGTCACACGCGACGAGTCTCGCCACGTCAACTTCGGCGTCGTCCTCCTCCGCGACGCCATCGCAGACGACCCTGCCGCCGCCGACGTCGTGCGGGAGACCGTGCTGGCGGGCATCCCGGCCGTGCTCGGGACGCTCGACCCGCCGGGCGGCGATGGCTCCTACTACACGACCTTCGGGTTCACGCAGGACGAGGTCGCGCTGTGGGCGCTCGACTCGCTCCGCCGGAAGCTGCGGGCCGTCGGCGTCGAGATCGACGGGCTCTAGCCTGCCGCCCGTCAGGCCTTCTCGAGGATGGCGACGTAGATCGGCTCGTCGTCCGTGATCGTCGTGGCGAGACGCCACCCGGTGCTCTCCGCGAGGTCGGAGAGCTCGTCCGGGCCGACGAACAGGTAGTCGAACCACGGCGTCGCGAGCTCGCGATAGCGGACGCGAAGGCGGACGAGCCCCGGCGGGAGGCCACGGGCACGGTTCCGGTCGTGATAGGCGAGGTGCTCCGGATCGTCGGTGTCGAGAGGGTCGAGCGTCGTCGCGACGATCCGGCCACGAGGCCCGGTGAGCGAGCGCAGCCGCCGCAGCAGGCGCCGGGCATGCGGCGGTCGTCCGAGCAGCCCGAGGTTGTTGCCCGCCATGACGACGGAGTCGAACACGCCGAACCGGTCGTCGAGATCCTCGACCGCCAGGACGTGGACGTCCGACAGCCCGCGCTTCCGGGCGACCGCGATCGAGCCCTCCGAGGTGTCGATCCCGACGACCTCGTGCCCGCGACGCCGCAGCTCGAGCGCGACGCGCCCAGGCCCGCACCCGACGTCGAGCACCCGTCCGCGCACGTGGCGCAGCATCCGTCGCTCGACGGGCAGCCAGCGGCGCACGGGCGACAGGTAGTCGAACCGGTCGGTCATCACGAACCCGTCGTCGCGCTCGACGATGCCCAGGGCAGGCTCCCCTCTGTGCGCCGCCTCGACGACGGCGCCGTAGGCGTCTCCGACGATCACGCGACGCTCTTCGCCGCTGCGACGAGCTCGTCCGACCGAGGCTGCGCCCTCGAAGCTCGACCGCACGACGCCCGTGCGGTCGACGACGAACGTGTACGGCTCCGTCGGCAGACGCCACTCGGTGACCCAGCGGTTGACGCCCTTCCCCGGTGTGTTGTCCTGGTAGATCTCGACGTGGATGAACCGGACGCCGGAGCCGGCCATCCGCTTCCGGGCAGCGGAGAGGACGTCGACGACGGGCCCGCAGACGCGCGTCTGGCAGAACTGCGGCGTCGCGAAGCTCAGGACGAACGGCTCGTTCGCGGCGAGCGCCTCGGCGACCGAGGTCCGGTAGAGCGCGGGGTCGGGCTTCCGTGCGGTCGTGAGCTTCTCGAAGTCACCGCCGGTGGAGCGGATCGTGGGAGTCCGCGAGGCGATCGCCGGATCTCCGACACCGGGCGCGACCGGGCGTCCGGCGGATCTTGACGCTCCCGAGAGCCTCGACCGACGGGCTCCTCCAACCGGCTTCGCGACGTACCAGAGCGTTCCCGGAGCCTTCGCGCCGACGTGCATGACGTAGATGTTCTGTGCGTCCGCCTCGTCGCCGCCCGGGACGCCGACCGGCTCGAGCCGCGCCGTGGTCGTCGCGTACGGGCGCTCCTGCTTGCCGCGCGCCAGCCACACGCGGGCCGTGGGACGCTCGACGAGATCCCCGGCGCGGTTCGCGATCAGGAACGAGATGCGGTTCGGCCCGACACCGTGATCGGACGTCCCCGCGATCGTGGTCACGTTGTCTCCCGGACCACGCCAAAGCGCCTCCAGGGTCCCCCCCGGAGGCGCTGCGGGTGACTCCTCGACGCTGGTGCCCGTTCCCTCCGAGCTGCCGGAGCAGCCCGTGAGAAGGAGCGTCACGACGGTGGCGATGAGGGCTGCAGACGGACGCACTCCGCGTCCGAGTCTAGACCCGCAGCACCTCAGTCGCCGTCCGAGAACGTCTTGTTCGGGACGAACTTCGCTGCAAGCGACGCGAGCAGGGCAAGGTTCGCAAGCGCCAGGATCAGGCGGGCACGAGACATGGGCTCTCCTCCTTTCAGATCAGAAGCGGACGACCCGGAGTGCCTCTGCGGCATTCCGGTACAGCCGCGCTGCCTCGCGTTCGTCTCCACGACGCTCCGCGAGATCCCCCAGCGCGACCCACACCCCCGCCCTGTGACCGACGGACGCCATCTGCTCGAAGGCGGCGTCGGCCGACCTGAACCACTCCTCTGCCTCGTCGAGCCGCCCTCGCTCGAGGAGCGACCGGCCCAGCACGAGGCTGGACTGGCCGATCTCGTCGAGGAAGTCCTCCCGACCTTCGAGGAGCTCGAGCGCCTTGCGCGCGTTCTCGTCCGCTGCCTCGAAGTCGCCGAGCTGCAGATGCACCGCCGCCAGGCTTCCCAGGGCCTGCGCGGCGTCCGGCTGCGAGCCGGCCTCGACGGAGAGAGCGAACGATGCGTTCAGGTGCTCGATCGCCTGCTCGGGCTTGCCGAGCAGGAACTGGAGGCCGCCCAGGTTGAGCATGATGCGGCCGGAGTTGCGCTCGTCGTCGAGCTCGGAGTAGATGGCGCTCGCCTGCTGCGCGTACTGCCGCGCCAGGATCAGGTGGCCCATCTTCTCCGCGACGAACGAAGCCTGGAAGTACGACCCTGCGACGACGCGTGGGTCGTCGGAGGCGCTGCGCGAGCTCGAGCGCGAGCATCGCGTCCTCGCGCGCAGCCTCGAAGTCGCGCTGGCGACGCCGACAGCGCGAGCGCCAGGAGTAGATCTGCGCACGGAGCCGGTCGCTCGGAAGACCCGAGCGCTCGGCGAGCATCAGCGCCTCGTCGAGCAGAGCGACCGCAGTGGCGATGCTCGAGAGCTTGTAGCGGCAGCAGCCAAGGCGGAACAGCACATCGGCGCGCTCGACGTCCGAGAACTGCGGGAGCTCGGTGAGCGCGCGTGCCACCTGGAGCACGTCGATCGCCTCGCGCACCTCGCCGTTCTGCATGAGCGCCCAGCCCTCGCCGGACAGCGCACGGGCCTCGAGCTCCGCCGACGCTGCCGACGCGACGATCGAGCGGGCCTCGCGGAAGGTCGTCGACCGCCTCGTCGTAGCGATGCGAGACGGACATCGCCTCGGCCTGGGCAAGGAGCGCCTCGACCCGATCACGGACGTCGGCGGCGACACCCCGGGTCAGGAACTCGGGGTCGACGCCGAGCCGCTCGGCGAGCCAGCCGACCGTCTCGGCGGTCGGCCGCGTCTTCCCCCGCTCGATCTGGCTGATGTACTCCTTCGAGAAGCGGTCGCCGGCCAGGTCGGTCTGCGTCAGCCCCTTGCCGACCCGTAGGGCACGCACGCGGTCGCCGAGACCCCCGAGAGGGGCGGGGACGGTCGCGACCGATGCGGGAACGGCGGAGGTGGCGGCCTCGCTGGACATCTGGCTCTCAGTCAAGAGATCACGCGCCTCCGATGCGCTCCCCCGGAAGGGGGATCCGTTCCTCGAATCCGGGGGATTTCCCGGTGAAGTGGACGATACACCAAATCACTTGACCGAGTCACTTGACTTCTTGGGACATGGCCCCTAGAGTGGGGACACGAACCACCGAGCCGGACGCCAGGCGAGGTGCGAGGGTCGTCCGGGTGGAACCGGCGGCGGCAAGGAGAACAACGTGACTGGGCCGCAGAGTCACGAGCTCCAGGTCGTTGCCCCCCAGGGCAGACCCGCTCGGAGACGCCCCCGGGAGCCGCAGCCGGGGGCGTCTCCACGTTCAGGGGCAGACAGCGTCGCTCGCCCGTTGGTCGGAGGACGAAGGCGCGTCCGGCTATCGGTGAGCGTGGAGGGTCTACGCGCCTAGGATCGTCCGGATGACGCCTCGAGCAGACGGAGACTTCAGACGCGGTTTCAGGGCGATGGTGCCGCTGTGGCTCGGCGTCGTCCCGTTCGGGCTTGCCTACGCGGTCACGGCTCGCGACGCCGGCCTCTCGATCGTGGAGACCCAGGCGCTCTCGGTACTGGTCTTCGCCGGGAGCGCGCAGGTCAGCGCCGCGGGCCTCTTCGCGACGGGCGCCGGCGCGCTGTCGATCGTGCTGACGACGTTGCTCCTGAACGTGCGCCATGTCCTCTACGGCGTCTCGCTGACGCGCGCGATCCCCCTCACGCGCTCGCAGGTGCCTGCCGCCGCCTACTTCCTGACCGACGAGGCATTCGGGGTCACCACTGCGGCCGGAGGGCGGACGTTCCGGTTCCTGCTCGGCACCGAGCTCAGCCTGTTCCTCACCTGGAACCTCGCGACGCTCGTCGGAGCAGTCTCCGCCGCTGCGATCCCCGACCCCGAGCGGCTCGGCGTCGACGTCGTCTTCCCGCTCGCGTTCCTCGCCCTGCTCGTGCCGCTCGTGCGCGGGCGCATCGAGCTCGTCGTGGCGCTCGTCTCCGGCATGCTGGCATGGCTTCTCTCGCGCGTGCTGCCAGGTGGGCTCCCGATCCTCGCCACCGGCGTCGCAGGTGCGCTGATCGGCGCCTGGGCGACGCGCGGCGGAGCGACGCCGACGGCGGACGACATCGCCCACGAAGACGCTATCGGGAGCATCCCGTGACCTTCTGGCTCACCGTCGGCGGAATGCTCGCGGTCACGTTCGGCTCGCGCCTGGCGGGCCTCGGTCTGCGGCGCGAGCTCCCGCCGTTCTGGCTGCGCTTCCTGCACTTCGTGCCGATCGCGGTCTTCGCGGCGCTCGTCACACCGTCGCTCCAGGGCGACCGCGGCGAAGAGGGGATCAGACTCGCGGCTGCCGGGGTCGTCGCGCTCGCGGCATGGCGGACGCGCAACCTGGGGATCGCGCTCGCCGCGGGGATGGCAGCGTTCTGGCTCCTGCGGATCCCGTTCTGACACGGCCGGTCGAGCTCCGAGAGACGGCCCGTCAGACCTCCTGCGGCGCCTCGGCGCCCGGCAGCAGCCACGCCTTGCGCGAGCGGGAGATCCGGCCGAGGTCGTCGGGCTCGAGCAGCCCTCCGAGACGCTCGGCGACGGTGAGGAGGAGTGCACCCGCTACCGAGACCCAGGCCTCCGCGTACGCGTCACGGTCGGACGGCATCGTCCCGCGACCGCGCTCGACCTCGAACCCGCTCTCGATCAGGTCGTGCACCTCGCGGAGGTGGTCACGGAGATGCGCGGCGATGACGGCGTCCTCGCCCGACTCGGTCAGAGCGACGACCCACAGGCTCGACAGCTGCTCCCGCAGCTGTCGCAGACCAGGATCGGCGGCGATGTGCGCAAGTCCGACGTGCTGCCCGAGGACACGCGACTCCTCCTCGATCGCCGCGCTCAGCCGTAGCCACGCCGAATCGAGGCACGCCAGATAGAGGTCCCGCTTCGAGGGAAAGTGGCGGTAGAGGATCGGCTCCGAGACCCCCGCCTCGCGGGCGATCGCCGCCGTGGTCGCGCCGGCGTAGCTGGTCGCGGCGAACACGCCGAGCGCCGCGTCGAGGATCGCCTCGCGCCGCTCGTCCGACGGAAGCCTCCGTGTCGCATGACGCGCCTTCCCTCGCGCCGTGACGCCGCGGGCTCGCCCGTGGGAGGCGGAGGTGCTCACGCAGCCTCCGGTGCCCGCCGCTGCGCGACGCCTCGGTCGCCCTGTCCGAGATGCGACCTGACCAGGACACCTGCCACGACGGCGCCCACGATCGCGATCCCGGCGGCGGTGAGAAGCGCCCGCTCGAAGCCGCGCATGAACGCCTCGGGCGTCTGCTCTCCACCGGCGGCCGAGGCCATGATCGCGCCCATCAGAGCGATGCCTACCGAGCCGCCGACCTGCCGGCAGGCGTTCAGCACCGCGGAGCCCACGCCGGCCTTGTCGACCGGTACCGCGCGGATCGCGGCAGCCGAGCTCGGCGTCATGGTCATCGCCATCCCGACCCCGCCGAGCAGCAGCGCCGGTAGCAGATCGAGGAACGTCGCGTCGACCGTGAGCTGGGAGAAGAGCAGGAGCTGACAGGAGACGAGCACCATCCCCGTCACCATCAGCCAGCGCGAGCCGACACGGTCGGAGAGCCTCCCCGCGATCGGCGCGACGACGATGATGAGCAGCGTCATCGGCAGGAACGCAGCACCCGCCTGCACCGCCGAGTACCCGAGGACGTTCTGCATGAACAGCGAGACGAAGAAGAAGACGCCGAACATCGCGAGCGCCACGAGCAGGATCACGAGGTTCGCGCCGACGTACGTGCGGTTCTCGAAGAGGGCGAGGTCGAGCATCGGCTCGGACTGGTGACGCTCGAGCAGCACGAACGTGACACCGGAGACGATCGCGATGGCGAACGCCCCGACGATCCTCGCGGACGTCCAGCCGTAGGTGTTCGCCTCGATCAGCCCATAGGTCAGCGCGAAGAGCGCAAGGGCCGACGTCGCGAGCCCGGGGAGGTCGAGCCCGGCGTGCGTCTCGTCGCGCGACTCGTCGATCAGCAGGAAGCTCGCGCCGACGCCGAGGATCCCGAACGGCACGTTCACGAAGAAGATCCAGTTCCAGTTGAGGTGCTCGGTCAGCAGCCCTCCGACCATCGGCCCGATCGCGAGCGCGAGGGCGGAGACGCCGGCCCAGATCCCGATCGCCGTGCCTCGCTGGCGCGGAGGGAACGTGGCCGCGATGATCGACAGCGTCGCGGGATTCATCAGCGCGGCGCCGGCCCCCTGGACGACGCGGGCCGCGATCAGCTCGGTGCCCGAGCTCGAGAGACCGCACCAGAGCGACGCGAGCGTGAAGACGACGATCCCCGTGACGAAGAGCTTGCGTCGCCCGTAGGCGTCGGCAAGCTTGCCGCCGATCAGCATCAGCGACGCGAAGGTGAGCGCGTACCCCGCGACGATCCACTCGAGCTCGGAGAGGTCGACGCCCAGATCCTTCTGGATCGAGGGCAGCGCGACGTTCACGACGGTGTTGTCGAGCATGATCATGAAGAGGCCGAACGAGACGGCAGCGAGCGTCCACCACTTTCGACGCTCGCCGTGGAACAGGGCAGGGCTCAATGCGTGTTCCTCCCGGATGCTCGAGTGTTAGCGCACGCTAAGTTAGCGACTGCTAGCACCACCGTCAACCGACGTCCGTTGCAGCCGAGCGTCATGGCGCTTCGGGGAGCGAGGCTCCGTCCGAGGCCGTGTGAGCGATCGCGGTCGACGACGGCCGCCCTGCACATCGCACCTAGGATTCGACGCATGCCGGTCTTCATCTGCCCGAACTGTCGCGAGCGCTCCGTGGACACCGACGGCCTCGAGGGGTTCTCCGCGCAGGCCGCGCAGTGCCGGAGCTGCGGGTTCGGCTTCCTGTTCCAGCTCCTCGAGGACTACTACCCCGCCCCCGCAACCGGGTTCGTGGTCTGCGATGCACAGGCGCGGGTGCTCGCAGTCGGCCGCGGGGTGTTCGAGCTCACCGGGTTTCGGGACGCCGACCTGATCGGTCGCGACATCATCGAGGCGTTCGGCCTCTCGGACGGTGCATCGGTGGAGACGGTGCGCGAGTGGGGTGTCCGCCAGCTCGGCAAGCCCTCGAGGCTGCGGACGCGCTCGGGCATAGAGAAGGACGTCGTGCTCGACCTCTTCCCGGCCTACGACGACGACGGTGGACTGCTCGTCGCGCTGACCCCGGGCTGAGGCCGGCTCTGCGACACGTCAGCGGCGCGGCTCGATCCAGAGCTGGCGGGCCAAGGCGAGCACCTCGCCGTCCTCCCCGACGAGCGCCGTGCCTGCGTGGAGCTTCCGGCCCTCGATGCCCAGTGGCCACCCCATCACGACGCAGCGCTCGCCATCCCCCGGCAGCCGCTCGATCCTGGCGGTCATCCGCCCGAGCAGCGGCTCACCCCGTCCCGGGTCGCCCACCGCATACGCCCCGGGGCAATCGATCGCAGCCCAGACGATCGCCACGGAGACCTCCACGGCGCGCCACGCTGCCGCGACGAGCTCCCGTCCCGGAACCGGGCGGGCATGGATGCCGAGACCGGAGCCGTCGGAACGGTCGCCGCAGACGAAGCACTCGGCGAACGCAGGGCTCCCCCAGCCGGGCGCAGCCGTGGCCGACAGGGCCGAAGCCTCCTCCCAGGTCGGAGCGGGCGGCACGACCACGTCGGGCTCGGCCCGCCGGGCCTCCGCGATCACCCGTGCACCGTCGAGCAGCACCACCCGCTCCTCGGGATCCCCCTCGACGGACAGCGGCGTGTCGAGCGGCGGTGGCAGCCGCAGCGTCACCTCGACCGGGCCACCGAGCAGTGCGGCCACGAGCCCGGCCGCGTAGCCGCCGTTCCCGGAGGTCGCAGGCCCGCGGTAACGATGGGCGATCGTGATGCTCACAGGGTGGAGGGTAGACTCGCCGGGAGGCTCACGTGCGGCTCGCCCTCGCTCAGATCAACGTCGTCGTCGGCGACCTCGACGGGAACGTCGAGCGGGTCACGACCGCCGTCGCGGCGGCTCGCGGAGCCGGTGCCGACCTCGTCGTCCTTCCCGAGCTGGCTCTCACGGGCTACCCGCCGGAGGATCTGCTCCTCCGCCCGGGCTTCGTGCGCGCGGCCGGGCAGGCGCTCGAGGAGGTCGCGCGCGAATGCACGGGCGTGACGGCCCTCGTCGGCTGCCCCGTGTTCGAGCGTGACCTCCACAACGCGCTCGCCGTCTGCACCGACGGGGCCGTCGTGGGCCGCTACTTCAAGCACTTCCTCCCCAACTACGGGGTCTTCGACGAGCACCGGTACTTCGCGGAGGGCAGGGAGCTCGTGCTCCTGCAGCTCGGCGAGGTCCTCGTCGGTCCCACCATCTGCGAGGACATCTGGCAGCCAGGCCCACCTGCCACGGATCTCGCCCTGGCGGGCGCCCAGCTGCTCGTGAACCTCTCAGCCTCCCCGTTCCACGTGGGCAAGGCCGAGGATCGGGAGGAGATGCTCGTGACGCGGGCGCGTGACAACGCGGCGTATCTCGCCTTCTGCAACCTCGTCGGCGGCCAGGACGAGCTCGTGTTCGACGGGCACTCCGTCGTCCTCGACGACGAAGGCGAGGTCCTCGCGCGTGCCCCGGGGTTCGAGGAGGCGCTGCTCGTCGTCGACGTCGATCCCCTCGAGGCGATCGGCCGGAGGCTGAAGGACGTTCGACGTCGCGAGCTCGAGCGCTCGCGGGCCGAGCGGCCGGCGGTCACGCTCGTCGAGCTCGCACCGTCGCGCCCACAGGACACCCCCCGCGGAGGGGAGATCGCACCGTTCGCGGGCGAGCTCGAGCAGATCCGGCTCGGGCTCGGCCTCGGTCTGCGCGACTACGTCCACAAGAACGGCTTCGGCGACGTCGTGCTCGGCATCTCCGGCGGGATCGACTCGGCCGTGACGGCCGCGATCTGCGCCGACGCGCTCGGCGTCGAGCGCATCCACACGGTCTCGATGCCGTCGCGGTTCTCCTCCGCAGAGACGCGTGACGACGCCCGCGAGGTCAGCGAGAACCTCGGCGTGGACTTCCGGGAGATCGCGATCGAGTCGGTGGTCGAGGCGTTCCAGGAGGCACTCGGCGGGGTCGACGGCCTGGCAGCCGAGAACCTGCAGGCGCGCGCCCGGGGGATGATCCTCATGACGCTCTCGAACGCAGAGGGCTGGCTCGTGGTCACGACCGGGAACAAGTCGGAGATGGCGGTCGGCTACGCGACGCTCTACGGCGACATGGCCGGCGGCTTCGCGCTCCTGAAGGACGTGTTCAAGACCGACGTCTTCCGCCTCGCGCGACACCTGAACGAGCGCGCCGGGCGCGAGCTCATCCCGGTGACGACGATCGAGCGCCCGCCGAGCGCCGAGCTCCGGGCAGACCAGCGCGACGACCAGTCGCTGCCACCCTACGACGTGCTCGACCGCGTCCTCGAGGCCTACGTCGAGCTCGACCGCTCGCGCGAGGAGCTGCTCGCCGAGTTCGACGCCGAGGTGATCGACCGGACGCTCGCGCTCGTCGACAGGGCCGAGTACAAGCGCCGCCAGGCGCCACCGGGGGTCAAGCTCCGGCCACGGGCGTTCGGGCGCGACTGGCGCACGCCGATCACGAACCACTGGCGCGGGTAAGAGGTGGGGGAACCCCTGGTTCCCCCACCAACCCCCTCCTCCGCCACCCACAGCACCAACCACACACAGCCTCCCAGGCGGTCCTCGTGCTCTCCCACCAGGTATCTGGTAAGTGATACCTTACCGTTAGTCATGGCTAACGCTCTGGGAGCGCTCTCGGACCCTACGCGGGTGCGGGTGTTCGAGCTTCTGCGTGAGGGGCCGGCCTCTGTCGCGGAGATCGCCGGGCGGCTGCCCGTGAGTCGGCCCGCCGTCTCGCAGCACCTCCGACTCCTGCTCGAGGCAGGTCTCGTGGGGTTCACACGAGAAGGCACACGTCACGTCTACGCAGTCGACGCAGCCGGTGTCGCGGAGGTCCGGGCCTGGCTCGAGACGTTCACGGCCGCAGTGGCTGGCGACCATGCGTCGCAGGCTGATGCCTCTTCGGGTCGGCCGACCGAGGTCCTGGGCGCTTCCCGGAAGGACAAGCCCTCGAAGAAGAAGCGTGGCGGCAAGAAGAAGCGGCGCAAGGAGCGATGAGGCCCCGCCGTGCTCGCTCTCCGGCGCCGGGTCACACGCCGACGTCGAAGGGCGCTGCAGGGCGGCCCCGCGTGAGCAGCTGCGCGACCAGCTCCGGGAGTCGCTCAGGAACGAAGACGGTACCGCTTGCCGAGATCAGCTCCGCAGACGTCCACCAGCGGAGCCCGTGGACGTTCTCTGCTGCGAGCTCGACGTCGCTCAGCGCAGGGCGGATCTCGAAGGCAGGCGTGCGGACGAGGTAGATCCGCTCCGTCTGCCCGTCCCAACGGCCCCCATCGAGCGGCACGACGTGGGTGCGCGTCCAGATCGGCTCTCCCGGGTCGTGATCGAGTGTGAGACCGAGCTCCTCCCGCAGCTCTCGGCGTAGAGCCTCGAGATCGCTCTCCCCCGGTTCGAGTCCGCCGCCCGGCGGCGCCCAGACGGTTCGCGGCTCGCTTCTCGTCTCCGACTCGAAGACGAAGCGCACGAGCGCGAGCCGGTCGGCGTCGTCGAGCACGAGCCCACGAACGGCGGAGCGAAGTCGGAGCGAGGTCACGTCAGGAGCCGTCTCAGCTCGATGAACCACCGGAGACGCTCGTCCCAGCCGACGGCGGCGTTCGCGGGCGACGTCGAGGGGAGCACGAAGAGGAACGTCTCCGCGAGGCGCTGCTCCTGCAGGCCGTGCGCCGGCCGGCCGCCGAAGGGCCCTCGGTAGGCCTCCTTGCCGACGAACGCGATCGCTCGTGGTCGCAGCTCGGCCGCGATCCGCGCCACGCGCTCGGCGCTTCCGACGAAGTCCGCGCGGCGCAGGTCGCCCGAGCCAGGTGTCGTGCGAAGCGCGGCGTTGGTGACCCCGATCCCGTGACGCAGCAGCTCGCGTTGATCCTTCGGATCGATCAGGTCAGGCGTGAAGCCCGCCGCGTGCAGGAGACGCCAGAAGTCGTTGCGTGGATTCGCGAAATGCGCGGCCAGACGATCCGACCAGCGGCCAGGGTTGATCCCGCAGAAGACGACGTCGAGACCCGATGCGAGCACGTCGGGAACGGCGCTGCGGACGTCGTTCGAGGCCGCTCCGGCCCCTGGGCCGGCCATGCCCGCTTCGCTACGCCGCTTCGGCTTCGTGAGCGGCGAGCCGAGCCTCGAACGCGAGCCTGATCCGCTCGGTCATCACCCAATCGGCGTCGGCGGCAGTTGCCGGGTCGCCTGAGGGGACGACCTTGACGGCGTCCTCGGTGCCTGTCCAGCCGTAGCACCTCAGGTAGCACTCTTCCTCGCTCAACGGCCGCAACCGCTGCATGGAAGGACACCGTAGGCCACGGTCCGGACAGCGCGGTGATCGTCTAGGGTCCTGGCATGTCAGGCCGCGCGCGCGTCTTCTCGTTCGGTGTCGATCTCGACGAGGGGTGGGACGTCGCCTCCGATCGCGGGGGGACGGCGCTCCCGGGCTCCGAGCGCGAGTCGTGGACGCCGGAGCACCTCGTGCTGGCCGGCCTGTGCCGATGCGTGCTCACGAGCCTCGCGTTCCATGCTCGACGTGCCGGGATCGAGGTCGTCCCACGAGCGAGCGCCACCGGGACGGTGACCCGACGCGAGGCGGATGGTCGCTTCGCCTTCGTGGAGATCGTCGTCGCTCTCGACGTGCGCCTCGATCCCTCGCCCGACGACGACTCTGTGCCGACCCTGGTCGCCAAGGCCGAGCGTGACTGCTTCGTCGGCGCGTCGCTCACGACGCCGCCGACGTACCGCTGGACAATCAACGGAAGGGAGATCGGATGAGCACCACCCTGCTCGACGTCGAGGCGGTGCGCAGCCGCTACACCGCGCTCCAGCGGCGCCTCGCGTTCTTCGACGGGCCGGGGGGGACGCAATGTCCCGACAGCGTGATCGACGCGATCGCCGACTACCTCCGTCACGACAACGCGAACGTCGGCGCGCCCTACGAGACGTCGCAACGCACGACCGCACTCGTCGACCTCGCGCACGAGCGGGCCGCGGCCTTCCTGGGGTGCGACGCTGGGGAGGTCGCCTTCGGGCAGAGCATGACGTCGCTCAACTTCCTCCTCACCCGGGCGCTCGGGCGCGATCTCGGCCCGGGAGACGAGGTGCTCGTCACGCGACTCGACCACGACGCCAACGTCTCCCCCTGGCTCCATCTCCAGCACGACCTCGGCATCGTCGTCCGTCACGTCGACGTGACGGACGAGCTCGCACTCGACCTCGAGAGCCTGGAGTCGCAGCTCTCGGCGCGGACGCGCGTCGTCGCGTTCCCCGTTGCGGCGAACTCGGTCGGGACGGCTCCCGACGTGCGGCGCATCGTGGAGCTCGCGCACTCGGTCGGCGCCCTCGCGTGGGCCGACGCCGTCCACTTCGGGCCGCACGGACCGATCGACGTCGCCGCGTGGGACGTCGACGTGCTCCTCTGCTCCCCGTACAAGTTCTTCGGGCCGCACATGGGGATGGCGTTCGGACGCGACGGCCTCCTGCGCAGCTGGGAGCCCTACAAGGTCCGCCCGGCGGCGGACGAGCCCGTCGGACATCGCTTCGAGCTGGGAACGTGCCAGCACGAGCTGCTCGCCGGTCTCGTCGCAGCCATCGACTACGTCGACGAGCTGGGGTGGGATGCGATCACGGGTCACGAGCGCGCGCTCGGTCAGCGGTTCCTGGACGGGCTGCCGGTCGGCGTGACGCTTCACGGCCTCCCGACGATGGAGGGGCGCGTCCCGACGTTCTGCTTCAGCGTCGAGGGGCACACGGCAGAGGAGGTCGCGACGCACCTGGCCACGCGCGACGTCGCCGTCTGGTGGGGCAACTACTACGCGCTCGAGACGATCAGGCACCTCGGCCTCGACGAGCACGACGGTGCCGTGCGGGCCGGGATCGTGCACTACAACACCACCGAGGAGGTCGACCGGCTCCTCGCGGGAGTCACGGAGCTCGCATGAGGCTCCTGCTCCTCGGCGGGCCGCGCTTCCTCGGTCGGGCGCTGCTCGCAGAGGCGCTCCGTCGCGAGCACGAGGTCACGACGTTCAACCGGACGGGAACCGATCCCGAGGTCTGGCCCCGAGTCGAGAGCCTTCGAGGCGATCGCGACGGCGATCTGGTCGCGCTCGAGGGCGGCTCGTGGGATGCGGTGCTCGACACCTCCGGGTACCTCCCACGGGTCGTCGGCGCAGGCGCGCGTCTGCTGGCGGAAGCTGCCGAGCGCTATGCGTTCGTGTCGTCCATCTCCGTGTACGCATCGTTCGCCGAGCGGGTAGACGAGGAGTCGGCGGTGGCCGTCCTGGATGACCCCTCCTCGGAGGACGTCCAGGCCGGGTACGGAGCGCTGAAGGCGCTCTGCGAGCGGGAGGTCGAGAGCTCCTTTCCCGGGCGAGCGCTCCACGTCCGCGCGGGCCTGATCGTCGGTCCGAGCGATCCGACCGGGCGGTTCACGTACTGGCCGCACCGCGTGGCCCGCGGCGGCGAGCTCCTCGTCCCTGCGCCGCTCGACCGGCCTGTCCAGCTCGTCGACGTCCGCGACCTCGCGGCCTGGATCGTCACGTCCGTCGAAGGAGGCCTCGCAGGGACGTTCAACGCGACCTGCGACACGACGCTCGGTCGCATCGTCGAGACGAGTGCGCTCGCCACCGCAGCGGAGCCGGACGTCGTCGAGGTCGACCCCGCGTTCCTGCGCGAGCACGAGGTCGGCGAGTGGATGGAGCTTCCGCTCTGGATCGACGACGCCGAGCCCGACCACCGGCATTTCATGGACGTGCGCACCGAGCGCGTGCAGGCGGCTGGTCTGCGCGCACGCCCGCTGGACGAGACGATTGCCGCGACGCTCGCGGAGGCCGAGCCCGTCGAGGGCGTCGGGCTCACGCCCGAACGTGAGGCAGCGCTCATCGCCGCCTGGCGAGCGTCCTAGAGCCCGGCGGGCGGCTCGAGCCCAGCAGAGCGGACCGCGTCGAGCGCGAGCGCCTCGTCGACCTCGCCCGGAAGGCCGCTGACGCCGACCGCACCGATCCGCACACCGCCGCGGAAGACGGCGACGCCGCCGAGGAAGAACGAGAACTGCGGGTCGAAGCTCGCCAGCTCGGTCGGCACGGTGCCGACCTTCGCGGCGAGCGCACGCGTCGTCGTCGCGTCGCTCCGCGCGGCCGTGTACGCCTTCCGCCTGGCGTTCTCGAAGGTATCCAGGGCTGCGCCGTCCATCCGGGCTGCCGCCACGATCTCGCCGTGGGCGTCTGCCACGACGACTGCTACGGGGCCGTCTGCCTCGGCGGTCACCGAGCCACAGATCGCGATCGCGTCTTCCAGCTTCACGGGCCGGACGCTACACGGTCGCCCCGGCCGCTGCGCGCGATGCGCCGCGCCGAGAAGCGCGCCTCTTCGGCGTGAGACCCGAGGCGTGGCGACCATCGCCACGGATCCGTCTCTGAAGCCCGACCGTGCGCCGATGCCGAGCGCATGGATCCGGACGAGGCGCATGCGGCACGCATCGATCAACGGCGGGGCCGGCTTGGGCGCCCGAACGGGGACGATGCCATGGATACGATGGCTCGCATGCCGACTTTCGAGCGAACAACCCTCTCCAACGGCACCCGCCTCGTGACTGCGCCGATCGCGACCGCCCAGTCCGTCGCCTGCTTCGTGATGTTCGCCGCGGGCTCGCGCTACGAGCGGCGCGAGGAGAGTGGCATCGCCCACTTCGCCGAGCACATGTTCTTCAAGGGCACCGAGCGGCGCCCGACGGCCCGCGACATCGCCACCGAGATCGACTCGATCGGCGGTGAGTTCAACGCGTTCACCGGGAAGGAGGTGACCGCGTACTACGTCAAGTGCGCGGCCGAGACGCGGGACGTCGCGCTCGACGTCCTGGTGGACATGCTGCGCAACTCCCGGTTCGACGCAGACGAGATCGAGCGCGAGAAGGGCGTGATCGTCGAGGAGATGAACATGTACAACGACACGCCGCGCAGCTACATCGGGAACGTCTGGGAGCAGCACGTGTACGGCGACCAGCCGCTCGGCTGGGACATCATCGGGAACGAGGAGACCGTCCGCGGCGCGACGCGCGAGACGTTCACGGGGTACATCGATCGCTGGTACCGCCCAGAGCGAACGGTCGTCGGCCTCGGCGGGAACATCGGCGACGGTCTCGTCGATCGGCTCGAGGAGCTGCTCGGCGACGCGCCTGCCCAGGCGACACCGACACCTGATCCGGTCGTCCTTCACGACTCCGACTCGCCCGTCCGCATCCACACGAAGGCGTCCGATCAGGCCCACCTCGTGATCGGCGCACGGGCATATCCGACAGGCCACCCCGACCGCTACGCGCTCCAGCTCCTCTCCACGGTGCTCGGCGGTGGGATGTCGTCGCGTCTGTTCACCGAGGTCCGAGAGCGTCGCGGGCTCGCCTACTACGTGTTCTCCGGGGCGACCTCGTACGCAGACGCAGGAACACTGGCGGCACAGGCAGGCGTCGACCTCAACCGCATCGACGACGCCGTCTCGACGATCGTGGCCGAGCTGCGGACGATCGTCCGTGAGCCCGTTCCCACGACCGAGCTCGAGAAGGCTCGGTCGTTCGCGAAGGGACGCTTCGTGCTCGGACTCGAGAGCCCTCACGCGACGATCATGTTCGGGCTGCGACGAGAGGTGCTCGAGGGACGCGCGACCGAGCCTGCCGAGGTGCTCGCGGGGCTCGACGCGGTCACGGGGGCGGATGTCCAGCGCGTGGCCGGCGAGCTGCTCGGCGGAGACCTGCGGATGGCCCTGATCGGCCCGTTCGACGACCCGACACGCTTCGAGCAGCTGCTGAAGGGCTGACCCGCGATGACCGACGAGGGCGCTCTCCTCCGCAGAACCGCAGAGCTGGCGACGGCGTACCTGGACACCCTCGGGAGCCGCCCGATCCGTCCCGGCGCCGACTACGCCACGATGCTCCGCGCGCTGGAGCAGCCTCTCCCTGCGCAGGGCGCCGATCCACTCGAGGTGATCGAGGAGCTCGCGGTCGCGGTCGAGCCGGGGCTCACGGCCATGGGCTCGGGACGGTACTTCGGGTTCGTGATCGGCGGCGCGCTGCCGGCGTCCCTCGCGGCCGACTGGCTCGTCTCCACCTGGGATCAGAACGCCGGGCTCGCCGAGCCAACGCCCGCGATCTCGGCGCTCGAGACAATCGCCGGGCGCTGGGTGCTCGAGCTGCTCGGCCTGCCCGCCGACGCCTCGTTCGCGTTCGTCACAGGCTGTCAGATGGCCCACGTGACGGCGCTCGCTGCCGCACGACAAGGCGTCTACGACGCGGTCGGCTACGACCTCGCGGCGGAAGGGCTCGCCGGAGCGCCGCCGATCCGCGTGGTCGTGGGCGGGCGGCGCCATGTCACGCTGACCCGCGCTCTCCGCCTCCTCGGGATCGGCAGCGCCCAGGAGTGCGTGATCCCGGTCGACGACCACGGCAGGATGCGAGCCGGGCTCCTCGCCGCGGAGCTCGACCCCGGCGTCCCGACCATCGTCTGTGCGCAGGCGGGTGAGGTGAACACCGGATCGTTCGACGACCTCGCCTCGATCGTCGAGGTCGCTCATGCGCACGACGCCTGGGTTCACGTCGACGGAGCCTTCGGCCTGTGGGCTGCGGCGAGCCCGCGGCTGCGTCATCTGGTCGAAGGCCACGCGGCGGCAGACTCCTGGGCGACCGACGCGCACAAATGGCTCAACGTCCCCTACGACTGCGGCATCGCGATCTGTGCGCATCCGGCCGCCCACACGGCTGCGATGGAGTACGCCGCGCCGTACCTCGAGGTCTCCGACCTCCGTGCCGCACGTGATCCGATGGGCTACAGCCCTGAGTTCTCCCGCCGCGCACGGGCGCTGCCGACCTGGGCGGCGATCCGCTCGCTCGGCCGCGACGGCATCACCGCGCTGGTCGAGCGCGGATGCGAGCAGGCTGCGCAGCTCGCGCGCGGGCTCGCCGAGATCCCCGGCTGCGAGATCCTCAACGAGGTGGACCTCAACCAGGTCCTCTTCCGGTTCGACGACGACGTGCGCACCTCGGCGATCCTCAGGGCGGTGCAGAGCGAGGGCGAGGCGTGGATGAGCCCGACCGTCTGGGACGATCGAGCTGCGATCCGCATCTCGGTCTCGTGCTGGCGCACGGACGACGGCGACGTCCGTCGAACGCTGGACGCCTTCTCACGCGCGGCCGGCGCCTGACGACCGACGACGCGGACCAGAGCGCCTACTCGTCTGCCGGCGACTCGACAGAGCGCTCGGCGAGCTCGCTGACGACGGACGGGTCAGCAAGGGTCGTCGTGTCCCCGAGCGGCCGATGCTCGGCCACGTCGCGCAGCAGCCGGCGCATGATCTTGCCCGACCTCGTCTTGGGGAGCTCGGGAGTGAACACGATGTTCGCCGGCTTGGCGATCGGCCCGATCTTGTGCGCGACGTGCTCACGCAGCTCCTCGAGGTGCTCGACCGAGCCGGGCTCACCGCCCTTGAGCGTCACGAAGGCGACGATCGCCTGACCGGTGATCGGGTCGGCTCGACCGCAGACCGCCGCCTCGGCGACGCTTGGGTGGTCGACGAGGGCCGACTCGACCTCGATCGTGGAGATCCGGTGCCCGGAGACGTTCATCACGTCGTCGACGCGGCCGAGCAGCCAGAAGTCCCCGTCCGCGTCGACCCGGGCGCCGTCGCCGGCGAAGTAGACCCCGGGGAATCGCTCCCAGTACGTCGTGCGGAACCGGGCGTCGTCGCCGAAGATCCCGCGGGTCATCGCGGGCCACGGACGCTCCAGGACGAGGTATCCCCCGCCCTCCTCCACGCGCTCTCCCATCTCGCTCACGACCGCCGCCTTGACGCCCGGAAACGGCCGGGTCGCCGAGCCTGGCTTGGTCGTCGTCACACCGGGCAACGGTGTGATGAGGATCATGCCCGTCTCGGTCTGCCACCACGTGTCGACGATCGGGCAACGGCTGCCGCCGATGTGCTCGTGGTACCAGATCCACGCCTCGGGGTTGATCGGCTCGCCGACCGATCCGAGCAGACGGAGGGATGAGAGATCGTGACGCGAGGCGTGCTCCGGACCCCACTTCATGTGAGCCCGGATCGCCGTCGGCGCCGTGTACAGGATCGTGAC
>CAWKGI010000002.1:0-116216 GCA_963849125.1 uncultured Actinomycetes bacterium | reverse complement strand
CTGCAGGCGTAGGCTTGGGCGAGATGCGCTGGCTCCGCCGTCACCATCGTCACCTCGGTCTCGCGGTTGCGCTCGCGGTCGTCGGGTTCACGTTCCTCGTCGTCCTGCCGCGGATCGCCGACTACCGGGCCGTCTGGGCGGTGATCACCGGTCTCGAGCCGGTGTGGCTGCTCGCGCTCGCAGGCGCGACGATCCTGAACATCGTCACCTACGCGCCGCCGTGGATGGTCGCGCTCCCGGGGCTCCGGTTCCGTCAGGCACTGCCGTTCACGCAGGCGTCGACCGCGATCACCTACGCGGTGCCGGGCGGCGGCCTCGTCGGCATGGCCGGTTCGTTCGCGCTGCTGCGCAGCTGGGGCTTCGCGTCGGGCGACGTGACGCGAGCGGTGACGCTCACCGGTGTCTGGAACCAGCTCTCCAACCTGCTGCTGCCCGTGCTCGCCGTGTTCCTGCTCACCGCCGAGCAGGAGACCGATGCGGGGCTGACGACCCTCGCCTTCGTCGGTGCGGCGATCTTCGGGACCGTCGTCCTCGCCCTCGGCCTGGTGCTGTGGCGGGCCGAGTTCGCCGAGGCGATCGGCGACCTTGCTGCCTCCTGGTCGAATCGCCTGCTCGGCCGGTTCCGGCGAGGGCCGGTCGGCTGGTCGGGTGCCTCGTTCGCCCGCTTCCGGAACCAGACCGTCGGGCTCGTTCAGCGCCGGTGGCACGTGCTCACCGCAGCCGCGCTCGTCGGGAACCTGACCGTCTTCGTGCTCCTGCTCGTCTCTGTCCGCGCGGTCGGGATCGACGCAGGCGAACTCACCTGGGTAGAGGTGTTCGCCGCCTGGGCGGTCGCCAGGGTCCTGGGCCTCATCCCCCTGACCCCGGGCGGGCTCGGCGTCGTCGAGATCGGGCTCACCGCGACGCTGGTGGGCTTCGGCGGCGCCAACGCGGAGGTCGTCGCGGCGACGCTCATCTACCGGTTCCTCTCGATCGTCCCGACGCTGGTGCTGGGCGGTCTCACGATGCTCGTCTGGCGGCGGCTCCACCCCGCCGTGGGAGGAGTCGAGGCCACGGCGGTGAAACGTCCGCCCGAGTGAGGGAGCAGAGCCACAAGGACGAGATGGCCCGCGCGCTGCGTGGAGACTTCGCCCGCCTCCGCGCACGCGGGGTGGCGACGACGCTCGAGCCGACGGAGGTCGCGAGGGAGGAGCCCCACCCCGTGCGGGTCGACACGCTCACCGGCGAGCCGACCGAGGCGAGATCCGAAGAACAGCGAGCCCTTCGTGGGGCGATCGAGCCGGGCGCGCCTTCACCGATCGTGCAGGAGCCCTCTTCCTGGCTCGATCGCTGGCGCGCGCGACGCTGACGCCGGCCGGGATTCTCGACACCAGCGACTAGTCTGGCCTGATGCCGTTCGTGCGTCGCATCGCGCGTCTCGTCTGGGGTGACGACGTCGACCCTGCGCTGCGTCCCGTGCTCGCGGTCACGCTCGTCGGCTCGCTCGCGGGGTCGACGATGTGGTCCTTCATGGCGATCTGGGCCGTGGACGAGCTCGACGAGAAAGCGCTGCTCCCGTTCGCGTTCCTCGTGGGCGCGTTGCTCTCCGGCGCCTCCGGCTACGTCGGTGGGTACCTCTCGGATCGTCTCGGCCGACGGAGGATCATCCTCTTCGGCGAGGGCGTGATGGTGGGGTATCCGCTGTTGCTCCTCGCGGTGAGCGGCAGCCCTCGGGCGGGCGTCGCCGCTCTCGCCTTCGCGGGCGTGTTCGGCGCGCTCGGCGGCTCGGTCGCGCAGGCCATGGTCGCCGATCTCGTCGCTCCCGAGAAGCACGAGGCGTCCTACGCGTCCGTGCGCGTCGCCGCGAACTTCGGGGTCGTCCTGGGTCCGCCGCTCGGCGGCCTCCTCCTGATCGTCGGCAGCTGGACGCTCCTGTTCGTGGGGGTGGCGGCGCTGTCCGCGGCCGCGTGGATCGTCGCCTACCGGTTCCTCCCTCGCGGTGGCGCGTACGCCCCGGAAGGCCCACCCGAGCGGGGCTCCTTCCGTGTGATCCTGGCCGATCGGCCCTTCCTCCTGTTCCTCGGCTCTGCCGTGTTCGCCTGGCTCGTCTACGTCGCCTACGAGATCGTCCTGCCAGTCTCGCTCGTCGACGGATACGGGTACGCACCCGCGACCTGGGGATTCCTCGTCTGGATCAACCCGTTGCTCGTGACGCTCTTCCAGATCCGGCTGACGCGCGCGACCGGGAGCGTGCCCGCTGCGCCCAAGCTCGTCGTCGCGATGCTCGTGATGGGTCTCCCGTATCTCCTGCTCGTCTTCGACCAGTCGCTCGGGGTCGTCCTCTTCGTGCTGGTCGTGTTCGTCTTCGGCGAGATGCTGTGGGTGCCGACGTCCCAGGCCGTGGTCGCCGACCTCGCCCCCGAGGACATCCGGGGCGCGTACATGGGCGCGTTCGGGAGCGCGCCGGCGATCGGGTTCGCGCTCGCCCCGCTGATCGGGCTCCAGGTGCGCAACAGCTTCGGGGACGAGGCGACCTGGATCATGTTCAGCGCGATCTCGGTCGTCGCAGCGCTCCTGGGAGCGCTTGCCCTCCTGGGCCTCGCGCAGCGCAGCGACCGGAGCCGGTCTGCTGTACTGCGGGCGTGAAGGAGCAGGAACGCGAGGCGATCCTGAGGGAGAGCGCTCCACGCGCCCAGACCCCACGTGAGCGGCGGGAGCTCGAAGGGCTCGTCGAGGACGTCCGCTCGAACGCGCTGTTCGGTCGACCGCTCCCACTGCGTCTGCGGAACTTCCAGCCGCTGGTCGAGGACTACTTCGCGTCGCTCAGCGGGCCGCGTCCGTACGTCCTCCGGCTCCGGGAGATCGATGCCCTCGAGGAGGCGCACGAGCACGAGCTGGAGGTGCGGTGGCGAGAGCTGGCACGCGAGGAGTCCGACCCCGCGGCGTTCGCCCGGCGCTGGCGCGAGACGGTGGAGGCGACCCTGTTCGACGAGGTGAACGACCTGATCGACCGGCACAACCGGTGGTATCCGGCGGAGTCCCGTCTGCCGATGGACCCGCGCACCGGTGACTACGTGCTCGTCGCCGGCAAGGACTACCGGCGGCGGCCGCTCGACGCAGCCTGGGCGCTCGAGCGCTTCCCGGCCGACGTCACGCTCGCTTCCGCGCCCTGACCAGCGTGTCGAGCGCGGGTCGTGGCGCGCCGTCGACCGGCCGTTCCTCGATGCGTGCCGCGATCACCTCGAAGGATGGCCCCAGCCCTTCGACGACCTCCTCGACCGTCCAGAGCAGCCCGGCGTCCCGCGGCCCGCCGTAGCCCTCGCCGTGGTTGCGGAGGTCGTGCGCGACGAGCAGGAACGTACCGCCGGCCACCACCGCGGCGGCCCCGCGGCGGAGGGCGCGCGCCCGCTCGTAGGCTGGAAGCTGCAGGTACGAGATGAGGACGAGATCCACCTCGGGATCGTCCCCTCCTGCGAGGACGTCCTCGGTGCGGGCGTCGATCGTCACACCCGCGGCGGCGGCGAGCTCGAGCGCACGGTCGGTGGCGACCTGCGAGAAGTCGAGGGCGGTCACCTGCCACCCACGCTGGGCCAGCCAGATCGCGTTGCGCCCCTCGCCGCTGGCGAGGTCGAGCGCGCGGCCGGGTGCGAGGTCGGTGAGCTCGCGCTCGACGAAGCGGTTCGGCCTGGCTCCCCACACGAGGTCTCGGTCGGCGTAGCGGATGTCCCAGTCGTTGCTGCTCATGCTCTCTGTGGCTCCGTGAACGTCGAGCCGATGCCGATCGCGGTCGCGACCGCGATGCCCGCACAGACGAGATACGGCGTTGCGTCACCGACACCTGCGGCGAGCGCGCCGGCGGCGACGGGGCCGACCATGGCGCCTGTCGCCCAGGCAGAGTTCATGACCCCGAAGCCGAGCGTCTGAGGAAGACCGGTGGCCTCTGCCCGGTCCGAGACGAGAGCGATGCCGGGTGAGGTCACACCGCTCACGGCGACGGAGGCGCAGAAGATGAGCGCCGCGACCACGAGCGCGCGGTCGCTCAGCGCGAGCATGATCCCGATCGCCGCCATCCCCCAGAGGCCGAGGCGCACCGGCACCAATCGCCCGCGAACGTCGCTGAGTCGTCCGGCGACGGGCGCAAGGGCGACCTCGATCAGCCCGGCGCACACGAAGGCCCCAGCGATGGCCACGCTTCCCCAGCCGGCGTCGTCGAACGTGAGCGGCGCAAGCAGGTCGAGCGCACCGAAGAACAGGGCGGGTACGACGGTCAACCAGACTGCGACGGCGAACGGCGCGTCGCGGAGCGCCTGCCTGAGAGAGATCGAGCCTGTCCGGGGAGTGCTGCGCGTGGCCGGAAGCCGTGCTGCGACGCCGGCGAGGACGATCGTGGCCGCTGCGACGCCGAGGAACACCACTCGTACCGACGTGAGCTCCGCGACGGCCCCGATCGCCGGCCCGACGATGAATCCGAGCACAGCGAACCCGAAGGCCGTCCCCAGCGTCTGGCCCCGCCGTTCGCGGGGCGTCGACGTGGTGAGCCAGGCGAGGGCCCCGGACCACGTCACGGCGCTCGCGAAGCCCTGCGCGAAGCGGGCGATGCCCAGCGCGACCGAGCCGCTGGCGAGCGCGAATCCCGCGCTTGCCACCCCGAGCAGCAGGAGACCGACGACCGCAGTGCGCTTCGCTCCGACCCGCTCCGCAAGGTAGCCGGACGGGATGCCGCCGAGCACCGCTCCGGCGCCGTAGGCGCCGACGACGAGGCCCGCCTGCACCTCGCTCAGCCCGAGCTCTCCGGTCAGAGTCGGGACGAGCGGGACGATCGCCGCGAACAGCATCGTGTCGGTGAAGACGATCGCGCAGACGAGAGGGAGGAGGCGTGTCCGCATGTGGGCTCCGAGCATACGCAGCAGGGCACCTCGTTCAGGTCCACAACGAAATGCACCGAGTCGGTGGCTCCCTCGTCCGGCCTTCCCGACTGACCCTCGCCGAAGCGACTGCCGGTCGGAGTGGCCATCAACCTCAGGCGCTCCGTGCTCGGTGCAAGGAGCAATCTAGGGACGCGGAATGCCTCCGTCAAGACGTCCGTGTGCCGCATTTGCGCAAATTGCGGGGATTTTGAGATTACGCGGGGATTTCGCGGCCGAGCCTCGCAACCCCTGAGCGCGTCCGCCGTACGCAGCCGGCGTGACCACGCGGCGGGACGGGGGGCGCGGAGGGGCGGCGACGCAGCTCGAACCCGTTCGACCTCTTTGACCACGTAGAAATGCACCGAGTCGGTGGCCTCCTCGTCCGGCCCTCACGACTGACCTCCGCCGAAGCGATTGCCTGTCGGAGTGCCATCAACCTCGGACGCTCCGTGCTCGGTGCACTGCTCAAACTACACTCTCCATCGCGGTCGTCAAGGGTGCCGCCCTCGGCGATCTCCGCAAATTGCGGTTTTTCCGTGATACGTCGCACGTACTTGCGGAACATCTGCTGTGCTCTGAAAAGGTGGGACCGGCAGCTCGCCGAGCCGGGGCGGATTCGTCCACCAGGCCGACTGACCGTTCGCTTCTGCGTCCGGGCCGCCCGGCGTGGCTTCGTCCTCCTCGCGCTCCCTGCTCGGCGCAGCGGCAATCTACGCTGGAGGAGTCATCCGCGGCAAGGGCGATGCGCGGCGAAAATCCCGCAAAGAGCGACGATCAGGGAGGATCATGCAGGGCAGACACGTCATCGTGACCGGAGCGAGCAGCGGGATCGGGCGCGCGATCGCCCAGCGGCTGGATCGGGACGGCGCTCGGCTCACCCTGGTCGCGCGCGATCGCGGACGCCTCGAGGAGACCGCTGGCTCACTGACGCACGCGGTGCACGTCGCGACGTGCGACATCGGCGACCGCCAGGCAGTGGACAGGTCGTTCGCGGCCGCTGTCGAGGAGCACGGCCCCTTCCACGCGCTCGTCGCGGCTGCGGGCATCGGGGGCGCGAACACGGCCGGCCGCGACGACCGCTTCGACGAGATCGTCCAGACGAACCTCAACGGCACCTACTACTGCTGCGCCTCGGCGGTCGCGCACCTCGCGCCGGGTCCCGAGGCCCGGCACCTGGTCGTGGTCTCCTCGATCCTCGCGCGCATCGGCGTGCCGGCCTATACGGGCTACAGCGCATCCAAGGCAGGCCTTCTCGGGCTCGTGCGCTCGCTCGCCGCCGAGCTCGGGCCGGATGGCGTCCAGGTGAACGCCGTCTGCCCGGGGTGGGTGGACACCGAGATGGCCTGGAGCGGTCTCGACGGCATCGCCGAGGCACTCGGCACGAGCAGGGAGGAGGCCTATCGCGACGCGATGAGCGCGGTGCCTCTCGGGCGCATGTCGCAGCCGGCAGACATCGCAGGAACGGTCGCCTGGCTCCTCTCACCCGATGCCCGGGGCGTCACCGGGCAGGCGATCGACCAGAACGGCGGCGCCTGGCTCGGGTGAGCACGTCCGTCTAGCCGACCCAGCCCTGGCCGTTCCAGAACGCGCGCGGACGGTTGCGTGCGTCGACCTCCAGGTGGAGCTCGTCCGGCAGCTTCATCCCCGGCGTCGTCCACACCTGGAAGCCGTCGGCGGCGTGGGTGAGCTCGAAGTCGCGGCCCCTGGCATCGAGCGATGCCTCGAGGACGTAGTGTCGCCCGCCGCAGCAGCGCACGGCGCGCGGCCAGACGTAGACCGCGGTCGCGTCGCATGAGGCGCCCACGGCTCGGTTCGTCGACGACGACACGCATCGCCGGATTCTAGTTCGACTGCTCGCTGTGGGAGAACGCCGAGGGGCGCCCGTGGGCGCCCCTCGTGACGGCCGAGGTCCGAGCTGAGCTAGGACTCGTACTGCGTGTCGGCCGGCAGCAGGAACTCGTCCTCCTGCTTGGCCTCGAGCTGCTCGAGCTCCTCGTCGGTGCCCATCCGCACCGGGCCCTCGAACCAGTTCTTCGCCGACAGCACCCACCAGCCGCCGAAGAGCAGGAAGCGCTCCCCCGATCGTGAGCGGTGCGTAGTTGACGAAGTTCCAGTCGAACGCGTCGTTCCCGGGGATCGCCGCGGGCGCCGTCGGGAGCATGAAGACGAGCGAGATGAACACGACCCAGAGGATCGCGATCGGGTTGATCCACTTGTAGTGCTTGCCAAGGCTCCAGGCTCCCCGTTCGAACGAGTCGCCCTTTCGGAAGCGGAGGATCACCGGCAGGATGAACGCGATGTAGAGGCCCGTCGTACCGACCGAGGTGCCGACGTAGTACCCGGCGAGGTTGTTCCAGTAGGTCGGGATCATGAGCGCGAACCCGGCGACGCCGACTGCGACCACGGAGTAGACCGGGACGCGATGCCGGGAGACGCGCCGCCAGAGCCGGTGGCCCGGGACGGCGCGATCGCGCGAGAACGCGAACAGCATCCGTGACCCCGAGGTGAGGCACGCCGTCAGGCAGAAGAACTGCGCGACGACGACGATGAACAGCAGGAACTCGGCCCACTGTCGCCCCATCGAGCCCTCCCAGATGTACGTGACGATGTAGGTGAACTGCTCCTGCACCGCCGTGGCGTCGGGGATCGCGAACGTCAGCGTGACCAGCAGGATGAAGCCCGCGACAACGGAGATCACCACCGACGACACCATTCCGACCGCCGCTGATCGCGACGCTTGATGCGTCTCCTCCGCCATGTGGGCCGACGCGTCGTAGCCCGTGATCGTGTACTGCGACATCGTCAGGCCGATGCAGAACACCATCCAGAACACGAGGTCGCTCCAGCTCGAGCCCGAGAAGCCCGAGTTGTTCACCGTGGTCGTGAACACGTACGAGAGCGACTGGTGCGTGTCGGGCACGATGATCATCGCGCCGACGAGGATCAGGGTGCCGATCACGTGCCAGAAGGCGGAGATCCCGTTGAGCATCGACGTGATGCGGACGTCGAACACGTTCAGCGCGGTTCCGAGGATCAGCACCACCGCGAACACGTAGAAGATGTGCTCCCGGTCGTTGGCATAGTCGAACCAGAAGTTGAGGAGCGACGTCGCGAAGATCGCCAGCCCGTACCCGACGGCCGCGACGATCCCGATCAGGCCGATGAGGTTGAACCAGCCCGTGAACCAGCCCCACGCCGGGCTGCCGAGCTTGGACGACCAGTAGTAGAGGCCGCCCGCGGTCGGGTAGGTCGATGCGATCTCTGCCATCGAGAGCGCGACCAGGATCGTGAAGGTGCTGACGATGATCCAGCCCCAGGTGACGGCGACCGGCCCGCCCCACTGGAACGCGATGTAGTACGAGGTCAGGCACCCCGCGAGGATGGAGATGATCGTGAAGCTGATCGCGAAGTTCCGAAACACTCCCATCGCGCGGAAGAGCTCCTGCGCGTAGCCGAGCTTGTGCAGGATCTGCTCGTCCTCCGAGGTGTGGATCACGCCAGGTGCTGGTGGTGGGGTCTCGCTCATGTGTGTCCCTCCTGATCCCTCGCCGCCTTGGGTCCTCGCCGCTCCGGCGAGGCGTTGCGGGTATTCACCTCCCTCAACCGGTTCGCTGTCAAGTGTCTGACTGTTGTCCAGAGAGGCGCCCGCCGTGCGTCAGAGTCTCGCCCTCGTCCCGGACGGAATAGGATCCCTGCCATGCTCACCCTCGAGGAGCTCACCGAGCTGACCGGCCGGGGCGAGATCGACACCGTCGTCGTCGCCTTCACGGACATGCAGGGCAGGCTGATGGGGAAGCGGCTCCACGCCGAGTTCTTCCTCGACCAGCACGCCGCCGGCGCTGCCGTGGAAGGCTGCAACTACCTCCTGGCGCTCGAGATGGAGATGGACCCCGTGCCCGGCTACGCGATAGCGTCCTGGGAGCAGGGCTACGGCGACTTCGACGTCGTCCCTGACCTCGCGACCCTGCGCCGCATCCCCTGGCTCGAGGGCACCGCGCTCGTGCTCGGGGACGTGCTCTGGCACGACCACACCCCCGTCGAGCCCTCGCCGCGGCAGGTCCTGCGCGCGCAGATGGAGCGCGCCGCAGCACTCGGCTTCACGCCGATGATGGGCAGCGAGCTCGAGTTCTACCTCGTGAAGGAGACGTACTCCGAGGCGCACGCGGACGGGTACAGGACGCTCACCCCGACCGTGCCGTACGTCCTCGACTACCACATCCTCGGCACCACCTACGACGAGCCGTTCCTGCGCGCCGTCCGCAACCACATGCAGGCGGCGGGGATGCGGGTGGAGACCTCAAAGGGCGAGGCCTGGCCCGGCCAGCAGGAGATCAACTTCCGCTTCGCCGACGCGCTGACGATGGCCGACAACCACGTGATCTACAAGAACGGCGCCAAGGAGATCGCCTTCCAGCACGGGTGCGCGATCACCTTCATGGCGAAGCCGTTCGAGGGCTGGATCGGCAACTCGTGCCATGTCCACTCGTCGCTGTTCCGCGACGGCGCCCCGGCGTTCGCCGACGACGAGCCGCTCTTCCAACGCTGGCTGGCAGGTCAGATCGCGTGCTTCGAGGAGCTCGCGGTGTTCCTCGCGCCGACGATCAACTCGTACAAGCGCTTCGCGGCCGGGTCATGGGCGCCGACGACGCTCGCCTGGGGGAACGACAACCGCACCTGCGGCTTCCGGGTGGTCGGCAAGGGCGGCGCGCGCCGCGCCGAGACACGGATCCCGGGCGGCGACGCGAACCCCTACCTCGCCTTCGCGGCGATCATCGCGGCGGGCCTGTACGGGATCGAGCACGAGCTCGAGCTGCCCGAACCGCTGACCGGCAACGCCTACGAGTCGGACGCGAAGCGCTTCCCGTCGTCGCTCGGAGCGGCGATCGCGCTCCTCGAGCAGCGGGACGATGGCCCGAGGCGCGTTCGGCGACCAGGTCGTCGACCACTACCTCAACTACGCGCGAACCGAGCAGGCGATCTTCGACCGCTTCGTCACCGACTGGGAGCGCAAGCGCTACTTCGAGCGCGGCTAGGCTGGGGGAACCCCTGGTTCCCCCAGCAGGCCCCCTCCTCCGGGCAGCTCACGGCACGATCGCACCCTGCCTCCCGGCCGGCCAAGCCGGCCTTCGGCCCAGTGCGCTGTTCACGAAGCGACGGAAACCAGGCAGGGCCCGGATGCAGACTGTGGGTCTCCGCTCATCGCGGCGAGGTTCGCCGCTTCGTCTGGTTCGCACCGAGATGAGGTTGGCGAGCGCCACCTGTCGTGAAGCAGGTCAACTGGACGCGCTGCGCTTCTGACGAAGGCGATGGTGGGAACCAGGGTTCCCTGGCTAATGAACGATCAGGACGTCGGTCTTCGCGCGGTGCACGACGGCGTCGCCCGTGCTTCCTTCGATGAGTCGCGAGAAGAAGCCGCCGTCGTGGGCGCCGAGCACGATCAGGTCGACGTCGCGCTCCTCGGCGAGCTGGGCGATCGCCGTCGCCGGATCACCGATGGACGGAAGCTCCTCGACGTCCGTGACCCCGAGCTCGGCGAGGCGCGCCGCGGCATCGGCGACCTCGGCGATGTGCCGCTCCGGCGGATCGACGGGGTCGATCGGGCCCCCGCGGATGTGCAGGACAGGCGTGACGCTCGTCACGATCACGTGCGCGTCCGTCAGCAGGGCGAGCTCGGCACTCCGCTCGAGCACGCGCGGGGCCACCGGACGCTCCTCGTAGCAGACCAGGATGGTCTTCATCGCATGCCTCCTGTTCACCCCGATCATGCGCGTGGATCGCGCACGGCGGCATCGGGGAATCGCACGCCGGTCTCGCTGCGCGGAACCCACCCGTTCCTCGGGTGCAGGGCCGCAGCGCACGTCAGCGGCGGTCAGGCTCCGGCCCTGCCGGCGCCCAGACCCCTCTGTCCCTCACCTCGCAGGCTTGGGCCTGGCCGCTGCGCAGACCTCACGAGGCGCGGCCGCCGCTCGTGGTAGCGCGGGACGGTGCCGTGGGTCCGGCCAGGGCCGGAGGCCGGCTCGGCCGGCCGGGAGGCTGGTTATCGCCTCACCACTGAGCTTCCCGGAAGGAGGGGGCTGGTGGGGGAACCAGGGTTCCCCCAACGAGTGGTTCCCCCACCATGCTGTAGACGAGGCGCTGGAAGTGCGCGATCAGGCGCTCGCTGGGGAGCAGCAGGCGCCCCTGCGGCACGAGACCCGAGTCGAGGCCGGCCTGGACGTTGCGGACGAGATCGTCGTCCTCGGCGCCGACCTGCTGGCTGAACGCGACGAGCTCCGCGACCTCGTCGTCGGTCACGTCGGGCCCGAAGTAGTAGTCGGAGACGCCGAGCGTCCGGTGTGGGCTCAGCGGGATCCAGGTGTCGATCCCGAAGTTCGGGCGACCCGGCTCGATGTTGATCGTCGTCCCCGGCCAGAGGAAGTGGTACTGGGCGCCGTCGACGTCGTCGGCCGGCACGTAGGAGACGTTCGCGGTGCCCTCGCGGACACCGGGCCTGACGTCACCCGCCTGGCTCGAGGACAGCGGCCGCTCGATCAGCGAGTACGCGTCCGCGTCGACGTTGACCATCTTCGAGAGACCGGGATGCGCGACCGCGCAGTGGTAGCACTCGAGGTAGTTCTCGAGCGCGTTCTTCCAGTTGACCGGCAGCTCCCACGTGACCCGATGGCGGAAGCGGAGCGAGTCGAACCCGACGCCGCTCGCCGCGACCATCTCGGCGACGCCGTCGAGCGAGTCCTCGAGCGGCCGCGGCATCGGGATCGGGATTCGCGAAGACGAGCGGCCCCCACTGCCGGACGGAGATCGGGAGCAGCGAGAAGGCGTCCGGGTCGAAGTCGGGCACGCGCTCCGAGCGAGGGGCCGCGGAGCAGCGTTCCGTCGAGGTCGTACGTCCAGGCGTGGTAGGGGCACTGCAGCGTCGAGCGACAGCCCTCTCCGTCGGCGACGAGGTGGGCGCGGTGGCGGCAGACGTTCACGAACCCGCGCAGCTCGCCGTCCTTGCCGCGGACGACGACCACGGGCACGTGGCCCACCCGACCCGCGAGGAACGAGCCGGCCTCGGCGACCGCCTCGGCCCGGCCCGACGTACTGCCAGGCGCGGGCGAAGATCCGCTGCTTCTCGAGCTCGTGGATCGCCGGGTCCGAGTACCACGTCGCCGGCAGCGTCCAGCCCGCGGCCAGCGAGGCCGAGAGGTCGGAGCGGTGAGTGGAGGTATCGACGGCCATCGGGCTCGTGCCGGCCAGGTCCTGACCGATCGGTCAGGACAGCATAGGCGCACGGCGCGGCTGGGTCAACTCGCACTCCAGCGCCGGGTGCGCGAAGATGCGCGCACCATGTCCGAACGACAACCGACGAGATGGCCGCGCCGAGCGCCGAGACCGCACCGATCGGATCGCCGCGATCCTCGAGGCGGCATGCCGCGTGATCGCGCGCGATGGCGCGCACGGGCTCCACATGCAGGCCGTCGCAGACGAGGCCGGCGTCTCGAAGGCGCTCGTGCACTACTACTTCGCGACGCGGCAGGAGCTGCTCCGGCGGGCGTTCGCCTCACGCCGAGCAGGCCCTCGACGCCGCCGTCGAGGCGCAGCTCGCAGGGCTCGACACGGGGCGGGAGCGCCTCGAGCGAGCGCTGCTGCTCCGCCTCGAGGCGTACACCGCTGCGCCGGACGGTCGCGGCCTGTGGAACGAGGTGTGGTCGAGCGCCACGTTCGATCCTGCCCTCCGGCCGCTGATGCGCGACTGGTACGCGACGTGGTTCGCTCGCCTCGCCGCCGCTGGTCGACGAGGGGCTGCGCGACGGCTCGATTCGCGCTCTGGAGGACCCGGAGGCGGTCGCCTGGCGCCTCGGCGCGCTCGCGGACGGCGTGGAGTCGCTCCTCTACCTCGAGGTGGTCGACCCGCCGGAGCGGCCGGGATGCGTGCTCGACGCCGTCGCCCGCGAGCTGTCCCCGCCGCGTGACCTCGCTGGCCGCATCCGGGATCGCGCGCTCACCGAGCGGCGGCTTGCGCGCTAGACGTCGATCGCGGTATCGACCTCGCCGGAAGCGCCCGCGTCGACCGCCGGCTTCAGCACGCGCAACGCTTCCGCCGGAAGATGCAGCGACGACCGGCGTGCCCTGGACCAGCTCGGCGCGCGTGCCGTCGTTCGGGAGCTGCGCCTTGAGCAGCCCGCCGCCGGGGATCCGCACGTGGAGCTCCGTCGCCGCGCCGACGAAGATCGCGTGCTCGACCATGCCCGGGAGGCGGTTCTCGCCCTGTCGCGCCCTGCGGCTCGACGACGACGCGCTCGGGGCGGATCATCGACCTTGACAGCGCCGCGCGCGGACGTCTCGCCGACGCGTGCCGTGAGGCGCTGGTCGCCGATCGCGATCTCTGCACGCCTCGCCGTCGGGCGTCGCCTCGCGCGGCGACGAGGTTCGAGACGCCGAGGAAGTCTGCGACGAACGCGGTCTCGGGGCTCCTCGTAGATCGCGCGCGGACTGCCCGCCTGCTCGACGCGGCCGCCGTTCATGACGGCGATCCGGTCGCTCATCGTCAGCGCCTCCTCCTGGTCGTGCGTGACGAAGACGAACGTGACGCCGAGCTCGCGCCTGGAGCGCCTTGAGCTCGACCTGGAGCCCCTTGCGCAGCCGCGCGTCGAGCGCGCCGAGCGGCTCGTCGAGGAGCAGCACCGCGCGGCTTCAGGACGAGCGCCCGGGCGAGCGCGACCCGCTGCTGCTGGCCGCCGGAGAGCTGGCGAGGGCTTGCGGCGCTCGAGTCCGCCGAGCTGCACGACCTCGAGCACCTCGCGGACGCGATGCTGCTGCTCCTCCTTCGTCATGCGCTTGTACTTGAGGCCGAAGCGCGACGTTGCCGGCGACGTCGAGGTGCGGGAAGAGCGCGTAGCTCTGGAAGACGGTGTTGACGCTGCGCCTGTGCGGCGGCACGTCGGCCACGTCGGTGCCGTCGAGCATGATCCGGCCGCTCGTCGGCCGCTCGAACCCGGCGATCATCCGGAGCGTGGTGGTCTTGCCGCACCCCGAGGGGCCGAGCATCGTGAAGAACTCCCCGCGGCGGCATGTGCAGGTCGATCGCCGTCGACGGCGACGACCTCGTCGAAGCGCTTCGTGAGCTCCTCGAGGCGGATCTCTCCCTGCACGGCTACACCTCCAGGGTCGCGACGGCGGCGGCGTCCTGGCCGCCGGCGAAGCGCCGGTAGACGACGTACGCGAGCGTGAGCGTCGCGAGCGTGATGACGAGGGCGATGGTGGCGAGCGCGTTGAGCGCCGGGGTCGGGGCCGCGCGGCCGCCGGCGTAGAGCAGCATCGACACGGTCGTCGTGCTCGCGTCGCTCGGAGAGGTACTGCGTGACGACGAAGTCGTCGATCGAGATCGCGAACACGACGGCGGAGCTGGCGACGATCGCCGGGGCGAGCAGCGGCAGGAGCACGCGGCGCACCTGGTCGAACGGCGGCGCGCCGAGGTCGGCGGCCGCCTGCTCGTAGTCGGGGCCGATCGACACGAGCCTGCCGCGGACGATCACGACGACGTACGAGAGCGTGAACGTCACCTGGCCGATCGCCTGCGCCGTCGTGCCGAGGCCGATGAACGAGAAGACGTTGAGGAACAGGAGCAGGAGCGAGACGCCCATCACGATCTCCGGCGTGACGAGCGGCAGCAGCATCATCGTGTTGACGCTCGTGCCGCCGCCGGCCCGCGCCAGCGCTGCAGGCCGAGGGCGAGGCCGACGCCGATGGGGACGGCGACCAGCACGCAGAGCACGCCGAGGAACAGCGTGTGCTCGAGCGCGCCCTGCAGCGCCGGCTCGTTGAGGACGCTGCCCGACTCGCCCGTGAACCAGCGCGTCGAGAAGCCCTGCCAGGTCGTCCGCGAGCGGCCGTCGTTGAACGCGAACAGCACCGCGATCGCGACGGGGATGATCGACCAGAGGATGTACACGCACCGTGACGAGCGACGAGGAAGCGCGGCTTGCCCCACGGGTTCCGGAGCCAGCTCATGCGACCTGCGTCTCCTTGTCCGCCTGCGCGCGTCGAGCGGAGGTAGTAGAGCATCAGCGCGAGCAGGAGCACCGCGAGGACGAGGGTGAGGCAGGCGCCGACGACCTTCTGCGAGCCCTGCCGCGTGAACTGGTCGATCTGGTTGCCGATCATGTTCGTCTGCGGCGACCCCGAGACGAGGTCGGGCGTGTAGTAGTCGCCGAACATCGGCAGCGCGATCAGCACGAGGCCCGGCGAGGACGCCGGGCATCGAGAGCGGCAGCGTCACGCGCCGGAACGCGTCGAACGGGCTCGCCCCGAGATCGCGCGCGGCCTCGATCTGCCGCTGGTCGATCCGGTCGAGGTAGGCGAAGAGCGGCAGGATCAGGAACGGGACGTAGCCGTAGACGAGCGCGATGATCACCGTGGCCGGCTGGCCCTCGAGCCAGCCGCCCTCGCTCGAGAGCAGGCCCGGCCGAGATGAACAGCTGCTCGATCCCGGTCGCGTGCAGGACCCGCGTGCCGATGCCGTCGGGGGCGAGCAGGTTGATCCAGGCGAGCATCCGCATCAGGTAGTTGATCCAGAACGGGAGGATCAGCAGCACGAGCACGAGCGCCTTCCAGCGGCCCGGCGTGGCGCGCGGCGAAGTACGCGACCGGGATAGCCGATCAGCGAGCGAGAGCGACGAGCGCGATCGCGACGAAGACGAACGTGCGGACGATCACGGTCAGGAACTGGCCGCCGCTGAAGATGTTGTCGAGCGTCTGCGAGCATGTACCCGACGTTCCAGTCGAGCGGGTTCCAGTAGGGGACCGGCTCGTAGAGCGTGTTCTGGTTCCCGAACGCGACCGCGACGGTCGCGTACAGCGCGACGAGGAAGAAGAGCGCTCAGCCAGACGACGCCCGGGAGCGCGAGCAGGCGCCAGATCCAGCGTCGCGCCCATGCTCAGCCCGCCTTGAACTTCGACCAGGCCTGGTCCCAGAGGCGCTGCCCGTCGACCGTCAGCGCGAGCAGCTGCTGGTTGGAGGCGAACTGCTCGGGCCGCACGACGGCGTCGGCGAGGGTCTTCGGGATCAGGCCCGTCGGCGATCAGGCGCTCGGGCTGATCGAGACCTGCGGCGGCGTGTAGCCGACGTAGTTGACGAAGTTGTCGTACGCGACCTTCGCGTCGAGGATGAAGTTGATGAACCGGTGGGCGAGCGCGGGGTTCTTCGCCGTCGCGGCCGATGCAGAAGAAGTCGTTCTGGACGACGCCGTCCTCGCTTCGGCCACCAGTACGAGAGCACGCTCGGCGGCACGCCCTTCGGCATGTAGTAGAACGCGGCGCCGAGCAGGTCGCCCGACCACGACTGGTGGAGCCACGTCTTGCCCTCGGGCAGCGTCTGGTAGTCGGTGATCGTGACCTTGATGTTGCAGATGTCGATCAGCTGCGTCGAGGTCGGCGCCGGCCTTGCTCCACGATCTTCGGGTCCTCCGTGTTGAGGTCGGCGACCGGCCGCTCCGCGGATCGCGTCGCGCTGCATCGGCATCGCGAGCGCGTCGCGGCTGTCGTCGAGGACCGCGACCTTGCCGCGGTAGGGCTGCGACTCCCAGAAGATGTCGTACGGGACGTCCAGCTCCGGGATGTCCTCCTTGATCTTGTCGTTGCGCTAGCCGATCCCGTCCGACCAGACGACGTACGGCACGGTGTAGCGGCGAGCCGCGGTCGTAGAACGGGTCCTGGAGCGCCGGCCAGACGTTCTTCTCGAGGTTCGGGAGGTAGGAGTGGTTGAGCGGCTGGATGAGCTGCTGGCGCGATCAGGCTGAGGATCGACGAGCCGGAGAGCCCCATGATCACGTCGAAGTCGACCGTCCCGGAGCTCAGCTTCGCGACCGCCTCGTCGGCCGAGTTGTAGGTCGCGATCTCGACCTTCCGTCCCGTGAGCTTCTCGAACCTCTTGACGCTGCGCAGGGTCGATGTAGTCGGCGTAGTTGTAGATCTGCGAGCGGCCCCCCCTCGTCGCTTCACGCCGTCGGCGATCGGCTGGTTGTCGTCGGTGATCGCCCAGGTGACGGCGTTGTCGGGGCGGGGGAGCGGCAGGCCGCCCGGGCCGACCGGCTTCGGCACGACGAGGTTCGACCCGCCGTCGCGTGTCGCACGCGCCCGACCGGGGTCGTCGTGTTCTCGCACCCGGCGAGCAGCGCGACCCCGCCGACGCCTGCCGCGCCGATCGCGGCGCGCTTGAGGAGCTGGGTGCGGGTGAGTCCGGGTCGGTCCTTGGGGTGCGCCATCGGTGAGGGTGATTGAAGCCCTACCCTGACCGCGAAGTCAAGCGGGTGGCTCCGACTCCTGCGCGTACGCGGCCTCACGCAGCCGGAGCGCCGCCTTCAGCCCGTGCTCGGCCACCCATCGCGTCGAACTCGCGCTGCTCGGCCGACTCGGTCGCGTTCAGGATCGCGCTGAGGTCGAGGTTCGCGCTCTGCGCGACCCGCAGTCCCATCGCCTCGAAGGCCCGCGTGATCGCGAGCTTCGTGAACCGCAGGACGGGCAGCGGCGTGGGCGCGATGCGTCGGGCGAGCGATCCGGCTGCGGTCTCCAGCTCCTCGGCCGGCACGACCGTGTTGACGAGACCGAGCCGGTGAGCCTCGGCCGCGTCGACGTGGTCGCCGGTGAACAGCAGCTCGTTCGCCTTCTTCTGGCCGATCACGAACGGGAGCAGGAGCGTCACAGGCCCCGAGCCGACCTTGATCTCGGGGATCCCGAAGCGCGCGTCCTCGCTCGCGACGATCAGGTCGCAGGCGATCGGCGAGGTCGAGCGCGCCCCCGAGGCACCAGCCGTGCACCGCCGCGATCGTCGGCTTCTGGAGCGCCCAGAGCTGCATGGTCAGGTTCACGTCCCGCTCGAGCTCGCGATGCCAGTCGTCCGCCGGCCGTGGCCCCGGAGGGCCGTCCATCAGGTCGTATCCGGCCGAGAACGCGCGACCGGCACCCCGCAGGACGACGACCTTGACCGTGTCGTCGCGCTCGGCCTCCGTGAGGGCCGCCGAGAGCTGCTCGACCATCGAGCCGTCGAGCGCGTTCAGCTTGTCGGGACGGTCGAGCGTGATCCACGCGACGGCGCCCCGTCGTTCGATGCCGACCGTCCCGCTCATGTCCGCTCCATCCGCGAGGACGATGAGCGCGTCCACGGCGGTCGCCGTGTCGCCGTGGAGGAGCAGCGGGTTCACGTCGACCTCCTCGATCGACGGGTGGTCCGTGACGAGGCGCGAGACGGCCAGCAAGGCGTCCGCGAGGGCGTCGACCGCCTGCTCGAACCCGGCCTCGCGGACGAGCCGCAGCGCGGTCACGCGGTTGAGCGGGCCTGCCGCGGAGACTGCCGTGTCGAGCTCCTCGATGGCGACGCCGCCGCGTCCGACCGCGAGGATCGGGCCGTGGTCGGGGTCGCGGGTCATCCCGACGAACGCCTCGGGCGCGGCGTCGAGCTGCGCGGCGACGAGGACACGGCCTCCCAGCATCGATGCGGCCTCGCGCGCGCGCTGCTCGGTCTCGATCCCGAGGACGACTCCGGCGTCGCGGGCCTTGTGGGCGACGCCGTCGACCTTCACGACCACCGGGAACCCGAGCTCGGTCGCGGCGGCTGCCGCCTCGTCGGGCGTTGTCGCCCGGCGCCGCGGCGCGAACGCGATGCCGTACCGCTCCAGCACCTCGGAGGACTCGTGCTCGGGCACGGCGCCGGCGCGCGCGAGGAGGTCGCCCAGGTCGACCGGGACGGCCTCGTGCGGGTCGACGGCCGCGGGCGCCCACGCGGCGACGCGGGCGAGGGCCGTGAGCGCGTCGCGGGGTCCACGCAGCAGCGGGAGATCGAGCTCCTGGGCGAGCTCCTGGAAGAAGCGTGGGGGATCGGAGCTGTGGACGGTCGTCGCGACCGCGAAGAGATCGTGTGCGGCAGCGAGCTCCGCGACCGCGCGCAGGGTCAGCTCCGACCATTCGTCGTTGCCCGGATCGCGGAACTGCGAGAGATCGACCTGGGCCTGGAGGATGTCGAACTCGCCCGACTGCGGCGAGGAGCTCGAGCGAGCCGGGGTAGACCTCCTCGGCGGGCGCGACCGCCCAGCAGTCCAGCGGGTTGCCGGGGTCGACGAAGTTCGGGAACCGGGTGCGCAGGCGATCGCGCGAGCTCCGGTGAGAGGGGCGGGTAGGGGATGCCTGCCGTCTCGGCCTGGTCGGCCAGCAAGCCCGCACTCGCCCCCCGACTCCGAGACGGCGGCGATGCGCCCGCCCTTCGGCCAGCGCTTGCGGCCGAGCACCTCGAGGGTCTCGGTCAGCTCGTGGAAGTCGTCGACCTGGATCGCCCCGTAGCGCCGCAGCACCGCCGAGAACGCGCGTCCGCGACCCGACGAGCGCTCCCGTGTGCGAGAGCGCCGCCCGGGCCGCCGCCTCCGATCGGCCGACCTTGAGGCACACGACGGGCTTTCCTGCCTCTGCGCAGCGCGCGAGACCCGCGGCGAAGGCGCCTGGGCGGCGCACCGTCTCCAGGAACAGCCCGATCGCCCGGGTGCCCTCGTCGTCCGCGAGGAAGTCGAGGTAGTCGGCGACGCCCGTGACTGCCTCTGCGCCGAGCGACACGACGCAGCGGATCCCCACCCGGCCGCCGAGCGAGAGGAAGGCGTCGGCCATCGAGCCGGACTGGCAGAGCATCGCCACGTGGCCGGGCAGCGTCGTGGGCGGGGGTCGTCCGATCCACGCGGACGCGCCGCCGGGGACGACGACGCCCATGCAGTTCGGGCCGACCATCGAGGCGCCGGCCTCGCGAACGCGGGCGGCGACGCGCTCGGTGATCCCTCGGCCTGCCGCGCCGGCCTCCGCACCGATGCCCGGGGACGACGAAGGCGCGCACGCCCGCCGCGAGCGCGTCCTCCAGCGCAGCCTCGACGCGCTCGTGGTTGACCACGAGCATCGCCGTCTCCGGCACCTCCGGGAGCTCGGCGATCGTCGGCCAGCACCGCAGCCCGTGCACCTCGTCACGCCCGGGGTTCACGCCGTACACGGTGATCCCCGACTCGAGCGCCGTGAGCACCGCGTCCTCGTTGCGAGGCGAAGCGCCGACGATCGCGAGCGACCGGGGGAACAGCAGCGGGCGAACGGAGCTCATCGAGCCGGATCCTGCCTGAGCGAGCGCCGCCGCGGTCGACGAACCGAGTAGGCTCGTCCTCCCGTGCTGCACGAGAAGCGCATCGAGATCCGCTGGCGCGACTGCGACGCGTACAAGCACGTCAACAACGCCGTCTACGCGACCTACCTCGAGGAGTGCCGCGACGAGTGGGTCGCCCGTGTGCTCGGCGAGCGTCGGCGACGTGTGGGACTACGTGCTCGCACGCGTTGCGATCGACTACCGCCGCGAGCTCGTGCTCGAGGACGACGCGGTCGTCGCGACCGCGGAGCTCGTGCGGATCGGCAACTCCAGCCTCACGCTCCGCGAGCAGGTGCGCACGCTGGACGGGGAGCTCGCGGCGGAGTCCGAGGCGGTGCTCGTGGCGCGCGATCCGCGCACAGGCCGGTCGCGGCCGCTGAGCGAGGCGGAGCGCGACGCGTTCGCGCTTGCGCTTGCGTCCGTCTGACGTTCACGGCACGATGCGCGGAGCGCGCCGTCCTGACCGCTCGGTCAGGGTCGATCCCGACGACCCCCGGAGGTCATGAGACGTGTACGTGCCCGAGCTGCCCACGGAGATCGCCGAGCTGAAGGCGCGGGTGCGCCGCTTCGTCGAGGAGGAGGCCTACGCGGTCGAGCGATCGATCCTCGCGACGGGGGCGATCGACGAGGATGCCGTCGCCGAGCTGAAGCGCCGGGCGCGGGACGCGGGGTTCGCACAGCTCAACATGCCCGTCGAGGCCGGTGGCCAGGGGCTCTCCATGCTCGGCCAGGTGGCGATCGAGGAGGAGGCGGGACGCGCGACGAACGGGCTCGGCTTCGCGGTGGTCGACCGTGGCCCGGCAGAGCTCTGGGAGCTCGCGACGCCGGAGCAGCGCGAGCGCTGGGTCGCGCCCGTGATCCGCGGCGAGTTCCGCGAGGCGTGGGCCGTGACCGAGCGCGACGCCGGCTCCGACGTCGCTGGCCTCACGGCCACGGCCGTGCGTGACGGGGACGAATGGGTGATCAACGGGGAGAAGTGGTTCGTCACGAGCGAAGGCCCTCCGGGCTTCTACCTCGTCGTGGCCGTCGCGGAGGGCGAGCAGACGATCTTCATCGTTCCGCCGGGCACGCCCGGAATGACGATCACGCGGACACCCGGGTTCCTCCACGACCCCTACCTGGACGTCCACCCGGAGATCGTCTTCGAGGACTGCCGTGTGCCCGAGGCGAATCGCGTTCCCGGGAGCGGGAACGCGGGGACGAAGGAGTGGTTCCTCGTCGAGCGGCTGTTCATCGCCGCCCGCTGCTGCGGTGCGGCGGCGCGCTGCCTCGACCTCGCCCGGGACTACGCCGTCGAGCGCGAGGCGTTCGGCCACAGGATCGCAGAGTTCCAGGGCGTCTCGTTCCAGCTGGCCGACTCGCTCACCGAGCTCGCCGCCGCACGGATGCTGACGTACCACGCGGCGCACGCCTTCGACGCCTACGACGACCGTCGCGTCGTCCACGGCAAGGTCGCGATGGCGAAGCTCTACGCCAGCGAGATGGCGGGCCGCGTCGTCGATCGCGCGGTCCAGGTCTTCGGAGGCCGCGGCTACATGCTCGAGAACCCCGTCGCGCGTCACTACAAGGAGCTTCGCGTCGACCGGATCTGGGAGGGGACGAGCGAGATCCAGCGGCTCATCCTGGCCCGGGGCATCGCGAAGCGCGGGGCGGAGGCGTACCTGCGGTGACGCTGTTCTTGCTTGCGAGCGTGTGCCCCGCAGGAGCGGGGCACACGCTCGCAGGTATCCCTCGGGCCCGGCTGGCGCCGGGCGCGAGGGCAGATCCCTGAAGTGGCCTGCTGCCTGCGGCAGCGGCCAGGCGTGTGCTGCGGCGTGGGCGTGGGGTCTGGCGCCGGCGGAGCCGGAGCCTGACCCCGGTCGTGCGTGGATCGTTGGCGCCGGCCGCCGACCGGCGGCCGCTTCAGGGGTTGTCGCGGTTGGGGATCCGCTTCTGCGGATTCCCGACCTGCGGGGGAAGTGGCGTGTGCTGCGGCGTGGGCGTGGGGTCTGGCGCCGGCGGAGCCGGAGCCTGACCCCGGTCGTGCGTGGATCGTTGGCGCCGGCCGCCGACCGGCGGCCGCTTCAGGGGTTGTCGCGGTCGGGGATCCGCTTCTGCGGATTCCCGACCTGCGGGGCGAGCTTCAGCCCGCTTCTGCGGATTCCCGACCTGCGGGGCAATCTCCAGCCCGCTTCTGCGGATTCCCGACCTGCCGGGGAAGTACAGTCACGGCATGGAGGGCCGCCCGATCGTCGGGATCACGTCGTACGCGCAGCCCGCGAGGTGGGGCAAGTGGGAGCTCGAGGCCGCGCTCGTCCCGTGGTACTACGTCGAATCGGTGCAGCGCGCCGGAGGACGGGCGCTCGTCGTCCCGCCGACCGAGGACGATCCGGACGAGGTGCTCGACGTCCTGGACGCGGTCGTGTTCACAGGTGGGATCGACATCGATCCCCGTCGGTACGGCGCCGATCCACATGCGACGACCGACGCGCCGCACGAGCACCGCGATGCAGGCGAGCTCGCTCTGCTGGCGCGTGCGCTCGAACGTGACGTGCCGACGCTCGCCATCTGTCGCGGCTTCCAGCTGCTCAACGTCGTGCGTGGCGGCGACCTCGACCAGCACGTGCCGGAAAGCGTCGGCCACGAGGGCCACCGCGCGGTACTGGGAGCATTCTCCGAGCACCCTGTCGACGTGAAGGAGGGCTCGCGACTCGCGGCGATCATCGGCGAGCGGCACGAGGGCGTCAGCTCGCATCACCACCAGGGCATCGGGCGCGTGGGGGAGGGCCTCGTCGAGACGGCCTGGGCGGAGGACGGGCTGCTCGAAGGGCTCGAGGATCCGACGAAGCGCTTCGCGGTTGGCGTGCTCTGGCATCCGGAGATGGAGCACGACAAGCGTCTCTTCGAGGCGCTCGTCGCCGAGGCGCGCTCGTATCGCGCCGAGCGCCCCGGCCGCTGAGCAGCACCATCCTCCGGGCGCCGGCGTGGTTGAATCAGCTCCGGCTCCGACGAAAGGACGGCTCACCGTGCGCGACCCGATCTCCGCCTTCCACTCTCAGCTGCCGGTCAGGATCGCCTTCGGCGACGGCTCGATCGCCGAGCTGCGCGACGTGCTCGCCGCCCTCGGCGCGACGTCCGCCCTGGTCGTGGTCGAGGCGCCCGTCGCGGCACACCCCGCGGTGGTCGAGGCGATCTCGGCCACGGAGTCGAGCGGTGTGACGTGCGACCGCGTCGTCAAGGATGCCGGGGAGCCGACGTTCCAGCTCGCCGACGAGCTCGCCGCGCGCGTCCGGGACCAGGGTCACGGCGCTGTCGTCGGGATCGGGGGTGGCTCGGCTCTGGACGTCGCGAAGGCGGCGCGGATCATCGCCGACCAGGGCGGCACGGGTCGCGATTTCGCCGACGGTCGCCTCACCCCGCAGCCGCCGACGATCGGGCTCGTCCTGTGCCCGACGACGTCGGGAACCGGCAGCGAGGTCTCGGGCGCGAGCGTTCTGACCGACACCGAGGCGGACGTGAAGATCGGCTTCGGGCACCCGAACATGCGCGCCCAGCACGCGCTCGTCGATCCCGTGCTCACCCACGGCCTGCCGGCGGCGCCGACCTCCCACTCGGGCGTGGACGCGATGGCGCAGGCGATCGGCGCCTGCACCGTGTCCGACTCGTCGCCGCTCTCGGTCGCCTTCGGGCTCGAGGCCTGCCACCACGTCGCCCGCTCGCTCTCTGCCGCGGTGGCAAACGGCCAGGACGCGGAGGCTCGGCGGCGGCTCGCCTGTGCCAGCCTCACCGCAGGGCTCGCGATGAACCTCTCCGACTGTGCCGCCGACCATTCGCTCGGACAGGCGCTCGGCAGCGTCAAGCACCTGCCGCATGGGCTGACGGTCGGCCTCGTCCTCGCCGAGACGCTCGACGTGTCCCGCGTCGACTGTGCCGATCGCCTCGAGCGTGTCGCGGATGCGCTCGGCGAGCCGGACGACGGCACGGGCGACGGCTCGCGGGCGGTGCGGGCGGTGCGACGGATCCTCGCCGAGGTGGGCTTCCCCACGCTCGTTGAGGTCGGTGTGACCGAGGACGACCTTCCGGATCTCATCGCGGCCGCGACGACGGAGCAGGCGTTCTTCCTCGACATCGACTGTCACACGTGGACCGCGGCGGAGGTCGAGACGGCCTTCAGGGCCGCGCTCGCCCGGGAGTCGCGCTAGGCACCGCATCGGAGCGGGACGTGGCGTCAGTCGCGCCTCCCCGGAACGAGGCGCGAAGCACCCAAGCAGGTGGCGTTGGTCGAGCTGGGACGACCTCGTCGACCGCGGCTGCTCGCCCGCCGTCGCTGCGGCGGCGGGAGCGGTGGAGTTCCTCGAGCTCGCAAGAGCGGGCGGTCGAAGGTCTCCGGCAGAGCTCGCCGCTGACTCCGGCCGGCGTCTGGCGTGCGATCGTTCCCCATTCGCACGCCACGGGACGCGGCTGAAGCCACGTCCCACCCGTGCTCTACCGTGGTCTGGTCAGGGCTCGCCCTCGTGCAATCGCCGGGGCCTCAACCGTCCGCGGTCGCGCGCCACGCGGGCGCGAGGGCGCCCGCCGCCGCGAGTCCGAGCGCTTCCTCGACCGCGTGCGCGACGGCGAGGAGTCGCGCCTCGTCGTGCGGGCGACCGATGAGCGCCATCCCGACGGGCAGTCCATCGACGACCGCCATCGGCAGGCAGAGGACGGGCCAACCGGCGATCGAGGGCGCCGCGCTCGCCAGTCCGCCGCCGATCGACGCGTCGCCCGTCTCGAGGACGCTGCGCCAGGCGGGCGCGAAGGCGGGGGCGACGATCACGTCCGGGCCGCCGTCAGCCGGGAGCGCGGGCGCGAGGCACCCCTCCGCGGCCCAAGCCAGACACCTGCGTCGCGCGTCGCGGTAGAGCCCGGAGTCACGTCCGGGGAGGGTGAGCGCCTGCTCGAGCAGCTCCTGACCGAAGTGCTGGAGCTCCCGGTCGGCATGCGCCACGTTGAACGCGACGACCTCGGCGAGCGAGCGTGGCCCCGCGCCCGCCCGGGCCGCCAGGTAGGCGTCCATGTCCTCGCGCAGCTCGACGAGCAGCACCGTGAGCTCGTCCTCCCCGACGGCCTCGGAGGTCGTGACCTCGACGTCCGTCGCCTCCGCACCGTGTTCCCGCAGGGTCGCGAGGGCTGTGTCGAACGCCGCATCCGTCGCCTGATGCCCGCTCCGCCAGCCGTCGGCCACGGCGATCCGCGCGCCTTCGAGTCCACGCGAGCCGCAGGCGGCGCCGTAGGCGGCTGAGCCGAGCATGGCGTCGAGGAGGAGCGCGGCGTCGCGGACGGAGCGGGCCATGGGGCCAGGGGTGTCCTGGCTGGCGCTGATGGGAACGATCCCGCGGGTGGGGAGGACGCCCACCGTGGGCTTGAGCCCCACGCAGCCGTTGAGCGAGGCCGGGCACGTGATCGAGCCGTCCGTTTCGGTGCCGATCGCGAGTGGAGCGAGGCCTGCGGCAAGGGCCGCGCCCGAGCCGGACGATGAGCCGCCCGCGCTGCGGTCGAGCGCCCACGGGTTCCGCGTGAGTCCGCCGACCGCGGACCAGCCGCTCGTCGAGCTCGTCGAGCGGATGTTGGCCCACTCGGAGAGGTTCGTCGCTCCGAGCACGACGAGCCCGGCGGCTCGCAGTGACGCGACAAGGGGCGCATCGGTCGCGACGGGCCGCTCCAGGAGCGCAAGCGAACCGGCCGTGCCGGGCAGCCCGACGGCCTCGATGTTGTCCTTTACGAGAACGGGAACGCCGTGCAGCGGCCCGCGCGTGCCTCCGGAGGCGCGCTCGCGATCGAGGCGCTCCGCGGTCGAGAGCGCGTCGGGGGCGAGCGCGAGGATCGAGCGCAGTCCGATCGGGCCGTCGCCGTCGACCGCGTCGATCCGCTCGAGGAGCGTCGTCGTCAGGGCGACGGAGGTGGTTCGACGCTCGGTGAGGTCGTCAGCGAGCCGGGCGGCCGTGGCCGCCGCAAGCCACGCGGTCTCGGGATGAGGATCGGGCGGGCTCAGCTCGGCGTCCGGGTCTCGCTGCGTGACCGCTACGAGGGCTCGGTCGAGATGAACACGCTCTTCAGCTCGGTGTTGTGCACGAGCCCTTCCATCCCGAGCTCCTTCCCGACGCCGGACTGCTTGTACCCGCCGAACGGCGCCTGTGGGAAGACCGAGCTGTTGGAGTTCACCCCGATGCCCCCGGTGCGGAGTGCGCGGGCGACGCGGAGCTGACGCGCCCCGTCTCGCGTCCACAGCGAGCCGGACAGGCCGTAGGGCGTGTCGTTCGCGAGCCGGATCGCCTCCGCCTCGTCGCGGAAGGTGATCACGGACACCACGGGGCCGAAGATCTCCTCGCGCGAGACCGTCATCTCGTTCGTGCAGTCGTCCAGGATCGTCGGTCGGAGGTAGTAGCCCTCGGCCAGCGCAGGATCATCGGGGCGCGTGCCGCCCTCCACCACGGTCGCGCCCTCCGACCGGCCGCGCTCGATGTAGCCCTCGACCGTCTCGCGCTGTCCTGCGGAGACGAGCGGTCCCATCTGCGTGCCGTCGGCCTCGGGGTTCCCGACGACGATCGCGCGGGTCGTCGCCCGATAGTGCTCGAGCAGCTCGTCCTTCACCGACTCCTCGACGAGGAGCCGGGAGCGCGCGCAGCAGTCCTGTCCGGCGTTCTCGAAGACCGAGAAGGAGCCAGCCGGCCCGGCCTTCTCGAGGTCGGCGTCGGCGAAGACGACACAGGCGGACTTGCCGCCCAGCTCCAGCGTCACCCGCTTGATCGTCCCTGCCGCCTTGCGGGCGATCTCGATCCCCGACCTCGGTCGAGCCGGTGAAGCCGACCTTGCCGACGAGCGGGTGCTCGACGAGTGCGTCGCCGACGGCGCGTCCCGGACCGGGAACGACGTTGAGGACGCCGGCGGGGAGCCCGGCCTCGAGGCCCAGCTCGGCGTATCGGAGAGCGCTGAGCGGTGAGAGGGAGGCGGGCTTGAGCACGCACGGTGTTTCCGGCGGCGATCGCCGGCGCGGTCTTCCAGTTGGCGATGTTCAGCGGGAAGTTCCACGGCGTGATCAGAGCCGACCACGCCGATGGGCTCGCGGAACGTGAGGACGATGCCGTCGCGGTCGACGGGGATCGTCGATCCGAAGAGCTTGTCCACGGCGCCCGCGTAGTAGCGCATCACCGCGGCGGCATTGCCCGCGCACCAGCGCGCATCGCCGAGAGCCATCCCCATGTCTCGCGTCTCGAGCAACCCGAGCTCGTCGACGTGCTCCTCGATCAGATCGGCCCAGCGATAGAGGACCTTGGCGCGCTGGACGGCGGTTCGCGAGCCCCAGACCTCGAACGCCCGTGCGGCCGCCCGGACTGCGCGATCGGCGTCCTCGGAGCCGGCCTCGGCGACCGTGCGGAACACCTCGCCGGTCGCAGGGTTGACGGTCTCGAACGTGCGCCCCTCGGCAGCCGCGACACGCGCGCCGTCGATCACGAGCAGCTCGGTCATGCGCTCAGTCTGGCACGTCTGCGTCGCGGAAGTGCCAGAGGGCCGATGTTCGCGGGGAGGGCAGCCGCGTCGGATCGGCGGTCACGGTCAATCACGGCGCACCCGCGAAGCGGGTGCCTTCAGGGATTATCGCGGTCGTGGTTCCGCTTCTGCGGAATCACGACCTGCGGGCAAGCCTAGTGGCCCACGACCTGGACCAGCCACCGGCGGTCGCGCTCGCGGTCGAGCTCCAGGAAGAGGATCCGCTGCCAGGTGCCGAGGCACAGCACGCCGTCGCGGACGGGGATCGACTCGCCGGCCGGGCCGAGCAGCATCGACATGCAGTGCGAGTGGCCGTTGTCGAACTCCATGTCCTCCTCGCTCATGTTCTCCGTACGACGATCCCAGTCGTCGTGGGCGTAGTAGTGCTCGGTCGGGACGAGGCGCTTGAGGAGGACGGAGAAGTCCTCGAGAAACCCGCGCTCGTACTCGTTTACCCGCACGGAGCACGTCGTGTGCGGGGAGTAGACGCAGCAGATGCCGTCCTGCACGCCGCTCTTCACGACGGCCTCGGCGACGTGCTCGGTGATGTCCGTGATGCTGAGCCCGCCCGCGGTGCGCAGACGCACCTCGCGGTGGAAGGTCTTCATCTCGGTGCCGCTCGCCGCGACGTCCGTCGTGTGCGTGTCGATCTCGGGGGCCGAAGCCATGACCTACGTATTGTGTCAGCCGTTCGCGCCTCGCGGTCGTCCTATCGTCCGAACGGCAACCGTCGTGCGTTCATCGTCTGGCGCCTACGATCCAGCTCGTGGGAGGACCGGTCACGACGCTCGCGACGGTGCCGATCTTCGCGGGGCTGTCGCAAGAGACCTTGAACGCGCTCGAGGGGAGCGCGTCGAGGCGTCGCATCCTGGCAGGAGAGACGCTCTTCCGGCAGGGAGAGGCGGCCGACGAGATGTTCGTGGTCGCGCGAGGCCGCCTGCAGGTCGTCATCGACGGTCAGGACGGCGAGACGGTGCTGAACGAGCTCGGCCCGGGGGCGGCGGTAGGGGAGCTCGCGCTGCTCACAGGAGCGTCACGCTCCGCGTCTGTCCACGCGATACGTGACTCCGAGCTGATCGTGCTCCCCGGATCGAGCTTCGCGCGGCAGCTCACTCGCGACCCCGCCCTCGCCGCGGGGATCGCGCGGATGCTCGCATCCCAGCTCCAGACACGGGGTGGGCTGCCCTTGCAGGAGAGCCCGCCGACGCTCTTCGTGGTGCGCGGCCTCGGGACTGACGTGCCCGTCGTGGCGTTCGCCGGATCACTCGCCGCGGCGCTCGAGGCATTCGGATCGATCGTCACGCTCTCCGGCGGCACCGCCGAGGACATCGAGGCCGCGGAGGCGCGCTACGCCCGAGTCGTGCTCCTCGACGACGGGCGCGACCAGGCGTGGAGCCAGACCTGCGGGCGGCAGGCGGATCGCACGCTTCTCGTCGCGATCGCCGGGAGCGTCGTGGCGGGCCCGCAGCCGGAGGCCGAGCTCGTGCTGCTCGGCCCGTTCGCCGGCGAGGATCTCCGGCGCCTCCTCGACACCGTGGGCCCGCGCGCCTACCACCGGCTCGCGAGCACCGAGCTCTCCGATCCCGGCATCGGCCGCCTGGCGCGGCGGCTCGTCCGGCGGTCGCTCGGCGTGGTGCTGTCTGGCGGCGGCGCGCGAGGGTTCGCCCACATCGGCGTGCTCGAGGTGCTCGAAGCCGAGGGGATCACCGTCGACCGCTACGGCGGCTGCAGCATGGGGGCGCTGATCGCGGCCATGGCCGCGGCGGGCTGGAGTCCGGCGATGATCAGGGACAGGTGCCATGAGGAGCTCGTCCGGCGCTCGCCGTTCAACGACTACACGGTGCCCCGGTTCGCGCTCATCCGATCGCGCAAGGCGCAGCGCATGCTCGACCGCATGTTCGGGGAGATGACGATCGAGGAGCTGGCGCGTCCGCTCTTCACGGTGAGCGCCGACCTGCTCTCGAGTCGAATCGTCGTGCACCGCCGTGGCAGCGTTCTCGAGGCCGTCGGGGCGAGCATGTCGATTCCGGGGCTTGCCGCGCCGATCTCCCGCGGCGGGCGGCTGCTCGTCGACGGCGGCGTTCTCAACAACCTTCCCGTGGACGCGATGGTCGAGACCGGTGAGGGGCCCGTGCTGGCCGTCGACGTCATCCGGCGCGTCACACACGCAGGCGAGGGGGAGCCCGCCGTCCCGTCGATCATGGAGACGCTCTCCCGCGCGACCGTGCTGGGCAGCGTCGAGCGGGCCGAGGCAAATCGATCGCTCGCGACGATGGTCGTGACGCCCGACGTGCAGGACGTTCCGCTTCGCGACTTCCGTGCGCTCGATCGCGCGATCGAGGCCGGGCGGCGCGCGGCCGCCGTGGCGCTCGAGGCCGGCGGTCGGGCCGCCCTCGACGCCGCGACCGGGCCGCTCGACGGCTGAGCGGCCCTGAGTCGCTGGGTGGTGGCAGCCCACGCGACGCGGCGGTGTCCGCGCCCGCTTCGCCGAGCCCCGACGACCGGTGCTAGGACGGGAAGCGGTTGTCGATCGCGATCGCGGGCGAGCGGGCTCCGTCGGGCAACGCGCGGCGGCAGACCAGGCCATCGCCGTCGAAGTCCGGGTTGCTCCCGGGCCACGGCGTGGCTCGGAGCTCGAACATCGGGGGCAGCCGCCGACCACATCGGCCGAAGACGTTCCTGGCGCGACGAGCAGGATCGCGGTGCCGAGGGCGAGGAGCAGGAGACGGTGCATGCCGCTCACTTCCTTCCGTGTCGCGGAGCCCGGCGCTCGCCGGCGGCTCCTGGTGGGCGGGATGCTCGAGGGCGGCAGGAAACGCTCGCCTAATGACGGGTGAACGGCCCGCGTGTCGCTCCCGCAGCGCGGCATCGCACCCGCCGTCCGGCCGCGTCCCGCATGATCTGCAACGCGGGCCCGTAGCTCAGCTGGTTAGAGCAGCCGACTCATAATCGGTAGGTCCCTGGTTCGAGTCCAGGCGGGCCCATAAGCCGGTGTATCGTGGAAGAACCGTAAACCCCGTAGAGATGCGGGTTTTGCCTATGAATACAGGCATTGCGGCCAGTCGAGCATCGTGCTCGGACTTGTCGGGAAATGCCAGAAGTGCGCACCCCGTGGTACCCCCGGTGGTACCCCCGCTCGACGCGTACCCAGACGGTCGGGATGAGAGGGGTCGATCGAGTGGGTGGAAGATCTTGTTCCAGCCCACTAACACTCCGACGAGCCGTTTAGGTCGTGACATCCACTGCCCATCGCTGCCCCCACCCCCCATCGGCGCCTCGCGAACCTGTCCACGGTGTGTTGCGGTCTTTCGGTTTTCGACTCGGGCGTGACGCAATGCTCCTTGCGCAAGGAGAATCGCGCCAGCCCGCGCCCTCGCGCACTCATGACGCGGCTTTACAGGGCCCAGCGACGATGACGGCAGGCGACTTCCGAGCCCTGGCCGAACCGCCTGTGGTCTTGCTGCCGCCAACGATCGTGCGCTCGACGACCTCAGAGAGGTGGTGCCGCGGCACCAGTACACACCAAACGCTCGCTCTTGCAGTCGGGAGAACACCTTCTGCGACCCGGCTCTTCCCCCACGCCTCGACCGTCACTCCCACCAGTGGAACTCGCGTCCGGCACAGCGAAGCGTGATGATGTCAATCAAAGCAGCCCGACTCAACGGTGCGGGTCCGGGGGGACGACGCTTTCAGTCCATCCCACCGCTCCACGGACCGAGACCTCTAGAGCGCCCTCGCCGAGCGGGGCTATCTCGCCATCAGCCCCCCTGCGTCCTAGCGATCGGCTGTCTAGGAGACTTCCACGAAGTAGCCGCCGATATTGCGATCGGGGGTTACTTCTGCCCGTCCCAGCGCGACCGATCGGTTCGACAGTTCGACCGCCGCGCTCGATCAGCAACTGGCCGAGCTTAGGAATTCGTCCCGACCGCTCGTCCTGTTCGCATCAGTCCTGATGACGGCCGTCTATCACCTCGGCTACCGGCAGGTGTCTACCCCGGAACGGAAAGCACCTTACTCTTGACATTGATTGTGCGATCTCTTACGTTCTGTCGGCAGCGAGGAGGGCTTGCCACCCGTCAAATCCGGCACAAGAAGTGCCGTCCTCGAACGGGAGCCTCCTCTCCTTCGCTGGGATAAGGGTCTCATCGATTCTTGAGATGCCTAAGTGGAACGGAAGGGGGTACCGATGGGTTCGCATGACCAAGGGTCGCCGGAACGGTCGTGGCTCGGTCGGCGTGGCGTCCTCGCCGTCGGCCTGAGCATCGTCGTTGTTATCGCGCTCGCGTTGATCGGGGGCATGGGCCACGCGTCGCGCGGTGTCACAAGCGCAAGCGCCGCGGAATACCAGTACAGCCCTGTCAGAATCCGTTTCTTCGCGTACGTCGGCGCCGGGGGTACGACCGTTCCGTCAGGCGCGCCTTTGTACCTGAGCAACGGTTACACCAGCGGTACCAAGCGTCTCGTCGTCTCAGCTCTTCGCGATCGAGAATACGATTGACGTAGAGCGTCCAGCGGGCGTCCACACGCTCTTCCCGGTGGTCTATGGTCTAGGTGCTGCCCGAACCCGGACGGTACTTGGTCGTCGCTGTTCCGACTCGACTTCGAGTCGCTCGTCGCAGGGCGAGCAATGGTGGTTCATTGGATATCCTCGTTTGATCGACAAGTCAGAGACCTGGCGCTGCCGACAGACGGTCCCGGACTGAGCTACAGCAGCCATATCGCGGCTGGCACGTACGACTACGGAAGTTGCACCGTCACAGCTGAGTGACGATCCCGGATGACGCGGACGTCGGAAGGCTCTTGCAGACGGGCCTTCCGACATCCGGGTCCGGATGCACGCTGATCCGGAACCCCGCATGTCGGGAGGCGGGTCGTAGTGTGGGCGACTGCCGCTCATCTTCTTGCCCCGACGCGCCGTTGCGGTCTTGTCGCGTGGGTGTTGGTCGTTGGCCTCGGGCTTGCCAATGGCGGGTTCGCGCCCCAGACCTGGAGTTGGGCATCGTTCGCGCTCGTCTGGCTCCTCGGGATGATGGTGCTCGTGGGTTTGCGGGTAGCCCTGATGGGGCTGGAGGCTGGAATGCTCGCGATCGGCGGTGTCTTTGCGGCGTGGATTGCCCTGTCAGCGTTCTGGTCAGTGGATCCGTCGCAGACTTTGGAGGCGGAGCGCGCGATGCTCTATGTCTTTGCTCTTGCAGTCGTTCTCGTGTTGGCGAGGCGAGGTTCCGAGAGGCCGCTGCTGATCGGTGTCTTGACAGCGATCGGAGCACTGACTGCTGTTGCGCTTGTGCGGTACCTGTTTCTCTCCGGGCCAGCCCTTCCCGATCGGCTGGAGGGGTATCTGCTGTTTCGCCCGGTTGGCTACGCGAACGCTCTGGGGGCCTTGGCTGCGATCGGAGCGCTACTCGCTCTGGGTCTGGCCGCGCACGCACGCGGCATCGACCGTTCGAGCAAGCTCCGCCGCCGGGCTTGTGACTGTCGCCACGCTGGCCTGACCGCAGCCGCGGGCGTGGGTTGCGCTCGCTGTCGCATTCGCCGTGATGCTCGCCGTCGAGATCGACGCGGACGTGCACTCGCAGTCGCCACTGTCCTAGCCCCGGGACTTCTCCTCGCTGCCTGGCTGTGCGTGAACGCAGATCTTCAAGCTCATACGCCACGGTTCAAAGCGCCGGAGGCCAGACAACTCGGCGTGCTGCTCCTGGTCGTGACAGCCGTGACGACAGCACTCGCACGACCCATGTTCGCGATCGCAGTTCGCATCGGGAGCTCCATCGACGCCCGCCACGCGTTCGCCGCCTCCTTCGTGGCTCTGCAGGCGGCTTCTGCCTCCTGGCGATCGGCGGCAGCGGCAGTGCGATCACTTCGCTCGACCTCTCATTCCACGACCGGGCGGCGTATTGGGAGCTTGCATGGCAAGAGCTGGAGAGCGCATCCATGGACTGGAACGGGCGCCGGGACGTTCGCGCACTACTGGCTGCTCACCCCTCACAACGCCGCGCAGGACGCACATAGCCTCTATCTCGAAGTGCTTTCTGAGCTCGGTCCGGTCGGCCTCGCCCTGGTGGTCCTTCTCTTGCCACGCCAGTTGTGGCGGCGCGCGAAGCCCGCCGACACCGCTCGTCCAGCCGCGCTCGCCGCCTATCTCGCCTTCCTGATCCACGCGGGCCTGGACTGGCAGACTCGGAGATGCCCTGGTCGTCACGCTCAGTGGCCTCCTCTGCGGAAGCGCACTCCTCGTCGCCGCACGGCCCAGCAACACGCGGATCAACCTGACGACACGGCCATGGATGCTCATCCCAGTGGGAGCCGTTCTCCTGATCTCGATCGGCCAACTACTCGCAAACAACGCTGTCGGATAGGACGGCGTACTGCACGGGATGAGGTGCCTCGGAGGGCTTCACCACGGTCTCGACGATCGCCCGCTGCTGAAGCCCCGAGCGGTCCGTACGCCAACGCGTCTGCCGATGTCGACCGATGATGCCGAAGCGGCTGAAAGGGTCACTCCACGAAAGCTCGGCGGACTACCTCGCGCTTTGCTGTCCAGGCGCCTGACCGCGCCGAACTAGCCTTCTGGCATCGTTGAGATCGAGGACGGTGCCCTTCTTCATCCCCCTTCTTGCGATCTGGCTCGCCTTCGCCGCAGATGCCCTGGCTCGACGTCCGAGGCTCACGGCCGGCGTCACGGCGGCTGCGATTGCGATGACGATCGCGACGTGGATCAACCTCGCGACTGCTGTCAACTTCTCGTACGTTCTCGACTGGCGCTACGACGCCACCACAGAGCGCGTGCTCACCGAGCTCGCCGGGTCGGGGGCCGATCCTCGGGCAGTCGATCTCGGCGTCAGCCTGCTGTTCGCGCCGGCGACCGCCTTCTACCGCGAGACCCGATTTGGCTCGCTGGCCGAGTGCGGGAAGGACTGCCTTGATTCTCGCTCCGACTACTACTACCTCATCGGCCCCGATGTGGAGACGATCCGGCGACGCGGTGCGCGTATCGTGCGTGTCTACTCTGTCAGCGGTGCCGTCCTCGCTCGTGACACCCGCGTCACGGGCTGAGTGGGTGTGACCGGCATCGAGGTTTCCCGGTGCCGTTGACAGGATGTTCTGGCGGTGAGTATCGCTGCATCGGGCCCATTCCTGGAGCGTCGTCGTGCTGCCGCGCTGTGGTGATCGGTGCTCAGCCCGCTCGGTGCTCGGCGAAGAACCCGGCCGCCACGCTCAGGTCGGTCGTGTCCGGGGCGAACAGCTGCGGCCCGTAGCGCTTCGTGAGGATGCGACCGTCAAGCACCGCGATCACGCCGCGATCGGTCGGCGTCCGGATCAGCCGGCCGCTCGCCTGGTGGAGCGCCATGGCTGCCCGGGGCAGCGACTCCTCCTGCCAGCCCCGGCCGATGCGTCCGAGTGCGTTCACGATCGGGTCGGTCGGCATCGGAAACGGGATGCGGTCGACGACGACGAGGCGCAGCGCCTCGCCGGGCACGTCGAGCCCCTCGAAACCCGACCTGCTCGCGATCAGCACCGAGTCGTGATCGTCCCGGAACGCCGAGACGAGAGGCCCGATCTCCCCGCCCTCGTGAAGGAGCACGTTCAGGCCGAGACCTGCGCAGGCCTCGCGCATGAGCTCCATTCGGGCCCGGGCGGTGCACAGGAGCAGCGCGCCGCCACCTGCGGCGCGCACGAGCGACCGCACGGCCGACACGGCATCGTCGCTCCACCGGACGTCGTACGGGTCGACCGGCAGCACGTAGCGCAGCGCCTGCTCGGCGGCGAACGGCGAGGGCGCGACGTGCGTGTCGACCGGTGCCGAGAGGCCGAGGTCGGTGCGGATCCAGTCGAAAGAGCCGCCGACGCGCATCGTCGCGGACGTGTAGGCCTGTGCCCCGACATCGGCCGCCTCCAGCAGGCGTTGCAGCTCCGGCCCGACCTCGAGCCACTTCGAGACGAGCACCGGCGAGCGTCCGTCCCAGTGCTCCAGGGTGTAGAGCCTGGACTCCGATGCGACTCCCAGGAAGTCCTCGAGCGCCTCGATGCGCTCCTCGATCACCTCGACGCGACGCTTCGTCTTCGCCCGCTCGTCGGCCTCCAGTCGCTCGGCATGCTCCTCGGTGCGGTCGGCGACGCGGCTGAGGGCCGTGATCAGCCGCGACGCGTCGACCTGGACAGGTTCGGTTACGAGCGGCGCGCCGCCCCGGCGGGCATCCCATTCCGCGACGTGCCGGAAGAACGCCTGGGCCTCCCGCTGGAGGGCCTCGCCCGCGCCACGATCTGCGTCGGGGAGGAGCCCCGCGAGCGAGGAGAGCCCTCGCTCGGTCAGTCGCGTACCCCACTGCTCCCTGAGGGTGTCGGCGAACCGGTGCGCCTCGTCGACCACGAGCACGTCGAACTCGGGGATCACCGACCATCGCGTCGTCGCCACGCCGATTCGCAGCCCCAGTGCGAAGAGGGCGGAGTTCATGACGACGACCTGAGCTGTGCGTGCCCGCGCGCGTGCCATCTCCACGAAGCAGGTCTGCCCGAACGAGCAGTGGCCCGCCGACGGGCAGTCCTGCGACGAGATCGTGGCCCGGTGCTGGTCGGCGGCGGGAAGGGGGGACGACGAGATCTCGCCGACCTCGTCCTCGGCCGCCCAGTCGCGGAGGGCCTTCCACTTCCGGCCGGGCGGCAGGTAGTCGAGCACCGAGCGGCAGGCGTAGGCCGAGCGCCCCTTGAGTCGGACCTGCTCGAACTCGAACGGGAGCACCCGCTGGAGGTCGGGCAGGTCCTTCCCGGCGATCTGGTCCTGCAGGGCCTTCGTGGGGACGACGACGGCGACGCGCGCCCCCTCGTGGACGGCGTGCGCGATCGCCGGGACGAGATACCCGAACGACTTGCCCGAGCCCGTCGGGCCCTCCAGGAGCACGGGGGAGCGTGCGTCGATCGCCTCGGCGACGGCCTGCGCGTACTCGATCTGCGCCGGCCGACGCTGGTACCCGTCGAGGGCCGAGAGTGGCCCGTCCGCAGCGAACAGCTCCTCGATGGTCAGGACGTCTCCTCTCTGGGTCGTCGGGTACGACAGGTCGCCGGCGTCACGAAGGGGCGCGACGATCCGGGTCGCACGGGCCACCGATTGTGGCGATCGCCTCGGCCTGCGTCCCGCGCCGGTGCGGTTCGACGAGGACGCCAGCTTGCAGCAGGACGTATGTGGGCTAGAGGTATTGCGAGATCTCCAATATGATCTACAGAGGCAACACGTTCGCCTCGGGACTGCCTCCCTCGCCGGCGGGGTGGGCGAGAAGATGCCCCTTCGGAAAGGGGAAGCCGCGCGAGCGCGGCTCCCCTGCGGCGACGTGAACATCGGGGCCAGGCGCGCGGACGCGTCTGCGGGGAGAGTGTCCAGCCGCCGCAGGGTGTATTGATGGCATACCCCACCACGAGCTGCGAGGGGTGGTAAGCCCCTCCCACGAAAGGAACGTCCGAGATGGACATCTCAAAGCTGTCGCACGGCGCGAAGCTCGTCCTCGGCGGGACGATCGCGTTCCTGCTCCTGTCGTTCTTCAGCTGGTTCCACTACACAGGCCCGGGCAGTGATCAGGCCGAGGCGCTCGGGATCGACACGGGCTTCTCGATGTGGCACGGCGTCGGCTATCTCGCAGGGTTGTTCGCGATCGCGCTGATCGTCTGGCAGGCGATCCGGCCTGCGAACATCGAGCTCGAGATCGGCGTGACCCCGTCGATGGTCACTGCGGCGCTTGCAGTGCTGATGGCGCTGTTCGCGATCATCCGCTTCCTCGACAAGCCGGGCGGTGACTTCGTCGGCCGCACGTTCTGGGCGTGGCTCGCGATCGCGCTGGCGATCGCCGTCCTCGTGGACGCGTGGATGAACATGAAGGCCGCTGGAGAGGGCCTGTCCGATATCAAGGGCTCGCTCGCAGCGGGTGCGGGAGCCGCGACGGCCGCGGCCAAGAGCGCGAGCGCGCCGAAGCCCGATGCCGCCGAGCCTGCGGCGCCCGCACCGAGCGTCAGACGACGCGTCGGGAGCTGGCGACGAGGCTGCCGATGCCACCGTGGGAGCGGCAGCCGAGGCCCCGGAAGCGGCTGCGGAGACGGCCTCCGAGACGGCGACCGAGGCGGCCGACGCAGTCTCGGGCGCGGTGGATCAGGTCGCAGATGCTGCCGCCGATTCCGCGCACGACGCTGCGGACGACCCGCCTCGGCCCTGAGCCCGTGACCCACGGCGTCACCTCGCTGCACCGGGCGGCGAGGTGACGCCGTTACACTTCCGTCCATGACCGAGATCGGGACGCTGCGCGTGAAGACCGGCCTCGCCGAGATGCTCAAGGGCGGGGTGATCATGGACGTGGTCGACGCCGACCAGGCGCGGATCGCCGAGGAGGCGGGAGCGTGCGCCGTGATGGCGCTCGAGCGCGTCCCGGCGGACATCCGGCGCGACGGCGGTGTCGCCCGCATGTCGCGATCCCGAAGATGATCCGCGAGATCCAGGAGGCCGTGACGATCCCGGTGATGGCGAAGTGCCGCATCGGCCACTTCGTCGAGGCGCAGATCCTCGAAGCGCTCGAGGTCGACTACATCGACGAGTCCGAGGTGCTGACCCCAGCCGATCTCGAGCACCACGTCGACAAGCACGCCTTCACCGTCCCGTTCGTGTGCGGCGCGACCAACCTCGGCGAGGCGCTGCGGCGCATCGCAGAGGGCGCGGCGATGATGCGCACGAAGGGCGAGGCCGGCACGGGCGACATCGTCAACGCCGTCACCCACATGCGCGCCGTCTTCGGCGAGATCCGCCGTCTGCAGGGGCTACGCGAGGAGGAGCTCTACGCGCGCGGCCAAGGAGCACCGCGCGCCGTTCGAGCTCGTCAGGTGGGTCGCCGCGAACGGGCGGCTGCCCGTCGTCGACGTTCACGGCCGGCGGGATCGCGACTCCCGCCGACGCCGCGCTCTGCATGCAGCTGGGTGCGGACGGCGTGTTCGTCGGGTCGGGCATCTTCAAGTCGCGGTGACCCCGCGACCCGGGCCCGCGCGATCGTCGAGGCGACCACGCACTACGGCGATCCGAAGATCCTCGCGGAGGTCTCGGCGGGTCTGGGTGAGCCGATGGTCGGCATCTCCTCGAGCTCGCTCACCGATGCCGAGCGGCTCGAGACCCGCGGCTGGTGAGCGTGCGCGCTCGCGCGCCGCTAGGAAGAGCCTGTGCTCTGAGCGCGCGTCATGGTGCGCTCGGGGATGAGATCGCTCGCTCGGTACGATCGCTTCCATGAGGAGAGACAGTTGCGCATCGGCGTCCTCGCGCTCCAGGGCGCGTTTCGCGAGCATGTCGACCATGCTGCAGCGCCTCGGGGCGGAGGTGCCGAGGTCCGGCTCGCCGTGATCTCGACGGCCTCGACGGGCTCGTGCATCCCCGGCGGTGAGTCCACGACGATCATGCGTCTCGCTGCGCTCTACGGCCTGGACGACGCGATCCGCTCGTTCGGCCGCTCCCGTCCTCGGCACCTGCGCCGGGATGATCGCTCGTCCGACCGGGCGCACCTCCGGGCCTGCGCGGATCCTCGACGGTCGACCGGAACGCCTACGGCCGCCAGGTCGCCAGCTTCGAGGCCGACCTCGACGTCGTGGGCGAGTCGAGCCCGCTGCACGGCGTGTTCATCCGGGCCCCGCGCGTCCGCGACGTCGGCGACGACGTCGAGGTGCTCGCGCGACACTACGGCATCCCCGTGCTGCTCCGTGACGGCGACGTGCTCGTCGCCGCGTTCCATCCGGAGCTGACCGACGACACCGGGTGCACGAGCGCTTTCTCGAGATGGTGGCCACCGCAGCGCGCGGCGCAGCGGTTGCCGCCGCGAACTGATCCACCGGAGGGAGATCCGTGTCAGGGCACAGCAAGTGGTCGACGATCAAGCACAAGAAGGGCGCGGCCGACGCGAAGCGCGGGAAGCTGTTCTCGAAGCTGTCGCGCTCGATCATGGTCGCGGCGAAGGAGGGCGGCGGTGACCCCGCCACCAACCTCGCGCTGCAGAACGCGATCGAGAAGGCCCGGTCCTACTCGATGCCGAAGGACAACATCGAGCGCGCCGTCGCGAAGGGGACAGGCGAGGGGGCCGACGGCGCCGCCTGGGAGGTCGTCGTCTACGAGGGCTACGGCCCCGAGGGCGTGGCCGTGATCGTCGAGGCGCTCACCGACAACCGCAACCGGACCGCGTCCGACGTGCGGCACCTCTTCGCGAAGCACGGCGGGAACCTCGGCGCGACCGGGCCGTGGCCTGGCAGTTCGAGCGCAGGGGCGTCGTGCTCGTCACGGCGGAAGGTGCGGACGAGGACGACCTCGTGCTCGCAGCAGCCGAGGCGGGCGCCGACGACGTCGAGCTCGACGGAACCGTCTTCCAGGTGTCCTCGACCCCCGACCTGCTCGCCGTGGTGCGCTCGGCCCTCGACGAGGCGGGCTTCGGATCGAGTCGGCCGAGCTGTCGATGATCCCGAAGACGACCGTCGCGATCGGCGAGGAGGGCACGGCGAAGCAGGTCATCCGCCTGGTCGAGGGGCTCGAGGACAACGACGACGTACAGGACGTCTACGCGAACTTCGACATCCCCGAGGAGCTCCTCGAAGCAGTGACGGCGTAGCGTGACGCAGGGGCGTGGCTTCGGACTGCACGCCTCGGGCGGGAGCGAGCCGTGGGTTCAGCGCAAGGGCGCGACCGAGGCCACGCCGCTGCGCTCGGCACGCGCGGTAGCGTGGCGACGATGCAGGCGACGCTCTACACAGACGGTGGCTCGCGCGGAAACCCCGGTCCCGCCGCGTTCGCCTACGTGCTGAGCGACGCCGACGGCACGGTGCTCGAAGCCCGTGGGGAGGCGATCGGCATCGCCACGAACAACGTCGCGGAGTACCGCGCACTCGTCGCCGGGCTCGAGAGCGCCGGGACGCACGCGGTCGAGCGGCTCGAGGTGCGCTCCGACTCGGAGCTCATGGTCAAGCAGATGCGCGGCGAGTACCGCGTCAAGAACAAGGATCTGCAGGAGCTCTTCCTCCTCGCGTCCCGCGCCGCGCGCGCGGTCGGCGCCGTCACGTATGTCCACGTCCGTCGGGAGCACAACGAGCTCGCCGACAGGCTCGTGAACGAGGCGCTCGACGCGTTCGACGGTGCCTGAGCTCAGCGGCGCACGCCCGTCGCGATGATGTAGCGGCGCTCCATGCTGATGCCGTCCTCCGTGCGGTGGCTTTCGAACACCTCGGTCATCGCCGCGTCGAGGGCCTCGCGACCCGCCTCGTCGAGCGAGCTCCACAGCGTGAACGAGGGGCCGTAGCTCTCGCGGAAGATCTGCCACATCGTGCTTCCGTGGTCGCCTTCGTGGCGCGTGTCGAGCTCGACGAAGCTCAGCTCGAACGCGTGACCGAGCATCTCCTCGACGTATGCCTCGTCGCCCCACTGGAACGGCGAGCCGGCGCCCGGGGGCGGCGGGGCCATGAACGGGCTCATTCCGGCAAAGATGTCGCCGACGCCGCTGTCTCGCCTCCAGGCGGTCAGCCCCATCCGTCCGCCGGGCTTGCAGACGCGCGCGAGCTCAGCCGCGACGCGTGCATGGTCGGGGGCGAAGATGACGCCCACCGACGACGAGACGACGTCGAAGCTCGCGTCGACGTAGTAGAGGTCCTGGCAGTCGGCGACCTCGAGCGTGAGATCGAGCCCGTGCTCCGCCGCTCGGCGCTGCGCCGCCTCGATCAGGGTGGGGGAGAGATCCGAGCCCGTGACCGTGGCCCCCGCGCGGCGCGCGTGGAACGCGACGTCGCCTGCGCCGCAGCCGAGGTCGAGCCAGTGCTCGCCCGGCTGCGGGTCGAGCCGCTCGACCAGAGCGACGTGCATGTCGCTGATGATCTCCGCGATGTTCTCGAACGGCGCCGAGCTCCAGACCTCGGCGTGCTTCCTGGTGAGCTCCTCGAACGCCATGCTGCGCCTCCCGCGTAGATGTGCCGATCGATACTACCGCGGTCTCGCGGATCCGTCAGGAGCCGATCAGAGGCGGTGTCGCTCGCCGAGGTAGAGGTGCCAGAGGAGCTGCGCGGCGACCGAGCGGTGCGGGCGCCAGCGCTCACCGATCTCCTGGAGCTCGCGCTGGTCCGGGCGCCGTTCGAGCCCGAGAGCGCTCTGCGTCGCGGCCTGCAGCGCGACGTCTCCGACCGGCCAGAGGTCGGCCCTGGAGAGGCAGGCGAGCAGGTAGACGTCGGCCGTCCACGGCCCGATCCCTGGCAGTGCGACCAGCTGACGGCGGACGTCGTCGTCGGGGAGCGCCTCGAGCCCGTCCAGGTCGAGCGTCCGGTCGACGACCGCCGTGGCGAGCTCCCTCGCGTAGCGGGTCTTCTGGCGGCTGAACCCGATCGTGCGGAGCGTCCCGTCGTCGAGGAGCAGCACGGCGTCGGGCGTGACAGTGCCGACCTCCGCCGCGAGACGGTCGAACGCCGCCCGGGCGGAGGCGAGCGAGACCTGCTGCTCGAGGATCAGCAGCACGAGCGTCGCGAAGCCCGGCTCTCGTGACCAGAACGGTGGGATCCCGTGGTCGGCCGCGATCCCCCCGAGCGCGGGGTCGCTCGCGACGAGCGCCTCGGCGGCTCGGCGGAACGAGCGCTCGTCGAGCACGACGGGGTCGGAGGAGGTCACCGTGGCGAAGCGTGTCAGCCGGGGGCCACGCGGTGCGCCGGTCGGCTCGGCGGCGGACGGGACGTCGCCGGGGCGAGCGCGAGTGGGAGGCAGGTGGGGCCCACATGTGAGGCGGGGTCGGGCCTCGGGCTCGCACCGAACAGCCGACCCGTCTGTTCCTCGCCGGTCGCGACTGCAGGTCATCGGTGGCTGCCGGGGCGAGCGCAAGTGGGCGGGGTTCCCGTGAGGGTCTGAGGTCGCAAGGCGAGCCCTGACCCCCCTTGTTGTCGCGCGGTCACGCCGACGGCCCGTTGCCCCGGACGCGCCGCGTCGGTATCGTCCAGCGGGATGAGCCTCGAGCGCACCTCCGGCACGACCAACCGCCTGCTCGCGCTCGGCCTGCTGCTCCTCCTTCCCCGCTAGGGGGAAGCGAGCGACGCACATACACCCGCCGTGCTCCTGCACACACCGGGAGCAGTACGCCCTCGCCCGCCCCGAAGGAGAAGCCCGATGCCGATGCCCTCGCACAAGTACCGCCCCTACGAGACCGTCTCCTTGCCCGACCGCACGTGGCCGGACACCGTGATCGGGCGCGCGCCGATCTGGTGCTCGACCGACCTCCGTGACGGCAACCAGGCTCTCGTCAACCCCATGGACACCGCGCGCAAGCGCCGGTTCTTCGACCTGCTCCTCGCGCTCGGGATCCGCGAGATCGAGGTTGGCTTCCCGTCGGCGTCGAAGACAGACTTCGACTTCTGCCGCTCGCTGGTCGAGGACGACCTGATCCCCGACGGCGTCACCATCGCGGTGCTCACCCAGGCGCGGCCTGAGCTGATCGAGCGGACGTTCGAGGCGGTCGAGGGCGCGCCCCGGGCGATCGTGCACCTCTACAACTCGACCTCCGTCACTCAACGGCGCGTGGTGTTCCGGATGGACCGCGACGGGATCAAGGAGCTCGCGGTGCGGGGAACTGCGCTCTGCAAGGAGCTCTCGGGGCGCACGGCCACGCCGATCGTGTTCCAGTACTCGCCGGAGAGCTTCCACCACACCGAGCTCGACTACGCGCTGGAGGTGTGCGAGGAGGTCGCGGCGGAGTGGGGGCCGACGCCGGGCGCGAAGATGATCGTCAACCTGCCGACCACCGTCGAGCAGTTCCCGCCGAACGTGTACGCCGACCGGATGGAGTGGTTCATCCGCCACTTCACCAGGCGGGACAGCGCCATCCTCTCGGTGCACCCGCACAACGACCGCGGGACGGCCGTCGCGACCGCGGAGCTCGGGCTGATGGCCGGGGCCGAACGCGTCGAGGGGTGCCTGTTTGGCAACGGCGAGCGCACGGGGAACGTCGACCTGATCACGCTGGCGCTCAACCTCCTCACCCAGGGGGTCGACCCCGAGATCGACCTGTCGTCGATCGACGAGACCAGGCGGATCGTCGAGGAGTGCAACGAGCTGCCCGTGCATCCGCGCCACCCGTACGTGGGCGAGCTCGTGTACACGGCGTTCTCGGGCTCGCACCAGGACGCGATCAAGAAGGGGATGGACGCCCAGGAGCGGTCGGGCTCCGACGTCTGGGACGTCCCGTATCTGCCCATCGACCCGAAGGATCTCGGCCGGAGCTACGAGGCGATCATCCGCGTCAACTCGCAGTCGGGCAAGGGTGGCGTCGCGTACCTGCTGGCGACCGAGCACCAGCTCGAGCTGCCGCGTGGGCTGCAGGTCGACTTCGCCCGGCGCGTCCAGGCGATCACCGATGCGCAGGGCGGTGAGCTGACGAGCGGCGAGATCAAGGCCGCGTTCGACGCGAGCTACGTCGGCGTGACCGCCCCGTACGCGCTGCTCGGGTACACGCACTCGAGCGAGGAGGACGGTGACCGCCTCGTCGCGCGGTTCACCGTCGACGGCGAGGAGGTGGAGGTCGCCGGCGAGGGCAACGGGCCGATCGCCGCGCTCGTGCACGGGATGGAGGAGCGGTTCGGGATCGACGTCGACGTGCGGGAGTACCACGAGCACGCGATGGGGAAGGGCGAGGACGCCACCGCCGCCGCCTACGTCGAGGCAGACGTCGACGACGAGGCGTTCTGGGGCGTCGGGATCCACGGGTCGATCGTGACGGCGTCGCTGCGCGCGGTCGTGAACGCGGTGAACCGCGCCCACGTCGCACGGCAGACGCGGGACGCTGCGGCGAGCGCGTTCGAGGGCGCATGACCAGGCCGTTCGTCGTCGCGCCCGGTGAGGGAGAGGAGATCCGCGGGCCGGCGGGCGGCCCCGCGGTGATCAAGGCTCGCGCGGAGACGACGGCGGGCAGCGTCACCGTGATCGACAACGTGATCGGCGTGGGGCAGGGGCCGCCACGGCACCTGCACCTGCTCGAGGACGAGCTCTTCTACGTGCTCGAGGGGCACATCCGCATCGAGGCGGGTGACGAGGTGCTCGATGCGCCGCGCGGCGCGCTCGCGTTCATCCCGAAGGGCGTGCCTCACGTCTTCCAGGCCGTCGGTGACGCGCCGGCGCGGCTGCTCGTGGTGTTCACGCCCTCCGGGATGGAGCGGTTCTTCGAGGGTGTCGCCGCCCTTCCGGACGGCCCACCCGACCCTGCAGCCGTCCGCGAGATCGCCCGGAGCGCGTCGATGGAGGTGCTCGGGCCACCCCTACCGCCGCCCGATCGGGCCTGACGCTCCCCGCCGGAGGCCGCCGCTATACTCGTGCCCACGCGGATGTAGCTCAGTTGGCTAGAGCGTCTGCTTGCCATGCAGAAGGTCGAGGGTTCGAGTCCCTTCATCCGCTTCACCGAAACCCCCCGGAAACGGGGGGTTTCTTCATGGGGGCGAACGCAAGGAGGAGACCGCCTCGCACCTGATAGTCAGCATCTAGTCAGCGTTGATGCTCATCGGGGCCTGAGAACTCACTGCCCACCGATCCACCCCCACCCCCTCCGGCTCGGCGCAGGGGCACGTCTGATTCTTCTCAGCAACCTGCCTAGCGGTCACGAATCCCTCGCGCGCACGTGCGCGCACGGGCTTATCGAAGGGTGCTTCTACCGCGGCGGTAGGGTCGCCGTCGGTTAGGACGCCTGTTCGGCTGCCTGGGCGAGGAGGGTGTCGCAGTCGGCGACTTGCGGGGCTGCCGGGAGCCGGGTGAAGAGGTCGCGTGCTTGGTGGAGGGGTTGGGTGGCCTCGCTGGCTTTGCCGAGGGCGAGGAGGGAGCGGCCGTGGCCGAGCAGGGCGAACGCCTGCTCCGGGATCAACCCGAACGCTTGCCAGCGTTGCGCGGCGTCGGCGTACCCGTAGGCGGCTGCTTGCGGTTGCCGGATTCTCGTGACCTCACGCAGGACAACCGACCATTGCGCGCGAGCCTACAACGCGTCACCGGGATCGGCATCCAAGCCGGGAGAAGACCGGGAGAAGACCAGCGCCGCCCGCGCTGAGTGTGATCCTGTCCTCTCGGGCGCGGGTGGCCGTCTTGGCTCTGGCGGAGTGCTCGTTCTAGACTGTGCGACCCGATAGGAGGAGGCCGACGATGGCGGTTGCGCTCGTGCAGGAGTTCCCGATCGAGGGGGACGACCGGACCACCATCAACTTCGACGCCGTCCAGGAGCGTCTCGGCACCGTGTCAGCTCCTGGCCTCGTGGTGCTGACGGCAGGATTCGACGAGCAGGCGGGCGTGTTCCGGATCTTCGCGGTCTGGGACTCCGAAGCGGACTGGGAGCGCTTCCGCGACGAGCGCCTCATGCCCACCGTCCAGCCGATGGTCGAAGCTGGCGGCCGACCACCCACGGCCGAGTATCTCTACGAGCTGCACCACCTCGCCAAGCCGTGACGCCTAAACGGCCGTCCGGGCTGCATGTGCGGGGTTGGCATGACCGGGAGGGTGTCGAGGTCGTCCCGTTCTGCGACGACTGCTCACCCGGCTGCCAGCTGCGTGCCTGAGACGGAGGCCCGGTGTCGTTACTCGATCCGCGGGCGGCTTGGCGCAGAGTCCGGCGGCTCGGAGCCGCTGCTCACCTGAGATGTGATCGCTGCGGCCGCGACGCCACCGTCGGGGCGTTCGACATGTCTTCGCTTGGCTGGCGCACCGATCGCCGAGTCGAGCAGGACGGCCGTGAGCTGCTCACCACCCTCTGCCCGGACTGTGCCGGGGCCAACCGTGCCAGGGAGAAGCCGACTAGCTGAGTGGCGTGGGGTTCACGGTCTTCTGCATGCGGATCAACGGCACGGGGATCCCGCCGGTGGCGTCGGTCAGCGACTCGATCGGACGAAAGCCATACGCCGTGTACAGCGGCTCACCCGAGAGCGTCGACATCAGCTCCAGCTGCGTGAACCCCTCGGCCGCAGCAGCCGCCTCGCACAGCACCAGGATCAGCCTGCCCACACCACGACGGGCAAACGCAGGGTGCGTGTACATCGCCCGTACGCGAGCCGGTTCGACGTGCGGGTCAAGAAGCTGGCTGTCACGGCCCGGTGTCTGACTCCCACCGTAAAGAGTCGCACGCCGACTCCAACCACCGCACCCGGCAAGCTCACCATCGGACTCGACCACGAAGTACGTGCCATCCTCGATCAACTGCGTATCGATGCCCATGATCGCCCTGCTCGAAGCGATCTGCGCATCATCCAGAAACCCGCGTTGTAGCTCGCCGATCGACGCTTCGATCAACGCGGCAAGCGCAGGAACATCGCCAAGAACCGCGACACGACTTGTGAGCGCTGCCACCTGAACTCCCTGAAACGCCGAAGGGCCGCCATGATTACGCAGACCGTCACCACACGCAAGAGGGGAACTAGCGCTCCGCACACTCCAGGCAGAACACCAGCAGCTCGCCTGTCCGGTCTGGCTCGGCGAGGCTTGCTTGGGCGCAGCGATGCGGAGTAGCGTGCGTTGGCGTGGGAGCAGAGTCGATCTCACCTGTAGGCAAGGATGAAGTTGGGAGGGCGTTCGACACCCTTGTATCGGCGTTCACCCATGACCCACTCATACGCTGGCTCTATCCGGAAGCGCGGCAGTACGAGACGCATTTCCCCGCGCTCGTCGCGGGACTCGGCGGCAAGGCGTTCGCCCACGAAACGGCTTGGAGTCTGGGCGCGTTCTCCGCCGTGGCGCTCTGGCTACCACCCGACGAAGAGCCGGACGGCGATGCCCTCGTCGCTGCGCTGACCGAGGGCGTCTCAGCGGGGCAACACGAGGACACACTTGCGCTCGTCGATCAAGTGGACGAAGCCCATCCTGAGTTTCGGCATTGGTATCTGCCTTGGTTCGGCGTCCACGATGCTCTCCAGGGGAAGGGCCTCGGCGGAGAACTCATGCGGCACTGCCTCGCGATAGTCGATGCGAGCCACCTGCCTGCCTACCTCGAAACCCCCAATCCACGCAACATCCCCTTCTACGAACGGCACGGATTCGAGGTCACAGGCGAAGCTAGAGCTGGAGCCTGCCCACCACTCACGTTCATGCTCAGACCAGCGCAATAGCCGTCCAGACTCACTCAAACCGCAACTCACCGCGACGCTGCCGACCTCCCGAACTCCCGCTGCCAGCACCCCGGGCGGCCCCCGTGCCCGAGTGGGCGATACCTACCGCCGCGGTAGCGGAGTGGATTACTCCCGAGAGTGCTCGCCGCCATCACCGCCCGCGGCGACCGCCTCTGGGCACTCCGCCTGCCAGCACTCCGGGCAGAACACGAACTGTCGCTGGCGAGGCTGCGGAGTAGCCTCTCGCCGTCTCGTCTCTGTCTTGTACGCGCATCTGCGCGGCCCACATGGGAGGTCAAGCATGGAGTTTGTAGCCACCATCGCCGTGGTCGCCTCGGTCCTCGTGTTCGCGTACCAGGCGCGCGAGCTTGCACGCCAGTCGCGGGTGGCGAACGAGGTCGCGGGAAACCAGGCGTACCGCGAGATCCTTCGTGACTCCAAGCAGTTCACGAACGTGTTCATCCAGTACCCAGAGTTGCACGCCTACTACTTCGACCAGACACCGAACACGCCGACCGCCACCGACAGTGTCCGGCTAGCGGTGATCGCCGAGCAGCACGCCGATTGGCTCGAAGCCGGTCAGACAACTCAAATCGTATGAGTCCACCGGGGTGACCTACGAGTGGGACGACTACGCCTACGACCCGGGCGGGGAGCTAGACCACTACCACGGCCGTCTCGTGCTCTGGACAAGACGCTGATCACGTCTTGCTGGAGCGGATCCGCGCTCGGGGCTGCCACTCGCATCGTGAACGCCGCGAGCGGCGATCGTCTCCTCGCCCTTACGGGTAGCGGCACCCGACCGGATAGAGCGCGGCCGTCGCGGGCGAGCAGACCAGCGACGTCCAGTACAGAACCGGACCGGCACCGGTGTAGTAGATCGTCGCGGCGCCCGAGACATCGTCGCCGAAGACGCATTCGTAGAGCTTGGCCGAGCCGGCGCAGTCGACATGGGTGAACGTCTGCCACTCCCCGGCCTTCGTCGGATCCATGCGCCGTTGCATCGCGATCCGAACCGTCGCGGCTGCCTGCTCCGGCGAGCCTTTGGGTGTCGTCGTGCCGTCACCCGTCGCGGGGACGGCCAGGCACGCAGCGGAGATCTTCGCCAGCGACACGCGGCTGAGGCAGGCGGTCCCGGCTCCGGCGTGACGCACCTTCAGCCATGCCTTCCGCGTGGTCGTCGCGCCTTGGTGCGTCAGGGCGGCGGTGCACGTGAACGCGTCGAACCGTCCGTTCGCTCCGGGTCCGGCGCCGGCGCACGAGACGCGCCGCACGCCGAGCGGCTTGAGCTCGGGGAAGAGGGTGGGGGCCTTCGCGCGGATCACGGCCATGGCCTGACCGGGCGTCCAGAGCCACGGCTTCGTCGACGCCGCCCCGGAGGCGGGTACGAGGCTCACGGCGAGGAGGGCGATTCCCACGACGAGGCGGATGCCCCGACGTGCCAGGGAGTGAGGGGCGGTAATCATGGTCGCCACTTCAGCGAAGCCGGGTCGGGCGGCGCGTCGGTGCGTACCACGATCGTGGTGCGGCAAATCCGAAGGGCCGAGGCCGGCCGACCGTCGGCCCGCGTCGACCGAGTGGCATCAGGGACGACTGGCGGTCGCGGCGCTCAGGCGTCAGCCCGGGCGACGTAGCCGCAACGCGTCCGTGCCGGCCCGGTCCGTCGGGCCGGCTGCCGGCGGGCGGGCGGAGCCGTGGCCCCACCCGCCCGCGGAGGTGCGCTCCTACCCCTGATCCGAGACCGAGATCGAGTTGCCGGTCCGGCTGAACAGGTCCTTGATCGGGCCGCGCAGGAAGACGAGCGCGACGATCACGGCGATCGCGATCAGGCCCAGGATGAGCGCGTACTCGGCCATCGTCTGACCCTCCTGCCGATGACGAAGCCGCGTGGCGGTCGTCTGCAGGTTGACGGCGACCCAGGTTGCGAAGTGCGTCATGTTCCCCCTCTCATCTCGACCGGAGTCGAGGACTCGGTGGCGCACGTGGTGCGCGCCACTCACCACATTCTCTCCGGTTTTCCCGCGTTGTCTACCCATGGGCATCGGGGGAAGAAGCAGACGACCTTTCGGATCTCTCGTCGGACGCGGCCTCGCCGCAGACCAATGAGGCTGGCCCGTCGTCTCAGGATGAGGTGGCCCGCCGCGTGTCCTCGGCCATCCCGTGACGAGAGGAAACGCGGAGGGGCCACCGCATTGTTACCCGCCCTGCACGGACGGCGCCAGCCCGGGCGCCGCGCGTTGGTCTCCGGGGTTCCTCAACGCGAGGGATGAGGCATCGGCCGCGGCCGGCCGATCAAGGCTGCAGTCCCTCTCGTCGGTTCCGTCGGCGACGAGGCATATCCGGATCGTCGGCCGGTGGCTGCGCGCTCCGGCGACGGTGACCGCGACCCCGGGGAGGATTCCTGTGATGAGACGAATCGCATTCTTCGCGACGCTGCTGGTCGTGCTCGCGGCGATCGGAGGGACCGCAAGCGCGCTCACCGGTCCCGGCGGGTCGATCGCCGCGTGCGCCGACCGGACGTCCGGCAACCTGAGGCTGACGAACCCGCTCACCGGAAAGCCGAAGGCGTGCGGGCCGAGTGAGGAAGCGGTCTCGTGGAGCATCGAAGGCCCGCAGGGGCCAGTCGGCGCGGTCGGCCCACAAGGCCTTCCCGGCGCACCGGGAGAGCGTGGACCCACCGGGCCGAAGGGCGACCGCGGGTCGGACGGCGCGCCCGGCCAGCAGGGTGGACAGGGTCAGGCCGGCCCACCCGGACCGCGGGGCGAGCAGGGTCTGCAGGGTCTGCAGGGCCTGCAAGGCCTACAGGGTGCTCCGGGACCCCCGGGCGAGCGTGGCCCACAGGGGCCGGCTGGCGCACAGGGCCTTCAGGGCCCTGCAGGAGAGCAGGGGCCGATCGGGCCTGCCGGGCAGGCGGGACCGGCCGGTCCGGGCCTCAAGACGATCGCAGGCACCGTCGGGTTCACGGGCGCGAAGCAGGCCGGGTCGGGGTTCACCTCGTCGCTGCTGGCCACCGGCAGCTACGCGCTCGACTTCCCGGTCGGCGCGTTCACGTCCTTCCCCGTGGTCGTGGTCTCGCCGGTCGGCTCGGACGCGGAGTTCAGGATCGTCAAGGTCTCCTCGATCTCGCTCACCGCGGGGACCACGCGCGTGGTCGTCGCGGTCAGCTCCACCGCCGGAGCCGGAACGCCCGCGAACGGTGGGTTCTCGTTCGTCGCCGTCGCGGCGTAGGAGCTCCGCGAACCGCTCCCGAGATGTCGAGAGGCCCCATGCGGGGCCTCTCGATCTCACGGGCGTTCCAGTGGCTCAGTCGTCCGAGAGGATGCGGTAGAGCTGCTTGCGCGTCTCCCGGAGCACTCCCTGCGCGGCCTCGATCTGCTGTGTCGAGCCCGCCGACGCGACCTGCCGCGTCGCGGCCATCACGCCGAAGACGAGCTCGCGAAGCACGGCGAGCGCGTCGTCGGTCTCGCCGGGCTCCTGCTGCCAGGGCGCCGTGCTGGTCTCCGCAGCGGCTCTTCCCGCATCGGTGAGCTCGAACACGCGCTTGCCGGTCTCGCTCGCCGCCGGCCGGATGAGCTCCTCGTCCTCGAGCTGTTGGAGCGTGGGGTAGACCGAGCCTGGGCTCGGGCTCCAGGCACCCTCCGAGCGCTCGCCGATCTCCTGGATGATCTGATACCCGTGCATCGGCTCCTCGCCGAGAAGGACGAGGATTGCCGCACGGATGTCGCCACGGCGTGCCTTGTGCCCGCCGAAGGGTGCGCCGGCGGGGCCGAAGCCGAAGCCGCCGCGGCGGTGACGTCGACGCCCGGGGCCGCGCCCACGCTCGCCGGTCATGAAGCGCACGCGACCTTCCGGGCCGCATGCGGGGGCGGTGAGGATGAATGTGTTCACTGCCCCTCCTTTCTCTTTCGTTGTATCATCGATCCGTCACGATATATCGTGAGAGGTCGCTTGTCAAGTATTCGTCTCCTGAAGGCACCCACGAGAATCGGCCTTTCCACGGATGTCGGGCCAGGCCCGGGTCGTTAGCGTTCGACATGTCGGCGTGAACGACGAGAAGGAGCTCGAGATGCCGAAGGGTGTGGAGAAGCCCAAGGACCCGGTGCGGAAGAAGCCGCGCCTCTCGCTCAAGGAGAAGCGCCGAGCGCGCAAGGAGCGTCACGCGGAGCCCGTCGCGCACCGCGCGTCCGCGCTCTAGTCTGGGTGGGTGGACGAGGACCCGGCGGACGTGCGTGACGTTCCTGACGACCGGCCGCCGATCTGCCCGGCGTGCGGTGTGACGATGGGGCTGATCGTGGCGGGCGGCGACGTCGGCCACGTGTGCCTCGAGTGCGGGTTCGCCGACGACGGCGAGACCGGTGCGACCGACGGGTGTTGAGCCCGATCGCGGCCCGGTGAAGCGCCGCTCAGCCGCGCGAGGCGGGGCCGAGCAGGTCGCGTGCGATCACCAGGCGCTGGATCTCGCTCGTGCCCTCGTACAGCTGCGTGACGCGCGCGTCTCGATAGAGGCGCGCTGCCGGATACTCCTCCGCATACCCGTAGCCCCCTAGCGTCTGCACGGCGACGTCGGCCGCCTTCACGGCGACCGCGCTCGCGAGGAGCTTGGCCTTCGCACCCTCGACGCCGTGTGGTCGGCCCGCGTCGCGGAGCTCCGCCGCCCGGTAGGTGACGAGCCGCGCGGCGTCGAGCTCGGCGGCGACGTCTGCGAGCGGGAACTGGACGCCCTGGAACCTCGCGATGGGGCCGCCGAACGCGGGACGCTCGGTCGCGTACGCGACGGCCACGTCGAGCGCCGCCCGCGCGATCCCGCAGGACTGGGCCGCGATCGAGATCCGGCCCGCGTCGAGGGTGGAGAGCGCGACCCTGACGCCCTCACCGGGTTCTCCGAGTCGGGCGTCCGCGGCCACGACGAGCCCGTCGAAGGTCAGCTCGCACGTCGAGGACGTGTGGAGGCCGAGCTTCGCGATCTCCGGGCCGCGCTCCAGCCCGGCCCCTGCGACGGCGACCACCGCATCGACCTTGCCGTGGTCCGCGTCGCGGGCGAAGACCACCATCACGTCGGCCATCCGGCCGTTCGTGATCCAGGTCTTGGTGCCGTGGAGCGTGCGAGGGCCGTCGGCGGCCGGCCGGAGCGCCGTGCGCACTGCGCCCACGTCTGAGCCGCAGTCGGGCTCGGTGAGGCAGTACGCGGCGAGCGTCTCGCCACTCGCGACGCCGGGGAGCGTGCGCGCGCGCTGCGCGTCCGTGCCCCACCGACCGAGCGCGACGGGCAGGAGGCCGGCGTGTACCGCGACCGCGACAGCGATCCCCGCGTCGCGTCGCGCGAGCTCCTCGACGACGACGGCGAGCTCGGAAGCACCGAGGCCGGCACCTCCGTGCTCCTCCGGGACGATGGTCCCGAGGATCCCGAGACGGCCGAGCTCGCGCAGGACCTCGACGGGAACATGATGGTCTGCGTGCCACGTGCCGACGTTCGGCGCGATCTGCGCGTCGGCGAGCTCGGCGACCAGCGCACGGATCTCCGCCTGCGTCGGGGTGTCTGCGTGCACCGGCGCGGAGCCTAGTCGACGAGGGACGCTGCGTCCGCCGTGAGGAGAAGCTTGAACCCCGCCCGGCCGGGACCGATCGGGGCCTTGTCGCCTGTCGGCGTGAAGCCGATCCGGGTGTAGAGGGTGCGGGCGGGCGTGTTCGCCTCCTGGACGAAGAGGAGGATCGTCGACGCGCCTCGGGCGAGCGTCCAGCGAGCCAGCTCGCGGATGAGCGCCTTCGCGACGCCGCGACCGCGAGCCTCGGGGGCGACCCACATCGAGATGAGGTGCACCTCCGACGGATCGACGCGGACGAATCCGCCGACGACGCCGAGCCAGCTGTCGCCCTCGACCGCCGCGAACAGCGTCTTGGGTGCGTCGTCCCCCGCCTCGGCGACCCAGCGCCGCCACGTCTCGTCGGGCTCTCGTACCGCATCCTCGTAGCGCGACGCGAAGTACGCTGCGTCGTCGCGAAGCATGCGCAGCCTCACCTCACGCCACCTGGGCCACTCGTCGGCTCGGATCGGGCGGATCTCCACGCGGCGAGGCTACCGGCGGCGCGCGGCCCGGGTCAGGACAGTGGTGATTCCGCGTCGGGAGGGAGGATCGCGAAGACACGGGCAGGAGTGCCGGATCCGTCGACCAGGAGCAGGGGCGCGACCACAAGCCAGGCGCCCCGCGCCGGGACACGCTCGAGCCCGATGAGCCCCTCGAGCTGCCAGAGCCCGGCGGGCAGCGTCGTGTGGTGTACCGGGTAGTCGGTCGAGGCGCCCGGGTCGGTGGAGAGGGTGTCGATCCCGAGGCCGGCCGCTCCGCGCTCGACGAGGAGCTCGGCCGCGTCGCGCCTGAGCCCGGGGAACGCCACCGCGTCGCCCGTGCCGAGGTAGCGCTCAGGCACGCGGACGTGGGAGTCCCACCCTGTGTGGATGAGCACGGCAGCCCCGCGTGGGACGAGCCCGTCGCGTCGCTCGAGCTCCTCGATCACATCGCGGCCGATCGTCGCGGACGCGTCGTCGTCCACCCACCCTCGGACGTCGAGCTTCACGAGCGGCCGCACCAGCTCGCCGAGGGGCAGCTCGTGGACGCGTCGGCCCCCGCGGGCGAAGTGCGCGGGGGCGTCGAGGTGCGTGCCCGCGTGCTCGGGGACGGCGAGCTCTCGTGCGTAGGCACCGTCGGCGTCGTAGTCGAGAACGTGGCGGGCCGCGAACGGGGTCGAACCGGGCCAGAGCGCGGTCGCCTCGCCGAGCGGCTGGGTCAGCTCGACCAGGCGGTCGGGTGCGAGCAGGTCGTCGAGGGCGCTCACCGGTCGGGGAAGCACTCGGCCGTCGGACCCTCGCAGCACCCGATCTTGAACCGACAGCGGGGGCACTGCCACGTTCCGTGGCGCCACTCCATCCGTGAAGCGCATCGCCAGCAGGGCTCGCCCTGCTCCTGGGTCGGCGTGGTCGCCGCCGCGTGCGCCGGCTCCAGAGCGGGATTGTCCATCGGGCCAGCCTACGAGCGTCGGCGGACGGGCCTATCCGTCCGGCGCGCCGCGTGACGCGCCGGACGAAGAGAGACGGTTTCAGGTTCGAACGCTAGACGACGCCCTGATCGATCACGGCGTCGGCGACCTTCACGAACCCGGCGATGTTCGCGCCCGCGACGTAGTTGCCGGGCACCTCGTACTCCTCGGCGGTCTCCCGGCAGTCGGTGTGGATCTCGCGCATGATCGCCTTCAGCCGGGTGTCGACCTCCTCGCGCGTCCACGTGAGGCGCAGGGCATCCTGCGACATCTCGAGACCGGACACCGCGACGCCGCCGGCGTTTGCCGCCTTGCCGGGGCCGTACAGGATCCCTGCCTGGAGGAAGCGGTCGACGCCTTCGGGCGTGGTGGGCATGTTCGCCCCCTCGCACACGAGCCCGACCCCGCCCGCCAGGAGGTTGTCCGCGTCGTGCTCGTCGATCTCGTTCTGCGTCGCGCTCGGGAACGCGCAGTCGGCGGGGATGCTCCAGAGCGGGTTGTGGGCGCCGGGGGTTGCAGCGACGAACGTCGCTCTCGGATAGCGCCCGACGTACTCCGCGATCCTGCCGCGCCGCTCGTTCTTCAGCTCCATCACCCACGCGAGCTTCTCCTCGTCGATCCCGTCGGGGTCGTGGACGAAGCCGCCCGAGTCGGAGAGCGTGAGCGGGATCGCGTCGAGCTCGATGAGCTTCTCCACGGTGTACTGGGCGACGTTGCCCGAGCCGGAGACGAGACAGCGCTTGCCGGCGAGGTCGTCGCCGCGCGTCGCGAGCATCTCCTGGGCGAAGTACACCGAGCCATACCCTGTCGCCTCGGGACGGATGCGCGACCCGCCCCATTCGAGCGCCTTGCCGGTGAGCACGCCGGAGAACTCGTTGCGGATGCGCTTGTACTGGCCGAAGAGGTAGCCGATCTCGCGGCTGCCGACGCCGATGTCGCCTGCCGGGACGTCGGTGAACGGGCCGATGTGGCGCTGCAGCTCGGTCATGAACGACTGGCAGAAGCGCATCACCTCGCCGTCGGAGCGGTCCTTCGGGTCGAAGTCCGAGCCGCCCTTGCCGCCGCCCATCGGCAGCGTCGTCAGGGCGTTCTTGAAGACCTGCTCGAACGCGAGGAACTTGAGGAGCCCGACGTAGACCGTCGGATGGAAGCGGAGGCCACCCTTGTACGGGCCGATCGCACTCGACATCTCGACGCGATAGCCACGATCGATCTGGATCGTGCCCTCGTCGTCGACCCACGGGACGCGGAACACGAGGACCCTCTCCGGCTCGACGATGCGCTCGAGCACCCGCTCCTCCACGTAGTGGGGATGGCGCTCCAGCGCGGGGGTGAGCGTCTCCACCACCTCGCGGACGGCCTGGTGGAACTCGGGCTCGCCCGGGTTGCGGCGATGGACGAGTGAGAGGATCTCGGTCACGTACGTGTCTCTGAACAACGGAAGCCCCTTCCCGCTGGAAACTGCCTGCATATCTGGACAGAGCATCGGTGATGGAACGTCTTTCGACATCGGGAGAACCGAGAACCCGTATCTCGGGGAACTACGCTCGAGCTCAACCGCTGTGTTGCACGGCGCCCGGCACCGTGTCGAAGCACGGCCGCCTGTAGGCAAGCGGAATCCGGCTCGCAGGCGGTTCCGCAGGGAGGGGCGCGCACCGGCGTGAACCTGCCCTCCAGGGCGCGCATCATGTCCTACGCGGCGGGGTTCATCGAGGCGAAGACACCGGCGTGTTCCGGCCTGATCCGCTCGACCCGCAGATCGCTCGACACCGCAGGTGGACTCGCGGTGGAGCCCACGACCTTCGCGAAGTCGGAACGGTGGACGACCCCGGCCGAGCACCAGCTCGGCGAGCCCGGCGCTCGAGGCCGTCGGTGCGACCGTGATCGACCATGTGGCCAGCGAGCGAGCGTCGTAGACCTCGGCGACACGGTCGACGTCTCGGCCGGTCGCGGGGGCGGTCGCTCCGAGCTGCTGCACGCCGTTGAAGAACCGGTCGTCGTCCACGGCGACGACCGGGACCGACACGGCTCCGACCTGGACGACCTCGGCTCCGGCCGGGTTCCCGGGAACGGTGGTCGGCGCGTCGACGCTGTCGCACCAGCCCGTCGACTCGCTGCGCTCGAGAGCCACGACAAGGGCGTCATCGATCTCCGAGAGGGCGAGTCTGTCCTCGCTCGAAACGAAGGCGACGAGCGGATTCGAACCGCTGTACGAGGCTTTGCAGGCCTCTGCCTAACCACTCGGCCACGTCGCCGTACGAGCGCGCATCCTAGCCAGCACCGGAGAAGCGATAATCCCAACGTGACCCCGACGCGGGAAGAGGCTCTGCTGGCGCATGCCATCGAGCTCGAGGAGCGCGATCTCCGTATCGCGGCCCTGCTCGACGAGATCGATGCACTCGCCCGCCGGGCCGCCGCGGTGCGCGAGCGCGCAGGGGAGGTCGGCGATCGTCTGGATGCGCTCCCCGACGACCGAAGGGCCGCCGCCCAGGCGCTCGACGCGGCGCGAGCTGCCGAGGCCTTGGCTCGCGCCGAGCTGGGAATCGCGGAGGATCGCGTCGCGGCGCTCGGTCGTCGCGCGAGCCGGGAAGAGCGCGACCAGGCCGATCGAGAGCTGACGCGCGCCCGTGAGGATGTCCATGATGCGGAGCAGCGCAGCGCGCGTGCAGCACACGGGATCGACGAGCTCGACGAGCTCGACCACGCTCTCCGAGCCGAGGCCGATGGCCTCGTCGTCGCCGCGACGGATGTCGCGAGCGGCATCGCCGCGCTGCCTCGCGTGTCCGATGCAGGCAAGAGCGTGCCCGGGCCTTCGCTCGTGTCCGTCGAGGAGTGGGGCGCCCGTGCGCGTGCCGCTCTGTTCGTCGCCCGCGGTGCCCTCGCGACCGAGCGCGAGCGGATCGTGATCGAGGCGAACACGCTCGGCTCGAGCGTGCTGGGAGAGCCACTCGGCGGGTCGAGCGCAGCCCTCGTGCGTCGCCGTCTCCAGCAGCACCTAGCCTCGACGAACGCCTCCGGTTAGGGAAACGCGCCCGAGCCGGGTGCGATGTCGAGCGGGCCACCGTCGCGGCACGAGCGCGGCAGCTGGTACTCGATCCGGATCACCGACCGCTCGGCGAGCGCGGCGTCGTAGCGCGCGCGCATCAGCCGGCGAGCGGTTGACTCGGAGAGCCCGAGCCTGCGCCCGAGCGCGACGCCCTCCTGGAGCGCGAGACACTCCGTCACCCCCTCGCGGCGCTCGCCCCGAAGGTGGACGGCCTCGTGCGCGAGCACGACGACAGCCTCCGCGGTCGCGTCACTGCCGCCATCGTCCCCGGCGACGACGTCGTGGAGCGCCCGGCAGATCGAGGGAAGCAGGTAGGCGAGCCCGCGGCGAGGGAATGCGATCCCAAGCGCGTCGCTGCGTGCCCCGGTGAATGCATAGCCGTCGTCGCAGCGCACCTGCACCGGGCGCCCCGCGATGGTCGCGGCCTCCCGCGTGATCCTCGTCTCGGTCGCGGCGCGGGCTGAGGGGGAGAGCGACGACCACGTTCTGCCCGCGTCCTGGCGCAGGCCGACCACGACGAGCGCCACCGCTGCGGCGACGGCCGTGGCCGTGACGAGGTGCCGGCCTGGCCCTCGCGCCGGACGCGGGGGAGGCGGGATCCAGCGGGAGCCGTCGTCGTCCTCGACGATCTCCCCCCAGCCGAGATCGGCGTCCTCCGCACCCGGTCCGACCCGGCCGGCGCGGGGGCTCGAGGACGCCCCTCTGCGGTCGCGCCTCGCCTGCAGCACGAACTCGAGCTCGAACGCGGCGAGCACGACGAGCGGTACCCAGAACGGGATCCAGCCACGGATCGTGTCGGAGAAGAGCCAGGCGACGACGACGAGCACGAGCGCGACGCGGAGCACGACCTGCACGCGTTGGCGCTCGCTCGTCACGAGCCCACGGTAGTCGTCGCGGGTGCCGTAGGATCGTGCGCGTGCTCGACCCTCTTGCCCGCTGGAAGGCGCACGGCCTCCCCGACAAGCCCGACTACGCAGGGCTGCTCACCTACGCGGGCGTGCCCTACACCGAGGATCCCGCCGAGCTTGCGGGAGTCGACGTCGCGATCGTGGGTGCGCCATTCGACGACCTCGTCTCCGACCGGCCCGGAACCCGCTTCGGGCCGCGCGCGATCCGCTCCGCCAGCTGTCCGCCTGGACCGCACCTCGAGTCGGGCGTCGACTGGTCGACGGTGCTGCGCGTCGTCGACTACGGCGACGCGCCCATCGTGCCCTCCGACCCGGCCGGATCGCACCGGCGGATCGAGGCGCTCGTCAACGAGATCGCCGCCGCCGGGGTCGTGCCCGTCATCCTCGGCGGCGATCACTCGATCGCGGAGCCCGACCTCCGAGGCGTCGCCGCGGTGCACGGGCCGGTCGCGCTCGTTCACTTCGACACGCACACGGACACCGGCGAGGAGGTGTTCGGCGTCGAGGTCTCGCACGGCACCCCGATGTTCAGGCTCGTGCGCGACGGCGTCGTGGACTCCCGGCGCTACGTGCAGATCGGCCTGCGGGGCTACTGGCCCGGCGAGAGGGAGTTCGCGTGGCAGGCCGAGCACGGCATCACGAGCTTCTTCATGCACGACGTGCGCGACCTCGGGATCCGCGAGGTCGTCGAGCGGACGGTCGCGCTCGTCGGCGACGTGCCCACGTTCCTCACCGTCGACGTCGACGTGCTCGACCCGGCGTTCGCGCCGGGGACGGGCACGCCCGAGCCGGGCGGGATGACCTCCGCCGACCTGCTCTGGGCGTGTCGGGCGCTCGCGGAGCGCCTGCGGATCGTCGGGATGGACGTCGTCGAGGTGATCCCGACGGGCGTCGGCTCGGCGGACGTCACGGCTCTCGTCGCGGAGCGGATCGTCCGTGAGGCTCTCACCGGCCTCGCCACGCGTTCTGCCCCGCAGGTTGGGAATCCGCAGAAGCAGATTCCCAACCGCGACAATCCCTGAAGCGGCCACCTCTGGTGGCCGGCGCCTCGCGCGTACCTCGCTCACCCGCAGGTTGGTAAGCGGCAGAAGCAGATTTCCAACCGCGACAATCCCTGAAGCGGCCACCTCGGTGGCCGGCGCCACGCGCGTACCTCGCTCAGCGGTGCCCTGACCGCCGAGGTGCTGCGCCGAGAAGGCCCTTGAAGCCTGGTCGGTGCACGCGCACGATTCACGGTCCGCCCGTCTGCTCACGGGCGCCAGACCCCACGCGCGCTTGCGATTCCCGCTCAGGCAAGCAGGTTGAGGCTCTGTTCGGCCGCTGCGCGAGCAGCAGGCCGCTTCAGGATCTCCCCTCACGCCCGGCGTAGCCGGGCCTGAGGGATACCTGCGGGTTGGGGATCAGCTTCTGCGGATCCCCAACCTCGCAAGCAACGTCAGTGCCCGAAGCGCACGTCCGGCAGGACGCGGTCGAGCCAGCGCGGCAGCGCCCACGCGGCCGGCCCGAGCAGGCGCAGCAGCACCGGCATCAGGACGAGCCGCACGAGGAACGCGTCGAGCAGCACGGCCACACCGAGGATCACGCCCATCTCCTTCGGGGGCAGCGGGCCCGAGAGCGCGAACGTGAAGAACACGGCGACCATCACGCCGGCTGCGGCGAAGATCGTGCGGCCGGAGTGGGCGACGCCGCCGATCGCAGCCTCGTGGGCATCGTGGCTGAGGTCCCAGTGCTCCTTCGCCGATGCGAGCAGGAACACCGTGTAGTCCATCGAGATCGCGAAGATCATCGCGAAGAAGAACACGGGGCCCCAGGCGTTGAGGAAGCCCTGCGACTCGAACCCGAGCACCCCGCTCAGGTAGCCGTCCTGGAAGATCAGCCGCGCGACGCCGAACGCGGCTGCCGTGGCGAGCAGGCTGGTGAGCACCCGGCGAGCGCGATCAGCGGCGCCTGCAGTGCGACGAGCAGCAGCAGGAACCCGAGCCCGAGGACGACGAGGAACACGGGCAGCGTCTTCGCGGAGAGCGCCTGCTCGAGGTCGTGGTTCTCGGCGGCCGCGCCGCCGACGAGTGCGCTCGCAGGCAGCGTCGAGCGGAGCCGGTCGATCGTCGCGGCCAGCGCCGGGTCGGACGGGTCGACCGTCGGCACCGCCAGGATGAGCGCGCGCTCGCCGTTCGTCCCGGCCACGCGGACCGCCGCGATCCCGGCGTCGGCGGCGAGCTTGCTGCGCACCTGGGCCGCGTCGGCGGTGGTCGACACGACCTGGAGGGTGCCCGGCCCTCCGGGGCCGAGAGCCTCCTGCACCTGCGTGTAGCCCACGCGAGAGCCGTCCGAGGCCGGCACGACCTTGATCGACGGCATCCCGGTGTCGAGGCCGATTGCGGGGAGCGCGAGCACCACGAGGATGGCGACGGCGGCGCTCCCGAAGAGCCACGGGCGCCGCCAGAGGAGCTCGGCCCAACGCGCGAACGCGGGCGAGCGGTGCTCGCCGGCGTGAACCCACGGGAGCGCGAGCCGGTCGATGCCATCTCCGAGCTTCGCGAGCACGGCGGGAAGCAGCGTGAGCGACGCCAGCAGCACGAACACGACGGAGGTCATGATCCCGAGGCTCATCGAGCGGAACGCCGGGCTGGGAACCAGCATCACGGCAGAGAGCGCGATGAGGACGGTGACCCCTGAGAACAGCACGGCCTTGCCGGCGGTGTCCATCGTCACGGCGACCGCCTCGCGTGTCGTGAGGTGCGAGCCGAAGTGCGCGCCGCGGAAGCGCGCAACGATGAAGAGCGCGTAGTCGATCCCGAGTGCGAGGGCGAACATGAGGGCGAAGTTCATCGCCCAGATCGAGACGTCGAAGACCTGCGAGGCGAGGAAGAGCGTGCCGGCCGACGCAGCGAGTCCGAGGATCGTGAGGAGCAGCGGCAGACCTGCAGCGACGAGCGAGCCGAAGGCGAGCACCAGGATCGCGAGCGTCACGGGCCACGAGATCAGCTCGGACTTCATCATCGCGGTCTTGTTCGCCTCGTTGAAGTCCGACCACATGCCCGGGGCTCCGGTGAGGGACACGGTGACGTTCTCCGACCCGAGGTCGGCGAGCTCGCCCTTGAGGTCGTCGGCGGCTCGCACCATCTCGGTCGGCGACGCGGCCGCTCCGGCCTGGACGATGACCGTCCTGCCGTCGGCGACGGCTGCGGTGGCGCGACCTGGGAGACGCGTGGGTCGGCCTCGAGCGCCCGTGTCACCTGGGCGACCGTCGCGTCGAGGTTCCCGCCGCCGCGCACGACGGCCATGAGGGCGTAGCTGCCTTGCCCGCCGAACGAGGCGTCGATCGCCGATCTCGCGGCGACGGACTCGGAGCCGGACGCCTCCCAGCCCGCGCCGGAGAGCGCGTGCTCGGCCCGCGGCGCAAGCACTCCGAGACCGATCGCGATCGCGAGCCAGCCGACGACGACGAGCCGTACGTGACCCGCGACCCAGTACCCGAGCCGGCCGATCGGCCCGAGGGGGCTCAACAGGACACCTCGTCGGAGCACGGGACGCGGGCGAGCACGAGCGATGCGGGACAGCGGGACGAGAGGGCGAAGAGCCACTGGTTCGCGGCGACGAGCGCGGCCAGGAGCAGGAACCAGGGGCTGAGAGCAGCGTGAGGATCACGGCCAGCAGGGTCATCGTCCCCGCCAGCGCGAAGAGGATGCGCCGGTCGGCGATCGCACGGCAGATCACGATGCGCCTCCCGAGAGGATCTCGTCGAGCTCGGCGAGCTGGCGCTGGATGCCGCCGCAGACGCTCTCGCAGAGCGAGAAGACCGAATCGTCTGCGATCGCATAGAGGACGCGGTTCCCGTCGCGTGTGCGGGAGACGATTCCCGCGCCGTGGAGCACGCCGAGATGCTTCGACACGTTCTGCTGAGTCGCTCCGACGGCGTCCGCCAGCTGCTGGACGCCGAGGGGGGCCTCGCGGAGCTGGTCGAGGAGCCGGATGCGCATCGGCTCGCCGATCACGCGGAACCGGGCGGCGATGAGCTCGACGAGCTGATCCGGCAGCGGCCGGGGGAGAGCTGTGGTGAGTGACATGGGGCCTCCGTGGTCGGGACGCCCCCACCTTATCACAACTCTACGGTTGTGTAGTTGTCTCGATGGAGTCGCTCAGATGAGCGCGGCCGGCCGCTCGATCGCCACGGGACAGCGCCACACCTGCCGCACGGTCGTCTTCACCTTCATCTCGCAGCCGTCCTTGACGAGCGTCGGGTATCCGGTGAGGAGCCCCTCCTTGCACGACCACCACTGAGATCCGGGACGTCTGCGGCAGGTGCCTGGATCTCGGTGCAGGTTCCGGTGACGCCGATCCGCTCGAAGGTGTGCTGCTGCTGGAGCAGCACGAGGCTCGCGATGAGCGCGACGAGAACGAGGACGATCTTGGCGATGACCATGATGTGAGGTGTGCGTCGAGGCGGAGATGCCTGTCCTGGGTATCGGCAGCGACGATGCCCGGCTGTACAGCGGCGTGCGCATCCCCGTGCGGAGCGGTGCGCCACGGGGTAGAGTCGGCGCCCGATGACGGCGATCGTGATGGACGGCAAGGCCCTCGCGGCTCGCGTGCGCGAGGATGTCGCGCGCGAGGTCGCGGAGATCGGCCACGTGGGCCTCGCGACCGTGTTGGTCGGCGACGATCCCGCCTCGCACGTCTACATCGAGGCCAAGCACAAGGCGGCGATCGCAGCGGGGATCGATGCCCGCGACGTCCGCATGCCTGCCTCCGCTTCGCAGGACGAGGTGCTCGCGGAGGTTGAGCGTCTGAACGGCGACGACGGCGTCGACGGGATCCTGGTGCAGCTCCCGCTGCCCGACGGGATGAACGAGACGGCCGTCACCTACGCGGTCGATCCCCTCAAGGACGTCGACGGCTTTCACCCCGTGAACGCCGGGAACCTCTACCTCGGCACGCCGCTCCACATCCCGGCGACGCCGTGGGGCTGCATGGAGCTCCTTGCGGCGCACGGCATCGACCCGAAGGGCAAGGAGGCAGTGGTCATCGGCCGCAGCGAGATCGTCGGGCGCCCGGCCAGCATGCTGCTCCTCCAGGCGCATGCCACCGTGACGATCTGCCACTCCCGCACCGCCGACCTCGCGGCCCACGTCCGCCGGGCGGACATCGTGGTCGCCGCGGTGGGCGTTCCCGGGATCGTGAAGCCCGAGATGGTCAAGCCGGGCGCGGCCGTGCTGGACGTCGGGCTCACCCGCACCGACGAGGGGATCCGGGGCGACGTCGACCCCGCGGTCGCCGAGGTCGCGGGCTGGCTGACGCCGATGCCGGGCGGCACGGGGCCGATGACGATCGCCATGCTCCTGCGTAGCGCGGTCAAGGCCTCGCGCTTCCGGCGCGGTGAGCTTGCGTTTCCCGGCCGCTAGCGGGTACCTTTCTGCCGCTTCAGTCAAGTCGTGTCGTCGCGCAGGCGTCGGCGCATTCGCAGGAGGATGTTCGGTTGAGAGAGATCGGCACCGTGAAGTGGTTCTCGAACGAGAAGGGCTACGGCTTCATCGCACGTGAGAGCGGCGACGACGTCTTCGTCCACTTCTCGGCGATCACGATGGACGGCTACAAGTCCCTCACCGAGGGGCAGAAGGTGGAGTTCGAGGTCGTCCAGGGGCCGAAGGGCGCCCAGGCCGCGAACGTCACGCTCGCCGCGTAGCGCGACCCGCGACGCAGGTTCACGACGGGCTCCTCCGGGAGCCCGTCGTCGTTCCCGGGGAGGGCGTGTCGGATCATGGAGGTGCGCTCCAGGGGCCGTCGCTCCGGTGGCGGGGTGTGCGGGCGGGGCAGGCCCCGCCCCTACTAGGATGCCCGGCGATGGCGATCGAGCGAGAGCGGGTGGAGCACGTCGCGCGGCTGGCGCGCCTCGACCTGCGCGAGGACGAGCTGGAGAGCCTCACCCGGGAGCTTGGGGCGATCCTCGAGGCCGTCTCGAAGGTCGCCGAGCTCGACCTCGCGGACGTGCCGCCGACCTCGCATCCGCTCGACCTCGTGAACGCCTGGGCCGAGGACGTCCCCCACGACTCGCTCGACGTCGAGGACGCGCTGGCAAACGCTCCGGCCCGCGAGGGCGACCTCTTCCGCGTCCCCCCGACCGTCTGAGTCATGGCTCCGGTCGTCGACACGCTGACCCTCGGCGCGGAGGAGGCGCTCGGCCTGGTCGCTGCCGGAGAGGTGTCTCCCGCCGAGCTCCACGGCGCGTATCTGGAGGCGATCGACGAGCGCGATGACGAGCTGCATGCGTACCTGCGGGTCGTCGAGCAGCCGTCGGGCACGAGCATCCCGATCGCCCTGAAGGACGTGATCTCGACGAAGGGCGTCGAGACGACGGCCGGCTCGCGGATCCTCGAGGGCTACGTGCCGGTGTTCGACGCGACCGTGGCCGCGCGTTGCAAGGCCTCGGGGCTCTCGCTGCTCGGCAAGACCAACACCGACGAGTTCGCGATGGGCTCGTCGACCGAGAACTCCGCGTACGGCCCGAGCCGCAACCCCTGGGATCCTTCGCGAGTGCCCGGTGGCTCGGGCGGCGGCACGGCCGCGGCCGTCGCCGGCGGTCTCGCGCCCTGGGGACTCGGCTCGGACACGGGCGGCTCCATCAAGCAACCGGCCGCTCTGTGCGGCAACGTCGGGCTGCGCCCCACCTACGGCACCGTCTCGCGCTTCGGGATCGTCGCCTTCGCGTCGAGCCTGGATCAGATCGGCCCCGTCGCTCGCAACGTGCGCGACTGCGCTCTCCTCTACGGGATCATCGCGGGGCGCGACCCGGCCGACTCGACGACGGTCGACCTCCCGGAGGCGATCGTCCTGCCGGACGCCGAGCGTCTCGACGGCCTGCGGATCGGAGTCCCGACCCAGGTGGCCGGGCTCGCGGGGATCGAGCCGGGCGTCCGCGCCGCCTTCGAGCGCTCGCTCGTCGTGGCGCAGGAGCTCGGCGCGGAGGTGGGGGAGTGCGACCTTCCGCTCTCGTTCGACTACGGGATGCCCTGTTACTACCTCATCGCCCCCGCCGAGGCGTCCTCGAACCTCGCCCGCTACGACGGCGTGCGCTACGCGACGCGCACCGACGCGGAGACGTATCGCGCGATGGTCGAGCGCACCCGGGACGTCGGGTTCGGGCCGGAGCCGAAGCGCCGGATCATGCTCGGGACGTACGCGCTCTCCGCCGGGTACTACGACGCGTACTACGGCCAGGCCCAGCGCGTCCGCACGCTCATCGTCCGCGAGCATCGCGCCGCGCTCGAGCGGTTCGACGTGATCGCGACGCCGACGTCGCCGACCGTGGCCTTCCCGATCGGGGACAAGGCCTCCGACCCGCTTGCGATGTACGCATGCGATCTGCTCACGATCCCCTCGTGCCTCGCGGGGCTTCCCGGGCTCAACGTCCCGTGTGGGCTCTCGGAGGGTCTGCCGGTCGGCCTGCAGCTGATCGGCCCGCAGTTCGGTGAGAACGCGCTCTTCCAGGCGGGCCACGCGCTCGAGGCGGCGCTCGGGTTCGACGCGGTGCCTGCGAGGCTGCGGCCGTGACGGTGCAGGGTGCCACCGGGCTCTGGGAGCCCGTCGTGGGGCTGGAGATCCACGTCCAGCTCAAGACGCGGACGAAGATGTTCTGCCGCTGCCCTGTCGGCTTCGGTGCGGGGAGAGAACACGCAGACGCGCCCGGTGTGCCTCGGTTTCTCCGGCGCGCTGCCGGTTCCGAGCCGCACCGCGATCGAGTGGACCGTGAAGCTCGGGCTCGCCCTCGGGTGCACGATCGCGGAGCGGGCCGTGTTCGCCCGGAAGAACTACTTCTATCCCGATCTCCCGAAGGGCTATGAGATCTCACAATACGATATGCTCTTTGCGAAAATGGCACGACGCTCGTACCGACGAGCGAAGGTGACCATGTGGTCGGGATCGTGCGCGCGCACCTCGAGGAGGACGCGGCGAAGACCGTGCACGTCGGCGGCCAGACGGGACGGATCGGCGGAGCCGACTACACCCTCGTCGATTACAACCGTGGAGGCACGCCGCTGGTCGAGGTGGTCACCGCCCCGGACATCCACTCCCTCGGACGAGGCACGCGCGCTTCCTGCAGCTCCTGCGCCAGACGATCGTCGAGCTGGGGATCTCCGACGCCGAGATGGAGAAGGGGGCGCTCCGCGTCGACGCCAACGTCTCCGTGCGCCCGGCCGGGTTGGATGAGTCAGGACGCGCTGCGAGATCAAGAACATGAACTCCTTCAGCCACATCGCGAAGGGAATCGACGCCGAGGTCGCCCGCCAGATCGGGATCTGGGAGTCGGGTGGCGCCGTCGAGCAGCACACCTACGACTACGACGTCGCCCACAACAGGCTCACTGCGCGGCGCTCGAAGGAGGAGGCGGACGACTACCGCTACTTCCCCGATCCGACCTCGTCCCGGTCGAGCCGCCGCGGATCTCGTCGACGCGCTTCGCGCCTCGCTCCCGGCGCTCCCTGCGCAGCGCATTCGCGACGTGGAGGCGACGCTCGACCTGGAGCGTGCGCTCGTGCTCGTGACCGGCGGGCTCGACGTGCTCTGGCGGGAGACCGTCGCGGCCGGCGCGGATGGCGTCGCAGCCGCGAACGTGATCGCGAACAGCGTCGTCGGCGCGGGGCACGACCCGCGCGCCGTTCCCGCCGTCGAGCTGCACGTCTCGTGGAGGCGCGCGAGCGCATCCCGCGCAAGGCCTTCGACGACGCGATCGCCGCGCTCGCGGAGCCCGGCTTCTCGGCGGATCAGTATCTCGCGCAGGAAGCGGTCTCCGACACGGCGACGCTCGAGCCCCTCGTCGACGCGCTGATCGAGGCGAACCCCGGCCAGGTCGCGGCCTACCGGAACGGGAAGACAGGGCTGCTCGGGTTCTTCGTCGGCCAGGTGATGAAGGAGACCCAGGGCCAGGCAGATGCTCGTGTCGTGAGCGAGCTCGTCCGCGCGCGGCTCGACGCCTGACGCGACCCGCTCGCCGAGCTCGACCGGCTGCGGTGCGGCTGCGGTGCTGGCACGATGGTGCCCATGCTTCGGCGGGCGACTCCTGGATCCTCTCGCTCCCGCTTGTTGCGACGAGCGTGCTGCTCGGCCACTCGCTCGCCTACGCCCTCACGGGCACGGCGCCGGGGACGATGCACGCGTATCTCGAGCACGCACCGCAGGTGCTCCTGGTCGCATGTCTCCTCGCGCTTATCTGCTGGGGCCTCGAGGGTCGCAGCCGGCGGCCGGTGCGAGCACCGCTCGCCGGGTTCGGCATGGCCGTCTTCGTCATGCAGGAGCACGCCGAGCGCTTCGCCGATCACGGCCACCTGCCGTTCCTGCTCACCGACGGCTCGTTCCTGGTGGGGCTCGTGCTGCAGATCCCCGTGGGCATCGCATGCGTGCTCGTCGCTCGCTGGCTCGCTGTCACCCTCGATGCGCAGCTGCCGCGCCGCCCGAGGCCGGTGCCCGCCGTCGTCGTGTCGCTCGTCGAGCTCCCCGCTGTGCGACAGGCGTCGACCGCTTCGCGTCGCCTGGCCGCGCGTGGGCGAGGGCCTCCGCTCGCGATCCGCCCCTGAGCTGCCCCCGACGGGCGGCACATCAACGGATCGACAAGGAGAGACGCATGCAGCTCCATCTGCGCACGTTCCGGCTCGCCGCCGTGCTTGCCGTGCTCGTCGGCGCGCTCGCGATGCTGATGGCAGGGCCGGCAAGTGCGGTGACCGCGCCGACCGTCGTCAAGATCACGGTGGTCAAGGGACGGCCCGTCGGCGGCGTCAAGCGCCCGACCGTCAAGAAGGGCACGACCGTCCGCTTCGTGATCGTCGCCGACAAGGGCGAGGAGGTCCACCTCCACGGCTACGACGTCGAGAAGAAGATGACGCCGGGCAAGCCGACCGTCCTACGGGTCGTGACCAAGATCCCGGGCCGGTTCGAGCTCGAGATGCACGGCCCGGACGCGCTGCTCGCGCAGCTCACGGTGAGGCCGTAGTCGTTGCCCGACCTGCTCGCGCACGGGATCGGCGGCGTCCAGGATCTCCCGGTTCCCCGGTGGCTGTTCTACTGGGGAGCCGGGTTCGTCCTGGTCGTGTCGTTCGCGCTGCTCAGCGTGCTCTGGCGTCGCCCGCTGCTCGCGCGGCATGCGTCCGGGCGAGCCGTCCCGGGCGGGCTCTCGCACGCGATCCTGGGGCCGGGCCGGATCGCCGTCCAGATCGTCTCGGTCGCGACGTTCGCGCTCGTCTGGGCCGCCGCGTTCGTCGGTGACACGGATCCGTTCCGGAACCTCGCGCCGACCTGGATCTACGTTGTGTTCTGGCTCGGCGTCCCGCTGCTCTCCGTCCTGTTCGGGAACGTCTGGCGGGCGCTCTCGCCGTGGCGCGCCCTGGCGGACGGCTTCGTCTGGCTCTGGGAGGCGACAGGGCGCCCCGCAGCCCCGCTGGTCACGTATCCGGCCAGGCTCGGCCGCTGGCCCGCAGCGGTCGTCCTGCTCGCGTTCGTCGCTCTCGAGCTCGCGTACTCGGATCCGTCGAGCCCGCGCGCGCTGGCGTTCGCGATCGCGCTCTACACGTACGTCGCCCTGTTCGGGATGATCGCGTTCGGACGGGAGACGTGGGTGGGATCGGGCGAGGGATTCGCGGTCGCCTTCGCCTACCTCGCACGCATCGCGCCGCTCCACGCCGTCGAGGGCCGGATCCGCGTGCGCTGGCCGTTCACGGGGCTGGGCGGCGCGGACCGGATCCCGGGATCGACGGCCGTCGTCTCGGTGATGCTGGGCTCGGTGCTGTTCGACGGCTACAGCCGGACGACGACCTGGCAGGACACGCTCGCCGAGATAGAAGGCCCGTACCTGATCGACCGCCCTGGGCTGGGCGAGCTGCTCGTGACGCTCGCGAACCTCGGCGGGCTGCTCGTGGGTGCGCTTCTGGTCGGCCTCGCCTACGTCGCGGCCTGTTCGATCGCGCGCGCGACGGTCAACGCACCGCGCTCGCTCGTCCCCGAGTTCCTGCTGTCGCTCCTGCCGATCGCGTTCGTCTACCTCGTCGCTCACTACTTCACGCTCTTCGTGATCCAGGGGCAGTTCGCGATCCCGTTGCTCTCCGACCCGTTCGGCCGGGGATGGGACCTCCTCGGCACGGCCTCCTTCCTGCCGAACCTCACGCCCTTCACGCCGAACACGGTCTGGTACGTGCAGGTCGGGGCGCTCGTCGTCGGTCACGTCGCCGGGCTCGCCGTCGCGCACGACCGGGCGATCGACGTGTTCGAGGACCGCCGGGACGCCCTGCGCTCGCAGTACGCGATGCTCGCGCTGATGGTGCTGTACACGGTGGGTGGGCTGTGGGTGCTCTCGCGCGGATGATCGCCCACCACACCACGTTGACCTCGCTCGGGGTGGAGATCGGCATCGTCGTCGGGCTGATCGTCCTCTTCGGGAGCATCGCCTGGCGTGAGCGGCGTCGCCGGCGACGGGCTACCACCGGCGCGTCTGCCCGCATGCGCGACATCGACTGATCACCTGCGCTGTTCAGCGACGTGCGACGAAGCCACCGTAGAGAAGGACGGCTGCGAGCACAGCGAAGAGCGCGCTCTCGCCTTCCCCCAGTCCGGCGACGGCGCTCCCGACCGCCGCGACCGCGATCCCCGCGATGATCAGCCCGTTGCCCACCGGCCGTCGCCGGATCCCCCGGATCGCCACTGCGACGGCCAGGAGCGTCCCACCCGCGTTGCCGACGACCGCGAGCAGCCGTGCAGGGACGAACGCGAGGTAGTCGGCCGCGTCCGGGATCGCGCTCCCCGCGACGGGCTCGAGCAGCGGAACCGCGATCGCGACACCGACCGCGAGCCCCGTCCACACCAGCGCCGCCGGGCCGGCGAGCCGGACGCCCGCACGGCGGAGCGAGCCGAGCCCGAGGAGGGCGGCGGTGAGCAGGCCGCCGAACAGGTAGTAGGCCCTGAACGCGCGGTCGTCCCAGCCCGCTGCCGCACCCCACGCGAGCGCTCCGGACGCGAGCGCGAACGAGCCGAGCGACCCTGCCCAGATCAGCAGCTCGGGCGCGCGCCGCTCGCGCCAACGGCCGAGGAGCTCTGCCGTGAGGCGCAGCGCGACGAGCGCGCCGCCAAACGCGAGGAGGACGTCCACGCGCCCCAGCGTAGTCCGCGTCCAACCGATCGACGTCGCGTGCGTCCGAGTCTTGGGACATGATGTCGCGGCGCAAGTGGGCGTAGCGGGAGGCGAGGAGAGCCGATGAGGTTGGCCAGGATCGTTGTCGGTGCAGCGACGGTCGCCTGTGGCGTCGTCGTCGCGGCGACGGCGACCGGGGCGGGCCGGACGGACTACGCAGCCGCGTCGTGGAACGTGCTGCCGCCCGGTCAGGCCGGAGGCGTGAACCTCACCACGAACTCCACCGACCAGGCGAAGCTCTACGACTCCCTCACGCCGCTCCAGGATCGCGTGAGCGCCGCGACGATCGCCCGCTCGTTCAAGCGAGCCCCACTCGGCCTCGGCACGGAGAAGGCCGTGCGTACCGAGCGGCCCCGCAAGGGCCTCGTGATCCGGCGAGACCGGTGGGGCGTCCCGCACATCGTCGGGAAGACCGACGTCGACGTCGCATTCGGAGCAGGCTGGGCGACCGCGCAGGACCGCCAGCTGATCATGGAGCTCCTCCGCGGCCCTGGACGGATCGCCGCGCTCGACGCGCCCGGGATCGACGCGTTCGCGCTCGCGCTGCAGGGCAAGACGTTCGTGCCGAGCGCCGCGACCGAGGCGCGCCTCAACGCGCAGTTCGCGCTCCTCGCCAAGACCGGGGCGAAGGGGAAGCGGCTGATCCGGATCATCGACGCCTATATCGCCGGCATCAACGGCGCCTACAAGAAGGCGGGTCTGCAGATCGCACCGTGGACCCGCGCGGACGTCGTGGCGGTGGGCGGGCTCGTCGGCGGGGTGTTCGGCAACGGCGGCGGGGACGAGGCCCGACGCGCGGCGTTCCTCTCGAAGCTCCAGACGGCGCTCGGCGACGAGAGGGGTCGCGCCGCGTGGGAGGACCTACGGCTGCGCGACGACCCGGAGGCGCGAACGGCGGTCGAGAGCCGGTTCGCGAACGGCAAGGCGACCACGGAGCTCGGCAACGCGATCGTCGACGGAGGAAGCATCCAGGGCGCCGCCGCCCTGCAGCCCGCGTCGAAGATGCAGATCGCCGCCTCGAATGCGCTGCTCGTGGGCGCAAAGCGCTCCGCGACAGGGCATCCGCTCGCGGTGATGGGGCCGCAGGTGGGCTACTTCTACCCCGAGATCATGCTCGAGCTCGACCTCCAGGGTGGAGGGTATGCGGCTCGAGGCGCGGCCTTCCCCGGGATCTCCTTCGGCATCCTGCTCGGTCGCGGCCCCGACTACGCGTGGAGCGCGACGTCCGCTGGGCTCGACCTGACCGACCAGTACGTCGAGACGCTCTGCGGTGGAAGCGACACGAAGTACCTGTGGAAGGGCGACTGCCGCGACATGACGACGTTCTCGGCCGGCACGATCCGCGGCGCGCCGGGAGCACCCGACCAACGGCTCGTCTACAGCGAGACCGTCCACGGCCCGGTCGTCGGCTACGCGACCGTCGACGGCGCGCGCGTCGCGATCTCGAGCAAGCGCTCGACCCGCAACCGAGAGCTCCTCTCGGGCCAGTTCTTCTTCACGCTCTCCACGGCCGGCGTGCGCTCCGCGAAGGACTTCGTCAAGGCGGCCGCCGGCATGGATCTGACGTTCAACTGGCACTACCTCGACCAGAAGGACGTCGCCGTGTTCAGCTCCGGTCGGGTTCCCGTCCGGCCGGCATCGGTCGACCAGGGCCTGCCGACGAAGGGGACGGGCGAGTACGAGTGGCAGGGCTTCCTTCCCGCCGCGAAGCACCCGCAGCAGATCAACCCCGCGTCCGGGCTGCTGCTCAACTGGAACAACAAGCAGGCGAAGGGCTTCCTCGGCAGCGACAGCGAGTGGGGCTACGGCTCCGTGCAGCGCGTCGACCTCCTCTGGGGCGCGGCGCAGCGCACGCAGAAGCACACGCTGGCATCACTCGTCGGCGCGATGAACCTCGCGGCGACCCAGGACCTCCGGGCGGTACGGGTATGGCCGATCGTGAGCGCGACGCTCGCGCAGGGACGGTCGCCGTCCGCCCGCGCAACGCGGGCAGCGGCGCTCGTCGACGCGTGGGTGCAACGGACGGGGTCGCGCCTCGACGTCGACCTCGACGGCAAGGTCGACGATCCGGGGGCGGCGGTGCTCGATGCAGCCTGGAAGCCCATCACGGACGCGGTGCTCCGGCCCGTGATCGGCGATCTCGTCGTCGACCTCGAGGCGATCACGGGCCGCGACGACAGCCCTGCCCGGGGAGGATCCGCCTACCACGACGGGTGGTACACCTACGTCGAGAAGGACCTCCGGCGCCTGCTGGGACGACCCGTGACCGGCCCGTTCGTGACGTCGTTCTGCGGCAAGGGCGTCCTGGCGACGTGCGCCTCGTCGCTGTGGGCTGCGATCGACCAGGCCGCCGCGGCCCTCGAGACGAGTCAGGGAGGCGATCCGTCTGCCTGGCGCGCCGACGCGACGGCCGAGCGCATCCGCTTCAGCCCTGGCATCCTTCCGGACTCGATGCGCTGGACGAACCGGCCGACGTTCCAGCAGGTCGTCTCGTTCGACGGCCATCGCTGAACCGAGCGGTGGCATGCAACTGCGTCGGTAGCGTGTGACCGTGCCGCACGAGCCGTTCCTCCTCACACCGGGGCCGACCGAGGTTCCCGGGCCGGTGCTCGAGGCGCTCGCGCGCCCCGTCATCCATCATCGCTCACCGGAGTTCAAGACGCTCTTCGGCCGCGTGCGGGTGCGGCTGCGCGAGGTGTATCGCACGCAGAACGAGGTGCTCGTCACGACCTCGTCGGGGACCGGTGCGTTCGAGTCCGCCGTCGTCAACCTCCTCTCGCCGGGTGAGCCGGTCGTCGCCGTGTCCCACGGCAACTTCGGGGAGCGCTGGCAGAAGATGGCCGCCGCGTACGGCGCCGACGTGCACCGCCTGACGTACGCGTGGGGCGACGAGCCGCGCGCCGACGACCTCGCGAGCGCGCTCGCCGAATCGGGCGCCCGCGTCGCGTTCGTCGTCCACTCAGAGACCTCGACCGGCGTCGTCAGCGACGTCGAGTCGCTCGCCGCGGCCTGCCGCGAGGCAGGCGCGATCTGCGTCGTCGACGCGATCTCGAGCCTCGGCGCGGTCCCGCTCGAGACCGACACCTGGGGGATCGACGTCGTCGTGACCGGCTCGCAGAAGGCGCTCATGTGCCCACCCGGCCTGGGGTTCGTATCCGTGTCCGACCGGGCCCGCGCCAAGGCGGTAGACGCCACCCTGCCACGGTTCTACTGGGACTGGGAGCGCGCGATCGCGCAGGCGGAGAAGGACAACACGCCCTTCACCCCGGCCGTCTCGACCATCGTCGCGCTCGACGAGGCCCTCGGGATCCTGCTGGACGAAGGACTCGAGCACGCCTTCGCGCGACACGTCGCCCTCGGCCGGGCCTGTCGTGCCGGGATGAAGGCGCTGGGGCTCGAGCTCTACTCACCCGATTCCGATCGTGCGGCCGTCCTCACCGCCGTCCTCACGCCCGAGGGCGTCGACGCCGTCGCGCTCCGCCTGGCGCTGCGCGACCGGCACGGCATCACGATCGCGGGAGGGCACGGGGACATCGTCGATCGGCTCTTTCGCCTCGGTCACATCGGCCACGTCGGGATCGACCAGGTTGCGCTCGCAGTCGCTGCGATCGAGCAGGAGCTCGTCTCGGCGGGGGCGCCCGTACCCCGCGACGTCGCGGTCGCTGCCGCACGGGCCGCCTACGCCGCGGCAGTCGGGGAGTAGGCGATGCGCGTCCTCGTCAGGGAGTCGATCGCGGAGGCCGGGGTCGACCTGCTCCGCTCGCGCTTCGAGGTCGTCGTCGACGCCTCCACGCCGCTCGAGGAGATCATCGCCGACTTCGACGGCATCGTCATCCGCTCGGCGACGAAGATGACCGCGGAGCTGATCGAGCGCGCCACGAACCTCAAGGTGATCGGGCGTGCCGGAGTCGGTGTCGACAACGTGGACGTCGCAGCCGCGACCCGGCGTGGCATCGTCGTCGCCAACGCGCCGGAGTCGACCGTCGTCTCTGCGGCCGAGCAGACGATCGGGCTGATGGTGGCGCTCGTGCGCAACATCCCCCAGGCGCACGCCGCGCTCAAGCAGGGTCGCTGGGAGCGGTCGCGCTGGAGCGGCGTCGAGCTCGAGGGGAAGACGCTCGGGGTGCTCGGCTTCGGGCGGATCGGCCAGCAGGTCGCGCGTCGCGCGATGGGGCTGGGGATGCGCGTCGTCGCGTACGACCCGTTCGTCTCGGATGACCGGTTCAGGGAGCTCGGCGTCGAGCACGTCCCGACGGTCGACGAGGTGCTGGCCGTCGCGGACGTCCTCACGCTCCACTCCCCGCTCACCGACGAGACGCGGGGGATGATCAACCGCGAGACGATCGCGAAGATGAAGGACGGGGCACGGCTCGTGAACGCCGCGCGAGGGGCGCTCGTGGACGAGGAGGCGCTTGCCGAGGCGATCGACGCGGGGAAGCTCGCCGGGGCGGCCCTCGACGTGTTCTCCACCGAGCCGTACGATGGCCCCCTCCTCGAACGCGACCACATCGTCGTCACACCGCATCTCGCCGCCTCGACGGACGAGGCGCAGGACCGGGCCGGGATGATCATCGCCGAGCAGGTGGTGAGCGCGCTCGAGGGAGGCGTGGTCTCGAACGCGGTCAACATCCCCGTCGTCGACAAGGCCGATCTCGAGGTGCTGGGACCGTTCATCCCGCTCGCCTCGCGGCTCGGGCAGCTCGCCGTGGAGCTCGCCGGTGGGTTCCCGCGCCGGATCGCGGTCGCGGCGCACGGCCCTCTCTCCGCCTACGACACGCGGCTGCTGACCGTGGCCGCGCTGAACGGCGCGTTCCAGGGCCGGGTCGACCAGGTCGTGAACGTCGTCAACGCGCCGGTGCTCGCCGCGGAGCGGGGGATCGCCGTGTCCGAGGAGCGCTTCCACGGCTCGCGGGACTACACGAACACCGTCGAGGTGCGCGTCTCGACGGACGCCGACGAGGTCACCGTCTCCGGCACGACCGTGGGGCCGGAGCCACGGCTCTTCATCGCAAGTGCGCTCGGCCACGGCATCGATATCGAGATGGCGCCCCACATGGTCTTCGTGCGCTACGACGATCGGCCCGGCGTTATCGGCGGGGTCGGCGGGATGTTCGGCGACGCGGGGATCAACATCGCCAACATGGCCGTCTCGCGGACGAAGGAGGGCGACAAGGCGCTCATGGCGTTCTCGATCGACTCCCCGGCCACGCCGGAGCTCGCGGAGCGCCTCCACGCGGCGGGTTACGCCGACGTCAGGATCTTCGAGCTCCACTGAGGCTTCAGCGTCGCACGACGTGCGAGACTCGTCCGATGGGCGCACGGGGCGGAGGCTGGGTGGTGGCGCAGTTCGTGCTCATGTTCTTCGTCTTCGTGTCGGTCGCCGTTGCGCCGCGTTGGCCCGACGGCGTCTCGACCGTGCTCACGGCCCTCGCCGCTGCGCTCGTCGTGGTCGGGGTCGTCGTGGTCGTCTGGGCTGCGCGGACGATGGGTCGGTCGCTCACGCCGTTCCCGGAGCCTGCCGACTCGGCGGAGCTCGTCGAGCATGGGCCGTTCGCTCACGTCCGGCATCCGGTCTACGCCGGCTTCCTGGCGGTGTGCCTCGGCTGGTCGCTCTTCGCCGGGCCTGTCGCTCTCGTCCTCACCGGCTCGCTCGCTCTGCTCTGGGTCGGAAAGCTGCGCACGGAGGAGCGTCGGCTTGCCGCCCGTTTCCCTGGGTACGCCGCCTACACGGCGCGCGTGCGCTGGCGGCTCGTACCGGGGGTGTTCTGATGGAGGGGTGGCCGCAGGAGGTCGAGCTCGTCGCCGCATTCCTGCGTGCCTCGGGAGCCGAGGCGAGCATCGAGGAGATGCCCGTCGACGCCGCGACCGCCGAAGCGGCGGCGGACGCCGTCGGGTGCACGCTCTCCCAGATCGTGAAGTCCGTGGTGTTCCTGTGCGACGGCGCGCCCGCCGTCGTCCTCGCCCCCGGCGACCGTCGTGTCGACTCCGGCGCAGTTGCTCGCCTCGCTTCGGCGAGTCGCGCCGCGATCGCCCGCCCGGAGGAGGTCGTCGCGGTGACGGGGTTCACGCCTGGTTCGGTCGCTCCGTTTCCGCTCCCAGAGGTGCCGTTGGTGCTCCTCGAGCGGACGCTCCTGCGCCACCGCGTCGTCTGGGCCGGCGCCGGCTCGGCGAGGCACCTTGTCCGTCTGGCCCCGACGGAGCTGCTCCGGCTCTCGCGCGGTCGGGTCGAGGACCTCGTGCGGCCTTCCGCATAATGCGTGGACACTGACCTCTCGACCGAGGAGTTCCCCATGGAGGAGACCGCGAAGATCTGGATGAACGGCGAGCTCGTGGACTGGGCCGACGCGACCGTTCATGTCGGTGTTCACGGCCTCCACTACGGGACCGGCGTGTTCGAGGGCGTGCGTGCCTATGCGACTCCCCGCGGTCCTGCGGTGTTCCGGCTGCACGATCACATGCAGCGGCTGCACGATTCGGCGCGCCTGCTGTACATGGACATCCCCTACAGCGTCGACGAGCTGCGCGACGCCACGCACGACCTGATCCGGGCGAACGAGCTGCCCGCCTGCTACGTCAGGCCGATCGCCTTCTACGGGTACGGCCAGCTCGGCGTCTCGACGCAGGGCAACCCCGTCGAGACGGTGATCATGGCGTGGCCGTGGGGCGCCTACCTGGGCGAGGAGGCGCTCACCAACGGCGTCACCGCGAAGATCTCCTCCTATCAGCGGATCGGCCCGAACGTGATCCCGCATGCGGCCAAGGCGACCGGCGTCTATCTCAACTCGATGCTGGCGACGACCGAGGCCCGGCGGGGCGGGTACCAGGAGGCGATCCTCCTCACCCAGGACGGCTACGTCGCCGACGGGCCGGGGGAGAACGTCTACGTCGTCAAGGACGGGATCATCCACACGCCCCCGCTCTCGACCTCGATCCTCGCCGGGATCACACGCTCGACGGTCCTCCAGATCGCCGGCGATCTCGGCTACGGCGTGAGCGAGTCCAGCCTGATCCGCACCGACCTCTACCTCGCCGACGAGGTCTTCATGACCGGGACGGCGGCGGAGGTCACCCCGGTTCGCGCTGTGGACGACATCGAGATCGGCGTTGGCCCCGTCACGCAGGCGGTGCAGAAGGCCTATCTCGACACGGTCAACGGCCGTGACGAGCGCTGGGCGCACTGGCTCGACGTGGTCGAAGGCGTGACCGCCGCCTCGTCGTAGCCGTAGGAGTCGTCGCAGTCGTGTCGCGGCGAGCGGGCGACAGGCGCACGTAACCGGGCTCAGCGCGTTCGCGCAGCCGCGATCAGCACCGACGCGATGCGCTCCTGCTGATCGGCGGTCAGCGCCGATCCGCTCGGGAGGCACAGCCCGCGCTGGAACAGGAGCGTCGACACGGCTCCGCCGAACATCGGTCGCTCCGCGAAGACCGGCTGGAGGTGCATCGGCTTCCACACGGGACGCGCCTCGATGTCCTCCGCCTCGAGGGCGAGCCTCATCGTCTCCCGGTCCGCGCCGAAGAGGTCGGGGTCGACGGTGATGCAGGTCAGCCAGTGGTTGCTCTCACCCCAGCCTGCGTCCGGCATGAACGCGACACCGGGGGTGTCCGCGAGCAGCGCGCGGTAGCGGGCGTTGACCGCACCGCGTGCTGCGACCCGCTCGGGGAGAGCCTCGAGCTGGGCGCGACCGAGCGCCGCCAGGACGTTGCTCAGCCGGTAGTTGAACCCGATCTCGGTGTGCTCGTAGTGCGGAGCGGGCTCGCGGGCCTGGGTCGAGAGCTTGCGCGCGTGCGCGATCCAGTCGGCGTCGTGCGAGACGAGCGCGCCGCCGCCGCTCGTGGTGATGATCTTGTTCCCGTTGAACGAGAGCGCGGCGAGCGCGCCCTGGCCGCCGGCTCGCGTGCCGCGGTACGTCGCACCCAGCGACTCCGCCGCGTCCTGGATCAGCTCGACGTCGTGGCGCTCGCACACGTCGCGGAGCGCGTCGTAGTCGCAGGTCTGACCGTAGAGGTCGACCGCGATCACCGCACGCACGCGCCGCGCCCGCGGCCCGTCGGGCCGCGATCGCCTCCTCGAGCAGCTGGGGTCGATCGTCCAGCTCGCATCGCAATCGACGAAGAACGGTTTCGCGCCCGTGTAGACGATCGCGTTCGCGGTCGCGGCGAACGTCAGGGACGAGCACGCGACCTCGTCACCCGAGCCGATCCCGCGCACGACGAGCGCGAGGTGGAGCGCGGCCGTCCCGCTCGAGAGCGCGAGCACGTGCTCGGTTCCGGTCGCCGCGCCGAGCTCGTCCTCGAACGCATCCACGTGGGGCCCGAGCGGGGCGAGCCAATTCGACCGGATCGCATCGTTCACCAGCTCGAGCTCGCGGCCGGAAGGGTGGGGAGGTGAGAGGTAGATGCGTGCCATTCGCGTACCGAGCCTACCGGGAGGTGGCGGGCTCGCCAGCCCCGTGGCCACCTCCCCTGGAAATGGCTCCTCCAGCCGGAGATCACGACGTCCGGGTCGCCCGGCGGACGTGGTGTCGGCCGGGAGCAGTACCCGACGATTCGCGGCGGCGGGACGGGGTCATCCCGACGGGGGCGGCGTCGGATGGACGCTCTCACCGCCGCGCTCCGCTGCGGCGGCCGCGTCTCCGAGGACGTCGTCCGAGAGGTCGTAGCGTCGGAACGAGAGCCACCCGATGAACACGAGCAGCCCGGCTACCGGGCCCACCAGGCGGGCTCCGAGCGGATCCGAGCTGGTGCGACCGAACAGGAAGAGAAGCATCAGCACGAGCGGTGTCAGTGCGCCGACCGTCTTCTCTACGAAGTTCTGAGCGCCGAAGTACGTGCCCTCGCGGCGCATGTCCGTCCGCAGGCTGTCGTCGTCGACGATGTCCGCGATCAGCGGGGCAGGAAACAGGTAGTTGCCGGTGATCGGGAGCCCGACGAGAAGCATCGCTCCGAGCGCCTGGACTGTCGGCGGGATCACCGGGACGAGGCCGACGAGCCCGACGAGCGGAAAGATCGCGGCCGCGCCGAGCATCGAGACGCGGTATGCATGGCGCTTCGACGTGCGCCGCCCATACCACTTCGCGACCGGGATCATCGCGATCGCGGCGACGAATGCGGCGGTGCTGAGATACGAGGCCCAGGATCCGACCGACGTGCCCGGCTGGCCGTCGCCGGCGAACTTCTCGGAGAGCGCGCCGCTGATGCCGTGCAGGGCGGGGACGGTGTCGAGCGCGTCGATCGCCTTGTCGGGCGTTGCGCCGACCACGGCGACCGCGTAGAAGGGCAGCACGCCGACGAGCATCTCGAAGGCGAGCGCGAAGAGCGAGAAGGTGGGGAGAAAGGCGAGGAACTGACGGTTGCCGAAGGTGGTTCGCATCGCGTCGACGAAGCCGATCTCGGCGGGAGGCACGGTCCGGCTCGCGTGATTCCACACGCCGGCGACGCCCGCGAGTCGCGCCGTGAGCGCGACCATCCCGAAGAAGCCGGCCATCGCGGCGAACCCGAAGGCGTCCTTGAGAAACCCGCTCAGGATCAGACCGACGCCTGCCCCGGCCGCCCCGAAGTAGACCTTCATCCCGGTGATGGACACTCGGTCACTGCTCGTCTTGGCGATCTCGGGGAGCAGGGACTCGTACGGTCCACCCGAGAGCGTCGACGACACGTAGTACAGCTCGAGGACGAGGAACAGGTATGCGCCGGCCGCTGCCGAGTTCGACGTCGGCGTGGTGAAGAGCAGGAGCGAGAAGAGCGCCCAGAACGGTGTGGCCGCCAGGATGTACGGGAAGCGGCGGCCGATCCGAGTGTGTGTCCGGTCGCTGAGGTAACCGATCAGGCCGTCGTCGAACGTCTCGATGACGCGTCCGACCACGATGATCACCGTGACCGCGAATGGCGAGAGCACATTGGTCGCCTCGGTGTAGAAGTAGAGGAGCCAGAGGCTCCGCGACTTCGTGAGCGCCTCGCCGCCGAAGCTGCTCAGGCGTAGAGCGCCTTCGCGCGTCGTGGCAGACCGACGGCGAGCGCGCCGCCCTGGTCGGACGGTCCCGCGTTGGTACTCACGTCTCGACGGTATCGCGTTGTCTTCGGTCAGGCGAGCGTGGAAATCACGCGGCGCGGCCAGTAGCGAGCCTGTCGTCTACCAGCCGGCAGTGCCGGCGCCGCCCTTGAACGGCCCTGTGAGCCCGCTGGTGATCCACCCGCCGTAGAAAGTGCCTTCCTGCGAGAGGACGTGCTCGTCGTCGACCCAGCACTCGTCGACCCTCTGTGCGTAGAACGCGACGCGTCCGGCGAGCGCCTCGAAGCCCGGTCGCGGCGTTGCGAACGTCCACGCTGCTCTCGTGGCGCGGTGGCCGGGGACGACGACGTCGAGGTACGTCGCTGTCCCCCTTCCACTCGCAGACGGTGGCCCGTCCACCTGACGGTGAGAGCACCCCGGATGTGACCGACTCGTGAGGGACGTAGTAGGTGGGCGGGTGGCTCGTCTCCAGCACCCGCACCGCGTCTCTCGTGTCCACGACGGTGACGCCGCCGTGGATCACCCGGATCCGGCGAGTCGTGGCCTCCACGCGTGGGGGGCGAGGGTAGTCCCAGACGGACTCGGTCGGCATAGGACCGACGGTACGCCGCGGCCATCAGGCTGCGTCGCAGTCTCCTCGGCCCAGCGTACGCTCCCGTGACGCGCGATACTACGGGCCGATGCCCGGCGCGCCTCGCATGGTCTTCCTCGGGTTCGGGAAGTACGCCCGGGCCGACCGCATCTACGCGCTCGAGCCCATCACCGGGGAAGAGCGTGGCAGCGGCCGCCGGACGCTGGTGTGGATCGAGGGCATCGCCGAGCCGCTCGTCGCATCGCGAACGCAGGAGACGATCCTCGAGGAGATGGGCGAGCCGACCGAGCAGCCCCGCCGTCGGCCCGGTGCGCGACGCGCCGTCGTCGAGCATCCGCAGCTCTTCTCCGAAGCGGAGGAGTGAGCTTCGAGGACGTCACGGCGGGGAGCGCGCTCCGTGCGGCGCCGCTGCTCGTCGGCTGGACGCTGCTCCACGAGGGGGTCGGTGGACGAATCGTCGAGGTCGAGGCGTACGAGCCCGATGACGAGGCGAGCCACTCCTTCGCGGGGAGACCGCGAGGAACCGGACGATGTTCGGGCCGGCAGGGGCGCTGTACCTGTATCGCTCGTACGGTCTGCACTGGTGCGCGAACATCACCTGTGGGCCGGTCGGGACGGGTGCGGCCGTCCTGCTGCGCGCGCTCGAGCCGACGCACGGGCTCGACGAGATGAGGGCGCGTCGCGGGGGCGTGGCGGATGCGCTGCTCTGCGCCGGGCCGGGTCGGCTCGCGCAGGCGCTCGCGCTGGAGGGCCGCCACGACGGAGCGGATCTCACATCTCCTCCGTTCGAGCTCCTGCCCCCGGCCGGCAGGGTCGAGGTCGTCGCCGGCCCCCGAATCGGGATCACCCGTGCGGTCGAGCGGCCGTGGCGCTTCGTCGAGCGCGGGACTAGCTGGTCGAGCCGCGGCCGACCACGAGGCTGATCGGAAGCCCGGGTCGGGAGGCGACTCCGGGGGGCAGGCTCTGGCGTAGGACGACGCCTTCCGGGCCGTCGTCCTCCTTGACCGAGGTGCGGAGCCGCAGCTTGCGCAGCTGGACACGCGCCTCGACCTCGCTCGAGCCGACGAGGTTCGGCACGAGTCCATCCTTGGCGTGCGAGACGTACAGCCTCACGGTGTCGTTGGCGGAGAGGTAGCCACCGCGCGGCTCCTGGTTCATGACCACGCCTGGGCGCTTTCCTGCCTTTGCCGGGATCAGGACGACGTCGCCCGAGAGCGGAACCCCGCGGAGCGCTGACTTGGCCTCCTCGACGGAATCACCGATGACGAGCGGGACCGACACCTCGTTCGCGTAGCAGGTCGCCGTCGTGGTGGGGGCGCGCCCCGCGATGAACGCGATCGGAACCGTCCCGGGGCAGTAGCCGTTGTCGAGCTTCCACGAGCCGTCACGGCGAACGACGCGGCGGTACTCGGCCGGAAGGTACGGAGCGCCCTCGAACGAGGTCGGCGTGACGCCCTTCAGCGCACGGTCGACGAACGACTTCCAGATGAGCGCAGGGAGCGTGCCGCCTGACACGGGCTCTCCTCCGAACTCGGTCAGCATCGGCCGGAGCTCGTCGGGGTACCCGACCCAGACGGCGACCACGAGCTCCGGCGTGTAGCCGACGAACCACGCGTCGCCGTAGTTGTCGGTCGTCCCGGTCTTCCCTGCACCTGCGCGACCCGGCAGCTGGGCCCGCCGCCCGGTCCCGTCCGAGACGACGTTCTCGAGGATTGACGTCATCGTGCGTGCCGCCTCCTCCGAGAGCACGGGGCGCTCGACCGGTTCGTTGACCTTCACGCGGCCGCTCTTGCGATAGCGCACCTGGTCGACGACGCGCGCGCGGTTCCCCATCAGCGAGCCGTCGACGCGGGCGCCGTCGTTCGCGATCGTCGAGTACGCCCGGGCCATGTCGAGCGGGTTCACGGCCACGGCGCCCAGCCCGATCGAGAAGTACGCCGGCAGATCGCTGCGGATCCCCAGCTCGTGCGCGGTGTTCACGATCGCCCGGGGCCCGACGAACTGCGTGAGCTGCGCGTAGACGGCGTTGTCGGACGACACCATCGCCCGTCCCAGGTCGGCAGTGCCGAGGTACGAGCCCTCGTAGTTCGTGACCTTCCAGATGCGGTCGCCGGCGTCGATGTCGACGGGCTTCGAGGCGAACTGGGTCTGCGGCGAGACGCCCTTGCGCAGCGCGGTGGCGAGCACGATGGGCTTGAAGGACGAGCCGGGCTGCCGTTCAGCCTGCGTCGCGAGGTTGAACTGGCTCTTGCGGAAGTTCGTGCCGCCGACCATCGCCTTCACCGCCCCGTTTCGCGGGTCGATCGCCACGAGCGCAGCCGTGGGGCCGTCGGGGTTCCGGAGGATCGACCGGATCGACTTCGCGGCCTTCTCCTGGAGGTCCAGGTCGATCGTCGTCGTCACCTCGAGGCCTCCTCCGAACACGCGCTCGGCCCCGAAGCGTGCGACGAGCTGGTCCTTGACGTAGTTGAGGAAGTAGGGCGCCGGGCCCTGCGTGCCCGGGAGGCGGATGTCCTCGGCGGCCGGGATCGGCTCTGCCTTGGCGCGAGCCAGCTCGAGGCTCGTGATCCGCCCCTGGTCGTAGAGCAGGTCGAGAACCGTCGCCCGACGGTTTCGTGCCGCGACCGGGTGCTGAGCCGGGTCGTACAGCGACGGATCGGCGGGAATGCCGGCGAGGAGCGCTGCCTCCGGCAGCGTGAGCGCGTCGGCGTTCTTCTTGAAGTACGTCCTGGCCGCCTGCTGGATCCCGTACGCGCCGTTGCCGAAGTAGATGGTGTTGAGGTACGCGGTGAGGATTCGGTCCTTCGACCAGCGCTGCTCCAGCTGCCAGGCGAGTGCGGCCTCGCGCACCTTGCGGGCGATCGTCCGCTCGTTCCGCGCGTACGCGTTCTTGACGTACTGCTGCGTGATGGTCGAGCCGCCCTCGACGACGCCCTTGCTGCGGATGTCCTGCACCACGGCGCGCCCGATGCCACGCACGTCGACGCCGTTGTGCTCGTAGAACCGACGGTCTTCGACGGCCACGATCGCCTGCTTCATCACATCGGCGATCTCCTCGGACGGGACGAGCACCCTGCTCTCGTCACCGCGGAGGATCGCGAGGACACGGCGATCGCCATTCGCGTTCGGCGCGGCGTACACGACCGTGTCGACGTCGCCGCGGCGGTTCGAGGGGTCGAGCGTCTCGATCTCACCGGCGATCGCCGAGACGAGACCGAACGTGAACGAGGCGGATGCCAGCGCGAGGAGAACGATCAGGAGCGCCAGCAGCCGCAGCTTGCGGATCCGACGACGCTTTCGGGGCGGCGCCTCCGTGCCGGCTGGTTGCTGCAACCAGCCCAGTGTACCGGCGAAACGGGGCTTCTCACGCGGCCGCGAGGACGGCGAGCACCTCGTCACCGTAGCGCTCGAGCTTCGCAGGGCCGATCCCGGTGATGTCACAGAGCTCCGCCGCGCTCGTGGGCCGCACCTCGGCCAGCTCCCGCAGGGTCGCGTCGTTGAACACCACGAACGGGGGAACGCCGTCCGACCTCGAGCGGTCGGTGCGCCAGGCACGGAGCGCCTCGAACAGCGGCGTGGACGGGCCGGCGGTGGCGGGCCCCTGCTTCCGTCGCTTCGCACCGAGGAACGGCACGGTGGCCCCGGGCACCGCATGGAGGAGCGTGAAGCCTTCCTCGGTCTCCCGGCCGACCAACGCGCCCGCGTCCTCGAGGGCGCGGATCCACCGCGCACACCTCGGCGTCGCTCGCGGCGGCGAGCGACCCGAAGGCGTCCGACCTGCGGCCCGCCGGGGGCGCCTTCACCGACCCTCGCAGGGTCAGGGCGAGGCTCTTGCGCCCGATGGGCCAGCTGAGCCCGGCGACGGCGTCGACGATCGCCTGTCCGAGGTCCGCGGGCAGCGGCGGTGCCGCTGCCCGTCGCGCGTCGGGCTCGACGCGGTGCGCAGACGTCGCACTGCCCGCAGGGCGTCTCGGTCGACTCGCCGAAGTGCTCGGCGACCTGGAGGTGCCGGCAGCGGCGCGTCCGCGTGAACGCGAGCAGCCGCTCGCACCGGGCGAGCGCCTCCGAGCCGTAGCGCGTGAGCAGCTCCTCGACCGCGTCACCCGCGTCGGAGCGGACGGGGAGGAGCTCGACGTCGATCGTGCGGCCGCGATCGAAGCCCCGTCGTACCAGCCCCGCCTGCTCCAGCATCCCGATGAGCACACGAGGGTCGTGGTCGTCGCCGACGGCGCGGGCCAGAGCGGCCAGCTCCACCGCGCCGTCGCCGTCCCGGAGCGCGCGATAGACCGCGCGCAGGTCGGCCGCGGTCGGGATGCCGTCCGTCGCGAAGCGCTGCAGCGCCCGCGCGTCGGCCGCGCCCGTGAGCAGCAGCGTGTCGCTCGGCGCGCCGTCGCGCCCAGCCCTGCCGATCATCTGGACGTAGCTCTCGAGGGAGTCGGGGAGGTTCACCAGCGCCACGAGGCGGACGTCCGGCTTGTCGATCCCCATGCCGAACGCCGTCGTCGCGACGACGCCTCGGATGCGGCCGGAGAGGAAGTCGTCCTGGACGCGGGAGCGCTCACCCGACTCCAGACCTGCGTGGTAGTGCTCCATGCGGACTCCGTGGCCGCGCAGCGTGCGGGCGATCTCCTCGCACGAGCGGCGTGAGCGCGCGTAGACGATCGCAGAGCCGCCGTCGAGCGCCTGGAGCCGCTCGACCAGGATCTCGAGGCGCTCGTGCTCGTTTCCTGCTTCCTCGACGTCGTAGCGGAGGTTCGGGCGCACCACGCTCGTGCGCACGACGTCGAGGTCGCGCCCGAGCGCGGCGGCGATCTCCGCGGCCGTGCGCGGCGTGGCTGTCGCGGTCATCCCGAGCACGGAGGGCCGGCCGATCTCCTCCAGCGCCCGGCGGATGAACAGGTAGTCGGGTCGGAAGTCGTGGCCCCACATGCTCACGCAGTGGGCCTCGTCGATCACGACGAGCCCGATCCCGACGCGGCGGAGCGTCTCCACGAACCGCCGCTGCCGGAGCCGCTCGGGCGCCGCGTAGAGGATCCGCGTCCTCCCGCTCGCGACCCCGTCGATGCGTGACGCGGACTCGTCCGCATCGAGCGAGGAGTTGACGAAGGTCGCCGTCGCCGCGAGCTCCGGAGGGAGCTTGTCGACCTGATCCTTCATCAGGGCGATCAGCGGTGAGAGGACGAGCGTCGGCTCGGGGCGGAGCATCGCCGCGAGCTGGTAGGTGAGCGACTTGCCCGAGCCCGTCGGCATCACGGCGAGCGTGTCCACGCCCGCGACGGCGGCCCGCACGACGGTCTCCTGTCCGGGCCGGAACGCGTCGAAGCCGAACAGCTCGCGCAGGGGAGTCAGCAGGTCGGGCACCCGAACGAGTGTACGGGCGGCTTCCGGAAGCCCCTGTGCCGTGTCCGTGTCGATCCGTGCCCGACGGGGGCAGCCCGGCGTCCATTGGCGACCGTCGGCGCGCGTAGGCTTGACCCGTGGACGCGCGGATGCTCACGCTCACCGATCTCGAGGGTCTCGCCGCGCAGAGTCTCGACCCGGACTGGCTCGGGTACTTCGCCGGCGGCGCCGAGACCGAGTGGACGCTCCGGGAGAACCGCGACGCGCTCGCAGCGTGGACGCTGCGCCAGCGCATCCTTGCGGGGATCGAGCGACCGTCGACCGAGACGACGTCCTCGGACGCCCGCTGGCCCATCCGGTCGTGGTCGCGCCCGTCGCCTACCTGCGGATGGCGCATCCCGACGGGGAGGAGGGGATGGCGGCCGCCGCGTCTGCGACGGGTGGAGCGATGTGCCTCTCGACGTTCTCGATCGCGACCCCGGCCGCCGTCGCGTCGGCCGCCCCGGAGGGTGTCCGGTACCTCCAGCTCTACGTCTTCCGCGACAGGGGCATCACCGACGAGCTCGTCGCGCAGGCGGTCGAGCTGGGGTTCGAGGCAGTGGTGCTCACCGTCGACCTCCCGGTCGTCGGGCCGCGGGATCGGGAGCGGCGCGTCGAGTGGACGTTCCCGGAGGACTCCGTCGCTGCCGTTCGCTATGCGCTCGACCGGGGCGCGCCCGGCAGACGGGCTCGACCTGATCGACCCGACGCTCGACTGGGCCTACCTCGACCACCTGGTCGCCACCGCGGGCGTCCCGGTCGTCGTCAAGGGCGTGATGGAGTCCGACGATGCGGTTCGCTGCATCGACGCGGGCGCCGCAGGCGTCGTCGTCTCGAACCATGGCGGCCGGCAGCTCGACCGCGCCCCGGCCACGATCGACGTGCTGCCGGAGATCGCCGAGGCGGTCGGCGATCGCGGCGAGGTGTGGGTCGACGGCGGCATCCGCCGCGGCACGGATGTCCTGACCTGCCTCGCGCTGGGTGCGCGGGCCGTGCTCGCCGGGCGGCTTCCCGTCTGGGGGCTCGCCGCCGGCGGGCGTCAGGGCGCGCAGACGGCCATCGAGCTGATGCGCGACGAGCTCTGCATCGCGATGCACCTGACGGGCTGCGCGACGATCGCGGACATCGGGCCGCACGTGCTCCGCCGCCGGACGCGGTGAGCCCGGGATACGATCCCCGCGCCGTGACCACCGACGCCCTCGAGCGCATCACCCGCCACGCCGTCGACGTCCTCCCCGAGGGCCTGCTCGCGCGAGAAGCTCGGCGCGGGGGACACCGCTGCGGGTGAAGCTGGGGATCGATCCGACCGCGCCCGACATCCATCTCGGGTTCGCGTGCGTGCTCGACCGGCTCGCCGCGTTCCAGCGCGAGGGCCACATCGTCGTCCTGATCGTCGGCGACTACACGGCGCGGATCGGCGACCCGTCGGGGCGCTCGAAGGAGCGGCCGGTCCTCGCCGGACGAGGTGCTCGACGCGAACGCCCGCCAGTTCGCCGAGCAGGCGTTCCGGATCCTCGACCGCGAGCGCACCGAGGTCCGCCACAACGGCGAGTGGCTCGGGGCGCTCTCGTACGCCGAGGTCGTCCGGCTCACCCGGACGCTCACCGTCGCGCAGCTGCTCGAGCGCGACGACTTCTCGAAGCGGTTCGCGGCGCACGAGCCGATCTCGCTCTCCGAGCTCCTGTACCCGCTGATGCAGGCCTACGACTCGGTCGCGATCCGCGCCGACGTCGAGATCGGCGGCACCGATCAGCTCTACAACCTGCTCGCGGGACGGAACGTGATGCCGCACTACGGGCTCGAGCCGCAGGTGGTGATGACGTTCCCGCTGCTCGTGGGGCTCGACGGGCGGGAGAAGATGTCCAAGTCGAAGGGCAACTACATCGGCGTCACCGAGCCGCCCGAGGAGATGTTCGGCAAGGTCATGTCCATCCCCGACGAGGCGCTGGCCCAGTGGTGGGAGCTCGTCGTCGGGGGCGGTGAGCATCCCCCCGAGCCGATGGCGTGGAAGCTCGAGCTCGCGCGCCGCATCACCGAGCGCTGGCACGGCACCGACGGCGCCGAGCGCGGTGCGGCCCACTTCACGCGCGTCGTGCGGGAAGGCGGCGCCCCGGAGGAGATCCCGACCCACGTCCTCGGCGAGGACGACCCCGTGCACCTGCCGGCGCTGCTCACCGGCGTCTTCGGCCAGAGCCGCAGCCACTGGCGGAGCGTGATCGCGCAGGGCGGCGTCAAGCTCGACGGCCGGCCGGTCACGGAGCTCGACCTGCCCCGAGACGGGCTCGCCGGGGCGACCGTGCAGGCGGGCAAGAGGCGCTTCGTCCGCCTCGACGCGCTCTGCTTGACAGTGCATCGAACTCTGCTACCATCCGCAGGCCGCCCGAAAGGGAGGCAAGGAAATGCCCTGCGATCCAGGAGCGCCTTCGCCCGAATCGGATACGACGTTCGTAGCCCGTCTCGATCGGAGGCCTCTCGCGTGAGCGGAGGCCTTTTCTCTGCCCCCCGACCCGGCACCGGTCCTTGAAAACTCAACAGCGTGCGTGTGCGACGAGAATCGTCGTCGCGTCCGAGTCCTGCCGGCTTGCCGGGAGGAGAAGGGCCTGACGACGTTATCCCGTCAACCTCGAACCCGCCTTCCCGGTGGGCGAGAGGTCTGACGCCTTTTGAGCGCTCGATGTCCCTCGGGACGGAGAGCAATCACGCTCAGCCTCTTCGGAGGGTGAGCAGCAAGCTCGAAGGGAGACAACCATTCGCCGGCTCTTCGGAGTCGGCACCTGGTTTCTTCATGGAGAGTTTGATCCTGGCTCAGGACGAACGCTGGCGGCGCGCTTAACACATGCAAGTCGAGCGAGAACCAGGGCTTCGGCCCTGGGGACAGCGGCGAACGGGTGAGTATCACGTGGATAACCTGCCCTCGGCACCGGAATAGCCCGGGGAAACTCGGATTAATGCCGGATAGCCCCACAGCCCCTCGGGGCGGTGGGAAAAGGTAGCTTCGGCCTCTGGCCGAGGATGGGTCCGCGGCGGATTAGCTTGTTGGCGGGGTAATGGCCCACCAAGGCGACGATCCGTAGCTGGTCTGAGAGGACGATCAGCCACACTGGGACTGAGACACGGCCCAGACTCCTACGGGAGGCAGCAGTGGGGAATCTTGCGCAATGGGCGAAAGCCTGACGCAGCGACGCCGCGTGCGGGAAGAAGGCCTTAGGGTTGTAAACCGCTTTCAGGAGGGACGAAGCCACTCGGGTGAATAGCCCAGAGGGTGACGGTACCTCCAGAAGAAGCCCCGGCTAACTACGTGCCAGCAGCCGCGGTAATACGTAGGGGGCAAGCGTTGTCCGGATTTATTGGGCGTAAAGAGCGTGTAGGCGGCCAGGTAGGTCGGTTGTGAAAACTGGAGGCTCAACCTTCAGACGTCGACCGAAACCCCCTGGCTAGAGTCCGGGAGAGGAGAGTGGAATTCCTGGTGTAGCGGTGGAATGCGCAGATATCAGGAAGAACACCCGTGGCGAAAGCGGCTCTCTGGAACGGTACTGACGCTGAGACGCGAAAGCGTGGGGAGCGAACAGGATTAGATACCCTGGTAGTCCACGCCGTAAACGATGGGTGCTAGGTGTGGGGGGTGTCGACTCCCTCCGTGCCGAAGCTAACGCATTAAGCACCCCGCCTGGGGAGTACGGCCGCAAGGCTAAAACTCAAAGGAATTGACGGGGACCCGCACAAGCAGCGGAGCATGTGGTTTAATTGGATGCGACGCCAAGAACCTTACCAAGGCTTGACATGGTCGGGAAAGCCGGAGAAATTCGGCCCTCCTTCGGGACTCGATCACAGGTGGTGCATGGCTGTCGTCAGCTCGTGTCGTGAGATGTTGGGTTAAGTCCCGCAACGAGCGCAACCCCTGTCCTATGTTGCCAGCGAGTAATGTCGGGGACTCATAGGAGACTGCCGGTGACAAATCGGAGGAAGGTGGGGATGACGTCAAGTCATCATGCCCCTTATGTCTTGGGCTACACACGTGCTACATTGGCCGGTACAAAGGGCTGCAAAACCGCGAGGTTGAGCGAATCCCAAAAAGCCGGTCCCGGTTCGGATTGGAGGCTGCAACTCGCCTCCATGAAGGTGGAGTTGCTAGTAATCGCGGATCAGCAACGCCGCGGTGAATACGTTCCCGGGTCTTGTACACACCGCCCGTCACACCACGAAAGTCGGCAACACCCGAAGCCGGTGGGCTAACCGCAAGGAGGCAGCCGTCGAAGGTGGGGTCGATGATTGGGGTGAAGTCGTAACAAGGTAGCCGTACCGGAAGGTGCGGCTGGATCACCTCCTTTCTAGGGAATCCGGAGCTCTTACTCCGGAGGCCGCTCTGACTCGTCCTGATGTCTCGAGCTCATGCTCGAGAGCCGTCCGATGATCAGAGTTCGCCTAGAACAACGTCGACCTCGTTCACTAGTGTCGTTTCGCGTCTCGCTCGGAGGAACGGGCCGGCCGCACGCTGTTGAGCTTTGAGGGACCGGGCACCCGTCTGGGTGTCGCGGCCTTCTGCAGGGCGACGTCTCAGACGACGCGCGCGCACCTTGAAAACTCCATAACGACATTAACGTGTTCTTTCCGAATCAAGAGAACAAGAGCACACGGTGGATGCCTTGGCGCCAAGAGCCGATGAAGGACGTGGGCGGCTGCGATAAGCCCGGGGGAGGTGCTGACCGACCTTTGATCCCGGGATCTCCGAATGAGGAAACCCACGCGTGGTAATGCGCGCGTACTCCCGCCTGAATACATAGGGCGGGTAGAGGCAAGCTGGGGAACTGAAACATCTAAGTACCCAGAGGAAAGGAAAGAAACCTCGACTCCCTGAGTAGTGGCGAGCGAAAAGGGAAGAGCCCAAACCCGGGCGATGTGATAGACGGCAGTCGTTGTCGTTCGGGGGTTGTAGGGCCAGTCTTGATCCGTCTGCCGGCGGGTCGGCGAGTTACAAAGTCACGTCGTAGCGGAAGCGAATGGAAAGTCGCACCGCAGAGGGTAACAGTCCCGTACGCGAAACGGCGTGGCCTCGCTTGACAGGTACCTGAGTACGGCCGGGCACGGGAAACCCGGTCGGAATCCACGGGGACCACCCCGTAAGGCTAAGTACTCCTTGGCGACCGATAGTGAACTAGTACCGTGAGGGAAAGGTGAAAAGTACCCCGCGAGGGGAGTGAAATAGCACCTGAAACCGTGTGCTTACAAGCGGTCGGAGCGGCCTTGTGCCGTGACGGCGTGCCTTTTGCATAATGAGCCAGCGAGTTGCTCTTCAACGGCGAGGTTAAGGAAACGGAGCCGAAGCGAAAGCGAGTCTGAACAGGGCGTTCAGTCGTTGGAGGCAGACCCGAAACTGAGTGATCTACCCATGGGCAGGTTGAAGCGGGGGTAAGACCCCGTGGAGGACCGAACACACGTCGGTTGAAAACGGCGGTGATGACCTGTGGGTCGGAGTGAAAGGCTAATCAAACTCAGAGATATCTGGTTCTCCCCGAAATATATTTAGGTATAGCGTCGCGTGTTTATTCGTGGTTGTAGAGCACTGTTTGGTCTAGGGGGCCTACCAGCTTACCGAAATCAGGCAAACTCCGAAGGCCATGAATCCAGAGCGCGGCAGTCAGACTGCGGGGGATAAGCTCCGTGGTCGAAAGGGAAACAGCCCAGACCGTCGGCTAAGGCCCCTAATTCCATGCTAAGTGGCAAACGATGTCCGATTGCAGTGACAACCAGGATGTTGGCTTAGAAGCAGCCACCATTAAAAGAGTGCGTAACAGCTCACTGGTCAAGTGGTCGGGCGCGGATAATTCAACGGGGCTCAAGCATGGAGCCGAAGCTACGGACTTCGAGCGCAAGCTCGGAGTGGTAGGGGAGCGTTCCCACGCCAGTGAAGCGGCGGCGGAAGCCAGCCGTGGAGGCTTGGGAAGTGAGAATGCTGGCATGAGTAACGAAAGAGGAGTGAGAAACTCCTCCGCCGAATGCCTAAGGGTTCCTGAGTAAAGCTAATCTGCTCAGGGTTAGTCGGGACCTAAGCCGAGGCCGAAAGGCGTAGGCGATGGACAACAGGTTGATATTCCTGTACCACGTATCGTTCGCTTGACCGATGGCGGGACGGGGAAGGCTAGGGAAACCCAGGCGATGGTCGACCTGGGGTAACCGCGTAGGCCGGGTGATAGGAAAATCCGTCACCCATCAAGGCTGAGACGGGATGCCGAGCCCGCATGGGCGAAGTCCCTGAAGCCATGCCTCCAAGAAAAGCGTCTAGGGAGAATGAGCGTGCCCGTACCAAAACCGACACAGGTAGGCAGGTAGAGAATACCAAGGCGATCGGAAGAACCCTCGTTAAGGAACTCGGCAAAATGGCCCCGTAACTTCGGGAGAAGGGGCGCCCCGGTAGAGTGGAATTCCCTCGCGGAATCGAGCCCGAGGGGGCCGCAGTGAAACGGCCCAAGCGACTGTTTACCAAAAACACAGGTCTCTGCTAAGTCGTAAGACGACGTATAGGGGCTGACGCCTGCCCGGTGCCGGAAGGTCACGAGGAGAGGTTAGTCTTCGGGCGAAGCCTTGAATCCAAGCCCCGGTAAACGGCGGCCGTAACTATAACCGTCCTAAGGTAGCGAAATTCCTTGTCGGGTAAGTTCCGACCTGCACGAATGGCGTAACGACTTGGGCGCTGTCTCAACGAGGGATCCGGTGAAATTGTAGTCTCGGTGAAGATGCCGAGTACCCGTGGCTGGACGGAAAGACCCCGTGAACCTTTACTGCAGCTTTGCGTTGAAGTCTGGTGTTCGCTGTCCAGGATAGGTGGGAGACTGCGAAGCAGGGGCGTCAGCTCTTGTGGAGTCAACCTTGGGATACCACCCTTCGGATTCTGGGCTTCTAACCCGGCGCCGTGATCCGGGCCGGGAACAGCGTGAGGTGGGCAGTTTGACTGGGGCGGTCGCCTCCTAAAATGTAACGGAGGCGCGCAAAGGTTCCCTCAGCACGGTTGGAAATCGTGCGTAGAGCGCAAAGGCATAAGGGAGCTTGACTGCGAGACTGACAAGTCGAGCAGGGACGAAAGTCGGCCTTAGTGATCCGGCGGTTAAGAGTGGAATTGCCGTCGCTCAACGGATAAAAGGTACTCCGGGGATAACAGGCTTATCCTCCCCAAGAGTCCACATCGACGGGAGGGTTTGGCACCTCGATGTCGGCTCGTCGCATCCTGGGGCTGAAGCAGGTCCCAAGGGTTGGGCTGTTCGCCCATTAAAGCGGCACGCGAGCTGGGTTCAGAACGTCGTGAGACAGTTCGGTCCCTATCCGCCATGGGCGTTGGGAGCTTGAGAGGAGTCGTCTCTAGTACGAGAGGACCGAGATGAACAGACCTCTGGTGTAGCAGTTGTCCTGCCAAGGGCACCGCTGCTTAGCTACGTCTGGATGGGATAACCGCTGAAAGCATCTAAGCGGGAAGCCCACCTCAAGATGAGGCTCCCCATCACTTCGAGTGAGTAAGGGCCGTGGAAGACCACCACGTTGATAGGCGGGCGGTGTAAGCGCAGCAATGTGTTGAGCTGACCCGTACTAATTGCCCGAGGTCTTGATTTAAGAACACCGAAGGTCGTTATGGAGTTTTGAGGGTGAGCGCCGTGCTCGCCGGCCACCGACGGTGGCGGCGAGAGCGTTCGACGGACGCACCCCTTGACAGCTCGGCGGTCATAGCAGCGGGGAAATACCTCTTCCCATTCCGAACAGAGAAGTCAAGCCCGTCTGCGCCGATGGTACTTGGGGCGCAAGCCCCTGGGAGAGTAGGGTGCCGCCGGATTCTTCGAACGGCCCGCGAGAGCGGGTCGTTCGTGTTGCAGGGAGAAGCGCGCCGGTCGCCGGTCGTTGGTACGGTCGAGCGCGTGCCTGTGCTCCGCCTCGAGGCGATCACCGCCCGCCACACGGCTTTCGTCGATCGTCTTGCGCGAGACCCGCTCGTCCGCAGGTTCACGCGCGTCCCCGAGCCCATGCCTGACGACTTCGCGTCGTCGTGGGTGGAGCGCTACGTGGTCGGGCGGCGCGAGGGCATCCGGGAGGGGTTCGTGGTCATCGAGGACGAGGACCTGCTCGTGGGGCTCGCTTTCGCCCCTCGCATCGATCGGGAGACCGCGACTGCCGAGCTCGGCTACGTCGTCGCGCCCGAGGCCCGCGGACGAGGCGTCGCCGGCGCGACGCTCGGCGAGCTGAGCCGCTGGGCGTTCGCAGATCTCGGGATGGAGCGGTGCGAGCTCCTGATCAGCGTCGAGAACGCCTCGTCCGCCAGGGTGGCCGAGCGGTGCGGCTACGTGCTGGAGGGCGTGCTGCGACGCATGTGGATCAAGCCGGGCTTGCGCGAGGACACGCAGCTCTGGTCGCGTCTGGTCGACGACTCTCCACCACGGGAGACGTCCGGCTAGCCCCGTAGGCGGGCGACGCGCGCCGTGACCGGCGGGTGCGTGACGAACATCCGCGAGATCCGAGCGGTCTCGTCGAACGGGCTGACCGTGTAGAGCGGCTCGGTCGTCGGTGACCCCTCGAACTCCACGAGGTCGCCGGCTCGGTCGAGGCGGAGGAGCGCGTCGGCGAGATCGTGAGGATCGGTGAGGAGCGCCGCGTACCCATCGGCCGCCAGCTCGCGCTTCGGTGAGAGCATGAGGTGCACGAACGCAGCCGCGACGGGGGCGAGCACGGCCAGCAGCAGCCGCGAGAGCCAGCCACCGAAGCGGGTGAGCTCGAGGAGGGTGGTGGCCAGCACGACCGCGAGCGTCTGCGTCAGCACGTCGCGCGAGCGGACGTGCACGAGCTCGTGCGCGACGACCGCCTCGAGCTCGCTCGTCGTCAGTGCGCCGAGCAGGCCCGTGCTGACCACGAGCGTCGCGCCGTCAGGCCCTCGCCCCACGACGAACGAACGTGGGAAGCCGTCCGTGATCGCCGCGAGCTTCGGTGGCCGGATCCCGAGCGTCGCCGACAGCCGCTCGACGATCGAGCGAAGCTGGGGATTCTCGGCCTGGACGAGCAGGCGCGCGCCGAGCATGCCGAGCAGCACGCGGTCACCGACCGCATAGACCGCGCTCGCCGCCAGGATCGAGCAGAACGCGAAGAGCGTCGCCCCCCGCAGCCCCGCGACGAGCCAGCCGATCCCGCCGGCTGCGCCCGCGAGCACCAGCACCAGCACCCAGGCCTTCGCGAGGTTGCGCGCACCCGCCGCGCGCATCGACATCTAGGGCTCGTCGTCGCCGTCGTCCGGCTCGTCGCGCTCGAGCTCGTCGAGCCCGCGCGGCGGCCAGTCGGGCTCGGGAGCGTCGCAGCGGCTCGAGCAGTGCAGCGACGCGACGTTCTGCAGGGGGACGAGGATGTGACCGTTCAGCTCGACGTGGGGGACGTCCTCGATCGAGCAGTACGCCGTGAGCACGCCCTCCTGGTACTCGCCCCCGAAGAGTGCGAGCTCCACCTGCTCACCCTTGTACTTGTTGGTGTAGTCCTCCACGCGGCGCAGGCTAGCGGTTCCGACACGTGCCACCGCAGTTCTGGAGCGCGGGGCTGAGCGAGCGCTCGTCGTCTCGGTATGGACGCGGGCGCTCTGCCGTGGGACGGCCCCACGGCAGAGCGCCGGACGACGCGTTCTAGCGGCGTCGTGCGGTGCGGCGTGAGGTGCGTCGTGCGACTCTGCGAGCCATCATCTGAGAAGACCTCCGTGGTCGGGTGTCGCTGTCGTGTGAACGGTGGTGCTAGGCGACCGGTGTCTCGGCCGGATGCATCGCCGCGTACTGCTCGGCCTCTGCCGCGGTGACGAGCCCGATCGCGACGAGGTCTGCGGGGTGGATGAAGCTGTCGCTGATCCCGATCCCGCCTGCCTCCACGATCGCGTCACGCAGTCCGACCGCCCAGTGGTGCTCGATCAGCAGCAGCGCCGCTGCCGAGTCGTTGGGGATGTCCGCGAGGACGTCCCAGGCGAGCTCGTCGGAGAACACCTCGATGCCTTCCTCGGCTGCTGCTTCGGCGCCGAGCTCTGCACCGGCGTAGAACCCCTCTTCGCCGTCGATCCCGAGACCGATCAGCGCGGCGACCTTGCTGCCGAGCTCGATCGCCTCGTCCTTGGTGAGATTGCTGAGGTGCAGCACCTCGATCTCGCCCTCGGCGTCCTTGTGCACGGCGAGCGCGTCGATCACCTTGACGGTGTCGCTGTCGCGGAGCTTCTCCAGCTCCTCGATGATCTGGCCGTGGAAGTCCGGATGCTCGAACCCGAGCACCAGCAACTGCACTGGACCGATTGCCATGCCATGCCTCCCTCTGATCGATTGCAGGCCACAATCCCTCGGCGTCGACCGGCTCTCCTTTGCATCGAGCAGGTGTCGACGACCGGCGCACGCTGCGGCAGCGAGGCCACGATCGCTCGTGTCATCGACCGCGCATGTTCGCACTCACATTGTCGCGTGGCCGTGTCAGGCCCCACATCGGCGTCATCCCGGCTCCCCCGTCAGTACTCGACCGCATGTCCGGGCGGCCTCCGGTCGCCGACTCGTCGAGATGTGGTGAGGATCTGGTGGTGAGGGGTTGCCCCCGAGCATCCCTGCAGCAAGGATCGTCGCCGTGGACGTCGCACGCCTCGAAGCGTTCCCGCTGCTCGCAGGTCTCCCCGCCGACGAGCGGGAGGCCCTGGCGCGCGTGTTCGTCGAGGAGCGCATCGAGGCTGGCCGAGCGCTGGCGCGGAGCGGTGACTTCGGCTACGCCCTCTACGCCCTCGAGGTCGGTGACGCCGAGGTCGTCGACTCCGACGGCGCCGTCCTCCGTCACCTCCATCCAGGCGACACCTTCGGCGAGATCGCGCTCGTGCTCGCGGGGCGTCGCTCGGCGACCGTGACCGCCACCAGCGACATGGTCGTCCTCAGCCTCTTCGCCCGGGACTTCCTGCGGATCAGGGAGTCGGTCCCGGCCTTCGAGGCCGCTCTGCGTGAGCTCGGGGCCGAGCGCCTGGGCTCATAGCGCGCCGAGAGGCGGGCCGAGCGCTCCATCACGCACGGCCAGCTCGACGGTGGCGCAATTCGGCACGGCCTCGCCGACGACGCCGGTCGCATGACGGCGTGCGGCCCGGATCGACCCTCCGTGGGTGACCACGAGGAGCCGCGCTCCCTGATGGCCCGCGGCCTGTCGGAGGAGCGCAGCGACGACCCGCGCCGTGAGCTCGTCTCGCGTCTCCCCGTCGTGGCCGATCTCGCCGGCCTGCCAGCGGGCGAACCCCGTGGGGAAGCGCTCGGCGACCTCTGCACGCGTCAGACCCGACCACGATCCGACGTCGATCTCGCGCAGTCCTGTGTCCTGAGCGACGACGAGCCCCAGCCGGTCGGCGACGATCTCCGCCGTCTCGACGGCGCGGGCCAGATCGCTCGACACGACGCCGTCGATCCCGGTGCCATCGAGCCGGGCGGCGAGCGCCGCGGCCTGCGCCCGACCGGCCGCGTTGAGCGGCGGGTCGGCATGGCCCTGCCAGCGACCGACGGCGTTCCAGTCGGTCTCGCCGTGTCGTGCGAGGACGAGGGTCACGGGCGTCACCGACGGAACGGTACTCCGGCTGCCGTGCACGCACCTCCTATACTGGCGCACCCGTGGATCTGCAGCTCTCCGGCAAGGTCGCTCTCGTCACCGGCTCGAGCCGGGGGATCGGCCGTGCGATCGCGCTTCGTCTCGCCGAGGAGGGCGTGCGCGTCGTCCTCTGCGCACGCGGGAAGGACGACCTCGATGCAGCGGTCGCTGCTGCGTGCGAGAGAGGGGCTGCGGTGGGGGTCGTCGCTGACGTGACGGATCCGGCCGGCGCGGGGGCAGCGGTCGAGGCCGCGCGCGACGCGTTCGGCGGGCTGGATCTCGTCGTCAACAACGTGGGAGGATCCGGGGCGCGCTCGGTCGCTCAGATGGACGCCGCCGATCTCTCGTCCGTGCTCGATCGCAACCTGTTCTCCGGCCTTCACGTGACGCAGGCGGCGTTGCCGGCGCTCCGCGAGCGCGGCGGCGGCGTCGTCCTCTTCGTGACGTCCATCTACGGGCGCGAGGCGGGGGGTGGGCCGAGCTACAACATCGCCAAAGGGGCGGAGATCAACCTCGCGGGCGCGCTCGGCCGTGAGCTGGCAGCCGAGGGGATCCGCGTGCTCAGCGTGGCGCCCGGCTCGATCCGCCATCCGGGGGGGAGCTGGGATCGACGCGTCGCGGAGGATCCCGAAGGGATGGCTGCGTTCGTCGCCGCGGAGATCCCGGCAGGACGGTTCGGGACGGCCGAGGAGGTCGCGGACGTCGTCACGTTCCTCCTCTCACCCCGTGCCTCGTGGGTCGTGGGCGCCTGCGTCGTCGTCGACGGCGGTCAGTCGCACGCGCTCTGAGCCCATTCCTGCACCGCTGCCCGTACGAGGTGCGCTCCGGGAGTGCGACTACCCTTGACGTGATGGCCGAGGCACTGTCCGTGGAGTCGTTCGAGCGGCATATCCGCGCGCTCGAGGAGCAGCAGCTCTCGCCTCTCGCCGTGCGGTCCTACGAGACCCGTGGCCGCCTCAGGCCCGAGAAGCCGTGCAGCGTGCGGACGCCGTTCCAGCGCGACCGGGACCGGCTCGTCCACTCGAAGCCGTTCCGACGCCTCAAGGGCAAGACCCAGGTCTTCATCGACCCGCAGGGCGACCACTACCGCACGCGCATGACCCACACGCTCGAGACGACGGCGATCTCGCGGGTCGTCGCTCGCGCGCTGCGGCTGAACGAGGATCTCGTCGAGGCGATCGGCCTCGGACACGACACCGGACACACCCCCTTCGGGCACGCAGGCGAGCAGGCCCTCGACGACGCAGTCAGCAAGCGTTTCGGCCGACGGTTTCGGCACAACGAGCAGTCGTACCGGATCGCGCAACAGCTGAACCTCAGTCACGAGGTCTGCGACGGCATCCTCACCCACACCGGCGTCCAGGAGCCGGAGACGCTCGAGGGGCGGATCGTGCGTCTCGTCGACCGGGTCGCGTACATCAACCACGACATCGACGACGCCATCCGCTACGGGCTGCTCGCGGCTGCCGACCTGCCGCGCGACGAGATCGCGCTGCTCGGCCCGAGCGGCTCGGAGCGGATCGACCATCTCGTCCACGACATCGTCGAGCAGTCCGCCCTGGCCGGGGACATCGTCCAGAGCCCCGAGGTCGGTGAGGCGATGCTCTCGCTGCGCTCGTTCATGTTCGACCGGGTCTACCTCGGCCCGCACGTCGAGCCCGAGCACCGGCAGGCGCGCGCGGCGGTCGAGGCGATCTTCGACGCGCTCGTCGATGATCCGGAGGGTCTGCCGCCGGGTGACGGGCCGCTGGAGGACAGGGTGGTCGACTACCTCTCGGGGATGACCGATCGGTTCGCCCTGACGTACGCCGCACGGCTGTAGGGTCGGCGCGATGGCACGGATCAAGGACACGAGCGTCGCCGAGGTGAAGGCGGCGGCGGACATCGTCGAGGTCGTGTCTCAACGCACGGCCCTGCGGCGGGTGTCGGGTGCGCGGTACTCGGGGCGCTGTCCGTTCCACGAGGAGCGGACACCGAGCTTCTCCGTCGATCCGCTCAACAAGCTCTACCACTGCTTCGGGTGCGGCAAGGGCGGCGACGTCGTCCGCTTCGTGCAGGAGACGGAGAGCCTCGACTTCGTCGGCGCGATCGAGGTGCTGGCCGAGCGGTTCCGCGTCACGCTCGAGTACGAGGAGACCTCCCCGGCCGCCGAGCAGGCGCGCGAGCGGCGAGACCGCCTGCACAAGGTGCTCGAGCAGGCGACCGACTACTTCGAGCGCGTCCTCTGGGACACCGATGCCGGTGAGAGCGTCCGCGAGTACCTCGCCTCGCGCAAGCTCGGAGAGGACGCTGCCCGTGCGTTCAGGCTCGGGCTCTCGCCGGGCACCGGGATGGTCGCGAAGGCCCGCGAGCGTGGCTTCACCGTCGACGAGCTTCGCGCTGCCGGTCTCGCCAACCAGCGTGGCAACGACTACTTCCCGTTCCGCCTGATGTTCCCACTGGCCGACGCGCGCGGGCGGGTGATCGGCTTCCAGGCGCGCAAGCTGCACGACGACGACCCGCTGCGCGGCAAGTACGTGAACACGCCCGAGGGCGAGCTCTTCAAGAAGGGCGCCGTCCTGTACGGCCTGCATCTCGCCCGCCCTGCGATCGCCAAGCAGGACAGAGCGGTCGTGGTCGAGGGGAACACCGACGTGATCGCGCTGCATCAGGCCGGTGTCGAGCCGGTGGTCGCCTCGATGGGCACGGCGCTCACCGAGCTGCAGCTCCGCGAGCTCGGGCGCCTCACCAAGCGGCTGTACCTGTGCTTCGATGCCGACGCCGCCGGCCAGGAGGCGACGCTGCGTGGGATGGAGCTGGCGGTGAACCAGGGGTTCGACGTGCGGGTCGTGTCGCTGCCGCCCGGTCAGGACCCGGCGGACGCGCCGGACGGCTTCGTCGACCGTCTCGGCGGCGCGGAGAGCTACATCCACTACCGCGTGCGTATCGCGATCGAGCGCGCGGAAGACAGGCAGGAGGCGTTCGTGCGGGCGCGCGAGCTGCTGCAGAAGGTCGAGGACTCACCGGAGCGGCAGGAGGCGATCCGGCTCGTCGCCGACAGACTCGATCTTCCCCGCGAGACGCTCTCCGGCATCGCCCCGGCGCGCGTTGGGGCGGGAGCGGGGCAGCAGCGTCAGGCACCGCCCGAGCCGCCACGCATCCTCGAGGCGGGCCTCCGGCTCGAGCGCGACACGCTGGCGGCCTGCCTCGCGCATCCGGAGCTCGTGCCGCTGCTCGCCACGCTTGCACCAGAACACTTCGTGGATCCTCTCCATCTGCGCTTTCGGGCGTTGCTGGTCGAGGGTGGGGAGGGGGACGAGGAGCTCACGGCCCTGCGCGCCGAGCTCGGCGCCCGCGCGGAGCGGGACGCGCTCGATCAGAAGACCGGCCAGGAGCTGCTCCTGCGGTTGCGCGAACGGCGGCTGCGGCGGGAGCTGCAGGAGGCCGATCTGGTGCGAGCCACCGAGCTCCAGGCGCACCTCGCAAAGGTGAGGCAGGCGATCGCGGAGCTCGCGTGAACCCGTACCGGTCGCTCGTGCAGGCGCTCGGACGGACGCGTGGGTTCACGTGGATCGCCGCGCGCGTGCTGCCTCCGCTCGACGCCCGGTTCGCCGCGCGCCGCCGGTCGGTCACGAGCCTCGGAACAGGGTTCCCGCTCTGCTACCTCACGACGGTCGGACGACGGTCGGGCCGGCCTCGCACCGTGCCGCTGCTGTACGTCGCCGACGGCGACCGAGTGGTGCTCTTCGCGTCGAACTGGGGCAAGCCGTCGCATCCTGCGTGGGCGCTCAACCTGGATGCGTCTCCGGCGGCCCAGGTCTCCGTCGACGGCGTCCCGCGGGAGATGCGAGCCCGGAGGGCGACGGCAGGGGAGGAGCCTGGCTACTGGTCTGAGGCGCAGGTCATGTACCCGGGGTACGAGGGCTACCGGCGGCGTGCCGGACGCGAGATCCGGGTGTTCGTCCTCGAGCCCGCCTGACGGTTCGCGCAGGAATCCGCCGACGCGCGGGCAATCGAACACCCGAGGGGACTGCGGCGTCAGCTGCCTGGACCGCGAGCTCTCCCCAATACCCCCGCTCACGGTCCGGACCGGGGCGGTGCGCCGTTCGCGGCCGCCGTCCCGGCCCCTCGCTGCCCCGTCGGCGGTGACAGGCTCTCGTCTCGCGACACGCGGGTAGGCCGTCGACCAGCGAGGGTCATATGATCTCCGCTCCGGAACGGTCGACGAGAGGAAGGGAGCAAGACGCGTGGCGGACGCAGACAGGCCGAACATCGTGGTGTTCTGGGGCGACGACATCGGCATCTCCAACCTGAGCTGCTACAGCGACGGGTTGATGGGCTATCGCACTCCGAACATCGACAGGCTGGCCGAGGAGGGGATGAGGTTCACCGACTTCTACGGCGAGCAGAGCTGCACGGCAGGGCGTTCGGCGTTCATCACCGGCCAGAGCGTCTACCGCACGGGTCTCAGCAAGGTCGGGATGCCGAACTCGCCGATCGGCATCTCAGGTGAGGATCCGACGATCGCGGAGCTCCTCAAGCCCCTGGGCTATGCCACGGGGCAGTTCGGCAAGAACCACTTCGGCGACCTCGACGAGCACCTGCCGACGCATCACGGCTTCGACGAGTTCTTCGGCAACCTCTACCACCTGAACGCCGACGAGGAGCCGGAGCTGCCGGACTACCCGAACCCGAAGGACTTTCCCAACTTCAGGGAGCGCTACGGCCCTCGCGGGGTGCTCAAGTGTCGTGTCACGAAGAGCGGCAGGCACACGATCGAGGACACCGGCCCGCTCACGAAGAAGCGGATGGAGACGATCGACGACGAGATCATCGACGGGGCGCTCGACTTCATCAAGAGGAAGCACAACTCCCGCAAGCCGTTCTTCATCTGGATCAACACGACGCACATGCACTTCCGCACCCACACGAAGAAACGGAGCCTCGGGCAGGCGGGGCGGTGGCAGTCGCCCTACCACGACACGATGATCGACCACGACAAGCACGTCGGAAAGGTTCTCGACGAGCTCGACAGGCTCGGAATCGCCGACAACACGATCGTGATGTACTCGACCGACAACGGCCCGCATGCGAACTCGTGGCCGGATGCCGGGACGACACCGTTCCGCAGCGAGAAGAACACGAACTGGGAGGGCGCGTTCCGGGTGCCGGCGCTCGTGCGCTGGCCCGGGAAGATCCCGGCGGGAGCCGTCTCGAACGAGATCGTCAGCCTCCTCGACTGGCTGCCGACCTTCGTCTCCGCTGCGGGCGACCCGGACGTGAAAGAGAAGCTGCTCGAGGGGTACGAGGTCGGCGAGAAGACCTTCAGGGTGCACCTCGACGGCTTCGACCTCGTGCCGTACCTGACGGGCGAGGTCGAGAAGAGCCCGCGCGAGTCGTTCTTCTACTTCTCCGACGACGGCGACCTGGTCGCCCTCCGGTACGACAACTGGAAGCTGGTGTTCATGGAGCAGCGAGTCCCCGGAACGCTCCAGGTGTGGGCCGAGCCGTTCGTCGTGTTGCGCGTGCCGAAGATCTTCAACCTCCGCACCGACCCGTACGAGCGGGCCGACATCACGTCGAACACATACTGGGACTGGATGATCGACAGGGCCTTCATGCTCTACCCGATGGTCGACATCGTCGGAGGCTTCCTGAGCACGTTCCTCGAGTACCCGCCGCGGATGAAGGCTGCGAGCTTCACGGTCGACCAGGTGCAGGAGAGGATCGAAGCAGCGATCTCGGCGGGCCACTGACGGGTGGGCGACCTCGTCTCGTGGAACGACGGGCCGGCGAAGACGGCTGTCCTCGAGTTCCTGGAGCGTGTGACCGCGGGCGGGTCGGCGGGGTTCGTCCCGCCGCCCGCCCGCATCGCCGTGCTCGACAACGACGGCACGCTCTGGTGCGAGCGGCCGACCTACGTCCAGGCGTTCTTCATCCTCGACCGCCTACGGGAGCAGGCCGCCGCCGATCCTGAGCTGGCGGCGCGCCCCGTCGTCGAGGCGCTGCTCGCCGGTGACCTCGAACGGGCGGCGGCCGGCGGGCAGGACGCGCTCGTCGGCGTGCTGCTCCGCACCCATGCAGGCCTGACGACAGACGAGTTCATCGCCTCCGCGGCTCGGTGGTTCGGGGCCGCGCGGCACCCGCGCTTCGGCGTCCCGTACACGGAACTGACCTACCGGCCGATGCTCGAGCTGATCGACCTGCTCCGCGCGCACGACTTCCGCGTCTTCGTCGTCACCGGCGGCGGCGTCGAGTTCGTGCGGGCTGTGTCGGAGGAGCTCTACGGGGTGGAACCCGATGCTGTCGTCGGCACTGCGGTCGAGCTGTCCTTCGAGCGTCGCCAGGGCCGCGTCGAGCTCGTGCGCGTGCCCAGCCTGCTGGGCTCGCCGAACGAGGGCGTGCCGAAGGCGCTCGCGATCCAGCAGCACATCGGCCGCAGGCCCATCCTCGCGGCAGGGAACTCGGCGGGCGATCGCGAGATGCTCGAGTACGCGACGACAGGCTCCTTGCCCTCGCTGGGGATCGTCGTCGACCACGACGACGCGGTGCGTGAGTACGCGTACGAGAGCCGGGCGGCGACGGATCCAGAGGCGGAGCCGATCCTCGAGTCCGCGGCACGGTTCGGCTGGACCGTCGTCAGCATGAAGCGCGACTGGACGACCGTGTTCGGCGACGGAGTGTGCGGGTGAGCCCCGAGGAGCTGGTGCCTGTCGCGGGCGGGGAGTTCCGGATGGGGTCGGACAGGCACTACCCGGAGGAAGCGCCGGTGCACCGTGTGCACGTCGAGGCGTTCTCGATCGATCGTTATCAGGTCACCAACGACCGCTTCGCAGCTTTCGTGGAGGCGACGGGGTACCTGACGGTCGCAGAGCGCCCGCTCGACCCGGCCGACTACCCGGGAGCCCCGGCGGAGAACCTCCAGCCGGGCTCGCTCGTGTTCACGAAAACGCCGGGGCCGGTCGATCTCCGCCACCTGAACCAGTGGTGGACGTGGACGCCCGGCGCCTGCTGGCGGTTCCCGGAAGGCCGGGGCAGCACGCTCGACGGGCGCGGCGACCACCCGGTCGTCCATGTCGCCTACGAGGACGCGGAGGCGTACGCCGCCTGGGCCGGGATGGAGCTGCCGACCGAGGCCGAGTGGGAGCTGGCCGCGCGGGGAGGACTGGACGGTGCCGCGTACACCTGGGGCGACGAACCAGAGCCGCCTGGTCGACGGCTCGCGAACTTCTGGCACGGCGACTTCCCGTGGCGCGCCGAGCCGGGTTACGGAGGAACCACGCCGGTGGGGGCGTTCCCGGCGAACGGCTTCGGCCTCCACGACATGGCCGGCAACGTCTGGGAGTGGACGACCGACTGGTATGCGTCACGCCACCCCGAGGACGTGAGCAAGCCGTGCTGTGTTCCCGTCAACCCACGTGGCGGAACCGTCGAGGCGAGCTACGACCCCGCGCAGCCACAGTTCCCGATCCCGCGGAAGGTGATCAAGGGTGGGTCTTTCGGGTGCGCCGACAGCTACTGCATGCGGTATCGACCGGCCGCGCGACGTCCACAGATGATCGACACCGGGATGAGCCACATCGGCTTCCGCTGCGTGCGCCGCCCCGGGTAGCGGCGGCCGCTCGGCCCCGTTCGTTCGGCGGGCAGCCAAGGGCAGCGAGCGCCGAGGGCGAGTCCGCTCGCGCGTGCTCGGTCGGACCGTCGGCGTTGGAGGGCCGATCCCGCTGCCGGTGCGCGCGAGTCGTGTGGCCGTGCTGTCCGTAGTCGTGTGCAACGACCGGCGCGAATGGACGCTCGCCTCGCCTCACCCTGTCCCGTTAGCGCAGCTGTCGCTCCGAGGCACCGCTGATACGTCTGCTCAGAGCGAGCGCCGAGCGTCTTCAGGATCGACGCGAGGGAGCGTATTGGCGAGCTCGTCGGTCGCGGTGCCCCGCTGTCAGGTGACCGCTCGCGACCGGCGCGGCGCGTGGCGAACGACGGTGCCGGCGGCCTTGTCGTGCACCGACTGCTTCCGCCGGTCGCCGGCCAGCACGATCAGGTCGACGACCCCGCCGATCGACACGATCCACAGGCCCGTGGTGACCAGCGCGCGCCCGACCGCCCGGGCGAGACCGACCGGACTCCCGTTCACGGCCTCCACTCGTATCTTGACCACGAGCTTGCCGACCGTCGCGCCGCTCGCGAAAGCATGCATCCCCGCGAAGTACGCGAGCGGGAGCGTGACATAGACGAACCCGGCGAGCAGGGAGTCGCCGCCGGGGATCGAGCCGAGGGTGGCATATGCCAACCCGAGCACGACGAGGTCGATGCCGTACGCCAAGGCGCGGATCCACCAGCCGGCGTAGGCGGTCGGCGCATCGGCCGCCACCGCGCCGTACTCCGTCGCCGGCGGGCCGGCGGGCCGTGAGGCGTTCACCGGCGGGATCGATGTGACCGCGACGGATGACGACGGCTTCCCGGTGACCGGGCGAGCCGGCGCCATGCGCTCCCCGATCGCTCCCGCCCGGGTGGCCGCGATCGCGAGCGCCCTCCATTCGCCGCCTCGCTCGCCAGCGACGGTGTCGAGCAGACGCGAGAGTCGATCGAGCGTGTCAGCGTCGCTCGCAGCGGCCGCCCGCTCGATCTCCTCGTCGACCAGGTCGAGCACGACTGCCACCGAGGCACCGTCGGCGAGGGCGTGCTCGAGCGACGTGGAGACCGTGCTGCTCACGACCGCCCTCAACCGGTGAGCGGGGAGGCCGGCGGGCCGCCGCCGCGGGAGACGAAGCGCTCCGCGAAGAACCCTGCGGCGAGGAGGATTCCACCGACGGCGATGAACGAGAACGCTCGCGTCACGGAGCTCAGGCTGCTCAGGTCGTAGAGGAAGAGCTTCGCGAGCGAGAGGCCGAAGAGGGCGAGCCCGACCACCCGGAGGTCGCTGCGGTCGCGCGCGAGACCGACGACGTAGAGCGCGAGTGCCCCGATTCCCCAGAGCGCGCTCAGGGCGGTGTGGCCGCGCTGGAAGTCAGTCGTGACCGAGCTCGACGAGACGCGCTCGGCGATCTCCAGCACACCGAGCGAGCAGCCGAAGAGCGTGAGCCCGGCGGCCGTGCCCAGCAGCCATGGCGCGAGGCCCTCTGCGGCAGGGGTGCACGTGCGAGCGACGATCCAGGCGGCGGCGATGACGACGGCGAGCACCCACAGCGCCGACGCCGGGTGCTCGGTCGCCTCGACCAGCTTCGACGGGGCCGTGAGCAGGGCGAGCGTCCCCACGGCGGCGACGCCGACGAGCGCGAGCGCCGCCAGCCAGACGCGATCCTCGGCCAGCGGCTTCCACAGGAGAGCAACCGCTCCGGCCGTCGCGGCCCAGAGCGCGATCGTCCCCGCCTCGTTGCCAAGGACGAGCGCGCGCTCGGCGACCAGCAGCGCACCGAGGCCGATGGCCCAGTAGCCGTTCTCGGTACGGCGGAGCCACGTCTCGTCTCGTCCCGCCCGCCACGCTCGGTAGGGCGCGGCGCCCGCAGCCACCATGACGGCGACCACGACCAGGGTGGCAGCAGCGAGGCCGCGGCTGTCGATGCCCCACACGTGATCGAACGCGACGATCGCCGAAACGGCCGCCACGGATGCCGACGCGAGCGACGCGATCTCGAGCGGTGCTCCGTCGCCGGGGTTCCACCACCGCACGACGAAGCCTGCGCTCAGGGCGGCCACAGCGACGGAGAGCAGCGAGATCGCGCCTGCGACGTCCCCGAGAGCATCCCAGTCGAACGCCGTCGCCTTGAGGAACGCGAGGAGCACCACCACCGCACCACTGACCTGCCAGCTGACGGAGCGCACGCGCGTTCCCAGGCAGACGACGCTCAGCCCGAGCCCGCCCCACAGGGCCGTCGCGACCACCTGTCCGGCGCCGTAGTCGACGTCGATCGCGACGAGCCCTGCCGCCCATACGACCGCCACCGCCGAGGCGAACGCGAGCACCGCGCGCAGCTCGGCGGCATGATCGCGTAGGGCCACGAGCTCCGTCTCCGGGCCTGAGAGTGGGCCGAGGCGCCGGATGCCTCGATCGTCGAAGCTTGTGAGGCCGGCCAGCAGTGCGGTGGCGCAGGCGATCACCACGAGGCTCGCAAGGGGAGCGCGCTGCTCGTCGAGCAGCGCCGAAGCTCGGTCGAGTGCCAGCGCCCGGGGTGGCACCTCGACCAGGAGCGCGTGGACGACCGAGTAGGTGACGAGCCCGAGTGCGAGCGCCTGCAGACGCCGCTCGCCGAGAAGGAACGCCGCCACGCCGAGCAGGCCGGCGACGGTGGCCCACAGGATCGTCAGCCACCGCCCGTCGAGCACTGCCGCGGTCGCCGCGACAAGCAGCACCGAGGAGGCCACCGTCAGCAGGGCGCGCAGCTCGGCCCGCTTCGCCACGAGCCAGTCCCATGCTGGCTCGAGCGCGGCGGCCAGCCCTTCGGCCCGAGGATCCCGACGATCGTAGAGCGCGAGCAGCCCCACCAGCAACGACGCGGCCGCCAGAGCGAACAGTCCAGCCGCCGCCGTGCGCGGCACGTCGACGACGTCGTCCGGCCAGCTCGGCACGATCTCGACAACGATCGCGTTCGTCGCGGCCGCCGCCAGGTAGATCAGACCCGTCGCCTCGAACCGGGGCGCGCCGAGTTTCCACGCCAGCGCCGCGAGGCACACCGCCTCGATCGCCCATGCCGTCGTCAGCGATCCGCCGGAGACGAGGTACGCGGTGCCCACGCCGGCGAGCAGCAGGGCGTCGACTCCGATCGTCCAGCCCAAGTCTCGCCAGCGTCGGCCGACGGCGATCGCAGCGACTCCGAGCGCAAGCGCCAACGCGACCAGCAACAGGCCCAGGTTCCGATCGCCGGAGACCAGCAGCATCGGCATGCCAAGCCCCACCGCCCCGCCGGCAAGCGCGAACGTCGCCGACGCGCCGTCGAGGACCTCGGTGCCATACGCCTGTCTCGCGACGGCGGCGGCGATCAGGAGGAACGACGCGACGATGCCGACCGCTATCGCCCCGGCCTCGCCGGACGGCGCGGCCAACCCCAGCCACCAGACCTGCGCGACTGCGACCGTCGCGATCGTGGCCTCGAGCCAGAGCCAGCGTCGTGGCGAAGCGACGGCGATGCTCGCAGCGAGCACGATCAGCGCAAAGGCCGCACCGGGCCACTCGATCCCCTCGTCCAGCGCGACCGCCGCCGGCGCGACGACCGCACCCACGAGCGCGAGACCCGCCAGGATCTCCGACGACCACGCGACGGCGATCGCGCTTCCCACCGAGGCGATCGCGGCCGCGACGAGGACGGCGCCCCACGCCGGCAGGTAGTCGTAGATGAGCGTCGCCGCCGCGAGGGTCGCGTACGCGCCTGCGAGACCGGTGCCGACTGCAGCGAGCGCCGCCACGAACCGCCCGTAGCGCAGACGCAGCGCGAGGCCCGCACCGACGAGCAGCGCGGACGCAGCGGCGCCCAGCGCGACCCGCTCGCCCGGTCCGATCCAGCCACGGTTCGCGGCGAGCACGAAGAGGAAGAGGACGCCGAGGAGCGTGACGGTTCCGCCTGCGATCGCGAAAGCGCGGGCGCCGGTCAGCTCGACTCGCAGCCACGCCTGCGCGCGGGCGCCGAGCGTCGGGGATTGCACGACCGGCTCGGCCCTGGGGGGCGGGGCGCGGACGGCCGCCGAGGCAGGGGCCGTCATCGGCGGAGGTGTAGGCGCCGTCAGAGGAGCCGGTGCGCGCTCGGTCCGCCCGGCGTGGGCCCTTACAGCGGTTGTGAGCCTCTGCGCCTCGGCTCTCGCCGAGGGGTCGGCGTGGAGGACTGCGGCGTCCGCGAATGCGGCGAGCTCATAGAGGACTGCGGTGTCGTTCGACCGGATTGCCCCGGTGAGCAGCTCGAACGCGCCGGCGATCGCGGCCCTGGTCTCGCCCCGCTCGAGCTGGTGCCAGATGCCGGCCAGAGATGCCGGCGTTGCGACCTCCGGCCGCGGGCGGGGAATCGCGGCAGGCGGAGGCTCCCTCCGCTCGGCCATGGCTCCCGGGACGGAAGCCAACTCGGATGTCGCGATCGCCCGGAGAGCCGCGACCTCCCTTCGAAGAGCCTCGACCTGCTGCTCGAGTCGATCGATCCGATCGAAACCGTCAGCGCTCATGGCCCGCTCCTCCCAGGGCGGAAATGCGTGCCGGTAGATCAAGTATTCGTCGATGCTCCCGGTCTGCATAGGGGGGAAACCCGGATCGTGCGCGACTGCTTCACCGACGGGGCGCGATATGGGAACGCTCTCCTACCGGCGCGGCTGGCCGATCCGTGGCCGCGGGCGCTCGTGGGCGGCGCCCGACGTCGCGAGGTTCCGGCAGCACCCGATCCCGGCCGATTCGCTTCGGCGGATACTGCGACCGTGCCGGAAGAGCGCCACGTCAATGTCGGTCTCGGCACGGTCGTCGCCATCGCAGCGGGCCTCGCCGCCGTCCGGCGCGATGATCCCCGAGGCTGCTGCTCGTGGCGCTCGTGGGAGTGGCCGCTGAAGTCGCGTACCCGATACTGGCTGGGCCGCTCGTCATAGACGGTACGGAACGGCTCAGGTCGGGCTCGCGCTCGGCCCGTGGCCCATCGACGCCTGCGTGAGGTTCGCGCAGGCGTGGGAACCTCACGCCCGCCTGGCCCCCGGGTTCGTGCCCGCGAGAGCGGAATCAGTGACCGACGCTCGGGCCGGGCGGGTTGCCCCAAGTGACCCTGCCCGGAACAGGCCGGGGTTGCCACGCGGTTGCCATCGCAGCACGACATCCGGGAATCCTCGGAAACGGTCTGCCGGGATTCCGGGTTCCAACTCCCGCCGTTGGCGGGCTTACGGTGCGCCAAACGAGGGTGCTCCCCTCGTGTCGCGTGCCTTGCCGGACGGGTTCGGTTCCTGCGGTGCCCCTCAATGCGCCGGAGTCTCTCCGACCGAACCTCCGGCAACGGCCGCGATCTCCCTTGTGCAGAGGCCGTTCTGGATGCGCCAGGTCTGCTCCTTGAACAGCACTGCGCGTAGTCCGGTGAGCCCGTCGGGCGCGTCGTCCAGGGCCCAGAGGATCGCCTCACGGTCGGGCACCGTCAGCGCAACGATCCGCTGCTCCGCGTCGTAGGCCCGCTCGAGCGCCTCGGCCGTGTCGATCTCGTCGATCTCTCGGAGCCGGCGGGCAAGCTCGAGCACGAGCCTGTCCTGCACGGGTATCCCGGCGAGCATCACAGGAGGCGATCTACGTTCGATTAGCCGAACCAGAGGGTGGTCGCAGGTCGCACTCTTCTATTGCCTCTTGACACGAGCGGAGCCTGACGTCACGATTGATACTTGTGCTCCACCGAGGGGAAAGGGTGGGAAATGGGACTGTTGCGGTTCGCCTTTGTGGTCGGATGCCTGGCAGTCGTCGGCGTACTCGCCGGCACTGCAAACGCCGAGCCAAACGCTGACTTCGCCGTCACGGTTACGCTCTACAACTGTTCAGGTCCGGACGGCCCCGTTGCTGACTTCCAGACCGAGAAGATCCCGGTCGGCGGAGCCATGACCCATGTTGTTGGCACGACCCTCATCTACAAGAGAACGGTGGTTCAGGACCTAACCGCCGGTTGGACCGTCACATGGGGGCCTAACAACGACCAGAAGGACCTTATTACGTGCAACGCGGTTGCCCCGAACGGACACCTGTTGCAGGTAACGGGATTCTTCACGGGCGTGGGTTCCAACTAGAGCTTCATCGCAACTCGAAGCGATCAACTAGTGAGCAGGTACGCATTAGTGCCCCATGTGAGCGGACGAGGCTGGCGCCGCCTGGGTAGGGGGACTAGGCGGCCGGGAGCGCGTCGAGCACGACGCCTTATCCCCGCGCTGCCCGTTCCCTTCCCGAATCGGTCGCTACCGTCGCCGGCGTTCGCGGGCCATGAGTTCCTGCACGGGATCGGTGCCGGGCGACGTGCCTCCGATTGTTCACCAGCAGTACGTGCGGAACGAGATCACGACGCCGAAGTCCAGGGCGGGGAGGAGGACGCTTGGCCTCGGTGCGGTGGCGGCGCACGCGCTCGAGGAGCAGTACCAGGCGTCCCGGTACCGGGCCGACGACGGCATCGTGTTCTCGCATCCGGCGTTGGGGACGCCGCTCGACCCGTCGAAGCTCACCACGTACGCGCGGAAGGCACTCACGAAGGCCGGGGTCCCGGCCGGTTTCCGACCGTGGCATGGGATGCGCCATACGGCGCTGACCGAGACGGCCGCGGCAGGCGTGCCGCGCATGTTCGTGCAGGCGAAGGCCGGGCAGACGCGGGCCACCACTGAGCGGTACCTGCACGCCGCGAAGACGGCCTATCCGGACGCGGCTGAGTTGGCCGAGGCGAGGCTCTTCAGCGTAGAGGAGCGGGACCCGCGGCCCTAACGGATGCGGCGCTCGAGCCGCAGGAAAGTCGGCCTGAACCCGCGCCGAGGCCAGAAGCGCGAGGCCCAGAGATTCGTCATCCGCCAGTCGGTCGTCATCACTTCGATGCCCTGTTCGTGCGCCCAGCGGAGGACGTGGTGGGTCAGCGCGAGCCCGACGCCGGTGCCGCGCTGCTCCGGCGCTGTCGAGGCGTCGGCCAGGTCGATCGACCCGGCAGGAACGCGCAGGTCGGGCGGCCGGCGGTAGAGGAGGATGTGGCCGACGACCGTCCCGCCGCGTTCCGCGACGAAGTACCGGTGCCGATCCGGGTCGTCCCACACTTCCTGCCACTCCGCTGCGAGCGCATCCTCCTCCTCCGGCGCGATCTCGGAGAAGCTGGGCGAGGGCTGCATAGCCTCGACCATTTGGATGTCGAGGCGAGCCGCTGCCACGGCGTCCTCGCGGACGCCGTCGCGAATGACGACGCCGGAGTCGACGCGCGGCAACGCCTCCGTTGCGCGTGCGGCGAGCGCGGCCGACGCGCCGAAGGAGAGTCGGAACCACGGGTCGATGAGCTCGGGCAGAGCCGGGGCGAAGATGTAGTGGGTGCGCAGTCCCGCGTCGACCCACCCTGCGGCGGCGAGGGCATAGAGGTCGCGCGTGACCTCCGGCTCGCGCGCAGCGTGGCCGGCGACATGGCTCCAGACGTGGGAGCCCATCTGGTTGTCTCGCCTCTCGCCGAGGAGATAACCGACCACTTCACCGCCCTCGAGGGCGACCGCACCGCCGATCTCGCCGCGTGCATTCTCGACCTCCGTCCGGTAGTCCGCTTCCGGCGGAAGCAGCGGCTCGGCGTCGCGGTGGCGGGCGTGGCGCTCGCTGAGCAGTGCCGCTGCGCCGTCGAGGTGCTCGTCGCCGAACGGCCGGATCTCGACCCCTTTCATGGACGTAGACTCGCAGAGATGATCCCCGAAGGCCCCGAGACGGTGAAGGCCGCGGCGCGAGTTAGCCGACTCAGGGCACCGAACCCGCTCCGGGGTGAACATTGGGTAGAAAACGGGCCGCCTTTCCGGGCGGCCCTTCTCTTTCCCACATCTTTCCTAGCCTGAGAGGCTCCCCGGGTTGGACTCGAACCAACAACCCTCCGGTTAACAGCCGGATGCTCTGCCAATTGAGCTACCGGGGAAGGAGCGGGAGAAGTGTAGCGACCGGAGAACACGCGCTCGGGCGGGTCGAAGCGGGCCGGGATTCAAGCAGTGGTGTAAGCTGTCGGCAAGGGGCACACCAGTCAGCATAAAAGTCTACAATTGCAGGTTGAGTTCCCTCATATTTCCAATCTTTATTTACCTCGTAATTGAAAACCATTTTTTTAAATTCAGCCTGTAGTGAGATGAACCACATTCGCTGCCCCCGGGGTTGTTTTGCTTCAGATTTATCTCCCCCTTTTCTGATCTGCAATTAACGAAGAATATTGAAGAAATAAGTAATGATAACAACAATTTTCTTTTCATATTTTCCCAGTTTTTATTAGTTTCTAAATACCAATTTATCCGTCCAATTGGTTTCTTCCCGGCAATTGTCCAGCTTGAAACCATTATTTTACCTTTCTCATACGGAGCTGATTCTTCAATAATTTTAACCGAAGTTAAACCAGCATTTTCAAGGTGATCAAAATATTCGTCCCTTGTTACGGATCCTGCCCAGCATTCCGATATAGCTACAGGATCATTTCTGAATTCTTCCGCAACGGTGTCGGGGCATAAATATCGCTGACAACAAAACTTCCCCCTTTCTTCAGGATTCTATATATCTCGTTCCATACAGCCTGTTTATCGGCAGCATGGTTTATTGTGCAATTGGAAATTACCAGATCTGCAATATTATCTTTCAGAGCTTTAAGTTTTCAAGTGGACTTTGTATAAATCTGACATTGGTAACTCCAAGGTTCTCTGCAGTACCGAGGCCTTTCGAATCATCCCATCTGAAATATCAATGCCATAAACAAATCCTGTATCCCCGACCGTTTCCGCCAGTCTCAAAACATCCGTTCCCCGTCCGCTTCCAAGGTCAACACAGACTTCTCCTTCTGACGCCTGAGCATAATTTATTGCACCGCCGCATGAAAGACAGCATGCCGATTCAGCCAGTTCACTATATCTTTTATTTATTTCAGTATTAAGCCATCTTAATTCTTTTATAATTTCATCATGATACAAATACTTCGCATTTCCGCCAAGGCAGGAACATGGGCTGCCGGTTACCAAAAATCCCAGAAATCCTCCAAATATTGAGCTCTAGGCTTCCTTGTTATTGCCAGCATTTTGCATCTTTCAACAAAATAATAGTAAGTAAACCTGCTAAAACCCCTGAAGAATACCAAGAAAGGCTCCATAAATACCATGTTGTAAAAAATTCCTTTAGTTTTTTGGTCTTGGTTCTTACTTCACAACTATTTTCCATCTCTATTTTATTAATTTCGCTGCAAATATAAAAACAATTTTTTAAATCGCAATAGTATCACCTAAATCTTTTTATTATCACCATTTTTTTTTATCTTTGCAATATAACTTTGATAATGAGTGCAATTTTCAAAAAAGAACTCGATGATGAAAAACTTGAAGAACTGTTTGACAGTGAGGACAAATGCTACGGATTCCTCGCCGATTTGAAATGGGAGAATGGTTTTATCTGCCGAAATGCGGTAACACTAATTAATGCGCGGGAAAATCACCCCACTCAAGACGGTGTACCAAATGCAAAACTGAAGAATCCGCAGCAGCGGGAACTATGTTTCATAACTGCAAATTTCCGATGAGTAAAGCCTTTTATATTGCCTATAATGTATGCAAGGGGAAAGAAGATATTTCTACATATGAATTTGCAAGGAGATTGTCGTTACGTCAGATGACATGCTGGAATTTCAAGACCAAAATACACAATGCCATCAACCGGATGGATTCCCTTACCGACACTGAAAAATCCTCAATTTCAAAAGATACTGATATAATATTATCTGCAAAATCTGCGGGATCTGCGGGAAATTCTTTTAAAAATTTCCCGCAGATCGCGTGATCTGCGCAGATAAACATCATATGAAATCGGGGATCTGTCAGCAGACGATTTTCACAATCTGAAATGTATCATCAGAGGCCTCTTTCATCACACCAGCAATGTTGGCTGGCAGGTCGGAAGACATGGCTTCCACATTTATCAGGCTGACATACGTTTTCCCATCTTCTTTCTCATATACTGAAATACGGCATGGCATCATTACAGAGATTATCCGTTCGTCATTGAGTTCAAGCATCTGACCGGAATACTTTGGTTTACAAATTTCAATGACTTTTACGGGCCGGACATCTTTTCCGGATTTTGCCAGGGATTTAGCTGCAGATCGTGCACAGCAGGGGAACTTTCCATTCCCTTTTTTCTGCATCAGCCACAAGCATTTCCACGGTTTTTTCGAATCCAAACCGGCTTTGGTGTTCAACAACAATCTGAGTTTCCT
>CAWKGI010000001.1:0-75182 GCA_963849125.1 uncultured Actinomycetes bacterium | reverse complement strand
ATCCACCCGACGGCGGCGCCCAGCCGGCGAGAGCCGGGTGCGCAGGCTGGCGGGCCTCGCCGCGGCAGAGGGCCTGCGGACATCGTCGAGCATCGCCGGGTCGAGTCCGTCGAGGAGCTCGAGGCCCCGGTCGTGATAGCCGCCATGATGGGCATCCCAGCGCCCTGCCTTGGGCGAGATCCAGGGAAACCGCGACTCCGATGCCAGTGCTCAGGCCATTGCCACATCAGCCGATCCCCCAGTGCTGGTTGATATGCCCCACTACCGGCCGCCACGGGTTCGACTACTGGCACCAGACGCCGGATGGGCGCATCATCGCGGGCGGCTTCCGCGACGTGCGGCTGGACGAGGAGTTCACCGCGGACGAGCGGTTGACCGAGCCGGTGCAGGAAGGCTCTGGGGAGATTCTCGTCGACGAGCTCGCGGGGCGCCAGCTCCGCGCTCGACCACCGCTGGGCGGGGATCTTCGGGATGGCGATGGACTTCCTTCCGGTCGTCGGTCGCGTGCCCGGAAGCGATCGCGTCTGGGTCGCCGGCGGCTACCGGCGGCATGGCAACGTGCTCGGGTTCGGCGTGCGGCCGGATGGTGGCCCGCGCCGCACAGGGCGAGCAGCACGCGTTGCTGCCGCTGTTCGAGCCCACCGCCATCCTCAACGCCCCACCACCGCCCCGTCGATCTGCCGGCAGGCGGCGCAGGCAGCTCAGAGGTTCAGAAGCGGGGAACGCCGAGTGCGTCCGCCTGCGCGTAGATCGCCGCCATCGCCATCGCCAGGGCCTGGATCGCCAAGGCCGGTCGAGGTCCAGCAGCCAGCCACCGTCCTCGGCGCTGCGCCGACCGTCGGCCTCGCCGGTGAGGATGCGACCCAGCTCGGTCACCGGCGCGTGCTCGACGAGCCCTGCCTCGACCGCCGCCGCGAGCTCGCCGCCGTGTGATGCCTGCTCCCAGTCGTCGACAGCACACGTGCGCGGGCGATCTCGGGTGGCGACCTCGGCCTCGCCAGGGCCGTCGGCACCCATCAGCGACACGTGCTGTCCCTCGCGGGAGAGAGCCCTCGCGGTACAGGAGATCCTTGCCGGGCGTGACCGTGATGACGGCGTCGGCTGCGAGCGCTTCCTCGAGCGTCACCGCCCGGGCGCCATAGGTCGAAGCGACGGCACCGGCCCGCGCCGCGTCGCGGTCGTGGACGAGGGTGGGCCGGCCGATCGCGGCGAGCATTCGCACGGTCTCGCCGCCGTTCACGCCGCAGCCGACCACCCCGACCGTCTCCGTGCCCGGGGCGGGCGAGCTCTGGTCGCCAGCACACCCGCCGCCCGCGGTGCGCAGCGCCGTGACCGCGGCCGCGTCCATGATCGCGAGCAGGCGGCCGTCGTCCGCGTCGGAGAGCAGGACGAGCCCCTGACACGGCCGGCAGCCCGCGCGTCGGTTTCCCGGGGAACGAGGTCACCCAGTTCAGCAGCGCGTGCCCGCCGCCCAGCGCCGGCATCGCGCGGAACTCGCCCGCCGGGTAGTTCGTGACGTACACCTTCGGCCGCATCGTCCACTCGCCGCGCGCGTGGGCGACGAACGCGTCGCGCATGGCGTCGTAGGCCGCGTGCGGGCGGAACCGCCTCCTCCACTGCCCGGCCGGAGAACACCGCGATGCTCATGGCCCCGACTCGACGCGGGTCACCATGGCCTTGCCCACGCCACGACTCTGGGCCCCGTCTTCTCCGAGGTGGGGCGTGCCTTGGGCACTCGCCCCTCGCGCAGGGATCCCCCCCGGCCAGCCCCGCCAGCGCTGTGGTGGAATCAGGTCGTGGACGCGGCGATCTCGATCACAGGGCTCCGGGTCGTGCGGGGTGGGCGGCCGGTGATCCCGGACCTGACCTGCAGGTCCGCCGGCCGGTCAGGGGCCTGCTCGGCCCGAGCGGCTGCGGCAAGTCCACCCTGATGCGCTCGATCGTCGGCGTCAGCAGGTCGCCGGCGGCGAGGTCGACGTGCTCGGCCTGCCGGCCGGCGACAGGCGCTGCGCCGCCGGGTCGGCTACGTCACCCAGGATCCCACCGTCTACGCCGACCTCACCGTGGCCGAGAACCTGCGCTACTTCGCCGCGCGCTGCTGGTGCCGGCGGGGCCGGCCGCCGAGGTGGCCCGGGTGCTGGACCTGGCGACCTGACCGCCAGCGCGTCGGCGGTCGCCTCTCCGGCGGCCAGCTCGCGCGGGTCTCGCTCGCGGCGGCCCTGGTCGGGAGCCCGAGCTGCTGGTGCTGGACGAGCCCACCGTCGGGCTGGACCCGGTGCTCCGGCGCGACCTCTGGGCGATCTTCCGCCGGCTGGCCGCCGCGGGGCACGACCTGCTGGTCTCCAGCCACGTGATGGACGAGGCGAGCCGCTGCGACCGGCTGCTGCTGATGCGCGAGGGCCGGCTCCTCGCCGACGACACCCGCCGGGCCTGCTGCGCGCGCCGGACGGGGAGCGCGGCGGACGCGCGCCGGGCGTTCCGGGGGCTCGCCGAGCAGGCCGGGGCAGAGGTGACCCGATGAACCCGCGGCTGACCCTGGCCACCGCCGGCCGGGTGCTGCCCAGGTGCGGCACGACCCGCGCACGATGGCGCTGCTGATCGTGGTGCCCTGCGTGCTGATGGGCCTGCTGGCCCGGATCTTCGACGACACCCCGGTGTTCGACGGGATCGGTGCGCCGCTGCTCGGGGTGTTCCCGTTCGTGGTGATGTTCCTGATCACCACGTCGCGACGCTGCGCGAGCGGCAGTCGGGCACGCTGGAGCGGCTGCTGACCCTGCCGGTCGGCAAGGTCGACCTGGTCGGCGGCTACGCGCTCGCGTTCGGCCTGCTCGCCGCGGTGCAGGCGGACGCTCGCCTCGCGGTCGGGTTCGGGCTGGACCTCAGCCGGCGCACGCTCGCGTGCTGGTGGTCGCTGCTCGCGGTCGTGGATGCGCTGCTGGGCATCGCGCTGGGCCTGTTCGTCAGCGCCTTCGCCCGCAGCGAGTTCCAGGCGGTGCAGTTCATGCCGGCGCTTCGTGCTGCCGCAGTTCCTGCTCTGCGGGCTCCTGGTGGCGCGGGACGGACTGCCCGACCTGCTCGCGCGGTGTCCGACCTCCTGCCGCTGTCCTACGCCGACGACGCGATGCGACCGCGCGGCCCCCGAGCCGCGACCAGGCGGCCGCTCCTGCTCGACGTGCGGGGTGCACGCTGGGGGCGGGCGCTCGCGCTCGTTGCGCCGCCACCCTGCGCCGCCGCACCCCGTAGAGTCACGGGATGACGAGGTACCTGATCTCGTTTCCCGGCACCGCGATGGATCACATCCCCGAGGAGGATTGGCCCGCTGTCGGAGAGGCTGCTCATGCGGTCGTGCGAGAGGCGATGGTCGCAGGCGTGTGGGTGTTCGGCGGCGGCCTGGCCGAGGACGTGGATCCGGTGCTCGTCTCCTGCGACGGGTCGGTCACCGCCGGCACGTACCCGCAGACCAAGGAGCTCGACGGAGGCTTCGCCGTCGTCGACGTGCCCTCACGGGAGGCGGCCCTCGAGTGGGCTGCGAAGATCGCGACCGCCTGCCGCTGCGCCCAGGAGGTCAGGGAGTTCATGCCCGACCCGGAGGTCGGCAACTGACCGGCATCTCACGTACGTCGCTCGCGCGCGTCCACAACTTCGCCATCTCGCTCGACGGCTTCGGCACCGGTGAGGGGCTGGCGCCGGAAGCGCCGTTCGGCCACGCCGGCCAGCGGCTCCACGAGTGGATGCTCGCCACGCGGTTCTGGAGCGAGATGGTCGGCGGTCCGGGCGGCAGCAGCGGGGTCGACGACGCGTTCGCACAGCGGTTCGCGCCCGGGATCGGCGCCGAGATCATGGGTGCCAACAAGTTCGGCCCCCCGGGATGGCACGACGATCCCGACTGGACGGGCTGGTGGGGCCCAAACCCGCCGTTCCACACGCCGACGTTCGTCCTCACCCATCGGCCGCGCCCGTCGATCGAGATGGAAGGAGGGACGACGTTCCACTTCCTCGACGCCGCGCCCGCCGAGGCGCTCGCGATCGCCCGCGAGGCGGCCGGCGGGCAGGACGTGCGCATCGGTGGGGGGCCCACGACGGTCAGGGAGTTCCTCGCCGCTCGTCTCGTCGACCACATGCACCTCGTGGTCGTTCCGATCCTGCTGGGCCGGGGGGTGCGCCTCTGGGACGGACTGGAGGGTCTCGAGCAGGACTATCGGGTCGAGACCACGTCCTCGCCGAGCGGCGTCGCGCACTTGACCTTCGCCCGTGCGGACGTCTGAGCACGGCACCCGCGTGCACCGGCGTTCGGGGGTGTCGTCTGAGCCGCGCGCCCCGGCCTCCCATGTTCCGGAAACATCCCCGCTCAGGAGAGCGTTCTCGAACCGCGGGTCATCGCGTACGGCGCTGAATCGACACTTCGCCTCTTCGACGGCGTGTCTCTGCCGAGCCGTTCGATGTCATCGAGGTGCGTGACCTTCCACGTCGGCTTGTCGTTCATCCGTATCCACCTCCAGGCAGCGCGGATCGTTGCTCGCGTCGATCGTAACCGCCGTCAACCGGCTCGCCTAACCTCGAGGCGGGATGCGGCCCCGGGGTAGACGGGTCGTCGCTGAGGTTGCACCGATTCGTGCCGCCGAGGGATGCGAACGCGGCGTGCGCCGGCGCTCGGGAACGTCACATGAGCGCGAGCCGCGATGCGCCTGTTCGAGCTCCGCCCGCGACGGCGGAGGACACGGAGCTAGCCGTCAGTGCAGAGTCCGTCTGCGATCGTGCCCTGGTGGTAGAGGATCTTCCAGCCGTCGTCGTCCCTCCGCCACAGGTCAGGCGACGAGTGATGCGCTCACCTTGCCGGAGGACGTAGGTGACCGCGTAGGAGTCCGGGCCGATCTCTCGGCAGTGGAAGTCGCTCGTCTCCCATTCGTCGTCGTGTGGTTGCGCATGACGAGCCTCGAGCGCGTCGAGGACCTCTTCGCGGCTGTAGCGCCGGCCTGAAGCGCCGACCTCCCAGAAGTCGGGTGCGGTCTGAGCCTCGAAGTCAGCACGCGCGGTGCCGAGCTCGGGGCGATGGAAGATCGGCTCCCGTCGCATGAGCTCGTCCTCGACGGCGGGCCGTGGATCGTGCCCTCCATCAGGGTCAGGCATGCCGTCAGTAGCCACGAAGGCGATGGTAGACAGCCAGGCACGCAGACCGATGTCTGCGCCAGTGTTCGGGAGTGTCGCCCGAGTCGACGAAGAGCGTCCGAGTCGTCCGACAGGGCGACCCACAACGCCGTGGCGGCTGTGCTGCTCCTCGTGTCACCGAGGAGCTTTGCGGCCATGGTTCGTTCCGGCTCGGCGGCGTCAGGGTGCCACGAGCGCATCGCGCAGCGCCGTGTCGTCTACGGTGCTTCGAAGGGCTCTTTGTCCGGAGGATCCGCGAGGATAGTCGTATGTCAACTGCAGCCCCCGACTTGGGGGCGGTGAAGGAGCTGCTGCGTGAGTTGGAGGCAGCGGACACGTTCTCGGGAGTGGTCGGCGTCACGCAGGGTGTTCAGGCGCTGTTGCTCGACGCGTTCGGCTACGCCAGCCGCACCTGGAACGTCCCGGCTACGGTCGAGACCCGGTTCGACACCGCGTCGATCACCAAGCTGTTCACTGCGGTGGCGACGCTGCAGCTCGTCGAGTCCGACGCGTTCACGCTGGACACGTCCGTCACCGAATACCTGGGGCTAGAGGAGACCGGGATCTCATCGGCGGTCACGCCCTACCACCTCCTGACCCACACATCCGGGATCGCCGACGACGCCGACGAGGAGGCGGGCGAACGGTACGAGGACGTCTTCCTCGAGCGGCCCAACTACTCGGTCATCGCGACGGCGGACTACCTTCCGCAGTTCGTCGGCAAGCCGCCGAACTTCGCGCCTGGCGAGGGCTGCCGCTACTGCAACGTCGGCTACGTGTTGCTCGGTCTCATGATCGAGCGGGCTACCGCCTCAAGCTACCGCGAGTACGTGTCCGAGCAGGTCTTCGCCCGGGCCGGGATGAACCGATCGGGGTTCTTCCATATGAACGTCGTCGAGCCGGGGGTCGCCGAAGGCGTCGAGGCGATCGAGAGCGCGGATGGTCGTGTCGTCGGGTGGCGCCGCAACATCTACTCATACCCTCCGATAGGAGGGCCGGACGGCGGCGCACACGTCACCATCGGTGACCTGTTGCGCTTTCACCGTGCGGTGACCGAGGGCCGCCTCCTCGGCCCGGCCTGGACTGCGGAGCTCCTCTCGCCCAAGGCGAGGCATGGCGCACGCGGCGAGGGGAGTCACTTGATGGGCTTCGGCCTCGAGTTCGAGACCGATGCACGCGGCGCTGTCCGGTGCTACTGGAAGGAGGGCGTCAACGTCGGAGTCAGCGGCGCGCTCGCCCACTATCCGGCGAGTGACATCACGTGCGCGGTATTGGCCGTCGGCGAGAACGCGGCGTGGAGGCCACTCAAGGCCATCGACGACGCTGTCAGAAACGTCTGATTCGAAGCGGCGTGGCCGAGAGCCCGGCTTCGGTCGATTCACGGGTCTGCCAGGGACGCATGCCCAGCCACGCTGCGCCCGTGGGCGTTCCCGCGAGACATCGCTCTGACGTGGGCCAACGTTCGGGAATGTCACCCGAAGAATCACGTGGATCGTCGTCGGGTGTGCGCTCTACGGGGTCCGATCTCTCGAGACCCCCAGCTGGGTTTCCTGGACGGCCCTGCGGGCGCGTCTGTCGACAAGGAGCTGAAACACGTCCGGCCGGTTGTAGTGTCCGGTTGGGTCCATGAAGCGTCGCGCCGACGCGACCATGCCGAGGTCGAGGTCGGCGTACAGCGTTTCCTCCCGCTCCCGGATCGGGCCGGCCACGATCTGACCCAACGGGTTCACGATGACGGTGTTTCCCTCCTCCAGCCACTCGCCGTGCTGCTCGAGATGGGCGTCAGGGATCAAGCGGTCAAGGTGAGGAAAGTCGGCCGGGAGCATGTCCCTGTGCAGCACCGGGTTGACTCCGATCACGAACATCCGGTTCTCCCGGGCCAGATGTTGCATCGTGCTGATCCACGCATCGCCGACAGCCAGGGTCGGGGCAAGCCACACCTCGACGCCCTGGGAGTAGAGGTAGAACCTCGCCAGCGGCATGTAGTTCTCCCAGCAGATCAGCCCGCCGATCCTGGCCTGCCCGGTCTCCACAACCCCCAACGTCGACCCGTCTCCCGCAGCCCACACCGTGCGTTCGGATCCAGTCGGCACCAGCTTGCGATGCCGATGGACGAGTTCACCTTCGGGCGAGAAGTAGAGCATCGCGTTGAAGATCGAGGCTGCGTGTGGCTCGCGCTCCTGGACACCGATCACCAGCCAGACCTCGTTCTCGGAGGCGATCGCGCCCAACCGGAGGCACGCGGCGTCCCCGACGACGATGGCGTTCTCCACGAGCATCCGATACCAGGCGTCGTCACCGTCCCAGATCGGTCGGGTGTCGATCCACAGAGGCGTGCCCGGCACGAACGCCTCCGGGAGCACCACGAGGGTGGCGCCGTTAGAGGCCGCCTCGGCGGTTAGCGCTGCGACCTTCTCGATCGTCGCGCCACGGTCCATCAGCACATACGACGCCTGAACGGCTGCGACCCGCAGCATCCGGTCTTGCATCACGTGCCTGTCGCCGTGCAGGTTCGGGACTCCACAGCTCGCCTCGCTTTCCGCCGCATGCCCCCGGAGTGGGCGTCGCGGTGATCATGCCGCATCACCGCGCAGGACGGTCGCCTGGGCGAGCGTCCGGGAATGTTCCTTGAGCACGAGGGGTGGCCGGTCAGAGCCGAGAGGCTAACCCGAGCGCGAGCCCCCGGGCTCCGGGTTCAGCCGGGGTACCCAAGGCCCGTCCACGATCACGGCCTCGTCGTCGCCGGGCCACGGCGGCAGGGCCGTGCAGGTGAAAACCAGGGGCACGTTCCCGATGCAGCGATACTGAAAGGCCGTACCGAGCGGGATGTCGACACACACGCCGGGAATGAGTCGGGTGATGCTCTCATGGCCGTCCGGCGCGCTGCGCCAGATCTCTCCCCCGCCCGAGAGGACGTACCAGTACTCGTCGATCGTCCGGAAGTGGCAGGCGCGGCCAACCATCCCCGGCGGCACGGTCGAGTGGATCATGTTGCCGTGCGGTCCGTCCATGAGGAAACGGATACGAGCACCCAGCGGCGATCGGCCGCGCTCCGCAGATTCGACAGTCGTGGTCTTCACGTGGTCACTCCCGCCAACGGAACAGGAAGGCTAGCCCGTTCTCGACTGCCGCGTGTCACCGAGGTTGGGCATTTCTTGCTCCCGCGGGCGAGAGCAGTCTGTAGCCCGCCGCAGTCTTCGCGCCAGCCGAGGCGAAGACTCGTCGGATGAGCAGCGCCGCCGGTCGCGGATTCAGGAGCAAGCTCGCACGCAGGACGACCGAAAGACACCATCGGAGCACTCTGGCTCCGAGCCCGGGTGGGCTCGGAGGAACGAGCGGCGCCGCGGCACCGCTTCCGGACAAGACTCCGTCACTCACCGCTCAGACGACACTACTCACGGGGTGCGCTCTGTCGCCTGGGTCAGCGTTCGGGAATGTCCCCTGAAGTCGAGCGACTCTCTGTCAGACTCGTTCCCGTGAGCTGGCGTCCGTCCCCGCAGATCCGCGCCGTTGCGATCGCCGTGATCTGGCGCGGAGGCGAGATCCTGGTGTACGAGGGCTACGACCCGACAGCCGAGGAAACGTTCTATCGGCCGTTGGGAGGCGGGATCGAGTTCGGTGAATCCGGGGTCGATGCGCTCGCACGCGAGTTCCGCGAGGAGATCGGCGCCCGGCTGGAAGGGATCCGCTACCTCGATACGGTCGAGGTCATCTACGTCTATGACGGGTATCCGGGACATGAGCTGGTTCGCGTCTACGAAGCCCGGCTCGCAGACGCATCCCTGTACGAGCGTGACGCATGGAGCTTCGAGACCGAGGACGGCTCGACGTGCCCCGTGCTGTGGAAGCGGCTCGAAGACTTCCGTCACGACCGGCTCTACCCGGACGGTCTCCTGGAACTCCTCAGCCGTGACTGAGCGACGGCGCAGGCATCTGCGACGACGCAGGCCTGCGCCAGTGTTCGGGAATGTCACCCGACCGTCCACCCGGCAAACGACGTGGCAGCCCGTGAATGAGCCAGAGTGGTCGACTGGTAGGTGGGCTATGCCTGTCGTACGATCGCGGAGGAGGATGCTACGTGACGACGTCTGACCCGATCGCCGACATCATCGGCGACTACCGAGCGTTCGCGGCCATGCAGCGCGACCGCCTTCTTGCCCGCGGCATCGACATCGAGCCCTACCCCCTCAGCCACCTCGCCGTCCGGGTTGCCGACTGGGATCTGTACGTCCACCAGCGCACGCTTCTCGAGCGCCACGCGCGGGCGAACCACGAGAACGTCTGGAACGGACGTCCGATCTCCTTGATCGTGCTCTCCGAACCGCTCCATGTCCTCGACGGGACCCCCGTCTCGAACATAGAGCTGATCCCGCCCGTCCACCAGCGCGTCTACCGGATGGGCCTCGAGCACCTCGGCGTCGTCGTGGGCGAGGGGCTCGACGAGTTCTCGCGCGTGCACCGCGCGGTGCTGACGGGCCAGCAGTTCCAGAGCTCGGCCGTCGACCCGGTCTACGTGCTGTTCGAGGACTTCACCCACGTCAAGTTCTACCGGCGCTCCTTCTTCGACGTCGTCGAGGACGCGGTAGGGGGGTTCGAGGGCTTCGTCCACGTCGACGACTGGGTGCCGCAGCGGCTCGTCACCGCCACCGGCCCGAACTCGCTCCCACGCTGACCGAATGAGCGGCCCCGCCGTTGCGGGGGTGAAAGTGTCGTACTCTCCGCAGATGACCGAAGGCACCGGCACCGTGAGGGTCGTCGACTTCGAGCCACGGTGGCGGGCCGACTTTGCCCGGCTCAACATCGAGTGGCTGGAGCGTTGGTTCACGGTCGAACCCCACGACCGCGAGGTGCTCGGCGCTCCGGAAGCGCACATCCTCGCACCGGGCGGCCGAATCCTGTTCGCCGTCGATCAGGCCGACAAAGCGCTAGGAACCGTCGCCCTCATGCGCCACGACAACGACGAAGTCGAGCTGACCACGATGGCGGTCGACCCGAAGGCACGTGGAGCAGGCATCGGACGGAAGCCAATGTCGAGCGCGCTGGACACCTTCGCCGCGATGGGCGGCGGCACTGCGCCAGCGCTACGAATGGCTTCTCGATAGACGCTCCGACCTCCACTGACGCGCAGCAGCGCCAACCGTTGGCGTGGTCACGCCAGAGCGTCGCAGTCCTCGGGGTCTAGTAGAAGCCCTCGCGGCGGGCGTAGCGCTCGGCGCGCTCGGCCTCGTAGGTCTCCGCGTCGATCGTCTCGTTGAGGCTCGCCATGATCTCGCCGTTCGTCGGCAGCTCCGAGCGATCGACGTGGCGCGCGGGATCCCAGAGCTGCGCGCGCAGGAACGCCTTCGAGCAGTGCGTGTAGACCTCGTCCACGTCGACGAGCAGCCCGAGCTTCGGCGTCCTTCCCTCGACCGCGCACGGCGCGAGCAGCTCCTCGTCGGTCGCGATCCTGGCCCGCCCGTTCACCCGGAGCGTGTCGGTCACGCCCGGGACGAGGAACAGCAGGCCGACGTGCGGGTTCGAGAGGATGTTCAGCAGGGCGTCGGCCAGGCGGTTGCCCGGCCGCTCCGGAAGCAGCAGCGTGCGCTCGTCGAGGATCCGGGCCGACCCCGGCGGGTCGCCCCGCGGCGTGACGTCGCAGGATCCGTCGGCGCCGGAGGTCGCGAGCAGGTGGAACGGGGAGAGCTCAATGAAACGCCGGGTGTGCCGGTTGAGGCGGTCGGCGATCTTCGTGGGGACGACGTCGTTCGGCTCGCCGATCAAAGCGCGCAGCGCGGCCTCATCGGCGATCACGCTGCGGGGCTCTACGCCCACCGCGACTAGGTCGCCTTGACCGCAGCGATCAGCTTGACGACGGAGTCCTTCGCGTTCCCGAAGAGCATCGTCGTCTGTGGCTCGAGGAAGAGCTCGTTGTCGATCCCTGCGAAGCCAGGAGCCATCGAGCGCTTCATCACGATCACGCTGGCCGCCTTGTCCACGTCGAGGATCGGCATCCCGTAGATCGGGCTGGCCGGGTCGCTGCGCGCCGCCGGGTTGACGACGTCATTCGCCCCGATCACGAGCGCGACGTCCGTCTGGGCGAACTCCGGGTTGATCTCGTCCATCTCCTTGAGCTGGTCGTACGGCACGTTCGCCTCGGCCAGCAGCACGTTCATGTGACCCGGCATGCGTCCGGCGACCGGGTGGATCGCGTACGCGACGTCGACGCCCTTCTCCTCGAGGAGCTCGGCGAGCTGGCGGACGTCGTGTTGCGCCTGGGCCACGGCGAGGCCGTAGCCCGGCACCACCACCACCTTGCGCGCGAAGGAGAGCTGGACGGCGACGTCGTCTGCGGTCGTCGCGCGGACCGTGCGCCCGTCGTCGGCGCGCATGCCGGTGCCAGCACCCGCCTGCACCTGCCCGAACGCGCCGAAGATCACGTTCGTGACGGAGCGGTTCATGGCCTTGGCCATCAGCAGGGTGAGCATCGTGCCGGAGGCGCCGACGAGCATGCCGGAGACGATCAGGACGGTGTTGTCGAGCACGAAGCCCGTAGCCGACGCGGCGAGGCCCGTGAACGCGTTCAGCAGCGAGATCACGACCGGCATGTCGGCCCCGCCGATCGGCAGGACGAAGAGGATGCCGAACAGGAGCGCGAGGACGATGAGCGCCCAGAGCAGCCACTCCTGGTCGACGCCGGCGATCAGCGCGATGCCGAGCCCGACGGCGGAGAGCAGCACGAGGACGTTGAAGACGTTCTGCCCGGGGAATGTGATCGGGCGCCCGCTGACGAGCTCCTGGAGCTTCGCGAACGCGATCATCGATCCGGAGAAGGAGATCGAGCCGATCAGCGCGGATAGGACGGTCGAGACGATCGCGTCCGTCGAGTCCGCGCCCGCCGCCGAGTGGAACTCCGCCACAGCGACGAGCGCCGCCGCGCCGCCGCCGACCCCGTTGAACAGGGCCACCATCTGCGGCATCGCGGTCATCTTCACGGTGCGGGCGCCGACGACGCCCACGATCCCACCGATCAGGCCGCCGATCACGATCAGCGCCCAGTTCCCGATCCCCTCGAGCAGCAGCGTCGTCGCGATCGCGACGATCATGCCGACGCCGCCGATCCAGTTCCCCTTGCGCGCGTGCTTCGGGGAGGAGAGGAAGCGCAGCGCGACGACGAAGCAGATGATCGCGACGAGGTAGAGGAGCCGGATGACGTCGGGGTCGGAGATCACTTCTCCGCCGCCTCCTTCTTCGGCTCGGGCCGGCGCTTGAACATCTCCAGCATCCGGTCGGTCACGAACCAGCCACCGACGACGTTCGCCGACGCCAGCACCATGGCGATGAAGCCGATCACCTTGAGAAACGTGTCGTCGGCCCCGCCGAGCACGATGATCGCGCCGACGATCACGATCCCGTGGATGAAGTTCGTCCCGGACATCAGCGGCGTGTGCAGCATCGCCGGCACCTTCGAGATCACCTCGAAGCCGAGGAAGATCGAGAGCACGAGGATCGTCAGCTCGACGACGAGCGACAGGTCGTTCACGCCTCATCCTCCTTCGGTCGGGTCACGCACGTCCCAGCGACGATCTCGTCGTCCCAGTCGAGCGCGAGCTCGGCCTCGGGCGCGAGCAGCTGGATCAGCGCGAGGACGTTGCGGGCGTAGAGCCGGCTCGCATCGGACGCCATCGTCGAGGGAAGGTTGGTGTGCCCCACGATCGTGACGCCGTGCACCACGCTCTCCTCGCCGGGGACGGTGAGCTCGCAGTTGCCGCCCGCCTCCGCGGCGAGGTCGACGATGCAGCTGCCGGGGCGCATCCGCTCGACGGCCGAGGCCGGGACGAGCTTCGGCGCAGGACGGCCGGGCACGAGCGCCGTCGTCACGACGACGTCGAAGTCGGGGATCCGCTCGGCGAGGGCGGCCTGCTGGGCAGCCTGCTGCTCCGGGGTGAGCTCCTTCGCGTATCCGCCCTCGGTCTCCTCGCCGCGCACGCCGAGGTCGAGGAACTGCGCGCCGAGCGACTGCACCTGCTCGGCCACGGCGGGCCGCACGTCGAACGCCGACACGACAGCTCCGAGGCGCCGGGCGGTGGCGATCGCCTGCAGACCCGCGACGCCGGCGCCGAGCACGAGCACGCGCGCAGGGGCGATCGTCCCGGCGGCCGTCATCAGCATGGGGAAGAGCTTCGGCACGCGATCGGAGGCGATCAGCACGGCCTTGTAGCCCGCGACCGTCGCCTGGGAGGAGAGCGCGTCCATCGACTGCGCCCGCGTCGTCCTCGGCACGGACTCCATTGCGAACCCGTGGAGGCCGCGGCTCGCGAGGTCCGCGATCCCGGCCGTGTCCGTCAGCGGTTGGAGAAAGCCGATCACGACGGTCTCGCGGGCCAATCGGTCGAGCAGCTCGTCCGCCGGTCGCCGCACCGCCGCGACGATCGTCGCGCCGTCGAGCACTGCCGCCGCGTCGCCGAGCGTCGCACCTGCGCTCGTGTAGTCCGGATCGAGGAATCCCGCCGACTCGCCGGCGCCGCTCTCGACGGCGACCTCGAAGCCCGCAGCCGTCAGCTTGCCGACGACCTCCGGGGTGAGCGCAACCCGGCGTTCGCCGGCTGCTCTCTCCCGTGGAACGGCGACTCGCATGTCGCATCAGAATCTACGGGAAGGGATCGAGGCCTGCGGGGGGAACCGTTCCTCGTGACGCTGGCGCTGTTCTCTGCCGCGATGCAGGTGGCCGACCCCGACCTCGGGGGCCATGCCGCCCGCGTCGGCGCGCACGCCCAGGCGATCGCGACGAGGCTCGGCTGGGATCCGGAGCGCCTCGAGCATCTCGCCCTCGGCTCGCGGCTCCACGACGTCGGGAAGGTCTCGATCCGTCCCGAGGTCCTCGCGAAGCCGGGGAGGCTCGACGAGGCGGAGATCGCCGAGATCCGAGCGCACCCGATCGAGGGTGTCTGGCTGATCGCCGGCGTCCCGTCGCTCGCACCCGCGCTCCCGTACGTCCTCTTCCATCACGAGCGCTGGGACGGCACCGGCTATCCCACGCGGCGGGCGGGCACGGAGATTCCCGTCGAGGGCCGCGTGATGGCGGTCGCGGACGCGTTCGACGCGATGACGAGCGCCCGGCCCTACCGCGACGCGGTCACCGTCGACGTCGCGGTCGCCGAGCTGCAGCGGTGCTCCGGCTCGCAGTTCGATCCGGAGATCGCCGCGGCGCTCGTGGACGCGGTCGAGAGCGGCGAGCTCGACCTCGCGGCTGCCTGAGCGAAGCCGTTTTCTTCCGCCCGTCCGAATTGCGACGGGAATCCGCTGAGGATTCGCTTCTTGACGTGGTTGCGATGTGCGCTACGGTGCGCGTGAGAAATCGTTCGAGATCTCGTTCAGATGAGACGATCTGGAGGAAATAGCATGGCGCGGAAGACGATCCTGGTTTGCGACAAGTGCGGGCGTGAGGTCGAGGAGGGGAAGGGCGCCGTGCTCCGGGTGACCTTCAACGACGCACGCCGCGGGTCGAAGCAGGCCGACCTGTGCGACGAGTGCGCCGGCTCGATGCCGGGCGTGGCGGTTGCGCGCCGGGGCCGCAAGCCCAAGTCGATGCAGTAGGACGAACGCCAAGCGGCGTCGGGCCTCCGGCGCGCAGCCGTCCGGCGATGGGCCGGAAACCGCATCGTGCGCTGATCCGTCGATCCGTCGCATCCGGTGGGCCGGGAGCGCCGGCTGCACGGGACTAGGATGACCGGGTGGGACTCTCGCTCGTCCTCGGTCCTGCGCATGCGGGCAAGGTCGCGTTGCTGCTCGAGCGCACGCTCGAGCGCCTCGACGACGATCCGTGGCTGATCGTCCCCAACCGCTCCGACGTCGAGCGGGCCGAGCGGGAGCTCCTCGCCAGGACTGGCGCGCTGCTCGCCGGGACGATCGGCACGTTCGACGCGCTCTTCGAGCACCTGGCACGTGGCGGCGACGGTGGTCGCCGCATCCTCGGCGACGCCGAGCGGGCCGTGCTCGTCCGTCGAGTCGCCGCGGGGGTCGGGACATCGGCCCACCCGTCGGCTCGCTTCCCGGGGTACGCCGACGTCCTCGCCGGCACGTTGGCGGAGATGGACGCCGCGCTGCTCGAGCCCGAGCACCTTCCCGAGCCGCTCGCGGAGCTCGTCCGGGCGTACCGCTCCGAGCTCGATCGCCTCGGCGCCTGGGATCGCGGCGCGCTGCGTCGGCGCGCCGTCGAGCGGTTGCGCGCCGAGCTCGATGCGTGGAGCGGCTCACCCGTGCTCGCCTACGGGTTCGAGGATCTGACCGGCGCCGAGTGGGCGCTGCTCGAGGCGCTCTCCGCCCGCACGGACGTCCATCTCTCGATCCCGTACGAGCCGGCGCGCGCCGCGTATGCGTCGCTCACCCGGACGGTCGAGGACCTCGCCGCTCTGGCGCGGGGAGCGGTCGTAGAGCTGCCGGCGGCGGGAGCCAGGCACCTGCCGGCCTCGATCGCCCACCTCGAGCGCTCCCTCTTCTCGGACACTCCGACGCGCGCGTCCCTCGACGGCTCCGTGCGCTTCCTCGAGGGGGCCGGAGAGCGCGGGACGCTCGAGCTCGTCGCCGAGGAGGCGCTCACGCTCATCCGCGACGGCACCGCACCGGAGCAGATCGCCGTCGTGTGCCCATCCGTCGAGGCGGTGCGCGCGTCTATCGAGACCTCCTTCGGGACGCTCGGCGTGCCGGTGTCACTCGAGAGCCGTGCAGCCCTCCGCTCGACAGCCTTCGGGAAGGCCCTCCTCTCTCTCCTCCGCTTCGTCTGGCTCGGGGGCGAGCGACCGGAGCTGTACGCCCACCTCCGCTCGCCGTACTCCGGTCTTCCCCGGCGTGACGTCGACTGGGTCGAGGGCAAGCTCCGTGGCCGCGCAGTGCTTCGCGGCGAGCGGACGCTCGAGCTCACGAACGAGCTCCGCGCAGGGCGAACGCTGCCGACGGTCGAGCTCGCGACCGCCCCGGAACCGCTCGAGGCCGTCAGGGCCCTGGTTCCGGCGATGCTCCGACACGCGCATGGGACGTCGAACCCGCCGCTGACGCCACGCTCGCGACGGGATCTCGCCGCCTTCGATGCGGTCTCGCGTGCGCTGGACGAGCTCGAGCGGCTGGTCGTGGCAGGCGAGACGGTCGATCGCGCCGACGTGCTCGCGGCGCTCGAGCGGGCGACGGTCCGGGGTGACGGGCCGTCCGCGCCCGGACGGGTGGCCGTGCTCGACCTCGGCCGTGCGCGGACCCGGCGGTTCGAGGTCGTGTTCGTCGTCGGCCTCGAGCAGGGAAGCCTCCCGCGTCGTGGGCGCCCCTCTGCCTTCCTTGCGGACGAGGTTCGCCGCGAGCTCGACGATCGACACGCAGCCCGTCTGGAGCGGCCGGACGCCGCGAGCCGCGACCGCTACCTCTTCCTCACGGCGTGCACCCGGCCGACGCGGCGGCTCGTTCTCGTCCGCCAGGCGGTGGGGGAGGACGGCGGGCCCCGCGAGGCGAGCCCGTTCTGGGACGCCGCGCGGGAGCTCTTCGACGAGGACGACGTCCGCCGCGCGACGACCCGGCGGCCCCTCTCGGCGCTGACCTGGGAGCTGGAGTCGGCTCCCACCGAGCGCGAGCGCCTGCGCGCCCTCGCACGCATCGCCGCGGCCGAGCCGTCCGACGCCGAGGCGATCGCGCTCGCCAACGGCTGGGAGCGGAGGCTACGGCGCGCGGAGCGCGCGTTCTCGCGCTCGACGGTGGTCACCTCGCCCGCGGCGCTGCGCGTGCTCGGATCGCGCGACGCCTATGCCGTCTCCGATCTCGAGCGGATGGCAGGTTGCTCGGCGGCCTGGTTCGTCGAGCGCCACCTCCGGCCCGGCGTGATCGACAAGGAGATCGACGCGATGATGCGCGGGTCGATCCTCCACGCGGCCCTGCAGCGCTTCTATGCACAGCTGCCGAGCGCCCTCCCCGGTGCCGAGCGCGTGACGCCGGAGAACGTCGAGGACGCCGTGCGCCTCATGCGCGGGTGCGTCACGGACGCGATCCAGACGGGCCTGCGCATCGACGCGGGCGAGCTCGTCCGCCGCGAGCTCGAGCAAGGGCTGCAGCGTGACCTGGAGCGGCTCGTGCGCGACGAGGCCGAGTCGGAGTCGACCTTCGTCCCCCGCCGGCTGGAGCACTCGTTCCGAGACTACGAGCTCGCACCGGACGTCGTCGTGAGCGGCAAGATCGACCGGGTCGACGTCGACCCGATGAGCGCGCGCGGGATCGTCGTCGACTACAAGTCGGGTGCCGCCTCGACCGCGGCCGACATCCTCCGCGGCGACAAGCTCCAGATCCCGCTCTACATGCTCGTTCTCCGCGACCAGATCGGTCTCGAGCCGATGGGCGGCGTCTACGTGCCGGTCGGTGGAGGGCGCGAGCGACGCGGCCTGCTTCGCGCCGACGACGACGTCGTACCGGGGTTCAAGGAGCAGGACTACGTCGATCCCGAGACCTTCGACGGCGCGCTCGCGGCTGCACGCGACACCGCGATCGACCTCGTCGGGAGGATCCGTGGCGGTGACGTGCGGCTCGACCCGACCGGCGGCGAGTGCCCGCACTGGTGCGACCTGTGGCGGATCTGCCGGAGGCCGCGTCCGTGAGCCGCTCGCCGAACCCTCAGCAGGTCGCGGCGATCGAGGCCCGTGGCAGCGTGTTCGTCGCCGCGGGTGCAGGCACGGGGAAGACGACGGTCCTCGTGGAGCGCTTCACACGGGCCGTCGTCGACGAGGGGCTGGACGTCGAGTCGCTGCTCGTCATCACCTACACGGACCGGGCCGCAGCCGAGCTGCGCGCGCGCATCCGTGCGCGGCTGGTGGAGGTCGGGAGCCCCGCGCTCGCGCGAGCCCTTGATGGGGCCTGGATCTCCACGATCCACGGGTTCTGCCGGCGGCTGCTGACGGCGAACGCCCTTGCTGCAGGGATCGACCCCGGGTTCCGCGTCCTCGGCGACGCTCAGGCCCGCGTGCTCCAGGGGGAGGCATTCGACGCGGCGCTCGAGGCCTTCTGCGCCGTCGACGACGAGGATCGCTGGCAGCTGCTCTCGACCTACGGCGCGGGAGGGCTGCGCTCGATGCTCGTCGCGGTGCACGACACGCTCCGCTCGGCCGGTCGAGGGCTCGTGCTCGAGCCCGGGGCTCCACCGCAGCTCGAGGCGCTCGTCGACGAGCTCCGCGCGGCAGCCGATGCGCTCGTGTCGGACCCCGACGCGACCGAGCTCCAGCGCGCCGCCGCCACGTCGGCGCTCGATGTCCTGGCCACCGCGCCGCTGCCTGAGCGGCTGCTCGCCCTCGATGGCGCGAAGGCCCGAGGCCCCCGTGCCGCAAGCTTCGCCGAAGCGCGTGACGCCGTGCGCGCCGCCGCGCTCGAGGAGCTCGCCGGACGTGACCGCCTGCTCCTGCAGGAGCTGCTCGACCAGTTCGGCGAGGCCTACGCGAGCGCCAAGGACAGAGAGTCGGCGCTCGACTTCGAGGATCTCCAGATCCGCGTCCGCGACCTGCTGCGCGACGATCCCGAGCTGCGTGCCCGAGAGCGGCAGCGGTTCCGATCGGTGATGGTCGACGAGTTCCAGGACACGAACCGGCTGCAGACCGACCTGATCGACCTGCTCGTCGGCCCCGAGCCGGCGACGAACGGCGACGCGCCGGCGTCAGCCACTGCGGCCGACGTGTTCTTCGTCGGTGACGAGTTCCAGTCGATCTACGGGTTCCGGCATGCCGACGTCGCAGTGTTCCGCGAGCGTCGCGACACGGCTCCCGCCGTGCTGCCGCTGACGCTCAACTACCGCTCCCGCCCCGAGGTGCTCGCGGTGGTCAACGAGCTGTTCGCCGCGGAGTTCGGCGACGGGTTCCTCCCGCTGGAGGCGGGGGCGGGGCCTATCGCCGCACCGCTGCGGAGCGCTGTCGAGCTGCTCGTAACCGACAAGGCCGCGGTGGGGGACACCGGGGAGCACTGGCGGCGGAGCGAGGCACGGGCGGTGGCCCGTCGCGTCCGCGAGCTCGTGGACGCGGGCGTCGCGACCGCGGGCGAGATCGTCCTGCTCTTCGCGGCGGGCACCGACGCGGAGTGGTACGAGGAGGAGATCCGCGCCGTCGGCCTGCCGACGATCCGCTCGGCCGGGCGCAGCTACTTCGGGCAGCAGCAGGTGGTCGACCTCGTCTCCTACCTGCGGCTGCTGCAGAACCGCTACGACGACGAGGCGCTCCTCACCGTGCTCGCCTCGCCTTTCGTCGGCGTGTCGAACGACGCGCTCGTTCTCATCCGGGCCAACGCCTCACGGCAGCCCCTCTTCAAGGGGATCGAGCGGGGGCTTCCGGACGAGCTCGCCGACGACGACCGCCGGCTCGTGCTCGCGTTCCGCCAGCGCTACGAGCGCCTCGTCGACATGTCCGCGCACGTGCCGCTCGAGCTGCTCTGCGAGCGGATCCTCGCCGAGCACGACTACGACCTCGCGGTGCTCGCCCGCGACGACGGCCGTCGCCGGTACGCGAACCTGCGCAAGCTGGCCCGCCTCGCGCGCGCCTACGAGGAGCTGCGCGGGCCCGACATCGAGGGGTTCGTCCGCTTCGTCGCCGAGCAGGAGGCGGTCGGGGCCAGAGAGCTCGACGCCGCGTCCGAGGAGGAGGGTGCCGACGCCGTCCGTCTCCTCACGATCCACGCCGCGAAGGGACTCGAGTTCAAGGTGGTCGTCGTCGCGGACGCGGGACGCGACCGTCAGCGCCGCGACGACATCCTCTGCCTCTCCGACGGCCGCTTCGGCTTCAAGGTCGCGCATCCCGTGACGGGGCGGCGCGAGGGGACGACCACCTACGCCGACGTCAAGTCGGCACAGGACCATGCGGAGGAGGCCGAGCGGTTGCGCCTGTACTACGTCGCGATGACGAGGGCGATGGACCGGCTGATCGTGTCGGGCTCGGTCGACCTCGAAGGCAAGCCGGAGACGACGCCGATCCGCTGGGTGCTCGACCGGCTCGAGCTCACCGAGGCGCTCGCCGGGGCGGGCGAGGGCCCCCTCGAGGTCGAGCGGGGATCCGCGACCGTCGTGCTGCGCGTCGACCGCGGCCGCCAGGCTGACGCGCCCGCCTCGGTCGTCCGCGCGCCTGCAGGCGCGACGGCCGGCACGGAGGAGGAGGCAGAGGCCGAGGAGTCCCAGCTCGCGCTGTTCGCCGGCGCGGGGGAGGCGCTCCCCCCGCCGGCTCCCCGGCTGCACGTGCTCGCCGATGTCGCGGATCCCCCGCTCGCCCGGCTCACGCGGCTCTCCTACAGCGCGATCTCGCTCTTCCAGCGCTGCTCGTACCGGTTCTACGCCGAGCGCATCGCGGGCATGCGCCCCGCGCCGTGGGCGGCGGGCGAGAGTGGGGGAGGGCTCCATGCGACCGAGCTCGGTGATGCCGTCCACCGACTCCTCGAGCTCGTCGACCTCCGGAATCCGGCGCCGGTCGCAGGCTGGGAACGGCTCGTCCGGGAGTGGTATCCGTCCGTCCGGGACGACGAGGTGGCGCGGATCGGCTCGCTGGTCGAGGCCTACACGACCTCGGCGCTCGCGCTCCGGATCGCGTCCCTCGACGGCGTCCGCCCCGAGCGACCGTTCGCGTTCGACCTCGACGGCGTCCTCCTCAACGGTCGGTTGGACGTGCTCTGGCGCCAGGGCGAGCGGGCGCTCGTGCTCGACTACAAGACGAACGCGCTGCTCGACCGCGATCCGGCGGCGATCGTCGACGCGGAGTACGGCGGCCAGCGCACGGTGTACGCGCTCGCGTGCCTGCGCGCGGGTGCCCGCGAGGTCGAGGTCGTCTACCAGTTCCTGGAGGCCCCCGACGACGTCGTCGTGACGACCTATGGCGACGCGGACGTGCCCGCGCTCGAGGCCGAGCTCCTGCAGGCCGTCTCGCGCATCAGGGGCGGCGACTTCCGACCCTCGCCGAGCCCGTTCGCGTGCTCGGGGTGTCCCGCCCTCGACGTCGTCTGCGCCGGACCGCGGCTCGCGGACGGGTGGTAGCTTCGGGCGTGCGGCTCGCGGCGCTCTACGACGTCCACGGCAACCTGCCCGCGCTCGAGGCGGTGCTCGCGGATCCGCGACTTGCGACAACCGATCGCATCGTGGTGGGCGGCGATCTCGTCGCAGGCCCGTTCCCCGCCGAGTGCCTGGAGCGGCTGAGGGCGCTCGATGCGCTCTTCCTCCGTGGGAACGGCGACCGCGAGACCGTCACGCCGCCGGACGACGGTCCTCTGGCAGCCGTCGGCGTCTTCGCGCGCGCGCTGTTGAGCAAGGAGCAGCTCTCGTTCGTCGCGTCGTGGCCGTTGACGATCGAGCTTCAGGTTGACGGTCTCGGGGCAACGCTCTTCTGCCATGCGACGCCGGTCGACGACACGCCCATCGTCACGCGCGCGACGCCCGACGCGAAGGTCGCCGCGGCACTGGGGGCGATCGCGGCCGACACCGTGGTCTGCGGGCACACCCACGTCCAGTTCGACCGGTCGCTCGACGGCATCCGTCTCGTCAACGCCGGGAGCGTCGGGATGCCGTACGAGGGCTCGCCCAACGCCCGCTGGGCGCTCCTCGGCCCGGATGTCGAGCTGCTCGAGACCCCGTACGACGCCGCAGCGGCGCTCGAGACGCTCGCTGCTACCAGCTATCCGGACGTCGACGGGTCGTTCGGCCCGATGGCTCGAGGTGAGATCTCGGCCGACGAGGCGACCGCGCTCTTCGAGCGTCGGCGGATCGAGGCGGAGACCGCGGATGAGCGCTGACGACGTACGGCCCTTTCGGCGCGCATCGGCGCGGAGCTTCGTCGGCGAGGCGCGCCGGCGGGGGCTCGGCACGCGGCGCGAGCGCATCGGGTCGATCGTCGAGCGGCTCGCCGTCGAGCACGCCGACGCCGAGATCGCGCTCAGCTTCGGCAGCGACGTCGAGCTGCTGATCTCCGTGATGCTCTCCGCCCAGACGACCGACGCGAACGTCAACCGCGTCACCGAGAAGCTGTTCCGGAAGTACCGCCGCCCCGAGGACTACCTCGCCGTCCCGGTCGAGGAGCTCGAGCGGGACGTCTTCGCGACCGGCTTCTACCGTCAGAAGACGAAGTCGATCCGGGGCGCGATGCGCGTGCTGATCGAGGAGTTCGACGGGGAGGTGCCGCGGACGATCGACGAGCTCCTCCGGCTCCCAGGCGTCGCACGCAAGACGGCGAACGTCGTCGCAGCGGAGCTGGGAGATGCGCAGGGGATCGTGGTGGACACCCACGTGCGGCGTCTTTCGCAGCGGCTCGGGCTGACGCGCAACGAGGACCCCGTCAAGATCGAGCGTGACCTCGTCAAGGTCGTGCCGCGGGCGGACTGGGCGCGGTTCCCGCACCTGCTGATCTGGCACGGGCGTCGGGTCTGTGACGCCCGCAAGCCGCGCTGTGGGGGTTGCGTGCTCGCCGATCTCTGCCCGTCCGCCCGGGGGCAGTAGAGGCCGGGCTTGCCCCACCCGCGCACGGTGGGCTGTGGTTAGGTGACCTGCGGTCTCGTCCGTCTCGCCCTGGTTGTCGGTAATCGACGGGCTCTCGCGCGCCCTGCGGTCAGCGCGAGAGCGCAGGCGGTCGCATCGGGCTGGCGCCGTCTACGGCCTCGGCTCGACGACCCTGGTCACGACCCAGCGATGCTTGCCGATCTTGCGGTCGCGAATGAAGCCGAGCTTCTCGTAGGTCGACAGGGCCCCGTTGGAGAGGAACCCGGCGGGCACCGATTCCGCGTCCTCCGGGTATCCCTCGACGACTCCCCCGCCCAGGCCGGCGATCAGATCGACCGCGCCGGCGAGTGCCGCGGTGGCGACTCCCTGACGGCGGTGGCCCTTGCCGACGTAGCAGCATGCGATCCGCCAGTCGGGCAGGGGCGTCTTCCCCTGCTCGTAGGCCGCGCGGCTCTTGATCCGGGGCAGCTCGACCGGTGCTCCGAACTGGCACCAGCCCACGCAGTCGTCTCCGTCGAAGACGAGCGCAGCGTGGGCCGTCCCGGCCCGGACGCGATCGAGCTTCCTCTCGCGGTTCAGGGACGGCGTGGTTCCCCTGCCGACTCCCTCCGGGTGGAACCCCATGCACCAGCAGCCGCCGAAGATGCCGCCGTTGCGCTCCACCAGGGCGGCGAACGCTGCCCACGTCGAGGTGTCGAGGGCCCTCACCGTGTAGGGGATCCCAGGCATGGAGCCAGCCTAGTGGGGGGTTCGCGGCTCTGGACGCCCGAGGAACCTCACCTGAGCGCCTGGTCTAGTCTCACCCGGTGGTCTCTCTCCGGCCGATCACCGACACGAATCGGGCAACGGTCGAGGCGCTTGCCGTGACGCCGGAGCAGGGACGCTTCGTGAGCGGCGTCCGCGAGTCGCTGCTCGAGGCGGAGCAGGAGCCTGACGCTCAGGCCCTGTTCTGGGCGATCTATGCCGCAGAGACGCCGGTCGGGTTCGTGATGATCGCCGACGAGGTCGCCGGCCCCGACTACATCGCCCACTTCCTCTGGAAGCTGCTCATCGACGAGCGCTACCAGCGGCGTGGCTACGGCAGTGCAGCGCTCGGCCTGATCGTCGACTACTTCCGGCGCCGGGGCGTGGGAGCGATGTGGACGAGCGCCGGGCAGGGCGAGGGCAGTCCGATCGGGTTCTACGAGCGGTACGGCTTCGAACGAACCGGCGATCTCCACGGTGACGAGGTCCTGCTGCGGCTGGAGCTCTCCTAGCGCAGGCGCGCCCGCCGAGGCTCGACCCGGCGTCAGCTGGCTGTCGGCCGTCGGCGAGAGGTCGGTGATCCGTGCTCGAAGGCAAACCCCGCAAAGAGCGGAAATCGCCCGGTCCCACCGCTTGACGGCCGCGTGCGCCGGCTCTAGGTTCCTCCTCACACCGAGCACGGAGCCCACACACCCGATCGCAGCACCGGCGCAAGCCGAGGCGGCGGGAGGAGGGGAGCCAGACACCGAGAGGCAGGGTCGCTTGCGACCAGGTCAGTCGGTTCCGGCCACCCCGTGAGGGTCACCGGCTCGGTGTACTTCGTTCTCGGCTCGCAGGTCGCCGGAGAAGCGGCCCGTTTGCCGCGCTCTCGGCGAGGTATCGCGCAGCCGCCCGCGTATCTGGCCCCCCCGGGTTCGGCGCTGGATCGCCTCGATCGGGCCAGGCGTGCCACCCCTTGCGCTGACCGGTGGACAACGACGGGTCGCCGGTCATCGCGGGGTCCCCCGGAGGCGCGCCTACCGTGTCGAGTGTGAGAGGGCGCGCAACGGTCATCGCTCCAGCGGTTGCGGTCGCGGCTCTGGCCTGGGCGAGCGGCGGGTACTTCCCACGGACGTGGGGGATTGTCCTGTTGGCAGCGGCGATCGGGCTCCTCGCAGCCGGCCTTCTCGGCGTGCCGCTCGCGTGGGACGGGCGTGGTGCGCTGCTCGTCGGCGGGCTTCTCGCGCTCCTCGCTTGGCAGCTCCTCTCGTGGGCATGGAACGAGGATCCCGACGCGGGCGTGCTGGAGGCCGAGCGGACGCTCGTCTTGGTCGGAGCGGCGATGGTTGGCCTCGTCTGGGTTCCACCCCGTCTCTCGTCGCGGCTCGTGCTTGGCGTTCTCCTCGGCGCTGGAACGGTCGTCGTGACCGGTCTGGGCGTCCATGCCTTCTCTTCCGGGGTACCGCTGGAACGGCTCGAGGACCCGATCGGCTACACAAACGCGGCCGGCATGCTCGCGACAGTGGCGGTCCTGCTCGGGCTCGGCCTCGTTCCTGCGTCGCCAGGCGGGTGGGGATCGTCGCTCGTCGCAGCACCGACGGTGTTCGGTGCCGTCGTCCTCTACCTTTCCCTCTCGCGGGGATCGATCCTTGCGCTTGCTCTCGGCCTCCTGCTGCTCGGGGTCACGGCGCGCCCGTTCTCCCGCGTGCCACGGATGGGAGCGGTGGCGCTTCCGGCAGTCGTGGGTGTTGCGGTCGTCGCCAAGGTAGGTGGATTCGCCGACAAGGGTGTCGGCTCGCGTGAGCTCGCGTTGGCCGTCGCGCTGACTGCGCTCTCGGTGCTCACCGTGGTTCTTGCCGCCGTCGTCCCCGTCGTCTCGCTGCCACGTCCTGGGCGCCGCGTGCTGGTGGCGGCCGGACTCGTCACGGTCGCCGTCCTGGCGGTCATCGCCATCGTGGGAGGTCGCGGCGCGCTCGAGGCGCGCTCTGCTCCGGCAGCCCAACAGGGGGCGCCCGACCGGCTGCTGAGCACCTCGACGAGCTCGCGCTCGGAGTACTGGGAGGTGGCCGGCGAGATGATCCGTCGTCACCCGATACTCGGCACAGGTGCCGGAAGCTTCGGCCGCATCTGGCTTCGGGAACGCCCGGCGCTCCTGTACGTCCGCGATGCGCACAACCTCTACCTCGAGACACTCGCGGAGCTCGGCCCCTTCGGGCTTGCCGCACTGCTGCTGGTGCTCGGCGCCCCCCTGCTCGGAGTGCGTCGAGCGGTGCGTCACCCGTCGGGAGCAGCGGTCGTCGCGACCTACGTCGCCCTGCTGGCGCACGCGGCACTCGACTGGGACTGGGAGCTCCCCGCGGTGACGCTGTGCACAGTTCTCCTTGCAGTCGCGCTGATCCGTCTCGGTGGTGCTGCAGGCGAAAAGGTTGCAGGGAAGCGCGCGCGCGTGGCGCTCGTGATCGTCGGGACGACCGTCTTCGTGATCGCACTCGGTGTACATGTCGGCAATGGTGCGGCCGCGGAGGCACGCGATCTCCTCGACCGTGGCGACCCCCAGGCGGCAATGGCTCAGGGGAGGCGTGCGCATCGGTTCATGCCCTGGGCGACCGAGCCGCTCGTGCTCATGGGTGAGGCTGCGTTGACCACGGGCGATCTGCAGACCGCGCGTGAGCGTCTCCGGCAGGCCACGACGCGGGACCCGGACAACTGGAGCGCCTGGTTCTCGCTCGCGCTTGCATCACGTGGCGCCCCACGCGAGCGGGCGCTCGCGCACGTCAGACGCCTGAACCCGCTCGCCCCCGAGCTTGCGGCCGTCGCACCCGCCCCCTGAGGGGTCGGCGGCCTTTCGTCGCACCCTCCTCGTCCGAGGGATGCCTTGGCTCAGGGGCGCGCGGGCACCGCCCGATAGGGGGTGAGACCGCCACGATCAAGGGGGATGCATGAGTAGCCGTTCGAGCAGAGGTAGAGCGGGAGCGACACTCGCGGTCGCGACCGCGGCCGTCGTCGTCTTCGGCGCAGTGGGGGGAACCGGCCTCGCCGGTGGTCTCGCAAAGCCCGTACGTGCGCAGTACGGGCCCGGCCAGTACCAGTACACCGCGAAGGTGATGATCTGCCACAAGGGCAAGGTGACGATCAACGTCGGTGTTGCAGCGATGCCAGCGCACCTGCGGCACGGCGACGCTGTCGGAGCCTGTGCCGTGGTGCCGACCGTCGGCCTCAGCTCCGCGAGAGCCGCCAAGGCCGCCAAGGCCGCCAAGGCGACGAAGTCGAGCAAGGCCGCGAAGTCTCCCAAGTCGACACCCGTGGCCTCCCCGGTCACGACAGTCGCCCCGTCCACCGGTGCGCCCGCGCCGAGCACCGGGAAGGGAAACGGGAACGGCCGCAGCAACGGCAAGAAGGGCTGAGCTCGAACGCCGAATGGGGGCGGCGCGAGCCGCTCCCATTCGCGTGCGAACGCAGGGGTTCTGCCGCGTATCCAGACGCATGACGTCGGGAGTGCGTCGAGCGGACGGTGCGTCCGCGTGATGGCCAGGCGGCTCGCGCTCGGCTACGCCACTCCGTCCTCGGGCACGATCGACGGGTACGAGAGGCGCGACCGCACGCAGTGACCTCGAGGACTCGGGGGTTTTCCGCGGCGGACTGGGGAGTTCCTGCTGATGTCGGCGTGTCACGCCCGTGGGATGCTGCGCCGAGAACCTCGCATGTTGGAGGCGTCGTGGCGGGCCGTGTGAATCTTGCGGGCCGTGCGGGGCGTTGGAGCGCCTCGCACTGGAAGACGGCGGCGTTCGGCTGGATCGTGTTCGCCGTGCTCGCGGTCGTGGTGGGCAGCGCCGTCGGCGTGCGCCAGATGAAGCCCTGGGCGATCGCGAACGGGGAGTCGCGCCGGGCCGAGCAGATCCTCGACCAGGGCAGCTTCAAGATCCCGGCCCGCGAGAGCGTGCTCGTGCAGTCGCGCGCGACCACGGTCGACCAGGACGCGCTGTTCTCCGCCGCGGTCGGCACCGTCGTGCAGATGCTGTCCGAGCAGCCCGACGTCGCCGCGATCGTCTCTCCGATCGACCATCCCAACGCAGGCCTGATCTCGGCCGATCGCCGCTCCGTGCTCGTGCAGTTCGACGTCAAGGGCCCGGCCGACAAGGCGAAGGACAAGATCGCCCCGATCCTCGAGTCGATGGCCGGCGTGCAGGCGGCGTATCCGAGCATGGTGGTGGAGGAGTTCGGTCAGGCCTCCGCCGATTACCAGGTCGGACAGCGGTTCGAGCGGGACATGGGACGGGTCGAGCTGATCTCGCTGCCTCTGACTGTGGCGATCCTGATCATCGCGTTCGGTGCGCTCGTCGCCGCCGGTCTCCCGGTGATCCTGGCGTTCTCCGCGGTGCTCGCAGCGACCGGCCTGAACAGCCTGGTCAGCCACGTGATCCCGACCGATGCGCAGACGCTGAGCGCGATCATCCTGATGATCGGGATGGCCGTCGGGATCGACTACTCGCTCTTCTATCTGCGCCGTGAGCGAGAGGAGCGACGCACGGGCCGTTCGTCACACGACTCGCTCCTTCGTGCGGCGCGCACCTCGGGTCAGGCGGTGCTGATCTCGGGTGCGACCGTGCTGATCGCGATGGCCGGGATGTTCGTGTCGGGGAACTCGTTGTTCTCCACGATCGGTCTCGGCACGATGATCGTCGTGCTCGCCGCGATGGTGGGCTCCCTCACGGTGCTTCCGGCCCTGCTCTCACGGCTGGGCGACAAGGTCGAGTGGGGGAGGGTTCCGTACTTCGGACGAGGCTCGCGGGATGACGGGCGCTGGGCGCGCTTCATCGGCGCCGTCCTGCGCCACCCGTGGGTTGCGATGTGCGTGTCCGCGGGCGCGCTGCTGATCCTCGCGATGCCGGCGCTGACGATGCACACCAAGCTCCCGAACCTGACCGACCTTCCCCGGGATCTCGCGATCGTGCGCACCTACGGTCGTATCCAGCAGGCCTTCCCCGGCTCGCAAACGCCTGCGGTCGTCGTGGTGAAGGCGCCGCGGGTCGACACCCCGCAGATGCAGCGCGCATATGCCCTCTTCCGGACGCGCGCTGTCGCGACCGGGAAGCTGTTCGAGCCCTTCACCGTCAGCATGAACCCCGACAGGACTGTGGCACGGATCGACTTCGCGATCGCCGGCAACGGCGACGACAAGGCATCCCTGGCCGCGTTGCACACGCTGCGCGACGAGGTGATCCCACCGATCGCGAAGGCCTTGCCCGGCACGGAGGTCGCGGTCACCGGGGTCACGGCCGGCACGTACGACTTCAACCACCAGATGCTGGCACGGCTCCCGTGGGTGTTCCTCTTCGTGCTCGGACTGGCGTTCACGCTTCTGCTGCTCACGTTCAGATCGCTCGTGATCGCGGCCACCGCGGTCGTGCTCAACCTGCTCTCGGTCGGGGCTGCCTACGGCATCCTCGTCGCCGTCTTCCAGAACGGCTGGCTGGCAGACCCGCTCGGCTTCCAGACCAACGGGGCGATCGTCAGCTGGCTCCCGCTGTTCCTCTTCGTCGTGCTCTTCGGCCTCTCGATGGACTACCACGTCTTCATCCTGAGCCGGATCAAGGAGCTCCACGATCGCGGCGCCACCACCGACACGGCGATCCAGCTCGCCATCACGCGCACCGCGGGCACCGTCACGAGCGCGGCGATCATCATGGTCGCCGTCTTCGGGCTCTTCGCGAGCCTGAGCCTGATCATGATGCAGCAGATGGGGTTCGGCCTCGCCATCGCCGTCCTGATCGACGCCACCGTGATCCGCGCCGTCCTCGTCCCCTCGACCATGAAGATCCTCGGCGAGTGGAACTGGTACCTGCCACGCTGGCTGGAATGGCTGCCCACCCTCGCGCCCGAAGGCGACGGTTCTGCGGCGACGGAGCCGAAGTCGCCAACACCGCCCGGCACGCTGCTTCCCCACTAGCGCGCCCCACGGCGGCGACACGCCGTGGAGCTGCGTCTTGCAGGTGAACCAGACGGCTCGGCCCCTGGCTCGGAGAGGCCGGTTCCTACTCGGTCCGTGGCGCCGGCTGATCGTTGTCTACGTCAACGACAAGGCGGAAGACAGGGTCGCGGTCGGCGCGTTCCAGGACGAAAGAGCCGCCATCGCACCCGCCTCTGAAGGAGCCTCGATCGCACCGGCGCTTGGGTGCCGAGCCGATCGGGGTCAGGCCGGCTGCTCTCCCCGCGTCGTCGGGTTCGTTCCCGTGGCGGGGCGCCGCCGCGCGCGAGCGGGGGTCGGTGGGACGAGGAACCGCCACGTCGTGGCCATCGCGACGGAGGCGACCGCAAGCGCGTAGAGCGCGAACGCCCACGGCCTCGAGCTGTCGGTGCCGGCCGCGATCCCGTGAACGGTGGCCATGCCGAACAGCCCGTAGGTCGCCCAGTGCAGCCTCCGCCAGTTCTTCGTGCCGATCCGCTTGCGCATCGAGAAGGAGGCGTAGACGAGCACCATGAGCTCGGCGGCGAGCACACCCACTGACGTCCAGATCGGCCGGTAGGCGATCAGCCCCGGTACGACGAGCGCGGGGAGGCTCACCTTCACCGTCGTGTCGAGCACGAGGGCAGCCGCATGGCCTGCCAGCGCTCCCAGGCCCAGCATCGCGAGGATGCGGTGCAGGTCGGTGACGGCCGCAGGCTTGAGGGAGCGGAACGGCCGCGACTTGAGGACCAGCCCAGCGAGCACGGACAGCGTGAGCATCACGTACGCGGTGAGCCCCGAGGCGCGGGCGAGCAGCCAGAAGGTCGGGTCGTTATGGGTCATCGCAATCCCCCCGCGAGCACGGTGCTGCCGTCGTCTGTGACGACGACGTGGGGCAGGTCGATCTCCGCTCCGAGGAATGCAGCCTTGGCGGCGACCTCCGCCTCGACTGCCGAGGAGCCGATCACCGTCACGCGCAGCGGGGTGCCCTCTGCGGGCATCCCGGTCTGCGGGTCGATCAGGTGGTGCCTCTCGACTCCGCCGCGGCGCCACCGGCGCCGATCGCGGCCCGAGGTCGCGAGCCCGCCTCGGGTCAGCTCGAGCGTGAGCCCGTCGGTCACCCCGATCGGCCATGTCCCTCCGCGGACGGCGAGGTCGCCGCCCGCGTTGACGAGGCACGGCCCGGTGACGGCGAGCTGCTCCGCGACGCGGTCTGCCGCATAGCCCTTGCCGATGCCGCCGAGGTCGAGTCGGGTGCCGGGCTCCAGAGCGATCGTCGTCCCATCGACGCGCACCTCGCCGCCGCAGGCGGCCTTCGGTGCGGCCGGGATGGACGCCGTGTCTGGAGCCACGGCTTCGAAGCTGCGGTCGTAGCCGGCGGCGACGACCGCGTCGTGGATGGTCGGATCGAACAGCCCTGCCGTTGCCTCCCGCGCCTCGAGCGCGATCTCGACGACCCGGATCAGGTCGTGGCTGGCCGTCTGGGTGGCACCGTCGCGGTTGAGCTGTGAGAGCTCGGAGTCCTCGCGGAACCGGGACAGCACCTGCTCGAGGCGCTCGAACTCGCCCTGCGCCCGGTCGAGCGCATCTTCGGTGCGTGCACCGGGCTCGGCGTCGACGAGCAGCTCGACGTCGGTGCCCATCGCGTGAAACGTGCGGCCGACCATCATGAGGTCCTCGTGATCGTCAGCGCCGGCAGATTGACCACCCGCACGGCGGGGGCGGCGACCTGCTGCGACGCCTGGAGCGTACGTACCTGCGCCGCTGCGATCTGCGCCTGGCGTGTCCGGAGCTGTGTCTGGTAGGCCGCCATCCGAGTGTCGACGACCTTCTGCACGAGCTTGGCGTCGATCCGCAGCTGCCGCTCTCGCTGGGCGAGGAGTGCGAGCCGCGGGTCGGGCTTGGCGGTCGCCCACGGCTTCGCCGCGACGGCTGCCCAGCTCACGAAGAAGACGACGATCGCGAGCACGACCGCGTAGGTGCGATGGCTGGTGTCAGTCATCTGCCTCGACCCCCTCTGACTCGTTCTCGTACTCGCCTCCGGCGCGGTGCTTGGTGACGACGATCGGGGGCGGGCGGTGGTAGACGACGCGGACCGGTGCAGCGACCTGGGTCGGTGCGGCGGTCGAGCTCGCCGTGGGAGCCGGCGGCAGCGCTGGCGGCTTCTGCGCGAGCGCCTTGCGCAGGGACGCTTGGTAGCGATCGAGCCGGGCGCTGCGCTGGGCGATCTGACGATCCGTGACGGCACGAGCCTGGTTGCCGAGCGAGAGGGTGTGCCCGAGGGCGAACACGCCCGCGATGGCGGCGACTCCGACGGCGAGTGACAGGATCAGTGCACGAGTGCGGTTCATGGTGAGCCTCCGTTCGACTGTTCTCACCGAAGGTAGATCCGTCTCGGCAAGGGCCGGGCAACGGGTCGGCAAGGCTCGGCCACGATTTCGTGGCGACCAGCTCGCTGGCGAGTGATGCGGCGACCCGAGCTCGGGGCCGAGCTACGCGGCGTCCCGGCCGCGTCAGTCGATGCGGCGCAGGACGGCGACCAGATCGTCCGGCGGAGTGCGGTCGGCCGCATCCGAGGCGAGGTGCAGGAACGCGATCCGGCCGTCCCGGTAGTCATCGCGGCCGACCGATCGGCCCCTTGCAGAGGGGATCGGCCCGGACGAGCTCGCCCGGGTGCTCGCCGGACTCGATGCCGCGCAGGAGGACCAGCCCCACCGCGGCCGGCTCGTCGAGTCCGTGTCCCATCCCGTCCCCTCGCGCGAGCGGCGGATCGCCGCTGTCGATGCGGGTTGGGGGCCGGAGCTGCCGCAGCCCTGGAACACGGCGCGAACGGCGCTCTTCCTCTCGCGGGTCTCGCTCGGACTATCTCTCCCGTGCGGTGCACTGCGACTGCGGTCGGCCCGCGCTCTGGGTTCTCCTGCCGGGCGACTGCTCCGACGCCGTGCTGATCCGGTAGCGGGTCGGCGGACGAACCAGGCCCAGAAATCTATAAAAAAGGGAGTTCCTCCGATGGACAACCGCACCATGCGTCTTCGTGCTTCCGCCGCGATCCTCATCGCGGCCTTCGCCTCGTTCGTCCTCTCGGTCACGCTGTGGTTCACGGGAAACGAGCAACAGGGCATCTTCGTCGGCCTCTGGGTCCCATCCATCCTGTCGTTCGGCTCCGTTGCGCTCCAGATGGGAGGGAAGACCCATGAGTAACCTCGGTCTCTTCCTCGCGGGAATCGCTGTCACGATTCCCGCTGCCCTCGGGATCATCGGCCTCGTCTTCGCTGCCGTCTCCGACGGCCGCGAGAACGACAGGATCCAGGAGCAGCTCGAGCAGGAGCAGCCGTAGGGCCGCCCGGCCCCGGACCGGCGCCACTCGGCGTCGAAATGCGGCTCCTCAGGCTGCGGCGGCGGTCATGGACGCGTTCTCCTGGGCCTCTGGAGTGAGGTCGTCGGGTTGCCGCTCCGTCACGAGGTGTGAGCTGCGCGTCGCTGCCCGTCGGGCTGCCTGAGCCCGGGCTACCTTGGCGCGGTCGCCTGTGGCTGATCGTGCATCCGCCAGGTGTCCGATGCAACACCGCCGTCGACGGTGGTACCGGTCGTCCCGTAGCGGCGGCCGCGCCAGACGACCCCGCCGCGAAGCCGGTCGACCGAGCTGAGCAGCGAGAGGATCGACAGCGTAAGAGCCCCGGCCGGAAACAGGGGCCAGGCGCGTCTGGGTGTCGGGCACACTTCGTTCGAGGCGGCGCGCGCGGCGAGCTGAAGGGAGAGGCCGAGCGCGCCGGCCAGCCGCGGCCCGCGCACCACTGCGACCACGGGCGCAAGCGCGGAGGCGGCACCGGCGCCGGCGAGAACCGCCGCGACCGCCACGGAGCCTCCCAGTCCTGCGGACGTGTTCTTGCGCCAGCCGCGAAGCGTCTCGCGCGCGCCGACGTACATCCGAACGCGCACCCTCCCCGCCGAGCCCGCGAGCAGCAGGGGCGTCCCTGCCCGCTTGAGCCGCACGGCGAGCATCTGGTCGTCGACCAGCTCGTGTCGCATCGCCGCGTGTCCACCCACCGTCTCGTACGCGGCCCGGGAGACGAGGATGAAGCCACCTGCCGCGATCGCGACCGGAACGCGCGGGGAGCGCACGAGCAGGCCCGGAGCGACGAACGAGCGGATCAGCACCGCAGCAGCAGGCTGAACCGTCTGCTCGGCGAGCCCTGCGGTCTCGAGCACCGGGAGGAGCGTCACCCCGGCAGCGCGCTCGCGCTGCGCGAGGGCCAGCACTCGCCCGATCGTGTCGGGCGCGTGGCGGACGTCTGCGTCCGTGAACAGGAGCCACTCACCCCGCGCGGTCTCGAACCCCTGGTGACAGGCCCACGACTTCCCCACCCAGCCTGAGGGCAAGGGCCGGCCGTCCAGCACCTGGACGCGAGCCGTGGCGGCCGCGCGAGCCTCGGCGGCCGTTCCGTCCGACGACTGATCGTCGACGACGACGATCTCGAGTTGCGGGTAGTCCTGGGTTGCCAACGAGGCGATTGCGGCTCGAATGCCCCGCTCCTCATCGCGTGCAGGCATGACGACGGACACGAGCGGCCCCTCGGGCAGCGGCTCCACGTCGTCCAGGGTCAGACGATGTCGTCGGTCGAGCGCCGCCACGAGCGCACACCACGCCCAAGGCACGACTGCGAGCAAGGCGGTGATCCGACGCATCACTCGACCGTACCCCCAGGTCTCAACGCCGTGACGCGGCGGGGAAGCACCACCGCGTCCGCGGCGGCCCGGCTCCGAAGCGAGAGGCGTGTGGGCTGGATCCGGGATGCCAACCTCACGCCCGACTCCCCGCGCCGATGTGCACGCTGCCGTTACGCTCGACCCGTGACCGCGATCCTCGTCTCGTTCATCGTCTCGCTCGTCGTGAACGCGGCCTTCTTCGCGATCGCGGCGATCCGCAAGACCGACGTCGTCACCGACCTCTCCTACAGCCTTTCCTTCGCGGTGCTCGCGATCGTCCTGCCCTTCTCGGGCGGAGGCGAGCCGGTGCAGCTGGCCGCATCGCTCCTCGTCCTCGTCTGGGCTGCGCGGCTGGGGCTCTACCTGTTCCGGCGGATCCTTCGGATCAAGGTCGATCACCGGTTCGACGAGATGCGGGACAAGCCGCTCCGCTTCGCGCGCTTCTGGCTCCTGCAGGCGATCACGGTGGCCGTCGTGATGCTGCCGGTCACCTACCTCCTCGGCCGGGATGATCCGCCCGGCTTCGGGCCCTGGCTGGTCGCCGGCGCGGCGCTGTGGCTGATCGGGCTCGTGATCGAGACCGTGAGCGACGCGCAGAAGTCGGCGTTCAAATCGAAGAAGGACGCCGGTGAGCGGTTCATCACGAGCGGACTCTGGAGGTACTCCCGCCACCCCAACTACTTCGGCGAGATCCTCGTCTGGTGGGGACTCTTCGTCTACGCGGTGCCGTTCCTCCAGGGAGCCGCGTTCGCCGTCGTGATCGGCCCTGTCTTCATCACCCTGCTCCTGCTCTTCGTGAGCGGGATCCCCCTGCTCGAGAAGAGCGCCGATGCGAAGTTCGGCGACGATCCCGCGTATCAGCAGTACAAGCGACGGACGAGCGTCCTCGTCCCGCTTCCGCCCCGGCGCTAGCGCGACACGCCGGCGGAGCCCGTCCGGGGCCTGAAGGGAGATTCACGCTCAGTTCCGGCTGCGCTCCGTGCCGGTCCTGCAAGGAGCTCGCCCCACCCGATTGACGTCCGAACGCCGTCGTTGCGAGTGGAGTGATCCGATGACGTCGAAGGCCCGTATCAGGGACAACTGACGTCCAATTATTGTCCAGATTTACCGACATTGGAGGCCCCAAAGTGAAAGCCCGCATCGCAGTTCTGCTCGCCGTCGTCACGTGCACGTCGGCCTTCGCCGCCACCGCTCTCGCAGCACCTGCTGCCCAGTCCAAGGCCTCGGCCGGGAACTGCGTCGTGGTCGCGTCGAGCAACAAGAACTTCTCGACGCTCGTTGCGCTCGTGAAGCAGGCCGGGCTCGTCAAGACCCTGAGCGGCAAGGGCCCGTTCACGATCATGGCACCGACCAACGCCGCGTTCGCGAAGCTCAAGAAGACCGCGCCTGACACGTTCACGGCGGTCACCACCGACAAGGCGCTCCTCACGAAGGTGCTGACGTATCACGTCATCCCCGGGAAGGTGCCCGCCACGGCCGCGATCGCCGTCGCGAAGAAGAACGGCTCGGTGAAGACGGTCCAGGGCGAGAAGATCACGCTCTCGCTGAAGGGCTCCTCGCTCTTCCTCAACGGGAACGCCAAGGTCATCGCACCGAACGTCAAGTGCTCGAACGGCATCATCCACGGCATCAACAACGTGCTCGTCCCGCCGAGCGTCTCGTAGCTCCCGGCCGCAAGGCCAGGTACGAGGCGGTCTGGTACCAGCCCCCAGAGAGCGAGCCCGGTTCCGCCGGGCTCGCTCTCTTTCTGCTTTGCCTCGGATCTCTCATGCCGGGCGGGCCCGTGCCGGACGATGGGGTCTGAGAGACTCCGAAGATGCGCTGGGGCACCCGCATCGGCACGACCGTGGGGATCGTGGCGCTCGTGTTCGCCGCCAGTTGCGGCGGTGGCGGCGACGAACCGGCGAGGTTCACCTCTGCGCAGTACGGCTACAGCCTCGCCCTCGACGCGGAGATGACGCAGCCGGCTCCGGCGGCCGAGGCGTGGGACGGCCGGTCCGGCATCGCCCATGGCACGTCCATCGTCGACGAGTACGACCTGACCAACGGCGACTTCTTCTTCGCCTTCGGTGGGCCTGCGGAAGGCACCGTCCGGGAGTTCGTGACCGAGCGGCACCGTGCGGCGGTTAAGGACCACGGGTGCGACGAGTCGCCCACGATCACCGACGCCCAGCTCGACGGTGTGGCAGCGCTCCACGTCGACATGATGTGCTCGGGCGTCCACATCCAGTGGCTTGCCGCGGTCGAGGGCGGTCGCGGCCTGGTCGTGGTGCTCGGGGCAGACGCCGCTCGTATGGACGAGAACCGTTCCACGTTCGACCGGCTCACCTCGACTCTCCGGTGGGAGTGACGCCACGGGGCGCGGTTCGGCAGCGTGCTCCGGGGCTCGACCGTTCTCGAGGACGGCAGCTCCCCGCATCGAGCGCTAGCCGGGCCTTCGGTTGTCTGAGCTGCGTGGGTGCGGTCGCCCGCCCAGCCGAGTCACGGCCAGGGCGCTAGGAGTACCGGTGAACGACAGCGGGCGCGCGACGCGAAAAGGCGCCTGTCAGCTCGGCGCCTGCGGGAGGTGACGGTTCCGTAGGGACTGCTGACGCCGGGGCCGTCTGTGCGCGGATGCGACGGGAGCCGCCCGGTGCAACGCTGAGTGGTGAAACGTAGGCAAGGAGGTGGTCGTTCATGCAGGCCGTCTACCCGGCTCGGGTGGAGGGAACCCTCGACCCCGGCCTGAGTCGCTGGCTGTGGCTCGTCAAGTGGCTGCTCGTGATCCCGCACCTCATCGTGCTCGCGTTCCTCTGGCTCGCGTACGGGGTGCTGAGCCTGATCGCGTTCTTCGGGATCCTGTTCACCGGCCGCTACCCGCGTTCGATCTTCGACTTCAACGTCGGCGTGCTGCGGTGGACGTGGCGGGTTGCGTTCTACTCCTACGGCGCGCTCGGCACCGACCGCTACCCGCCGTTCACGCTGGCCGAGCGCCCCGACTATCCGGCGACGCTCGCGGTCGAGTACCCGGATCACCTTTCGCGCGGGCTGGTGCTGGTGAAGTGGTGGCTGCTCGCGATCCCGCACTACCTCCTCCTCGCGCTGTTCCTCGGCGGGGGCAGCTGGATGGCATGGGACTCCGGCGCGACCCGATGGTCGACGGGCATCGGCCTGATCGGTCTGCTCGTGCTGATCGCCGCTGTCGCGTTGCTGTTCCGCGGCCGCTACCCAGGCACCATCTTCGACTTCGTGCTCGGGCTCGACCGATGGGTGGTGCGCGTCGCCGCCTACGTCGGGTTGATGACCGACCAGTACCCGCCGTTCCGGCTCGACACGGGCGGCCACGAGCAGACGCAGCTGACCCTCGAGACACCGACCGGCGAGCACGCGGTCGAAGAGCGTACGGCCGGCAGCTGGGGGGTGGGGCGCATCCTGCTCGTCGTGGTCGGCAGCCTCGCCGTGCTCGCCGCTGCCGGGGTGATCGTGGCCGGGATCGCCGGCGTCGTGATCGACCAGACTCAGCGGGACGAAGCGGGGTTCGTGATGAGCCCATCCGACGGTCTCCGCACCGCCTCGTACGCGCTCGTGTCGGATCCGGCACGGGTCGAGGGCGTCGGAGCCGAGTGGTTCCTCGGGCAGGTTCGCATCCGGTCGGAGAGCGTGCGCCCGGTGTTCGTCGGCATCGGGCCTCGCAGCGACGTCGACCGCTACCTGGACGGGGTCGCGCGCTCGGTCGTGAGCGGCGGCGTGGGCGTTCCCGGACAGGAGCGGTATCGCGACCGCGCCGGCGGTGCCCCCGCCACCGTGCCCGCGGACCAGGGCTTCTGGGTCGAGAGCGTCGTCGGAAGCGGAGAGCAGGTGCTCGACTGGTCGATCGAGAGCGGCGAGTGGCGCGCCGTCGCGATGAACGCGGACGGCACCGCCGGCGTCTCGCTCGACGTCAGCGTGGGCGCCGAGCTCGACTCGCTGCTGTGGCTCGCGATCGCCGCGATCGCGGTCGGCGGTCTCGTCGTCCTCCTCGGGTTCGCGCTGATCTTCGCCGCGATCCCACGAGGAGCCGCTCGCTGAGGAACGACGGGGGCTCGGCCGCTCGCACCGCAGACCGTGGTCGGAGCGACTCCTGGCATGGTCGCGATGGTGGGGATGATCCGGGGTCGTCCACGGCCGCCTCCCGAGGCGACTCTCGCCTCGAGCACTCATTCCAATGCTGGTTAGAGTGTGGAGATGGCCGACGAGCGTTGCGAGCTTCTCTGTCTCGACCTCGCGGTGGCCGAGCGCCTTCGGAAGGAACGCGTCGCGCCCGACGTCGCAGTCCAGGCGGCAGCGCTCGCCGGAGGGCTCGCCGATCCGACGCGGCTGGCTCTCGCCGCCACGTTGCTGGATGCGGACGAGCTGTGCGTGTGCGACCTGTCCTGGATCCTCGGGCGCTCGGACGCCCTCGTCTCGCACCATGCACGCCTCATGCGAGCGAGAGGTCTCCTTCGTTCGCGACGTGAAGGGAAGATGGTGCTCTACTCGTTGACCGAGGAGGGGCGGGAGCTCCTCGAGTCGGTGCTCACGCTCGCGTCGAGGACTCCGGCGGGTGTCTAGCCCGACCGAAAGCGGCCTGATCCAGCTCAGGACGCTCCCCCGCCCCGCCGCCCCGCTGGGGCTCTCGCCTGCGGAGCGCTTGCACTGGGAGCGGCGCGCACGGCTGCTCGCCTGGGGCGGCATCGCCTGGCATCTCGTCGAGTTCCTGATTGCGCTGTTTGCCGGGTTGGCCGCCGGTTCGATTGCCCTGATCGGCTTCGGCGCCGACAGCCTGATCGAGGCGGTAGCCGGGTTCGTCGTCGTCTGGCTCTTCACGGGCAGCCGGATCGGCTCGAGCCATGCCGAGCGGCGGGCGCAGCAGCTGATCGCGATCAGCTTCTACGTGCTCGCTGCTTACGTGGGCGTCGAGTCGGTGCGCACGCTCGTGAACGGCGATCGCCCGGAGGCGAGCTGGGTAGGGATCGGGCTCGCCGCGTTCACGGCAGTGACGATGCCGTTGCTCGCCCGAGCGAAGCGCCACGTCGGAAGGAAGCTGAGCTCCTCGGCGGCAGTCAAGGAGGCCTCCCAGACGAGCCTCTGCGCCTACCTCTCCGTGGCCTTGCTCGTCGGTCTCGGCGCGAACGCCCTGCTGGGCTGGTGGTGGGCCGACCCGCTCGCAGCGCTCGTGATCGCCGGCGTGGCTCTCAAGGAAGGGCGCGAGAGCTGGCGGGGCGAGGGCTGCGCCGACGGCTGCTGCTGACCGAGCCGAACGCGAGCGCCCACTACGTTCGACTGCTCCGGGCTCATCACCTCCGTGTTCGCAAAGCTCGGCCTGCCACTGCGCCACCTTGCGGCTGTCCGGCACCGGCTCGGGCGTCACTCCCGGAGGATTGGCATCGAGCCCGGTGATCTCGGGTTCTTCCGGGGACTCGGGCGCACGTGGGCATGTACATCGGAGGTGGTACCTTCATCCACGCTCCGCGCACCGGTGACGTCGTCAAGATCTCGCCGCTGTCGGACTCGTACCACGTCGCGAGGTGGGTCGGCGCGCGGCGCGTCCTCTAGCCGGCCCTGGGAGGACGACGGCCGCTTCCGAAACCGAACGACGTCGAGGAAACCGCTGGCTGGGGCCTCGGATGCGCGCCGTGCCGTCGATCGTCACGCCGGTTGCGGCGCTTGTCGTCGTCGTGCTTCTCCCCGTGTGGTGGGGCGATGGCACCTGGCGGGCGCTCTCGCTGGCGACCGGGTACACCGCAGCCGCGCTCTTGCTGGCGACGCTGCTCGTCACCCCTGTCGTCATGCTTCGCCGCCGCCGGGTGGCTCCGGTGCACCTGCCGCTCCGCCGCTCGCTCGGCGTGCACGCAGCGCTGCTCGCGCTCCTCCACATGGTGATCTCGTTCCCCGTGCACCTCGGCGGTGACGTGGCTCGGTTCTTCCTCGTCCCCGGTGGCGGCCCGCTCGTGGATCGCTTCGGTCTCAGCAACTGGGCGGGGCTGGTCGCGAACGTCCTGTTCGTGGTGTTGCTGTTCACGTCCACCGACGGCTGGCTTCGCCGCCTCGGCTCACCGGCCTGGAAGCGGCTCCACCGCCTCGTGTTCCCGGCGGCGGCGCTCGTCCTCCTCCATACGTTCGGATATCAGAGCATCCGACATGCCTCCGTGGGCGTCATCGCGCTCACGCTTGGAGCGGCAGCTGGCCTGCTTGTCGTGCGCCTTCGCGGGCGAGCCGCTGCGTCGGTCAGGCCGTAGGCGTGGCGTGCAGCGTGGTAGGTGGCGCGTCCGTGCGGTGAGGCGCCGTCCTCGAACCGCGCTGCCGCGGCATGCTGCCCGGTCAGGACTCGCACCCGCGGCCGTCGCTTTCGCGGTCGAAGCGATGCGGGTCGGGGGGCAGGACGCGGAAGTCTCGGTAAGGGACGTCCTTGCAGTCGAGGTCGGGGGGTGGGGGTGGGATGCAGACGTCCGGGTAGGAGGGATCGCACCGCGCACCGCTGCCCACGATCCCGACCGCGCCGCCGGCCGCTCCCGCCCCGGGCCCGGTGGTCGCGGGTCCATATGGATTCCACGGAGTCCGGGGGCACGCGCCCCAGAGGCCACGCTTGGCGGCGCGTGCCGCACGGCCTGCAGCGAGGAGCTCGGCCGCGTACCTGCCGCGCTCTCCGCGGTAAAGCCACACCGTCGCCGAGCCGTCGCGAACCAGCCGCAGGTTCACGTTCTCGCTCCCGCGCCAGACGTAGCGCAGGAGCCTGCCGTAGCGGTCGCGCTCGTCGAGCAGAGGATCGCGTTCCAGCGAGACAGCCGCTCCGACCGGCAAGAGCCGCCGCAGGTCGCGCGCCGCGGCACGGGAGTAGCACTCCCCGGTGCCGATCTCGGGCGTATCGATCTGCACCAGACGCACCCTCGCTCCGCTGGTGAGAGCGACCGTGTCGCCGTCGATCACGCGGTCGAGACGTGCCGGCGTCGCGGAAGGCCCTGCACCTGCCGTCGTCGCGGCGACACAGCCGACCAGCAGCACGACGCCCGTCGCCCATCGTCTCCAGCTTCGCACGCTCACATCATGATCGGGCGCGTGGTCGCCGGCTGAGACCACGACCGTCCGTCGCTGTCCCCGCTACGGCCTCGTGACCTCGAGGTCAGGCTCGGAGAGATCGTCGACCATCCGGCCGACGGCGTCGACCGCAGTCCCGACCTCGTGGACCGCTCTCGACGACGCGCGAGCGGCGATCTCGGCGGCAGCGACTGCGTCATGCTGCTCCGTGCGGATCTCCTCCTGCAGCAGGTGCATCGCCTCAGCGAGACTCCCGAAGCCCACCATCAGGCTCACGAGATCGTCCTGGATCTTTCGGAGCTCGGTGGACTCTCTCCGTGCCCACACCGCGAGCAGGATCATCGGCACGGTGATCAGCGCGCTGAACACGCCGCTCGAGATGACGAACACGTCCATCAGGCTCATGCGGTGTCCTGACCGCCGGTGCCGGCTCTGCCTTCGCTCTCCCAGGTCGACAGCGCCTCGATCGCCGTACCAGCGGCGAGCGCCCGGAGCGGGTCTGCCTCGCTCCAGCGACGCCGATGCATGTCGTAGGCGACGGCTGCCCCGAGGTCGTGGCGCTCGTGCCGGCGGCCGGAGAACCGTGTGACGAACTCCTCCCGGTCGAGAGGCTCTGCGGACGGCTGCAACGGCTCGGGCGCGACCACAACGGCAGGAACGGCCAACTCGCGGGTCATGCCGGACACCTCCGGTCGGCACAGGACATCGAACGGGCGGCTGCCAGTTCGACGGGCGCCCCGCCAACTCTACCCCTCGTTGACGGTCGGGCAGTGGCGGCCGGATTCCGGCGTCCGAGCCGTGCCTCCAGAACGCGCACATTCTCGGCGATGTGCTCGCCGCCAGAGGTTCTGAGGTGCAACGGCCACGCGGTGCTCTAGGGTGGGCTCAGGAGGTACCGATGGACACGACCGGTTTCCTGACCCGCGAGCGCGAGGCGATCGTCCGGGCGGCAGAGGACACGCTCGCCGGGCTGCACGAGCGGCACTACGAGGCCGCGGGCTCCGCCACGGTGCGAGAACGGCTGGACGCGCTGTACGACCAGCTCGTGGACGCCGTCGGGACGCGCGATCTGACCGCAGTGGTCGCCTACGCGAAGCTGGTCGCGCGCGAGCGGTTCGACGCCGGGTACGACCTCTCCGCCGTGCAGGTCGCCTTCAACACCCTCGAGGCGTCGACCTGGAGTCGGATCCTGGCGCTTCTCCAGGCCGACGAGCTCGCAGAAGCGCTCGGCCTGGTGAGCACGGTCTTCGGTGCGGCGAAGGATGCGCTCGGACGGGAGTACGTCTCGTGTGCCACCCGAGCCCGTGCGCCGTCGCTCGACCTGAGGTCGCTGTTCGCGGGAACCGACGGGGCGTAGCGGAGCCGTCTGCGCTCGGTGGGCGTCGCGAGGCTCTCGCCGAGATCGTCCGGTCAGTCGTGTCGTCCCGCCCCGTGTCGTCCCGTCCCGTCCCACCTCGTATCGGTCGAGCTCGTCGCCGGCGATTCGCTGTCGCCCGACGCACAGGCCCTCGCAGGCTGTCTCGGTGCGCCGGTCGTTCGACGCGGCCGTCGGGCGAGGCTAGGCTTCGGCGCCGTCGCGGCGGTGGAAGACGATCCAGCCTGCGATGAGTGGTATCGCGACGGAGATGGGCAGACGATCGCCGAGCGGGTGATCACGCGTCGGTCGTCTCACCGAACAGGGACTGCCATGCGCTGTACTGCGCCGGGAGCAGGTAGACGCACTGGCCTCGATCCTCGACGCGGCGGAGCGGCGCGGCCTCCACTCGGTCGAGCTCAGCGCTCTGCTTGCCTGAAGCGGACGGTCCAGGGATCGTCCGCTGCGAGCGGAGCTGCCTGTGCTCGGGCCTAGTGGCTGAGCTGACTCCTCCGCAGCGCCATGACGGGCTCCGCGGTGAGTGCGCCCTCGGCCAGTCGATTGCCGACGCCGGGCTGCCAGGTCGCGTTCACGCGGCGGCCTGCCCCTCCCGGTAGCCGGCAGCGGGCGTCGAAGCCGAGGCCGTCGGGATGAACCCGGGTGACTGAGCCGTTGCAGGTCTTCCCGCTCGGGAGGTACTCCATCTGGAACGACGTGTCGAGCAGCTGCGACGGGGTGATCAGCAGGTCGGCCCGGACGAGCACGGACTGCTCGCCCGTGCCCCGGCCGGCGAGAGAGATGATCCCTCGGGTCACACCGTTCTGTTGGAGGACCTGGCCGTCGAGGTGGTCGGAGAAGGAGACCGCGTCGATCTGAGGGCGGTGGTGCTTGACGCCGACGTTCGCGAGAGCGAAAGCCGGCAGCGCGGCGGCGACCAGCACCCCGACGAGCAGCCCCCCAGCGTGAGCGAGCCTCGGACCACGGTCACTGCTGGTCAGGATCCGCCAGACCGTGAGCCCTGTGACGAGACCGACCGCGACCATCTCGAGTGCGATCATCCAGGGGGTGCGTCGGTCGGTGCCTGCACCGATGGCGTGCACCGTCGCCCCGGCCCACACGACGAACGTGGCGTAGTGCATGCGTCGCCACATGCGATGTGGGATCCGGCCCCGCATCCGGTTGGTGATCGCGACCGCGATCAGCAGCTCCGTTGCGACGATCCCCGTCCCGACCCAGAGGGGCCTGTAGGTCGAGGTGAACGGCACGACGAGGGAGACGAGCGAGAACGGGAGGTAGGCGTCGATCGCGATCGCGCCGACGTGAAGCGCGATGAACGTTCCGGTCAGGAGCCCGCCGAAGCGGTGCACGTCCTCCACCGCGAATCGCGGCCAGCGGCGCAGCCGTCGCCCGCTCGAGAGCGAGAGGCCCACGATCACGACGGTGCTCAGGAGCACGTAGGCGACGACGCCCCCTGCGCGTGCGGCGTACCAGTCGATCGGGCTCGCAGTCAGATGCACGCCGGCTCCACCGCGGCTGCCCAGGACGCGTTCACCACGACCTCGCCCGCGGGCAACAGAAACCGCCCGGGAATGCCCCGATCGTCGAGCCAGGCCGGGCCGGATTCGCCCAGTAGGAATGCGGCCTTTGCGGCAACGTCGGCGGCGACACAGGTCGCTCCACACGCGGTCACCTGCTCCCACGGCGACCGCGACGGGCGCCCAGCCCGCGGATCGATCAGATGATGCTGCGTGACGCCGGCACGCTCCCACCGCCGGGTCGTCGTCCCGCTGGTCGCCAGCGCGCCGCGACGGAGACGCACCGCGCCCTCACCCGGGAGCGCGACGTCCAACTCGCCGCGAGCGGCAAGGTCGCCGCCGGCGGAGACGTACCCGGGGCCTCTCAGGAGTCCGAGGGCGTCGTCGACCGTGAGCGACTTGACGACACCGTTCAGGTCGAGGCCGACGCCGGCCGGCCGGCTCAGGACGCGTCCACGCAGGGCGATCGAGCGCCAGGTGCCCGGAACCGGATGCCCGGGTGGCGCCGGGTCGGTCCCGATCTGCTCGATGTCGGCGTCGTAGCCCGCGGACTCCACGGCGTGCAGCAACGTCGGATCGACGAGGCCGTCCGTCTCGGCCGCTGCTCGCAGGCTCACCTCGACCGCGCGCGCGAAGACGTCCGAGACCAGGACCGCCGACCCCGGCGCCGCGTTGACGCGCGCCAGCTCGCTGTCGTCCCTGAACCTCGTGAAACAGCGCTCGCGGTCGAGAAAGAGATCGGCGATCGCGGAGCCCTGTCGGGTCGTCGCGCCGGACACGACGATCGAGCACCCCATCGCGCGAAAGGTGAAGTCATCGCTCACGATGTCCCGGTCGCCGCCCCCGAAGGCGCCTCGGCGGGAGCGACCAGGCCCGCCTCCAGCAGGTTCTCCTTCACGACGGCAACGAACCGCGGTGGCGCCGCGAGAGCGTGCACAGGGGGACGTGCCTGCCCGGCGTTCGAGACGCGGGCGAGCACCCCGACGGCCACGAACACGCCCGCCCCGAACCAGGCGAGCACGAGCTTCACCCGGTGGGCACGGTGGCGTCCGAGCGCGACGCGTGACTCGCTCACCCGCATCCTCCCGGACGGTCGTTTTCTCGCCGGCTGAGGCATGACCCGATTCTCCGACGCCAACGCAAGGCCCCGGCAACGAGTCGTTTGCGGTCGTGTTAAGCGCCTCAGCCTGACGCCGTTCCTGCGGTCAGGTCGCGTTCAGGTCTCCGCGCCAGGCCACGGCTAGGTTGCCCGCGATGGACTACAGCGCGTACCAGGCGGTCAACGAGTTCGTGTTCGACAACCCCTGGTTGGGACGGCTCCTCGCGGAGGTCGAGGCCTGGGCGGTGCCCCTGCTGGCCGTGGCGACGTTCGCGCTCTGGCTGCTCGCGCGGCCCGGTGGCAGCCGCAAGTGGAAGCTCGCGTCCGCGAGCGCGCTCGCCGCGTCCGGCGTGGCGCTGCTCGTCAACCAGATCATCGCGAAGCTGTGGAACCGGGAGCGGCCCTTCGCGGCGCACCACTCCGCGCACGTGTGGGGCAGTCGCTCGCACGATCCGTCGTTTCCCAGCGACCACGCGAGCGCGGCCTATGCCATCGCATTCACGGTGTTCATGTTCGACCGCGTCGCCGGATCGATCTTTCTCGCTGCTGCGACCGTGATCGGGATCGGACGGATCCTCGTCGGGGCGCACTACCCCGCCGATGTCCTCGCGGGGATCCTCGTGGGGCTCGGGGCAGCGCTTCTCGTCGTGCGCACGGGAAAGCCGCTGCTCACGCGGTTGGTGCTCCTCGTCGAACGCGTGACCGATCCGATCGTCGCTCCTCTGTGGCGTCGGGCGGGTCGACGAGGCCTGCAGACCTCCCGGTAGCCACTGAGCGGCCGATAGGTGAGCTCGCTCGCGGATTCGCGCTGCGCGTTTCCGAGCCGAGGCCAAGCCTCACCGGGATCGCGCTCCGCGTCGATGCTTTCGAGCGTAGGCAGGTCGTCGATCGGCTGGTGGACCCTGTCCGATCGTGCTCGCGTTGGATGACGGACACGGTCAGGTTCCGTTCAGGAGCGTGAGCGTCGAGGGGGCGTACCGTCGTAGGAGGGGTCGAGAATGCGCGGCCATCCGCCTTCGCTCCGGCCGTCAAGGCGAGGTCCGGCAGTCGCGCCGCCCCTGTACCCGGTATCCGAACGGAGGAGGACGACGTTGGTTCGCAAGACGCTTTTCCTGTTCACGCTCGTGGCGCTCGCAGTGGGCGTTAGCGCGTCGGTCGCTTCGGCCGACACGCTGCCGACCGGAGAGCGGAGCTTCCACAACGCCACGCTTGAGCCCTTCTACAACGCAGAGCACGCCGGACAGATCGGCTACCTGCTGACGCCGAACAACGCACCGATGAAGGCGGCCCCCGCCGCGTGGTCTCCGCTCTACGTCGTCGTCTACCCGACGACCACGACCGTGGCGGCGACGCTCAACTGCATGCACTTCGGGCCGGGCAACGACAACTGCCCGAGCCACGGCAACGCCGTTGCAGGAGCGGCCGCGTCGATCGAGCCGTCCGTCTACGGCGGCGGGGTGCGAGGGCACGACCACGTCGGCGACTTCCCGGGCGGCGCGGACTTCAACTTCGCGTGGGAGCCGATCCTCGTCCTGTTCACCAACGCCGCCGCGGCCAACCAGCATCTGGTGACAGACGCCCAGATCGCCGAGGCAGTCGCCAGCGGAGACGCGATCGAGATCCCGCTGCCACAGTTGACGTTCAACTGCGCATCGGTCTCCCCGACGCTCTGGAACATGGCGACCCCGGTCGCCGCCGACTGATGCCGACGCCGACCGATCCGCATCCGTCGCCCCGGCTCGAACGGAAGGTCCCGCGACGCACAGGAGGCTGATCTCGAGGTCGATGCCGTCGACCGGCACCGCGAGCAGGCGATCGAGATGGTCGCAACGACCGTGTGCTCTCGAAACAGCCGCACCCGCGTCGTCGGGCAACGCCTCTCGCCAGTGGAGCCGTTGGCTCGCGTGCGTGACCCTGCCCCGGCACACCACGCAGCCCACGGAGCCAAGCCCTGACGCCGAGGCGTGAGCCACGGGAGAGGGGGAGCCTCTGCGCGCCCCCTCTCCCGTGGTGTCCGGCAGGTGGCCCGACAATCCGCTGGCGTGCGATTGCGGAGCAGCGCCGTTGCTCGCTCGATCCCGATCTGCCTGATGCCCAGGTAATGACTGTCGTGAGGCGGCCGGCGCGTCCAGGAGGCGCGCTGGGCCGCATCGTCGTGGGTTGGCTGGCTTCTCCAACTCCACCGGTTTGAAACCTGCCGGAACCGGCCGGCACTCCGGGCGCGTTCACCGACCGTGCAACGTGGTCGAGAACCCCGCCGTTCTGCCCGGTGAGAACACAACCGTGGTGTACGCGAGTTGGTGGCACGGTTTCCCGGCGGAGCCGAATGGCAAGTACGTGTTCAAGTACACCGTCCGCGGACCCCTCAACGGAACCCCCGTACACCTGAGCGCAAGCAGCCCACAGATCACCATGACAGGCTGAGCGACCAAGAGGGAGCGAGAACGGCGGGAGGCCCGCTCCGGCGGGCCTCCTTGTCTACCGCCGTGTGTCAACCGCGCTGTACGGGTCGCACACCGTTCTTGGGCACGCGCCCCACAGTCCGAGCCGCTTCGCCTTTGCCTGCCTCGCGAGCGCGTCGAGTTTCGCGGCGTACCGTCCGCGCTGCCCGTCGTAGAACCACGGCGTGGCAACACCGAGCCTGACGAGATGAACATTCACGTTCACTCCGTCATCCACGCGCGATGCGGCTCCACCGGGCCTTGAGCGAGGGAGAGGTGTGAGCTCGAGTCCCTGAACGACCGCGAGCTTCTGCAGGATCCGCTTCATCGACGATGTTCTCCTGGTCGAACTCGGGATCGCGCCGGGCGAAGGCCGCTCTCGCGGTCTTTGCGTGAGTGTCGGATCCCGCGGCCGGGGTGTCAGTTGGTTTGGGTTGAGATGCGGTCGAGGCGGACGTTGATCGCGAGGATCGCGCCGTGGCCGCCGCACCCGTCCTTGTCGGCGCCGATCGTCACGACCCAGGCAGGCACGTGTCCCGGGTCGCCAGAAGCCCCACTACGCGGGCAGCGAATGCAGCACGTAGGCGTCGACGACGACTTCCTTCCCCTTCATCCGAAGCCCAGCCCGTTCTTCGACCACGGCTCCGGTCGGCAGCTGCGCGTACGTTTCGAGGCCGATCAGCACCCCGCCGACTGGAGCCAGTCCCTCGAGCCGAGCTGCCGTATTGACCGTATCGCCCACGAGCGGGTATGCGACGTGGCCGTCGCCTCCGATCTCACGAACCATGACGCCGCCGCTGTTGACACCGATGCGCATCCGCGGCCAGTCGGGATGTTGCTCGACCAGGAGCGCAACGTTGCGTTGTAGCTCCAGGGCGGCCGCTGCTGCTCGTAGCGCGTGATCGGACTGGTCACCCCGGTCGTTGAACGTGGCCATGATTCCGTCTCCGATGAACTTCTCCAACTCCCCGCCGAACTGTCGTGTGATCAGTGGCGCCGCCATGCCCCAGTAGGCGTCGAGCACTGCGGCAGCAGCGGCCGGCGACGAGCGCTCGACGAAGCCCGTGAACCCGACGAGATCGGCGAAGAGGACACTCGCGTCCTCATGGCGCTCCCGCGTGGTCGGCAGATAAAGCCGCCGGAATCGCTCATCGCGCCATTCGCGACGAGCAGCTAGGCCGACGATCAGGTAGGCGGTGACGATCAGCCCGTGCCATTCCCACCAACTGGCATGCCACTTGCGCTCCCCGGTGAGCGCAACGCCGATCATCGCCTCGGACAACAACACGAAGCACGCGACGACTGTCAAAGGAAGCAGCGTATGACTGTGCCGGAAGGTACTCAGGTATCGCGCTGCGCTGATCACGTAGATGAGTGTTCCGAGAATCGCGATCACGGTGAGGACGCGGGTCGTGGCCGCTTCACTGACCGCTCCTCCCACCGGTGGCAGACTCGCAACGGTCCAGGCGAACCACACCGCCATCGAGACCAGGACGGCCAGGCGCAGAAGCATCCGGCGGCGAATGAGCGCGGCCCCGATCTCCGGACGAACGTCGATGAATGCGGACCCCGCCGCGAAGACTGCGCTTACCAGGAGCCCGACCGGAATCGCGACCTGAAAGCCGGCGTGCTCCTCGTCGAAGAGGATGCTCGGCGTTCCGAGAGCATGGAGCCAGAGGAAGCCGCCGGTCGCCATGAACGCCAACGAGAGGAGCAGGACACGGGAATCCCCGCGCCGATTGGCCGATTCGCCGGCCGCGTAGCCGAGCACGGACGCGACAGCCCCCACAACCCCGAAGACCACGAAGTGGAGCGGATAGTTCTCGATGTGTGGATCGAGCTGCGATCGCAGGAGCAGCGAAGCGAGCCCAACCAGGGGCAACGCGGCGCCGACGACGCCGATCACGACGAGGAGACCCGGGCGGGCCTTCCGCTGCACCCAGGCAGTCTCCTGGCCGGCAACGGTCATGGCAGCGCGGCCCGGATCGAGAGTGCTGGACCCTCAAAGTGGATCTCGAGGGCGCTCACGGTCCGCCGTAGGAGGGCGACGGCGGCGGGATTGTCGCTGGACACGAGCGCGGTGATCTCTGTGATCCCGGCGGCTCGGGCGTCGGCGATCAGCTCGGCGGCCAGGGTCGAGCCGATGCCGCGCTGCTGGTGCTCGTCGGCCACCGCGAAGGCGATCTCGGCGCTATGTCCGTCTCGGACGAGCCGTGCGATTGCGATGGGTCGTTGGTCGCCTTCGAGGTACGCCACGAGAGCGTGACGGTTCGAGTCGACCGTGGCGAGCTGGTCGAGATCGGCTGTGGTGAGTCGCGGCTTGGGCCCGTGGAAGCGAGTGCGGCGCGATCGTTCGCTCAGACGCTCGAACATCGCCCCGACCGTGCCGACGTCGCCGTTGCGCAGTGGCCTCACGACAATCGTTGGTCCGTGCTTCGGCTTCAGTACTCGCGTGTGCATGAACCACCTCCGCGGAGACCCGATCTCGTCGTCATCGCCGCCAGACGAGGGCCGCCCACGAAATGGGACGGCCCTCTCCTCCCGCGCCGGTCAGGCGCCGCCGTAGCTGCCATAGCCGCCGCTGCTCCGGTCCGCCTCGGATTCGACCTTGGCGCCGGCGGGTGACGTCGCGTACCACTCGGCGCCGAACGCGTCGAGCCCCTCCCCGTGCATCTGGCCGGGTGCGGTGTCCTGGACGAACGTGTAGAGCGGGTGGTGGTTGTACGTCACCTGTAGGCGCCCATCCTTGCGCCTCGTGGTTCCAAGCAGGGAAGCCTTCGTTCCTGCCGTTGGGCGCGGCTTGGCGGACGTGATCAGTGGCGGCCACAACGCGGCGCACGAACCGTTGCAGGCGCTCATGCCCGGCTTGTCCTTCAGGAACAGGTAGAGGGTGTGGCCGCGGCCGTCGACGAGGATCTTGCCCAGATCCGAGCTCGAGACCTTGACCGTTGCAGCGCGGCTCGCTGACGTATTTGCCGCCGGCGCGCTGCTCAGGCCGACGGCGAGGGAGACGGCGACGGCGAGGGCGCCGCCGCCGAGGATGAGGCGTTTCATGATCACTCCTTCTCGTACCGGTGTAGGTGTTTGTTGCACGGCTGGTCAGGCTGGCTCGGTGTCGAGGGAGCCAGAGAACCTCGGGCGGGCTCTGACCCCGCCTGTGAACGGTGTCTCTTGCGTCTGTCGAAGCGCTGTGACGACTCGCTGGTTCCCCGTTGATAGAACGGTGGACGCGACGTCCGGGCTGTACCTGGCAAGCGTTCGGAACCCGGAGCGGGTGATCGCCGCGACGTCGAGGCTCGACGTCGCGGTGACGGTGGCCATGCGCCGGTCGGTGACGAGCCCGATCTCGCCGAAGAAGTCGCCGGGCCCGAGAACGGCCACGTGCTGGCCGTCACGGATCACGTCTGCGCTGCCGTCGATGATCAGGAAGAGCTCGTGGGCGAAGTCCCCCTCCTGTGTGACGATCTTGCCGGTCGGCAGCGTGACCCGGTCGAACAGGCGCGCCACGTTGGCGCGGCGACGACGCGGCACGTTCTCGAAGAGCGGGATGGCTCGGATCTCGTCTGCTGTCACGGGAGTCTCCTCTCAGGAGGGTCTTGGGGTTGTTCGAGTGCTGTCTTGGAGGGAGGAGTCCGCGGGGGCGCAGTTATTCCCGCGGTTCACGCGGGAATACTTCGCGGCGAATGGAGTCCTCGAGGTTGTGAACGCTCTTTGCGCTGCAATCCCGGGGTGGCCCGCCGCTGGGCGGGCGCGTCGTGCCGGCGCGGAGCGAGGCCCGGGATTGCGCTTCTCGGGGTGGTGCGGATGAGAAGCGCTAGAGCAGACGCAGCCGCCGTGGGCGAGATCCCAGAGTTGGCCGCGCTCGCCGACGGCTCGCTCGCGCCGAAGCACCGGGTCGAGCTCGAGGCATGGGTAGCGGTATCCCCGGAGCTCGCCGCCCGACTTGCCGAACAACGGCGTGCGCGCGAGCTCACTCAGAGCGCCGCCTGCGATGTCGAGGTTCCGGCGGGTCTGCGGGCACGCATCGAAGCGCAGCAGGGCGTGCGTCGCCGGCCGATGCGGCGCCGTGTCGCACTTGTCGGCGCCGCCGTGAGCACAGTCGCCGCAGCCGCCCTTGGAGCGATCTTCGGCCACAGCACCCCCGGCCCGGAGTTCCATGCCGCTCTCGCACCGACCGGGCTCGCACCCGGTGCAACCGGCCAGGCCTCTCTGTACGAGACCTCTTCGGGCTGGCGGATCGACCTCGACGCCACCGGGCTTCCACGACGTGACAACGGGCGCTTCTACGAGGCCTGGCTCGCTAACCGCTCGGGGGTGCAGGTGTCGATCGGGACGTTCAACGACGGGCGGATAGTGACGCTGTGGGCCGGCGTGTCACCGGAGGGCTTCACAACGCTGACGGTCACGCGAGAGCAGGGAGACGACGATCAGGCTTCTTCCGGCGAGAGGGTGCTCGTCGGCACGGTCGAAGCGGGCGACTGACGGGCTCGACTCGCCGGCGTACGGGCGGAAGTTCCGGCGTACGTCGACCCTTCGATCTGCCTGACGACCTGTTGCCGGGCGCGGTAGAGGCGACTCATCACCGTGCCCTCGCGGATCCGCAGGGCACGCGCGGTCTCCCGATAGGACAAACCAGTGACGTCGACCGCGACGAGCACGTCACGGAAGGTGTCGGGAAGAGCGGCGATCGCAGCGTAGAGCTCGCCGGCCTCGACCGCTGCCTGTGGCTCACGCGCCGCGGGATCGGCAACGAGGTCGAGCTGTTCGGGCAACGGATCGGCGCGCAGGCGCCGGCGCTCGGTCCGCTTCTGGTTCAGGAAGGTGTTGCGCAGCGTTCCCAGCAGGTAACCGAGGTCATCGTCGTTCCGGATTAGGCGCGGCCGGGCGAGCACGCGCGCATACGTCTCCTGCACGAGGTCCTCGGCCTCCTCCCGGGAGCCGCAGAGCGCCCACGCGGCCCGGTAGAGCCGATCCAGGTGATCTCCGAGCCGCTCGTGGTCGAGCGTGCGTGGCATCGTAACGGGCGCTCAGTCCCGTCTCGCGCACTGATCCATACCCGGTCAAACGAAGCGGCGATCCGGGCAGATTGGAAGCCAACCGAACGATGGTAGTACGGTCGACCGCACTGATTGACTTTGGCTGGCCAGCCGACCGGGGTCGGAATCTCGCGGGTAGCCGACTGCCTGAACGTTGCCGTCCCAAGTTGTCGCGGCACACGAAGCAGTAGCGACTGCCGCGGCATGGTCGCCCGACGGTCGCACCATCGCCTCTGATCGCTATCCACTAGGGACCAACCGAGGCGACATCTGGCTGATGAATGCGAACGGCACGGCTCCAAGGCTCCTCGTCCGGAACGGCGACGCCTCGACCTGGAAGCGGAACTAGGGCATTGGATGCACTGAGAGCGTCGCGGGGCCTCCGCCGGGGGACTCCCCCCATCGGTGCCCGGTCTCACCGGATTCGACCAGTCGATGTCGCAGCCCGATTCGTTGGGGGTGAGCCTGTGGGCCGCTAGGAGGGCGTTTGGCCACGGCACGGAGGCAGGACACAGGAATCGCCTCGAGCTTTCCGTGCGCCCGATGGTGATGGCTCAGCTCGCCAGAGCCGACGAGATGAGTCGAGGGGTAGGCGACGGAACGCCGGTAGACATCGCAGGTGCGAAGCGGAGGCCCGCTCCAACCCACTTCCGGCGACCGGGGTTGGTGTGCGGGAAGTGCGGCAAGGCAGCTCGGCTGTGCCTCCTAGCGTTGACGACCCGAGGCGTGGGAAAGGAGGCGGAGTTCTAGCATTGGCGGGTTTGAATCACAGCCCTGGTCCGTTGAGGTAACGGGGACACAGACCGGCAACAGCCTGATCACAGTGACTGAGGGAGTCCGTGCGATCCGGTTTGCTTCCGGCTGAGGATGGGCGGCGACTTGCCGAGTGTGCTTGCGGCGGCAGTTTGCTGGAGGATCGCGATGACGTCACGCTGTGGCTGGCCTACGTAACGACGTAGCTCCCGGTAGCTTTCGAAGCTCGTCAGGGTGGCCAACGACGCGAAGCTCGCGGCTCCCGCGTCGCCGAGTACACGTCGGAGCTCCTTGTAGCGATCGCGTCGCTGGCGCTCGACGAACCTCCGCGCGGCCGGGTCGACCGCGGTAGCGCCGTAGAGCTGAATCAGGAGCCGCTCCTCCGACGCCCAGAACGCAACCGCGAGCGCGATGAACGTCCCAATGTCCTCGGCCGTCCGGATCGCTCGGAGGTGCTCGTTCTCACCGATCGTGTCGCAGATCGCGTCGATCAGGCCGAGCCTCGATCCGAAGTGCTGGTAGAGGGTCGCACGGGACACACCGGCTCGATCGGCGACCTCCTCGACGGTTGTCGCGTGGAACGTCCCGTCCTCGAGCAGCTCGCGCACGGTCTCAAGGATCCGCCGGCGAGAGGCCTGCGAGCGGCGGTTCGGACGGGACGTGTACACGATCGCAAGTCTAGACACGATGTCCAGATAGTGCTACGGTGCCTCCTTGTATCCGGACATGATGTCCAGATTGGATGTCAAGGAGGTTGTCGACGTGCATTCGACCGAGGTGGGCGGGCAGACGAGTCAACTCGCACGCAAATTCGTGGAGTTCCTCGAGACGGGCAAGGCCCCTGCGGGCCTGTTCGCCGACGACGTGTTCTGCGATTTCACGCTCCCCCATTGGCGCCTGCAAGCGGAGGGGATCGACGGCCTGCTCGCACTTCGCGCAGCCGGCCACCCAGGCCCAAGTGCCGTGGTGCGCTCCCGGCTGGACGAGACTTCGACCGGGTTCGTGCTCGAGGTCGAGGAGCGGTGGAGTGACGGTGCCGATTCTTGGTACTGCCGGGAACTCTTCCGAACCGATGCGGACGAACTGGGCATCACGAACCTCTCCGTCTACTGCACGGGAGACTGGAGCAGCGCGCGCCAGGAAGAGCACCGAAGAGCCGTCGCACTACTCCGCCCTTGACCGGCAGTACCACGTCCGGTGTTCTCCTCGGCTCGCGGGCCGCCCTGCCCCGATAGATCGACTCGACGGGCTCGGCGACACAGGAGCTCCACTTCCGGATCGGCGAAGGCGATCAACCGCGGCTCGATGACTGAGAACGTCTCGGGCGAGGATCGACGCCGTTACCTCGCGCCCGGCGTTCGCGCAGCGACGCCATCGCCGGGCTACGACCGATTCGCAGTAATCCGCCTAGGACCCGGCGCGGGAACCCGGGCCAGAATCGGGGCCGCCTGCGCCAGCGTTCGGGAATGTCATCTGAGCGCGTGGTTCCCGAGGCTCCTCTCCGGATGACGAAGCACCACCGACGCGAGGGCCGAGGTCGACCGACTGGTCGCCCTGGGCGCCACGCGATACCCGGCGGACGCTCCGCCGGACGCAGACTTCGTGGTGCTCGTCGACCCTGACGGGTATCGCTTCTGCGTCGTCGAGAAGCAGCAACCCGTCGAGTGACTCGTCACCGAGCGTCGTCCACAACGAGGCCCGGAGACACCTCCATCCCCGCGATCGGCTGCCTGGCGAGGCCAGAAGCGCTGACCTACCGAAGTGCCTGCTCGAATCGGGGATCGTCGCGGACGGCGGCGAAGTCGTCGTCGCGGCGCGCGTCGTCGCGAAACCGGGGCAGCAGTTCGACCGATCGTCGGAGGTGGTCGAACGTCTCGTCGCTGGTGTCTCCGGCGAGAGTTGCGAAACAGGCGTAGTTGTAGTTCAAGCCCGCGTGATCCGGCATTCGATCGAGGGCGGCACGGACAGCAGCGGTAGCGTCCGCGTACCGCTGCTCGCCGTAGGCCTCCATCGACTCTCTGTGGAACGGCCACGCCTCACCCCAGTCGACCGCCTGATACGCCTCGCCAGGCGTACCGCCCATAGCGAGGATCGTTGCATCCCCGGTCGCCTTCCGCCGCGCCTCCGGCCCCACGTAGAGGAACGTCCCCTGCGGCGCCTCGATCGTCTCGCCGTCTACTTCGAACGTCGCCGCGCCTTCGAGCACGAAATAGAGCTCCTCCTGTCCCGATCCAGCCTCATCGTGATCGTTGACGAGCGTGCCATCCTCCCCGGTCACGAGGGCATTGATACCAAACGAGTGGATCCCCAACTGCTCGCGCACCGGAACATCTCTTCCGCGCCGCTCGATCTCGTCGAGATGCGCCACTTTCCAGTTCTGCCTGCCGTTCACCTCGTCACCTCCATCGTTGCCATCTCAATGGTCATACCCCGGCTACCACCATCGCGAATCGCCGTGCCATGAACTGTTCGCAGCAGCTATGCCCGCGCTGACTCCATAGGCCTCCGTCAATCGTCGCCCACGCGTCGATCGATGCTGTCGCGTCTCAGCCCGGTGGGCCGAACGCCCGCGCGCGCCCGTTCCCGGGCCGCGAAGGATCCGGCCGCCGATTCTCGGGCACCTTGATCGCGGAGCGCCCGCCCTTACTCGGACGTGGCTCGTCGTCGAAACGCGGGATCACATGCAGATGGGCGTGATGAAACGGCCCCTGCAGCTCCGAGAAGCAGTTCCACAGCAACATGTACCCATCGGGTGCCCACCGCTCCACGCCAGGTTCGAGTCCGGCACAGACCCCGCGCGGCTATGCCAACTGGTTGAGTTCGAGCAAGAGGTTGCGGAGCTGGGCGAAGCGCTCCGGGCCGAGCTGCCGGGCCCAGGCTGCCTCCATCTCGCCGACTGCGTCGCGGATCACCCTAATCGCGGAGGTGCCGCGTCGCGTGAGGGCGACGCGCTTGGAGCGCAGGTCGTCGGGATCTGGTCGGCGCTCGAGGTACTCGAGGCGCTCGAGCTCGCCGAGCAGGTAGTTGAGGGCCTGCTTGCTGATCCGAAGCCGGGCAGCCAGTTCGGACGGTCTTGCACCCTGCGGTCCGGGGTACTGGAAGACGTTGAGGTGCGCCGTGTCGAGGTCGTCGAAGCCGTGCTCGTGCAGCCGCTCGAGCATGTGCCGCTGCACCGCTTCCCAGGGGATGCGCAGGAGCGCGCCGATAAGCGGCGGTCCGAACGGGAGCCCCGCTGCCACTGAGTTAGTAAAGGAACTTGACGGATCGCTGCCGGCCATATATCGTCAAGTCACTTTACCACTAACGAAGAGGAGGAGGCTGCGATGACAACGAGCACACGCGAAGAGATCAAGGTCGGGCCCCTGGCGATCCGGTTCCTGCTCGAGGGCGAGGCATCGCAAGGATCGGTTACGGTCTTCGAGTTCGACGTTCCGGCCGGCGCGAAGGTCGCGGCAGCACACAGCCACGACGGCTACGAGGAGACGATCTACGGGCTCGAGGGAATGCTGACCTGGACGGTCGAGGGTGTTCCCGTGGACGTCGGCCCCGGCGAGGCGCTCTGCATCCCCCGTGGCGCCGTCCACCACTTCGACAACACCCACGACGTCGACGCGAAGGCGCTTGCCATCGTCACCCCTGGCATCCTCGGTCCCGACTACTTCCGCCAGGTCGCGGCCATCCTCGATGCCGCAGCCGGCAGCCCGCCCGACCTCGCCGCGCTGGGCGAGGTCATGCGCAGACACGGCCTCACCCCCGCACCCTGAGGGATCATCCCAATCCCCGACGGGGAGGCGATCCTTCGGTGTGAGAAGCGCGAGATCAGCATCCTCGTCGCAAGCGAGGAAGTCACGTTCACACGCGCACGGTGCACAGCGGGCGAACAGGTCGCCGGACCGCAAGTTCACCACGAGCTCACCGATGCGTTCTACGCGTCCTCGAGAGCGAACCTCAACCGTGCCGCTCGACGGCGGCTTCCGGCAAGCGAAGCGATCGTCCGATCGTGAGACACGCGAGTCGAGGCAGGTGATCGATCCGCTCAACGCAGAAGACCGTGGGCTGGGCCAGTGTTCGGGAATGTCACCCGAAGACCGAGGGACTTGCGTCGTATCGCGCGTGCTTGTCAGAGCCTCCGAGCCGCCGTATCATCGTGCGATGCGGCAGCGGGTATCCCGGCGGCTTCGCACGTATTGGTGGGTCTGGTTTGCCACGGCGGTCGTAATCGTTGTCGCCAACGAACTCTTCGACCGGAAGGTCGCCGGTGACGCGAAGGGACACCCGGTTGGCGACATCCTGGTCGCGATATTGGCCATCTTGATTGCCGTCACCGTCTGGGAGCTTCTTGCGACCAGAGCTGCGCGTCGCCGTAGTCCGTAGACGGCCGCGCTCGCTTGGGCCAGCGATCGGGAATGTCATCCGAACGAACATGTCGGCCCCAGTCGTCGGATCTGCCGTTGCGGTGTGTGAGCCGGTACGTCAGCATTGCGACGATGTCGAGAGACGCAGTCCGTAACGGGCCGGGCCGGCCGGTGATCACGGTTGGGCGGCTTGATCACGTTGCGTTGCGTGTGCGGGACCTGGACGAGGCGGTTGCGCGTTGGTGTCACCAGTTTGGGCTGCGTGAGTCCCGTCGGCTTGACGGGGCGGTGTGGTTGGCGTGCGACAGTGAGCCGCTCGCGCTTGAGCTGATCGAGGACGGGATTCCCGGGCCCGATCACGTCGCATACGAGCTCGCAGCCGGCGTGACGATTGCCGACGCCGAGACGGCTCTCGAGGGTTCGGCGGTCGGGTTCGAGCCGGTGGAGAGCGGGCTGCGCTTGGTCGATCCCGACGGATTCGGCGTCGAGCTCGTCGAGCATCGTGGTCTTCCCGTGGTTCCGCCGGTCACGGTGCGCACCGACGTCGTGCCGGGGCTTCACCCTCGCAAGCTCGGTCACGTGAACATGATCTGCGGCGACCTCACCCTGTCCCGGCGGTTCTACGAGGACGTGCTCGGGCTGCGGCTCACCGATTCGCTCGGCGAGCTGGGTGTCTGGCTGCACTGCAATACCGACCACCACGGGGTGGCGTTGGTCGCGTCGGCGGCGAGCAGGCCGCCGGTGTTCCATCATCTCGCGCTCGACGTCTGCGACTGGGGCCAGTTGCGCGCGACGCTCGATCACCTCGGCCGCAACGGCCGCTGGTTGAGCTGGGGCCCGGTGCGCCACGGGATGGGCCAGAACCTGTGCGCCTACGTCCGCATCCCCGAGGAACGACTGCACGTCGAGCTGTACTGCGACATGGAGCAGCTGCAGCCCGACCACCTCGCTCGGGAGTGGCCCGACGACGCGTTCCACTCCAACACCTGGGGAATCCTCCCGCCGCGCTCCTACTTCCGCTTCGACGATGTCGCCGTGGAGTGGGAACGGGATCAGCGAGAGATGGGGGGCAAACCGCTTCCTCCACCGCTCGCCCCCGATCCGCTCGTCCTGCACGACAACCCCAGGTCGCTGTGCGCCCAGCGAGTCCGGTTCGCACTCGCCGAGCTCGACCTCCCCTACGAGCGACGAACCGTCGACCTCCGCGTCGAGCCGCGCCCGGACTGGCATCTCGCTGTCAACCCCTCCGGAGGCGTCCCCGCGCTCGTCGACGGCGACGTCCGACTCGGCGAGTCCGTCGCGATCGTCCGCTACCTCGTCGCACGCACCGGCGCCTACGAGCTCTACCCCCTCGCCCCGGCAGACCGAGCAATGGTCGACTGGACGGTCGACGTGATCCTCGACGACCTGCGAATCGCAACGGTCGAGCTCTCGAAGGTCGCCTGGGGTCTACGCGTCGGATCCGGCCTCTTCGCCGCGGCGCCCGAGCCCGACCGCGTTCCCGAGGTGGTCGAGGCTCAACGACCGCGCCTCACGCGCATGGCAGAACAGCTCGGAACCCCGCCATACGCCTGCCTCGACCGATTCACGCTCGCCGACGTCATTGCGGCGCCGATGCTGCACCGGTTCCGCTCCGTACCAGGCGCACTCGCCGACCACCCCCGACTCTCCGAATGGGCAGACACCGTCTGCACCCGCGCAACCTGGCTTCCCGTAGGCGCGGAAGCCGGACTCGACGCCGGACCGGCCTGGCCAAGCGACATACCAGACTCCATGCATGGGGTCACCGCCCTGGGCCAGCGCTCGGGAATCTCATCCGAAACCGGTCAGACTCGCTGAGTCCTGGGCGGCGCCTTGGTTGGCCGTTCGACGATGCGCGGTGGCTCATCATGTGGACTGGGCCAGCCGGCTTGAGCGAGTACGACCAGAGCTTCTGGGAAGGGCGTTGGTCGCAAGCCCTGCGCGAGCACGGGGATCGTGTCGCGCAGCGGCCCCCGAACGCCCATCTGACCGCCGAGATCGCCGACCTTCGTCCCGGACGTGCTCTCGACGCGGGCTGCGGCCACGGGTCCGACACTATCTGGCTCGCTGCGCGTGGATGGCAGGTCACCGCGGTCGACTGGGCCGCCTCGGCCCTGACGTACGCCCGCTCGACGGCGGAGGCCATCGGGCCGGACGTTGCCGAACGCATCGACTGGGTCGAGGCCGATCTTGCGACCTGGACTCCTCAGCGGGACGAGTATGACCTTGTGGTCTGCCTGTATGTCCACGTTGCCGGGTCGGTCGAGAAGATGGTGCAGCGGATGGCGACAGGGGTCGCTCGCGGCGGCACCCTGTTCCTGGTTGGCCATCGTCCGATCGACCCGGCCACGGGAGCGGCGACGGCCGCGGCCGGGCAGGTACAGGCCTCGGTCGAGACCGCGCTCGGCGCCCTCGATCGGGATCGGTGGGAGCTGCTCGTCGCCGATAACCGTCCGCGGCCAATCGCGGTGAGCGGCGTCGATGCCGTGATCCGAGCTCGACGCCACTCCTGACCAAAGGCAGCCTCGACGGCTGTCAGGACCCAGCGAGCCGTCGTACGCCAGTCGCCGGTCGCCACGACGCTGACGTGCCCTAGTGTGCGGCAACGCCTTCCGGAAGAACCCGCCCGAGCGCGCTACCCGAGCTATCGACCTGTCCGTAGGGTGTTCGTGCGCACGGCCGCCGACGTCATGCCGGGGCCGTCACGCGGCTCGCTCGGCGTGACGACCCCGACGTACATCCGACTAGCGGGCTGTTGCGATGTCGGCCTGGCTCTCGTCCCAGCGTGCTGTCAGGGCGTACAGCACGACCACGTTGAGCGCGAGGGCAGTCAACGCCCAGAGCGGGTAGTTGCTGTTGCCGAGGAAGCCGAGCTGAGTGAAGAAGTTCAGCGCCACGGCGAAGATCGCGAACCACCGCGCCCAGCCTTGCCCCCCGAGCAGCCCAAGCCCCGCGGAGACGAGGACGACGCCCCAGAGCAGCATGATCCAACCCCAGGCCGTCAGATCGACGACGAGAAACCCTGATTGGGTGACGACGAAGTACTGGTCATCGAATAGGGCGATCAGACCCTGGAAGAAGTCGATGAAGCCGAGGATCAACATCACGATCCCCGCGAAGCCGATCCAGCCTGCCATGCTCTTCGAGTTCACGCCTTACCCCCTGGCAAAGGGACGCTACGTCGCATCCGTTGCCTGCAGCTTCGCGCGGCGATGGCATGTCCCTGCCGCGCACGGTCTGCCGAGCCTCAACCCTCAGTTATATGCTGACTCGCGGCGAGCGACGCCTCGGCGGCCGTTCTCGGGGAGGTTTGTGCTCGACGACATGCTGCACTAGGATCGCGCCACCCGGCGCGAATGGTGTCTCAAGGGGGTGATGCGTGTCGAAGCAGGTACCGAGCCAGCGCGTGCGCGCGGTCGGGCCGGACGAGCTGGCGGCGACGGACTCGACGCCGGGAATCCTGCGCGAGCTCGCCTTCTCGACGGATCGGGCGATCGTCCTCCGGGCCCGTGTCGAGGGCGGCGTCGTCTCCGGCTGGCACCACCACGGCGACCGTGACGCGCTCGGCTACGTGGTCAGCGGCAGAGCCCGCTTCGACTTCGGCGCTGACGGCGAGCACACCGAGGTCGAGGCTCAGGGGTTCTTCCATGTCCCGCGCGGCGTCGTCCACCGGGACGTGAATCCGATCGACGAGCCGCAGGAGATCGTGATTGCGTTCGTGGGCGACGGGCCGCTCGTGGTCAACGTCGACGGGCCGCCGGGCCACTAGGTACCGCGTTGGCTTCACCCAGGCAGTCAGCTCCCGGACAGGAGCGTGCTACCAGCCGTGACCGCGTTGTTCGGAACTCACGGGAGCCTGCTCGCTAGCCTCACCTGGGTGAAATTCTCGAATAGGACGTAGTACGGTTCGAAGTCGGGACTCTGGAGCTGCTGACCCAGGACGCGCGCTTCGACGGACCGCCAGGTCGATGACTGGGTGCCGCAGCGGCTGACACCGCCACCGGCCCGCACCCGCTCCCGCGGTGAGCACGACTGCGCCTACGCGATCGCTGTGTCCAGCTCGACGCGTATGTGCGGTGTCCGCCCGAGGAGGATGGTGCCGGGCTGGGCTACTAGGCCCTGTCCGTGTTCGACCCCGATGGCTTCAGGCTGATGTCGTCCACTGGCCAACCCAGTGGCGCTCGGACTGTCCATGGGCGGGGGCCGCGTTCAACGGGCGCTGCGCTCAGGTGGCGGAGCCGGGCGGGTTCATGCCAGGAGGCGCCCCGGGGGCCTGCCCGGCCGGTGGCTTCATCCAGCTCGGCGGTGGGCCGGACGGCAGCTTTCCGCCCTGCATCCCGGCCGGGGGGGTGCCCATCGGGCCGCGGCCGCCACCCGGCCCGCCCGGATCACCCATGCCACCGCCCGCCAGCCCCGGATAGCTCCAGAGGGCGAGGCCGACGAGCGCCACGAGCGTGACGGCGGTGAGGATGTGCGGGAACCGGGTCAGCAGCCACGCAGCGAGCAGGGCGACGGCGGCAATCGCCGGGAGGTAGAAGCGGATCAGGTGGACGCTGATGGCGCTCCCCATCGCGCTCTGCCCCACGGTCCAGGTGTAGGCGGCGTAGAGCGCGTAGATCGCGAGCCAGCATGCGACGAGCGCGGCGCCGACGGCGGCATCGCGACGGTAGGTCGAGCGCACGGTGGCGTCGAGCCCACCCCTGAAGCTCCGGGCGGCGCGCCCGCCGATCCACCCGGCGGCGGCGAGGCCGAGCAGCAGGAACGGCATCGAACGGACGAGGTGGTACGGCATGTGCTCGATGTTCGGCCGCAGGGCGGAGAGGCCGAAGGTGATCTCGCCCGACGAGTAGCCCGTCTTCGTGATCCCGCCGTAGTAGTGCTGGTCGAAGGCGCCGAGCACCATGGCGAGGAGCCCGACCGAGCCGAGCCACCAGGCGAGCGACCGCCAGGGCAGCCGTGCCGCGGGCCGGCCGAGTGCCACTGCCGCAAGCGCGACGACGAGTACGACGACGTTCGTGTAGCGGATCGCGACGGCGCTCTCGAGCGCGAGGAAGGCGAGCAGACCGACCACGGTCCGTCGGCGCGTCGCTGCGTCGGTCGCCAGCATCACCCAGAGGAGCGCACCGGTGCCGGCCGCGATCAGCGACGCGTCGGTGAACGTCGGCATCGTGGCGCGCCAGGCGAACACGAGCGCGGCCCCGGAAGCGCAGAAGAGGACGACGGCCCAGGTGCCGCCGAAGCGCCCGAGCCAGCGGCGGCCGCCGGCGTAGAGGCCGATGCAGCCGAGGGCCCCGTAGAAGAGCGGCGCCACGCGCAGGATCCCGAGCCACTGGAAGGGCGCAGCGACGAACGGGTACCCAGGGTTCTTCTCGCTGATCCACGAGCCGCTCGGGAGCTGGACCCACTGCATGATCTGGCCGAGCTGGCTCGCGAGCGCGGTGTACTGCGCGTTCGTGAGCGTGATGTGGCCGTGCGTGAGCGCGACGATGGAGGCGCGGTAGGCGTAGTCGTCGGGCTCGAGCAGCTGCATCGAGCGGGTGAGGACGGCGACGCAGAGGGTGGCGAAGGCGGCGAAGGCGATGCCGATCTCCGGCGACCAGAGGCGCCGGAGCGTGGAGACGTGCTCGACGGTGGCGGGAGGGCTCGCGAGAGCGGAGGATGTGGTCGTCATCGCCCCAACGTAGAACCCTCGTCTGAGAGAGAACTGTGAAGGGTCTAGGGGGAGCCGTGCGATCTACGCCTGCACGTCAGCGGCGAGGATCTCGTACGAGCGCACCCGCGCAGCGTGGTCGTAGATCGCGGAGACGACCATCACCTCGTCCACGCCCGTCCGCTCGACGAACGCCCCGACGCCGGTGCGCACCGTCTCGGCTGAGCCGACGACCGAGCACGTCAGCATCGCCGACGCCTGCGCCTTCTCCGCCGGCGTCCAGTACGCCTCGATGTCGTCTATCGGCGGCGGGATCGGCCCCGGGAGACCGCGGAAGCGGTTCGCCCACGACTGCTGTGGTGTCGTGAAGAGCCGGCGCGCCTCCTCGTCCGTGTCGGCCGCGAACACGTTCAGCCCGGCCATTGCATAGGGCTCCGGCAGCTGGGCGGAGGGCTGGAACTCCCTGCGGTAGATCTCGAGCGCGTCCATCAGATCGCGTGGCGCGAAGTGCGAGGCGAAGGCGTAGGGCAGACCGAGCGCCGCGGCGAGACGGGCGCCGAAGGTGCTCGAGCCGAGGATCCAGAGCGGCACCTCGGTGCCGGCGCCGGGGACGGCCCGGATCGCCTGGCCCGGTTCGGCCGGCCCGAGCAGGTACTGCAGCTCCTGCACCTCCTGCGGGAACTGCAGCTCGCTCGTCGGGTCACGCCGCAGCGCCCGCGCGGTGAGCTGATCGGTGCCCGGAGCGCGGCCGAGCCCGAGGTCGATCCGCCCCGGATAGAGCGACTCCAGCGTCCCGAACTGCTCCGCGATCACGAGCGGCGAGTGGTTCGGGAGCATGATCCCGCCCGCGCCGACCCGGATCGTCGAGGTGCCCGCGGCGAGGTAGCCGACGACGACGGAGGTCGCGGCGCTCGCGATGCCCTGCATGTTGTGGTGCTCGGCGACCCAGTGGCGGCGGTAGCCGAGCCGCTCGGCGTGACGCGCTAGGTCGAGGCTGTTGCGCAGCGCCTCGCCCGGGGTCGAACCCGCCGGGATCGGCGCGAGGTCGAGGACGGAGAGAGTGACGGCGGGCGGCACGCGCCGTGACGTTACCGATCGGTTGCGAGCCCTCGGCCCCGAAGGCCGAGGCTTCGGAGCGTCAGGCGCGCGGGGCGCGAACGGGGCAGCGATGCCCACCACAACCACACGTCCCCAAGAACCCCAGGCGGCTCGTCAGCAAGTCGGCTGACGACTCGCCACGGATCGGCCGGCGGCTCCCAACCAAACTCGGTCCCCATGTCACGTGACCGAGGAGGCTCGTCCGAGTGCTCGGCAGTGCTCCGACGGTGTGGGACACTAGCTCGACCTCCGCTTGACTCGGATGACCATTCGAAAGGGTGCGATGAACGAGACGATTCACATCAATGTCCGGTTCCAGGCAAAGCCGGGCAGGCGGGACGAGCTTGCCCGCCGTATGGTCGAACTAGGCCCGGATGTCGAAGCTCTTGGAGGGACGAGCGTCGTGACCGTCGACTCTCAGGACGACGATGTCCTCTACTTCATCGAGACGTTTCCCGACCAGGCCGCGATGGACGCTGACATGAAGACGCCGTTGGTGCAGGCCCTCATCGCCGATCTGGGGGATCTGACGGTTCATGGGACTGATTTCCGTATCGAGCGGAGCTTCCCCGTCCCTCGGTGAGTCGAAGCCCGGGCGAGCGGTGATCCGAGCGGAGGGGGCCGCTGCTGGGGCGCGTCAGCAAGTGTGAGGTCGGGGCCTTATCTGCTCGCCTGCGCCGGTGTTCGACGCTTCGGCCGGTTCGACGATGTGCCACGGATCCCGTGCGACCTCCTGGTCTGCGACCAGGAAACTGGTGGCCGACCGGACGGTGGGCAGACGGTCTCCACGGCTCGTGAGGCAGGCGCTGCGGGGAGAGGGCACGTCCCGTCCGGTCAGACGGGCGAATGGATCGCTCACCCGCGTCCAGGCTGCGTCTTGCTTCGCGCGTTTCTGCCGTCAGTGATCAGCCTGAGCTGTAGTCGAACGCTGACGTGAAGGCGCAGTTCCCCGACAGCTCCCAGGCGAACGGGGCGTCATCGACGACGAGTTCGTCGGCGTAGAGCTCGGTGCCGGGCTGGTCGTAACCGGGGATCCCGCATGCGACGCGCGTGTCTACCGGAACGGGTTCTGTCGCGGAGAGGGAGATCGCGCGACCCACGCGAACCACGTGCTTCCCTCGTGCGTGTTCGATCTCGATCGGGCTCGCTCTGATCTGGATGAGGTTGCTCGGCTTCGACACCCACGGCAGTCGCAGGATCTGCTCCCCGCCGAGCCTGCCGGTCAGGACGTCGGCGACCGCTGACCGCTGCGCCTCGGTGCCACGCTCGTCGACGTGCACGACGAACGTCCACGGCGAGCCCGGCTCGTCGTCGTCGTAGCTGAGGACGAGCGCAGCTGCGAGTCCGGCCAGGTCAATGTCGCCGACGGTTCCCTGCTCGATCGCCCAGGTCAGCACGCCGAAGCAGATGCCGTGCGTCGAGCGACCTCCCTTCAGGTCGCCGACCATGCGACACGGGCAGACGGCGTCGCAGTTGCACGACTCGAAGTACGTGCCGCGTATGCGCCAGGGGGTCTGCTCGCCGGTCGGGACCGTCGGCTCGGTGGCCGTGCCGTTGCGCGCTCGTCGCCGTTTCAAGGTGTTGACGGGGTTGTTCCGGCGGGGCGCCCGAACGCTACTGCGGCGCGGACGGCCTCGGGGGCCGCGTCGGCGAGCTGTTTGTCGGGGCCGGCGCCGAGGGCGTCGTTGACTGTGCAGAAGGCCACTCGGAGCGCGATGATCGCCGTCGCCTCGAAGATCTCGCGATCCCCGATCCCCGCCTTGCGTAGATGTTCCACGTCGGCTGGCGTCGTCGCGTTGGGGTCGCTGACGATCTGTCGAGCCCATTCGGCGAGTGCGTTCTCCCGCTCCGTCAGCCGCTCCGCGCGACCACTGCCGATCACCTCGGCAGCGGTCTCGGGGTCTGTCAGCCCGGCGAGGCGGGTGCCCCAGGCGAGCGAGCAGTACGCGTCTTCACGGGCCGCGGCCGTGGTCGTGACGAGCACGGCGCACTCCCGCTCGGAGAGCGTCGAGGCGCTGATCAGCCCTCCCCGCGTCTCCTGGAAGGCACTCGAGAAGTCCGGTCGCCATGACCACAGGCGCGTGAAGTTCCACACGTAGCCGTCGTCGGTGCGATCCGCGTCGTAGGCCCGTCGCGCGCCGTCGTCCGCCGGCGGCTCGCGCAGGAACGTCGGGTCGCTTCCCATGTGACGACAGTATCCGGCAACGGGAGGGACGTCCATCCTGCTCGTGCCGGCGCACGGAGAAGGAGACCCGTGCCCGGGGCTGGGTCGACAGTTCGCCGACGTCCTCAGGCACCGAGGGCGTCTCGGGGCTTGACGAGCGGGTACCCCTCCTCATGCAACAGTTGACACAAAAGCATTTCCGGGGTAATAGTTCGCTCGCGCTCACCCCTCACGCTGACGGAGGTCGTCATGTCCTGGCATCTGAGTGGAAGCTACGCGGAGACCTGTTCGTGCGAGTTGATGTGTCCGTGCAACTTCTCGTTCGACCACGGTGCGACGTACGACTTCTGCCGCGCCACGCTCGTCTTCAACATTCGCAGCGGTGCGATCGAGGACACGGACGTGAGCGGCCTCAAAGCCGCCGTCATCATCGATACGCCGAAGGTGATGACCGACGGGAACTGGCGCGTCGGCATGTTCGTCGATGAAACCGCGACCGACGAGCAGGCCGAGAAGCTCACCGCGGTCTTCGGCGGCCAGCTCGGCGGCCCGATGGCGGGCATCGCTCCCCTCGTTGGGGAGATGCTCGGCGTCGAGCGCGCGTCGATCGAAATCGTGGACGACGGTCTGCGTCACAGCGTCCGGATCGGGGACGCGATCGACTTCGAGATAGAGGACATCGTCCCGTTCGGGGTCGAAACCGGAGAGCCTGTTCGCCTCGTCGGGATGTTCCACCCCGTTTCGTCCGAGTTCAACGCCGCCGAGGCGACACGGTCGAAGATCAACGCCTTCGGAATCGAGTACGAGGGAAAGACGGGCATCTCGACCGCCGCGTTCTCGTGGGCTGCCTGACCGCTTGAGCACGACGACAGAGCCTTCTGTGAGCAGCCGCGACGGCCTCGCAGCTGCGTTCGCGGCCGTCCGCGCGCGGCTGGGGCTCGTGGTGGCGCTCTTCGCGGTCGCCGCCGCGGCCTGGTGGTGGACCGCAGAGCAGATGCGAGGGATGGACGGCGGACCGTGGACCGCTCTCGGCTCCCTCTCGTGGTTCGTCGGCGTATGGGTCGTGATGATGGCCGCGATGATGTTCCCGTCGCTCGCGCCGACGGTCGCCCTCTACTCGCGGATGACGAGGAGCCGCTCCGCCGTCGCCCCGCTGGCGTTCACCTCCGGCTACCTCCTGGCCTGGACCGGAGTCGGAGTTCTTGCCTTCGCGGCCGCAACACTGGGCGGAACGATCGCAGGGGATGTGCTGGCGTGGGACCGTGCGGGGCGCTGGATCGCCGGAGCGACGCTCGTCGTCGCCGCCGTCTACGAACTGACGCCGCTCAAGGACGTCTGCCTCGGGAAGTGCCGCAGCCCACTCGGGTTCCTGCTCAGCTCCTGGCGCGACGGCCCTGCGGGTGCTCTGAACATGGGCGCTGAGACACGGCGCCTGGTGCATCGGGTGCTGCTGGGCCCTGATGGCCTCCCTGTTCGCCCTTGGCGTCATGAGCCTCGCCTGGATGGCGTTCGTCGCCGGGCTCATCGCGCTCGAGAAGCTTCTTCCATCGCGCCGGGTGGCGACCGTCGGCACCACCGCGCTCCTCCTCACCCTCGGGGCGCTCCTCATGCTCGCCCCGGAATCGATCCCTGCCCTCACCGTCCCCGATCACGGCTCGATGTCCCAGACCGGACAGATGAGCCCCTAGCCTCGACCGCGGCTCCGGGGACAACGCCCCTGGTGTCGTGGCCGGTGGGCCGTGGCAAGGCCGTGTCGAGCTCGAGTCACCACGACGGTCAGCGTTGCTCGAGCGCCCCGATAGGCGCCAGGGAAAGCCGCGAGATCCCACGGTCGCTTGGGCGACCGTTCGGGAATGTCGCCCGAGTCTCGCCGATGGCCCAAGGGTCGGTCTATTGTTGACTCTTCTGCGTACGGGAGGTATTGGATGAAGGTTCATACGTTCCATCCGGACGCGGTCGGTCGTCGGCACGGACGCAAACAACCACGTGGCGACCGAGTACAAAGCGGATGTTCGTGACCAAGGTGGCGAGCATCCTCAACGGCTGCACGCCGGGTGCTCGCCCCTGAGAGCGGCTAGGACGGATCACCCGCTAGACAACAAACCGGAAGGCCCGCCGCCCCGGCGGGCCTTCCTACCCCTCCCCGACTCCCCGCTGTCACGCCCCGGGCAGCGGGGTCGCGCCCCCGGATGGGGGATCCGTGCACTCGCGGCTAGCTCGTCCCTTGAGGTCGTATGCGGGATACGGCAAATGGTTCCGGGACGCGGCCCTCGTAGACTCTGGCCATGTCTGTCTGCCCGAGCTGTGTCGAGAACCCGCCCGATGCCTGCTATTGCATGTCGTGGGCGCCGGGCTGGCGCGCCGGGCCGGCCCGTGGGCAGCGCAAGTAGTCAAGGTTCTCTCTTGCGATCTCGTCCCCTCGATCTGGGCACCGCATGACCCTCTTCAGGCCGTCCTCCATGAGGTTTCGGGAAAGCACCGGCGACCGACCGAATGGGCGCCCCGGCCCTGATCGACCAGCGCTACATCCGCTCTCCCGGCGGGGTAGCTCCCGGGCTTCCTCGACGGCGCGCTTATGTCCAGCGAGCTCAGATTCTCGGCGCCGCTCCAACTCGTGGGCGCTCCCTGGTTTGGTAGCTCGTCCGCGCCAGAATCGCCGTCTTCGTCGACCCACCCTCGTTCTTCGACTGGGCGGGGCCGCCTTGATGGGTGGCTCGTCCTCCGGCTGGATAATTGATCTGACATTCTCGTCGCTCCTCGTCTTGTGATCCGGTGGACGTGCCCCCAATCCCCATCACGGTCCGACACCGCAGGATGTAATGCGCTTTCAGGGCGTTGGCCGACGGGCGCTGGTGCCGCCGCGCCCTCTCGAGGATTGATTTCGACGGTCGTGACGTCGGGCCAGGTCCAGATCGAACGCATCGCCGAGGTCTCCACCGGAACGCTGGTAGTCCCGGTGGTCGAATGGCGTTGTGCAACGTCCTCCTTGATTGGCTCACTGAGAATCGGGGTACCCATCTGGCAAGAAGCCAAAACACCGAAGGAAGGGGCTGCCTGCCTGTGCCAAGGTTTGTCGATGTCCATTCGCATGTCGTTGGGTGGGGGAGGCTGGCGCGCTGTCCGTTCGAGAGAGCCTGGATCTTGTCCGCGCGACGCTTCGCGCCTGCACGCGTGTTCTTGCGATACCCCGCACATGCACGCGGAGGTTCGAGATCGGTTTCCCTGCGCCGATCAGGCGCGGAGACCATCGGTTCGAGAGAGTGCTTACTCGGCGATGCGGCCGGGAGCCGCAGGAACCCCAGGTGTCGACGAGACAATCCGACGCGGGCCAGCAGCGCTGCCGCAGCTCTCCGCTCCGCACCCTGCCACGTGAAGCGACATTCCGCCCTGATCCCCCTCTCGCACGACCATCACCATGGTCTTTCCGAGGCACGCCGGCTTCGGAACGCGTCCAACGATGACGACGGCACCCGTCAGGCGTCCGTCGAGCGATTCCTGCGCTTCTACAGCGACGAGACCGTGGGTCACTTTCGTCTGGAGGAAGAACGTGTACTCCCGCTGCTCACCGACTGCGGCGACCCTGCAGAATCACTCGTCATCAGAACGTTGCTGGAGCACCAGCGCATCCGCTCGATGGCCGCAAGGCTCGAGGCCGCCCACGCTACCGGTGACGCCGACCGCTTCCTGATGCGGCAGCTCGCCGAGCTGCTCGAGCGCCACATTCGCTTCGAGGAACGCGAGCTGTTCCCGTATCTCGAACAGACCATTTCGACCTGTGCCCTCGACCGTCTCGGTCTTTCCGCCCCCCGTGAGGCGGCTGTCGAGCCGGTCATCGACCTCACCTCCCGAGGGCTTCGCGGCCCGCTCTGGACAGACGAGCCCTTCGACCTCGACGTCACGCTCGTTGCACTGGAGGCCGACAGCGGATCTCTCGACCCCATCACTGCGGAGTGCGACGTTCTCGTGCTCGTCCTCTCAGGATCGGCCACGGTGACCACCGACGGCGATCCGCGTTCAATCCGTGATGGCGACGCCGTGCTGGTGAGGAACGGACGGTCACACGCGCTCGAGGCAGGCAGTCACGGCGTCCGCTACCTCGAGGTTCACAGACGACGAGCTTCGCTCGAGATCGAGGGCCCGTAGGATCGTCGGGATGGCGCTGTCGACCCGCCTCACCGACCGCTTCGGGCTTGCCACTCCCGTCGTGTCGGCACCGATGGCGTTTGCTGCAGGCGGCCGCCTGGCTGCAGCTGTCTCGGACGCCGGTGGCCTCGGGCTCGTCGGCGGCGGCTACGGCGACAAGGACTGGATCGACGAGCAACTCGACATCGCAGACCCCTCGCGGGTCGGAGTCGGGTTCATCACCTGGTCTCTCGGCCGGTCTCCTGAACTGCTCGACCATGTCCTCGGGCGCAGGCCTCGAGCCATCTTCCTTTCGTTCGGCGACCCGCGAGCTCTCGCGCGGCAGGTCAAGAGAGCCGGCGTGCCGCTGCTGTGCCAGGTGCAATCCCGCGAGGACGCCGCGCTCGCGATCGAGGCCGGAGCGGACGTCATCGTCGCGCAAGGCAGCGAAGCGGGCGGCCACGGTGACACGAGAGGCACGTTCACGCTCGTGCCCGAGGTCGCCGACCTGCTCGCGAAGCGCTCCCCCGACACGCTCCTGTGCGCCGCGGGCGGGATCGCTGACGGCCGCGGGCTCGCAGCTGCCCTCGTCCTCGGGGCCGACGGCGTCGTCGTGGGGTCTCGGCTCTGGGCCACCGCCGAAGCAACCGTCTCGCAAGCCATGCACGACGCTGCGCTCGCATCCACAGGAGACGACACGATCCGCACGACCGTTGCCGACGTCGTCCGACAGCTCGACTGGCCCGAGCGCTTCACCGCCCGTGTTCTTCGCAACCGCTTCACCGACACCTGGCACGGCCGCGAGGAACAGCTCCGGGAAGCCGACCCACAGGTCGAGCACGACTGGGTTACAGGGTGGGCCGACGGAGACCCCGAACGCTCCAACACCTTCACAGGCGAAGGAATCGGGCTGATCCACGGCATCGAACCAGTCGCAGCCGTACTCGAACAGATGAGCACACTGGCGACGACACTCCTGAGGCAAGCCTGATGGCAGCAGCTAAGCGAACAAACCCTTCGCGCCGCCGCACACCCCAGACGTAGTCATGGACGGACTTCGGACACTCCTCGGCCAGCTAGAGGCGCCCGCACCGTCGCCCGCGGGCGGCACAGCCGCAGCACTCGCAGCCGCCGCAGCCGCAAGCCTCGTGATCATGGTCGCACGCGGCTCGCGCTCCTGGCCTGAAGGCCCTCACACAGCAGCCGCAGCAGAACAGCTCCGCGAACGCCTCCTCACGCTCGGCAACGACGATGCGGCCGCGATCAAAGACATGCTCGACGCGCTACGCGAACCGCACGACGACCCCAACCGACAACAAGCACTCCTCCAGGCCGCCGGAGTCCCGTGCGAGATCGCCCAGCAAGCCGCCGAAGTCGCGCAACTCGCTCACGACGCCGCCCGCAATGGCAGCCGCGTCATGGCAGCCGACGCCTCCGTCGCCCTCATCCTCGCCGAAGCAGCTACCCGCGCAGCCGCTCTCATCGTCACGACCAACACCACACACTTCCGTAACGACATCGACCCGGCCGACGCAAAGCGACTCTGTGATGCGGCTACGAGCGCCGCAAGGTCAGCCGAGGCCCTCGGATCTTCCGTGTGACCGCCGGTCGCATGTCAGTCGTCGTCACAGGCCGACTGCTTCGCTGATGCCCAGATGGGGTAATTCGCGGCTCGACATCTGGCTGGGGGTTGTGACGGTCTCCGTCCCAACGCGCCCTGAGAGTCCCCGCAAGGGGGCTGTACCCGCGGCAATGTGTTTGGGCGTGCGACGAGATTGGGTGGGCGCCGTTCGATGAGAGAACCCGTGATGCGGCGGCCTCATTCGGCGAACCCGCCTGACGTTGACCGATCGGGGGGACCGTCCGGACATGATCACCGAGGCATCCCTGCTGGCTCTCCTCGCCTATACGCGTTGGGCCTCGAACGAAGATCGACCGCGTACTGGCGTGTGAGTGAAGCCACGGGGAGGTCGCGGTCGGCGCGCCCGGCAGTACCGTTGGAGGCACCGAGCGCGGCACTCGCGCTGCTCAGGCGCGCGAGCCCGCCGATTGCGTTTCGGCACCCGTGGAGCTCGGTCGAGACATCTCACGCAGCCGCTCGTGGAAGCCGACACCCGGGGCGTGCACGTTGAGCAGCCGTGCGCCGACGGTGCCACCCGAAAACGCGTGCGGGACTCCCGGGGGCGCTGCGACGAAGGAGCCGGCCCGGCCGACGACCGTGGCGTCACCCATCCGGAACAGGACCTCGCCCTCGAGGACGTAGAACGAGTCGGTGTGGTCGTCGTGGGTGTGCAGATCGGGGCCGACGAAGCCGGTTTCGATCTCGAACTCGATCAGCGACAGCTCCCCGCGTCCGACCTTGATCGTCGCGACGCGGTTGGTGCCGTAGAGCCTCTCGCCTCCACCGCGATGGAGCAGGATCGCGTCGGTCGGGACGAGCCCGCTGCCCGGCGCGGCGGCGACGCTGTCGAAGCCTCCCGGCCCGCCACGGTCGAGCTCACGCAGATGGTCTGCGAATCGCCCGTCGGGGGTGTGGAAGTTGAGGAACCGCGCAGGGGAAAGGCTCCGGAACCCGTGGACGACGCCGGGCGGCGCATGAATGAACGCTCCCGGACCGACCACGTGCTCCGCGTCGTGGAGGAGGAAGGCAAGCTCGCCCTCGAGAACGTAGAACGAGTCGGTGTGGGCGCGGTGGAGATGCGGGTCCGCGCCGGGTCGGGCCTCGACGAACCAGGACTCGGTGACGCTCAGCTCCGCGAGGCTGGACTTGAGGACGATCCGGCCTTCGAAGAGCGACTCTCCCTCGCCGGCGTGGTGCACGATTCCCGTGGTCATGGCATGAGTCGCGTCTTGAGCAACGGCATCGACGGGGCGGCGGGCTGCCGCGGACTCCGTTGCCTGCCGCACGCCCGCCGCTCCCCGCGTCACCGGTGGGGCGTCGCGACCCCACCGGTGACGCGGAGTGCCCGGGCTCACGCGGCCAGCGCGACCTCCGCGGCGGCGCCGGTCTCCTCGACGAGCGTCAGCTCGACTGCAGGGGCCGTCTGAAGCTCGTCGCGACGAACGAGGATCGCGGCGGTGACGACGCCGAGACCGGCGACGGCTGCCCCGACCAGAACGCGGCCCGGAACCCGTCGGTGAGCGCGACCGCGGCCGTGTCACCGGTGGCGAACGCGTCGTTCGTCTGCGCGACCGCGATCGACGAGAGCACCGCGATGCCCAGCGCACCGCCGATCTGCTGCGACGTGCTGATCAGCCCCGAGGCGAGTCCCGCGTCCTTGGCCTCGACGCCGGCGAGTGCCGCGATGTTGATCGAGACGAACGCGAACGGCATCCCGATCCCGACGATCAGGAACCCGGGCAGCAGGTCGGTCACGTACGAGCCGCCGACCGAGACCTGCGTGAACCAGAGCAGGCCGACCGTGAGGAAGCTCATCCCGGTCACGAGCACCGGCTTCACTCCGACGCGGTTGACGAGCTGGGAGGCGACCGTCGCCCACACGATCGAGCTGCCGGCCACGGCGAGGTACGCGAACCCGGTCTCCATCGGCGAGAACCCGAGCACCTGCTGCATGTAGAGCGTCAGCATCAGGAACATCGAGAACAGGGCCGTGCCGAGGATCAGCCCGGCGACGTTCGCGCCCGCGACCGTCTTGATCCGGAAGATCGAGAACGACATCAGCGGATGCGCGACCCGCAGCTCGGTGACCACGAACCCGGCGAGCAGGGCGATCGCGGCGCCGAGCGTGCCGATCGTCTGAGCTGATGCCCAGCCCGCGTCGTTGGCCTGGGTGATGCCGAGCACGGCGGCGGAGAGACCACCCGTGACGAGCACCGCTCCGAGAGCATCGAAGCCTTGCGTCCGCTCGTCCCGGCTCTCAACGAGCAGGAATGGGGCCACCGCGAGGGCGATCGCCGCGATCGGGAGGTTGATGAAGAAGATCCACTCCCAGCTCAGGGCGTCGGTGAAGATGCCGCCGAGCAGCACGCCTGCAGCGGCACCGAACCCACCGACGGCGCCCCACACCCCGAGCGCGATGTTGCGCTCACGTCCCTCGCGGAACGTGGTCATCAGGATCGAGAGCGCCGCCGGCGAGATGATCGCCGCGCCGAGGCCCTGCGTGGCGCGGGCGCCGATCAGTGAGGCCTCGTTCCACGAGATGCCTGCGAGCAGCGAGCCGAGTCCGAACACCACCAGCCCCGTGAGGAACATCCTGCGGCGGCCGAGCCTGTCCGCGAGGCGACCCCCGAGCAGAAGGAACCCACCGAACACCAACGCGTAGGCGCTGATCACCCACTGAAGGTTCTCCTGTGAGAACCCGAGGTCGGCCTGGATCGAGGGCAGCGCCACGTTCACGATCGCGATGTCGAGCACGACCATGAACTGCACGATGCTCAGGATGCCGAGCGCCCACCACTTCCGCTTGTCGTTTCCGCCCATCTGAATGCACTCTCCCGGAGTCGTTTACCTGCGTATGGCCCGACGCTAGGGGGTGCCGCTCGGTGTGGCGCTACGGCGGCCCGTAGAGCGTGGTACGGGCCGCCGCACTGCCT